>JAEZIN010000006.1 GCA_023436585.1 Bacillota bacterium | reverse complement strand
TTGCCAAGGTGGATGTCGCGAGTTCGAATCTCGTCTACCGCTCCACACACGGCGCCATAGCCAAGTGGTAAGGCGAAGGTCTGCAAAACCTTTATTCTCCAGTTCAAATCTGGATGGCGCCTCCAGAAAGACCCGCTCCACGGCAAGGCGCGGGTTTTTTCCTGCACATCTGCTGAAATGGCGGAACGGCAGACGCCGGGGACTTAAAATCCCCTGCCCTCTGGGCGTGCGGGTTCGAGTCCCGCTTTCAGCACCATTCCCGCTTTTTTAAGCGGGAATTTTCTTTTAGTTATTCTAGGATATAACATGCAAATGCAATATGTGGGTGAGACAGCCGGAAGTCCAGTGCGCATCCCTATATGAACAAGGGCCGAATCCAGGCAAGATATACCGTAAAAAGCAGAAAGACGGTTACAGTCTCAAGCGGTATGCACAGAAGAATAGGTTTTTGTATGGAAAACTCCATGCTTATCAGTTCATCGTACATAACATCCGGTAACCCGCTGCTCTTGGCATGATTCCACATCCTGCGCAAACGCCTCTTCTTATACGTTGTGGCATACAATACATATATATCAAGGAGTATGACCGCGGGCATCAATACATACAGATGAGCTGCAGAAATGAGCCACAGGCCAATCAGCATAAGTCCCATCAAGAGAAAGACTTTAGGATGGGTGACTTCATCCATTGCCAGAGAGGAGCAAACTGAAAGCATCAATCCCGCATCTTTTCGGTTTGCGTATAACGACGGGCATAACGAAGCATCGCCTCGTATGCAGCATTGCTGGAAATAGTTTGATATTCCGTAATCGTCAGATTATGTTCGCCGAATTTTCTCAGCACACGTGCGTCTGCCCTTACTGCCTGAGCTAAAACCTGCATGGCAGGTTCATACCACATGTAATGCATTCTCTTACCTGAAGCATGCAGGATACTGCATGGCATTTCGGTTGTTCTTATTGGTCTTATGGTAAGGCATGTATTGAATATTGCTCAGGAAGCATCATGGCAATTGCAGGCAGGACCGTATCTGATTCAATTTCTCGGAATTCAGATAGAGAACAAAAGGCTGTTTATAATACTTCACATGAAAGGAACAGGCCAGCGTGTCACTGTCTTCCTCATCCGGCACAGCGTCCAATCCTGTCACATCACCGATGGGAATGATGTCCGTATAGGTTGGGCCGCTGGACATAAAAGGCCCTGTGGACCGGAAGAGGAGCCAATCCTTTAAAATGGTGCAGTTGGCGTTTTCAAACTGCGGGCACAGGGCTTGCCGGTTGATCTCCCCAGTGAGGGTATCATAGTCACCCATCATGGCAAGCTGCCTGTAAAGGCGTGTGCGTTTCAGGAAGAACGGGTGCCGCCTAAAAATGACAAAGAAGATGGCAAGAAGGATGAATACGCCCAGCATTGTCATATAGGGAACGGGCGATCCTGCATCATACAAAACATACACGTTTGTTCCATTTGGCAGGAAATCATGGATGATTTGCTGGCTAAATTCCCGGTACTGGCTTTGAACATGCACAGCTCCCGTATCCTCAAACGTACCTTCCGTACAATAGAGTACCTTATATCCACTGCCTATAAGCAGCCAGACATGATAATCCTGGTCCGTTGATGCGCCTTTAAAGGGAACCTCTATGTAGGAGCCATTCATCATTACAGATAACTTATCGCCTGATGTTACCTGAAATGAGCCTTGCATATCAAAGGCTGTATCATATGTCAGTACCGCATCCACGTAATTTTTTTGGCTGAAGCGTTCCAGCTTTTCTTTTGAATCCAGCGTATATACGCCATCAAGCTGCGGCAACAGTGCGAAATAGATCAAAAAGAAGGAAACAAGCCCAAATACACAGGACAACGCCATGGCTATATTCCTGATTGTCCTGCGTTCCAGGTTCATCTGCTTTTCTATCCACTTGTTTCTTTTGTGTTTATTCACATCCGTATCGTTTGACTGCAATAACATCTTTTCATTTTCCATAAAATGATTCCCTTCGTAATATATATGCTCCAACCATACAGGCCAATTAAAGTAATAGTACGGCAGGCATTCCAATCAGTCAAGGAAAAGATGTGTGCAGTCCTATATCAAGCACACCCGTGGGCGAAGAGTCCATACATGTATGATTAATTATGATTGGTAACAATTGACTTTTCATGGATTTTCCATTACTATTTGATGGGATGTATAAGAGAACAAATATTTGGCCAGTGGAAAGCAGCTAAAGAAATGCATGCTCAGGAGGAATCCATATGGCTTTTGCCGATCATTTGCGCAAGGCGAAGGTGGATGAACAAACCATCCAGTCCATTATGGGCCTGGGTGACGGTTCGGAACCCCAGGAAGGCACGCAGGAGTATGTGGATTACATGGCGCAGGTTCTGCAAAAATGCGGTTTACTGCTGGACCATGATACATTCTGCGACGCCATGTTCGACAGGGCCTGCTGCAAAAGCGGCTACAGGCTGAACAACGCCAGGCAAATGGCAAAGGAGCACGCGGACAAGCCGCTGAGTGAAAAGCTGAAGCTTCTTGGCGAATTGAAGTATATGGGCAAGCCCTTTCTCAATGAGGAGGGGGACATAGAAACGGTGGCGGTGGGTAGCCATGGATTTTCGGGCATGGAATGCCCTTGCTGGCGCATAAGAGGCTTGCAGCCGGAGGGCGGACCCATGCCGCTGTCCTACTGCGCCTGCTGCGGCGGACATTTCAAGTTCCATTACCAGAAGGCTTTGGGCCTGAAGCTGCGTTTAAAAAGGGTGGTATCCTCCATGCTGCACAGCAAGGGTGCGTTACCCTGCGTGTTCCAGTATGAAGTATTGAGCAAGTGAAAGCCCTGCATGAAATCAGCAGGCGAAAAGAAGCATTTTCTATTGAAGGCTTTATGCATACCTTCGTGCGGTTAAATCCGCTCGGGGGTGTTCTTTTATTGCAAGAAAAGACAGTCCAAAAACAAAAAAACCTTCCCGCCGGAAAGCAAATCCTATGAAATCAGTTCGAACAGTTACTAAGAAAAACACCCCTGATGCGCTGCATCAATGATACATATATCATAAGGAGAAAATGGCAATCTGTCAAGCATTTCATTGAAAAAAGGAGATCAAGGACGATTGTGCGGTTTGACCCACCCGGATGCCTCCGGGCTGCCGCATTTGCTCTTTGCACTTGAGCCCTGGTTACACTATACTAAATCCCCGCCATGGGCGAAGGAGGGAAGACAATGGAGCAGATTGTACTTCAAAACATCAGCAAGCACTTTCGCGTGTACGAGCGGCCCGAGGGCAAATGGGGTTTGATCAAAGGGGCCTTCATGCGGAATATGCGCAAGGTGCAGGCGTTGGACAGCATCAGCCTGACGATCCGCAAAGGGGAATTGGTGGGCTATATCGGCCCCAATGGAGCGGGAAAATCCACCACCGTCAAGGTCATGAGCGGCATCCTGGTGCCGGACAGCGGCGAGTGCCATATCTGCGGGCGCGTCCCCTGGAAAGAGAGGGTGGCCCATGTATCGCAGATTGGCGTGGTTTTCGGCCAGCGCAGCCAATTATGGTGGGATGTGCCGGTGAGAGATTCATTCGAACTTCTCAAGAACATTTACGCCATATCGGCGGCGGAGTATCAGTCACGGCTGAAAGAGCTTACTGATGCGCTGGATATTGGTAACCTGATGAAAACGCCAGTGCGACAGCTCTCCCTGGGCCAGCGTATGCGGTGCGAGCTGGCTGCATCCCTACTGCACAGCCCGCAAATCCTCTTTTTGGATGAACCCACCATCGGTCTGGATGCTGTCTCCAAGCTGGCCCTGCGGGCTTTTTTGAAGGAAGAAAACAAAAGGTGCGGCACCACCATGGTTCTGACTACCCACGACATGGATGACATCGAGGCACTGTGTAGCCGCGTACTGGTGATAGGCCACGGCTCCATACTGTATGACGGCACCCTGGAAACCCTCAAGGCGCGCTACTCCGCCGGCGACAGCCAGGACATCAATGAAACCATCGCGGTCATGTACCGGGAAATGGCACTGTAGGTGGCAGCATGATCAAAATAAATCATATCAAGGCTTGCCTTTCAATTTTCCGCATCCAACTGGCCCAAAGCATGCAATACCGCCTGGCGGCGCTGTCATCGGCCAGCATCAGCATTTTCTGGGCACTCATTGAAATCGTAGTGTTCACTGTATTTTACGAGCATGCCCAAAACAGCGCCTTCAGTATGAATGGGCTAACCCTGGCCCAGGTGATCTCCTACGCGTGGATCGCGCAGGCATTGGTGCCGCTCCAGCCCATGAGCATTGATGGGGAAATTCTTTCGCAGATTACCAGCGGCAATGTGGGCATCGCGCTATGCCGCCCGCTGACACTCTACGGCCAGTGGTTCGCCCATACCGCCGCCGGACGGCTCGGCGCCTTTTGGATGAGGGGCATATTGACCGTATTGGCTGGAGTTTTGATGCCGGCTGCAATGCGGCTTTCCATGCCCGCATCCATACCGGGGTTTTTGCTGTTTCTGCTATCGGCCGCAGGCGCGTTTCTGCTTTGCACATCTTACGGCATGCTGGTGACCGCGGTCCGGCTGAACATCACCTGGGGCGAAGGCCCTACCTATATGCTGCTGCTGTTAAGCATGGTGCTGTCCGGCGGATATTTGCCGCTGCAGCTTTGGCCGGATGCGCTGCAAAAGCTGCTTTTGTACCAGCCTTTCGCGGGATATCTGGACATACCGGTTCGGCTGTATGTAGGCTCCATGGCGTGGACCCAGGGAATAGGAGCCGTATTCCTGCAGGCCTGCTGGATGCTGGCGTTTGTATGGATGGGGAAAGCGCTGATGAAACGCAAGCTGAAAACGCTGATTATACAGGGGGGATGAAAATGCGTCAGGAACTGAAGGTATACGGCAGCCTCATACGCATGCATCTTTTAACCGGGCTTGAATACAAGGGCTGGTGGCTGATGGTATTGCAGGTATTGTTTGTTGTCATCAGCGACCCGGTTGCGACGGTCTTCCTGTTCTCACGCTTTGGCTCCATCGGGCCTTGGACGATGGAGAGGATCATGTTGATCTACGCCATTGCCGTCACATCCTTTGGCATTGCGGAAAGCCTGTGCCGGGGATTTGATTACTTTCCCTGGAAGATGATCCGCACCGGGGATTTTGACAGGCTGCTGCTCCGGCCGCGTACGTTGTTCACGCAGGTGGCCGGTTCTTACTTCCACATTCACAGGCTATCCAGGGTGGCGGGAGGGCTGGTGGTGATCTTCTGGTCTTTAAGCCGACAGGGAATTTCGCTGGACGCGGCCGGCGGTGTGATTTTGCTGCTGGCACTTTTGGGCGGAACGCTGATGTACGCCGGGGTTTTTGTGTTCAGCTCCGGCGTTGCCTTTTTCACAATCAAAGCGCTGGACTGGATCTACATATTCACAAATGCAAGCTACCAGGTGACGCGCTGCCCGATTGATTTCATGCCCAAAGCGTTGTACCGGGCTTTCACCTTCTTTTTGCCGATGCTGCTTATAAGCTATTATCCAGCCTCGGCAGCCTGCGGCTGGGGTGAGGCAGCCTGGAAGGGCTACCTGGCGCTGCCTGCAGGAGGGCTGTTTTTACTGGTGTCCCTCATGGTGTGGCGCATAGGTGTCAGGCATTATCAAAGTACGGGAAGCTGATACCAAGCAAAAAGCACCTCCATTGCAACGGAGGTGCTTTCCTTCAAATTCGATCAATCCTTCAGCAATACTTTTAAGTGCTTTGCCTCAAAAATATCCCTTGCCATTTTGAGCGATTGCTTGTCCGGCGGTTGGGTGTCCTCCAACACATAGGGCAGGCGAAGCTCCTTCCATTTGAATTCTCCCATTTTATGAAATGGAAGAAGCTCTATCAACTCAATGCAGGAAAAGTAAGAAAGGTAATCCGCCAGCGCTTCCAGCAGTTTCTGATCCAGGGTGTAACCTGGAACAAGCACATGCCGCAGCCACACAGGTTTATGTTTTGTTTCACAATACGCCAGGGTTTCCAATGTTTCCTCGTTGCCGCGGCCTGTGAGCTGCTTGCAAAGCATGTTGTCCAGAGCCTTGATGTCCAGCAGGATCAGGTCTGCGGCGTCCAGGACGTATTTGGAAACGGATAAAGGGACGGCCCCCGCGGTATCCAGCGTCGTATGGATGCCGTTTTCCTTGCACTTGATCAGGATGTCCGTGGCAAACTCCGGCTGCAAAAGCGGTTCTCCGCCGGATAAAGTCACTCCGCCGGAACGGATGAAGTTTTTGTAGGTAAGGATATCGCGGATAATTTCATCGGAATCCATCACCCTGCCGCCGCCCATCTGCCAGGTATCGGGGTTGTGGCAGTACTTGCAGCGCAGCCCGCAGCCCTGCAGAAAAAGGACGTAACGGATACCCGGCCCATCCAGGGTGCCGAAGCTTTCCACCGAGTGGACATGGCCCATTACACCCATGAAAATACACTTCCTAACATTAATAAGTGTGCAGGTTACATACTGCTTTTTCAATTGATTTGAGATTTCGTGCCTGCGGGCACGACCAGAGCTTTCCTACCCATCTGGCTCAATAGTCGCACTGCTTCGCTGCCGCTCACACTGCTTGTTTCGCCAGCCTCCTCTGCCTGGCCAATTGCCGCCACTGGCGGCGGCCAGGCTCTGGAGCCCTGGACCTTCGGAAGCTTCCCTTTTGAGCAATTTCATATTTGTGGTGAAATATTAAAACCTTTCATGGAACGTGCGGTTCAGCACATCCAGCTGCTGTTCCCTGGTGAGCTTGATGAAGTTCACGGCATAGCCGCTGACACGGATGGTAAGCTGCGGATACATTTCCGGGTGGTCCATGGCGTCCATTAGCACATCCTTGTTCAGCACATTCACGTTGATGTGATGGCCATTGTCCAGGAAGAATCCATCCAGCAGCCCCACCAGGTTTACGACCTTCTGGTCCGCCGTCTTGCCAAGCGCGCCGGGTACGATGCTGAAGGTGTAGGAGATGCCGTCCTCCGCGTGGTCGTAGGGGAGGGTGGCCACGCTTTTCATGCTGGCGACGCAGCCTTTTGTATCCCGCCCGTGCATGGGATTGGCACCGGGGGCAAAAGGCTCGCCATGCTTGCGCCCGTCGGGGGTGGAGCCCGTCTTCTTGCCGTACACCACGTTTGAGGTGATGGTCAGCACCGACAGGGTGGGGATGGATTCGCGGTAGGTGCGGTGGATGCGCAGCTTGGACATGAAGCTTTTCACCACATCGATGGCGATGGCGTCCGCCGTGGGATCGTTGTTGCCATACTTGGGGTAATCGCCTTCCACGATAAAGTCCACGGCCAGGCCGTCTTCGTTGCGGATGGTTTTCACCCTGGCGTAGCGGATGGCCGAAAGGCTGTCGGCTACAACGCTCAGGCCAGCGATGCCGCCGGCCATGGTGCGAACGATTTCTTCGTCGTGCAGCGCCATTTCCAGCCGCTCGTAGCTGTACTTGTCGTGCATGTAATGGATCACGTTCAGCGTATTGATATACAGCTTCGCCAGCCAGTCGCACATGGTGTCGAACTTCCTTCGCACCTCCTCATACGTCAGGTATTCGGAGGTGACCGGGGCGAACTCGGGGCCGACCTGCTTGCCGCTCACTTCATCCTTGCCGCCGTTGATGGCGTACAGGAGCGCTTTGGCCAGGTTGGCCCGCGCGCCGAAAAACTGCATCTGCTTGCCGATGCGCATGGCGGAAACGCAGCAGGCGATGCCGTAGTCGTCGCCATACTTGGGCCGCATCAGATCATCGCTTTCATATTGGATGGAGGATGTTTCAATGGAGATGCGGGCACAGTAGCGCTTGAAATGCTCCGGCAGCCGCTGGCTCCACAGAATGGTGAGGTTGGGCTCCGGGGCGGGGCCAAGGTTGGTGAGGGTATGCAGGAAGCGGTAGCTCATCTTGGTCACCATATGGCGCCCGTCCGAACAAATGCCGCCCAGCGTTTCCGTGACCCAGGTGGGGTCACCGCTGAACAGTTCGTCATAGGAAGGCGTGCGCAAAAATCGCACGATACGCAGCTTCATGACGAAGTGATCCACAAACTCCTGTATCTCTTCCTCGGTATAGCGCCCGCTTTTCAGGTCCGCTTCCGCGTAGATATCCAGGAATGTGGTCACCCTGCCCAGGCTCATGGCGGCGCCGTTCTGCTCCTTTACGGCGGCCAGATAGCCGAAATAGAGCCATTGAATGGCTTCCTTAGTATCCTCCGCGGGGCGGGAGATATCATAACCGTAGGAGGCTGCCATCTCCGTCAGCTCCTGCAGCGAGCGGATCTGCTCGCTCATTTCCTCGCGCTGGCGCATGGCGGGGCTATCCATGGCGTCAAACACATAGGCCTGCTTGGCCTTCTTTTTCTGTTCGATCAAAAACGCCGTTCCGTAAAGAGGCACGCGCCGGTAGTCGCCGATGATGCGGCCGCGGCCGTACGCGTCGGGAAGGCCGGTAATGATGCCGCTGTGGCGGGCACGTTTCATTTCATCGGTGTATACGTCAAACACGCCGTCGTTGTGGGTCTTGCGGTATTTGAAAATATTGGCGATGTCATCGGGAAGCTTGCGTCCATAAGCTTCCAATTCCGTATATACAAGCCTGATACCGCCAAAAGGCATGATGGCACGCTTCAGCGGCGCGTCCGTCTGCAGGCCTACGATCTTCTCCAATTCCTTGTTGATGTAGCCGGGCTTGTGGGATGTGATGGTGGAAATGGTGTTTTCATCAATATCATATACGCCGCCGCGGTTATGCTCCTCCCGCATCAGAGACGAAAGCTCCTTCCAAAGCTGCCTTGTGGCTTCCGTGGGTGGCGCAAGGAAGCTCTCGTCGCCATCGTAAGGCGTGTAGTTCGCCACAATAAAACCGCGTGTGTTGATCTCTTTTTCCAGTATGCTCATCTAAACATCCTCTTTCCTCTTTATGCATAGGCACTCACTTTTATATTGTACAAAATGGTTTCCTGCCATGCCGTGACAATCATCACAATTCCTTGCCAATGTTGACAGAAAAATATGTTTGCCCGTATAGTATACCATGTAGAAATGGAGGTCGGCCCATGAACTGTACCTTGGACTGTGAGGAATGCCTGCATGAGCTGTGCATGCATAAGGTCCCCCTTTTCGCCTCCCTGACGTATGAGGAGCTGAAAAGCATGGCAGACCATATGGTTTGCTGTACATATGAAAAAGGGGAACGCCTGCTGAACCAGGGTGACGTGCCGCAGTCGTTCACCGTGGTCTTGGAGGGAAGGGCCAAGGTCTGCACGTTCACGGCGGACGGCAGGGAAAAGATTTTGTCGATTCTTTCTGAAGGCGATTATTTTGGCGAATTGCATTTGTTTGGCAGCCGGCAGTCCGCATATTCGGTAGAATCACTGCAGCCTGTAAAGGCATGGTCGTTTTCCAGAATCCAGTTCAGGGAATTGCTGACTTCCTTCCCCAATATGGCGGTACAACTGCTGGAGGAGCTGGGAAACCGTGTGATCCAGTTGGAGAATGTGCTCCAAAGCTCCATGAATGGCCGGGTGGATGCCAGGATCGCCGCGCTGCTGCTGGAGTTTTCGCAGAAGTATGGCATAGAGGGACCAGACGGCCCGGAAATAGAGCTGCCCTTAAGCCGGGAAGGTATGGCCAATTACCTGGGGATCGCCAGGGAAACCATGAGCCGCAAGCTGAAGCAAATGGAGGGGAAAGGACTTCTCCTATCCTATGGGAACAAGCGCATACGCCTTGTCGATCCAGATCAGCTTGCCAAAATAGCCATGGGGAATGGGGAAGAGTGAAACGAGAGGTTATCGTATTGCTGCCAGATGCTAATGATCCTTCGTCTCACTCAGGATGAAATCAGTTTTACTGGTTTCATCGGCCGTGAGCGAAGCTCGCAAATGGAAAGTGCAAAATGACGAAAAAGACACGGTTATTTTCTCGAATGAAAAAATGCCCCTTGCTTTCGCAAGGGGCATTTTCACCTAACAGGAGCCATACAATGAACCGTTCTTAACATGCTCACCGTTAGGTAGCCTTCCCACATGAATTTGGGGGAGCGGGTGCATCAGCCTTTTTTAAGCTCTTCCAGGCAAGTTTTGCACACCAGTTTCCCTTTGTACAGGATGACATCGCGGGCATCATTACAGAAGATACAGGCCGGATGATACTTCTTGAGGATGATTTGATCACCGTCAACGAAAATCTCCAGTGTGTCTTTGATAGCGATGTCCATGGTCCTGCGCAGCTCAATGGGAATGACAATTCGACCAAGTTCGTCAAGCTTGCGGACGACGCCTGTGGACTTCATGGAATCCCTCCTTTCCGGAAGCCCTACATTAATTGAGGAACTAACAATATTCTATCTGCTTTGTATGATACTGTCAATACCATTTTAAGGATTATTGTAAAATGATAATGATTTAACGAATGGAGGCGGTTTCTGATGATGAATGTCATATGGGGGGGAATGATAGTTCTCGCCTTACTTTTTGGCCTTTCGGGAGGAATAGTAGAACAATTAAATGATTCAATGATACAGGGCGCTTTGGATGCTGTCACCATCATGCTGAAAATGGCGGGCGGTTTTGCCGTCTGGTGCGGGCTGATGGAGATTTTAAAAAGAATCGGGGCTGTGGAAGGTCTGACAAGGACGCTCCGGCCGGTTTTGCGCTTCCTTTTTCCCGACATTAATCGACAAGAAACGCTCAGGAGCATTACCATGAATTTGTCAGCCAATATGCTGGGTCTGGGCAACGCCGCCACCCCCATGGGGGTGAAGGCTATGAGTCTTCTTGCCCAGGAAAGTGGGAACATAGAAACGGCCAGCCGGGCCATGTGCATGTTTCTTGTGCTCAACGCCTCCAGCGTGCAGCTGTTTCCCGGAACCGTGATGACTTTAAGAATGGTGATGGGTTCCTCCATTCCCGGTGCAGTCATACTGCCGACCCTGATTGCCACGGCTGCGTCGGCCGCCGCAGGCATAGGCTGCTGCCTGTTGTTTCAGGGGCGGGGGAAGGACAGCATGAATGGATAAATGGATATTGCCGGGTCTCATCCTGCTGATTGTCGGCGCCGGGCTCATAAAAGGCGTACCTGTGTACGATGCCTTCATAGAAGGGGCCAAGGAAGGGCTCAAGACGGCTGTTACGATACTGCCCTATATGATCGCCATGCTCTCGGCCATCGTTCTGATGCAGCGGTCAGGGTTCCTGGGAAGCCTGACCCAACTGCTGATGCCCGTGTTTTCCTTCCTTGGCATACCGGAAAGCGTAGCACCCTTGATGCTCCTGCGGCCCTTCAGCGGCTCCGCCTCCCTGGCCATGCTGCAAAACATCATGGAGACGCAGGGTGCGGATTCCAGGGCCGGCCTGGTGGCCAGCACGCTTATGGGTTCCACCGAAACTATATTCTACACCTGCGGACTGTATTTGGGAGCAGCCGGCGTAAAAAAAAGTCGGTATGCCATACCGGCAGCCCTGATCGCCTGGCTGGTCGGAAGTGTGGTGGCGGGTCTTTTCTTCAGGTGATAATAAATAACGACACTTTCTTGCGGCGCTGTACTTTGGTACCATGGAGCGCACCTGCAATCCTATTGAAAAAGATTGACATTGCCTGCCTCCGTGCATATAATAGGCGTATTCCAAACGCATGCGAGGAAGGGAAGAGTACCGCTTTCCAAGATGTCAAGAGAGCCGCGCAAGGTGAAAGGCGGCCATCGAGGCAGCGGGAACATGGCCCCGGAGCATCGCCGCCGAAGGCTGTGAGGCGGCGTCGGGTTGCGCCGATATCCGCCAATGAAGCTACAAATCAGGGTGGTACCGCGGGTTTTGCCCGCCCCTTTTATCGGGGGCGGTTTTTTTATGGATGAAGGAGGAATGCTCATGGCACTTGAGGACAGGAAGACGTTTTACATCACCACACCCATCTATTACCCCAGCGACAACCTGCATATCGGACACGCGTATTGCTCGGTGGCAGCGGATACCATGGCGCGCTTCAAAAAGCTGACAGGCTTTGACACGTATTTTTTGACCGGCACGGACGAGCATGGCCAGAAGATCGAGCGCAAAGCCCAGCAAAAGGGCGTGACACCCCAGCAGTATGTGGATGAAATCGTGGCCGGCATCAAAAAGCTGTGGGCGCTGATGGATGTGGAATACGACGACTTCATCCGCACCAGTGAGGAGCGCCATGCCATAAGCGTTCAGAAGATTTTCCGCCGGCTTTATGAGCAGGGGGATATCTACAAGAGCGAGTATGAAGGCTGGTACTGCACGCCCTGTGAGTCCTTTTGGACAGAGCTGCAGCTGAAGGACGGGATGTGTCCCGACTGCGGCCGCTCTGTGGAAAAAATGAGGGAGGAAAGCTACTTCTTCAAGCTTTCCAAGTACCAGGACTGGCTGATCCAGTATATTGAGGAGCATCCAGGCTTCATACAGCCCGTATCCCGCACCAATGAAATGCTCAACAACTTCCTGCGTCCGGGCCTTAATGACCTGTGCGTCAGCCGCACGTCGCTTAAATGGGGCATTCCGGTGGACTTTGATCCCAAGCACACCGTATACGTTTGGCTGGACGCGCTTTCCAACTATATCACCGCCCTGGGCTTTGGCAGCGGCGACGACACGCTGTACCAAAAATACTGGCCGGCGGATATCCATCTGGTAGGTAAGGAGATCGTGCGCTTCCATACCATCATCTGGCCCATCATGCTTCATGCTCTGGGGCTGCCGCTGCCCAAGCAGGTGTTTGGCCATGGCTGGCTGGTGCTGGACGGGGGCAAGATGAGCAAATCCGTGGGCAATGTGGTGGATCCCGTAATCCTGAGCAACCGCTACGGCAGCGACGCTATCCGTTACTACCTCATGAGGGAAATGCCCTTTGGCTCCGACGGGCTGTTCACCTATGAAGCTTTGCTGGGGCGGATCAATGCCGATTTGGCCAACGACCTGGGCAACCTGGTGAGCCGCACGGTGGCCATGATCGAGAAGTACTTTGACGGAAAGATTCCCGCCTGCGGGAAGCTGGAGGAGATCGACGAGAAGCTGAAGGAGCTTGCTTTGTCCATTCCGCCCGTGGTGGAAAAGCAGATGGACGCGCTGCAGTTCTCTGCAGCCTTAACGGAAATCTGGCGGCTGGTGGGCGAATGCAACCGTTATATCGACCAAACACAGCCCTGGGTGCTGGGGCGGACGGAAGAAGGCAGGCCGAGGCTTCAGACGGTGCTGTATACCCTGGCGGAATGCACCAGGTTTGTCGCTGTTTTGATCGGCCCCGCCATGCCCAAAACGCCGGCGCGCATCTATGAGCAAATCGGCTTAAACGATGCATCCCTCACCGAATGGGATACATTGAAGACCTTCGGCCTTTTGCCTGCCGGTTTGCAGGTGCACAAGGGCGAAGCGCTGTTCCCGCGTATCGATATTGCTAAGGAACTGGCGGAAGTGAAGCCCGCCGTGAAAGCGGAAGAACCCGCTGTGAAGGCTGCTCAGACGGAGGCGGTGAAGAAGCCGGAACCGCAAAAGGCGGAGGTGCCTGCCGCGAATGCCGGGGAGATCACCATTGAGGATTTTGAGAAAATCAAGCTGCGCACCGCCCGTGTCGTTGCCTGCGAGCGCGTGCCCAAGTCCGACAAGCTGCTCCAGCTGTCCCTGAGCCTGGGCACGGAGCAGCGCACCGTGGTCAGCGGAATCGCCAAGCACTACACCCCGGAGGAAATGGTGGGCAAGCAGGTGGTGCTGCTGGCCAACCTGAAGCCGGCCAAGCTTCGCGGCATCGAATCCCAAGGGATGATTCTGTGCGCTTCCGACGCCGCGGATGAAACGCTCCGTCTGATCACCGTGGCCGGGGATATGGAAGACGGTGCGGAGATCCGCTGATGGATACGCTTTTGTTCGATACCCACTGCCATATCGACGAGGAACGCTTTGATGAGGATCGGGACCAGGTGCTGCAAAGGATGCGGGAAAGCGGCGTGGGCGGCTGTGTCTGCGTAGGGTCCGACATGGAAACCTCCCGCCGCTCCATGGCCTTTGCCCAGGCGACGCCCGGCGTATACGCGGCGGTGGGTATCCACCCCCATGAGGCAAAATTTTTCAAGCATGAGGATATTGCAACCCTTGCGGACTGGTTTTCCCGTCCCAAGGTAGTGGCGCTGGGAGAAATCGGGCTGGACTATTACTACGACCATTCGCCGCGGGACATTCAAAGAGAAGTGTGCGCTGCGCAGCTGGCGCTGGGGTATGAAAAGAACATGCCTGTGATCTTCCATGTGCGGGATGCCCACGGCGATATGCTGGACATTATGCGCGCCCAAGGCGGCAGGCTGCCCAATGGCATCCTGCACTGCTACTCAGGCAGTTGGGAAAGCGCAAAGGAATACCTCAAAATGGGCTTTTACCTCTCCATCGCGGGGCCTGTGACATTCAAAAAGGCCCCCAGCCAATGGGAAGTGGCGCAAAACGTGCCCCTTGACCGCCTGCTCATCGAGACGGACAGCCCGTATCTAGCCCCGGAACCCATGCGCGGGCGGCGCAACGAGCCTGCCTATGTTCGCCACGTGGCGGAAAAGATCGCTGCCCTTCGGAACATTTCCGTGGAGGAGCTGGCAGTCGCCACCACGCGAAATGCCAGGGATATATATCGTATTTCCTGAGAGGGGAAACATTTTCAAATCTCCCGCATATGCTTAAAAGCAAAGCGGGGTGAGTGCGGTATGAAGTGGCAGGCCCAGCACACAAGTGCCTATGCGCGGTGCTATCCCACCAAAGGAAGCAAGGTACTGCAAATCGTAGGGCTGGTATTGATAGGCGTCGGTCTGCTGCTGCTGTTTTTGTGCATCCCCGGCTGGGCCTGGGTCGCGCTGATCGGTATCATACTGATCGCGGCCGGGTATCTGCTGCTGCGCTTGAGCGGCGTGGGGAGGTGAACGGGATGAGCGTAAGAATGGTATGCATCAAGGCCCCCAGGCTCCTGCGCGGGGTACTCCGGATGTTTGTCAGGCGGCAAGAGAAAGCGTAAAGCCAACTACATTCAAGGCGCCGGGTATTGCCGGCGCCTTTTCTTGTTTGCAAAGGACGCCAAAGGCTTGTGGTTTTCATGAATGTATAGTATAATTTGTGTAAGAAACAAGTAAGAACTTGCATATGCATAACTAGTGGGAAGAGAATTCCCCGGGTAGCGAATGCTCGTTTCGTTTCGCATATGGTTGGGCATATCGCTGCATAAGAAGGGAAGGAAGGCTATGGCTTGGTGGGAGGCCGGGCTTCGATTGCTGTTGGCCGTTGTCGTTGGCTGCGTGATCGGGATTGAGCGGGAAAGAAAAAACAGGCCGGCCGGCATGCGCACGCATGTACTGGTCTGCGTTGGGGCGGCACTGATTTCGGTCATGGAAAGTTATATGATTACCGATGCCCTGCGCCTGAATCTTTTGCACGGGAACAGCGGCGTATCCGTCACCATGGGGCGCATCAGCGCCCAGGTGGTCAGCGGCATAGGCTTCCTTGGAGCAGGCACCATATTCATCGCCCAGAAAAAAATCGCGGGCCTTACCACCGCGGCCTCCTTGTGGAACGCGGCATGCCTTGGCCTTGCGGCGGGCATGGGGTATTACGGCATCGCCATCGCCGGCTGCGCCATCGTAATGATCACATTGACCATTCTTCAAAGGGTGGTCAAGGTCAATGCCGTCAAAAACGTGGAAGTCAAGTTCATCCACCGGGTGGAAACCATCGCCTTTATCAACGACTATTTTCAAAAGATGGGCATAATCGTGCTGGACATTGACTTCCATGTGGAGAACAAAGGGAAGTATAATTTGTACACCAACCTGTACACGCTGGATATGCAGGGCAAGACCACTTACAAGGATATCGTGAATCATCTGTCTGAATACGCGAATATTCAGGGGATACGAACGCGGAATACTTGAAAGTGCATTTTGAAGCGTTTAGGCGGCTCATTATTGGGCCGCTTTTTTTACATGCCGGCCGCATTGACGTAAGGAAAGAGTATTGGTAGAATAACACAGGTTGGTTCCGGGAGGGAAAGATGAATGGCAGCAACAAACAAAGGCGGATTCATGACAGTGGTGGGAGCTGTCAATATGGACATCAGCGGTACAGCATTTGAGCCGCTGATCATGGGGGATTCCAATCCTGGCCAGGTGTCGCTGAGCCTGGGCGGCGTGGGCCGGAACATGGCCGACAACTTAAGCCGCATGGGTGCGGCCGTCCGCTTTGTGACCGTCATGGGGGAGGATGTATACGGCTTTCAGGCGCAAAAAAGCTGTCTGGAGCTGAAGATCGACCTTTCTCTGAGCTTGATTGTACCGGGCGAAGCTACCTCCACTTATCTGTGCATCAACGGTCCCGACGGGGATCTTTGCATAGCCGTATCCGGCATGGATATTTGCCGGCATATCAGCCCACCTTTTCTGATGGAGCGGATGGAGGAAATCAACCGGTCCAAGGTGGTTGTGCTGGATGCGAACCTGTCCGGGGAGGCCATCGCCTGCCTTGCGGAAAAATGCAAAGCGCCGATTTTCGCCGACCCTGTTTCGGTGAAAAAAGCCGCGCGGCTTGCAGAGCATTTGCGCAATATCTATTGTGTCAAACCCAACCGTCCGGAGGCGGAGGTGCTTTCCGGAATAGCCATACGCGATAACGGCGACTTGCAAAAGGCGGCGGAAGCGTTGCGTGCAAAGGGCGTGAAGCTGGTGTTCATTTCCCTGGGCGGCGAAGGGGTATATTATGACGATGGGACGGAACGTGGGATATTGCCCTGCTTTCCGGGAAGGATCGAAAACACCACCGGCTGCGGCGATGCGTTTATGGCTGCTGCCTCATATGGGTTTTCCTTGGGGAAAGATACGAAGGTCATGGCCCAAATGGGCCTGGCAGCCTCGTCCCTGTGCGCTGAGGCCAAGAGCGCCATCCGGGAGGATATGAGCTATACCTTGTTGTTTGACAGAATGCATAAGTTTGGAGGCGGTCCCAATTGAATCTGCAAAAATACCTGCGTGTATCCCCAGCGGTACAAAACGCCATATCCAGAGGCGAACCCGTCGTCGCGCTGGAATCCACCATCATATCCCACGGTATGCCATATCCCAAGAATGTGGAAACGGCGCTTGCTGTGGAGCAGATCGTGCGTGATAACGGCGCTATTCCGGCCACCATCGCCGTAATCGGCGGAAAGATCACCGTCGGTATCAGCCGGGAGGAAATTGAGCATCTGGGGAAGAAGGGCCTCTCGGTCACAAAAGCCAGCCGGCGCGATCTGCCGCTGCTGCTGGCCCGCGGGGAAGACGGGGCCACTACCGTAGCCGCCACCATGATCGGCGCGCAGCTGGCAGGGGTAAAGGTCTTTGCCACCGGCGGCATCGGCGGCGTGCACCGTGGAGCGGAAACCACCATGGATATTTCCGCCGACCTGGATGAGCTGGCGCAGACAAGTGTGATGGTGGTGTGCGCCGGGGCCAAGTCCATACTGGACCTGGGGCTGACACTGGAGTACCTGGAAACAAAAGGTGTGCCCGTCATTGGTTATCAAACGGAAGAGCTGCCGGCCTTTTATACCCGCAAAAGCGGATTCAAGGTGGACTGCCGCTTGAACACGCCGGAGGAAATCGCGTCGGTATTTCAGGCTAAGCTGGATTGCGGCCTTTTGGGCGGCATGCTGGTCACAAACCCAATCCCGGAAGAATACGCCATGGACATGGATGTCATCAATAGCGCCATCGGCGACGCGCTGTATGAAGCCAGCCAGCTGAACATCAAAGGCAAGGAAATTACCCCCTTTCTGCTGGATAAGATTCAAAAGCTTACCGGCGGGGAAAGCCTGGAATCCAACATCCGTTTGGTGTATAATAATGCTGCGCTCGGTGCGCAAATCGCCTGCGCGCTCTCAAAGTAGCAGTGTGGTATAGGAGGTATGCGATATGAAAAAGGTTTTGACGATAGAAGGTATGTCCTGCGCGCATTGCCAGGCCAGGGTGGAAAAAGCACTGGCTGAGGTTTCAAACGTGGAAAGCGCAAAGGTTGACCTGAAAAAGAAAACGGCCACCGTCTCCCTAAAAGAGCCGGTAGCCGACGATGTGCTGATGCAGGCGGTGTCCGAGGCCGGGTACGAACCTGTATCCATAACCGAAAAGAAAGGTATTTTCGGCTGAAAAGTACATGCATAAAGCCTGCCTCAACCGGCGGGTTTTATGCTGCCGTCGCTACAGAAACAGCGATACGGCACAGTATACAAGCAGCACAGCCATGACAGGGTTCAGTACCCTGGCATGGCTTTTTAACAGTCGGCTAAAAGCCGTGCCGAACGCGGACCAGCAAAGCGTGGCGGAAAAACCGACCATAGATAGAAGCAAGCCGAAAAGAATCAAATGGGCAACGTCCTTGTAGTAGGGCAGGATATAGACAGACATGGAGGTGATGCCGTACACCATGATCTTGGGATTCACAAATTGCAGCAGCATACCTGACAGGAAGGTGCACTTGTTTTTGCCTTCCTCCTGGCCGTGCATGGAGCTTTTGAAAATCTTCCAGGCCAGAAACAGCATGTACGCCGCACCCAGAATCAGCATGGCCATTTTGATCTTGGGAATCACTGCATACAGCGCGGCGCTGAACAGTGTGCACAGCGTCATGACGAAAAAGAAGCCGCACAGTATGCCCACGTTGAAGGGGAAGCTCTTTTTGAACCCGTACATGCTGCCGTTGCTCATGGAAAGAATGTTGTTTGGCCCCGGCGTGTACGCCGTCACCAGAATATAGGCCAAGAATGCGAGTGGGTTTGGCATGTGGTTTACCTCCCGATATAAGTATGATATACTGCACATGGATAAGCTTGGATATGCGATATATAATACGCCGCGTGCACTATAATGTCAATCTCTCCGGAGGAAATTTTCATGGATGTGAACAGAACCATTGCCGGCAACTTCAAAAAGATACGGGAAGCGCGGAAAATGAGCCTGGACACGGTATCCCGGCTGTCGGGCGTTTCCAAGAGCATGCTGGGGCAAATCGAGCGCGGGGAAGTGAATCCCACCATCAGCGTGCTGTGGAAAATCGCCAATGGCCTGAAAATATCCTTCACATCCTTTTTGGAAAGGGAAACGGAAGCTACGCAGATCATCAGGGAACAGGATATCATGCCCATGGTGGAATGCGATGGCTTGTTCATCAACCGTCCCATCTTTTCCTTTGATGAAGAGAGGCGCTTTGAAATCTACCGCATTGAAATGCTGCCGACCTGCGTATTCCAGTCTTCCGCACATCTTGCCGGTACAGAAGAATACATTACTGTGTTTTCCGGCGAGGCTGTGGTGATCATAGACGGCAGGGAAGAAACGCTGCGCAGGGGCGATTTTATACGCTTCAAGGCCGATGTGGCCCACGGATACAGGAATGATAGCAATGAGCTGGCGGAGTTGAGCATGACACTTTATTATCCAAGGTAAAAAGACGCCGTTATAGAAAAGATGCCCCCGAAAGGAAGGCATCTTTTTCTGTACTATTCAGTTTCCCTCATCATTCATAGAACCACGCGGTGCGGTCCTCCTCAGTGATTTCCGGTGCGTCAAAGAGGCCGTCCGCCAGCATTTTGTCTATGTGGGCGGCCAGGTCCGCGACAGATGCAAATTCCAGTACCAGCTCATCAAATAGGTTGATTTTGAATTCCTTTTCGCAGGCGATGACAAGGCTGGCCACATCAATCGGGTCCACGCCGTTGTCCTTGGTCAATGCCATCTTGGGCGAAATGTCTTCCGGCTCAATGCTCAATATTTCTGCAAGCATTTTGATCACCTTATGAATGACCATGCGAAAACCTCCTTTTTCAGACGCCGGAGTGAAGCAGCGGGCTGATCACACCTGAATAAAACAGGTTGAGCCTGTGCAGCGCCCTGGTGCATGCGATATACAGCAGCCGCTTGTCATCCTCCGTATGGTAATGATCTTCATCCGTATCCATAACAAGCACGGCGTCAAACTCCAGGCCCTTAGCCAGGTAAATGGGCAGGATGACCGTTCCGCTGATATCGGAAGCGGCACCGTTACGGACAAGCTTCACATCCGTCTTCTCTTTCAACCTGCTGTACAGGATCATGGCGTCACGCTCCGTTTTACATATCAGGCCGATAGATTTAAATCCCTTTTCGCGGCAAGCCGCCACCTCATGCATGATCAAACCATCCATGTCCTCTGCGCCGGCTGCCTTAAGGATTGCAGGTTCTTCCCCCGAGCGGCTGAAGCATTCTCCCGCAGCGCCGGGCGGAAGGAATCTTTCGCTGAATCGCCATATTTCCATGGTGCAGCGGAAGCTCTTTTCCATGGTGGCCAGCATATTCCTTTCCTTGCCGAGCATTTTTTCGATTTGCCTGTACAAGGATAGATTCTCCTGCTTGCCAATGGTTTGATTCACATCGCCCAGGATCGTGTACCTGGCGCCGGTAAACAGCTCTCGCAGGATGGCAAAGTACAGGGGGTACGCATCCTGCGCCTCGTCCAAAACCACCTGCCTGTAATGCGTATACTCCCCGCAGCCGTGAATGCGCAAATGCAGATACAAAACCGCCTCGGCATCATCCTGCCACAGCCGGTCACCGGATAGCTGACTTAAGGCAAAACGGCGTATATCCTCTATGTTATCAGGCAGCGCAATGCCATTGGCCAGGCTGTAAAAGAGCTGCCTGTCACTGAACAGGCGGCGGTAGACCGCCATAGTATCCAACTCAGTGAAGGTCCGTATTTCCTTTAGCAGCAAGGCGCTTTCGCGGATCGACAGCCATCTTGCGAAAGCTTCCACCTCCATGGCATGCTCCGGAAACCGCAGGGCGAACTTTGTCAGCTTTTTTATTCGGCGGCTGTGCAGCGCGTGCACCCGCTCCAGTATCTCCCGCTCCAGCCATTTAAGCCGCATGCCCAACGACGCTTTTTTCTGCGTGTTGCAGATGGAAACCTTCAATTGGTCCCGCTGCGCAACGCATTGGCCGTCATACTGTATATCCTTGAATGCAATGATGCGCCGGGGAAGTTCCTTCACCAGCCGGTCAAGGATTTGTACAAACGCTCCGGAGCCCTTGAAGGCCGCGCAGTCCTTGATGAGCGCCGCTTGCTTTTTCTCACGGCAAGAAAGCAGGCGCTCCATGCTCTGCCCCTTGGAATAGATCGGCACATTACCTATGATACTTTTGAATATGTCTTCAAACAGCATGGTTCTGACGTTGTTTTCCCCAAGGTCTGGAAGAACGCGCGAAATATACTCCTCGAATATGGAGTTGGGGGACAGGATGAGGATGTCATTTGCGTTCAGCCTTCCGCTCAGGCCCTGATACAATAGATACGCGATCCGGTGAAGTGCGATGGATGTTTTCCCGCTTCCGGCGGCGCCCTGCACCATCAGCACATCGCTGTCCATATCCCTGATGACGATGTCCTGATCCCTTTGAATGGTTTCCACAATGGTTTTCATTTTGGAGAACGCGTGCCCGGACAGCAATTGCCGGAGGAATTCGTCCAGTATCTGTACATCGGCATCGAAGAAATACATCAATTTTCCGTCATGTATTTCATACTGTCTTTTTAATAACACCTCGCCATGGATTACGCTGTCTGGTGCCTTGAAGGATGCCTTGCCGAGCCCGAACCGGTAAAAAACACTTGCTATGGGCGCGCGCCAGTCGTGCACCAACATAGCGTACGTCGCCTGCTCCATCAGCGTGGCGCGGCCGATGTATATTTTCTCTGTCTCCGTTTCCCCGTCATATCGAAAATCGATCCTGGCAAAGTAGGGAGAATCCATGATACCTTCCAAAGCGCGTATGGACTGAACGCCGGATTCGTGGGCATTTATTTGCGCCGTGACAGGCATAATATACTGGCTTAGGGATGCCAGGTTGCTGAAGCCTTGCTTGGAATACAGGTCCTTCACATCGTCGGTGACGTTTTCCAGCATTTCCTCATAGGCAGAAGATATTTCCGCTTCCTCACCCTGGAGCTTTTGCTTGGCCGATTGCCATTGCTTGCGGGCGATGGCAACCGTACGCTCCAGGTAGAGCTTTTCGGCCTGCAGTTCCCCTTGCTCCTGCAATTGATTCACTGCTTTTTATCTCCTTTCGTTCAGGACACGTTTCATCCGGCCTGCCCCGATGTGCATGTAGTCTAGCATATTCCCGCCGGAATATACAGTCTGTTCATTGCGGCGCAAGTGTGCTATAATAATGGTGGCAGGGAAGGTGCGGATTCGCCGCATCATACATACAGAAAAGCGCCGGGCATTTTATCCGGCGCTTTTTCATGCTGTTATAGGGGCCAATGATTACTTGGCGCTTTTGATATCCAGCCACAGTGCGTTGTAGATTTCAATAAAATCCTGGATGTCATTGAAATACTCGCACCTTTGAACCACTTCGGGGGCGGGGTTCATGACGGGGTTGTTTTTGTACTCATCGCCCATCAGCTCGATGGCGCCGGCGTTGGGGGAGGAGTACCAGATGGCTTCGCAATTCAGCTTGGCGATATCAGGCCTGGACATGAAATTGATGAAGGCCTCGGCGTTGGCCTTGTTCTTGGCACCCTTGGGAATGACCATGGCATCCACCCACACATTGGAGCCTTCCTTGGGCACCACGTAATTAAGGTCCTCGTTCAGGTCGATGGCGTACTGGGCATCGCCGCTCCACATCAGCGCCAGGGCGGCTTCCCCGGCCACCATCTTGTCCTTGGTTTCGTCCACTTGATAGGCCTTTACTATGCCGGCCTGCTTTTGCTGGATGAGAAGCTCCTTGGCTTTTTCCAGCGCGATGGGCTCGCGGGTGTTCATGGATTCGCCAATGTACTTCAGTGTGACGCCCATGGTGTCCCGGATGCTGTCCATCATGAACACGTTGTTCTTGTATTGATCATTCCACAGGATCGCCCAGCTGTCCACGGGTTCAGTGACCATGGTCTTGTTATACAGTATGCCCACGGTGCCCCACATGTAGGGAAGGCTGTATTCGCCGTTAGGGTCGTAGGAGCCGTTGCGCAGTTCGGGCAGTATCTGAGATGCGTTGGGTACATTTGCAAAGTCGATCTTCTCCAGCAGGCCTTTGGAGATCATGCGCTCCACGCAATAATCCGACGGAAACACCACATCGAAGGCGGAGGGCGTGGCTTCCACCTGCACCAGCATATCCTCGTTGGTGGTAAACTTCATATAGTTGACCTTGATACCGGTTTCCGCTGTGAACAACTCCAGTGTTTGTTCGTCGATATAATCCTCCCAGTTGAATATGTTGACCACGCCCGCGTTTTCCGCAAACGATACGGCGGGCACCAACATGCATGCGATGATGAGCAGAGCAAGGATTTTTTTCATGGATATTTACCTCCCGGATTGTAATCTTGAACATACCTTTATGCCATGCGCCAAGGCGCAGAACATCAGGAAGCTTTCTTGTTCCCCTTGGCCGAGCGTCGGTTGACGGCCAGCAAAAGCAGAAGGAGGGCCACGAACATCAGCGCGCTCAGCGCGTTCAGCGTGGGCTCAATGCCGATGCGGGCCTTGGAATAAATGAGTGTGGACAGGTTTTGCACCAGCGGGCTGGTGGTGAAATAGCTGATGACGAAGTCATCCAGCGAAAGGGTAAACGCCAGCAGCGCGCCGGTGATGACGCCGGGGCTGATCTCCGGCAGGATCACATGCAGCAGCGCGTATCCGGGCGTGGCCCCCAGGTCCAGCGCCGCCTCGTAGCTGTGCTTGTTCATTTGCTTAAGCTTGGGCAGCACCGAAAGAATCACATACGGCGTGTTGAAGGTGATGTGCGCCAGCAGCATGGTCACATATCCGCGCTCCACCTTGGCAAACAGGAACAGCAGCATCAAGGAGATGCCCGTTACGATGTCCGGCATGGTCATGGGCAGGTTGGTCATCGTCATCATGACGGACTGCGGCCGCTTGCGCATGGCATGGATGCCGATGGCCGCCAGCGTTCCCAGTATGGTGGCGGCAATGGCCGCCAGTATGGCTACAGTAAGGGTCACATACAGTGCGTCCATAATAGACCTGTCATTAAACAGTGCGCCGTACCAGCGCAGGGAAAAGCCCTCCCATTTGGCACGGCTCTTGCCACTGTTGAAAGACTGGAGAATCAGTACGATGATGGGGATATACAAAAACAAAAGGACGAGGGAAAGATAGGCACGCTTGATAAACCGCTTCAAATCATGCTCCCCCCTTCGCCCTCGGGGTCCGCCTTGCGCAATATGCCAAGGCTGACAAGGATCAGCACCATCATGATCAGGCTAAGGGCGCTGCCCACGTTCCAATTGCCCTCGGTCAAAAACTTGTTCTCGATCAAATCGCCGAACATCATGGTGTTCCCACCGCCCAGGATACGGGGGATGAAGAACGTAGTGACGGAAGGCATGAACACCATGGTGACGCCGGAAATGATGCCGGGGATACTGAGCGGCAGCGTTACACGCAAAAATGTCCTCACATGGTTGGCGCCCAGGTCCTGAGCAGCCTCCAGCAGGCGGACGTCCATCTTCGTAAGCGACGTATAGATGGGGAATACCATAAAGGGAAGGAAATTGTACACCATACCCAGCAGCACCGCTCCGTCGTTGTACATCAACTGCGCACCGGGGAAGCCCAATGATCTGATAATATTGTTGATCAGCCCCTGGTCCTCCAGCAGTGACATCCAGGCCACGGTGCGCAGCAGGAAATTCATCCACATGGGTATGATGAAAAGCACCACGATGGTGGCGCCGATTTTCATATCTTTGTCCGCCATGAAAAGCGCGGCGGGATAACCCAAGAAGAGGCAGATGACGGTACACAGAAACGCCATCCAAACCGAATAAGCCAGCGTATCCACATTCACCGTGCCGCGGCGGATGTAGGAACCATACTGTTCACCCATGGAGGAGTAAATCTGATTCTTGGAATGGTTGCTGTCCCAAAAGTGGCTGAAATTATCCAGCGTAAACGCACCGGCTTTGTCGGTAAAGGCGTAATATCCAATCAGGATCACAGGGAGCACCGTGAACAGGATCATCCACAGCGTATAAGGCGAGGAGAACAGCGAGCGTTTCACGCCGCTGTTGCGGCGGATGGACAGATATACAAGCCCAGCAAAGCCAAATAGGCCCAGCGCCATCATCCACCACGCCCAGGGGGGAAGCTGCATGCCGCTTATCAAGGCATTATTACCTCCTTGGCCTCCGCCATGGGCTTCATGATGTGGATGTTGAAGGGTACGATGGAGATGCCCACCCTGGAATTTTGCGGCTGCATGGCGGTGGAATGGACCTTGAAAATGGTATGCCCGGCATCAATCATCATCTCGTAATGCACGCCCTTGAAAAGAACACTCTTTACCGTGCCGGTCAGCTGGCCCGCATCCTCACCGACCAGCAGGACATCCTCGGGACGCACCACCACATCCACCGGCGTGTTTTGACCAAAACCAACGTCCACGCAGGGGAAATCGGCCCCGGCAAAGGATACAAGCTCATCGCGGATCATGGTTCCCTTCAGGATATTGCTTTCGCCGATGAAGTCCGCCACGAAGGCGTTCACCGGCTCGTCGTATATGCGCTTGGGATCGCCGATTTGAAGAATCCTGCCATCCCGCATGACGACGACGGTGTCACTCATGGTAAGGGCTTCTTCCTGATCGTGCGTTACATACAGGAAGGTGATGCCCAGGCGCTGCTGCATGTTTTTCAGTTCCAGCTGCATTTCCTTGCGCAGCTTCAAATCCAGCGCGCCAAGCGGCTCGTCCAAAAGCAATACCTCGGGCTCATTTATAAGGGCGCGGGCGATGGCCACACGCTGTTGCTGGCCGCCGGAGAGGGATTCCACGCTGCGCTTTCCATAGCCCTTCAGGTTCACAAGGTCCAGCATGGCATCCACCCTACGGCGGATGTCGCTGCGATCCACCTTGGCGATTTTCAGGCCAAAGGCGATGTTGTCCTGTACGTTCAAATGGGGAAACAGCGCGTATTTTTGAAATATGGTGTTCACCTTGCGCTTGTAAGGCGGAATGTGCGTGATATCCTTGCCCTCAAAAAGCACCCTGCCGGCGGAAGGGAACTCAAAGCCGCCGATAATGCGCAGCGTGGTTGTTTTGCCGCAGCCGCTTGGGCCAAGCAGCGTCACAAACTCCTTTTTGCGGATATATAAATTGATGTTGTCCAGCACGGTTGTGCCGTCAAAATCCTTCGATATGGCTTCAAGGTCAATCAAGTGTGTTTTCTCAACCATGGGGAGCGGTCTCCTTTATCAGTGATACTACCCTCAAAACATGGGGGGCGTGGAGATCCACAAAACCTTGGCTTTGGATTTACCAGCGTTCTTCAATTGGTGAGGGGCATGGGGATGTAGGCAGAAGCTATCGCCCGCTTTGGCCTTGTGCCGTTTGTCACCTATGAGAATATGGATGCTGCCGGAGAGCACATAGCCAAATTCCTCCCCGTCGTGGGGCGCAAGCATCTGCGTTTCTCCGCCTTCCTCCATTTCCACCAGGATCGGCTCCATGCTGTTCTTCTGGGCGTCGGCAACCAGCCAGGTGATGCTGCCTTTGAGCGTTTCTTCCTCTTCCTTGACAAACATATCCTGGGCGGTATAGACGATCTTTTCGGCTTCCTTGTCGTTGAAGAAGCTGGGCAAACTGCTGCCCAGGCATTCCAGCATATCGGTCAGCGTGGCGATGGAAGGGGAGGCCAAATCCCTTTCCACCTGGGAGATGAAGCCCTTGCTCAATTCGCACCGGTCGGCCAGCTCCTCCTGGGTCAATCCTCTTAGCATGCGCATGCGGCGCAGCTTCTCGCCGATCTTCATTGCCTCATCTCCTTCCAAATAAAAAGCAGCCTGACTGGCTCTCTTTTTGTTTAATCCTGCTAAACGCGGAAGCGATGTGGCAAGTTTAGCAAAAGTAAACCAAAAGGCTCGGCTTATTAAACCACAAACGGGGCGGGGTGTCAACATCATGCCGTACTTTCCCCCGTACTTTTTACGTTTTTTAAAGACAGAGCCGGAAGGTTTAAGCGCCCCTTTGGCATTTTTTGTGCCCCCCTGTGTATGATTGGTGAGGTCATTCTATACAATGGAGCCTGTTTATGGTATGCTGGTCGCATCAATGAAGGGTATACATGCCCCATTGAATAGGGAAGGAGATTTGTCATGCGTTCCAAGTTGTCCGGCAAGCTGCTGGCGTTTCTTGTGGTTCTGGTGCTGGCGGGGATCATACTGTTCAGCGGCTTTTACCGCGTGGGGCAGGGCGAGGAGGCCCTTGTCATCACTTTTGGCCGCGTAACCGCCACCCATGGGCCGGGGCTATACTTCCGCATTCCTTTTGTACAAAGCATCATCAGTGAAAGTGTTACCGCCATCCATACCATGGAGTACGGATTCCGGACCACTTCGCAGGGTTCCGGCGGGCGTGCATCCCAGTATAGGGATGATCAGGAAGAACGCGTGATGCTCACCAACGACAACAGCATCGTGGAAGTGGATGCCATCTATCAGTACACCATACGCGATGTGAAGCAGTACCATTTTGATGTGGATAAACCGGAGGATACGCTGCAATATGCCTTTGAGGCGGTTATGCGCAGGAACATACAAAGCCTGCCGCTGGACGATGCGCTTTTGAAAAAAGAAGAGATTCAGAATAATGTACTGCCGGAGTTCCAGCGCATTGTGGACAGCTATGAAATGGGCGTGAAAATCAACAGCGTCCGCATACAGAACATCGCGGTACCTTCGGCCGTTGCCGCTTCCTATGAAGATGTAAGCAACGCCAAGAACGAAACGGCCAAGCTTACGGATGAGGCAATAAAATACAAGAATGAGGTTCTGCCTGCCGCACGCTCCAAGGCCTACCAGCTGAAGAAGGATGCGGAAGCCTACAAAGCGGAAACGGTTGCCGCCGCCAAGGCCGAGGTGGCAGTGTTTGAACTGGTGTACGAAAAATACAAGGCGGCGCCTGAAATTACCAAAAAAAGGCTGCTGATTGAAACCATGGAGCATATTCTCAAAAACAGCGGCAAGATCATTGTAGCGGATAACGAAAGCAATGTTTTGAAGGTGCTGGACGTAAACAACGGCGAGGTTCCCACCGCGGCCGTTTCTACGGGGGGGCAGAAATAAGTATGCAAAACGAACATAACTATCAAAAACCTATCAATTATCAAAGCGAGCAATGGAAGTCTTTTGCCCGTAAAAATGGCAAGCGCCTCTTTTTCTACGGCTTGCTGCTTATCCTGCTTCTGATCCTGCTCAACGAATGCTTTTATATTGTAGGCGAAGCCGAACAGGCAGTGGTCAGCCGCTTTGGCGTGATTAAACAGATCGTTGTCAACAGCCGCAATGACTTTCATGAGAAGTTTGCGGACGAACTGAAGGATGAGATCACCCTGTCCAAAGATGTAAAGATTGTTGTGGGCGGAGGCCTGCAATGGAAAATGCCTTTTGTGGATAGGGTGGAACGGTATTCCTCCAGGCTGTACACCTATCGCTCAGACAGCGAAAAGGTAAATACCTCTGAAAAGAAGCAGTACTATTTTTCTACCCTTGGCCAGTGGTACATTGCTGATCCCGCACTTTTCAGCCTGAAGCTGGGGAGCATGAACACCGCCGAGAACCAGTTGGATAACCTGATCCATCCCGTGATCGTGCAAGCCATCAACAAATTGACGGCGGAAGACTTCGTCAGCAAAAAGGAAGTACTGAACGCAACATTGGCTGAGTGCCTGATTGCCATCAACAAGGAAATGTGCCTTCGCGGCATAGAGGTGAAGGATATCCAGATCCACAGGACCACGCTGCCGCCGGCCAACATTGAGAGTACTTATGCCCGCATGCAGGCCGACCGGGCCAAGGTGGCCCAGGACCTTCGAAGCACTGGGCAGGAAAAGTACCTGATGGATGTGGCCGACACTGATCTGGAGGCCCGTGGAACGGAAGCGGAGGCTGTGATTGAAGCAGGGGCAACCCGCGGCAAAGGCGATGCGGAAGCGCTGGAGATCTACGCCAAGGCCTATGGCAAGGACGAGGAATTCTTCAGCTACTGGCGGTCCCTGCAGGCGCTGGAAGCGTCCATCAATCAGAACAGCACCCTTGTTCTGGACCAGAACCATCCCCTGTGGAAAGATCTGCTGGCCTGGGCCACGCAAAAATAATCTGTTAAAGGCCATAAGCGGGGGGCTTCAGCCCCCCCTCGCTGCCCGCAAAGGGAGCACCTCATCTCTTATGCCTTTTAATAAATGGAGATTGTTCTCCGGGGAAGGATTTCCCTGTATCAAATCTTTATAAAAGGATAGGGGTGGTTTCTCATGTCTTCTTTTGAGCGGTTCTTCCAGCAAAACGGATCCATTTTCATGTGGGTGATCATTGCCCTGGTGCTCCTGTTCCTCATCGCATTTGTCCGCAATTACATCAAGGTTCCGCCCAATGTCGCGTTAATCGTCAGCGGCCGGCGGCGCAAGTACAAGGTCAAGGACGAGACCGGCAAGGAAATTGTAAAGGAATTCGGTTACCGCATCGTTCGCGGCGGCGCCACGTTCGTAATCCCTTTCTTTGAGCGGGTCGACCGGCTGAACCTTGGCATCATGCAGGTGGATATCAAAACCACCCAGCCCGTACCCACCCAGGAATACATCGGCATGATGGTGGATGGCGTGGCCAACATCAAAATCGGTTCAGATGCCGTTTCCGTTGCCACTTCTGCGGAGCAGTTTCTGGGCTGGACGCAGAGCGATATCGCCGCCGTTGCCATGCAGGTGCTGGAAGGCAATATGCGCGAGATCATCGGCCGCATGACCATCGCCGACCTGGTGCAAAGCCGCGACAAGTTTGCCCAGGAAACCCAAAGGGCCGCCACCACAGACATGAAGAACATGGGCCTTGAGATTGTCAACCTCACCATCCAAAACTTCTCCGACAACGATGGCGTACTGGATACCCTGGCCATCAAGAATATCTCCGAAAAGAAACGCGATGCCGACATCGCCAAGGCGGAGGCCGAGCGGGACACGCTCATCCGCCAGTCTACCGCGCAGCAGGAAGGCTTCCGCGCCCAGTCGGAAGCCAACGCCAATATGGCCGAGCAGGAAAAGCTGCTGGAGCTGAAAAGGGCATCCTTTAGGGCTGAGCAGGACAAGGCAAAGGCCATGGCCGATATCGCTTACAACTTGCAGCAGGAAGTATCCCGCAAGGATCTGGAGACGGAACGGGCGGCTGCGGAGCTGGTGCGCCTGGAGAAGCAGACGCAATTGCAGGCACAGCAGGTTCAAATTGAGCGTGAGCGCCTGAGCGTAGAAATCCGCGAACGGGCCGAGGCTGACTTCTACAAAGCGCAAAAGGAAGCTGAGGCTTCACTGGTGGTTGCCAGGAACGAGGCGGAGGCCATCCGTTTAAAGGGTGAAGCGGAGGCGGAAGCCATCCTGCGCAAAGCCGAGGCCATGAAGCAATACGGCCAGGCAGCCATGCTGGAAATGATCATCAACCGTATGCCGGAAATCGCCAAGGCTGTCAGCGAGCCTTTGAGCAAGACCGAGAAGATCATACTCTTTGGCGAGGGCGGGGCCACGCAAATGGCCAAGGATGTATCCGGTGCCATGCTGCAAAACTTCGAAGCCATCAAGGATGCAGTGGGCGTGGATATTCCCAAGATGCTCAAGGACATCACCACCGGCGGTCTGATCGGCAAGGCCGCCTCGGAAGCCTCCGAAGGCTGACACACGTAAAACCGGACAAAGCAACTCCCCCCGGTCGGCTGACCGGGGGGAGTTTTCTTGCTCCTTACTCCACTACTTCAAACTGTTTTTCCAGCAGTGTGCTTGTTCCTGCATCGTTGGTGGCTACTACCTTATACGTATACGTGCCGGCAGCCAGCGTACCGAATTTGACATGGGGATTTACATACCAGCGGAAATCCACCGACTTTGCTTTGGGGTTCCAGGAGCGGCCGGTAATCATATTGCCGCTGCCGTCAAACACCCCGGCCGTCAGCAGGCTGATTTTGGAGCTTTGGGAGGTTACGACACCCCTTATCCCAAAGCCGCGGCCCTTGATGTGAAGGTCAGGCGCATTCAAGCCGGAGGCGGACAATGTGTCGGATGCCGCGGTGGCCGGCGTTACTTCAAACGGCTCACTGAGAAGCGTTTCCTGCCCGGCGGCGTTGGTGGCAACGACCTTGTAGGTGTACGTTCCCGCGCTTAACGTGCCGAACTTCACATAGGGGTTCACAGACCACCGGAAGTCCACACTCTTGGCTTTCGGGTTGTAGGAACGGCCGGTGAGCATGTTGCCGCTTCCGTCAAACACGCCCGCCGTCAGGTTGGTAATGTTGGAGGATTGGGAGGAAACGACTCCGCGCAGGGAAAAGCCTTTGCCCTTTGTCAGCGCCGATGGGTGGTTCAAATTGGATGATGACAGCTTGTCGGAAACGGGATCGGGCGCCTTCACCACAAATTCCTGGCTTAGCAGTGTTTTCTGCCCGTCGCTGTTGGTGGCTATGATCTTGTAGGTATATGTGCCTGCATCCAGCTTGCCGAACTTGACGTAGGGGTTCACGGACCATCTGAAGTCCACGTTCTTGGCTTTCGGGTTATAGCTCCGGCCGGTGAGCATATCGCCGCTGCCGTTGAATACCCCAGCCGTAAGATTCGTAATCTTGCTGGATTGGGAGGCAACAACACCGCGAAGTGAATAGCCCTTACCCTTTGTCAGCGTCTCGGGATAATTGCAGCCGGAAGCGGACAAGTCATCTGGCGTCTTGGCTCGGGGCGTGACCTCAAAGGACTGGCTGAGCAGCGTTTTATTCACGGAACCGTTGGTGGCGGTGATTTTATAGGTGTATGTGCCGGCAGGCAGCGTGCCAAATTTGACATAGGGGTTAATGTACCAGCGGAAATCCACGCTTTTCGCATTGGGGTTCCAGGAACGCCCCGTCAGCATTTTGCTGCCGTCAAAAACACCTGCAGTCAGCCTTGCCAGCTTGCTGCTTTCAGAAGAAACAGTGCCCTTTAAGGAGAAGCCCTGGCCCTCCGTAAGCGTCGTGGGGTAATTGCAGCCGGATGCGGTAATATCGTCCCCCGATCCTGCGGCCTGGGCGGCCGGCAGCGCGGAGAGAAGCAAAACCATGGATAAGCATACCGCCAAGCCTAACGCGAGAAATTTTCCAAATCTGGTTTTCAATCCATACACCCCCAAATGCATCCTAAGTAGACTTATATTACCACGAATGCTTGATATTTGTATATTCATTTTGTACGTTTTTACATTATAGAATGATCCGTTTCAGGCGGTTTTTGTCCGAACGGGGCATGCTTGTTCCCATCCGGGCATTTTTTTAGGGGGAGAGTCATTGATTTTTCGCATTCAGCATGGTAAAATAAAATTGGTCAAAGATAGTCAGATAATTTTTGACCAGGAAATGAGGGATGTAATATGCGATTGAGCGATACCATAGAACAGTTCATCAAGGCCATGCTCCAGCAGGATGAGCCGGAGGTGGAACTGAAGCGAAATGAGCTGGCGGAATATTTTAATTGCGCGCCGTCGCAGATCAATTATGTGCTGGCCACACGTTTTACCCCCGATCATGGATATATTATAGAGAGCAGAAGAGGCGGCGGCGGATACATCCGCATCGTGCGCATGGAGCAAAGCGCAGGGGAGCATCTTTTGTACCTGATTCATGAACGCATCGGGGAATCCATCGGCGAAACGGAAGCCATGCATCTGATCGGGCAGCTTCGGGAGCGGGAGCTTGTATCCCGGGAAGGGGCGCAACTGATGGCGGCGGCTGTCTCCCAGCGGGCGCTTTCCCTGCCGCTCCCCAATGCGCTGAAAGACGCGGCCAGGGCCAGGATCCTACGCAGCATACTGCTCACCGTGGCCCAGCAGCACCGTCACACGGCGGAAACCCAATGACAAGATGGCATAAGCCCAAAGGAGACTATTATGTTATGTGAAGAATGCGGCCAGAACCAGGCTTCGGTGGTAATTACCGTATTGGTGAACGGCGAAACGGCCACCCGGCATTTATGCAAGGGCTGCGTCAGCAAGATACAAAACAGCATTCAGCAGGGGGACATACAAGGCTTTTTGTCGTCGCTGATGTCCTCCATCAACCAGCAGGAAAAAGCGCCGCTGCTCACCTGCTCCAGGTGCCATTTGACGTATGAGGAATTTCAAAATACAGGCAAGCTGGGCTGTGCCCAATGTTATGAGGACTTTCGTGAGCAGTTGAAGCCGCTGCTCTCTCGTATTCATGGCCGGACCCAACACGCGGGGCGGATGCCGTTGTTCAATGCCCAGGTGCAGGAGAAAAAGAAGATGATCGCCTCCCTGCGCAGCCGTATGGATCGGGCGGTGTCGGCGGAAAACTTTGAGGAGGCGGCTGTCCTTCGTGACCAGCTCCGCCAACTGACCTGTGCCGCGGGGGAGGAATGCAAGCCATGATGGATCATGAATTGGATGTGGTGGTATCCTCCCGCGTGCGCCTGGCACGCAATTATGAGGACTTGCCCTTCTCATCCGTCAGGAGCGACGCCATCGCTCAAATTTGCATCGACAGGGTGGTAAACGCCCTGGCATCAGAACCCAAGGATACCAGCGTGTACGCGCTGTACAAAATGATGGACCTGAACAGCCGGGAACGGCTGTCCCTGGTGGAAAGCCACCTCATCAGCCGTGACCTGATGCAGAACAACCAGACAGGCGCGGTGCTGATCAGGGATGACCAGGCTATCTGCCTGATGATCAACGAGGAAGACCATTTGCGGCTGCAGTCGCTGCAGCCGGGCCAGCAGCTACAAAAGGCCGCCGAAAACGCCTACGAGGTGGAGGACGCTCTGCAGAGGCACATCGCATTCGCCTTTGACGGGCAACTGGGTTACCTGACCGCCTGCCCAACCAATACGGGCACCGGTATGCGGGCGTCGCTGATGCTGCACCTGCCGTTGCTTACCATGTTCAAGCAAATGGGCAACGTAAGCACATCCGTTTCCAAGCTGGGGCTGACCATACGGGGCATATACGGGGAAGGCAGCGAGGCGCAGGGGAATCTGTATCAGGTAAGCAACCAGGTGACCTTGGGCCGCACCGAGGCGGAGATCATAGAAGCTGTAAGCGGTGTCGGCCGGCAGATCATCGACATGGAGCGGAACCTTCAAAAGCGGGCATCCGCAGGCGACAATACGGCGTTGGAGGACCAGGTCTTCCGCTCGCTGGGCGCTTTGCAGTACGCCAGGAGGATGGACCTGCAGGAATTTATGCAGCACTGGTCCAACCTGCGGTTGGGCTGCGCACTGGAGCTTTTGCCCATCCCCCTAAAAACGGCGGATGAGCTTTTGCCGGGGGCCCAGGACGCCCACATTATGAAAATCGCCAACAAAACACTTAAAGGCAGAGAATTGGATATTGCCAGGAGCCGCTACATCAGGCAAAAGCTCCAGAGCAGCTAAGGAGGAAGAAACATGGCATTGTTCGGAAGATTTACGGAAAGGGCCCAAAAGGCGCTTACTTATGCCCAGCAGGCCGCCATTGAACTGAAACACCATTATGTCGGCACGGAGCATTTACTGCTGGGCCTGTTGAAGGAACCCGGCGAACCCATCCGCGCTTTGTTGGAAAACGTGACCTACGACGCCGTAATGGAACGTGTGGTCGCCCTCATAGGCCGCGGGGAGGATGAGGTCAGCGGCGCGCTGGAGCTTACGCCCCGCGGCAAAAAGATACTGGAAGCCAGTATGATCGAATCCCGCCGCTTGAACCATACCTTTGTGGGGGCGGAGCATTTCTGGCTGGCCATATTGCGGGAAGGGGAAGGCGTCGCCTACAACATCCTGCGGGAGATGGAGGTCGACGGGGAAAAGCTGCGGGAAGGAATCCTTGCGCTTATGAAGTCCGAGGATATGGAAAACGAAAAGGAAGGCAAGCCCGCCGCCGCAGCCTCCAAATCCGATACGCCTGTGCTCAACCAGTATGGCCGAGATTTGACCCAGGCTGCCCGCGGCGGCGAGCTCGACCCGGTCATCGGCCGGAACCAGGAGATTGAGCGCATCGTGCAGATTTTAAGCCGCCGCACCAAGAACAATCCCGTATTGATTGGCGAGCCCGGCGTAGGCAAAAGTGCCGTGGTGGAAGGCCTGGCCCAGAGGATTGTCGGCGACAACATCCCCGAAATCCTCAAGGATAAAAAGGTCATGACGCTGGACATGGGCAGCCTCATCGCCGGCAGCAAGTACCGCGGCGAATTCGAGGAAAGGCTGAAAAACGCCATCGCCGAGGTCCGCAAGGCGGGGAACATTATCCTGTTCATCGACGAAATCCACACCCTGGTAGGCGCCGGGAAAGCGGAAGGCTCCATGGATGCCGCCAATATTTTGAAGCCCGCCCTGGCCAGGGGTGAGGTACAATGCATCGGCGCCACCACCCTGGACGAGTACCGGAAACATATTGAAAAGGATGCCGCGCTGGAGCGCCGCTTCCAGCCCGTGACGGTGGGTGAGCCCTCCGCCGAGGAAGCGTTGGAGATTTTAAGGGGCCTTCGCGACAAGTATGAGGCCCACCACAAGGTGCGCATCACCGACGACGCCTTGCAGGCCGCCGTATCCCTGTCCGACAGGTACATTTCCGACCGGTTCCTGCCCGACAAGGCCATCGACCTGATGGACGAGGCCGCGTCCCGCGTGCGCATCCAGTCGTATACCGCGCCGCCGGATGTAAAGAGTCAGGAAGCGCAATTGGCTGCCGTTATTACTGAAAAAAAGGAAGCCATCGCACGCCAGGATTATGAGAAGGCGGCGGGTCTTCGCGATCAGGAACGGAAGCTACGGGGAGAAATTGATAGCCTTCGCACCGCCTGGGAGCAAAAAAAGAGCGCCTCCCGCGATATCGTCACCGAGGAAGAAATCGCGCAAATCGTATCCAGCTGGACGGGGATCCCCGTCAAAAAGATGACCGAGGGAGAAAGCCAGCGGCTATTGCACCTGGAGGAAGTGTTGCATAAGCGCGTCATTGGCCAGGAAGAGGCGGTCAAGGCTGTCAGCCGCGCCATAAGAAGGGCGCGCGCCGGCTTGCAGGACCCCAAGCGGCCCATCGGCTCCTTTATCTTTCTGGGACCAACAGGCGTTGGCAAGACTGAACTGTGCCGGGCGCTGGGCGAGGCCATGTTCGGCGATGAGGATGCGCTGATTCGCGTCGACATGTCCGAGTACATGGAAAAGCATACCGTATCCCGACTCATCGGTTCCCCGCCGGGCTATGTGGGTTATGAGGAAGGCGGGCAATTAACCGAAGCCGTACGGCGCAAGCCCTACAGCGTGGTGCTGCTGGATGAAGTGGAAAAAGCGCATCCCGACGTTTTCAACATTCTGCTTCAAATCATGGAGGATGGCCGGCTGACCGACAATACGGGGCGCGTGGTAAACTTCAAGAACACCATCATCGTCATGACCTCCAACGCCGGCGCCCACGCCATCGGTCACAGCCGCGTGCTGGGCTTCGGCAGCGCCATCGATCTGGCCCGCAACTATGAAACCATGAAGGAACAGGTGATGAAGGAGGTCAAGGATATTTTCCGCCCCGAATTCATCAACCGTGTGGATGAGCTTATCGTCTTCCACGCCCTGGACCAAGGCGACATTGATAAGATCGCCTATTTGATGTTGTCTCAGGTAGCTGACCGGCTTCAAAAACGGGGCATGCACCTGAAATTTGAGGATGAGGTGGTAGCCCTTCTTTCCAAGGAAGGGTACGATCCGCAGTATGGCGCCAGGCCTCTGCGCAGGGTGATCCAGCGTACGGTGGAGGATGCTTTGAGCGAGGAGATTATCGCCGGAAAGCTGGCCCTGGGCGACGATGTGCACCTGTTTGTACAGGATGGAAAGATCGCCTTTGAAAAGCTGTCCAAAAAAGTGGACCTGGAAGAAGAACAGGCCAAGGCGTGAAACGTTACATTAAGGAACGCTTCCATGCACATCCATCGCTAAAAGGCAAACAAATCCGGCGAGTGTAAAGAGCATATTTCCCAATAAAATCAGCGCGGCCGTTTTGCACGGCTGCGCTGATTTCATTTGTGATCCAGTCATATTTGATGTTCACTTTACCCGGGATTTATCATTCCAAGCTTAGCCACAGAGCGGGACGAACTCCGCCGCTGTTATCGCCTGTTGAAGGGTGAATCGTGTTGCTGCTGTAGCGGAAGGTACCGTTTCCCTGAATGCCTATATTACCGTCGCCGTGGATATATACGGCTCTTCTGTTGTCACGTCCGGGCGACCGGAGCCACCACCACCATGCATACCCATCGAATGCTGATCTTCGCCTGTCATTGTTTTTGTCTTTCTTTTGAAACCAGTATCGTTGTTTGGGGCTTCGGTTTTTAAGGTTTTCACTGCTGTCGCCGAAATACTTGCATACTGCCTCCTCCATGCTCAGAAGGAATATGTAATCCCGGGTATCTTCTCCGCCTCTTGAACCGTACCACTGATTGTCGTGATTTTTGTTCAACACCGCAATGATTCTTGACTGTTCGGCCGCGGAGAATTTGTCATAAAACTCACCGTTAAGATATTTTCTAAGCGAGCAGTCCGCCCATGTGACATCACCGGCGTTATGATGATAGGGGTGCTGTCCGATCATATATTCAGTTATAATCAAGGCTGCACTGCCTTGTATATCAAGAATGAGCCAATGATAACCGCCAAACGGCACGATTGAACCCATATGAAATGCACTCATACTCTTTCTCCTGCAAAAAAATCTGCAACTACAGCAACCTGAAATTATGCATCTGTTGTTCCAGCTTTTTTGCAAGAGCGGTCATAAACGGGTAATCGATCTCAACATTGGCACCATAAAAACCTGTTACATGGTCAAACAGCTCATAAAAGCTTGTTTTCAAAGGGAAATTTTCGCTCAAAGGAAACTTCGAGGCATAAATCTCCAACAGTTTAAACTCCTTGCCGTTTGCATGATTCAGTTGATACAAGTCCATTTCGGAATCCGCATAGCAGCAGTTGAGTGGGTCGATTACACCGCTTACATGCGTCAAGCTTTCATCAAGCAGTATATTCCATGTATTGTAGTCACCATGGATCAGGCGTGCTTGCTTTACGGGCAAATAGAATATATTATCATACAGATCATGCGCTTTTCGTATCACAGAAAAAATATCTTCGCCGATTTTTCCACGGGCAAAGAACGACTCGGCCTTTATAAATGCACCATCCGCTTTGGGTTTATACCATTTTTCCCAATCGGGCTCAAAAGAGTTTGCCCCAATTTCCCCAAATCCGTCAGGGTTAATGATTTTGTGGTAGGAAAGAAGGTTATCCACGATCTGCTGCGTAATCGCAGCCCGGTTTTTCTCCTCTATTTCAAGAAGATTGGAGTTGCCGGCATTGAACCCCGGAATATATTCCATAAGGATCGCGTCCCGCGGAATATCAGGGGCTGCCTTGTGAACAAAAAACACTTCCGGCATTTTTAAGGTTGCATGAGCAGCCAATACTTTAAGCTGACAAGCCTCTTTTTCCGCAAGGTTTGGTACAAGATGTATCTTGACAATAACTTTCGTTGGTTCATCCATCATTTCCGCCAAAAAGACACGGCCGTACCAACCGCCGCCCAGGGATGTGATTTTTTGCGGATATCCTCCCATGTATCTGTTAACAAGTGCCTCTGCTATTTGCTGCATATATCCTCCAATATGATCAGGTCACATTCTCTGTTCAGGCATGGCACTCCGCCAACATGCATAAACCGACATAATAGCGGTTTTACTTTGCCATGGCAATATATGATAGCACAATTACCAATTTCTATCAATTGTTGAATGGCGAGCAGTGATCCAGGCACATTTTCCATTTTCTGCGTTTTTTATGCCTTATGCCAGGGAACAGCACGCACCCTCCCTTCATAAGAAGGACTAAGCGCATATCGCTTGCTTGCCAGAGTGCAGAAAAGTGCATTCTGGTATTACCAAGGCTGGAAGGGGTGCCTTTATGGGTTCCTTTTTTCAGGGGCTGACCGGGAGGATCGTGCTGCCCAATAGCCCCTTGTACAATGAATTACGGCAGGATTGGAACAGGGCCATACAGCAATTTCCTGTGGTGATCGATTATTGCCAAAACGAAACGGATGTGTCCAACGCGGTTGTATGGGCCAGGGAGCGCAAGGTACCCATCCGTATCCGCAGCGGCGGTCATAATTATGAGGGGTACTCCAACGGCAACTGTACACTGGTGATCGATATCAGTGAAATGAACGCCATGGAAATAGATGAATGCGAAGGCATCTCCCGTGTTCAGGCAGGCGTCAACAATGAGCAGGTGTATGCGTTCGTTTCATCCAGGGGCTATCCTTTCCCTGGCGGAACATGCCCTGATGTGGGGGTCAGCGGATATGTCACGGGCGGCGGGTGGGGCCTTTCCTGCCGTATGCTGGGCCTTGGCTGCGACAGCCTGCTGGAAATAAGGATGGTGGATGCGCAAGGGAAAGTGCTGACTGCCAGCAGCAAGCACAACCCCGACCTATTTTGGGCCCTGCGTGGCGCCGGAGGCGGAAATTTCGGCGTTGTCACCGGCATGTCCTTTCGGTTGCCGCCGAAGGTGGACAGGGTGACGCTGATCGAAATCGACTATCTTCATGTCAGCTCTTGGGAACAGGTGCAGTTCCTGCAAACATGGCAGCACTGGCTGCGGACCGCAGACGACAGGATGACGCTGATCGCCAGAATCTACAATTCGCCAAGCGACGGCCTGGCGATGTTGGTCAGGGGAATTTTTTACGGGGAACCGGAGGAAGCAAGGCATATTTTGAGATGCTTCCTTGCCCTTGAAAACGCGGAGGCCAGCTTTGCCTATGTAAGCTTCCTGGAAGCGGTGACGATCATCGGCAGCGGGTATCCGCCCTATGAAAAATTCGAGTCTGTCGGCCGATTTGCGCTGCGGGAGCTTACAACAGGGGAATGTGAAACCCTGGCCGAAATTGTCAGCCGTCCGCCGCTCGGGTCGGTATTTGCCGGCATATCCCTCTATGCGCTGGGCGGCAGGGTTGCCGATATTGGCGTGAATGAAACAGCCTTTATCTATCGTCGGGCGGGCTATATCCTGTGGCTGGAAACTGTGTGGGAAGAGAACCGGTTCGCCCGGGAGAACAGGGATTGGATCGATTTGTGGTACCCATGCTTCGCGTCCATGACGGAAGGTTCTTATGTCAACTTCCCGTACAACATGCTTGATTGTTATTTGCAGGAATACTACGGGGCGCACGCGGGATTGCTCCGCCAGATAAAGGAGATATACGATCCCTGCAACGTGTTTGATTTCCCGCAGGGTATCGGCGGATATGGTGTGCGCAAACGCTTAGATCAGGAAGAGCGCGGTCTTGATGAAGCAGATGAGCAGGTCGAAAGCACGATAGATCCATGCAACCACCGCGGGTTCCGGTATGTGAATAAGCATAACTGAAAATCGATTTTCAAATAAATCCATTCGTTTCTTTACGCAGGAATTATCGAATGTTTGTTTGCTTTTTAATCCCGGCGCATGGACAAGTATGGTTTCATGGGCTATAATGGAAAGGAAATTGCAGCGTTATTGGGGGCACGGCCATGAACCTGGAGCAACTGCTGGACCGCTTCAAGCAGGACGAGTATTTTATGGAAAACGTCACCTGCTGGCATACAATCCCTGCCCGGCCCGCCCAATACGGCGATTATCCGGAGGGGATTAATCCGCGCATCCCCGCGGTGCTGGCAAAGCGCGGCATCCACCGCCTGTACACCCATCAGGCAGCCAGCCTGGCCGCTACGGGGGAGGGCAACGACGTGGTGGTGGTGACGCCTACCGCCTCCGGCAAGACCATGTGCTATAACCTGCCGGTGCTGTCGGCCATACTCAAAAATCCTGATTCCAGGGCGCTGTACCTGTTTCCCACCAAGGCACTGTCCCAGGATCAGGTAAGCGAGCTGTATTCCCTGATCGAAGCGCTGGATGTGGACATCAAAACGTATACATACGACGGGGATACGCCCGGCTCCGCCCGCAAGGCGGTCCGGCAGGCCGGCCATATCGTCGTCACCAACCCGGATATGCTCCACAGCGGCATCCTGCCCCAGCATACCAAATGGGTGAAGCTGTTTGAGAACCTTCGCTATATCGTGATTGATGAAATCCACGCGTACCGGGGCATATTCGGCAGCAACCTGGCCAATGTGCTCCGCAGGCTTTTGCGGCTTTGCGCTTTTTATGGCAGCCATCCCACCTTCATCCTGTGCAGCGCCACCATCGCCAATCCCAAGGAGCTGGCGGAAACGCTCACCGGCCGGTCCGTTGCCATGATCGACAACAACGGCGCGCCCACAGGTGAACGCCATTTCCTATTCTATAACCCGCCTGTGGTGAACAGGCAGCTTGGCATACGCAAGGGCTCTGTGCAGGAAACGAAAGCCATCGCCTCCACGCTGCTTCACAACGGCATACAGACCATTGTCTTTGCCAAAAGCCGCCTCATTGTGGAAGTGCTTACCAGGCACTTGAAGGATATGGTGCGCGATCCCCTTGGCAATGCAGGCCGTGTGCGCGGCTACCGGGGTGGATACCTGCCCAGTGAGCGGCGGGATATTGAATCCGGGCTCCGGCGGGGGGCCATCGATGCGGTGGTTTCCACCAACGCGCTGGAGCTGGGCATTGATATCGGTGCGCTGGAGGCATGCGTGCTGTGCGGCTATCCCGGCACCATCTCCAGCACGTGGCAGCAGGCGGGCCGTGCCGGCCGCCGCAAGGGTACATCCGTGATGATAATGGTCGCTTCCTCTGCAGCCATCGACCAGTACATCGTGACCCATCCCCATTACTTTTTCAGCCAATCGCCGGAGCACGCGCTACTCAATCCCGACAATCTGTATGTGCTCTTGAGCCATTTCAAGTGCGCTGCCTACGAGCTGCCATTTGAAGATGGGGAAACCTTCGGCAATGTGGCATCCACCCAGGAATTATTGGACTATCTGGCGGAGGAAAACATACTTCGCCATGTGGAAGGCCGCTATCACTGGATGGCGGAGGATTTTCCGGCCTCCGAAATCTCCCTGCGCTCGGCGGCCACAGAGAATTACCTGATCGTGGATATCACCAACCCCTCCCATCACCGGGTGATAGGGGAAATGGACCGCTATACCGTGCCCATGCTTTTGCACGAGAATGCCATCTACATGCACGAGGCCCAGCAGTATCAGGTGGAGAAGCTGGACTTTGACGGCTGCAAGGCGTTTATCCGCCAGGTGGATGTGGATTATTATACCGACGCTGATTTGAATATCAGCCTGAGCCTTTTAGATATCGCCGAGGAGAAGGGCGAACCGAACGGCATGAGCCGGGCGCTGGGGGAAGTGAAGGTCACCACCCTTGTGAAGATGTTCAAAAAAATGAAGCTGGATACCCAGGAGAACCTGGGCTTTGGTCCTGTGCGGCTGCCGGAGACGGACATGCACACCACCGCCATGTGGTGGACGCTGCCGGACAGCATTGCCAATAAATACGGCAAAGATGAGCTGCAAAGCGGCATGCTGGGGGTATCAAACCTTCTGCGCATCGTGGCCCCGCTGTATTTGATGTGCTCGCCCAGGGACATCAGCGTAATCTATCAGGTGCGGGGAACCTTTACCCAGCAGCCAACGTTGTTCGTGTACGACAACAGCCCGGGCGGCATAGGCCTTGCCGAAAAGTGCTTCACCATGCAAAGCCTGCTACTAAATCACGCGCTGGATATCGTCGTAAACTGCGATTGCAAGGAAGGCTGCCCCTCCTGCGCGGGGCCGGTGGGAGAGATCGGCGCGGAGGGGAAAAAGGCCTCCGTCTCCCTTTTGAAGGAGATGATCGCGTGCCCATAAGCCTTCGGGACAAGCTAAAGGCGGTGGACAAGCCCAAACCGCAAAATGAGGACAAACCCCAAGTTCCCGCATCGGGCTGTTATCATGAGGAAAGATTCCTCCCATGGGCCGATTTGAAGGGCATTCCATCCGGGCTGTCTTTTTCAGGCCGGATTTTGAGCCTTGTGCTGAATCAGGCGGTGCCGGAGGACATCGATCCCTGCCGCGTGCTTTATCTGGACACGGAGACGACGGGGCTCAGCGGCGGCGTTGGCACCCTGGCCTTTATGGTGGGGGCGGGCTATTTCACCGGGGAAGGCTTTACGGTTCACCAGTGGGTGATGCGGGATTATCCCGAGGAGCGGTTTATGCTCACCGCTTTGCAGGCGCTGTGTGACAGCTTTGACCTGGTGGTGACCTTCAACGGCAAAACCTTCGATCTGCCCCTATTGCAGACGAGGATGCTGATGAACCGCATGGAGACGGAACAATTGGAAAGACTTCTCCATGCCGACCTTTTGCACCCCGCACGAAGGGTGTGGAAGCTGCGCCTGAAAAGCTGCCGGTTAAGCCGCCTGGAGGAGGAAATTTTCCAATCGCCCCGGGAGCATGACCTGCCGGGCAGCGAAGCGCCGGAGCGGTTCTTTCAATTTTTGAAAACGGGCAACTTTACTTTAATCAAGGATGTGATTGATCACAACCGGCAGGATATCGTATCGCTGGCCCGGCTTTTCTACAGGCTGCTGCATGTGTACGAAAAACCGGAGCAGCAGAGCTTTTTCGAGGATATTTTCAGTGTGGGCCTGGCACTGGATAGGCAGGGGGAAGCAGCCATGGCCAGGCATTGCTACCATCTTTGCACAGGTGGCAGCGTAAAAATGCAGGCGCAGCTGAACCTTGGCCGGAGTCTGCTAAAAAGCAGGGAGATAGAGGCGGCCATCACCGCGTACCGCAAGATGATCGATTGCCGGGAGGGCGGCCTTCAACCTTATGTGGAACTGGCAAAGTTGTACGAGCACCGGCGGCACGATGTAAAAAATGCCCTGGAAATTACAAAAATGGCGATATTGATGGCTTCAGAGCCTGCGCTTTGGGCCAAAGGCGCTATGCAGGAAATGCAAAATGCGTTACAATACCGTTATATGCGTCTTGTAAAGAAGGCGCAGAATACGACCCCTACGAAGGAGGCGCGGATACGATGAGCTTTATGGGAAACATCAAGGGCCGCATGGCTCTTGCCAAACAGGGAAAAGGCGATGTGGAAGGCGCGAAGAAGCTGTATGAGGAGGGCCTCTCCGCAGGCATGGACTCCCCCCACTATATGCTGGCCTATTCCGTGCTGCTGTTGCGGGACGGGGAGTATGAAAAGGCAAAGACGTTGTTGGTAAAAACACAAAAGGCGCCTGGGCTCACCGATGCCCAGCGGCAGCAGCTTTTCATGAACTACGCCGTGGCCTGCTACAAGCTGGGGGACCTTACCCGCGCCATTGAATTGATGGAAAAGCAGCATCAGCGCAATCCCAGCGGTCTTATCTACGGTACGCTGGGTTACCTGTATGTGGAAAGCGGCGATTTGGAAAAAGCCAAGGCGTTCAACCAGGAAGCCATCGATTATGACGAATCCGATCCTATCGCCCTGGATAACATGGGTCAAACCCTTTACCGCCTTGCGGGAGATAAGGAAGCGGCCAAGCCCTTCTTTGAGAAAGCGCTGAAGGAAAAGCCCTCCCAGATCGATACGTTGTATTTCCTTGCTCAGTACGACATAGAGGCCGGCAATAAGGAAGAAGCCGCCGAAAAGCTGGAAAAGGCGCTGGAAGGCCGTTTCTCGCCCCTCAACCACGCCAACCGTGAAAGGATACAAAAGGCGCTGGACCAGTTGAAAGCGTGATGAGGTGAGCGGAATGCATTTGAAGGATATCAAGGCAGTTATTTTCGATCTGGACGGCGTAATCGTTTCCACGGATGACTGCCATTATGAGGCCTGGCAGCAATTGGCTGACAGGCAAGGCATCTATTTCGACCGGGAGATCAACCAGCGCCTGCGCGGTGTCAGCCGTATGGAAAGCCTGGAAATTCTGCTGGAACGGGCAAACCGCCCCTATACGGAAGATGAGAAGAATGCCATGGCCACCGAAAAGAATGAAGAATACAAGCGGCTGGTGATGAAGCTGACGCCTTCGGCCATTCTTCCCGGAGCCTTGGAAACGTTGAAAAAACTGAAGGATAAGGGCGTCCTGATCGCCATCGGCTCCTCCAGTAAAAACACGCCCATCATTTTAAAGCAGATCGGCCTGGAAGGGTACTTTGACGCCGTGGCCGATGGCAACCACATCAAAAACAGTAAACCTGATCCGGAGGTCTTCCTTCTGGCGGCGAAGCTGCTGAACCTGCCAGCCGAGAACTGCCTGGTGGTGGAGGATGCCGATGCCGGCGTGGAGGCTGCCCTGAACGGAAACATGCCTGTGCTGGGTGTAGGCTCCGCTTCGTCGAATCCCAAGGCAACGGTAACGGCGGATTCTTTAAAGGATATTGATCTTGCTTCTTTGATTGCGTAGTATCAGGGCCAAAATGGATATACTGTAGAATGGCAGCAGTTGGGAGGAATGTGTATGTTGGACCGGCAGGTAGCCCAGGATGTATTGGCGGAAGCCATGAAAACCGGCGGTGATTTCGCCGAAATTTTTCTGGAGGACAGGCGCAACAATGTTCTGCAGATGCGCGGGGGCAAGATTGACACGGTGTTAAGCGGCAGGCGGCATGGCGCGGGTATCCGCGTGTTCCAAAACCTGACCGCCATTTACGTGTACACCAATGATACCTCCAAGGAGGGGCTGGTCGACTGCGCACGGCGGGCCGCCGCAGCGGTTAAGGCAGGGCAGGCAGCTGTCCCCAAATCCCTTCAGCAGCGCGACACGGTGTCCATCCATCCCATCGCGCAAACGCCCACATCCGTAAAAGCCGCCTTGAAGGCGGAAAAATTGAAAGCCGCCCATGCGGCCGCAACCGTTTCAACAGAAGTAAAGCAGGTGGTGCTGGGCTATACGGATTCGGAGCAGGATGTGTGGATTGCCAACAGCGATGGCCTCTTTACCTCCGACAGGCGCGTCTATACCCGCATGAACTGCTCGGCTGTCGCTTCTGACGGGACGGAAAACCAAACCGGTTCCTGCAATCCTGGAGCCATGATGGGCTTTGAGCTCTTTGACAACCGGGTGGACCCGGAAAAGGTGGGCAAGGAAGCTGCGGATATCGCCGTGACCATGCTCCACGCCCCTGTATGCCCGGCCGGTGTGATGCCGGTGGTCATCGACAACGGCTTTGGCGGCGTTATCTTCCACGAGGCCTGCGGCCACAGCCTGGAGGCCACCGTGGTAGCTTTCGGCACCAGCGAGTTTACAGGAAAGCTGGGCCAGAAGATTGCCGCAGACTGTGTGACAGCCATAGATGACGGTACCATGCCCAATGAATGGGGCAGTCTGAACATCGATGACGAGGGCACTCCCACCACCCGCCTTGTGCTCATTGAAAACGGCGTGCTGAAGAACTACATGGTGGATAAATTGAACGGGCGGCGCATGAACATGCCGTCCACAGGGAGTAGCCGCCGGGAGAGTTACGCTTTTGCGCCTACTTCCCGCATGCGCAATACCTACATTGCCGCTGGGCAGGATGATGAAAAGGAAATGATCGCCACCATGGGTGACGGTTTGTACGCCAGGCGCATGGGCGGCGGCTCGGTAGATCCGGCCACGGGCGAATTCAACTTCAACGTCATGGAAGGGTACCTGGTGAAGGATGGGAAGATTGCCTCCCCGGTGCGCGGCGCGTCGCTGATTGGCCGCGGTTCGGAGGTGCTTATGCGCATTGACAAGATCGGCAAAGATATGCAGATGTCGCAAGGTATGTGCGGCAGTGTAAGCGGCAGCGTGCCCACCAATGTGGGCCAGCCCATGATCCGTGTCAGCCGTCTCACCGTCGGCGGAAGATAATGATATCGCTTCCGTTTTCACCATGCCAAAATCCGCGGGTCTTTTCCCTGCCCGCGTTGTCTCATTCGCTCCACGTAGCGTTGCTACGTGTCGCTGCTTCGACTTAGCGGGCAGGAAAAATCCCTCGCCGCTTTCCGTCAAGTCGAAACCGTCATTGATATAGGAGGCAGATAACCATGATATTGGATACTTTTTTAAGCAAGCTGATGGATGCCGCCCAAAGGGCGGGCATTGAGGCCGCCGAAGCCTATATCGCCTCCGGGGATAGCTTCCGGGCCGTTTCCGCCCAGCAGGAAATCGTTCAGTATTCCGTCAACTCCACCTGCGGCCTGTCTCTGCGCGGCCTGTTCAGGGGGAGGATGGGGTATGCCTCCACCGAAGTGATGGACGAGGAAGCCATCGGTCAGTTGGTGAACGGTGTGGTGGAAAGCGCTTCCCTGTCGGAGGAGGAAGACAAACAGTTTATCTATGCCGGTGACAAGGCCTATCCCCAGGTGGATACTTTTAACCCCTCACTGGACACCGTCACGCCGAAGGAGAAGCTGGACTTCGTGCTGAACCTGGAGAAAGCGGCCCTTGAAACCGATCCCAGGATTAAGCAGGTGAAATACAACACCGTTATGACCGGCTGCGGCCAGGTTAGGATCAAGAACACATATGGCTTGGATATTTCCTTCAAAGGCAACTACTGCGGCGCGTACCTCCAGCCCATTGCCAGGGAAGGTGAAAAGACAAGCACCGCCTTCGATATTTCCATATCCCATGATTTTTCCAAACTTAACTATCAAACCCTGTCCGAATCTGCCGTGAACAAGGCGGTGTTCGGCTTGGCGGGAAAGGCTGTCAAGAGCGGCACCTACCGTATTATCCTGGAAAACGGTGCCATGGCCGATCTGCTGGATACATTCGCTGGCATTTTCTCCGCCGAAAACACACAGCACGGCCTTTCACTGCTGAAAGGCCGCGTGGGGGAGAACATCGCAGCGGACTGTGTGGTGCTGATGGATGATCCGCTGATTCCCTTCGGCGAGGGCAGCCGGCCCTTTGACGCCGAGGGTGTGGCTTCCAAAACCAAAGCTATCATTGACGGCGGTGTACTGAAGACGCTTTTGCACAACCTGAAAACGGCGCAAAAGGATGGCGTGCAAACTACCGGCAACGCCAGCAAAGCAAGCTATGGCGCACCCGTACGTGTTTCGCCCACCAATTTCTTTTTCAAGCCTGGAACGGACGACCTTGAAACACTGATGCAGAAAATGGGCGACGGCCTGGTTATTATGGAGCTCAGCGGTCTTCACAGCGGCGCAAACGGTGTCAGCGGCGATTTTTCGCTGCTTGCAAAAGGTTACACAGTGAAAGAAGGAAAAAAAGGGGAACCTGTAGAACAAATTACAATAGCAGGAAATTTTTATCAGTTGCTGAAGAATGTGCGGGCCATGGGAAGCGATTTGAAGTTCCCGGGCAGCAATGTAGGCAGCCCCTCCATCGATGTGGGAGAAATGGCGGTAGCCGGGGCGTAAGCGTTTCTTATGGGTGCCCGAACAAATTTCAGCCTGCCTACCTGCAAAACAAAAGCATTTAAGGAGGATATACGATGACGCAAGTGATTTCGTTCCTATTTTCGGCGGGATACTACATTGTATGCCTGTCGGTGCTTGTAAGGGCTGTGCTGATGCTCGTGGCTTACCTGAAAACCAATCCGGAAGGACGAAAAAAATCGGGGTATTCCCTTGCGCTGTCGGCGGCGGTGGAGTTCGCCTGGTGTGCGGTGGTTGGCTTTAGCTTTAGCCTTTCCCATGTGGATCTGATACCGTTTGCCCTTTCCATTCTGGGCTTGTCTGCGTTAAGGCGCATCGCACCCTTTGAGAAAATGGGTTCCCAGCACGTGTACAGCATCTTGTCCTCGCTGATGCCAAAAAAGCAGGCGTCCCTTGCACGGGCCACTGCCTTGCATTTGTTCTGAAGAGAGCAGATAGTTTAGCTGCCTTGTTTGTGTGAATTGAATAGGCAAATGCCGGGCTGCCTTTTGACAGCCCGGCATGCTTTATCTTGCAACCACATTGCCGCATGCGATTTTTGTGCCGGAATCACCTGCGGGCTGCGTTCTGTAATCGTCGGGATTATCATGAATGATAACGGCCCTTCCGACTGCTTCCGCCACGGAAAAACGCGGGGTGAAGAAACTCAAATGGGCCGAGCCGCCCTTGGTGGGAGCCGCCAGCAGTACCGGGAAATCGCCGGCATGGTTGGGATGGGGTTGGTTGGTGGGATTGTAATGCCCGCCGGACTGGGGGAAATAATCGACCACTGCGCCGGCTGCATTGGTGGTGGGCGTGCCGCCGCAGTTGCCAGAGTGGAGATGGAAAGCGAAGAAGCTGGTAGGCGTTTGGGGCAGGCCGGCTATATCAGCCTGCACATACGTGCCTCCCACGGCCTCCTTGAAAATTACAGTTCCGCGGATATTGGGAAAGGCGGGGCTGCCCGCCACGTTGGCTATGGCCTTGGCAGGATTGACAACAGGGCCGGTCATGCCGGTATCACTCAGTAGCATTGCATTCACTCCGGTTCTTTTTTTGGCAGGCAAAGCCTGCCGTTCATAGTATCGCAAATTGATCTTTTGGGTGGAGTCGCATAATGTGCAGGGCTCTACCTCACGGCAAGTCCCTGGGTGCCAAGCACGGGGATGCCTTCGCCGCCGGCCACTTGAATTCTCATCAGCCTGCCGCGCTCGCCAATTTCAAAGGCAGTTACAGTACCCTGGTTGCCGTTAAGCGCATAAAAGAAGCGTCCGTTGGGGCTGACGCCATTGTCGATAGGGGCGCCCTGGGGCGTTCCCTCGGGCGTACTGCGTACATTTTCGATCAGAGTAAGCGAGCCGTTATCACGGACACGGAATACGGTGATGGTGCCGCTGCCGGAGTTGGAAGTGTAGGCAAAATTGCCGCAGCGGGAAATGGAAACCCAGCAGGTGGCCTGCTGTCCCGTAGGAACAGATCCGCTGATCACAGTCAATGTGCCGTCCGCGTTCAAATTATATGATGAGAGCGCGTTGGCCCCGGCTTCCGCCACCAACAGGATGCAATCCCGCGTAAATACCGCGCCGAAGGGGCCGGCGCCGTTGGATGGGTTGGATACCTGCAGCGCCGCCGTTCCGTTTCTTTCGATCCGGAATACGGTGATGCGGTTCGTGTTAAGCTCCGTCACAATCAGCTGCCGCCCGCTGGGGCTGAAAAGCACCTGCGCAGGCTGGGCGTTGGCCGTGCTCAATGTGCGGGTCGAATTGGGGATCATGGTCAATACGCCGCACCGGTCCACATAAAAACCGGTAATGTTGGAGGAAAAGTTATTGGCGCTGCTGCCAACATTGGAGACATATAGAATTCTGCCATGCTGGGTAAGGCTGTTGGGCTGCAGGCCGCCGGAATTGACCACCGAGGCCCTCACCAGTCCGCCGTCCCGCATGACACGAAAGCTTGTGATGCTGTTGCTGCCGGCGTTCACCGCGAACAGGAAACGTCCGCACCGGGAGAGAATCAGCGAGCCTTGGGAGGCCAGCGGATCGACGCCGTCATTTGGCGTGACGGGCGATACCTCCCGTGTGCCGGTCCCGCTGCCGCCAGTTAAATAAAAGTCACGAAGTGCCAGCGTTCCGTCCCTGAATCTGCGAAAAACAACGATTTCATTTTCTGCGGCGCCGTTGGTCATGATATATACGGCGCCTTTTGGCCATTGTTTATCTTCCAAATACATTTGGATTCCTCCTTGAGAGTAGTCTCCTTATATATGTATGCAAAGAAAAAGCCTTGTGCGCTGGCTTGTTTATCTTCGTAATGCACTGTTCCATTTGCTGTACATTATGTATCGGGAGCAAAAGCAACAAAAAAGCCGGGCAACGCCCGGCAATAATTTTGGTAAATCTATTATACTTGCGCGGTTTCGTTGCCCCGCGTCACATTCCTGATCCACTTGTTTCCCCGCAGTCGCATAAAGGCGATGAACCACTTGAAGCATTGGTCGATCCTGGTGCACAGGAATACGATGGGCAGCGGGGCCTTGAACACAAAAGCAGCCAATGCCGTCACAGGCAATACGATCAGCCAGCCGCAGATCATGTCCACCAGCGCTACAAAGCGGCTGTCACCTGCGCCGCGGTTGATGCCCACAAAGCAGCTTGCGTGATAACTGGTGCCGATGAGCGTGATGGCCAGCAGGGATATCATGGCCGTGCTCAAGGAAAACACCTGCGGGTCCTTGGCGGTGCCGTACAGCGAGGTAAAGGGAACGCGCAGAAGGAATACTACGCCTGCCATGAACAGGCCTATGAAAAAGAACATCACCTGTATGGTTTTGGAATACTCCCGTGCCTTGTCATATTCCCCGGCGCCTACCGCCTTGCCAACCACCACGCTGGCGCCGCCTGCCAGGGCGAATGTGAACATGGTACCCAGGTTGGCCATGGCAGAGGCGATGCTGTTGGCTGCCGCGAAAAGCGTGCCCATCTGGCCGATGATGACTGCCTTGAGCAAGCCCACCAGCGACCATTGCATATCGGTGATGCCAACCGGCAGGCCATACCGGATATAGTCGAGGATGAGCCACTTTTCCGTCCGGACAAGGTCCCTGGGCTTTATGTCGATGGATTTTTGCACTTTGAAAGCGTATATCCACACGATTACAAGCTCCACAACCCTTGCAACAAGCGTGGCAATGGCCGCGCCTTCAACACCCATGGCGGGAAAGCCCAGCTTGCCGAATATCAGCACATAGTTCAGGCTGACATTGGATATCAGGGAGACGATGGTGGCATAGAGCGTTACCCGCACCACCTCCATGGCCCGCAGCATCCCGGTCAGGGAGGCCGTAATGGCAAAGGGAAGATAACTGAAGCATGCGATTGCCAGGTATTCACCGGCCAGTTTCGCGGTGGACAGATCATCTGCCTTGACGACCGCACGTACCACGGCATCTGGAAACAGCTTCAGCGCAAGTACGAACAGCGCCGCAACAGTCACGCACAGTATGGTGACAATGGAGAAAATCATTTTGATGCGTTTTGTATCCTGCTTGCCCCAATACTGGGAAATCAAAACGCCGGAGCCACTTACCAATCCCAGGAGGGTGGCGGTAAAAAAGGCGGTAACGGCATTGACCTGGGATACAGCCGCCTGTGCCTCTATGCCGTTTGGCAGGGAAGAAACCATCATATCATCCGCCAGCACCACAAGAAAAGATATCAGGGATTGAAAGGCCACTGGAAGGGCAATGCGGAATATCGTGCGGTAAAACTGTTTCTCGCGTACCATGGATATTAAGCCTCATTTCATGATTCCGTATATCTGCTGCTGTTACACAATATCACATTTATCAGCCATTGGAAAGTGCCGCATTTCACATTTGCGAATCTATTGAAGAATGTACAGCCATAATAGAACGGGATTCTGCCTTATAAAGCCTGATGGAATGCCGGATGATAGGATAAAAAACAGCATGATATCATCATTTTGGAACAATACGGTCTGGTACATCGCACTGGCTGTCCTATGCGTGGCCATCGTAGCATTCACGCTGGCAAAATCGAAGGACCGAAAAAAGACACTGGCGTTTTTCTTTGCCGTACTTGGCTTGACCTATTTGATTGAGGTTTTTTTGCTGATCGTAACCGATGCGTACGCCTACTACCCCAAGATTGCTTCCGACAGCTTTCATGAGTCATTGATAGGCAATTTCTTTTCGCAGTATTCCGTCTCCGCTTCGGCCGTGCTGATTGCGGTTCTTGGCCTGAATGCCTTTTGGCAGCTCGGCTTTTCCGTAGCCTATTTTCTGGTGGATGTTCTGTTTGTCCGCCTTCAGATATACTCCCACAACTGGTACCAGTCCTGGTATACGCTGATCGGGTTTTTTGTATATAGCTGGATCATAAAAAAATGGTATGGGAAAATGTTCTCCCATCCTTCAAAGCCCATGTACATTGCCACGCTGGCTTTAGCTTCATTCTCCCTTGGCGGAAATGTAATAGGAACGACATTGAATTTTCTGGAGATCAGAAGGTTCGCACTTGGCCTGTATGAACAGGCCACCAAGGACCATACGGCCACAGGGGTGATCTATGGTTTACTGATTACTTTTGTGCTGATTCCTTTATGCCGCATGAAAGGCCGTCCCTTCCTGAAATGCTTGCTGCTTTTAGCGATGATCGTGTTTGATTACATTTTGTTCCGCTTTGGGGTGATCCAGGCAAAGGCAGGCTGGTTTTGGGCAGGCACGCTGATTGCAACACTTGGGCGATATTGTATTACATGCATGCTGGACCGCGCTCTGAGCGCACCGGAAAATCAGCAAGGCACACAATGACGGGAAAAAGCAATTATTAGAGAAAACACGCAAAAATTGCATGATCTTCAAGCCGGCACGAATAGCCTTCGAGCATAGATTTTTACGTTGCCGCTATTGAGAAAATTGCCATTGATTCCGTATTGGACTTAAGTCTGTTACGTGATTATGAACCGAAGTCTGTTTCATAAATGCTTTTCAAAACATGCGGCTTCCGGCCGACCCTGATATCTGCCGTAATTTGGGATACGCCTGTAGCCGTTCCGCTCGTAGAATGCGACCGCGCCTTGGTTTATCAGTCTAGTTTCCAGCCGCAAAACCTGATATCCCATAGCTTTTGCCTGGCCCTCCAAATAGCCAAGGATTTTTGAGCCTATGCCCGATGATTTCTCCCGCACGAACATCCGCTTGATCTCCGCTGTGCTATCGTCGATTGGCCGGAATGAGCCGCAGCCTGCCGCCTCGCCATTTTCGTTACGGGCAATTACAAACAGGCTCTTTGGAAGGCAGACATCCTCCACCTGAAAGGAACTTTGGCCGCTGTCGCCGGTGATTTCCCGCAGGCAATCAGAAAGCTCGTTCATCAGCATCATCGCATCATAAGAGTGCGGGTCCGCTACGTTTACCGTAATTTGTTGTATGCTCATTTCAACACCTTCATTTCGGCAATACCATAATATGTAAAGATTTATGCCGCCATTTTACCAACAGTGTAAGTTAAGCGCAACAAAATCTTTCTTGCTGCGATTGGTAATGCTTTAACCTTTATAGGAACATATGGGATAGATATATCATAGTATGGAATACCGTCGGAATATTTTGGAATGGGGAGGGATCGATGTGGCGGAAGTGATGACTGAAAAGAGCCTCGGGGGTTCTTTTATGCTGGATAACAGGGAAGAATATCTGAATCAAATTGTAAAATCGGAACATATGACAAGCGTTCAGTCGGCGGATGCATACCTGGAGGTTGCCAGAGCCAGGAGCAAGGGGCATCCTCTTGCGTTTATCTGTATTTTTGCCAGCAATTTTGTTTCCGTTGTGGACCTGGCCGAGGCCAGGAAGCTGATGGATATTACCGTAGGCCTCGGGCCGCTGGATATTGACATCAACAGGCCGTGCAATATGGCCTATGTATCCAATTTTTCGGGCAATTCCGTATCCGTAATCGATCTGAGAAACTATATCACCATCAATACCGTGACGGTGGGGCGCCAGCCGGCCGGTGTAAAGGTATCCAGGGACGGAAGATACCTGTATGTCGTTCATTACGGCGAGCCTGTCGTATATGTTCTTGATTCTTACAGCCTTCAGAAGGTTGCGGAAATACCGCTGCCTTCTACCGGATTCCAGATCGATATCACAGCCGATGGCCTCCTGGCGTTTGTCACCTTGAGAAACGCGGGGCAGGTAGCGGTAGTCGACCTGACCGTCAACCTGGTGGTAAAGGTGTTCATGACAGGTACCGGCACCGAAGATGTGAAAATCAGCCCTACCAACCAGCTGGCCTTCGTTTCCAATGAAGACGGCAACTCCCTTACCCCTATCAACGTGCAGCTTGCCGAGCCGGCCTCGCCGAACATACCCACGGCCGGCGGGCCTGTGGGGCTTGCGTATACACATTGGGGGAGGACACTTTACTGCGCCAACCGGTATGATCAATCCGTGTCCGTATTTGATATATTCACACGCGCTGAAATAGCGAAAATTGAGGTGGGAAACGGACCATACGGCGCCGCCGCGACCAGCGACGAAAGGCTGGTCGCCGTCACCAATACGTTTGAGGATACGGTTTCTATCATTGATGCCATGCTGAACAGGGTTTACTCCACGGTGACTGTCGGGTTTGCCCCGGCGTTCCTGGCAATCCTCTGATAACTTTGCCAAGAGAAAATTGCATGCTGATGATTCTAGCAGGTCCGTTTGTAAAGGCGGGCCTGCTTTTTGGCAGCTGTTTTTGCAGAAGCTTTATCCCGGCTGCAGGTGTTTTGCAGCCAGAACTTGTTAAGCTAAGCCACTGTGAAAACCGGCATAATGCATGGTAAGGCTGAATTCCCGGTGACCCGGATATCTATACAGAGGTGTTTTTTGGCCCAAACGCTATTCAGCCGGAAGGATATTATCATGAATTACGGGATAGAAAACTTTGGCCGGCTGAAAACCGTTATGCTGCATCGTCCTGAAATGTCATTGCCCAAGATAACGGAAGACAATCGGGCGTTCTTTTTGTTTGACAAAGTACCCGATGTGGATAAATATCTGCAGGAGCATGCTGCCTACGAAAAGCTTCTGACCAGTCATGGCGTTGCGGTGCATCATCTGTCCGATCATGTAAACAGAAACAGGGAACTGATGGAACGGCTGCCGAACCTGGCCTATCTTCATGATACGGCTGTAATCAGTTCCCAAGGCGCCATTATTTCGAAAATGTCCTCAAGGGGCCGCTGTCACGAAGAGATCGTGGTGCGGGAAGCGCTGGAAAGCTTGGGTATACCGGCTCTTTACGAACCGGAGGAGGGCGAGGAATTTGAAGGCTGCCTGCTGTTATCGCCCAAGACTGTGTTCATTGCCGACACGGAACGGCACAGCAAACATTCCATTAAAAGATTTACTGACTATATTTTGAGATATTTTGAAGAGGTCATCTATGCGTCCATACCGCAGGAAAGAAGGTTCATGCACCCGGATATGGTTCTGAACCGTGTCACCGACCGGTTGATGGTGTATTATCCTCCTGCTTTTCTTCAGACATATTTCATCACAAAACAAAAAAGCACATCCATTGACATCAGAGAATGGATGAAAGAGTGCGGAGTGGATCTTTTTCCCGTATCCGATCAGGAGCAAATTCATTGGGGTTGTTCCTTTGTTCCATTGGATCAAGGTATACTGTTCAACTATGACATATCGCTTTCTTCCAACTCGATCCGTCTGTTGGAGCAGGAAGGAGTTAGATTCATCCATTTCCACCCTGACGCACTCTTGGCCGGCGGCGGAAGCCTGCGGTGCCTGACGATGAGGCTGTGGCGGCTTGCGCGCGAGCAGTAAGGATCGCCAGGGTACGGCAATGATATTCCTACGGACGCATCACACTTTTCAAATAACTGGCGGCATATTCAGCCTGTTCATTGGGATACTGATAGTTCAGTAATTCCGCCGCTTCAGTGGTCAATTGCCGGAACAAATCCATGGTGCATACAAGGGCACTCAATATCCCCTGCACTGAGTAATCGGAAAATATGCCGGGAAGCCTCTCTATGATCCATGGCTCTGCCCACTTTTCCAGGAATCTCCCATTATGCCATGTATCATACTCCCGGCCGTGAACGGCATGGGCGTGGATTTCCGTCATTTGGAGAAGCAGACTTTTCATATAGCCGTCCACGCAGTTTTTGGCGACCCACAGCTCGCCGCGCAAAGCTTTTTTCGCGGCCCAAACCGAATGAAACCAAAAATTGCAGATGATATTGGTGAAACCTGTTTCCGAAGGCGGCATGTAAATTTCTTTGGCTGACGCCATATTACGCAATACGGTACCGAATCCGATTTTGTCAAACAGAATCCGGTATGATCTTGAAACGATATCCTGGACGCTTGCGTCCTTTTCAATTCTCCCCACGTTACCGGCACGCAAAAAAAGAAAGTCCGCGTCCATTGCCTGATCAAACAATACGCGGCGCTCTTTTCCGCCCGCCACCGTATTCTCAACAAAGGATATATGATACTTGCCAAGGTCCTTCAGCCACTCGTCCGTCTGTATAAAAAAATCGATGTCTTCCACCAGCAGAATGATGTCAACATCCGAATATTCATCGGCGGGGCGGTCGGTTCTTGCCCTTGAGCCTATGAGGATTCCCGCTTTTATTTGATCGTCCTTTTTTTCAAGGCCTATCAGGCCGTTTATGATCCGTTCGCATTCATCCATGATACATACCCCCGACTATAGGCTCAATACAGTGCATTATATGTAGGATAATAGCCCTGGAGCTTGCCATATGTCAAGGATACTTATCATTCAACCGGAAATACTACCATTGGAGGTGTTTGCATCATGATATCCCGCAAATCGGTGATTACTTTCGGTATGGTTGCAATTCCCATCGCGATGTACACGGCGACGCAGGACAATGATATCCATTTCAATCAGCTGCACAAGGAAGACAACAGCCGCATCCGCTACAAGAAGACCTGCGCCCACTGCGGCAAGGAGATTACGACGGAAGATATTGTGAAAGGTTTCGAATACGATAAGGATAAATATGTCGTTGTTACAGATGATGAAATCGAGAAAATAAAAACGGAAAAAGAGAAATCCATACAGATACTCCATTTTGCCCAACTGAATCAAATATCCCCCGTTTACTATGACAAAACCTACCAGGCTGCCCCCGAGGCGGGAGGTGAAAAGGCCTTCGAGCTGCTCCGTTCCGCGCTGATGGCAGAGCAAAAGATCGCCATTGGAAAGACCGTCATGGGTACAAAGGATACGCTGATGGCGATTATCCCGCGGGAGGACTGCATTCTAATCTCCACCATGCTCTACGCCGATGAAATCAAGGAGCTTCAAAAGCATTACAATAAGCCCGAAGTCGCGGAGCCGGAACTGAATATGGCGAAGATGCTGATCAATTCGATGGATACACCGTTCGATCCATCGAAATACAAAGACGAATATCAGTCGAAGCTTCGCGAGCTCATTGAAAGCAAAATCTCCGGCAAGGAAGTTGCTGCCGCGGAAACCCAGCAGCCCGGTAAAATCATCGATCTTATGGAGGCCCTCAAAGCCAGTGTGGAGAAGGCCAACAGAGAGAAACAGCCGGCATAACGCGTATGCAAAACCTTCATGTATATAACCAAAAAAGAAATTTCGAAAGAACCCTGGAGCCGCAAGGGGAAGCGGCAGCGCCCCAGGGGCACCTTGCTTTTGTCGTTCAACACCATATGGCCAGCAGGGACCACTACGATTTCCGCCTGGAATGGGAGGGCGCGCTGTTAAGCTGGGCGGTGCCCAAGGGGCCTTCCTATGACACCCGTGACAAGCGGCTCGCCGTTCAGGTGGAGGATCACCCCCTGGAATATCGGAATTTTGAGGGGACCATACCCAAAGGGGAGTACGGTGGCGGCACGGTGATGCTCTGGGATGAAGGATATTGGGAACCGCAGGCCGATGTGGAAAATGGACTCCGCGAAGGCGTGCTTAAGCTTGTGCTAGAAGGCAGAAGGCTCAAAGGTAAATGGGCGCTGGTGCGGCTGAAAGCAAAAGAAGGCGAGAATAAAAGCAACTGGCTTTTACTGAAAGAGAAGGACGAGTACATAAAGGATACCAATGGAATTTCCGAATTCACCACCAGCATCCGTACCGGACGCACCATGCCGGAAATTGAAAAAGGAGAAGATGACAAAGCAGCAAGAAACCCCATGGACCATGTTAACGTGCAGCTGGCCAAGCTTGTCACCGAAGTTCCGGAGGGGGAGGATTGGCTCTTTGAGCTGAAATACGACGGCTATAGGATTCTGGCCTACATAGAGGCTAACATCGCACGGCTTATCACCAGAAACGGCAATGACTATACGCAAAGGTTTCATGCCGTGGCAGCTTCCCTTACCGACTGGGCGGCCGGAAGAGCTATGATCTTGGATGGCGAAATGGTGATTACGGATGCCCAGGGCAAAACGGATTTCCAGGCGCTTCAAGACTATATGCGAAATCCGGCGGACAAAAATCTCACATACATCGTTTTTGATTTACTGGCCTTGGATGGAAAAGACTTGAGGGTACATCCTCTGATTGAAAGAAAAGACATACTGGAAACGCTGATAAAGGATGCGCCGATCAATATTTACTACAGCAAGCATGTCAGGGGGAACGGGAAAGAGAGTCTCCTGGCGGCCTGTGAATCTAACATGGAAGGGATTATTGGCAAAAAAGCCAATTCTGTCTACTCGGGAACAAGAAACGGCGATTGGATCAAGCTGAAATGCGGCAAACGGCAGGAGTTTGTCATTGGAGGCTATACACTAACCGATAAAAGAGAAAGTGGGGTAAGCTCACTTCTACTTGGTTTTTACGCGGAGGAAGATTTTGTTTATGCCGGGCGTGCGGGCACCGGTTTGAACGAACTGGACAGGAAAACGCTTGAAGATAAATTTCAAAACATAAAGCGGACGGAGCCGCCCTTTCAGTCTGCTCCAAAACCCAGGCCGGGTGAAAAAATCACCTGGCTGGAACCGGAACTTGTGGCGGAAGTCAAATTTGCCGAATGGACTGAGGAGCATCTTTTAAGGCAGGCAAGCTTCAAGGGCTTGCGGATGGATAAGGAACCCAAAACTATCAAGAAGGAAACCGCTGAAAAAACGCAGCGCCGGTTAGACGATATGGAACCAGGGAAGTCTATGCAGGCAAACCGTGAAGCCGTCATCATTGAGGGAGTCAAAATCTCAAGCCCCGATAAGGTGATATTTGAAGACCCTCAAATCACAAAGGAAGACGTGGTTCGGTATTATGCGAAGGTTTCGGAGCGGATGCTGCCCTATGTAAGCCACAGGGTATTAAGCATTGTGCGCTGTCCCAAGGGAGTATCCCAGTCCTGCTTCTATAAAAAGCATCCCGGTCCGGACAGCAAAGGAATCGTCATCCTGCCGGTCCCCACCAGCGGGGGAGAAGTGGAGGATTATTTCTATATTGAAAACGAGTATGGACTTTTGTCCGAAGCGCAAATGGGTACGCTGGAGTTCCACACCTGGGGAAGCCGCGTTGAAAACCTTGAGAAGCCCGACATTATGGTCTTTGATCTGGACCCGGATGAGGGAATGGACTTACAAACGGTGCGCCAGGGCGTGAGAGATATCAAGAGTATTTTGGACGAGCTATCGCTCATATCGTATCTCAAAACCAGCGGCGGGAAAGGGTATCATGTGGTTGTGCCCCTTGAGCCTTCCGTCTCCTGGGATGCATTTCATGATTTTGCAAAACGCGTGGCACAGGTGATGGAGCAAAAGTGGCCTGACCGCTATACAAGCAATGTCCGAAAGGCCAACCGGACAAACAAAATTTTCATCGATTGGATCAGAAATGGAAGAGGCGCCACAAGCATCGCGCCTTATTCCATTCGGGCACGAAAAAAGGCTCGGGTATCCATGCCCATACTTTGGGATGAGCTTGATGTAATCGCACCTGATGGGGTCACGTTGCCAGACGCACTACAAAGGGTTCGCGGCAATGACCCCTGGAAAGGTTTTTTTCAGAACCATCAGTTGTTGAAATGATGCCTTATGAAGCCACCATCGAGATAGCATGCATAAATAGCACGCATTTATCTTTATCAACAATATTCCTTCATTACCTCAAAAATCCAGCCATATGGCTGGATTTTTGAGGAACTGTTTTGCATGGGAAACCTAATCTCTAGGATCGGAAAACAAGCACGTCCTGTGATCTTGCACAGCAGCTATCGAGGCAGGCTACCACATAAACGCGGCCCAGTGTTCCTGCAGGCACCAGCCAAAGTATCTCCGCTACGCCGGTGACGGCACTTGGGCAATCAACACCGATGAGTCTTGCAAGTTCACAGGTTTCCGTACCTGTAGGTTCCAGGAAGAAGTAGGCTTGCGAAACCGGAAGGTTGAATGTAGCCCGGACAATGACTCTGGCCGCAAGCTGAACTGCACCGTTCACGATTGGCAGCGCTTGTCCGGCTTCTGTAAGGAAGCTGAGTGTAAGAACACGAAGATTGCATGCAGAGGGCGGGGCAGCAGGGATGCACAGCACTTGTCCTACATAGATCACATTTGCGTTTGCAATTTGTGGGTTGGCCGCAAGAAGCGCTTCTACTGTTACCGAGAAGTTTCGGGCAATGCTAAAAATCGTATTGCCGGGCTGTATCGTATAAAACTGTCCGCTGCAGGTTTGTGGTGGTGGTGGAATCACTACTCCTGCACCAGGCAATATGGCAACTGTAAATGTAAGGTCCTCCATTGGATCATCTCCTTTCAGGATTGCAATTACATTCTATGTTGCAACTTGATTAAAGTACTGAAAATAAGGGTCTACCTTGAGCTGCTTCTATTTGTTACTGATAGCTAGGCCATGCTGGGCCAAGGTGGGGAAAAGATGGAGCGGTAATGGTGCAAGCATTTAAATAGCCCGGAGATACGGCTATTCCTTCATAGGCGCACCGGGGGGCACGATGTGCCATTTCTATGAGAATACTTGACATCATTTACCACTTATGCTATATTTATTTCAAAATGATTACATGGATGTTAAAAAACTGGGCAAAATTCTTGGGGGGTGATTATATGAAAGTGCATCGTATTCTTGCGCTGTTGTTTGCGGTATTCATCTTACTCAATGGTAATGCTTTGGCAATGTCCCAGGAAGAATGGGATCAGGAATGCCGCGCGAAAACATATGGTACGGCAACACTGTATGCCATCGAGCGTGCCCCCAACGCATCAGATACCAGTCTCTCAGTGCAAATGAAAGAAATCGGTTCGCTTCCTGTCGGGACCTATGTGAAAACAGGACAGTTTGATTATGACTTGAATATGTGGCAGATCGCATACCTAAAAGACGGCAGTCTCTGTGAGGCATGGGTGGAGAAGAACAAAGTCGTTGGCGCATATACGGTCATCTACTTCGACGACGGCTCATGTGGAGATGTGCCAGAAGCAGTGGTTAAGGATCCTGATGCCCTGCTCCGACTTCTCAAAAAACTATTCCCAAACCGCTCCTATTCCACCATCACTGGTTCTTCCACAATCCATGTGGAGCAGCCGCAGCCTGATGCAACACCGCTGCCTGTGAAAGACCCGAACATGGAAACCTCCAGGGAGGTGACGAGCGATCGGAAGGGACAATTGGGAAATGCTTTCTCAAATGACAATGGTGTAGTCACGGTGAAAGAGTTAGGCACCCATACATCCAAGGTGTCCTATCAGGGCACAACCATGGAGGTGTCCACGGCTGAGTTGAACTTTGGCAAGGATGTGCCGGAGGATAAAAAGCTGGCTATTATCTACACACCTAGGACCGGGAAGGCGAGCCTTCGCAAATCGGCCTCCGACAATGCCGATATCCTTAAGCAGTGTAAGGCGGGCGTGCTGGTGAGCGTATTGGAATACGGCGAAACCTACAGCATGATCAATTACAAAAACACCAACGGCTATATACTAACCGATTGCCTGAAATTCCACGGCGTAGCTGCTGAGACAGAGGTCAAGGGTGTGATCAGCTATAATGGAAAAGTGAGCGGAGGCACCACCATCAATATTCGCCTAGAGGCCGATGGCGGCAGCCGTAAGATCGGTGAGTTCAAAACCGGTACTGAAGTCACGCTCATCCAGAATAACGAAGAATGGTGCGAAATAGAAGTGAAAGACATTCGTGGGTTTTTGATGACAAGATACGTGACTATCCTTGATTAATTCTGAGTTTAATTTGGTAAAGACTCGCTGTACTCCACAGTTTTTTTCTTGCACTTAGAGGAGCTTCATGAACAAGGCTAATCATCCCTGCTGTGGTGCAAGCCTTATAAAAAAGCCAGCAAACACTTGAGCTTGCTGGCTTTTTTATGGTGGAGCATAGGGGATTCGAACCCCTGACCTCAACGATGCGAACGTTGCGCGCTACCAACTGTGCTAATGCCCCATATATGTAGTGTTGACCGGCGCCTCAAGGCCATGTACGAAGAATGCCGACCGCTTTGGAAGCGGCACTTTATCGCCGGCTATCATGGCCAGCGCAAGCGCTTGTCAACCACGCGAATTATCATATCATGGCATAAGGGGAAATTCAAGGGTTTGATTTTGAAAAATCGAAAATTTTTACGCAACACCCGCGGTTGACAGGCTATGCGCAATCCCATTATAATGGAAAAAATAACTGTGCGCTTCGGAGGAACAAGGCATGCTTGGTTTGATCAGTGCCATGAGGGTGGAAATGGAACTCATAGCGGCGGCGCTTGAAAACGGTCAAACCATGCATATTGGCGGTATGGAATTCCAAACCGGCCTGCTGTGGGGCCGTGAGGCGGTGCTGTGTGTATGCGGGCCTGGCAAGGTGAACGCCGCGATGTGTACCCAGGCAATGATACAGCGGTTTCAACCCGAAGCGGTGCTGAACCTGGGCGTAGCCGGGTCGCTGAGCGACACGATAAACATTGGCGATGTAGTGGTTGGCACATACGCCGTACAGCACGACATGGACACAACGCCCCTGGGCGACCCGCCCGGTTTCATCTCCGGTGTCAATAGAATTCAGTTGTTGCTGGATGACATGCTTCAGGATAAGCTCCGCCGCGCCCTCTCGGCGCTGCCGGATATCAAGGGCGCCTTAGGCGGGATTGCCACTGGCGATCAGTTCTTGCATGACGCTTCGCGCAGAGACCGCGTGCGGGAGCAGTTTCATGCCCTCTGCTGCGAAATGGAGGGCGGCGCGGTAGCCCATGTATGCCATGTAAACGGCGTTCCGTGCGCCATTGTACGGGCCATATCCGACAACGCGGACGGCGGCTCCGACGTGGATTTCATGCAATTTGTGAAACATGCCGCCGAAAACTCGGTACGCCTGGTAAAACGCTTTTTGCAGGAAGCTTGATTCGGGTCCCTGATTTGATTTTTCCTTCTGTTTGTTGTATACTGAACATAAGATGGCACAAACATCTAAAAATTCGATCCGAAAGGAGGTAGTTTCATGAAACTGATCGTGGCCATTGTACAGGACGAGGACGCTTCCAGGTTAATCAGCCAACTGATGAACGACGGCTTCGGCGTAACGAAGCTGGCTACCACCGGCGGCTTTTTAAGGGCCGGGAACACGACGCTGCTGGTAGGCGTAGAGGATGATAGGTTTGACAGTGCCATGGCTGTCATCGAAAAGGTTTGCAAGAGCCGCAAGCAGATTGCCACATCACCTACCTCTATGGCCGGGGTATCCGGCGTATATTCACCCTATCCCATCGAGGTTATGGTAGGTGGAGCCACCATCTTTGTGTTGACGGTGGATCAGTTCGTCAAGCTGTAGGCAGGACCTACAGGGAAGGTGGCTTTCTTGTTTGATGCGGCCCGCCATGGAAAGGACAACGCGTCCGGCATTGCGGAGAAAATCCGGCCGGGCGCTCTTTTCCATAGGCTGATACAGGAATTCGCCACGGGCGCCGCCGTGCACGCCTATCTTTTTACGGGACTGCGGGGCGTTGGCAAAAGAACGCTGGCGGCTCAGTGCGCAATGACGCTTTTGTGCAAAGGCGAAATGAAGCCTTGCTTTCATTGTCCGCCTTGTATCCGCTTTTTGGACGGAACACATCCGGATGCGAAGATCATCCGGAGTGAAAAATCCATAGGTGTGGATGTAATCCGCGAGGCGGTGCGCCTGACGGGAGAGCATGCTTATGAAGGCGGAAAGCGTGTTATACTCATTGAACGGGCGGAAAAGATGACCGCCCAGGCTCAAAATTGTCTTCTGAAAACCCTGGAGGAGCCGCCGGAAGACACGGTTTTTCTGCTTACATCGGAGGAAGGCTCCTCGCTTTTACCCACCGTGGTATCCCGTTGCCGTGTGAAGCCTATCCCGCCCTGGCCGCAGGAGGATATGGAGCCCGTCTTGACGGCATACGGAGTACCCACGGAGCGCCTGGAGGAATTGTTTCTTTCCAGCGGCGGCAGCTTGGGCGCGGCGCTTAATCTATATCAGGACCCCGCCTACGGGGAGACGCGCAAGAAAGTGCTGCAGACGGTTTTCACCATGGAGAGCGCCAAGGATGTCTTTCCCATCAGCAGTTCCATGCGGGAGGACAAGGATCAGGCGGACAATTTTTTGGACGCAGTGGAAACACTGATTCGGGAGGTTCTTTTGACGCGTCTGGGACAGAGAAGCGTGAGCGCGTTGGATGCGTATCCGCCCAAATGGCAGTCAGCAGGGGAAAGCGCGCCAATCCCGTCGCTGCAAAGGATCATGGACGCCATTTTCCTGGCCCGCAGGCGCAAAGCAAGTCAAGTAAGCTGGCAGGCAGTTCTGGAAGAGCTGCTGCTGAAAATAACGGAGGAAATCAAGGCATGGCAACAGTAATCGGCGTCCGCTTCAAAAACGCGGGCAAGCTGTATTTTTTCCACCCGGGCGCTTTATGGCCGTCCGCCGGGGATTATGTAATCGTGGAGACGGCCAGGGGCGTGGAATTCGGCGAGGTGGTCACCGGCGTTCGAGAAATCGATGACGATCAGATCATCGCGCCACTGAAGCAGGTAATCCGAGTCGCTTCCGCCGACGACATCCAGCACGCTCAGGAAAACGAAAAGAATGAGCGGGAAGCGTATGCCGTCTGTCAGCGCAAGATTACCGAGCATAAGCTGGATATGAAGCTGGTTAGCGTGGAATATACCTTCGACAATTCGAAGATATTGTTCTATTTTACAGCCAACGGCCGGGTAGACTTCCGTTCCCTGGTCAAGGACCTGGCTTCTGTTTTCAAAACCCGTATAGAGCTTCGGCAGATCGGGGTTCGGGACGAAGCGAAGATGCTGGGCGGACTTGGCCCCTGCGGGCGGCCCATTTGCTGCGGCAGCTTCCTGGGCGATTTCCAGCCCGTGTCCATCAAAATGGCCAAGGAGCAGAACCTGTCCCTGAATCCCACCAAGATTTCCGGCGTATGCGGCCGTCTGATGTGCTGCTTAAAATATGAGCAGGACAATTATGAGCAGACCCGCAAGCGCATGCCCAAGGTGGGCAAGGAGGTCATCGTACCAGACGGCCGGGGCGTTGTGTGGGATGTGAATGTCATCAAGGAAACGGTCCGGGTGCGGGTGCAAAAGGGCGACTCCAGCGAGCTGAAGGATTACCCCATGGCTGATGTGCAGCGCGCGTCGCAGCAGGGGACTCCGGAGCCTGTGCAGGCACCCGTCCGGGAGGAAAGCATGCAGGAGGCCCGCCCGCCCAGGAAAGAGCGGCCGGCGAAGCCCGCGCCAGCGAATACGGAAGAAAAGAAACCCTCTGCCGTTTCTCCCTGGCTTTTGGCGGTGGACCATGCCATGCGTGCAGCCAATAAACCTGAAGACGATATTCCGGAGGAGTTTCTGGAAGATACCGGGGAGGATGAGGATTTCACCCTGGCGCCAGAAGAAACCGAGGAGAATCCGGACGATTTGCTGACTTTCCCCGATCTGATGGAGGATGCTCCGGAGTTGGGCGAAGAGGACAAGGATCAGCCGTAACAAGCCGTGATTTGTATACACTTTCCTGATTATTGCTTGCATTTGCCTTTGTGGCGTGCTATGATAGTCAAGGCAGTTTTACTGTATCCGGTCATTGATGGCATACAAGGAGGTGAATCCACCATGGCATTCAAAATTTCTGATGAATGCATCAGCTGCGGTGCCTGCGAACCCGAATGCCCCGTCCAGGCGATTTCTGAAGGCGAAGGCAAGTACGATATCGATCCCGAAAAGTGCATCGATTGCGGCGCTTGTGCCGATGTTTGCCCCGTGGGTGCCCCCGCGCAGGAATAAATCCACTTTTTTTGAAGCCTCCTGTTTTATAAGCAGGGGGCTTTCTTTTTTATATGTCTCTTACTTGTTCATTTCCCCGCCCAGTGGGACGGCAAACCATTGTCTGCATATGGTGAATTGGAAGCTGTTTTACGGCCCCCGAAGTGTAAAAACACACTGCGCAGCTTAATTTACAAGCTTTTTGAGAGAGATATGTAGACAAGGGAAGCTTTTGTATGCTACAATGCAACAAGTTACAAAAGTATGAAGTTTTGATTGCTTATCACTTTCATGGTTTTACGCAGGAGGATGGCGCAGGCTGCCAAATAGGGCCTACCAAAGATGGCCTCCGGGAGGTTGAACCGATGACTGTTATGAAGAAAATGGGAAAGCTCCGCGCTTTGAGCTTTTTTATTTTGGTTTCCTTGCTTGTTTGCATGCTGGGCTCTGCTGCAGCAACTGACGTTCAGGTGAAGTCCGCGCCGCTGGTCACGCTCTCCAGCTCAACCAACGGTATGGTGCGCGTGTATCTTTCCTCCATGGGCAACCCCAGCACACTGAACATTACCGTTGCCGGCAGCTACAGCATCAACGGAAGCACAAGCCAGGCGCTTTCCAACGGGGAAAAGGTGACCGTCAATTTCAACAGCACCACAGGCAAGTTGACCATTACCCGCAACGGCGTCACGACGGACATGGGCAGCCAGTTCGCGCTGCGCCGCCACAGCACCAGCGGTTCCAACGGGCTGATTATAGCGGAATCCACTTCCAATCCTTACCCCGGCGATTTGCGCTTTATCGTGGATAAGGTAAGCACCGGCTACAAGCTGTACACCATTGCTTATATCTACATGGAATATTACCTGTACGGCGTGCTGCCATATGAAATGGGCAACAGCGCTCATTTGGAGGCCCTGAAGGCACAGGCTATCGCCGCCAGGACGTATACACTACGGAAAATGCAAGATAGGGCCGGCTCCATTTACGATGTGGTGGATACCACCAATGACCAGGTATACAGGGGAACGCCCAGCGGGTATGCCAACTGCAAGGCGGCCGTGGACGGCACCAAGGGGATCGTTGTCATGAACGGTTCCAGCCTGACCGGTACCTTCTATACCGCCTCCAACGGCGGGCAGACGGAAGCCAGCAAAAACATCTGGGGCGGTTCCGGCTACAGCTATCTGAATGTGAAGGATGACCCGTTTGACCTTGGCAACCCGGATTCCGTCAAAAAAACGGCCACGGTGTACGGCGACGCGCTCAGCGGCAGCCAAAACGCTTCCCTGAAATCGCTGCTTAACAGCAAGGCTGCCTCCGCCGTGCAGGCCATGGGGTACAACGGCAGCTCTTCCGTGGTTACGGTGACGAAGATCAACAATATCACACCCCATACGCCCAAATTTGCCGATCCCAGCCGGCTTTACACAAAAATGGATTTTGCGCTCACTGTGCGCACCAAGAACAGCACCGGCTCCACGGTGGAGGTCCCGGCCATCGTGACATGCGAAATATTCGGCGATCTGGAAGGCATGCTGGGTATGAGCATCAGCTCCTCGCAAAACGAGCTGTGGATGGTCACCAAGTCCGGCAGTAACTTTGTTTTGAACGCTAGGCGCTATGGCCACGGTGTTGGCCTGAGCCAGCGCGGTGCCATGCAGATGGGCCGCATGGGCTACACCTACGACCAGATTGTGGGCTTCTATTTTGAAGGCTGCAAACGGGTCCAGCATAACTTTACCAATACGATTTTAAGCCCCATCGTTTCCGGCCAGGATTCCCAGGAGGAGACGACGGTGGAGAATCCCGCGGACATCGAGGGAAGCGATTCCCCGGCATCCGCCATCGTGAAGCTGGTGAATTCCTCCGACCTGCTGGGTATCCGCAAGCAGCCCAGCGCCACAGCCGCCATCCTGAGCACGGCGCCCCATGGCGTGCCTGTAAAGGTATGGGCTGTGAAGGATGGTTGGGCCTTTATACAGTATGGAAGCATCAGCGGGTATGTTCAGACAAGCACGCTGACCATATCCGGCACAGCCCCCGAAACCACCGACAAGACGCCGACCGATATCAGCCAATACGCTACTGTGACGGCGTCCCAATACCTGAACCTAAGGGCACAGGGAAATCCCACGGCAACCATCGTAGGCACAGCCCCCTCCGGTGCTGTGCTGTCCGTATTCAGCAAAACGAGCCAATGGGCGTATGTTCAGTACGGGGCCATCATCGCCTACGCATCCACTGACTTTTTGAGCTTTTCTACCACCTATCCCGGCCAAACGGCCGATCCTGCAAGCAACGGTGCCGTTGTCACTTTGGAAGGCGGCACAGGCACGGTCAACATGCGGTCTACGCCATCCACCAGCGGCACGGTGCTGCAAAGGCTGGCCCATGGAACGAACGTTACCGTTCTTCGGAACGATGGCGTGTGGTGCAAGGTGAAGTACCAGGATACGACAGGCTATATCGTCACCTCCTACCTCACCATGACCGGGGAGCCGGGACAGACGCCGGATGAGGACCCGCCCCTTGGCGAAGGGGAAGTGGAGGCCGTTGCCAACCCCACCAGCAGCACCTTGAACCTAAGGCAGACGGCCAGCCTGGACGCGGCCATACTCCTGGAGATCCCCAAGGGCGAAAGTGTAATCGTTACGCAAAAGGGCGATACTTGGTGCGCGGTAAGGTACGCCGGCGTATCCGGCTATGCCATGACGCAATACCTTCTCTTTGATGATGATGAGGGCGAACCGCAGCAGCCCCAGGCAAGCTACGCGAAGGTTACCACCCAGCAGGGTTCTTTGAATATGCGCACCCAGGGCAAGAGCGGAAGCACTATCCTGTGCACCATCCCCCAAAATGCTTATGTAGTGGTTGTCAGCAGGGGAGACACCTGGTCCAGGGTGCAGTACGCGGGATATGACGGTTTCGTTATGTCCGCCTACCTCACATTCCTGGGCACCGATCAAACGCCGCCGCCCACCCCTACGCCTGCGCCTACACCTACGCCGATCCCATGGGATATGCAGGCCAAGGTGACCACGCCCTCCGGCTCGCTGAACATGCGCAAGACAGCGGCCTCCAATGGAACGATTGTCACCACCATACCGCAAAACGCCACGGTGATTGTCGTCACCAAGGGATCGGAGTGGACAAACGTAACCTATTCCGGAAAAACAGGCTATGTCATGACCAAATATTTGACCTTCCTGACAGAGCCTACGCCGACACCGACGGTTGCCCCTTCGACGGAATCGCCTCAAAATAGCGAAACACCAACGCCCACACCTACGCCTACCCCGACCCCGACACCCACGCCTGCTCCTACACTTGCCCCCAACATGGCGTACGTCAACACGCAGCAGGGCTCTTTGAACCTGCGAAAGGAGCCCAAATCGGGTGCCACCGTCCTTACGCAAATTCCGCAATATGCCCAGGTTACCGTCCTTTCCAAGGGCGATACCTGGAGCCAGGTATCTTATGGCGGAAAAACGGGGTATGTGATGACCACCTATCTGGGGTTTGGCGGTTCCACGCCAGCGCCCACCGTGACGCCGGCCCCTTCCATCGCGTTTGTGAATACGGCATCCGGTTCCCTGAACATGCGCAAGGAGCCGAAATCTTCTTCCACCGTTTTGATTCAGATCCCGCAAAATGCCCAGGTAACGCTTCTGTCCAAAGGCGATTCCTGGTGTAAGGTTTCCTACGGCGGGAAGACCGGCTATGTGATGACGGGCTATCTGCGCTTTAACACGGTGACACCTACACCAACGCCCACTCCCACCCCCACGGGGACGGGGGATGCGACGCCGACTCCTTCCCCGACGCCTACACCTACAGCGACGCCTACGCCTACCCCCATCCCGACAGGGACAACGGCCTGGGTGAATACGCAATCCGGTTCCCTGAACATGCGCAAAACCGCCGCCTCCGGCAGCGATGTGCTCATTACCATTCCCCAGTACAGCGTTGTCAGTTTGCTGGAAAAAGGGTCGTCCTGGTGCAAGGTAAGCTACGGCGGAAAAACAGGGTATGTGCTGACCGGGTATCTGGCCTTTACAGGCAATCCGCCCACCGCGGGCGGGGAAACGCAAACAGCCTGGGTAAAAACAACGGGTGGCTCCCTGAACATCCGCTCCAAGCCTGAGAGCACCGCCACGAAGGTTGGCGTAGCGCCAAACCTTGCACAGGTAACAGTGTATTCCAAAGGAGCCACATGGTCGCAAATATCCTGGAACAGCATCAGCGGCTATGTCATGACTTCCTTCCTTACGTTTACAAAGCCGGCCGAGCTATTGTCCGCCGCGCCGCTGGTGTCGGAGACAGATACGGCGCTAGAAACAGATCAAACTCAGCAGCAACAGCAGCAGCCATCCTCTCCATCTCCCGTACTCGATCCCACCTTGGTGGAAGCAGAGGAAGGCACGACTGCCACCGTCACACCGGAAAACGGCACGCTGAACCTGCGCACGGAGTGCAGTGAAACAGCCACCATCCTGTTTGAAATGCCCTTGGGCGAAGTGATTGAATTGCTTATGCGGGGCGATACCTGGTGCAAGGTGATCTACAATAACCAGGAGGGCTACTGCATGACGAAATATTTGGTCTTCCCTCCGGTGCCGTAAGATGGGGGAATCGCAATGGATAAAGGATGGGGAACGGGTGGATGATCTGCAGTTTGCGGGCCTTACCATCATTCAAAACCCCGAAGCGTTTTGCTTTGGTATGGATGCGGTGCTGCTGGCGGACTTTTGTTCCATACGCCCCCGCGACAAGGCGGCGGACCTTGGAACAGGCACCGGCATCCTGCCGCTGTTGATGGCGGGACGTTCAGAAAACGCCGTCATCCATGGCTTTGAAATTCAAAAAGACATGGCGGACATGGCGAAAAGAAGCGCTGCCATGAACGGGCTTACGCACCGTATTTTCATCCACGAGGAGGATTTGCGCAACGCCCATCAAATCATAGCGCCGGGCTCGCTGGATTTGGTGGTCAGCAACCCGCCGTATGGCAAAGCCGGCGGCGCATTATTGAATCCCAGGGAAGAACTCCGGCTGGCCCGGCATGAGGGCGGCACAACGCTTCACGAAGTGGTGCAAGCAGCCAAGGTCCTGCTGAACAACGGAGGACGGCTGGCTGTGGTCTTCCCGGCCCCACGGATGCTGGAGCTGATGGATACGATGCGGCATCACAAGCTGGAGCCCAAGCGGCTTCGGATGGTGCATTCCAAAGCGGACAAAGCCCCCCACCTTGTATTGGTGGAGGGCGTCAAAGCCGCCAGGCCCATGCTGCACTGTATGCCGCCGCTGATTATATATGACGGGCAGGGGAAGCCTACCTCCGAGTTGAACAGGATATATCACCGGGAAGAGAATGCGGTGACTAGATAGTAATAATGAAGAGCCTTACGCATCCAGCGATGTCAGGCTGTCGCGCTCCTTCGGGGGCGCTTTTTTCATAAGGATCCGGATGAGCAGTACAATGCTCCATACAAGCCCCACGGCCTGGCCCGCCATCATGGCAAAGGATGCCCCATACAGGCGAAGTTCCGGCATACCCGTCAGGAACCAGCTGCTGACAAGCGTAACACCCGCTCCCGCCAGCGTTCCGTAGAGCGCCTGCTTCTGCCTTCCCAAGCCCGCGATCATGCCCGACAAAACCTGCTGCAGGCTCATGAGCAGTACCGATGGACACAGGTAGCGGATGAGCGGCGTCAATTCCGGCAGCCGGTACATGCTCACGGAGATCCAGGGGGCTATGGCATAAAGAATGACGCCGCAGACAGCGCCTACCAGGATGGCCGCCAGCATGAGCTGGATGCTAATGACCCGCAGCGCTTTGGGATTGTTCTCCCTGGCCGCTAATGCGGGTGTGGCCAACATGGCCAGTGAGCCTGTGAATACCGAGGGCAGCATAACCACCGGCATCACCATGCCGGCCAGCATGCCGAACCGGGAGGTGGCTTCCGCCAGTTCCAACCCGGAGGTCCTGAGCCGGAAGGGAATCAGCATGGCGTTAAACGACCTTAACACCGTGCTTGTGAGCCTTGTGGCGGTAGGCGGCAGCGCCAGTCGGAGAACCTGCTTTTGCGTTTTCTTATCAGGTTTTGCTGTTGGTTTTGGCAAGCGCAGCATCAGGATCACAAGCACGACGCCTGCCGCTTCCGAAACGGCGGTGGCAAAACCAGGTACAGCCGCTGTCCAGGCCGAAGTCAGACCCGGCAGTGCTTTTAGCATGAGGAACGCAATCGCAAATCGAAGTATTTGCTCCGTCAGCTCGCTCAGGGCCGGAGGCCAAGCGTTGTTCATGCCATAGCAATACCCGTTGTAGGCGGCCGAATAGCCCAAAACAAGGATGCAAGGCGCGGACATCAAAAGAGAGGGGAAGGTGCGGGCATCCCCCAGGAGCCTTGCGATAAAAGGCGTCAACAGCAGGTACAGGGGAATCCACACCAGCGATAAAAGCCTCACCAGCCTTTTGCCGGCGTATAAAGCTTCCTCCTTTTTGCCTTCCGGTGCCTTGGCTGTCAGCCGGCTTACCGCCAGCGGCAGCCCGGCTGTGGCCGGCGTGATAGCCATCATATGCACGGAGCCGCCCAACTCCATAATGCCCATAATCTCTGAACCCAGCATTCTGGAGAAAAGCACACGCATCAAAAATCCCATGGCCCGCACCAAGGTGTTGGCCAATGTTAAAAGCACCGCCTGTTCCCGGATGGTCTGCTTTGCCATCGCCATCCCTCCCCGGAGAACATATGCCGGAAAAGAGGCGGAAAGCACCAGGGACACAGTGGAAACACATCGGATGATGCTGTTTGACACGTGCAGCCAAACACCGTATAATAACAAAAAACGCCCGGTTGGGCGGAGAAACGAGGGGACGGTGGCTTTTTGGATAAATGGGATCACCGGTTTATGCAGATGGCCCATGTCATTGCCGGCTGGACAAGCTGTTTTATGGAAGGACGCAGTATCGGGGCCGTGATTGTCAAGGACAAAAGAATCATGACCACCGGCTACAATGGCGCTCCAGCGGGGCTCAAAACCTGCAAGGAGCGGGGCGAATGCATGCGCCGCCGGATGAACATACCTTCCGGCACCAGGGCGGAATTGTGCTACGCCATCCACGCTGAACAAAACGCCATCATCCAGGCTGCCAAGCTGGGCATTTCCATCGACGGGGCCACGCTGTACTGCACCCATCAGCCCTGCTCCGTTTGCGCCAAGATGATCATCAACGCCGGTATCCGGCGCGTGATCTACCAGGAAGGCTATCCGGACCCCTTCTCCCTGGAGATATTCTCTGAGGCGGGGGTGCGCCTGGAACAGTATCAGCCCGAAAAATAGTTATTTCTCGGGCGGCCAGGGTTCTTCGCCCGCGTTCCAGCCCCGAAGCTTTGTGATGGTTCTCTCCACCGCATCCCGGGAATTGCCCCAGGGCTTTTCCTGGTTGCGGTAATCGAATTTGAGCGTAAACCATTCCAATTCCTGCTCGATTCTTTTCAGGTTGGAAGTGATCAGGCCGGACAGCGTATCGACGAAGGACGCCAGCTCACTGGAAGGCAGGCTTTCCTCCGCCATGGACAGCAAAAGCGCCCCATGGGGGATGCAAACGCCTTTCGATTCTGAAAATGCTTTTCGAAAATCCTTGTCACGCTCCCACAGGTACAGCATGGTGTAGACATATCGGTTCATATGTTCTATAATGCTTTCGCATATAACGCAGGAAGATTCTGTTTCCGATAATGCCGCCGCCGCTGCTTTTAATGGGGATGGGGCGGACCCGTTTCCCCTGAACATACGCTTGAACATCATGCCATTTGATTGTTTGCCGGCCTCTTTTGCCTTGGACAGGATGCTTTCCACGGCCTTTTCCGTTTGCTTCATGTGGGTATGCAGCATCAGGGCAAGACCCAGCCTGTTCTTTTCTAAGAACAGCAGCTTCAGGTGGTGGCCGCAAAATCCCTTTTGGTTCACGCGGATGCGCGTATCTGGCTCCATCACCGAGGCACCCAGAAAGCGTTGGATATCCGTCAGCTCATTCTTGCGCTTCAAGGCGCAAAGGGGGCATTCGCCGCCCAGCTTTACCGCGTCCCAAACAGGTATCGTATCGATGTGATATTGCAAGAAAAGGCTCCTTTCCCTATGGGCATGTTTTGTCCATCGTAGCATAGGCTTGCCATCCGTTTCAAGGTTTTTGCATATTTTCCTCCCGCCTGTCATAGGGTTAAGCGATTGGGACAAGGAGGAATGTACATGCATACTGCAAAAGTTGAGAAACGGACTTATAAGGCGCCCGGCGGCGGCAAGCGGGTTTTGACGGGTGTGCTGCTCTTTGTATCCTGTCTGTTGATACTATCCGGGCTGTTAAGGGACAACAACGGCGGCCTGAAGCTGGAAGTGAAGGTCACGCCTACACCGACGGTCATCGGAAGCACCTTTGATGAAACAGTGACGGCCCGGGTCATCAGCGTTCCCAAAAGAAGCTGGTATGCCATACAGCTTGGGGCCTTTGATGTAGAGGAATCCGCGCGTGTCCAGGCAGAAACCTTTGCGTCCAGGGGCGCGGCGGGTTATCTGCGCAAGGACAGCCGCTTCAGGGTGCTGGCTGCGCTGTATTCCACCAGGGAGGAAGCACAAACAGTCCGCCAGCAGCTTAAAAGCCAGCATGACATTGATTCCTATGTGTATGAGATTGTTTTGCCGGAGCTTGTTCTGAACGTGAACGGCATGGCCGGACAGTTGGATGTGCTGGAAGCAGGCCTGCAATATTTGAGCACCGCTTTGGAAAGCTTCTGCGAAATATCCGTCTCCATGGACAGGCAGGACCTGGTGGTGGAGCAGGAACTCAAGAGGCTGGCAGAGATCACATCCCAGGCGAACACGCTGAAAACCGTGTTGTCTCAAAGGTTTGCAACTGTCAATTATAAGGCGGTAAGCGACCTGATCATCCTTATGGATGGCATCGGCAAATCAGCCACGGCTGTAGTGGATGCGTCCACAAAAGGAACGGTAGCCATGGCATCACAGATGAAATACCAAACACTCTCCTTCTTATCCGGAGTGGAATCATACTTGTACAGCTTTGGGAAATAGCCCTTCACACAAATGCGGAAGGACGAATTACATGACGATCAGGGAAATTATTCAACTGCTTGACGCCAAGGTGCTCCTGGGGGAAAACAGCCTGGACCGGAAGGTATACAGCGGATGCGGCTCCGATCTGATGAGCGATGTGCTTGCCTTTGTAAAAGAGAACACAATACTGATCACAGGGCTTACAAACCAGCATGTGATCCGCACGGCGAGCATGGTGGATATCAACTGCATTCTCTTCGCCAGGGGAAAGATGCCTGATGAGGAAATGCTCAAAGAGGCGAAGGAACTGGACCTGGTGATTATGTCCACCGAGAAGACGGCATACACCGCTTGCGGCATCCTGTACAAATGCGGGCTGCCCGGTGTGGAGCATGCCTGAAAATTTGGGAGTAGCTGCTCATGCTGATTCGTGAAGAGTTTTTTGTTGAAGCCGGGGATTATCAGCGGGCCGGGGAAGCGTCCGCCGCCATCAAGCGTACATTGAAGCAGCTTGGTGTGGGCGGGTCCGTGCTGCGCCGGATGGCGATAGCCTCCTATGAAGCGGAGATGAACCTGGTGATTCACAGTCTGGGGGGGACGCTGACGCTGATGGTGGAGCCGCCAACGGCTTACCTATCTTCCAGCGACACCGGCCCCGGAATACCCGACATCAAAGCTGCCATGCGGGAAGGCTTTTCCACCGCCAATGAGCAGGCAAGAAGCATGGGCTTTGGCGCTGGTATGGGCCTTACGAATATGCAGCGCAACGCAAACACTTTTCAAATTCAAAGCCGCCTTGGGGAAGGGACAAGCATTCGCATGTCGTTTGACCTGGGCGAGGTTCTATAAACCGGTTTTTCTGGGGCGGAGGTTTATCCATGGAAACAAAACGGTTTCATTCCGTGCGGCTGGATGTGTCACGCTGCAAAGGCTGCACAAACTGCCTCAAGCGCTGTCCGACGGAAGCCATCCGTGTGCGGGACGGCCGGGCCCACATCATAGACGAAAGGTGCATCGACTGCGGGGAGTGCATACGGGTTTGTGCCTACCATGCCAAGGTCGCGCAAACTGATCCCTTATCGTCTATCAGCGGGTTCAAGTACAAGATTGCGCTGCCGGCGCCCTCGCTGTACGGCCAGTTCAAAGGCCTGCAGTCTGTCGGCCGCGTGCTGACGGGCCTTAAACGCATGGGCTTTGATGATGTGTTTGAGGTTGCCCGCGCGGCGGATGTGGCCACCAGGGCCATTAGGGAAAAGCTGCGCCGGGAGGATTTGCCCAAGCCTCTCATATCGGCCGCCTGCCCGGCCATCACCAGGCTGATCCAGGTGCGCTTCCCTGATTTGATTCCCCACATCGTGGATATCCGCCAGCCCATGGAGTTGGCTGCCATCATGGCCAGGCGGGAATTCTGCAAAGCCCACGGCGTGAAGCCGGAGGAAGTCGGCTGCTTTTTCATCACCCCCTGCGCCGCCAAGGTGACGGCCATCCGCAGCCCCATCGGTCACGAAAAATCGGCGGTGGACGGGGCCATCTCCATTATGGAAATCTATGGGCTCCTATCCAGCCATACCAGAGGCCAGGGTCAGCCGGAGGATATGCCGGCAGCTACCTCCTACGGGGTAAGCTGGGCCAACAGCGGCGGAGAAGCCCATGCCGTATGCCCGGAAAACAGCCTGGCGGTGGACGGGATCGAGAATGTCATTCGTGTTTTGGAAGAAATTGAAAACAACAAGCTGAGCGATCTTGTGTTTTTTGAAGGCTCTGCCTGCACCGGCGGCTGCGTGGGCGGACCGCTGACGTTTGAAAACAACTATGTGGCCAAGAATGCCGTTAAAAAGCTGGCGGAAGGCTTGGATGGAACGCATCCGGATGACAAGGTGAACGTTTCCATTCTGGATAAATACCCGGTGTACGGACACAAGCCCATCCAGCCCAACAGCGTGATGCAATTGGATGAGGACATCGTGGAGGCCATGCGCAAAATGGAGCGCATGGATCAAATCGTAAAGGAGCTGCCGGGATATGACTGCGGCTCCTGCGGCGCGCCTACCTGCCGTGCGCTGGCGGAAGATATTGTGAGGGGATATGCGCGGGAAATGGACTGTGTCCACAAGCTGAAGGAACAGTTGAAAATCATGGCCCAGCAAATGGTGAACCTTGCGCAGAACCATTAACCTGTTTTCGATGACGGAGGGGAACGTATGGAGCAATTTTTGCCGATCGAATTGGGCACCGTCGTACTGGATTGCCTGGATATCAAGGCCTTGTCAGATTTCTACGTGAACCTGCTCGGCTGGAAGGTGATCGTCACCGATGAGGAATGGATCGCCATTCAGTCGCCCAACGGCGGTACAAAGCTTGGGTTCCAGTTGAATCCTGATTACGTGCCGCCCGTCTGGCCGGAGGAGCCGCAGGGACAGCAGCAGATGCTGCATCTGGATTTTAATCTGGGCAGCATAGAGCGGATGGAGCAAGCCGTGCAGCACGCCATTGCCTGCGGTGCCAGCAAGGCGGATGTACAGTACGATACCGGGTGGACTGTTATGATCGATCCGGCCGGACATCCCTTCTGCTTTCTTGGCTGGTAAGTATACTCGGACGGGAGACGTGTACATATGACAGTTGCGCAGTTGATGAAGATTCTGGATGCCGAGCATGTGACACCGGGAGTATCCCTTGATGGGGAGGTATCCTGCGGCTATGCGTGCGACCTGTTAAGCTGGGTCATGGCGCATGGCTCTCAAAAGACGGCATGGATTACCGTACAGACGCATTTGAACGTCATCGCGGTGGCCGTGCTGATGGAATTCTCCTGCATCCTTTTGCCCGAGGATATCGAGATGGAGGAAAGCTCCATCGAAAAAGCGAGGAGCGAAAATATCCCAGTGCTGAAAAGCCGCAAGACGGCGTATCAGCTATGCGGGGAGATGGCTGCTGCCGGCATTCCCGCTTCCACAAGATAAGCGTATGAGGATCTATGCGGATCTGCATATCCATTCCTGCCTTTCCCCGTGCGGGGATGAGGACATGACGCCGTGGAACATTTGCGCCATGGCAAAGATCAAAGGGCTGCAGGCCATAGCCGTTACAGACCACAATTGCGCCAGAAATCTTCCCGCGGCGCAGGCCGCCGCAAAGTCCTATGGCCTTGTTCTGCTGCCCGGCATGGAAATCACTACCCGTGAGGAAGTCCATCTGCTTGCCTATTTTCCCACCGTTGAACAGGCCATGGAGATGGGGGAGTTCCTGTATGCTCATCTTCCCGATATACAAAATGATCCACGGCTTTTTGGAAAGCAGCAGATTATGAATGAGTGGGATGAGCCAATGGCGGAAGAGACGCGCCTTTTGATCTCCGCCACACATCTTTCGCTGAATCAGCTGACCAAAGAGATCAACCGATTAGGCGGTCTGCCAGTCCCCGCGCACATCAATCGCGGTGCCAACGGCCTTTTAATAAACCTTGGTTTATTGCCTGAGGATGTCGACTTTCCGGCATTGGAGGTATCGCCTAAACTGCCTGTATCAAAAAGTATTCTTCAGGGAAAAATTATTTTGCATACTTCCGATGCGCACTGTCTGGAAGATATTAGTGAGGCTGTATACGCGCTGGAAGCAGAAGATTTATCACCTTTGGGGATACTGAAAAAGTTAGGTTATAGCCATGATAAATCCATGTAAGGGACAAGAATGACGAGAAAATTATAGCCAATATACTATAAATGTGTTTGTGGAGTTTCCACGAACTTTTTTTAATTGCGATTTTTTTGTCAAAAAGGCTGTTTTTGCTATGTTTTGGGCGTGCAAAATGCTTTCAAGTATGTTAAAATATCTACAAGCGTGGCGCGATGGCGCCACGCTGGCTTGTGCAAAGAATGAAGGAGGTCGCACCCCACATGCCCGAACTGACGGAAAGGTATGCAAAGCTGACGCAAGTGATCGAAGCCCATCGTACGGAACAGGGCGCCTTGATGCCGGTTTTGCAGGAAGCGCAGGAGATTTTCGGCTGTGTCCCCATGGATGTGCAGCAAATCATAGCAGATGGTTTAGGCACGACACTCAGCGAGGTGTATGGCGTCACCACGTTCTACTCCCAATTCTCCCTGCAGCCCAGGGGGCAATACGTGATAGGCGTTTGCCTGGGAACGGCCTGCTATGTCAAGGGTTCGCAAAAAGTGCTGGATAAGGTGCAGGATGAGCTGAAGATCCGCGTGGGCAAAACATCCGCGGACGGCAAATTCACACTGCAGGCCACCCGCTGCCTGGGCGCCTGCGGATTGGCACCGGTTATGATGATCAACGATGAGGTATACGGAAGGCTGACGCCTGACGAAATTCCCGCCATACTGGAAAAATACAAGGCCTGATCATGCGGGATTTATCTTTGCACCTGATGGATATCGTGCAAAACAGCATAAGGGCGCAGGCTGCGCTGGTCCAGATCCGCATGACGCTGGATGATCAAGGCATATTGACCCTTGTGGTGGAGGATGACGGAACCGGGATGGACGAGGAGCTGCGAAGCCGGGTGCAAAACCCTTTCGCCACTACCAGAACCGAGCGGAGAATCGGCCTGGGCCTTCCGCTGATTACCGAAAACGCCAAACGAACCGGCGGCGATGTAGTGATTGAAAGTCAGCCGGGAAAGGGCACAACTGTCACCGCCGTATTCCATACAGGCCACATCGATTGTTTGCCCATGGGCGATGTGGCCGGAACCATACTCGCCCTGGTGGTTGCCTGCCCCGATACGCCCGATCTTGATTTTCTGCTCACTGCCCCCGGCGGGGAAGCTTCCCTGGATACCCGCTCGCTGCGGGAAGCCCTGAAGGGTGTACCCCTGAATGAGCCGGAGGTCATCGCCTGGATACAGGCCTCATTGAAGGAAGAAATCCAACAAGTCTTTGGAGGGACGGATTATGAAATCCATCGCTGAACTGGAAGCCATCCGGCAGCGGACGCTGGACAAAGTCTTGCTGCGCAAGGAAGAAAAGGATGCCGTCCGCGTGGTGGTCGGCATGGCCACCTGTGGCATAGCGGCTGGGGCCCGGCCTGTTATGCTTTCATTTGTAGAAGAACTCAACCGCAGGAACCTTGCAAACGTAACCGTATCCCAAACCGGCTGCATCGGCATGTGCCGCCTGGAGCCTATGGTGGATGTGCTCATCCCCGGCCAGGGAAAAGTGACTTATGTCAAAGTCAAGCCGGAGATGGTGGGCCGCATCGTGGCGGAACACATCGTCAATGGCCGCGCGGTGGAAGATTACACCATCGGCGCGGCGGAAGACGCCTGATATACGGCCTGAGGAGGAAGGAATATGGAACTGTATCGCGCCCATGTGCTTGTCTGCGGCGGAACCGGCTGCACAGCCTCCGGCTCCGGCGAATTGCTCAAGCGGTTTGAGGAAAAGCTGAAGGAACACGGCCTGGAGAAGGAAATCAAAATGGTCCGCACAGGCTGCTTCGGCCTTTGCGAAGCCGGCCCTGTCGTGATCGTATATCCGGAAGGAACCTTCTACAGCCGCGTAAAGGTAGAGGATGTTGACGAAATCGTCAGCGAGCATCTTTTAAAAGGCCGCAAGGTGCAGCACCTGGTGTACGTGGATCACGCCACCCAGGAAAGCAGCGTTACAAAATCGCTGGATGAGATCGGCTTTTACAAAAAGCAGCAGCGTCTTGCGCTGCGCAACTGCGGCGTTATTGATCCGGAGAACATTGATGAATATATTGCCTTTGACGGCTACAAGGCGCTGGCCAAGGCACTTACGGAAATGACCAGGGAACAGGTCATTGACGAGGTATTGAAGAGCGGTCTGCGCGGCCGCGGCGGTGCCGGTTTCTCCACAGGCCTGAAATGGAAGTTTACTTATCAGAGCCAGGCTGATCAGAAGTACGTGGCCTGCAATGCCGATGAAGGCGACCCCGGCGCGTTCATGGACCGTTCCGTTCTGGAGGGCGACCCCCACAGCGTCATCGAGGCCATGGCCATCGCGGGCTATGCCATCGGCGCGTCCGAAGGCTATATCTACGTCCGTGCCGAGTATCCCATCGCGGTCAAGCGCTTGTGCATCGCCATTGAACAAGCCAAGGAATACGGCCTTTTGGGCAAGAACATTTTTGATACGGAATTTTCCTTTGACCTGCATATCCGCCTTGGCGCCGGCGCTTTCGTCTGCGGCGAGGAAACGGCGCTGATGGCCTCTGTGGAAGGCAAGCGCGGCGAGCCCCGCCCCCGTCCGCCTTTCCCGGCGGTAAAGGGCATCTTCGGCAAGCCGACCATGCTTAACAACGTGGAAACCTATGCCAATATCCCACAGATCGTATTGAAGGGCTCGGAGTGGTTTTCAAGCATCGGCACGGAGAAATCCAAGGGCACCAAGGTGTTCGCGCTTGGCGGCAAGATCAACAACACCGGCCTGGTGGAAGTGCCCATGGGCACACCGCTTCGCGAGATCATCTACGACATCGGCGGCGGCATCCCCGGCGGCAAGCAGTATAAGGCCGTACAGACGGGCGGCCCCTCCGGCGGCTGCATCCCGGCGGAGCATCTGGATATATCCATCGAGTACGATACGCTGACGGCCATCGGCTCCATGATGGGTTCCGGTGGCATGATCGTGCTGGACGAAGACGACTGCATGGTGGACATCGCCCGCTTCTTTCTGGATTTCACCGTGGACGAGAGCTGCGGTAAATGCACCCCCTGCCGCATTGGCACAAGGCGCATGCTGGAGATCCTGGAGCGCATTGTGGAAGGCAAGGGCGAGATGGAGGATATCGGAAAGCTGGAGACGCTGGCCAGCAACATCAAGGCCACTGCCCTTTGCGGCCTGGGCCAGTCGGCGCCTAACCCCATCCTGTCCACACTGAAGTATTTCCGCGGCGAGTATGAGGCCCACATCAAGGAAAAGCGCTGCCCGGCCCATCACTGCCAGGCGCTTTTGAACTTCGAGATCACCGACAAGTGCCGCGGCTGCACGCTGTGCTCAAAGGTCTGTCCGGCGGGGGCCATCACCGGCGAAGTTCGCAAGCAGCACAAGGTGGATACGCTAAAGTGCTTGAAGTGCGGCGCGTGTATGGAAAAGTGCCGCTTTGGCGCCATCGTGAAGAATTGACGGCGAGGAGGATCAGAACATGGAACAGCTTGTATCGCTGACCATTGATGGCGTAAAGGTGGAAGTCCCGGCCGGGACCACCGTACTGGAAGCCGCAAGGAAAGCGCATGTCAATATCCCTACGTTGTGTTATCTGAAAGGCCTGAATGAGATCGGTGCCTGCCGCATCTGCATGGTGGACACGGGCGCCCGTGCGCTGCAGGCGTCCTGCGTGCTGCCCGTAGCCCCCAATATGGTGGTCAAGACCAATACACCCGCCGTCCGCGAGGCGCGTAAAATCAACCTGGAGCTGATTTTGAGCACCCATGACAAGAAATGCCTGTCCTGCGTACGCAGCCAGAACTGCGAACTCCAAACGCTGTGCCGGGAGCTGGGCGTAGAGGACGGAAGCCGCTTCGAGGGCAAAAGGATCACCTATGATGTGGATGATTTTTCTCCCTCTATCGTTCGGGACAACAACAAGTGCGTGCTTTGCCGCCGCTGTGTGGCCGCCTGCACAAAATCCCAGGCCGTGGGCGTCATCGGCGCGGTGAACCGCGGCTTTGATACGGCCATCGAGCCGCCGTGGGATAAAAAGCTTGGCGAAATGGCCTGCATCAACTGCGGACAGTGCATTACCGCCTGCCCCGTAGGCGCGCTTCGGGAAAAGGATGAAACGGACAGCGTCTGGAAGCTGCTCAGCAACCCCAAAAAGCATGTGGTGGTGCAGCCCGCTCCTGCCGTCCGTGCCGCGCTGGGCGAGGAATTCGGCATGGAGATTGGAACCCGCGTCACTGGGAAAATGGTAACCGCCTTGCGTCGTCTGGGCTTTGCCAAGGTCTTCGATACGGATTTCGCGGCGGACCTGACCATTATGGAAGAAGCCACCGAGCTGCTGGGCCGGCTCAATAACGGCGGCGTGCTGCCCATGATCACCTCCTGCTCGCCCGGCTGGATCAAGTACTGCGAGCATTATTACCCGGATTTCATCCCCAACCTGTCCTCCTGCAAATCTCCCCACGAAATGCTGGGCGCCGTGGTGAAGACCTACTATGCAAATAAGGCCGGCATCGATGCCGGCGACATCGCTGTAGTATCCGTTATGCCCTGCACCGCGAAGAAATTTGAGGCTGACAGGCCGGAGCTTTCTGCCGCCGGATACCCGGATGTGGACGCCGTCATCACCACCAGGGAACTGGCCAAGATGATCAAGGAAGCCGGCATTGACTTTGCCAGCCTGCCGGACGGGGATTTCGACGATCTTTTGGGCGAAAGCACCGGCGCCAGCGTTATATTCGGCGCTACAGGCGGTGTAATGGAAGCGGCCCTGCGCACAGCCTATGAAGTCGTGACAGGCAAGGAACTTCCCAAGGTAGAGTTTGAACAGGTCCGCGGCCTCACCGGCGTAAAGGAAGCTGTTATCCAGGTGGGTGATATTCCCCTGAGCGTGGCTGTCGCCCATGGCACAGCCAATGCCGCCAAGGTACTGGAAAGCGTACGCAGCGGTGAAAAGTCGTATCACTTTATTGAGGTCATGGGCTGCCCTGGCGGCTGCGTCACAGGCGGTGGACAGCCTATCGTCTCCGCGCAAAAGCGCATGGAAGTGAACCCGGGCGTGCTCCGCGCATCGGCCCTGTACGGCGAGGACAAAGACAAGCCCCTGCGCAAGAGCCACAAAAACGAAGGCGTGCAAAAGCTGTATGAGGAGTTTCTGGAGAAGCCCAACAGCCACAAGGCGCATGAAATTTTGCACACCCACTATCAGGCAAGGCCCAAGTACAGCAAATAAAGCGCTGTAAAACAGAGAACAGCCATCCCTCGTACGAAAGGGATGGCTGTTTAGCATGTCAGCAAAGTGGCTGTGCCGCTTTGCTGGGGTATTACTAGCAGCTCTTGTAAGCTTGCCTGCGTTTTATTGATTTTGTCTCCGGCTCGCCTAATATGTACCAGTTTGCATTCCCAGACATGCCCTAATCTTTGCCTGTCCCTTCGCAATACTTACATTTCCGGTTGCCATTGCAACCCGAGCATGTCACGTAATTGCTTCCACCTTGTCCGTATGTTGCGACAAAAAATCTTCCACGGCCATAACATACTTGGCAGATACCGCTTCCTCTGCAGAGAGCGCATACACCAGCAGGAACATCGCCATAATTTTCATTTGTTTCAACATAACCATCTCCATGACATGTTTGACATGTTTTTTTGCCTTTACACTCAAAGCATGTATTATCAAACCACGTTCCTTTTCCATGGCACGTTGAACATACCCCATCACCAGTGCATATAATGCACTCGTGCCCGCCGCTTGCTTGTTCAGATTCTTCAAACGTAAACGCAATATTAGCCTGATAACACAAAATAAGCTCTTTGTTCTCGTAAAAATATGCAAGCAAGATTTTTGCGTTGCCCTTCTCAAAAAAAACCGCTCTTACTTCTGAATCTCCGATTGGAGTTAATGTGTACTGGAGGTCCTCCATTTTGGAGCAAAACTGATCAATGGCATCAGTTCCAAATTCGTTAACATTGATTCCATTAAATCGAAAACCAGGGCCGTTAATGAAATCCTCAATTTCGAAGTATTCAGATTCGGAATACTCACCAAAATAGTCCTCAGGATTTGCAACTGTATAGGATGAAGTATCTGCATATGCAGAAAGTCCTACCGAAATCGCAATTGAAAGGAGTAAAGAGAAAACAACAATATACTTCACTCTCATTTTTTGCAACATGATACACCGCTCCTCCAATTTTTTATCTCGAAAATGAAAGATTTCAAGTCTTGTGATTCTTTTCTACTAAAGTGGCCCGGAAATGCATAACGGAGCATATTAGGTAAGCCAAATTATGATACCAGTATTCTGCTAACAACAGTATATCTTATTGCCTCCATTTTGCACTATGCAGGTTGCATCAATTTCCCTTTTTTATAATAAGCAAAGGTGTTCATTTATAGTATTAAGCGGCAGGTGTGTGCAAGATTATTATGGTAATAATGCCTATATGAAAGGGAATTGCGGACAATACATAAATAAGAACAGCCATCCCAGCTTGAGAGGATGGCTGTTTTCACATGCCGTCTTCATCCATGAAATTAACGGCGGCCCTGGCAATATCCCAGCTAAAACCCCTGCGCACCAGTGCCTGCATCAGCTTTCTGGCCGCGTCCCGGCCATCCTCATTCCGATAGCGGGGGAGCCATTTCTCTGCCAGAACCCTGGCTGTTTTCAACTGCTGCTCATCGTCCACATCCGCCAGCACTTCTTCCACCGTATCACGGGCAATCCCCTTGCGCTGTAAATCCATCTGGATGTTCCTTTTCCCAATGCCCTTTTCCGACCGCGAATCAGTCCACTGCCTGGCAAAATCAACATCGTTCAGCACGCCTGTCTTTTCCAGCTTGAAAATCGCCATCTGCACCGTTTCCTCAGGATAACCGCTTTGCCTAAGCCTTACCTCCACCTCTTTACGTGAGCGGGCACGGAGTGCCAGGTACTTTACGGCGCGGTCCAGGGCGAGGCGGTATAAAAGCGGCGCCAGCTTTCGCATATATTCGTCCAAATCCAGGATGTCGCCCTGGGCAAGCGGGTATTTGTTATATATAGATAGGGGAATGGAAAAGTCTTCTCTCCCATCGGCGCATATGCGCACCTTTCCCTTCAATTTGAGGACACTCGCGATTACATCCATGCACTGCCTCCGCCCGGACCCAGCGCCCAAAGAATCAAGTCTCGGTTAACAAGCGCCAGGTGGCCGCGGCGGGCTTCACTGGCTCCGCTGTTCAAGAACACAAATCCGTTTCCCGTGAATTCAGAGAAAAACACGCCTTCCGCCGCGCCGTACGCAAAGCCCTGATGCCCGTAAAGCCGGCCTGCAGCAAGGGCCGGATCATCCACAGCTACCAATCCGAGGCAATGCCTGGTATGCGGAGCGCTTTTGCCATAAGAAGCAACCGGCATCCTCATTTGTTTCATGCTTTCCACGGATAAAAGCGGGCCTCTGCCACTAATCATCATGCAAATGAATCTGCCCAGGGATGCGGCGTCGGTAAACAGGTTTCCGGCCGCCGGAAGGTAGTGGTACTCTGGGGAAGGCGACTTAAGGTCATCGGCCGTCTCGGCCCGCTTCTTGGCGTCAAACAAAGGAGCAGTACCGGCCGGAAGCACGCGGTAGATGTTTGCCACATGCTTATCACCGGACAAGCCCTTGAGCGTATAAGATGCATTCATCATAAGCGGCTGAAACACCATGTCCTGCATCAGTGATTCCAAGCTCTTGCTGCAGACGCATTCCATGATACTGCCCACCATGCCGGCGGCCAGATTGCTGTAACGGAAGGCTTCGCCCGGTGCTGATTTCAAGTAGTTTTCAGGATCTCTCACAAGGCCTGAAAGCGGCGTGGGGGAATGCAGCGCCTGGTCATACCCGGGGCCGTCCCACAGGCTGGAGGTATGCGAAAGAAGCTGCCTGACAGTAATGGGTTTTTCCGGATAATGGGGATTGCGAACCGGAAAGGACAAATAGGTATCTACAGGCGTGTCCAAATCTAGTAAGCCCTTTTCCACCAGCATCATGGCGCCTGCTGCTGTCACCATCTTCGTAATGGAGGCGGCACGGAATACGGTGTCCGCCGATACAAGCTCATTTGGCAGCCCGGCATAACCATAGGTGATCAGCGGGCCGAGCGTGCCTTTTTTGATCAATTGCAAACAGCCGCCCACCACATGGTGGCGACGGAATATTGTCTCAAGCTGCATTATTTCATTATCTGGAATCTTTGTCTCACTCTGCACGCGTCCCTGAACACGCAGCCCTGCAAAAGGAAGCGCCAGCCGGTACAGTCTGTTTTTCCAGGCAGCGACAGGCATGGCGGTGCCTCCTTTGCTTTTGTGATCAAACAACCATGCTGGCGCTGGATAATAGCTGCTGCTTTAAATCATACAGCGGCTGGCTCAGGTCCACCTTATAGCGGTGCGGCGATTGAAGCCGCTTGTATTCCCCCCAGAAGGAATCCATTTCCCTGGCGGCATATGCCTGTATCTCCATCAGGCCGGGGGATTCGTATACCAACTCTCCTGAAACGATAACGGACACCAGCAATGGCCGCAGGATATAGTTCGTGACGGTCATGGATTTCCATGTGTTTTCCGGGTCGAACAGCCGCAGCGGCTTTGATACGTCGTAATGCTCCTCCTCCAAAGCGATCAGGTCGGCCAGCGCTTTTTGGGTCTGGCCGTCATAAACGCGGTAGAACACCTTCAAGCCTGGGTTGGTGATCTTTTGCGGGTTTTCGGAAATCTTGATCCTGGGATAGAGAACGCCGTCAATCTCCTCCGCGGCCAGCTTGTATACGCCGCCCAGGGCAGGATTGTCCTGGCTGGTGATGAGCCTGGTGCCAACGCCCCATACGTCGATCTGCGCGCCTTGGGCTTTCAGGTTCCAGATCACATCCTCATCCAGATCGCCGCTGGCAAAAATCTTTGCCTTGGGGAAGCCTGCGTCATCCAGCATCTTCCTGGCAGTCCGGCTAAGATACGTCAGGTCCCCACTGTCCAGGCGGATGCCCACCGGCTCATATCCCTTCGCGCGGAGCTCCTTAAAAACGGTGATGGCATTGGGAACGCCGCTGCGAAGCGTATCGTATGTGTCCACCAGAAGCAGGCAGCTGTCGGGGAAGGTTTCGGCGTATGCGCGGAACGCCTCAAGTTCGCTCCCAAAGGACATGACCCAGCTGTGGGCATGTGTGCCCTTGACGGGTATGCCGAAAAGCTGCCCGGTCAGCACATTGCTGGTAGCGCTGCACCCGCCGATGATGGCGGCACGAGCGCCGTATATGCCGGCATCCGGCCCCTGGGCACGGCGCAGTCCAAACTCCAGCACGCTTCCGCCCTGGGCAGCCTGGCAGACCCTGGCCGCCTTGGTGGCGATTAGGGTTTGATGGTTGATGATATTCAATAGCGCCGTTTCAATGAATTGCGCTTCCATGATTGGCGCGAAGACCCGCACGATGGGCTCATCGGGAAAGACGATGGTGCCTTCCGGAACAGCATGCAGATCACCTGTAAAGCGCAGCCGGGACAGTTCCATCAAGAACGGCTCGTCAAACAGCTTCAGGGAGCGGAGATATTGCAGATCCTCTTCATCAAAGGAAAGGTTCCGGATATATTCTATGGCCTGCTCCAGGCCTGCGGCGATGGCATGGGAGGTGACGTCGCCTTGCTTGCGGTAATACAAATCAAATACAGCACGGTTTTTTTGCATGTTGTGCTTCCAATAGCCGTACATCATGGTAAGCTGGTACAAGTCTGTCATCAAGGTAAGATTGCGCATAAAAAAGTCCTCCTGTGTATGCATGGAAAATCATCAATGAACCGATGCGGCGGGGTAAATCGCAAGCGCCGCAGCCGGAAAGGAAAGCGACACCATCGTAATAAACGCGGTGTTCGCAAGCAGCGCATTGCCCATGCCGTTAAAGAAGAATAGGAAAACGGAAAGCAGCGCTGATAGAAGCGTGAAGGGAATCATGGCATAGCCCGTCGTTTTTGATTTTTTGTCTGAAGGCCAGGCAATAGAAACGGCGCAGAGAATCAACACAAGTACGCTCAGCCATGGCCATATATAGGGCGGCGGGTTCTTTGCAGCGTACAAAAGATAGAAGGAATGAGCAAGGAATACAGCCACAGCAGCAAAGGTCAAAGTCTTGCTGCCAATTTTCATCATCCGCAATGCGAATACCGCCAGTACCGCCGCCATGCCCAAAAAGCTCAGCCATTGGGATACGCGAATGGCTCCGTTCAGCCAAACCAGGCTATCCAGACGCAGCCCCTCCACCACAGCCCGGCCCGCTCCGTAAAGCAAAATATACCAAAGGAAAACATCGCCGCGGCGTGTCATTTTCTTGCGGTATACCATCAAGAGGATAAAGGAAACAATATCCCATGCGGATTCATAAAAAAAAGTGGCCAGATGCCATGTCCCGCCTTCGGTGCCCGGAATAAGGACAGCAAAGGGGAAAAACTGCCAGGCGGGATTTGTTACCGTTTCCCCGTAGGCTTCCATGTTGAAGAAATTGCCCCAGCGGCCCAGCGCCTGGGCCAGAATTACGGAAGGGGCAACCATGTCCAGCAGTGTAAGAAGCTTGATCTTCTTGCGCCTGGCATTGATCCATACACCAAGCAAGCCGCCAAGCAGTGCGCCGTATATGGCGACGCCGCCTTCCCATACATAAAGAATGCGGATAAGGTTTGAGGAAAACTGGTCCCATGTGAAAGCGACATAATACAGCCTGGCGCCGATAATGCCAAAGGGGATGGCCCACAAGGCGCTGTCGATGGCCGTATCCTTGGGCAGCCCCAGTCTTTTTTCCTCGCGGCCGCAAAGATATACACCCAGCGCAATGGCTGTAACAATAATCAGGCTGTACCAGGGAACAATGCCAAGTACCATTCTGTTCGGCTGGGCCATAGAATACCCCCTTTCCAGTATTTTCACCATTATATTCTTGCCCCAAATAGCTGTCAAGCATGCGCAACGCCCGGTGGTTGAGGGGTTTTCAGGCATTCTCATAGCTAAAACACGTGGATGAACTGGGACCATTTTTCTAAAAAAGGTTGTCACGGGGCAGAATGTACGCTATAATAGTCGGGAATTGAGCGTGAAGCAACCATGGAGTTGAGTAGCATACTTACTGTGGGGAGCATCCTGAGGCGATTGAATAGGGGGAGGCTGCCTTTTTACAAAGGCAGAATCTTTTATTCTTTCTTTCTTCTTCCCACCGCTATCTTCTCCATCCATCTTCCGCTTGCTATTTATTCACTTTGAACACGCAGCCCTAAAGGGCCGCGTGTTTATTATGAGAAGGAGGAACCTCCCTTGAGCAAAGTCCATGTATTCGACCATCCGCTGATCCAGCACAAGTTGAGCCTCATGCGCGACAAAAACACTGGCGCCAAGGAATTCCGTGAGCTCCTTGAAGAGATTTCCATGCTGATGGTGTACGAGGTGACAAGGGACCTTCCCACGGAGGAAGTGGATGTGGAAACGCCCATTGGCTGGACCAAGACGCGTGTCCTGAGCGGCAAAAAGCTTGGGATCGTGCCCATCCTGCGGGCAGGCCTTGGCATGGTGGACGGCGTGACCAAACTGGTTCCCGCTGCAAAGATAGGCCATATCGGCCTGTACCGCGACCCGGAAACACTGCAGCCAGTGGAGTACTACTGCAAGCTTCCGGCTGATTCGGAAAATAGGGAGCTCTTGTTGCTGGACCCCATGCTGGCTACCGGCGGCAGCGCCAGCGCGGCCATCAGCTTTATCAAAAAGCGCAATTGCTTCAATGTGCGGCTCGTTTCCCTCATCGCCGCGCCGGAAGGAATCGCGCGTGTCAACAAAGACCATCCTGATGTCGATATCTATGTGGCTTGCCTGGATGAGAAGCTTAATGATCACGGCTATATCGTGCCTGGTCTGGGCGACGCGGGCGACAGGCTGTTCGGCACCAAATAACCGCATATTTGCAGGGGGTGTTGAAATTGTCTCTGGAATTGCTAAAAAGCATCCAGGAGGCGGAGGCCCAGGCGGAAGCGGAGCGTACAAACGCCCAGCGGGAAGCCAGGGAAATCATCAAGGGCGTGACGGACGCATGCACGGAGAATGAACGGCGTGCGGCGGTGGAGCACCGCGCTCTTTACCAAAGCTTGCTGGATGAAAGGAAGGCGCAGGTAGAGCAAAAGCTGAAGCAGCTTGCATCCGGCCAGGAACTGGCAAGGAATGAAATGATGCAGGCCGTAAAGCAGCGTCTCACGCAGGCTGCCGACAGGATCGCAGAGAGGGTATTAAGCGATGGCAATCGTTGAAATGAAACGCCTCACGCTCCTGGCGCTTTTAAAGGACAAGGAAAAACTTCTGCACGCCATCCAGCGAATGGGCTGTATTCAGATCACCGATATCCCGGAAGAGGGGATGCAGTCCTTTCTGGCAAAAGCCTCCGGCCTTGTAAAGATGGAGGAAGAGGTAAGCCGTCTTCGATGGGCTATAGGCAAGCTGGGCAAATACGATAAAACGAAGCCTCCCATGCTCGGCGGCAAACCGGAGGTATCCAGGGAGCAGGCGGAGGAAGTTATTTCGCAGAAGGCACGCTGCATGCAAACAGTGGCAGCTGCGGAAGGCTGCGAACAAAGGGCAGGGGAGTATAAAGGTCAGGAAGCCAGGCTGCTCTCCGCCATAGAGCTGCTTGAACCTTGGACAGGCTTGGATATTCCCATAAGCCAGCTTCGCAATACCCATGATACGGTACAGCAGGCCGGCACCATGCAAAGGCGTGCGCTGGAGGATACCCTGGCAAAATGGTCCGGCCAGCCTGTGGTATTGAATCAGGTAGGTGCGTATCAGGAAACAGCTTATGTCCACGTCATTGCCCACCAGTCCGTGGCGGAAGCCTTGCTGAACGATTTGAAAGCCGGGGGTTTCACCCAGACAGTATTCGGTGATATACATACCACGCCCGGGCAGCAGATCGAAGATTGGAAAAATGATCTGAACGGGGTGGCCGACGGTCAGCGGAAACTGGAAGAACAGTTGGCCGCGCTGTCAAAGGAGCTGCCCAGCCTGAAAATCCTGTACGACGTGCTTTGTACCCAAATGGACAGACTTCGTGCCTCGGAAAGGTTCGCTTCTACGCAAAGCACCTTCCTGATGAAGGCTTGGGTTCCGGAGCCGCTTGTCAAGAAAGTGGAAGAAAGGGTTTTGCAGGTATCCCCCGGTTGCTGCATGGAGTTTTCTGAGCCTAAGGAGGGTGAGGAACCGCCAACGCTGCTTCAGAACCATCGGAATGTGGCCCCCTTTGAAACGGTAGTGGCCGGTTTTTCATTGCCTTCGCCTTTTGGCATTGACCCAACCTTTGTCATGATGCCCTTCTTTGCCACCTTCTTTGGCATGATGGTGTCGGACGCAGGCTATGGGCTGATGATGGTGATCATTATTCCTCTCCTTTTGAAACTGGCAAAGCCGTCGCCTGGTGCCAGGAAGCTGCTTTGGATATTGGCCATCGGCGGTGTTACCACGGTGTTCTGGGGCGCCATGTTCAATACATGGTTCGGGTTTGCGCCGCTGCCCATCTACTTTGACCCAGTGAATAACGCACTGCCCGTGATGGCGCTTTGCGTGGGGGTAGGCGCACTCCATCTGTTTGCCGGCCTTGGCATGGGCTTTTACCTGAACATACGGCGCGGCAGCCTAAAGGATGCTCTTTTTAGTCAGGGCAGCTGGTTTTGCCTGATCGTGGGTCTTGGTCTTCTAGTTCTCCCGGCAACTGCGACAATCGGAAAGCTGTTGGCTGTTGCAGGCGCTGTCACCATCCTGCTCACCGCTGGACGTGGCAAGAGCACCAATCCTGTCAAACGCCTTTTGAGCGGCCTTGGCGCGCTGTACGGCGTCACCGGCTGGATCAGCGATTTGCTCAGCTACATGCGCTTGTTCGGTATGGGACTTGCCACAGGCGTCATCGGCATGGTCATCAATCAATTGGTAGGCATGGTGTTTTCCGCAGGCCCCATCGGCATGGTTTTGGGAGCTGGGTTGTTTGTAGGCGGACACCTGTTCAATGCCGGTATCAACATCCTTGGCGCATATGTACATTCCTGCCGCTTGCAGTATATTGAATTCTTCGGCAAATTCTACGAGGAGGGCGGCAAGCCCTTTAGCCCGCTGGGAGAAACCACCCGTTACGTACGTATCAGCGACGCTTCACAGGCGCGTTGATCGTCGGTCATAAACAATCATTTTAAGGAGGCAATAACCATGGAACTCAGTCTGGGACAGGTTCTTACGTTGTTTGGGGCGGCCCTTGCCGCAATTCTTGCCGGCATCGGCTCCAGCAAAGGCGTTGGGCTGGCCGGTGAAACTGCCGCAGGCGTATCCACGGAAAACCCCGAAGTCAACTCCAAACTGCTGATCCTGCAGCTTCTTCCTGGTACCCAGGGTATTTACGGCTTCCTGATCGCCGTGATTATCCTTATCAATACTGGCGTGTTGGCCGGTGGCATGAAGGAAATCAGCGTTTTGCAGGGTCTGGCATATATTGCCGGCGCAATGCCCGTAGGTGTTGTCGGCTTGTACTCTGCCATCCGGCAGGGTAAGGTGGCGGCCGCCGGCATGCTTATGACCGGCCAGCGCCCCGAAATGTCCGGTAAGGCCATCACCATGGCGGTTATGGTAGAAACCTATGCCGTTTTGTCTCTGCTGGCCTCCTTCCTGATCGTCAACTCCATCAAGCTGTAAGGGAGAGGCGCCATGAACGCACAAGCCATCCTGGAAAAGATCGGCGCCGACGGCCGTCTGGCCGCTGCCGTTCTGCTCAAGGAAGCGGGAGAACGGGCGGAGGCCATACGTGCGGCGTCCGAGAAAAAGATCACCCGCCTGCGGGAGGAGACTGTTACCAATGCCCATGTGGAAGCTGCGGCAATGGAAAGCAGAATGCACCGCATGGCGGAACTGGACGAGCGCAAGCAGCTTCTTTTCGCCAAACGGCAGCTGATGGACAATGCCTTCCAAACGGCTCTTGATAAGCTTAGGCAAATGCCCAAGGAGCAGTTGGAAGCATTCTTCCGGCTCACGGTGGTCTCCGCCGCCAATGGAACGGAAACGCTGCTGGTCGGCGCGCAATTTGACGCATGGTATACCTCCGATTTTGTGGACCGGGTAAAAGCGACGCTTATTGCGGCCGGGAAACCTGGCCGGATCACATTGGGCATCGAGCGCCGCCAAGGCGTTACGGGCGTGATCCTGTTGGGGGAAGGCATGGAAATCAACTGTACCCTGGAAGCCATACTTCAAGCGCGCCGGCTCGACCTGGAGGCGGAAGTGGCTACCATCCTCTACGAATAACCTACGCAAAGAAGGAGGGCTAGTCCTTGCCGCAGATGAGCATACCGTATGCTGTGGGGCGCATCAGCGTTCTGAAAAAGGATGCGCTGGACACAAGCCGGCTGGAAAGGCTTCTTTCCGCTCCCTCTTTGAGGGAGGCGCAGCGGGCGCTTTCGGAGATTGGGTGGGAAAGCGGCGAGGGGCTGGATTACGAGCAATTGTCCCTCCAGCGCGTAGAGAAGGCTTGCAGGCTTGTCCGCGATTTGTCCCCGGAACCTGAGATCACCGATTGCTTCCTGCTAAGATATGATATCCATAACCTGAAAACACTGCTCAAGGCCCGCTGCCTGGGGGAAAAGCCTGCATACCTGTCGGAATGCGGCACACTTCCTATTTCCAAGCTTACCCATGCGGTGACGGAGCATGTGTATAAGGATTTGCCGCCTATCCTTGCCAATGCCATGGCAGAACTGGAGAAGCGCCTTGCCGTAAAGCCAGACGCCATGGAGATCGATGTGGCGTTGGATCATGCCCTATATGAACTGATTCAGAGCAAGCTGTCCGGCACAAAATCGCCTGTTGTAAGAAAATATTTTCAGGCTAAGGTGGACATGGTCAACTTTTTGATGCTTTTGCGCAGCCGCTTTATGGGCAAGGATGAAGTGTTTTTGCGGCGGGTTCTTTTGAAGCATGGCAGCCATCCCATCGACACGTGGCTCAAAGCCGCTGAAACCCCGGAAAAACTGCCAAAGCTGATGATGCCCTATGGCAAAACCGTTGTCTCCGCTGCCCAGGCCGCCGTTTTGGAAAGCGCCAAGCTGCCTGCGCTGGAAAAAGCCATGGATGATTATTTGCTGTCCCTGTTTAAACCTTACCGCATCGCATCGTTCTCCCTGGAACCCATCATTGGCTATCTTCTGGCCGTGGAGAGGGAAGCTGCAGCCGTTCGGCTGATACTGGCCGGCAAGGCCAACGGTTTCCCGCAGGAGGCCATTCGGGAAAGGATGCGTGAGCTGTATGGCCGGTAAGACCATGGGCGTGGTAGGGGAACGCGATGCGGTCCTGGCTTTCAAGGCCATCGGTATGAAGGTGATCCCCACCAAAACGCCGGAGGAAACGACAGCCGCGCTTTACCGCCTGGCCAAGGAAGGCGTTCCCGTGATTTTTATCACCGAATCTGCCGCCCGCCAGGTACCCGAAGCACTGGAACGGTATAAGACCTCCCCGGATACGGCCATCATCCCCATCCCCGGCAGCCAAGGCGCGGACGGCTTCGGCTTAAAGCGCGTCCGGGCCAATGTGGAAAAGGCCATCGGGGCGGATATTCTATTCAACAACGACAGGAAAGAGGAGTAGTGAACATGGCTCTGGGAACCATTGTGAAGGTTGCCGGCCCCTTGATTGTGGCGGAGAACATGGCCGACGCCCGCATGTACGATGTGGTGCGCGTCAGCAAGAACCGCCTGGTTGGCGAAATCATCGAGCTGAGAGGCGACCGCGCGTCCATCCAGGTTTACGAGGAAACCTCTGGACTGGGTCCAGGTGAACCGGTGGAATCCACAGGCGCGCCCCTTTCCGTGGAACTGGGGCCTGGCCTTATCGAATCCATATTTGACGGCATACAGCGGCCCTTGACCGCCATCCGGCAGAAGGTTGGGGAGCGGATCGTCCGCGGCGTGGAGGTCCCCTCGCTGAACCGGGAAAAGCAATGGGCTTTTGAGCCGCGTTTGGTGGCGGGAGATAAAGTACAGCCCGGGGATATATTGGGCATTGTGCAGGAAAGCGCTGTGGTGGAACACAGAATCATGACGCCAAACGGCGTTTCCGGCACCGTAAAGTCCATCCACTCCGGCGCGGCCCGTGTGGAGGATGTAGTCTGCACCATCACGGACGCAAACGGGCAGGAGCATGAGGTTACCATGCTTCAAAAGTGGCCCGTGCGCCGCGGCCGCCCTTATCAGGAAAAGCTGGCGCCGTTGGCCCCCATGGTCACGGGGCAGCGCGTTATCGATACGTTCTTCCCCATCGCCTCCGGCGGTGTGGCAGCCGTGCCCGGTCCCTTTGGCTCCGGCAAGACGGTGGTGCAGCATCAACTGGCCAAGTGGGCCGATGCGGACATCATCGTATATGTGGGTTGCGGTGAGCGCGGCAACGAAATGACCGACGTGTTGATGGAGTTCCCGGAGCTGCACGACCCCCGAACCGGCGAATCGCTGATGAAGCGCACGGTATTGATCGCCAATACCTCCGACATGCCTGTGGCAGCCCGTGAGGCTTCCATTTATACAGGCATCACCATCGCGGAATACTTCAGGGACATGGGCTACAAGGTGGCCATCATGGCCGACTCCACCAGCCGCTGGGCGGAAGCGCTTCGCGAAATGAGCGGCCGCCTGGAGGAAATGCCCGGCGAGGAAGGCTATCCCGCCTATCTGTCCTCCCGCATCGCTGAGTTTTATGAGCGTGCAGGCTACGTACGCTGCCTGGGCCGAGACGGACGGACGGGCACCATTACCGCCATCGGCGCTGTGTCGCCTCCCGGCGGTGATATCTCCGAGCCTGTTTCCCAGGCCACGCTGCGCATCGTGAAAGTGTTCTGGGGCCTCAGCGCCCAATTGGCCTACAAGCGCCATTTCCCGGCCATCGACTGGCTTTTGTCCTACTCCCTGTACATCGACAGGCTGGGCTCCTGGTTCTCCGACAGTATTTCGCCCGAGTGGAACGAGCTTCGCGGCAGCGCCATGCGTGTTTTGCAGGAAGAAGCTGAGCTGGATGAAATCGTCCGCCTGGTGGGCATCGACGCCTTGAGCTGGAAGGACCGCCTCACCATGGAAGTTGCCCGTTCCATCCGCGAAGATTACCTGCATCAAAACGCCTTTGACGAGGTGGATACGTACACCTCTTTGGACAAGCAGTTCCGCATGCTGCGGCTAATCCTTGAGTTTGGCCAAAAGGGCCGTGCGGCGCTGGATGCAGGTGCCAACCTTTCGCAGATCATCGGCCTTCCCGTCAGAGAGCGCATAGGCCGGGCCAAGTATATCCGCGAAACCGAACTGAACCAGTTTGATAAAATCGAAGCAGAGCTCAGCAGCCAGACGGCCGCGCTGATGGACCAAGGAGGGCTGTAAGGTATGCTGAAGGAATATCGCACCATCAAAGAGGTCGTAGGCCCGCTGATGCTGGTGGAGCATGTATCCGGCGTTACCTACAATGAGCTGGTGGAAATTCAGCAGGCAAATGGCGAAACCCGCAGCGGCCGCGTGCTGGAGGTAAACGGTGACAAAGCACTGGTGCAGCTTTTTGAAAGCAGCAACGGCTTGCGCATCGACAACAGCACCGCCCGCTTCCTGGGCAGAAGTATAGAGCTTTCCGTGTCCATGGACATGCTGGGCCGTGTATTCAGCGGCATGGGCACCCCCAGGGACGGCGGACCTGCCCTGATCCCCGAAAAGCGGATGGATATCAACGGCGAGCCGTTAAATCCCGCTGCCCGCGACTATCCCAGCGAGTTCATCCAGACGGGCGTTTCCGCCATCGACGGCCTGAATACCCTGGTCCGCGGACAGAAGCTCCCCGTATTCTCCGGCAGCGGCTTGCCGCATGCGCAATTGGCCACGCAGATCGCCCGACAGGCCAAGGTGCTGGGCACCGACAGCAAATTCGCCGTGGTGTTCGGTGCCATCGGTATCACCTTTGAGGAAGCTGATTACTTCATCAGCGACTTTCGGCGCACCGGCGCCATCGAGCGGGCCGTATTGTTCATGAACCTGGCCAATGACCCGGCCATTGAGCGCATCGCCACGCCGCGCATGGCGCTCACCGCCGCGGAATACCTGGCTTATGAAAAGGGCATGCACGTGCTGGTCATCCTCACCGACATCACCAATTACGCCGAGGCCTTGCGCGAGGTTTCCGCCGCCCGCAAGGAAGTGCCGGGCCGCCGCGGCTATCCCGGCTACCTGTATACCGACCTGGCCTCCATGTACGAGCGGGCCGGCCGCGTCATCGGCAAGGAAGGCTCCATCACGCAGATCCCCATCCTGTCCATGCCGGAGGATGACAAGACCCATCCCATCCCCGACCTGACGGGCTATATCACCGAAGGCCAAATCATTTTGAGCCGCGAGCTGCACCGCAAGGGCGTACAACCGCCCATCGACGTCATGCCTTCCCTTTCGCGTTTGAAGGACAAGGGTATAGGCGCAGGCAAGACCCGCAAGGATCATGCCGCCACCATGAACCAGCTCTTCGCCGCCTATTCCCGCGGCAAAGACGCCAAGGAACTGGCAGTTATCCTGGGCGATGCCGCACTCACCGACATCGACAAAAAGTACGCGGCCTTTGCCGACGCTTTTGAGCGGGAGTATGTGTCCCAAGGCTACAACGCCAACCGGACCATTGAAGAAACGTTGCAGCTGGGCTGGAAGCTGCTTGCCATGCTGCCAAGAACCGAGCTCAAGCGCATCCGGGACGATATGCTGGATGAGTTCCTGCCCAAAAGCCAGGAGGAGGAAGCGTAATGGCATCCACCCTTCGCGTCAATCCCACGCGTATGGAGTTGACCCGCATCAAAAGGCGGCTTGTTACGGCCAAACGCGGCCACAAGCTTCTGAAGGATAAGCGGGATGAAATGGTGCGCCAGTTCATCGCCATCATCCGGGAAAACTACACCCTGCGGCGGGAAGTGGAGCAGGAATTGAGCGGCGCGCTGCGCGATTTCGCTATGGCCAGGGCGGTGATGGACCCCAACGCCCTGGAGGAAGCCGTTTTGTACCCGGCCCGGCAGGCGAAAGTGGCCATCGGTCAAAAGAACATTCTTTCGGTGCGGGTGCCCACCATTACGGTGGACGAAGCGTCGCTGACGGAAACGGTGCTGCCCTACGGCCTGGCGGAAACCTCCGCCCAACTGGACGGAGCCATCGCCACCATGGCGCAGGTTCTTCCCAAGCTTTTGCGCCTTGCGGAAATCGAAAAGACGTGCGACCTTTTGGCCGACGAAATCGAGAAAACCCGCCGCCGCGTGAATGCCCTGGAATATGTGATGATCCCGCAGTTTATTGAAACCATACGCTTCATTACCATGAAGCTGGATGAAAACGAGCGCGGCGCGCTGACACGGTTGATGAAAGTCAAGGATATGATCGCCGCCAGGGATGCGTGATATGCTATCCGAAAAGAGATTGTCTGCTTTTTTGCAGGCGGTCTTTTTTTCTTGCTTCCATGAATATGGCCATGGTATAGTGAAACCAAGAAAACGGAGGAAGCACTATGCCTAACATAGATAATCAATTGCTGACAAGAGATCTGGGTTTTGCCAAATCATATATACTGGATTCTTCTTTAGCCCCGGATGCGCCTGAAGGGATTTTGACCCTTCTTTTATTGCTATCTCCATACGATTCCTGGGGAGAAGCCGCTCCAGGCTGCGTCCGCGTCAGTACCTATTATATCGCTGCGCAGAAAGCATACTTGAAAGCAAAGGAAATGGTGCTCAAACTGAATCAAGAGAAGGAAAGCGCATGGCTATGCAACGAGGTGCACTTAAAGCCCATGCTGTCCCGTTTGAACGATTTTACCCAAGGCCAAAACACGTTGCACTACCACAAGGATTATGGCTCACGTTTTCACATGCAAGTGATTGGCCTTGCTTCGCATCTCCCTATGGATGAAAATATCCTCCGGTCCAATAAAGAAAAAAGCGATATGTGCGGTTCCTGTAAAAGGTGTATTAACGCCTGTCCCGCAAATGCCATTACGGACGAAGGCTTTCATCGGGACAGGTGCCTGCGCCAGCATATGCTTGAGAGCACGCCGGTGCCTGAGCAAATGCGAAAGCTCATGGGGAATCGGCTTGTGGGCTGCGATATCTGTCAGCAGGTTTGCCCATACAATGCCGGCCTGCCGGCAAACGAAACGGCAGGGGAATACTTCCGGCTTGATGACCTGCTAAGGCAGGACGAAGATGCAATGTCCCGCCTGTCCGTCATGATTGGCAGGAACATGGCCCGTTTAAGCCGTGTCTTGGCCCAGGCCTGCATCGCAGCAGGCAACAGCGGGGAGGTGGGCTATCTCGCTAAACTAAACGAGCTATGCAATCACAAGTCCCCAACTGTCGCGGAGCATGCCAAATGGGCTGTTAATATTTTGTCAAATGAGACGAAAGATACGACAGTTTGACATCCCCCTCTTGCCTTTTCATGGAAACGCGCTACAATATTGCCGGAGAAAGGGAGGACATGTATGTTTCAATTTGAGCAGGTATCCAAACAGTATGCGAAAAGCAAGGTAAAGGCGCTGGATAATCTGTCACTGCAGGTAAATAAGGGCGAAATATTTGGATTCATTGGACCCAACGGGGCCGGCAAAACGACCGCCATCCGCCTTTTAACCGGCATCCTGTCTCCCGATTCCGGTAGTATCCGCATCGGCGGATACGATATGGCAAAAAGTCCGCTGGAGGCAAAGCGGTTGATCGGTTTTGTGCCTGACAATCAGGATATGTACGAGCGGCTGACCGGTTTGGAATACCTGCAATTCATGGGGGATATCTATCAAGTGGACAGCGCGCAGCGCAAGGTCCATCTGGAAAAATACCTCTCTTTGTTTCAACTGGAGGATGCCGCGGGGCAGCAGATACGAAGCTACTCCAGGGGTATGAAGCAAAAGCTCACCATCATCGGCGCGCTCATCCACAAGCCGCCGCTTTGGGTGCTGGATGAACCTTTGACCGGGCTTGATCCCATGGCTGTCCACCTGCTGAAAGAAGAAATGCGTGCCCATTGCGAAGCCGGCAACACGGTATTTTTCTCCACACATGTGCTGGATGTGGCGGAAAAGCTTTGCGACCGCATCGCCATTATTTTGAAGGGCAAGCTGCAGGCGGTAGGTACGCTGGACAGCCTGCGATCCGGGGAGCATGGCGCTTCTTTGGAAGAGGTATTCCTGGATATGGTGAAGGAGTCGGCGGAGGAGGAAAAGGAATGAGTTCTTTTCTTGTTCTGTTGCGGATGCAGTTGTATCTGCGCTTGTCCGCATTGAAACCCAGCTACTGGCTACCCAAGCATCCCGCTTCCCCCAGGGAATGGAAGCCTATTATGATGGGCTTTATTTTCCTTTTTCTGATCGTCTCTGTGGTCGGTACTGTCCTGCTGATGGCAAATGGCATCCTTTCAGGACTGCTCCTGATGAAAGTGCCGGATCTGCTTCTGTCCATGGTCGTCCTGATTTGCATGGCGTTGACGCTGTTGGTAGGCTTTTTCCATGTGACCAGCGTATTGTTTTTCAGCAGGGACAGCGCCTTTCTGGCTGGTCTTCCCTTGTCCTCCCGTTCGGTCATGGCGGCACGGCTTGCGGTAGTCCTGCTTGGCGAAATGGCGATTACTGCCCTGATTTTTCTGCCGGTATGCATATTGTATGGCATCCGTACGGAGCAAAACGCTTTATTCTACATCAAGGCGGTCATTGCCACGCCGCTGATTCCCTGCATCCCGTTGGCTCTGGCAACGCTGCTGTCTTCCTTGTTGGTCCGCGTGTCCAGCCTCTTCCGTCACAGGGACAGCTGGATGGTCATCGGCGGATTTGTATTGATTGCGCTTGTCATCCCGCTGCAAATGCAGTTTTACAGCCGCATTCCCGAAAATGCCGGTGCCGATTTCTTCTATAACATGCTCTCCAACAACCGGACCATGCTGGAAGGGCTTCTTGGCGGCCTGCCCCCTGTGCTGTGGGCGACAGCGGGCATAACGGGGCAGGGGGAATGGAGCCTTCTATACTTGTTGCTGTTCGTGGTATCCTCTTTCGCGGCGGTCTTGCTGCCCATAGGAATCGGCGGCGGCAGGTATCTGCAATTGTCGATACTTCAAAATGAGGCATTTCAAACCACAAAACGCCGCAAGCTTAAAGCTAAAGATTTTTCTATGAGCCGCTCTCCCATGCGGGCACTGTTCTTCAGGGAATGGAAAGAAGTGCTGCGCGTACCTGCTTATGCCCTCAATGGGCTGATCGGTATTGTAATGCTGCCCATTATGATGGTGGCCTTGATTCTCGGCATGAAGAACAGCAATGAGCTGACCGAACTGCTGGGCGGCCTGCTGCGTACAGCGGATGGCATTCAGGTTACGCTCTTTTCCGCGGCCGCCATGGCGGCGGTCAGCACCATCAATATGGCAGGAGCGACTGCCGTATCCCGGGAGGGAAAGCATATTTCCTTCAGCAGGATGATTCCTGTTCCCTACGCGACACAGTTGATGGCAAAGCAATGGTTTGGCTTCTCCATCAATTTCCTCACCTGCCTCACCACCGTCATCACGCTGATGATACTGATGCCCACGCAAATCCTGTATATACTGGCGGCCTTTGTGCTTGGAATTCTGTTCGGCTTTGCGGCCAACGGCATGAGCCTGGCATTGGATGCCAGCCATCCCAAGCTGAACTGGCGGAATGAGACGGAAGCAATCAAACAAAACCCCATGGCCCTTCTGTCCATGTTTCTTGGCGTGGCGGTTACAGCTGCACTGGGCTTTTCCGTTTGGGCCTTGTGGCAAGCCGGCGTTTCACTGACGGTGCTGACCTGGCTTTTAGCTGCCGTGGCAGCTTTACTGGCAGGTTTAGCCTACCTTTATCTGCTTCGCAAGGCGGATACATGGTATGCCAAGGTGGAAATGTAAAAATTAAATTTTTATTACAAAATGCGTGCATTTCTTTCTAAAGTGTGCTATAATAGCGACAGGTGTATGAAACATTGGAATACACCTGCAAGGAGGCACACAAATGCTTTCAAAAGCGGAAAATCATGCCACGCTGCCGAAGCCAAGCGTGACAGTGAAGGGAAGAATGACACCCACCATGCACGCGCTGGCGCAATGGGCTGCCATTGATACCGGCGATAAAGTGTTGGATATGGCTTGCGGAAACGGTGCGCTGCTGCGTATGATCAGCCAGCAGATAGAATGCACCCTGTGCGGAATAGCATCCTCCGTGGAGCAGTACCGCTCCGTTCGTGCGATGCTTCCGGATGCCGATGTCCTGTTTGCTCAACCGGAGGACATTCCCTGGCGGGAAAATTCATTTGATGTGGTCATGTGCGGCCTTCCCTTTTACGCCATGGAAGATCCCGGAAAAGTACTGAAAGAGGCGCTCAGGGTTTTAAAGCCCGGCGGTCAGTTTCTGCTGGCGACGACATGGTATCCTGCGCCGCTCCGGCAGCTGGTGAACCGTTTTTCGGGAAGCTGGGACGAAACGCAGTCGCCCATGCTGTACGGTAAGCATGAGATGCTGGCCACATTGGAAGCCATCGGCTTTCACAACGTGACATGGCGGGCAGCGGATATGCGGCTTGGCATCACCATTGGCTGGAAGAAAGCGCCGAAAAAGGCAGAGCCCGAAGACTGATAACAGCAGCCTTATGCCTCCCTGTCAGGGAGGCTTTTTTCTTTTTTTATAGTCGATTTCTGTTGACCGTGAAGCGGCTTCATGATACATTTAAAGTCGGATTATTGCGTAGGAGGAACCTTTTTGCAGCAGCGAATCGAGGCGCTTTTGAACAAAGTGCAAAAACCAGCCCGCTATACGGGCGGCGAGATGAATGCAACGATCAAATCCTGGGAAGACGCGGATGTTACGTTTGCTTTCTGCTTCCCCGATACATACGAAGTCGCCATGTCCCACCTGGGGATGAAGATACTATATGCGTTAATCAACAGCCAGCCTTACGCGCTTTGCGAACGCGTTTGCATGCCTTGGGTAGACATGCTTGCCCTTTTGAAAGAAAATGATGCGCCCTTGTTTTCGTTGGAATCAAAAACAGCGCTTAACAAGTTTGATATTGTGGGTTTCACGCTCCAGTACGAAATGAGCTATACCAATATACTGGAGATGATGTCCCTGGGGCGCATCCCCGTCTTCTCACGGGACAGAGGAGCGAACGATCCGCTTGTCATCGCGGGGGGGCCGTGCGCTTTCAATCCCGAGCCGCTCCACGCCTTTATCGACGCATTCGTACTGGGGGATGGGGAAGAAGCGACATTGGAAGTGCTTGCGGCCGTCCGGGACTTAAAGAAAAGCGGAGCCGGGCGGCTTGCTTGCCTGAAAAAGCTTGCTCAGATTCCGAGTGTTTACGTCCCGGCCCTGTATGATGTTGCCTGGAACGAGGACGGAACTCTTGCCTCTATCGCCCCCAACTGCGAAGAGGCGCCGGAAAAGGTTCAAAAACGGGTCGTGCTTGATCTGGACAAGGCATTTTATCCGGAAAGCATTCCCGTGCCGTATACCGAAATCGTGCACGACAGGATCATGCTGGAGATCATGCGGGGCTGCACCAGGGGCTGCCGCTTTTGCCAGGCGGGCATGCTGTACCGCCCTGTCAGGGAGCGCAGCTTGGAGAAGCTTTTGTCCCTGGCAGAACAGTTGGAAAACGCCACGGGATATGAGGAGATATCCTTGTCCAGCCTTTCCAGCGGCGATTATTCCTGCCTGCCGGAACTGGCCAGGGAATTGATGCGGCGGTTTGAAGAAAGAAAAGTATCGGTCTCCCTGCCTTCCCTGCGCATCGACAGCGTGGTCAAGGAATCGCTGAGTGAAACGCAGAAGGTGCGCAAATCCAGTCTGACCTTTGCGCCGGAAGCCGGAACACAGCGGCTTCGGGATGTGATTAACAAGGGCGTGACCAGAGATGACCTGATCCGCACCGTATCCGAAGCCTTTGAGGGCGGGTGGAGCTCGGTAAAGCTGTATTTTATGATTGGCCTGCCCACAGAAACAAATGAAGATTTGAACGGAATAGGTGAGCTGGCCCAAGGCGTCGTCAGTGCTTATTTTGCCCTGCCAAGGGAAAAGCGGGCCAAGGGGCTTAGCATCACCTGCAGTGCATCCTGCTTTGTACCCAAGCCCTTCACGCCATTCCAGTGGACGGCGCAGGACACTCTTGCTCAGTTTAAGGAGAAGCAGGCGTACTTGCGCAAGGTCTTACATATCAAGGGTGTGACCTTCAACTGGCACGACCCCGAGGTAAGCCTGTTGGAAGCCTGTTTTGCCAGGGGCGACCGGAGGCTGTCGGATGTGCTGTATGAGGCCTGGCGCTTGGGGTGCCTGCTGGATGGATGGACAGAGCAATTCCAGTATGGCCTTTGGGTCAAAGCGTTTGAAAATTGCGGCATCGATCCGGCGTTTTACGCAAACCGCGAACGCGGCAGGGATGAACTGCTGCCCTGGGACTTCATCGATGCCGGCGTTACAAAGCAATTCCTATGGCGGGAAAACGAAAAATCCCTGCAGGCACAAACCACCTCCGATTGCCGTCATGGCTGCCATGGCTGCGGCCTGACCCGCTTTGAGGGGGTGTGCAAGGCATGAGGATGCTTGTTGTGTTTGAAAAAGGGGCTGCGCTCCGCCATATCGGCCACCTGGATTTGATGCGGGCCATGCAGCGCATCCTGCGCCGCACCGGCCTGCCGGTATCCTATAGCCAGGGCTTTAACCCGCATATGGTGATCAATTTTGCCGCCCCTCTGTCCGTTGGCGCCTCCGGCCTGCGGGAAATCATGGATGTGGCCCTTGCGCGAGAAGTTCCCGAGGATGAATTTCTGTTCAAGCTCAGCAATGCGCTGCCACCAGCCCTAAAGGCCGTGGCGGCAAGGTCCGTGGCCGATACGTATCCCGCGCCTATGTCGAAGCTGTTTGCCGCGTCGTATGACATGGAATTGGATGGCCCGGAATGGGAATCGGCCGCGAAATGCCTGCCGGAATTTTTAAGTAAAAGCGTAATACCCGCCATTCGCAAAACAAAAAGCGGGGAAAAGCCGTGCGATATCAGGCCCATGATCTATCATCTTTCCGCGCGGAATAATGGCCAAAATCATGTAATTTCGGCAATACTGGCGCTGCGGGAGGATGCCACTTGCAAGCCGGATATGCTGCTAACCGCACTGTCTCAAACCTGCGGCGCGGATTGTTCCTCTTATTCCTTGATCCGTACGGGACTGCTGGCTATGGGTCCGGAGGGAAAGCTTGTGCCGCTGGAAAGCTTGTGAAAGGGACGCGTATGCGCGAGATTGTATGCTTTGAGGAAAATGCCGTTTGCCATACCGCCTTGTTGGAAGACGGCGAGTTGTGCGAGTATTTTTCCTATGAACGGGAGAAGTCTGCCTCCCTGGCAAACGCCATATTCAAAGGCCGGGTGGAACGCATCATCCCAGGCATGGATGCTGCTTTTGTAAATTTGGGCCTTGAAAAAAACGGTTTTCTGCCATTGAAAGAGGCTCCTGGCTTCTCGGATCAGAAAACCATCCGCTCTTCATTGCAAACCGGCCAGGAAATTCTGGTTCAGGTGAAAAAAGACCCGGTAGGGGAGAAAGGCGCATATCTAACGCGGGATATCACATTCCCCGGTACATACGTGATCCTTTTACCTCTGGATGGGTTCGTAGGCGTTTCCCAGCGGGTACAAGATACTAAGGAGCGGGAAATGCTGCAAAGCCTGGGCCGTGAGCTTGCGCCTCCCGGTTCGGGGCTGGTGATGCGTTCATCCTCTCTGTCTGCCAATCGCGAAGAAATAGAGCAGGAGATTTTATATTTGTCGGAAGAGTGGCAGAAGGTGCAAAAGCTATATCCGCAGAAAAACGCGCCTCAGCTACTATATGGCAGCAGCGATCCATTCGCAGAGCTTATAAGAGATTACCCGGCCAATGAAATCGGCAGGATCGTCACCAACGTAAAGGAGCTGCAGGTAATTGGCCTGGAGGTTTCCTTTGTTCCTGACGGAGACCTGCTTAGGACTTTCGGCATCTATTCCCAGGTGGAAAAGGCTCTTGGCCGCAAGGTTTGGCTCAAAAGCGGAGGGTACCTCATATTTGACCTATGTGAAGCCATGACGGTAATCGACGTGAACACCGGCAAATACACCGGCAAAAAGCTGCTGGAAGATACCCTCTACACCCTCAATGTGGAAGCGTGTCGGGAAATCGCGCGGCAATTAAGGCTTCGCGGCTTGGGCGGTATCATCCTGATTGATTTTATCGATATGAAGAACGAGCATCACAGGCAGGCCGTGCTGGATACGCTGAAAGCCGAGCTTGCCCACGACCGCATGAAAACGGTGGTACATGGCTATACAGCCCTCGGGCTTATGGAATGTACGCGGAAAAAGACGAAACCCCCTCTGCATCTGCGGTTGACGGTTCCATGCCGTCGCTGCAAGGGAAGCGGAAGGATACGCGCGAAAGAGGGACAGGAAAGCGAGGAATCCCTGAATGGGTGAAAGAAAACCGGTGATAGTATCGCCGGAAGAAATAGCACAGCAGGAACGGTTTACGGATATGGTGCGGGAACACCCTTATAAGCCCAAATCCTACCACATCATCACCTTTGGCTGCCAGATGAATATGCATGACAGCGAAAAGCTGGCCGGCATGCTGCAAGCCATGGGCATCCCGGAGTCGCCTACCAAGGAAGAGGCCGGATTCGTGATTTACAATACCTGCTGCGTGCGGGACAACGCGGAGCGCCGGGCTTTGGGCAACGTCATCTGGCTCAAGGAACTGAAGAAAAAGAACCCGGAGCTTATCATCGGCGTGTGCGGCTGCATGATCCAGCAGCAGGGCATGGCGGAAAAACTGCTGAATCAGTACAAATTTATCGACATAGCCTTCGGCACGCACAACCTGCACCGCTTTCCCGAGATATTTCATAAAGAACTGGAAAGCTCTAAGCCTGTGCTGGAGGTATGCAGCCAGGAGGACCTGATCGCGGAGGATATCCCCATCAGCCGCCCGACGCTCTATCAGGCCTATATCACCATCATGTACGGCTGCAACAACTTCTGCTCCTTTTGCATCGTCCCTTACGTGCGCGGCCGGGAGCGTTCCCGCGACCCAAAGAGCATCCTAGAGGAGGCGCAAAAGCTGCAAAGCAGCGGCGTCAAGGAAATCATGCTGCTGGGGCAGAATGTAAACTCCTATGGCGGAGGGCTGGATTCCGCCATGAGTTTTCCAAAGCTCCTTCGTGAGCTGGATCAGGTCGGCATTCCGCGTATCCGCTTCATGACTTCTCATCCCAAAGACCTTTCCGACGAGCTGATAGATGTGATGGCAAACAGCCGGAACATCTGCCCGCACTTCCATCTGCCTGTTCAATCGGGAAACGATGAGATATTGAAGGCGATGAACCGGCGCTATACCAGGGAACAATACCTGCACAGGGTGAGTGAGCTGCGCAGGGCTGTTCCCCATATTGGCATTACCACCGACCTGATCGTGGGCTTTCCCGGCGAAACGGAAGCGCAGTTTTTGGACACCCTGTCCCTTGTGAAGGAAGTGCGCTACGACGCAGCCTTCACCTTCATCTATTCCCCGCGGGAGGGGACGAAAGCGGCGGCCATGGAGGGGCGGATTCCCGCGGATACCGCCACAAACAGGATTCAAAGGCTCATCGCCGCCCAAGAAGAAATCACGGCGGATATTCACAAAAGCCTGATCGGCAAAACAGAGCAGGTGCTTGTGGAAAGCCTTTCCAAGCGGGATGCAAAGCAGGTTTCCGGCAAAGGGTTGCGGAATATTACCATCAGTTTTCCTGGATCCGGGGAGGACGTAGGCACCATCATTCCCGTGAAAATTACCTCCTCCGGCGTTACCACGCTGCGGGGGGAACGAGTTAAAATATAAAGGAGCGGCACCATGAAAAAGGTATTGGAACAGGCCGAACAATTGGCCGGATCCATATTGGACAGCGAAGAATTTATCCGTATGCGCATTGCGGAACAGGCTGTGACGAAGGATGAGGAAGCCACACGGCTGATTGCCGATTTTATTGAAAAGCGGCAAAGGGTAGAAAATTTGTTATCCTCCAATAATTTGGACAAAGGCGAACTGTCTTCAGCCAGCGATGATATGGATGCGTCCCAAAAGAAGATGAACGACTATCCCATGATCAAGGCCATGCAAACTGCCAGAGCCGATTTTACAAATATGATGAATCAGGTGAACACCCTGATCCGGTTTGTGGTGACAGGGGAGACGGAACAGCCCCAAAGCGGATGCTCGGGCTCCTGTGACGGATGCAGCGGCTGCAGTCATTGAGCTGCCAATCATCCTTGTTATTGATACTACAAAGGGTCTTTAGAGCACACAGGAGGCGGCAAAATGGCGACGGTCACCCCCATGATGCAGCAATATCTGCAGATCAAGGAACAGTATAAGGACTGCATCCTGTTTTTCCGCCTGGGCGATTTTTATGAAATGTTCTTTGACGACGCGCATACGGCTTCCCGGGAGCTGGAATTGACGCTTACAGGGAAGGATTGCGGCCTGGAGGAGCGCGCGCCCATGTGCGGCGTTCCTTTTCACAGCGCCTCCGTTTATATCACAAGGCTGATTGAAAAGGGCTACAAGGTTGCGATTTGCGAGCAAACGTCAGACCCGGCGCTGAGCAAGGGGCTGGTGGAGCGCGAGGTTGTCCGCATCGTAACGCCGGGCACCATCGTTGATTCCGCACTGCTGGATGAAAGGGAAAACCACTTCCTCCTGTGCGTCCATCTGAACGGCGTTACGGCCGGCTTAGCCTTTGTGGATGTATCCACAGGCGAATTTTTTGTGCATCAATTGCAGCCGTATCTGGATATCCTGGCCGACGAGGTACTGCGCATCAGGCCCAACGAGGTCATCACCAACGACTTGAATACGCTGCGCAAGTACATCGGTGTGGAAATCTCCTGTACGGAGTACAGCCACGCCGCTTTTCAGCCCGCACAGGCCCACGGAGCTTTGTGCAGCCATTTTCATTTGAATGACCTGTCGCCTCTGGGCTTGGCGGATGATTATAAGGCCGGCGCGCTGGCGGCCGGTGCGTTGATGCTGTATCTGAACGAAACGCAGAAAAACGCGCTGGAGCACATCTCCGGCCTTCGCATCTATCCAAGCAGCCAGATTATGCTCCTGGATAAAAGCGCCAGGCGGAACCTGGAGTTGACAGAAAGCCTGCGGGGCCGCACCAAGAAAGGCACGCTCTTATGGCTGCTGGATCAAACCTCCACCGCCATGGGCGGGCGTCTGCTTCGAAGCTGGATCGAGCAGCCGCTTGTGGACAGGGATAGGATCAACCAGCGCTTGGATGCCATATCTGCCATCCTCAAGGAGCATGTGCTTTGCATGTCCCTTTCCGATGAGCTTCGCGGCGTATATGACATCGAGCGGCTTTTGAGCCGCGTTTCCTACAAGAGCATCAACGCCAGGGATTGCCTTGCTCTTTTGGGCTCCCTGAAAAAGGTACCCTCTATCAAGGACCTGATGCGGTCGCTGAACAGCCCGCTGTTAAACGATCTGGAAGCCATGCTGGACCCCATGCCCGATCTTTCCGACCTGATTGAGCGGGCCATCCATCCAGATGCGCCGCTGTCCATCACCGAGGGCGGCATCATCCGGGAGGGTTACAGCCAGCGTCTGGACAGCCTCCGGGAGGCAGCCACCAGCGGCAAGCAGTGGATTCTTGACCTGGAGGCGAAGGAACGCCAGGAGACGGGGATCAAGAACCTTCGCATTCAGTACAACCGTGTGTTCGGCTATTATATCGAAGTCACCAAATCATATTACGAGCTTGTGCCGCTAAGATACATGCGCAAGCAGACGCTGGCCAACTGCGAGCGGTACATCACGCCGGAGCTTCGGGAAATCGAACAGAAGATCGTAGGGGCACAGGAGCAGTCCGTCCGGCTCGAGATGGAGCTTTTTGTCTCCATTCGGGAGCACATCCTGGCGTTGATCGAACCCATGCAAAAAACGGCTCTGGGCTTAAAGACGCTGGATGCGCTTGTTTCCCTGGCCAAGGTGGCCGGCAGCAACCATTATGCCAGGCCTCAGATCACGGACGATGGCAAGCTATCCATTGTGGATGGACGTCATCCCGTGGTGGAGCAGACGCTGCGGGAAGGCGCTTTTGTTCCCAACGATACCTTTATGGATGGCGACAGCCAGCGCATGCTGATCATTACCGGCCCCAACATGGCCGGGAAAAGCACGTACATGCGCCAGGTGGCGCTGATTGTGCTTATGGCCCATATTGGCAGCTTCGTGCCGGCCAGGGAGGCCCAAATCCCCATTGTGGACAGGATATTCACCAGGGTCGGTGCGTCCGATGACCTGGCCAGCGGCCAATCCACCTTCATGGTGGAAATGTCGGAGATGGCCTACATTCTGCGCAACGCCACGCCGCGGTCTTTGGTGATCCTGGATGAAATCGGCCGCGGGACAAGCACCTTCGATGGGCTTTCCATTGCCTGGGCTGTGGTGGAATACTTGTGCGACAAGCAAAACGCCGGCGCGAAAACGCTGTTCGCCACCCACTACCATGAGCTCTCCGAATTGGAAGGGCGTCTTGAGGGTGTGCAGAACTACTGCATCTCCGTCAAGGAGCACGGCGAGGACGTCATCTTCCTGCGCAAAATCATCCGCGGCGGCGCGGATAAGAGCTTTGGCGTGCACGTCGCCCGCCTGGCCGGTGTACCGCAGCCCGTTTTGATGCGCGCCCACGAAATTCAGGCGCGCCTTGAGGTATCGGATATCAACCAAAACACCATTGGACAAAACATACTGGAAGACGGGAAACGGACGGGCAGCCAGCAGGTTGGCCTGTTCAACTACGCCCAGACGGAACTGGTGGAAGAATTGCAGAATATTGACGTCATGGCCTTAACCCCCATGGATGCCATCAACCACCTGTTCCGCCTGCGTGAAAAGGCACGAAAGTTATAAGGAGGTAACCATGCGTCCCATCATCAAGCTGACGCCAGAGGTCATTGGCAAAATTGCTGCCGGTGAAGTGGTGGAGCGGCCTGCTGCGGCCATCAAGGAAATGGTGGAAAACAGCATGGACGCCGGCGCCAGCGCCATTACCATAGAAATCCGGGATGGAGGAATCACTTACATCCGCGTGACGGACAACGGCTGCGGCATCCCGCAGCCGCAGATCCGCATGGCCTTTGAAAGGCATGCCACCAGCAAAATCACAACCTCCGAGGACCTGCACCATATTGAAACCCTTGGCTTTCGCGGCGAGGCGCTGGCATCCATCGCGGCGGTAAGCCGTGTGACTTGCACCACCAGGGTCCGCGGGGAGGACAGCGGGATCACCGTAGTCAATGAGGGCGGCATCATCCAGGAGATTCGGGAGGCAGCCTGCCCGGAAGGAACGACTTTCATCGTCCGGGACCTGTTTTACAATACGCCTGTCCGCCTGAAGTTCCTAAAAAAGCCCGCCGCGGAAGCCGCTTTTGTTTCCGATCTTATCATGCGGCTGATTCTGTCCAACCCGGCTATTTCCTTCCGGCTGATCAACCAGGGCAAAGTGATCTATCACAGCCCGGGCGATGGCAAGCTGGAGTCAGCCGTATTCAGCATTTACGGCAAGGAAATGCTCAAGTCCATGCGGTTTATATCCGGAGGTTCCCGCGGTTTATGGCTGGAGGGGTATGTGGGCATCGGCGACAGCGCCAGGGGTACCCGCAGCCATCAGTCCTTTTTTATCAATGGCCGGTACATGAAAAGCGCGCTATTGGCGCAGGCATTGGAACAGGGCTGCAAAGAACGGGTAACCATCGGCCATTTTCCCACCTGTGTAGTTCATATAAAAATGGCTTTGGAAGCGGTGGATGTGAACGTACATCCCAACAAATTGGAAGTCCGCTTTCAGAGCGAAAATGATGTGTTTGAAGCCGTTCGTGATATGATCCTGGATGTATTGCGTAAGGATGCGGCACTTGAAAACGTGCCGGAAATGGAATTGAATCCATCAGAGGCGGCAAAGACGCTGTTCCCGAACAGCATTTCTGTACAGAGTGCGGCTACCAAGAAAACGGACTTTGGTATTGAACGTTCGCTATCGGCCGAATCGAAACAGCAGGAAGGCGACAACAGACCGAAGTTTGAAAATGCATCATCTGATATAGAATCAAAGTCTGCACTGCCCCTCCCACCCAGAACACCAATAATTATACCAGTGCCGGGCAGGGAACAAGCTCCTGTGCTTCGTGAAACATACATGCCCGCGTCCATAAGGCCTCCATACTTGGATCGTCAACAAGCCCAAGAATCATATAATGCAATGAATCCCGGCGTTACCGCACCATCAGTTCAGGAAAAGGTGGAAGCCATATCCGCCCTTTCCCAGAAGGAAGCAAAGCCGGACTTGAAGGTATTGGGTGTTGTTTTTAACACATATATCCTGATAGAATACAAAGACCAACTGTTATTGATCGATCAGCACGCAGCCCATGAGCGTCTTCTTTTTGATCAGATGACAAGGGCGTATGATCAAAAGGCAGCATCCCAGCCGCTGCTGGTTCCGCAGATGGTGACGCTGACCCACAGGGAACTGGAAACGCTGCAGGAAAACCAGGAGGCACTTGCCCAAACTGGCTTTGAGCTATCTTCTTTCGGCGAGCATGCCGTTCAGATTCGTTCCGTACCCATCATCCTGGGTCAGCCCCAGGCCAAGAGCTTTATTTTGGAGCTGTTGGATGAGCTGGAGACGATGCGGGGCCTTACCACATTGGAAAAACGACGTACCGCCATACTGCAGATGGCCTGCAAGCGCGCGGTAAAGGGCGGGGAACGCCTGCCGCAGGTTGAAATAGAGGATTTGGTATACAGAGCAACCGAAACCGGCGTTACGCCGACCTGTCCCCATGGCCGTCCGCTGGTGATCTCCATCACGCACCAGGATTTGGACAAGCGTTTCAAACGCATACAGTAACCGGGAGGAAATCCTTTTTGTGCTGAAACCGCCCTTGATCTTAGTCGCAGGCCCTACGGCCAGCGGAAAAACAAGCCTTTCCATCGCCCTTTCGCATAAGCTGAAGGGCGAAGTGGTTGCCATGGATTCCATGCAGATATACCGTTATATGGACATCGGCACTGCCAAACCGACTGTTTCGGAGCGGGAAGGCATACCGCACCATATGCTGGATGTGGCCGACCCCAAGGATGCCTATTCCGTGGCGGAATACGCAAAGCAGGCCAAAGCATGCATCCAAGACATCCATCAAAGAGGGAGCATACCCATTCTGACAGGCGGGACTGGGCTTTATTTAAAGGCTCTGACCACAACCATGGAGCTTGGCGGGACACAGGGGGATCCGGCCATCCGGGAACGTCTCACGGCCATATTGCAGGAGGAGAGCGGCAGGGAAAAGCTACATGCCATGCTTCAAAAGGCTGACTCCAAGACGGCGGACCGACTGCACATCAACGATACGCGGCGCGTGATCAGGGCGCTGGAAGTATATGAAATGACAGGCCGGCCTTTTTCCTGCCAGCAGCCTGAGCAGCAGGAGGAAAGCCCGTACAATTTGTGCATATTCGGTTTGACCATGGACAGGGAAGTGCTGTACCGGCGCATTGATTGCCGGGTGGATGACATGATACAAACAGGACTTTTATCCGAAGTGGAAAGCCTCCTGCGCATGGGTGTCCCCCCGGAAGCCCAGTCCATGCAGGGCTTGGGTTATAAGGAACTGATTCCGGTGTTACGGGAAGCATACCCTTTGAATCAGGCGGTGGAGACACTGAAGCTGGGGACCCGCCATTACGCCAAGCGACAAATGACATGGTTCCGGCGCACGGAGGGCATCGTCTGGCTGGATGCATTGTCAGGCAGCGTCACCGACCAAGCCCTTGACCACATACATGCCGCGTTCGGTATCTGATAAAAATGTAAGGAACAAGACAAATATGATCGATATCATCAAGCTGATCGAACAGGCTCAGTCCGATTGCGAAAGTGCTTTTGCGCTATTGGAAGAAACAGAAATACACAATACAAAGCGTGTGCTTTCCGCCATGCAAAATCACCAGGTGGCGTCGCGCCATTTTGCGCCGACAACAGGCTACGGATACGGAGACATCGGCCGGGATACGTTGGAAGCCATTTTTGCCGACATCTTTCAAACGGAGGCGGCCATCGTAAGGCCTCATATCGCTTCCGGCACCCATGCGCTTTCGCTTTGCCTGTTCGGGCTGCTTTTGCCGGGGGACCATTTGCTGTCCGCCACCGGCAAGCCCTACGATACACTGGATCATGTCATTGGCATCACGGAGAAATCTCCCGGCTCCCTGGCGGAGATGACTGTATCCTACAGCCATGTGGAGATGGATGCGCAAGGTAAGCTGGACCTGAATGCCATCCGTGAAGTTATCCGCCCCAATACAAAAGTAGTGACGGTGCAGCGCAGCCGCGGCTATGCCTGGCGAAGCTCCCTGTTCCCAAAGGATATTCAGCCTTTGGCGGATTTGCTGCATAGGGATTATCCGAACATATGGCTGATGGTAGACAACTGCTACGGGGAGTTTGTTCAAAAAACAGAACCAAGTCATCATGGCGCGGATGTTTGTGTGGGCAGCCTCATCAAAAACCCCGGCGGGGGACTGGCGCCTACCGGAGGCTACATCGCAGGCAAAGCTGAATGCATCCGGCGCATCGCATACCGAATGACTGCGCCTGGCATCGGCCAGGAAGTAGGCTCCTACGCCGGCAGCTATCAGCCGTTTTACCAAGGGCTTTTCCTGGCGCCCCACGTGGTGGTGCAGGCGCTGAAAACAGCCATCCTGGCCGCCCGGGCTTTTGAATTGCTGGGCATGAAAACAACGCCTTCCGCCTTAGCAGAGCGTTCAGACATCATACAGGCCATCGAAATGCAGTCACCGGAGAGGCTGATTGCCTTCTGTCAGGGGATACAGGCCGCTTCCCCTGTGGACAGCATGGCTGTCCCGGAACCTTGGGATATGCCTGGTTATCAAAACCAGGTCATTATGGCGGCCGGCACGTTCGTATCCGGTGCGTCCATTGAGCTAAGCGCTGACGCGCCCATGCGGGAGCCCTTCATCGCTTACCTGCAGGGCGGGTTGACATACGCTCATGGTAAAATCGCCCTTGCAAATGCGCTTGAGCACATGCAAAGAACCGGTTGCCTGAAATAGAATCATTTTTTCATGTTTGCATCCACTCCCGTCATATAATTGGCAGAAGGGAGTGGATGTCATGTCAAGCAGACCTTTGCCCAAAGCGCAAGTTAAGCCCATGCATGTGGTTCACAAGAAGCCATTGAGTGGGCCGGCCGTTGCGCCTGAAAAGCAACCGGTAAAAGAGGAAAAGGAAATAGAATGGATCAAGCCCCGCAAAAAGGACTTTGCGGAGCGTTTGACGCGCAATGTAGCCGTGGCCGCGGCGTTGTTGCTGTGCGCTGTAGCCGTCCGCAACGCTGCCTTGCCGCAATCAAAGGATGTCTTTTCCGCTATTGCGGACAGCGTATCCATGAACCTGGATGAATCGCTTGGCAAACTATCCTTTGTCAGCAGCCTTTTGCCTGAGTCTGCGCTTGTGTTTTGGAACAGCAGCAATGACGCTGTGCAGGTATCCGCGCCAGTCCATGGGGATGTTGTGCACGTATTCCATGAGGATGAGCCGTATATCGCGCTGCTGGGCGTAACCACCGATGTACGGGTGGCCGGCGATGGGGAAGTCATGAATGTAGCGCATGGGGATGGGGAAGAGCGCGTTGTCCGCGTACGGCACGACAATGGATTGGAAACGCTGTACGGAAACCTGCAGGAGTGCTTTGTTTTGGAAGGCGATCAGGTATACGAAGGCGATATCATAGGGGAAACGGCGCAAAAGCAGCCGGTGTTTTTTGAAGTGCGAAAGGATGGCCGGTCCATTGATCCGGTTCCCTTAATGCGGGAAGTGGTGGCTACGCCGTGAAAGCGCTGGAAATCAACCATACACGCATCCGCATCCATCCTCTGGCGCTCATCGGGGCTATCGTCTTTATTGGTGTAGGGCAGGGCGGGGCGGTGCTGTCTGCACTGCTTGCGCTGATTTTGCATGAGTTGGCGCATGTTTTTACTGCCAAGGCGTTTCATCTTCCTGTTCCAGAAGTGGAGTTCACGCCGTTTGGCGGCGTGGCGCGCATGGAGGATATCTGCGAGGCAACGCCGCTGCAGCAGTTTCTGGTAGCGGCGGCCGGGCCTGCTATGAGCTGGTTTTTATGCCTTGTCTGTGCTGGACTGATGCAGATAGGCTGGGTAAGCCTCGTTCAAATCGAGGGCTTTCTCCGCTGGAACCTGCTGCTCTTGTGCTTTAACCTGGTTCCCGTGCTGCCGCTGGATGGCGGACGCATGCTGCAGGCTATTTTGACGCCGTGGCTGGGCTGGCAAAAAGCCATGCGTATACTATCGACTGCCGGTATTTGCGCAGGCCTCTTGCTCAATGGCCTGGCCATATGGGGTGCCATTCACGGTGTCGCCAACCTGTCGCTGGTGATCACAGGCTGCTATTTGATGTATGCGGCCCATTTGAGTAAAACGATGGCCGCCGTCCAGTGCATCCATAGCGTCATAAGCAAAAAAATGAAACTGGAACGCGAAAAAGCGCTGCAGGTGGAATGGCTTGGGGTATCCGGCGCTACCAGCGTACGAGAATTGTTCCGCAGGATATCACCGGGCAAATGCCACCGTGTGATCGTTTTGGATGAAGACGGGCTCAAGAGCATGGGGGAATTGGACGACAGTACGCTGGTCAGCGCACTGCTGGACACACCGGAGGAGACCTTGGGCACGCTGTTAAAAGCGCCTAAGCAGGGTGGGTAACTTGATATCCAATAAAAAAATCGTATATATAACAAACAGCAGATATCCTAAGATATCTGCCGTCTTGCGCTGAAGCATGTCAGCCGCTTGGCAGGGGCAGAAGGACTCGAACCCTCAACAAAGGTTTTGGAGACCCACGTGTTACCATTACACCATGCCCCTAGGTGCCGAACGAATCATATTATACCTTGCAAAAGACATGCTGTCAATATCGAATTTGGTGCCCGTATGGAAAAAAGGGTTGGATAAACCCTTTGCGCTATGGTATAATCAGGATCATGCGAAAGGGGAAAGGCTGATGCGGATTGGTTTTCTCGGTGCCGGGAATATGGCCGGCGCTATCCTGAAGGGTCTTTTGTCAAAAGGCTTTGTTCAGGGTCCCGATGTGATGATATCCAGGCGCGACCCCGTCCAGCGTGCAAAGCTGGCGCAAGCTTACTGCGTGTTGGCCGCAGACAACAATATTCATCTCGTGGAGTCATGCGATGTTATTCTGCTGGCCGTGAAGCCTTATTTCCTTCATGATGTCATACAGGAAATCAAACCATCCATTGGGAATAAACTCGTTATTTCCATTGCTTCCGGCTGGTCCTTTGCTTCGCTGAAAGAGGCTTTTGCGCCTTTTGCTCCGCCTATCCTGCGCGTATCTGTCAATACACCGGTGTTGGTGGGGGAAGGCTCCACCGTGTTTTGTGAGGAAACCACCTTCACCACGGAAATGCTTGAGTGGGCCAAGGAAATGTTCATGGCTCTGGGGACCGTGCGCACACTGCCGGAAAGGTTGTTAGACGCCGTGGTAGCTGTCAGCGGAAGCGGCGTTGCCTATGTGTATACATTTATTGAAGCGCTTGCGGACGGAGCTGTGCGTCTGGGCCTTCCCAGGGATGTGGCATATGAGATGGCCGCACAGACCATGATCGGTGCTGGCAAAATGGTGCTTGCCACCGGAACGCATCCCGGTGCATTGAAGGACGCAGTATGTTCGCCGGCCGGAAGCACCATTGAAGCGATTTATGAACTGGAGAAGAATGGATTCCGGGGCATCGTGATATCCGCCATGGATGCCTGTGCCGAAAAGCTTAAAAAAATGGCTTCCAAATGACACAAGAGGAGTTATTTACGCATGCAAAACCCAGTTGCGCCGCTTAAGCTCGTGCAAATTTATACAGACGGCGCCTGTTCCGGTAATCCTGGCCCCGGCGGTTGGGCCGCAATCCTTTGCTTTGGGGAGCACCGCAAGGAAGTATCCGGGTTTATGCCGGGCACAACGAATAACCGCATGGAGCTTTTCGCGGCCATCAGTGGCCTGGGGGAATTAAAGGTGCCATGCCGTGTCCAGCTTTTTTCTGATTCAGCTTATCTTGTGAACGCGTTTGAAGAAAAGTGGATCGACCGCTGGCAGGCAAACGGCTGGAAGACCGCCGGGGGACAGCCGGTGGAGAACCAGGACCTCTGGCGGCTTATTTTGCATCAAATCAAAAAGCACCAGGTATCTTTTCATAAAGTGAAGGGCCATTCCGACCATCCGGAAAACAACCGATGCGATGAAATGGCCCGCGGACAGATTCAAGAATACCTTCGCATGAACGGGCAGCAGCAGGAAGAGAAAGCACCTGTTGCCGCAGTTGAAAAGAAGGAAACGAAATAGAGCCATAGGGGAAGGGATTTTATCCTTTTCCAGTCCTATTAAACTATTCGCGAAAGGATACTTTTACGAATAGTATTGACAAAAAAAGCAGGGTTTGGTATATTGTTGCCTGAGTTTGACGCATGAATCAAGAGCTTATGCTAAAGGCATTTATTACGTTCCTCTAGTATTATGAAATTCTAGGCGTATTGGTCTTATATGGTGTATCAGCCATGGTCAGTTTCCTTTGCTTGCTTTGATAATTAAGTAATGCGTAATCGCCATTGTGAGCGATTTTCGTACACATGTATGGATATTTCCCTGTCCTTCCGAACAAAAGCGCGTCTGCAATCAAGGAGTTGTACGCAATGCAATCAGACTATCAAAAGCATACCCATGAAAAAAGGATGGAACTCATACGCCAGGTGTTAAAGGAACTGCCCCGAGCCTGCGGGGACTTTCTGCGCGCCATCAGCACCACCACAAGTACCTTGACCAGACTGGCATATGCCTACGACCTTCGAATTTTTTTTACGTTTCTCACAACTGAAATGCCGCAATTTGGACAGACGGATACGCGCTTTATTTCGGATAAGGACATCGATGCAATCACGCAGCGTGATCTGGAACAATATGTAGAATATTTAACAATGTACTATCGGAACATGGATTCTGAAAATGAGGAAGGTCTCATGGCCAAGCCCATTTACAATCATGAACTGGGCATCATGCGAAAGCTGTCTACGCTTCGCTCCTTTTTTGAATACCTCTTTTCCGGCAGCCGGATCACATCCAATGTAACTACGCTGGTTCCCCTGCCCAAGCTGCATGCCAAGCCCATCCTGCGGCTGGAAGAAAACGAAATAGAAAAGATGCTCTCCATTGTACAAAGCGGTGAAAAGCTGTCAGACCGTCAGCAAAAGTACCAGGCTCTGACCAGGCTGCGGGATTATGCCATGCTGTGCCTGTTTCTTGGCACCGGCATACGTGTCAGCGAGTGCGTAGGCATTAACCTGGATGACATTGACTTCTCCCAAAACGCCTTTCTGGTGACTCGCAAGGGCGGGAACCAGGTGATGCTGTATTTCCCACAGGAGGTGGCGGACGCTCTTCTTGCCTACCTTCATGAAAGAAAACTGATCATTCCCCTTCCGGGTCATGAGGAAGCACTGTTTCTTTCCCTGCAAAAGCGCCGCATCACCCAGCGGGCCGTTCAAAATCTGGTAAAAAAATACGCGCTTCTGGCCGCGCCGCTGAAGAAAAGGATTAGTCCCCATAAGCTGCGCAGCACCTTTGGCACCAACCTGTACCATGAAACGGGCGACATTTATCTGGTGGCGGATGTGCTGGGCCACGCCGATGTCAACACCACAAGAAAGCATTATGCCGCTATGACGGAAAAAAGGCGCAAGGAAGCGGCACAATATGTCCGCCTGCCGGATAAAAAGAAGGATGAGTCAAATAAAGACGGAAATACGGATTAGCTTCTATACGTATCATAGATACAAAATAAGAACAAATGTTTGATTTTTTATTGCAAACGTCTCTCCCCTATGCTATACTGAAATTAATTTAAGCAAACAAGGCGGTGTTGCCATGAAGAAACCACGGGGCGACAATCAGCAAAAGATTTTAGAATTTATAAAATCTGAAGTTCAATCCAAGGGCTATCCCCCATCCGTCCGGGAAATCGGCGACGCGGTGGGTTTGAAATCTACCTCTACCGTTCATGGGCATTTGACCAGGCTGGAAAAAAAGGGCCTGTTACACAGGGATTCCATGAAGCCAAGGGCGATGGAAGTCCTGGGCGATGATTTGTTCCCCCGGGCGGTATCTGTGCCACTGGTGGGCCGTGTAACAGCTGGCCTGCCCATTCTGGCCGAAGAGAATATAGAAGAAAACATCGCTTTGCCTGAAAGCATGGTCGGCGAAGGCAAATTCTTTATACTGCATGTGAAGGGCGAAAGCATGATCGACGCCGGCATCATGGATGGGGATTTTGTGGTGGTCCGCCAGCAGCCCGAAGCGCATAACGGCGATATTGTCGTCGCCATGATGGAGGATGAAGCGACTGTCAAGCGCTTTTTCAAGGAAAACGGCATGTTCCGCCTCCAGCCGGAGAATACGGCTATGAAGCCCATTATCGTTGCCAATGTGACGATACTTGGGAAAGTCGTCTCCCTGTTCAGAAAATTGTAAAACTGAATGTCCTTGTCAAAAAGGCAGGATGCATAAATGCTCCTGCCTTTTTCTGCAACGAATAAAGCTTTGTTGCTACCTGTATCTGTTTGACCGAAGCTGCGGCGTATTGATATATGCCGATAGGCTTCGGTTTCTGACCACGTTCAAAACAAGCCCGATGCCGCCCATGTTGGTGACCATATTGGAACCGCCATAGCTTAAAAACGGGAGCGGTATACCGGTAATGGGCATTAGCCCCAGCGTCATGGCGACATTCTCAAAAATGTGAAAAAGGAACATGCTCATCACACCGATGATAATCAGCTGGCCAAACTTGTCCTGTGTAAACCTGGCCAAAAAGACCATGCGCAAAAGCATCAATATATAAAGCAGAAGTACGATACCGCACCCTAAAAAGCCAAACGCTTCCCCGATGGTGGAAAATATGAAATCTGTCCAGTCTGCGGGCACATAATCCAGCTGGCTCATGGAGCCGTTTACAAAAATACCGATACCGGAAAGGCCCCCCGAACCAATGGCAATTTTCGACTGTGTCATTTGGTAGGCTTCATCGGAAGAGTACATATCGGGATTGAAGAAGGATAGTATGCGCTGTATACGGTAATTGTCGCTGCCGCTGGCCATGGCAACGCCATACAAGATCAAGACCAATACGGCACCTGCAGCGGCCATGCCGAATAAAACCTTCAGCTTGACGCCGCCAAAAAAAAGCATGACGACAAAAATGAAGATCATTACCATCAGGGAGCCCCATTCCTGCTGGAGAAGAAGAAGCACCGCCGGGAAGCCCAGCAGGGACATAATTCGCACAAAATCCTTCGAGTTGGACATCGGTACATTCTCTCTGGACAGCACCCGGGCCATTACGATAATCAGGCCGAGCTTGGCAAATTCAGAGGGTTGGATTGTATAACCCCACAGAGTATTCATCCATGCCTTTACAGAGGTGGCCTGAGAAGTAATCAACACGACTAGCAGAAGAAAAAGGCTGATATAATAGAAAAAGCGGGATAGCAAGCGCAGGTTCTCATAGCGGAAGGATACGATAACACCAAGAATAATCGGCGAAATCATCAAAAAAATTGCTTGCCTGGAACCGTATAGGGAGCCGACAATATGGTTGAGCAGCGTCTTTTCAGGCTCTGAGCCTACCGGTACCGGAAAGGTAGCCACAGTCACCGCCAGCACACCGAATATGGCCAGCGCATATGTAATTATGATCAAGGACAAGTCCAGGTGCGCCTTGGAGCGCCTGTTCTCACTGATCATCATAGCCATTCACTTCCTTTTTTGTCCCTGCGGAATAGGCGAGTAAAAGCCGCGCGGGAATCTTTTTCAATCATGGGGATAGGAATCTGCTCGCCTATCAGCCTGCGCACGATTCGGTTCAGTGCCGCCTGAACATCCCCCTTGCCCTCTATGGCTGTCATTTGCTTCAAAAGCCGTCGGTATACCTGCTCGGATTTGGGCACCACGCCAAGCAACTGCAGGTCCAGCGTTTGGGCAATGACTTGCGGCGCATACATATCCCCCGAACGCACCATTTCGCCTACCGCTTGGTTTACAATCAGCATGGGCCTGGGAAGCCCATATTCTGTCACAAGGCCGCAAACCCGCTCCACATCCCGCATGGCCACATCGTCCGGCGTGGTGACCAGTATGGTATCATCGGCGGCACCGAGTACATTTTGAAATCCCCTGCCGATGCCGGCGGGGCAATCTACCAGCACGTATGCGTAATCCTTTTTAAGACGGAATATGATCCGCTGCATATCCAGATCTGTGACCTGGGAGGAGTCGCACATTTGGGCGGCAGGCAAAAGGGAAAGCGTAGGATAACGCCAATGGTGAACAAGGGCCTGCTTTAACTTGCACGTGCCGCGGATGACATCCACCAAATCATAAACGATGTGGTTTTCCAGCCCCAGCATCACATCCAGGCTTCGCAAGCCGATATCCGCATCCACAATGGCCACCCGCTGTCCGCGCATGGCCAAGCCAACAGCCAGGGCAGCAGCCAGCGTCGACTTCCCCACTCCGCCTTTTCCGGAGGCTATCATCCATGCTTGGCTCATCAGGTCCGTCCTTTCCGGATCATGGGGATAGCTGGTTGCCGCCAGGCAGCGTGGATTCTTCGGTGCGCAGTGTCTTTTGATCCATGTACCATTGTATAAAGTCTCTGGCCGCGGGCGATGCGGCAGCGCCGGAATAACCATTGGGTATAAAGGAGACCACCGCGATTTCCGGATTATCGAAGGGTGCAAAGGCAACGAACCAGGCGTTATTCTCCAGGTCGATGTCGGAGTTTTCAGCCGTACCGGTTTTGGCGGCGATTTGTTTCAGATACTGGAAATTCTTGAAGTAGCTGGCCGCTGTACCGGTTTCGTCAACAACTTCGTGCATACCTTCCTTGATATAGGGCAGGTATTGCTCCGCACCTTCCAAGGTATTGACAAGTGTCGGTGTCCGTTGGCTGATGACTTCTCCCTCCGGAGAAATGATGGAATCCACCAGCATCAGGTTGTATACGTTTCCGCCGTTTGCTATGGCCGCCACATAACGGGCGACCGCGGCAGGCGTCAGGATGGTAATGCCCTGGCCGATGGCGGATTGTATCGCGTAGCTGCCGCCCCACTTGATCTCGTTCAGATAGCTGTACGTGTCGCCGATAACGGCCTGCAGATACACCATCTCCTGGGTCATATTCAACTCTTCCATGAGGATCACGCGCATCTTGGCGATCCAGGTCGCACCCTTCGGACCCTGGTCGACCTGAATGGCCATGTCCATCATGCTCTTCACGCAACGGTTCAACCGCTCCTCATCGTAAATGATCTTGCGGCTGGCACCAAAGTTGCGAAGGTGCTTTTTGATGGAGTTGAATACGATGATGGGTTTGGATGTATCCTGGTACGCTTCCCCCATCGGCTGGTCGGGATTGTACAATGTGGCCTGCGTGCCAACCACGCTGCGGACTTCGCCCGGCAGGTCTATGCCTGTCTTGGATGTCAAACCAAGCTTGGAGGAATACTTGTACAGTGCATCCTCGTTATTGAATAGCCGGCTGCCAAGATCAAAAAAGAAATAGTTGCAAGAATTTTTGATACCTTCCACGATGGTCTGGTTCTGGTGCTGAAACCGAAGGTTCGGCTGGATCCAGCACTTGGGCGCTTTGGATAGATCCTGCTCAAATTCGGTAAATAGACCCTTATCGTCAATTTCGGTTTCGACGGTAAACTTGGTCTTTTCCCCTTCCATCAGGGCGGCAAGGCCGGTGACCATCTTGAAAATGGAACCGGGAGCTCCGCGGGCCTGGATGGCATAGTTCAGGAAAAGGCCCCGGGAATCCAGCTGTATCTGCCTGGCTACATCACCGCCGGCAACAAGAGCGTTTAGGTCGTAAGTAGGATAGTTGGCCATGGCCAGCACCCTGCCCTCCATATCAATGACCATCAGCACGCCATGCTCCGCCAGCTTAAGCGGATATTTTTCCCAGTTCCTTTCTCCGATATCTTCTTTATTGGCTTCCAGCCATTTGTTGTCAGCCATTTTATCTTCTTGCCTGTTGCGCGTAGCGTTCACGTTGCTGGCGATAGCCCGTTCCGCCTGCTGCTGATACGGCGCGAGGAGCGTCAGCTTCACGTTGTTGCCGTCCTTGGGTTCTACGGAGGAAATCACACGCGTCACCTTGCCAAGGCGGTCGCGTTCCAGTTCCTTATAACCCTGACGAAGCGAGGAATTCTGGGTCAGCCAGTCTTCCATGGAAAATTCGATGCCATCTTCGCCGATGGTGTCATTAAAAGAATAGCCCTTGGGCTTCAGCTCGTCATAAAATCTTTGCGTTGAATAAATGGGGCCTGTATACCCAATGATCTGGGAGGCCAAAGTTGACCTAGGATATACCCTTTTCGTGCCGACGGCAATTTCCATACCCGGCAAAATAATGGACCGCGTCTCAACCTCCATGACCGTCTGGTAGGATACATCCTTGGCAATGACGATGGGCTGGGAATTGAACAGGTTCATCTGCATTTCGGAATAGACGGCCATGACCTTCAGCATCAAATCTTCTTTCATATCCTTCGGAATCTGATACCTTTGTATCAGTCCCTTCTTGCCGTTAATGCCGTTCATACAGTCATCCGCCGTCGGATAATATGTGATGGACAGGTAATGGTTGCTGCGCCATTGCCTTTCACGCTCGGCCAGTACGGTTTCCGATACACCGCCGCCAAAGTTGAAGCGCCATTTCTCTGTTTCCGGATCCCGTTCCAGCACGGAGTTTACGGACAATTTACCGCCGTTTTTTTCAATGACTCCAATCGTTTCGGCGATGGCATTTGTGAAGGTTTTATAATCCTCCGCAGAACCCTGGGAACCGTCCCGGTAGAAGGTCACGTTGTATATGTCCTCATCATCCGCCAGGATCACGGAATTCGCATCCGTAATCATGCCCCGGCTGCCGCGCAAGGTAACCTTGGTTGTGCGTTTTTCCGCTGCCTTTGTGCCATAAACATCCGCGCCATACAGCTGCAGGTCCATAAGACCCAACAGCAGATAGCCGAATATGAGCAAAATGATGAGAGCGAACAGGATATAGCGTCCATTTGCCTGTACAAATGACCGATCTCTGGCGGAACGACTAGTCATACAGTTCCCTCCTTTCAGACGGCCGCCTGGGCGCCGGGTCTCCTGGCATACATGCCAAGAAGCCAGCGGATAGGCAGCAAGACCAAAGCAGTGAGCACTGCGGTATAAGCAACAGCGCCAAGGGCTCGCCCTATTTGAAGCCACCCCAAATCGACGCCGTTCAAGTATATGAACATGAGGTGGACAGCCTGAAACCAGGCGATGTCAAACAATACGCACAGCAGTGTGCGAAGCTTGGGGTCGCTGTTTGTACCGGGCTTTCCCTGGCTTCGTTCCTGCTCCAGCTTTCTTTCAGATTTATCTGAAAATACAAGGCTGCCCAATAGCGCTATGGCGGGGTAGGCAATCAGGTACAGATTGGGCAGTCCGCCAATCATCACTTCCATTAGGATGCCTGCCATGCAGGAAACACCAAAGGTATAGAAACGGCCGTAAGCCACGGTTACAATGGCAATCAGCGAAAATAATAGTTCAGGCGCGATCCCGCCGATGGCCAGATAAGGCATGATGCATACCTGGCACAGATAGCCGATCAGTATCAGCAGAAACGCCCGAAAAACCCTGCGCATGTCAATCCCCCTCCACGGTCAGGTTGTCCAAGGAGAAGGTAGGCTTGGGAGTCGGCGTGGGCGGATTGGTAGGCGGCGGAGGCGTGGTCGGCCCAATCGAATTTTCCGGTACCTGATATTCCAAATTATTGCCGTTGGGCTTGGGCGTTTGGATCGGCGCCGGCGTCGGTGTAGGCGTAGGCGTCACCACAGGCGTAGGCGTAGCGTTTGGATTCATTGTAGGAGTAGGTGAACCCATATGGATGATGGTATCGCCCATCTGCAAGGGTGGCAGGGGCCGGGGCGTATCCAACGGAACGATCCCGCTGACGGCACTGGTATCCTTCCGTTGTTCAATGGCTTCGGCATCCGGCTTATAGCGCAGCACAATCACATACTCTATGTGCTGAAAATCTACAAGAGGCTCCACAACGATGTATTGCTTGTTGGCATCCAATCTCCTGGTGCTTTCACGGACTTCGCCAATAGGGATTCCTTTGGGGAATGCGATGGTTATATCAGTAGATTCCTCGTCGGAATTCTCGTCCGTCATACCGATACCCGATGTAACAACCCTGTCGCCCGGTCTTGGCAGATTGTCAGGCAGGTAATACATGTGGCACATGGGCTGCCCATCAATCCCCAGAGTACCCTTTACTACGCCTTGGTCCCTGGATGTCTGTATCAGGCCGGGAATACTGGCTTGGCTGTCAATAATGGTTAGAACCTTGGACCGGCTGGCAGTTACGTTATAGGTATAGCCCACCATGGCTCCGTTCATGGTAACGGCCATATAGTCCTCAATGCCGTCATTGGAACCCTTATCGATGACTAACTCGGAAAAGTAGTTGCCGGAATCCCGGCCGATAACCGTGCAAAAGATGGGGTTCATGGCTGCGTTGGCAGTCATTTCATCAGATGCGTTTTTAAGCACCGACACTTCGTACCGCAGCTCCTCCACAAACATGGAATCGCGGGCCAGCTGCCAATTTTCCGCCTGTACGCGGTTGTACTCATACTCAATGTTTCCGCGCCGCTTTAATGTGCGAAGATAGTCTACAACGGCGTTTGTAGCGGAGGAAAAAATGTTCTGAACCGGCGCTACCGAATCGGCAACCACCGTACCCGGCACCTGAAGCAGGTTGTTGGTGGGAAAAATGCTGGCAAAAACCATGATGCCGATTACCAAAAGCAAGAAAGCGCTGACAAGCCATGCCACCACTTTGCGCAGCCTGGGACGCTCCTTCTTCTCCGGCTGTACCTGTATGGGATTCTCTTGAGCTCTATGCTTTTTGACTCTCATGGTTACTTGTGCCTCTCCTTATCAGTGGCGCAGGAAGCCGCTCTTGCCGATCCTATGCAGAATCTCCATATTCTCAGCCAGATAGCCGATGCCCATGGCCGCGCAATCCATAGGCTCTTTTGCCAGTAGTACGGGAATGCCAAGCTCGGATGCAATATACTGGTCCATGCCGAAAAGCAGCGCTCCACCGCCAGTCAAATGTATGCCGCTGCGCATGACATCCGCGGCCAGCTCCGGCGGCGTCCGCTCCAGCACCCACTTGATGGCCGACATAATGGCCAGGCATGGCTCGTTCAGTGCTTCGTATACCTGGGCGGAGGTAATCTCCGTCGTTTGGGGCAGGCTGGTGATCAAGTCGCGGCCGCGCACCAGGGCCCGCCGCGTCTCCTCTATGGGCAGCGCCGAACCCAGGTCCATCTTGACTTCCTCGGCTGTCCTGTCACCAATCAGCATATTGAATTCGCGTTTGATAAAGTTGATGATGGCCTCATCCATTTTCACACCGCCTACGCGGATGGAATGGGAGATTACCACGCCGCCCAGGGAGATGACGGCAGCGTCCGTCGTTCCCCCGCCGATGTCCACCACCATGCTGCCTATCGGCTCATACACAGGGAGGCCCGAACCGATGGCGGCGGCAAAGGGCTTTTCGATAATGTGCACCTGGCGTGCGCCGGCCACCTTGGTAGCCTCGGTCACGGCATGGCGCTCAATGGGAGAAATGCTGCACGGAACGGTGATCAGCACCCTTGGCTTCACCAGATGGGAAACGCCGATGGCCTCCCGTATGAAATACTGGATCATCAGCTTTGTCATGTCAAAATCGGAAATAACGCCTTCCCGCAAGGGGTGGATATCCATGATCCCCCCGGTGGCGCGCCCCTTCATGATCCGTGCTTCTTCCCCGATAGCCTTAACAACGCGCTTGTTGTCGCTTTCCACAACGACGATGGTGGGCTCGTTTACCACGATGCCCTTTCCGCGAACGTACACAGAAGTGTTTGCCGTCCCTAAATCTATGCCAATGTCAGGCGCTACAATGGCCATGTCTACACATCCAATCTATAAAGTACGCTCACGCCAAAGTCACGAAGCATTCTGCGGACAAGCGCCATGGGCAAGCCGATCACGTTGGAGGCGCTTCCCTGTATTTCCTCCACAAACATGCCGCCGTGCCCCTGTATGGCATAGGCTCCTGCCTTGTCCATAGGCTCACCGGTTAAGACATACTGTTTTATTAAAGGCTCGTCCAGCTTGGAAAACCGGACCCTTGTCTTGTCAAAGGCGATTTCCTTTTTACCGCATACACCATCCAGCAGGCATACGCCCGTGTACACCTCATGCCAGCCATCGCTGAGGGCAAACAGCATTTGGACCGCCTCTTCCTGGGAAGAAGGCTTGCCCAATACCTGATCTCCCCGCGCTACCAGTGTATCCGCGGCCAGGATCATCCGGTCCCCATACAGAGCCAGAACTGCTTCCGCCTTACGCCCGGCCAGCTCACAGACGCGCTCTGAAGGGGTCCCGCCACAGTCCTCATTCGTATCCAGGGATACTACTTCAAACTGTACACCCATCAGTTGAAGGAGCTCTTTGCGCCGGGGTGATCCTGATGCCAGAAGAATAGGCGCACAAGACGTTTGCGGCTGCAAATTGCTTCCCTCCAAATATGGCCGGCGTTCCAGCTATTATAGCACATTTCTTTATACTTCGTACAGACTTCCACTCAAAAAGGCAAGGAAAACCAACAAAGTTTAAAACCCCAATGCCGCAAATTCCTTGCCGTCACTGGGGTTTTCGCATTTGTAAATATTGTATGAACTGCTTAATTTCCGTTCGTTTCCGAGGGGACGGCCGCGGCGTAAGGGGTTGTGCCCACCTTGGCAAACTCATCCCGGACATGATCCCGCACATGCATCGTGATGCATTTTTTCGGGCATTTGGCTACGCACTCACCGCAGCCGGTGCATGCCTCGGTAATCTCATGGGGCTGCTTGCGCTCACCGCTGATGGCCTCAAACCTGCAAGTTTTTTTGCACAGCGTGCAGCCAATGCACTCGGCTTTATCAATGGAGGCGATCAGACGGTTGTCAAAATCACCCCATATGGCCGATGTCGGGCAGCTTTCCGCGCACATCATGCAGCCAACGCATTTATCCACATCAATCTGCGGCAGGTGGTTTTTCATGGTGATGGCGTCAAACTTACATTCCTTGAAGCATATCTCGCAGCCAATGCAGCCTGCCTTGCAATTGTCGGCTACCAGCTTCCCCTGCTCGGCCGCACGGCAAAGCAGCCTAACCGGCAGCTTCTCCGGCTGCATAGCCAGCACATGCTTGGGACAGACATCCACGCAGGCACCGCAGCTGGTGCATTTTTCCGTATCGATAACGGCGATTTTGCGCTGCTCATCAATATGGATGGCGTCAAACTTGCAGGCGCGGACACAGGTGCCAAGCCCAAGGCACGCATAATGACAAGCCTTGTTCCCGTCGGATACGAGCGCGGCTGCCACGCAATCTTCAATGCCTGTGTATTTGAATTTGCTTTTGCAGCGGTCCAGGCCTCCCTGGCAGATTACCTGGGCAACCTGGCGGTCCTCCGAAGCATTATTCAGTTCAACGCCCATGATCTTGGCAAGCTTCTTGGCCAGCTCCGGCCCGCCCACGGGGCAGGCATCCACAGGAGCCTTTCCCGCCGCGATCGCCTCTGCCAGCGCATCGCAGCCGGGATAGCCGCAGCCGCCGCAGTTGGCGCCGGGAAGCACCTCACGAACAGCATCACGCAGCGGATTTCCGGGCACAGCAAACACTTTGGAGGTAATAGTCAATACGATGCCAAATATCAGGCCCAAGCCGCCAAGCGTAATGGTGGCGGTTAAAATACCGTCCAAATTATCCTCTCCCTTTTACTTAATCAGGCCCTTGAAGCCCAGGAAAGAAATTGCCATCAGGCCGGCGGTGATCAGCGCGCCGGGAAAACCATCCATCCATTTGGGCATCTTTGAAATGGCCAGCCGTTCGCGTATCGCAGCGAACAAAACGATGGCCAGTGTAAAACCAAGCGCAGAGCCGGCGCCGTTGACCACGGACTGCAAAAGGTTGTAGCTCTTGGTCATGTTCAAAACGGTGACACCCAGCACGGCGCAATTGGTGGTAATCAATGGCAGGTATACGCCCAGCGCCTGGTACAAGGCGAAGCTGAACTTTTTCAGTGCCATCTCCACCACCTGCACCAGCACGCCAATCACCAATATAAAGGCGATGGTATACAGGTATTCCAACCCCAGCGGAATCAGAAGGAAGGTGTAGATGAGATAGCAGATCAGTGAGGCCAGCGCCATGACAAACGTTACGGCCATGCCCATGCCAAGCGCCGTCTCCAGCTTTTTGGATACGCCCAGGAAGGGACATATGCCAAGGAACTGTGACATGACGAAGTTGTTGACCAGTATGGAGCCAATCAGAAGCAGCAAATACTCCATTACGCAGCCTCCTCTTCTTTGGCCGCTCTGGCGGCCTTTTTCTTGTCAGCGGCTTTGACCACCAGGTTTACCATAGTAAGCAGAAGGCCCAGCATGATGAATCCGCCGGGTGCCTGCCCTACAATGGTCATCGGAGGAACGGACGCGGGCAGAAGCTGCATGCCAAAGAAGGTGCCTTTCCCGATGATCTCGCGCAGGGAAGCCAGTATGGTGATCGCCAGGGTGAACCCCAGCCCCATCCCAAGGCCGTCCATGATGGATGCCACCGGCGGGTTGGAGAAGGCGAAGGACTCGGCACGTGCGAAAATGATGCAGTTCACCACGATCAAGGGAATGTAGATGCCGAGCGTTTGATCCAGCGCCGGCAGGTATGCCTTGATCAGAAGCTGTACGATGGTGGTGAAGGAAGCGATGACCACAATGAAGGAAGGGATGCGGACATCGCCCGGAATGATTTTGCGCAGGCAGGATATGATGAGGTTGGAAAACACCAGCACCGCCGTAGTCGCAAGGCCCATACTGATGCCGTTGGCCGCCATGGTGGTCACCGCCAGCGTGGGACACATGCCAAGCACCAAGCGGAAGGTGGGATTTTCCTTCACAATACCGTTGGAAAACGTGTTTTTCAGGCGTACAAAGCTGTTCTCAGCCATGCTGCTTCACCTCCCCAAAAGATTTGGGAAACGTCAGCCTGTCAATCAGCGGCGTAGCCACATTCATGAACAGGATTGCAAAAGAGCATCCTTCCGGATAGGCCGAGAAGGTGCGGATTACAAACAGCAGGATTCCGCAGCCGACGCCCATGATGATTTTGCCCAAATCCGTCATGGGCGAGGTGGAATAATCCGTCGCCATGAAGATGGCGCCCAGGAAAAGGCTTCCGGACAAAATCTGGAACAGGGCGTTGGTGAACACAAAGCTCCAGGCGGTGGATGTTGCCCCATCCAAAGCCGTAATGTATTCGGGCAGCCTCGCGCCTTCCTTGACCAGGTAGCAAAGGAAGGCAGTCACGATGAAGGTGACGGTAATCCGCCAGTCGATTATCCGCCTTATCAGCATATACACAAAGCCGATGAGCAGCGCAAGCTTGCTCGTTTCGCCCAGCACGCCGGGTACCTGCCCGAAAAACAAGTTCTGCAATGTGATGCCGGAAGAGGTGACCAGCGTCTGCGCACCGGCGGAAGCCGATTTGGCCATCATCAGCGGCGTGGCCTTGGATACGGTATCGACCATATCCGGAACAAAGCCGACCATGAAATTACCGGGCGTAGGATCGGGATAGCTGGTCATCAACGCCATCCAGGAAATAAACAGAATTGCCCGGCCGGCCAGCGCGGGATTCATAAAGTTCTGGCCAAGTCCGCCGAAAATCTGCTTGACCAGCACAATGGCCAGGATGGAGCCAATGGCGGCCATCCACCAGGGCGCGTTGGCAGGCAGGTTGAAAGCCAGGAGGACACCTGTAACGACTGCACTCATGTCCGATACGGTGACTGGCTGGCGGGACTTCTTTTGGTAGTACGCTTCGGCTGCGATGGCGCTTACAACGGAAACCGCGATAAGGATCAGTGCCCGCAGGCCAAAGAACCAGACGGCTGCGACCCCGGCGGGTATCATGGCGATGCAAACGTCCAGCATCACCCGCCTGGTGGTGGCATTGTCCCTCAGGTGCGGAGAAGAGGATACGGACAGGTTTTTCAGCATGCTCATCTTTCCCCTTTCTTCGCAGCCCGCGAACGCTTATCTGTAATGATCTTTTTGCTGACACGGAAGCTTTGCACCAGGCGGATCTTGGCGGGACAAACAAAGGAGCAGCAGCCGCATTCGATGCAGTTCATCACGCTGGCTTTTTCCGCTTCGTCATGCTTGTCGGTTCTGGAATATTGGTTCAACTGGAATGGCATCAGCAGCATGGGGCATGCCCTGGAGCAGCGGCCGCAGCGTATGCAGTTGCTTTCCGCCGGTTCCACCGCCTCCTGGCCCAGTGCAAGCACGCCGGAACAGCTCTTTGTGACGGGTATATCCATTCGGCTGATGGCATGGCCCATCATTGGCCCGCCATAAATAAACTTGCGGATCCCCTTTTGAAAGCCCCCGGCTCCCTGTACCAGCGATTCCACGGTGGTGCCGATGCGAACCAGGAAATTGCCGGGCCTTTCCACCAGCCCGCCTACCGTGGCTACGCGGTCTACCACCGGCCGGCCTTCCCGCACCGCGCGGGAAACAGCCGCCAGCGTGCCGACGTTCATGCAGATCACACCCACATCGGCAGGCAGCCCGCCAAAGGGAACAACCCTGCGGGTGAGCGCATAGATCAATTGCTTTTCCCCACCTTGGGGGTAGAGCACAGGCAGAGGCTTAACGGCCACATCCTCCAGCCTTTTAGCCTGCTCGCGCATGGCTTCCACGGCATCCATCTTGTTGTTTTCAATGCCGATGATGACACGGGATATGCCAAGCGCTTTTTTTACCAGAGATATACCGTCCATGACGACGGTGCTTTGTTCAAGCATCAGCCTGTGGTCGGATGCCAGGTACGGCTCGCATTCCGCGCCGTTGACAATCAGCGTATCCACCTTTTTGGCGGGAGGCGGCGAAAGCTTTACGGCCGTGGGGAATGTCGCGCCGCCCAGGCCGACAATGCCGGCATTGCGGACGATCTCCACCAGTTCCTTGGCGGTGAGATTGTCCTGGTTGGCAGCCGGCATCAAAGGCACCCAGTTTTCCCGGAAGTCGTTATCGATGATTACTGCCTGCGCATTCAAACCGCTGGCCATCATGCAAGGCGCCACCGCAACTACGGTACCGGATACGGTAGCATGCACGGGTGCGGAAACAAAGCCGGCAGCCTCGCCGATAATCTGCCCGATCTTCACGTAATCACCCTGCTTGACAACGCACTTGGACGGTACGCCGATGTGCTGCTGCAGAGGCAGAATAACACGGGAAGGCGAGGGCAGCACCTGTATGGGCTGAGCGCCTGTTACCGATTTCCCATTGACGCCCTCCCTTGGATGAATGCCGCCCGGAAACAAATGAGTACCTTTCACGGACAAAAGTCCTCCCTTCACCAGCAAAAAAAAAGCCTTATTCTTGTGAAGTATAACCAGTATCGAACGAATAATTTCACACACATGATTATATCATAGGTTACCCCCATTATGGCAAGCGGAATTCTATACAAAATCAGAAGTTGTTTTCTTTTTTTCGTCGGCGATCCCCGCCTTGACATCCGCGGAATATTTTAGCATGCTTCTGGCATGCGCAAGCCCGGAATCGTTCTCTGTGCCCGACCCTCCCACCATACGGGCCAGTTCCTTCTCCCGCCCGTGCTGGTCCAGCTCCTGCATATTCGTGTATGTCCTCTCCCCTTGCACGCTTTTCTCCACCAGATAATGAAAATCTGCCATAGCAGCAATCTGATGCAGGTGTGTTACGCACAAAACCTGGCGGTACGCGGAGATTCCGGCCATCTTCTCGGCGACTACCTGGGCGATCTTGCCGCTGATGCCAGTATCAATTTCGTCAAAAATCATGGTAGGAACCAGCCCCTGCTGCGCCGCGATGGATTTGATGGCCAGCATCAGGCGGGATAATTCACCGCCGGAGGCAATCTTCGACAGGGGCTTTAGCGGTTCTCCGGGGTTGGGAGAAATCAAAAAGGCAACCTCATCCACCGGCACATCCTCTGTTGAGCCGGGCAGGAACTGCACGGAGAATTGCGTCTTTTCCATGCCAAGCTGCTGAAGCTGCGCGACCATTTCCTTTTCAAACCAGGCGGCCAGGCTTTTTCTTAAGGCGGTTAGGGCCTGCGCTTCCTTTTTATAGGCGGCCAGCAGTTTTCTTTGCCGCTCCTGCATTTGGTCCAGCGTTTCGTCCATGTTTTGGAAGGCGGCATATTCCTGGCTGATTTTTTGGGTATACGCGATGATGTCCTCCACGGTGGAACCATATTTGCGCTGCAGGCGGCGGATCAGGTCCAGCCTGGCTTCCAGGTGTTCGTTCCTTTCAGGATCAAACGCCGAGTCCTCAGACAAGCTGCGCAATTGCAGGCCGCTGTCCTCCAACTCAAAATACATATCCTTGATCTTGTCCCGAAGCTTTTCATACTCGGGGTCCAATGCGCTGATCCCGTCCAGGGCTGAAACGGCGTCCCTTATCAGGGCCAGGGCGCTTAATTGCTTGCCCGCCCCGGAATACACATTTTCGTATGCTTTATGGAGAGCGCCGGATATCTTTACGCTGTGCCGCAGCCTTTCCAGCTCCCGGCGGAGCGATTCCTCTTCACCCGGCTGCAGCTTAGCCGCCTTCAGTTCCTGCAACTGAAAGCGGAGCGTATCCATCCGCTGTTCCCGCTGGCTGTTTTCCCGGGTTAAGCGGCTTAATTCCCTTTCCCCCGACTTGTACGCTTCCAGCGCGGCGGCGGCGGATTCCATCCTTTCGCGGTGGGCTGAATCGCCGAAGCTGTCCAGAAACTGAAGATGCCTATGCTCGTCCATCAGATACTGGTGCTCATGCTGCCCGTGCACATCGATGAGCGTGGCTGTGATCTCCCGCAGCGTATTCAGGGGAACAACCATACCAAGCAGCCTGCAAATATTCCTGCCGGATGCGGATATTTCGCGGGATATGGACAACAGGCCGTCCTCCGCCTCCAATTCCTGCCGGGCAAGCAGTTCCTGTACCTTCGTATTGCCGCGGATATCAAAAAGCGCTTCCACAAAAGCCTTGTCACAGCCTGTGCGGATCAATTCCCGGTCCGCGCGGCCGCCCAAAACAAGGTTGACCGCATCCACAATAATGGATTTTCCCGCGCCGGTTTCGCCGGTAAGCACGTGAAAACCCTCATGGAGCGTTATCGTCAATTCATCGATCAACGCAACGTTCCGTATCAACAAAGAAAGAAGCATTTCATTCTCCTCCGGGACAAAAAGAAAATGCGCGTATACACCCGCGCAATATTTCTGTTTTCAGCGCATCATTTCCTGCATGCGGATACATTCAAAACAGCGCGGATGAGGTAAATGATACATGTGATCATTTACTTTCACCTCTATATAATAGTGCCCTTAGCTAAATATGTAAAGATGTTTTGTTAGGTTTGGAACAATACATTCTACGATCATACGCTCCACCATATTTTCAATTTGCATCACGATTTCTACATCAAAATTTGAAGATAGTTCATATACAGGTTTACATAATTGAATCCACGCGCGAGATTAATCCCGTTAACCTAAACATATTTTTAGGTTATATACTTTCAGTGAAAACTGAATACTCAAATTCCTCATGTGAGGGAAGATTATTGGCTTCAATTGATTTTATAAGTATACGTCTAAGTATGCTCTTGGTTTCTTTTATGTGCTCGATAATGATTTTCTCATCAATATTGGAACCGTGTACTGCCTTTGAACGAATGTCATACATTTTCTTTATCTTCTTATATAAATTTACTCTGTCCTTATTATCTACTTCAAGATATGCTGCTATCTCAATAGCTAATCTATAACGTAATTCTGATGTTATTCCGAATATAGCTTCTATTCCTGCCCATAGCGCAATAACGCTCATCCTTAAACTAACTTGTTGATGAAAAAGTGATATTGCTTCAATTGCGATATTTATACTTGGATGTTTCCAAATCAAATCTAGAACATTAACAAAATATTTCTCCAACCACTCTAGATCAGTCCTTTGTAATGCTTCACTATTATCAAATATTTGAGCTCGTGGATAGTCTTCTATCATATGTATTTTCAAACTATCCTGTTCTAAAGCAGCAATAGAAGACCAAGAATGATTCGCGACCATAGGAACTATAAAGTCCAGCCCACAATGAATTCGTAATGCGGCAATAATACGATAAGCCAGAAATATTGAGTTAGCATAATATTCATCTTCATCATCGACTATCGAATATAAACAAAGCTCATGAGTAATATGATCAGCATATCCAGCTACTCTTGAAACTTGCTGTTTATCTTTCATTACTTCAGATAATTCAATATACATTGGATTTTGCTTAATAGTACGGAATTCCATGGCAACATTTATATTTAGATTCAGTTTGCAATCTATGTCAGATTCCTGTAAACCACAAAATGCAAAGCACCAAGACTTATTGGAAAAGTGTTTTTCTGCAACAACCTTTCTCTGATTCATCATGTCAGAGAAACTAGACCACCAATTTTCTATTTCTTCTATGGATTTATGCATATCATAACACCTCGCAGAAGAGTATTGCCGTGCATCTATTAGAAATATAATATCATATTTTCAATTTTTTACAATATACAACAGAGACGAGTGATGTTTCTCGTCTCTGTTATATAAAGTTAATATCACTTTGTTTTGTTGCATGCATACCAATATAGGCAAAACGAAAAGGGTTATACCTTCAGGATCACGAAAGAGACGATATGTTTTCTCGACTATTTGTGCAATATCTACAGTAATCATTGCCGGTTTGTGTGGTTTTAAGTTACCTACCGCATCATTTCCTGCATGCGCTTCAATACAACTTCCACTTCTTCCTGATTCCTGATCACCAGGAAAATGGTATTGTCTCCCGCCAGGGTACCCAATATCTCCGGCCAGTGGAGATTATCCACTGCCTCAGCCGCCACGTTGGCGCTGCCAGACAGCGTCTTGATTACAATCATATTGCCGGAATGGGCCATGCTGAGGACCGATTCGGCGAACATCCGTATGAACCTGTCCGACAAGCCATGCTCCGCCTTGTCGGCCGTGGCATACTTATAAGCGCCGCTCCCGGAGAGCACCTTTAAAAGCCGAAGCTCCTTGATGTCCCTGGAAACGGTAGCCTGTGTCACCACGATGCCCTGCTTTTTCAGCTCTTCGGCAAGCTCTTCCTGCGTCTCGATGTCCTTTTTCCCGATAATGTCTAAAATGGCCACCTGTCTTACAGTCTTCATGGCTTTTCCTCCTTGGCATGGCCTGATTACCTACCGGCTCCATTCGGTGAGTTTTTCCCGGACGAGTGTGAAAAAATGCGGTTTGCTCAGGCGGATCAGCTTACCCGTCTTCTCCGCACATGTGACATAGATTGTGTCCCGTCCGTTCAGCGGCAAGGTGGTCTGCCCGTCGATGGTAAGATAGATGCCTTGTCCATCCTCACCATCCAATTGAAGCCGGACCGTATCTGTGGCCGAAACAACCACGGGCCTGTGCTGCAAGGTATGCGGACAAATAGGTGAAACCACCATGCATTTCACATCCGGGCTGATAACGGGACCGCCCGCGGAAAGAGAATAACCGGTGGAACCAGTAGGGCTTGCTACGATCATGCCGTCAGCCATATAGCGGCCAATCAGATCATCGGAAATGTAAGCGTTGATAGCGATCAGTCTGGATCCGCGGTTGACCACCGCGTCGTTTAAGGCTAATATGGGATTTTCCCCATTGACCCTGACGGAAAGAAGCATGCGCTCCTCAATGTAGAATGCGCCTTCACACAGTTTCTTCACCGATTCTTCCATCTGGTTAGGCTCGATCTCGGTAAGAAACCCCACCCGCCCCATATTGATGCCTAATAGAGGTACATCCGCCCTCATGGCGTACTGCATGGCCCGCAAAAGCGTCCCGTCCCCGCCCAGGGAAATAACAGCGTCGCAGCCATCCAGTCCTTCGGATGGGTCAATACCCGGCAAGTGCATACTAAGATGGCTATTCATGCATGCTTCCACGCATACAGATATGCCGGCGTCCTGGAAAACGCCGACAGCCCGCTCCACAACCCCGTTCCCCAGCGGCTTGGAGGGATGCATGGTCAGGAGGACCTTTTTAAGCAGCATGAAAATCCCCTATCCTTGGTAATTCAGTATAGCATGGAATGCATAATCATTCAATGCATAATTCTACTTTTTTAGCGTGAAATGCGCTTCTTCCACGATTTTTTTAATGTTTTCCCTCGTTATCGCATCATATTGTCCCTGCGCCGGTGCGATATGGGCAAGGAATTCCACATTGCCCTCCGGACCGGTGATGGGCGAATACGTCAAGCCTTGCACATGGTAGCCGAAGGTGGGGGCAAAATCGAAGATTTCGCAAAGAACAGCCTCATGCACACTCGGGTCGCGCACTACGCCCTTTTTGCCCACCCTGTCCTTTCCGGCCTCGAACTGCGGTTTGATCAGCGTATAGAACCGTCCCGAATCCCCCATGATCCCGGCCGCGACAGGCAGGATCAAGCGGATGGAAATAAAGGAAACGTCCATCACCGTCAAGGTCGGCCTTGGTTCGAATTGCTCCTGTTTCAGGTAACGGGCATTGGTGCGCTCCATCACGGTCACCCGCGGGTCCTTGCGGATTTCCCAGTCAAGCTGCCCATATCCCACATCAATGGCATACACATGGCTGGCGCCACGGCGCAAAAGCACATCGGTAAAGCCGCCGGTGGCCGCGCCTATGTCCATGGCCACCGCGGTTTTCACATCGGCCTCAAACGCATCCAACGCTTTTTCCAGCTTCAATCCTCCGCGGCTGACAAAAGGATGCACGCTGCCTTTCAGCGACAGCGGCTCGTTTTCCCCTACCGTATCCGAAGGTTTTTGAATTTTTCGCAGTTGGGAAAACACCATGCCTGCCATGATCTGCGCCTGGGCTTTTTCCCGGCTTTCCGAAAGGCCGCGCCTGACAAGGGCTACATCAGCCCGTTCCTTTGTGCTCATATGGCCGCCTTTCCCGTTCCGCTTGACAATGCGCTTCTGATTCTGGCCGCGATCTGACCCGGAACAAGGCCAATGGAATACAGCAGGTCCTCGCGGCTGCCGTGATTCATAATCCTGTCCGGAAGGCCGAACATCACCGCCGGCGGATTCAAATGAGCGGCAATGCAATATTCTGCTACAGCGCTTCCGAAACCGCAGGTTAATACATGCTCCTCCAGGGTCACAAAAGGCATCCGGTGAAGCCTTTTCAGCAGCTCCTCATCCAGGGGCTTTATGGAGGACGCATTCACCACCATGGCTTTGATGTGCTGCGTACTCAGTATTTTCGCCGTTTCAAGCGCCACGGGAACCATGCTGCCCACGGCCAACAAGGCGCAGTCCGTACCGTCCAGCATCACTTCCCATTTGCCGGGGGTAAAGGATGCCAAGGGATACTCATTCAGCAGGATGGATTTTCTGGGGTACCGTATGGCGCAGGGGCCTTTGAGCGTACGCGTCCAATCCATCATCAGGCGGAGCTCCTGCTCATCCCTGGGGGCAAGCAGCGTCATGTTGGGCATATGCCTCAGATAGGCGATGTCATAAATGCCGTGATGGGTAGCGCCGTCGTCCCCCGACAGGCCGGCCCTGTCCAGCAGGAGGCATACCGGCAGATTTTGAAGGCACACATCATGCAGCACCTGGTCATAGCCCCGCTGCAGGAAGGAGGCGTACACGGCGAAATACGGCTTCATGCCGCCGGAGGCAAGCCCGGCCGATAACGTGACGGCATGCTGCTCCGCGATGCCCACATCCAGCATCCTTGCCGGGAAGGCCCCTGCAAACAGGTGCATGCCCGTACCGCCGGGCATGGCGGCGGTGATCACAATGGTTTTTTCTTCCCTGGAGGCAGAATGCACCAATTCCTGCGCGGCGATCTCTCCGTAGGATGGGCGGCTGGGCTGCTTGCGCATTTCACCGCTGTCCAGGAAAAAGGGCGGCGTGCCATGGTATGCCTCAGGCTTCTTTTCCGCCTGATGATATCCGTGCCCCTTGCGTGTAATGCAGTGGATCAAGACGGGTTCATCAAACTCCTTGGCCCTGGCGATGGTATATTCCAGGTTTTGCAGGTTGTGTCCGTCAATAGGGCCCAGGTAATGAAAACCCAGCGCCGCGAAAAAGCCTTCGTCCACTACCAGTCCCTTTAAAGCGTTTTTGAGTATGGTCAGAAAGCGGTGGATTTTCGGCCCGGCGACAGGCAGCCGTTTCAAGCCCTTTTCCACTGCCCTCTTGGCCTTGTTCCATCCGCGGCTGGCCCGCAGGTTGGTAAGGTGCGTAGCCAGGGCGCCTACATTGCGGGCGATGGACATCTCGTTGTCGTTCAAAATCACGATCAGGCGCGTTTTGCTGTTTCCTGCGTCGTTCATGGCTTCATAGCAAAGCCCGCCGGTCATGGCGCCGTCACCTACGATGGCCACTACATGATGCTTTTCCCCCTGCATGTCCCTGGCCCGCGCATAGCCCAGCGCGGCGGATATGGCGGTGGAAGCATGCCCCGTTTCAAAACAGTCGTATTCGCTTTCTTCCCGCTTGGGAAACCCGCTGACGCCACCTGTTTGTCGCAGTGTGGAAAAGGAAGCGTGTCTGCCCGTAAGCAGCTTGTGCACATAGCATTGATGCCCGACATCGAAAAGGATCTTGTCCTGCGGGGCGTTGAACATGCGGTGTACGGCCATGGTCAGCTCCACAACGCCCAGGTTGGAAGCCAGGTGGCCGCCGTTGCGGGCCACCGTCATAATAATCTCCTGGCGTATTTCCTGCGCAAGCGCCGCCAGCTCCTCATAGGAGCAAAGCTTGATGTCGGCCGGTGTCTTTATTTGAGAAAGATGTACCATAGTACTCCTTATTTTCCATGTTTGTCCTGAAAGCACAACCAGTATAGCATAGTTCAAAAACAGGCGCAAACGGCATAAAAAAGCCGGCGCGGATTGTCCTGCCGGCCTTTTGAGCGATTATTCAAACCTGCGGACATAGCCGCCGATCACCGGCAGCTGATACGAAAGGCCCCTGTAGGCATGCAGCATCATCTGCACCTTCAGGTATACGGCTGCCAGTAAAAGTGCCGCGAAAATCAGCCAGAATATAACCGCTATGATAATGCCAAGGAACGGGATGATCCTGAACAGCGTACCCACGATCAGCAGCACCACCGATATACACAGGAACCCTCCGGTCAGCGCGATGGATTGTACGGACATGCGCCTTACCGCATCGCTGCGCCGGTCCGCCACGTACAGAAAAAAGGCAAACAGGCCGCTGAAGGCTGCCAGCGTGCAGGTAAGGTTGATGGCCTGGCTGGTGGATACAACTTCGGGTTCTTGCTTTTCTCCGTAATACGGCTGTTCCTCATAAGGCTGGTTTTCTTCATAGGGCTGGCCTTCCCCGTAGGATGGGTTCTCCTCGTACGGCTCCTGCCCGTAATCCTCCTGCGTTTCCTCTTCATAGGGCGGTTCCTGCCGGCCGTATGCCTGATAGGAGGATTGGGAGTATTCGCTGCGTTGTGCGCGCCGCATGGATTGCCTCACTTTCCGCCGGTCCAGGAATTCAGCTTGCCGCCACCCTTGGCGCCTGTTTTTCCGCCCAGCTTCACGTTTTTCAATATATCGGAAGAAAATGCGTAATTGTTGTCATTTTTCTCATGATGAGCCTTCATCGCGCATTGCACCAGCTCGTCAATAAGCTGGGTATAGCTCATGCCGCTCTTTTCCCATAGGTAATAGGCCATGGAACCGGGGATTGTATTCACTTCGGTGATATACAGTTTCTCTGTTTTTACGTCAAACATGTAATCTATGCGGACTACGCCCTTCAGATCCAGCTCCCTGAAAATATCCTTCGACAGGCTTTGAATCTGGTCGCGCAGGCTGTCCTCCACAGGCGCAGGAACCACCCGGGCCAGGGATGCCATGCCCTTGCTGCCATTGCCGCCTTGCAGATACTTTTCGGAAAAGGACAGCAATGCGCCTGAGGTAACGGGCATTTCCAATACGGAAGCTTTGATTTCCGTGTCAAAACCAACAACGGAGCAGTTCAGCTCAATAGGATTGGTAAGGCCCTGCTCCAAAAGGACACGCCGGTCATATACAAAGGCCAGTTCCAGCGCATCTGAAAGCTCTTCCCTGTTTTCGGCCCGGCTTACGCCGATGGAAGAACCCAGGTTGGCAGGCTTTGTGTATACGGGGTAGCCGATCTCCTTTTCGATCCTGTCCATCACCGCGTCACGGTCATTTTTGAACTCCTGCCTGGAGAACCAAATGCCGGGCAGCACCGGGAAGCCCGCGCCATGAAAGTGCCTTTTCATGATAATCTTGTCCATTCCCACGGCCGAGCCTGTCACGCCGGGGGATGCGTAAGGCAAATTGGCCAGCTCCAGCAGGCCCTGCGCCGTTCCGTCCTCGCCATGCATGCCGTGGAAAACAGGTATGACACATTCCAGCCTGGCCACCACGCGCTGCTTCATCCCGCCGCCCAGCAGGCCCTTTGACTGCTCAAAGGCAAGCAAGGCGCCGGAGCCGGGTGTCATGTCCAGAGATACGCGCACGAGGCCTTTTTGATCCTCCCGAAAAGGCGTGTACGCGCTCATGCTCATTAGCGCTTCTCCGGTATACCATATCCCCTGCATGCTGATATACAGGGGAATCACATCGTATTTCGCCGGGTCTACCGACTGCATCAATTGCAGCGCGCTGATAATCGATACCTCATGCTCACAGCTTCGGCTGCCGTACATTACACCCAGTTGTATTCTGCTCATAGAACCGCCTCCCTTCACACCTCGCTGTAGTTGTCCGGAAGATCGTTTTCAAACAGCACGACGTCGCCGGCCCGGGCCAGGGAATGCAAAAGCTTGGTGGCTTCCGCCAGGCTCGATACGGGATGGATCGCGCTTTCCAGGAAGCCAGCTTCTATCAGACCCTGGAAAATGGGCTGCGTATGTTTTTTGCCCACCAGGATGGCGATGTCCACACAGGAAGCCATGGCCTTGCCAAAATCATGGTTGAACTGCTCTTCCCTGTCACCCAATTCCACCATGCCGGGGGTGATGATGATCCTGCGACCCTGAAACTCCTTCAGGACCTGAATGGCCGCCATCGCTCCCTGCGGGTTGCTGTTGAACGCGTCGTCAATGATGGTGAGCCCGCCGCTTTGAATCAGTTGCAGGCGGTGTTCCACCGGCTCCAGCTTGGAAATGCCCCTGGCAATCTGCGCAAGCGTAAGATTAAGATGCAGGCATACCGCGGCGGCAAGAAGGATATTTTGAATGTTATGCTGCCCCAAAAGCTTTGCCGTGCACTGAATGCTCTCCCCGTTTTTTTCGTGCAGCGTAAAGGTACTGCCCTCCGGCGTTGCGATTATGTCCGAAGCCCACACATCGCAGTCCGTGCGGTGAAGGCTTACCATGGATTTGGGCTTTTTTGTCTTTTCGTAAAGCTTGAGGCATATATCCCGGTCATCGGCAAAGAAACCGCGCCCGTCACCCGGCAGCGCCTCAATCAGCTCATACTTTGTCTGGATGACACGCTCCAGCGTTTTGAACGTATCCAGGTGCTGCGGGCCAACGGAGGTCAAAATGCCAAGGGTGGGATGCACCAGGCGGCACATTTCCTTGATATCGCCCTTGTGGCGCGCACCCATTTCGGCCACAAACACCTGATGGCCTGGCTGCAGCTTCTCCCGTATGATCTTTGTCACGCCCATGGGTGTATTGAAGCTGGAGGGCGTTACCAGCACGTTGTACTTTTCCGCCAGCATCGTGCCCAGAAAGAATTTGACCGATGTCTTGCCATAGCTGCCCGTAATGCCTATGCGGATAAGCCCTGGCATATCGTTCAGCTTGCGCTGGGCATCCCGGAAGTACATTTCGCCGATAATCTTTTCCACCGGCCAGGCAAGCAGCCCGGCGAAGGCAAGCAAATAAGGCAGAAACAAAGGCACAACGGCCAGTAACACCACCACGGGCACATACAGCCAAAGAAGAACAGCAAAAACAACCAGCGTGACGGCATAAACAATGTACAGCCTCTTTACGCGGGCGGTGAACACCAGAGGTTTTTTGGCCATCTTGTCCTGAAACAGCTTTCCGATCCACAGCCCGCCGACACCTGAGAGCAGCAAAACGGCGCACGCGATCAAAAGCTCGATGACGCTCCCCCCGGCCGATTGAACGAGGCGGTCATGCATGGCCAACAGCGTGAACGTAAGCACCGCGACGCCCGCGCCAGGCAAAAAGGAGCGCTTCCAGTTACGGCGAAGGGTATGAAAATAGCCCGGAAACTGATAGCTTTCCAGCTGGAAATAATGAATCAGCCCCCTGGACGCAAAGATGCATCCTACCATGGGGGACAAAGCCAGAATCAGATAAATAGCACGGTGGATCATCCGTCAGTCCTCCGAGAAAAAGTGAAGGGCGATTCGCACAAACCGCTGCCACTGCTCCAGGTAAGCGAAGTGGGAGCCGCCTTCCAAAATGGCAAGCCCGGCGTCGGGAATCTCCTTGGCCATAGTCTGCCCCATCCACAGCGGGGTTTCCGTATCCTGATCTCCCCAGACCGCAAGGGTAGGGACACTGACAACGGGAAGCAGCGGGCGAAGATCCAGGGAGATGATCTTTACAAACGTTTTGCGCATTTCCTCATCCAGGGCATTGTAGTCCTTGGAGCCGTACCGCTTGCGCAAGGCGTCGGCCAGCTTGTCGGGGAGATTACCGAATATTCGCATTCCTTTGAGGAAGGCCGCGCCTTTTTTCAGCATTTGATACTGACCGGCGCGTCTTTTCTGTTCCTCTGTTTGAGGCTTTTTAAGCCCCGCGCCGCCGGTGATGATCATTCTGCGAACGTACTTGGGCCAATGACTGCCCAAATACAGCGCAATCCTTCCACCGAAGGAATGGCCGATGATATAACAGGATCTAAGCTGAAGCGCATCCATGAAAGCCCTGGTCATTTCCCCGTATTCGGGTACGCCCCATGGTTCCGGCGGATAGCTGCTTTTGCCGTGTCCCGGAAAATCCAGCACGGTAACGCGCATGGTTTCCGAGAGCGCTTTTGCAATGGGCGCAAAAAAGGTGGTGTCACAGCCCCAGCCGTGCAAAAGGAGGACATGGTCTCCGGCCGCGCCGTGCTGTTCATAATAAACAGATGCGCCGTTTATCTGAATATGCACCGAACGCCTCCCTTTACCCATGGTTTTCCAACCGTCAACGGGATTATTCTACCCTATTTTGAGGAAAAAGAAAAGCCTGACGGCAAAAATGCCTGTTCAGGCATACTGTATGCGAAGGGCCAAGAAACATGCTGCGCCTTTATGCGCGCGGGATGCGGAATATGTACCGGCATTTGTGCGGTCCCATATTGTACTGCTGGCGGTATTCCGGCGGCACGGGAACGATACTTTCCAACTCACAGCCCAGCTTCTCGCAGGTACGGCGGCTGGCAATGTTGTCGGTATCGGTGGTGATCACCAGGGAGTAAATATGCAGCACGCGGCAAAGCGGTATCAAAAGCCTGCAGGCGCGTAGCGCGTAGCCGTGGCCCCGGTATTTTTCCCCCACGTGATAGCCGATATGGCCAAAGTAATACAGGCCGCGGCTCTCCCCGCACCGAAGGCTGATGCGCCCCGCATCCTTTTTTGTGCCGCAGGGGACGATCCTGAATAAAAAGGTACGGCGTATGCCGAGTTCCGCATCCTCCTGGGCAAGGTCTGACGCCACCAGCATGATGACCCCGTCGGAGAGGGCATCCTTTTTGTCAGGATTATGCTTTGCAAACAGTGCCATGCCTTACACTTCCTGTACCGCGACCTTGGGCAGAAGCGTTTCAAAATCCTTCAGGCGGATGGGCTGTGTACCCTCCGTCATCACGCTGGCCGCCCCGGCGGCCATGCCGCAGCGGAAAGCCTCCGCCAACGTGTCCCCCTCTTCCAGGCCAAGCAGAACACCGCCGACCATGGCATCCCCGGCGCCAACGGTTGACAGGACTTTTACGCCAAGCGCCGGAGAATATAGCGTGCGCTTTCCGTCGGTAAACAATGCGCCCATCTTGCCCATGGATACAATAACTGACTGCGCGCCTTTCTTCATCAAGACATAAGCCGCGTCGCGTATGGCGCGCAGCGTACGCAGCGATGTCCCCAGGGTGGATTCCAACTCGCTCAAATTCGGCTTTACCAACAAGGGGTGTGCGGATAAGCCCAGAAGCAGGCTGCTCCCCTCTGCGTCCAAGATACAGGGGACATCCTTCAAGGCGAGTATGATTTCCATATATGTTTCCTCGGGACACCCAGGCGGCAGGCTCCCCGTGAGCACGGTATAGCTTCCGGAGCCTTTTTTCTTCACCAGGTTCATGAAAGCGTCCAACTGCTCCCGCGTCATGGGGCATCCCGGTTCGTTCAATTCAGTGACGGCCTGGCCTTGTTTGGAAACGACTTTCAGATTGGTCCGTATGCTTCCGGGAACCGTCATAAAATCGTAGGCGATCCCTTCCGCATCCATCAGCTCCCGGAGCCTTACGGCCCCTGTTTCCCCCATGCAGCCAAGGCACTGCGTTTTCAGACCCAGCCTGCTTGCCACAGCCGCCACATTGATGCCCTTGCCGCCAAAATCCTCCCGTACATGAAGGATTCTGTTCACTTCTCCAAGGCGCAATTCATCTACCGTTACAGTCTTGTCAAAGGCTGGGTTCAAACAGATGGTGGTAATCATGCGTACCTCCGGGCATTCTTTCCATTTTTTATTGTAACACAGCGTCCAAAGCCTATGCAAGGTACATTCATGAGATTGTAAAAGAGGAGACATATCGTCCCCTCTTCGCTGTCAGCCACGCAAATTTGTTATGGAACTAAACAGAAAGCCGTTGACTGCTGATTGTATAAAATGTTATCCTTGCGCTTTCCCATGAACCAGTATGGAATCGCAGCGCGCCCCCTGCAGCCTGTGCTTTACTATCTGCTGATAATCCTCTGATTCATACCATTCCCGAAGCTCTTTTTCAGAGGGAAATTCAATGAGTACAGCCTTGGTGTAATCCCATTCCCCTTCCAGCACGCACGGATGTTCATCCACTGCCAGATACTTTCCGTTGAACTTTAAAAACACATCATCCACCGAAGCCAGATATTTGTCATACTCCTGCTTATCATGAATGCTGATATTGGCAACAAAATAGGCGCTCATTCTTTTCGACCTCGCATTTCCCTTAGGGGGAGAAAAGACGGAAAACCGCAATTCCCCTCGTCTGAAATCGTTTCGCCCGGCTTTGCCTAGCGCGCGGGACGCTTGTTGAGCAAGCATTCCTTACACTTTTCGCCGGCCATAATTTACGCACCGGCTAAGCAAGGCGCAAGCCGGTGCGTTATACTCATAGGCGAACAGTGCGAAATAGAGAAAATGGCGCAACAGCGCCATTTTCTCGAAGGGCTTATTCTTCTTCTTCCTCTTCCTTCTTGGCGGACTCGATGATCTTCTGGGCCACGATGGCGGGCACTTCCTCGTACCGTTCAAACTTCATGGTAAAGGAACCGCGGGCCTGGGTCATGGAACGCAAATCTGTGGCATACTTGAACATTTCCGCCAGGGGAGCCTCGGCAACCACCTGCTGCTGCCCATCCACCTGGTGCATGCCGCCGATGCGGCCGCGGCGCTTGTTCATGTCGCCCATGATGTCGCCCATGTATTCATCGGGCACCAGCACTTCCACGTGCATGATGGGCTCCAGGAGCACGGGGCTGGCTTCCATACAGCCCTTCTTGTAGGCCAGGCGGGCAGCGGTCTTGAAAGCCATTTCGGAGGAGTCTACCGCGTGGTAGGAACCGTCATACAGCTTCGCGCGCAGGCCGACCATGGGATAACCGGCCAGAACGCCCCTGGGCAGGTTTTCCCTCAGGCCCTTTTCCACAGCCGGGATAAAGTTACGGGGGACAACACCGCCCACAACCGCGTCCACAAAATCGAAATCCGTTGTGCCATCGCCAATGGGAGAGAACTCGATCCACACATCGCCGAACTGGCCATGACCGCCGCTCTGCTTCTTGTGGCGGCCCTGAGCCTTGACCGTCTTGCGGATGGTTTCGCGATAGGGAATCTTAGGATCCTGCAGCACGGCATTGGCGCCGAACTTGCTGGAAAGCTTGCTGCGGATCACATCCAGGTGCAGTTCACCTTGGCCGGACAGAAGCGTTTCGGTGGTCTCCACGTTCTTTTCGATGGTGATGGTGGGGTCTTCTTCCTGCAGCCTGGCCAGACCGCCAAAGACCTTGTCTTCCTCACCCTGCTTGGCGGCATACACGGCCTTGCTGATGCAGGGAATGGGGAACGTAAGGGGCGCGAAGCGGATGGCCTTGTTCTGATCGCACAGCGTATCGCCCGTGGAGGTGAACTGCAGCTTGGCCAGCGCACCCAGATCGCCCGCGTGCAGGATCGTCTTATTGATCTGCTTCTTGCCGCGCATGGCGTAGATGCCTGCGGATTTTTCGGGCTTCTCTGTATTCACGTTATACAGCGCGGTAGCGGAGCTAAGCGTTCCAGAACAGACGCGGAACAGAGACAGCTTGCCCACGAACGGGTCGGCGATCGTCTTGTACACAAACGCGGAGAAGGGCTCGCTGTCGGAGCAATTGCGGGTCTCTTCCGCCTCATTCTTGGGATTGACGCCAACGGCCTTCGTACCCTCGGGGGAAGGAAGATACTTGGCCATGATGTCCATCATGGGGGCAATGCCGACACCGGTTAGCGCGGAGCAGGCACAAACAGGCACGAGGCTTCCGCTCTTCATGCCGGCCTGGAAGCCGGTAAGCAGCTCCTCGTGGGACAGCTCGCCTTCGTCCAGGTACTTCATCATCAGCTCATCATCGGCGGAAGCGGCGGCCTCGGTCAATTCCTCCAGTGCGGTTTTAATTTGACCGCTCATGGAAGCAGGCACAGGCACTTCCTTCAGCCCCTTGCCGACGCCTTCGTACGCCTTGTTTTCCAGTACGTTCACAACACCCTTGAAGCCGGCGCCCTCACCGATAGGCAGCAGCATGGGCACAACGCTGGAGCCGAACGCACCGCGAAGCTGCTCGGAAACCTTTACAAAGTTGGCATGCTCCCTGTCCATCTGATTGACGACGAACATGCGGCCCACCTTGTTTTTGCCGGCATAATACCATGCCTTTTCAGTACCAACGGCCATGCCGCTGACGCTGCCCACCACGATAACGGCGGTTTCCACCACGCGCAGGGGCCCCATCATCTCGCCGATAAAATCAAAATAGCCCGGGACGTCAATGACGTTCAGGTTTTTGCCGGCCCAATCCACGGGAGCCACAGCGGCGCTGATGGATATTTTCCGCCTGATTTCTTCCGGATCAAAGTCTGTGGTGGCGGCGCCATCCTCCACCCGTCCTTGCCTGTCGACGATGCCGGCAGCGAAGAGCATGGCCTCCGTCAAGGTGGTTTTGCCCTCGCTGCCATGACCCATGAGGGCCATGTTCCGAATGTCGGAAGTTTGATAGTCTGCCATGAGTTTTCCCCCTATGCTTTGCAAATTTTTCTTCCGTGGGTGCGGCACCGCCAAAAGGCGCCTATGCAATTGGCTACGTAAACAGGACAAATACCGCTTTGTGTGGCAGTAAACCCCGTTCTTTTGAACACTCAATGATTAGTTTAGCATAAAATGCAAAAAAAGAAAAGATATGATTTTTCTTATTCAGGCAATCAAAACCAGTAAACACGCAGGAAAGAACCAAATTACATGGGCTTCAGGTTCCTGTTCAGCCTGTCCACAATTTTCAAAAAGGTTCTTTGCCGCGTTTCCTCTGTTTTCCCTTCCTGCCACAGAGCCGCATACGTGCGCTTGACGGATGGGGACATGGCAGCAAAGTTTGTACAGGCCGGCTCGATGCCATGGAGCTGCGTGGAAAGGGCATCAATTGTCTCCTGCGTGATGACAGGCCTGTCCTTGGGTTTGAACGTCCCGTTTTGCTTGGCTTCCTCCATGCTGGCGCGGCCCAACTCGGTCATGCGGCCCTGCTTTTCCAGTTCCATTACCAATGCCTTGTTCTTTTCTGACCATTCGCTGCCCTTGCGCCGCGGAGAGAAATATTTCACATACGTTTTTTCGTCAATGCTTTTGATTTGACCGTCGATCCAGCCAAAACACAGCGCTTCCTCCAGCGCTTCGTTGGGACCAACAGTCTTGGGCCCACCCGGTTTCCCGAACAAAAGCCATATTCCTTTGCTTTCCCTGCCATTCATTTCAAGCCATGCGCGAAATTCATCAGATGATGCAAACAAGAGCGGTTCCAAAGCACTCAAATCCTTTCGTAAGAGAAAACATTCTTTCGTTCAAAGGATCAATTAGTTCATCAAAGCTGCTTGATCCCCGCTCCCGGCGCGTCAAACTGATCCAGCGGTAGGTTCAATAGCATTTCCATCCTGGGGATCATCACGCTGGGATCACCGGATGTCTCCAGCTTCACCAGCCCGCCGGCTTCCCGCTCGCAGAGCAGACCTTCTTCCTTCAGCCTTCGCTTCAATTGGAGCACCGTACCCAGGTTGCCATCCAATACGGCCGTTTTGGGCGGCAGCAGGCTCTGTATCATCTGCCGCAGGAAAATATAATGCGTGCAGCCAAGCACCACCGCATCCACAGTTTCATCATTGAAAGGAGAAAGGATGCCCTTTAAATGATTGCGCAAGCCTTCCCCGTCCCACTCCCCATGCTCCACGAACTCCATCAAGCCCGGACACGGCACCGGCACGGCGCCTTCCCCATACTGCTCCATCAGCCGGCGGAATTTGGGCAGCCTGAGCGTGACGGGCGTAGCCATGACCAGGATCCGTCCGCCGTGACGCAAAAGGGCGGCCGGCTTCAAGGCAGGTTCCATGCCGATCACCGGTATTTTTACCGTGGCGCGAAGCGTTTCGGCAGCTACGCTGGTGGCCGTATTGCAGGCGATCAAAATAGCTTTGGCGCCTTTGCCCATCAAATGCTCCGCAATACGCAGCACGTACCCCTTCACTTCTTCAGGCGGTTTGGTGCCGTAAGGGGCGTGACCCGTATCGCCATAATACAAGAAATCCTCTCCGGGCAATAAAACGCGGGCGGTGCGCAAAACGCTGATACCGCCCACGCCGCTATCAAACATACCGACAGGTCCCTGGGACAAAACCATGATGCTTTCCCTCCGAATGCTCCTTTCCCGACATTATAGACCCATCTTATAACAGGCGCAAGACTCATTCTTTCGGCGCTGAAGTGCCCAGGGCCGTCCGTATGGCATCGGACAGATACGGCGTGCTGGCAAGCACCTCCTCCAGCGTGTTTCCATTGTTGCCCGCTTCAATCAGAATACAGCATGGTGCTACATGCTGGTTGTACCTGCTCGACTTCACGCTGACAGGCTTGCAAATGTCCGGTATCTGCTCGTTGAGCGCATCGGTTACAGCTTGCGCAATGGCGAGATTCTTTTCCCATTCGGGCTTTACATCAAATCCGGCCGTGCCTTTGCCTATGAGCATCATCAGCCGTGCGATTTTCTGATCGCCAACCGTAACAACGTTGTGATTGGCCATGCTATCTGAATAGGCGTTCCGGTGCAGATCAATGTACAGATCAAATTTTTCACCGCGGGCCATGGAGTCTTCCAGCATTTTTAAAGAACGCGCATACGCCGTATCAAACTTTGGCGGCTCGTAGGCCGTCGTATCGTGCACCACCACAAAGCCTGCCGCTGTCAGCAGCCTGGTCAGCTCCTCTCCCACCCGGACCACATTATAACGTTCATCCTTCGTTCGCCATTCCTGAGTTGATTCATACTGGTTTTCCGCTGTCGGTTTATACGCCTCATACGTATGCGTATGATAGATTAAAATCCGCTTTCCGCTTGCGGAGCCGGCCATGCCAGGCCCCTGTATGACCGTGATATTGAACCCGCCCGGCTGCGGTGTCTGTGTTACGACCGGCCCGGGCGTCTGCAATGGAAACATTGTAAATGAGAAGGAGGGCGTATTGGAGGGCACCGTCGTGACTGTCGGCGTTGGCGTGCCTATGGCAAACAAGTTCAACTCCGCGTTCAGCTGGCTGGGCAAGGGTGTTGATGTGGGTAAAGATGAACTCAAGGGCGTATTTTCCAGCGGTGCGAAGGCTTCCACCGCGCCTTGCGGAGCCGGCTGCCAGCCGGTCAGCGCAAAGCCCAGCGCAAGGCCCAGTACAAAGACGGCCAAAAACAGGGAAACGGCCAGGCAAACCGCCTGGGTGCGCGTATAAAACCGTATGCGCATGCATGTTCACCTCATCTGTTGTAGGATAATCATGATTATGCGCAGACAAGCCCCTTAATGCATCAAAATGGGAATCTCGTCCCCGGACAGTTTAGGCTGCAATGCCATGTTGATGCCCAGAGAAAGAACTTCCGCCAGATTGCCCACCAGTTCATCCACCTCCCGCGGGGTAACCACCATCTCTCCCAGGGAGTGGGCGTATATCTTGTCGGTCAGTGCGTCCACCGCGTCCATATGATCGGAGGACGGCATTTGCATATCATGCAAAAGGATGGACAGCGCGTCCTTGGCGATGGTGGCGGCATAGACCACCATGGGGACACCGATAGCAATCACGGGAACGCCAAGGGTATCCGCCGTCAGGCCAAGGCGGTGATTGCCGACGCCGCTGCCGGGGCTGATGCCCGTATCCGTAACCTGAACTGTGGTACAGATGCGGGCCGTTTCCATGGCGGCCAGTGCGTCGATGGCGATTACCGCGGCTGGACGCACATGCTCCACGATCCCCCGCACCATTTCCGCCGTCTCCATGCCGGTCACGCCCAAAACGCCGGGGGCCACAGCGCATACGCTGCGCAGGCGATCCTTCAGGTCATCCGGCACATTCTGCTTCAAGTGGCGTGTTACCAGCGTGTTTTCCACCACGCGGGCGCCAAGGGCGTCCGCCGTCACGCGGCGGTTGCCAAGGCCGATCACCAGAATCTCCCCAGATTCCGGCAGCATTTCATTGAGCACTCCGCTAAGCAGGACCGCCACGTGTTTCCTGACATCCGCGCCGCATCTGGGCAGCTTGTCACAGCAGATGGTCACAAACTTACCCTGCTGTTTGCCTAGCCGGCAGGCTGCTTCCTCGGTGTCTATGGTAACGGTGGTCCGGGAGACGTCTCCTTCCTCCCAGTTTTCAACGCGGATACCGCTCTTGTCGCCGGTATAGGTTCCGGCGCTTTCCATGGCCAGGTCCGTACGAACGCCGCGCATGCTGATCCCTCCGTTCCTTTCCGAATCAGCATGCGCGGCGCCTTGTTCCATTATTCATGGTTTGGGAAAAACTCAGAGTGCTTCCTCAACCCTCGTACCGAAGCGCCTCGATCGGGCGCAGCTTGGAAGCCTTGTTGGCGGGATACAGCCCGAACACCACGCCGATAAAAACGGAAAATCCGATGGCGATCATCGACACCATGGGTGATATGGTAAGCGTCATCTTCAGCACAGGTGCCAGGAAATAGCACGTGGCCGCAGCGATGCCAAGCCCCAGCAGGCCGCCCATGAGGCTTACGACCAGCGCCTCAATTAAAAATTGGGTGAGTATGTTGCCCCTGGCCGCGCCGATGGCCTTGCGGATGCCAATCTCCCGCGTGCGTTCCGAGACGGAAACCAGCATGATATTCATGATGCCGATGCCGCCCACCAAAAGGGAGATGGCCGCGATGCCGCCCAGCATCAGGGTCAATGTGGCCGTATTTTCATTCATGGTGGACAGCAATTCCGTCTGGTTGTAAACGTTGTACTGGCTGGAGGTGGAGAAGACAGTTTTCAAATACGCTGTCACCGCCTTCTGCGCCGCGTTAACCTCCTGGGAAGTCGCTGCCGAAACGAAGAAGCTGCTGATACCGCGCTGGGAAAACAGCCGCTCCGCCAGAGTAAAGGGGAGCAAAATCAGATTATCCCCGGAGCCCGCGATCGTCGAACCCATTTCCTTCAAAACGCCGACCACGGTAAAAGTATATCCGTTTAACGTAAAGGTTTCCCCCGCCACATTTTCGGTTCCGAACATTTCCGTGGCGGCTTCGCTGCCTATCACGGCCACAAAACTCCGGTTATCAATATCCGGCTCCTGCAAAAAGCGGCCAATCTGCACATCATAGTTGCGGATTTCCTGATAACCGGGCGTTGTGCCCTGGATGGTCCCGTCATCATAGGTGGTGACACCGGCCTTCACCGTGCCGGAAACATTCACCGTCGGGGCCACAAACGCGATGGACTGCGCCTGGGAAAGCTCGTGCAAATCAGAAAGGGTGATTGGGTTTTGCCACCTTGCCCGTATGTTCACACTGATGAGGTTCGTGCCCATGCTTTCAATCCGGCTGACCACGGCTGCATTGGCCCCCTGGGCGATGGCCACCAATACCACGATGGCCACCACGCCGATGACAACGCCCAGGATGGTCAGGAAGGAGCGCATTTTGTTACCGCCGATGGACTTCAATGCCATTTTAAGCGACTGGAAGATCATCTGGCGTTCCCTCCTCCCATATGTGCCCGTCCTCGATATGGATGACCCGCTGCGCCCTAGCGGCAATGGAGGAGTCGTGAGTGATTACCACGATGGTGTTTCCCTCCCGGTGAAGCTGTGCGAACAGTTCCATAATCTCCAGGCCTGTCTTTTTATCCAGGTTGCCGGTGGGCTCATCCGCCAGGATCAGGGAAGGATGCGCTGCCAGTGCCCTGGCGATGGCCGCGCGCTGCTGCTGCCCGCCCGAAAGCTGGCTGGGCCGGTGCCTCATGCGGTCCTTGAGGCCTACCTGCTCAAGTGCCGTCACAGCCCGTTTTTTACGTTCGGAGGTATGAATATTTTGATATACCAGGGGTAATTCCACATTCTCCAGCGCCGTCAGCCTGGACAAGAGATTGAAGCCCTGAAAAATAAAGCCAATGTGCGTATTGCGGATCTTGGCCAGCTGCCGCTGGTTGTAGTTTTCGATGGGCTTGCCGTTTAGGGAGTAGGAGCCGGAATCCGCGCCGTCCAGGCAGCCGATGATGTTCATCAGCGTGGATTTCCCGCTGCCGGAAGGGCCAATGATGGCCACATATTCCCCTTTTTCAATGTTCAGGGATACATCCGCCAATGCGTAGATCTCTTCGCCGCCCATTCTGTATTTTTTCATGATATGCTCCATATGGATCATGGTTTTATCCTCCTAATTGCCAGGCCGCTGGAAGCCTCCGTTGGAGTTGCGCGTTCCCCCGCCGTTCCAGTTGGTGCCGGGGAAATTGCGGATTTGGCCATCCTGCCCGGCCGGCATTTGGGGCATTCCCTCCATGGGCATGAACACCATGCCCTGCAGGGAGTCGCTGGCCGCGCTGCGGGTGACAAGCACGTAATCACCCTCCTTCAGGCCGGACTTGACCTCAGCATACGTTTCGCTGGACAATCCCGTTTCCACGCGGGTTCTCACCCCAGGCTCCTGGGCCTCGCTTGAAGCGGATTCATTGTACAGCCATACATACTGCCCGTTCCTGGATGTGTTCAAAGCCGCGATAGGCACCAGCACCACACCGTTCGCCTCACCCACCGTGATGGTAGCCGTGCCGTTCATGCCAATTTTGAGCTGGTCATCGCCCTGTACATCCAGGGTAACGCTGTACGTTGTCACACCGTTGGAACTGGAGCCGATTTGGGATATGTAGGCCACGGTGGCATCGTACGTTTTACCGGTGATGGCGTCCATTGAGACGGTCACCGCCTGCCCCACCTTAACGCCTGTGATATCCAATTCATCCACGCTTACAACCATCTGCATGGCATCGCCGGCATACAGCGTGGCAAGGGCCGTATTGGCCGCCGTCTCGGATACGGACGCGCTTACCGTGCTGGATACGATGCCGTCGATGGGAGAAACGACGGTGCCTGTTTGCAGCACTGCCTTTGCTTCCTTCAGCTTTTGAAGGATATCATCCCGCTGCCTGACCGCCGTGTCATAATCGGCGGAGACCGGCATCTGGGTCAGGTAGAACAGGGATGCGCCCCTGCCTATTTTGGCGTTGATTCCCTGATGCACCTTGGAAATGCGTCCCTGGGCAGTGGTTGTGTACAGATAGGGCATGCTGATCTGCGCCGTTCCGCTGCCAAGTATCACGCTGCTCGATACCACCTGGACATTGGCACCCTCCAGCGTTTTTAAGTCGCTGAAGGTGATGACAGCCTTGCCATTCGCAACGCTTTCCACGGTTCCCGTATACTTTGCGAGGCCATCCATCACCGTAACGGTCTTGCCTACCGCAAGCTCTCCGGCATCGATGGTTACTTTCATTTTTTCATCCATGGACAGCAGCATCAAGGCACCGCTTTTGTCCATGACATCCTGCGCAAGATCGCCCACGGAGCCATAAATGGCCTTGACCCGGCCTGCCGCGCTGATAGTCAGCGTCTTGTCATCCGCGTGGGAGCGTACAAGCTGCGCCAAGCTGCTTTCTGCCGTTTCAAGATCAGTTTCCAGCGCGGCGATGGCGTTGTTCAGTGCATTTGTATCCACATCCATTAGCTGCGTGCCGGCCGTTACCTGCTCACCTGAAAGAACGCGCACGTTTGTCACCTGAACGGGAAAACGAACCGTAACATCCTGTGTTTCGGATATGCTCAGGGTGCCCGTGCCGGTAACCGTCTTTTCCAGGTTCCCAGTGCCGATTTGGACCCTGACATAGGCGGACGCATCTTCCGTTGCGGCCGGTGCAGCCTGCCTGCTTAAGTAAAAACGGTACCCCCCATAGCCAAGGCCGCCCAATACGGCACACAGAACAAGCACTTTTAATATCGTTTTCAGGGTTTTCTTCATGGGAACCTCCTTGCATATGGATGAGATGGAAACAGTTGCAGTATAAAGCCATGATGTTGTGGGAAAATGAAGGTAATGTGAAGGTTGTGTGTATATGTCCTATTCCGGCTAAGGCGAAAACGGCATCCCACAGCCCTTGCCGGTCTACCCCGCTGCTTCGGTCCGACTGAAACAAACATTACGCATTCATAATCATTGCCCTTGCTTGACATTTCCATGGGAATGGCTGATAATGTATCCTGCATTTATATGCCCGCGAGCAAGCAGAAGGAGGATTTGGCGTTGCCGCACACCATTACCGCCGTTAAGCTGGGCAGCTCCGCATATGCAAGCGGCATCAGGCCAGGGGACCGGCTGCTCAGGATCAACGGGGAAGACATCATCGACCAAATCGATTATCAGGCGCTTTCCGCCAACAGCCTCCTGATTCTGGACATTGAAAAAAAGAATGGCGAAAAGGCCATTTTCACCATCCAGAAGGATGAATACGAGCCGCTGGGCATTCAGTTGGAAGATACGCTGCTTTCCAGGCCCCGAAGCTGCAAAAACCATTGTGTGTTCTGCTTTATTGACCAGATGCCCCCAAGCCTGCGCCAGACACTTTATGTCAAGGATGATGACTGGCGCCTGTCGCTGATGATGGGCAATTACATCACCCTCACCAACATCTCGGAAAGCGAGATGGACAGAATCATCCGCCGCCACGCCAGCCCCCTGTATATCTCGGTGCACGCCACCGACGGGGATGTACGAAGGCAAATGATGAAAAATCCGGGCGCGGACAGGATCATGGAGCACTTAACGCGTTTTAGGGACGCCGGCATCCGGTTTCACTGCCAGATTGTACTCTGCCCCGGCATCAACGACGGGCCGGTGCTGGATAAAACGCTGGCGGACCTGATTTCGTTCCATCCTGCCGCATGCTCCGCCGCCCTTGTCCCCGTGGGGCTTACTTCCCACCGGGACGGGCTTGCGCCTCTTAAGCCTTACACCAAGGAAACGGCCGCAGAGCTGATTCAAAAAATCAGACCCCTGCAGGAGCATTTTCTTGAAAAGTATGGCACCGCCTTCGTCTTTCCGGCGGACGAGCTGTACTGCCTGAGCGGCATTCCCTTGCCTTCGGAAGAGGAGTATGAGGATTTTCCCCAAATCGAAAACGGCGTTGGGCTTTTGCGTCTGTTTATCAGCGATGTGGAGCAATTCGCGGAGGAATTGCCCGTTCCCGATGACAGGCCTGAACGGATCACCATCGCATGCGGCGTATCCGTGGCACCGTTTTTGAGGGAGTTGGCAGACAGGTTTGCCCCGAAGCAAACGAAGGTGGATATCCGCCCCATCCGCAATGACTTTTTCGGCCCTTCCATCACGGTCACCGGCCTGATTACGGGACAGGACCTGATAAAGCAGCTGCAAAGTGCGGAAGCAGACCGAATTTATATCTGCGCCAACATGTTAAGAGCGGAGGGAGACCTGTTTCTGGATGGGCTTTCCCTTCCGGAAGTAAAGGAAGCCCTCCCCGCGCCGCTGTATGTGATCCCCAACAGCGGGAAAGCCTTTTACCGCGCACTGTACGGCATTATCACCGATCCGGAGGAACAAACAGATGGCTAAACCCCTGGTCGCTATCGTAGGCCGCCCAAACGTGGGCAAATCCACCTTTTTTAACAAAATATCCGGCAAGCGCATCTCCATTGTGGAGGATATCCCCGGCGTGACCAGGGACCGCATCTATACCGATGTGGAGTGGATGGGCCGCAAGTTCACGCTTATTGATACCGGCGGCATCGATCCCTACAGCGAAGACGTTCTGCTTTCTCAAATGCGCCACCAGGCGCAGATTGCCATGGACACCGCCGATGTGATCTGCTTTTTCGTTGACGCCAGGGCCGGCCTCACGCCAGACGATGAGGAAGTGGCCAAGCTTTTGCGCAAAACCCGCAAGCCTCTTTTGCTTGTGGTCAACAAGCTGGATTACGAAGGCCTCAATGATGTGCTGTTTGAATACTACGCACTGGGCCTTGGTGATCCCATCGGTATATCCAGCACCAACATGCTTGGCCTGGGCGATCTGCTGGAGCAGATCGTAAAGCACCTTCCCCCGCCCGCCCCGGAAGAGAGTGATGATGCGGAGCATGTGCTGCAGCTTGCTGTGGTTGGCCGCCCCAATGTTGGCAAGAGCTCGCTGGTCAACAAGCTGTTAAACCAGGAACGCTCCATGGTTTCCGACATCCCCGGCACCACCAGGGATGCCATCGACACCCGTTTTACCGGCAAGGACGGCACGGAGTACAACATCATTGATACCGCCGGCATGCGCCGCAAACGAGCCATTGAGGAAGACACGCTGGAACGCTACAGTGTGCTGCGCAGCATCGCGGCCATCCGCCGCTGCGACGTGGCGCTGATACTGATCGATGCCAAGGATGGTGTCACGGAACAGGATACGAAGATTGCCGGCATGGTGCACGAGGAAGGCAAGGGCGCCATCATCGTCGTCAACAAATGGGACGCGGTGGAAAAGGATACGGGCACCCTGGAAACCTACCGCAAGGAAGTGCTGGAAGCGCTGAAGTTTATGGATTACGCGCCGGTGCTGTTCCTGTCTGCCATGACCGGACAGCGTGTTCATACCGTTCTGGAATGGGTAGACAAGGTATGGGCCCAATGCTCCAAGCGTGTTCCTACCGGCGTGCTCAACGATGTGCTTTCCGACGCGCAGGCTTCCCTGCAGCCACCATCGACTGGCGGGCGCAGGCTGAAAGTCTACTACGCGACACAGCAGGCAGTATGTCCGCCCGCCTTTGTGCTGTTCGTCAATGATGAAAAGCTGATGCACTTTGCGTATGAACGGTATCTGGAAAACCAATTCAGGAAAACCTTCGGGTTTGAAGGAACTCCATTGCGCTTCATACTTCGCGAAAAGCAAAAGGAGAATCAGTGATGAATCAGGCTCTTTCCTATACAATCGCCGCCATTGCGGGGTATCTGCTGGGGTCCATATCCACCGGTCTGATTATCGCAGGAACAAGTTCGAACGTCGATCTGCGCAAAGAGGGCAGCAAAAGCACAGGGGCTACCAATGTGCTTCGGGTGCTGGGTAAAAAGCCCGCTGCCATGACCTTTGTGGGCGATTTTTTGAAAGTGCTGCTGGCCATGATTATCGGCAGCCTGCTCCTTGGCCAATACGGGGCCATGGTGGGCGGCCTGGCGGGGGTTATCGGCCACAACTGGCCGGTGTACCACCAGTTCAAGGGCGGAAAAGGCGTGGCAAGCTCCGTGGCCGTGATGCTGTATGTTTTCCCGGTATACGGCCTGATCGCTCTCTTGTTTTTCTTTGTTCTGGTGGCGATCTCAAAGTACATCTCCCTTGGCAGCATGGGCATGCTGTCGCTGTTTGCGGTGCTTGTGATCGCCTTCAACCTGAACAACTGGCTTGTTTGCTTATGGGCCGTCGCCCTGGCCGCGCTTTGCATCTTCCGGCACAGGGCCAATATCGTAAGACTCCTTAAGGGTACAGAAAACAAGCTCTCCCTGAAAGGCAAATGACTTCAAGGAGAGCATCTTGAACGATTTGAATTTTAGTTGTTTTCTTTTCCTATGCCGCGCATGACATGCACCAAAAAGTCCTGGGCATTGGCGATGAAGCTGACCACGGAAAGGCTGCCCCTGTCGCGAAGCTTGTTGACGGCAAACTCCGATATATCCACCGTGTAAAAGAATACGGGCCTCACAACGCCTTCCTTTACGCAAAAGGAGGGCGTCATGTTTCCGGTGGCGATGGTGTGCAGCTGTGTCGCCATGCAGATGACGGTGGTGGCTTTTGTCACTAACGCGCGCATATCATTTTGACCGCTGTACACATCGGCCACCACCTCCGGCAGCGGGCCGTCGTCCCGGATGGAGCCGGTCAGCACAAACGGAATATCCTTTTTCACGCAGGCATGGATAATGCCATCCTGTATATTGCATTCCTCAATGAATTTGGGGATGGAACCGCAGCGGCGCACTTTGTTGATGACGTCGATGTGGTGATAATGTCCGTTCATCATGGATTCCTGGGTATAGATATCCTGCCCCAGCGCCGTGCGGAACAGTCCGCCCTCCAGATCGTGGGTGGCCAGCGCGTTGCCGGCCAGCAGGCCATGGACATAGCCCTGCTGCACCAAGGCAGCCATGGCGTTCCTCGCGTCGGAGTCAAAGGAACAGGCTGGGCCCAGCACCCAAAGGATAAAGCCGTGTTCACGCTCATATTCCAGCCGGCGGTACAGCTCATCGTAATCCCTGGAATACGATGTCTCCCGGGAGCGGCTCGTACGGAAGGCAAAGGATTCGGCCGTGTCCCCTTCCCGGCCAAACCCGTCGGGATGCACATAAATCCCCTCGCTGCCGTTTTCGGTCCGGCCAACCACCACCATGTCCCCCGCCTTCAGGCGGCGGAATTCACGGATGGCAATTGTCAGGCCCTGCTCCACCACAGCCACGCAGTCCATGCGGGATTGCTCTGCCAGCGTCCAGACGCCGCCGAGCTTGAAGTATTCCGGAAAGATGGTTGTTGCGTGATAGTTGTCCGGGGCGACGCCATCCATGGGCGCGGGAGAGAGCATCGCATCCGGCGCTTGCACAAACCTGCTTGAGGAAAAATCAGGCGCACGGTAAACAGGCATTGAAAAACGCATAAAGGCACATCCTTGCACTTCATTAAGGCCCAATCCTTTTTTCATCATACAGCGGCCATGTTGAAAAATCAATGAAAAAGTGAAAGCCTGCAGCATCGTCCCGATGGGAGGCGGTCAAGATTGACAGCTATACATACTATGCATATAATGGGTAAGTAGTTTTCGAGCCACCGGAAGGAGCATAATTTGCCATGCGGAAAGCTGTTTTGTTTCTGCTTCTCACAGTGTGCCTTTTTCAGGGGAGGATTGCCCTTGGGGAAGAAGCCACATTGCACAGTTGGAAGCATTCCAAGAAATATCAGTATGTCACCTTTGGACAGTATCCGCAATTAAGCGATGGCACGGTCCTTCCCGTGATGTGGCGTGTGCTCAGCGTAGAAAATGAGCAGGCTCTGCTGATTTCGGAATACGTTCTGGATGCCAAGCAGGTCATCTTTGAAACCGATCCCGTTGTCATTGAAGAACATAGCTTCCGCAAGATCAGCACCTTTGAGGAAAGCGACCTGTTTGTGTGGTTGAATTCCACCATGCGGGACACGCTTTTTACGGAGGAGGAGCAAAGCGCCGTGATCAACACATCCAGGGGGCAGGTTTTCATCCTCTCCCGCAGCGAGTTCTTGAATTCCGATTACGGCTTTGCGGCTTCTGTATACGGGGTGCAAAAAAAGCGCCAATGCAAGCCCACGCAATACGCGATCAAGCAAGGCGCTTATTTGGACCGGCTACGCACCACAGGCTACTGGACAAGCACCGTACGTTTCCCGGATGGCTATCAAATGCAGCTCGTAGGCTATGACGGGCACTTGAGCTACGCGGCATACGCCAGGGCGGATGTGGGCCTTCGCATATCCTGCCTGTTGGATGTCAGCCAACTGGACATTGTATCCGGTTCGGGAATTAAGAAAGATCCATATGTATTGGCACTCAAACAAGAAAATCAGGCGGAATGACCGACTGATTTAGATTGTCCCGCTTTCCGGAACGCTAAAGCGATTCCGGTCATAAGGGCCATGATGGCTGTCATGGCGGAATACAAATACGTATTCGGGATCGTGGACTTGTCCAGCGCGAATTCAATCAAAACGCACGCCCCCACCCCTAAGGCCAGGAGAACAAAACCGGCTGCCACCATAGGCAGCTTTTTCTTTTGGCTTACGGCACGCCTACCGAAAAGCACGGAAACAATCAACACAAGGCCCATGCTGGCCATTTGAGACACCTTTACGAATCCCCAGCGCAAATAATCATCCTGGCGCAGGCTTTCCAAAACCACCTGGGCCGCCCCAAACAAAAGAAGGAACATAAGCGCCGTATCGCCGGGCCTAATGCCTTTGCGTGAGAGGATAACGTATGCGATGATGCCAATCAAAATTGCGGCAACGCCTTCATAAAAGAACACTGGCAGCACCCAATCGCCGTACATGTTCTGCACCGCGAAGGGAAACTGCTGCAGCGCTTCCGTTTCCACAAGGCCGCCTACCCCCTGGCTGGTGAAAGCCTCGGCAAAACGTGCCACGGCGATCGTAAGCGCCGCGCCTGGGGCGATGCAGTCCAGCAAATCCCCCGCTTTTACCCGAGACAATTTGGCAAGAATCAGCGCGGCAAGCAGGCAGCCCAGCAAGGCGCCGTACAGCGCAAAACCGCCCTCCCATAAGGAAAACAGAAAGGTCCAGCCGCGTTCGTTAAACACATAATCCCACCGCGCAAAGCAGTAAAACAGGCGCGCAAACACGATGCCAAGCGGTATTGCCCACAGGCCGTACCTTAATGCAGTATCCTTGTGCAAACGGCGCTTCTTTTGGCAAAAAAGCATAACGGTTAATCCGGCTACAATTGACAGGCACAGGAAAATGCTGTAGCTGTAGATGTTCATGCCAAGAAACACGCCGGCAGGCATCTGCTCCACCATGTATGGCGCCTCCTATTCTGCGGGGATCGCGGTCGCGAAATAGAGCATATCGCCGATTGCCCTTGTCTTTTTCGTGCTCAGCGCATTGATTTTCTTGTTGTTCAGCACGACCGTGGACGAGCTGCCTCCATCCAGGTTATAAGCATTGATCAGGCCGTAATCAGAAGCGACCTGGGCCAGTTCCGGCAAGGTCAGCCCTTGGGAGTCCCTATTTTCCGGCCCCTCAGTGGCAATGCAGATATAGGAAAGAGGGCCAGTCTGGCCGATGCATATTCTTTGCGTCCTTTTCTCCGGCACGGTGGATTCGTTGTCCTCAAATACCTCTGTCTTTTTGCCGTCAATCACAAGACCCGGCCCAAAGTTGAAGGTATTGACCATAACGCCCTGGTAAGCGGCCAGCGTTTCACTTGTGGCCTTTGGTAGGATGTGAAAATCGCCCTTGTCGTCAATGATCAGCACATCAAAAACTCCGTCCGGCCTGTCGCGGTACAGCTTGCCCTGGCGGATGAGATATCCCCTATTATGAAAACTGAAGAAATCGCCGTTGATGGCCAGCACTGCGTTGTTCCTGCGGGCAATGGTCGGCCCCACAATGGTGGTGGTGCGGCCATAGTTCACCGCCATGGCCGTGCGGATCTGGGACGGGTCGGCCACATTGATCCGTATGATTTGAATCGTCGTCTCATAGGCGCGTATGGTTTCAATTTGCACCTTCAGGGACGCGTCCTCATACCCCAGACCGTCTGTCAGGTAGCAATCCTTGTTGGGCACATAGCCCGGTGTGGTATCAATCGGCAGGGGTACAATCCCTTCGCCGGTGAGTTCCATGGCTGAAGCGTTCACAATAAGGGCTCCGGAAGGAACGGTAAATAAAACTAAAGCCAGCAGCAATATCAGCAAAACGAACCTCAGTAAAAAAGCGCGCAAGTCAAATGCCTCCCCTACTCATCCAAATGCCAGGTAAAAGGGATACGTGGTATACCTTGGTTATCTTTTATGCAGTATATCAACATACAAGGCTGATTGTCAATCATCTGTCTATCTCAAACCGGCCGGTGACTGTACATCAAAACGCATACCTGATATAATGGGCACATTCCAGCAAGGAGGAAAATATGGCGTCCGCAATTTTAAATCCAGGCAGGGAGGTCCGTGTATACAGCGGCCATCCCTGGGTTTTCCGCAGCGATATAGCCAGGGTGGAAGGCCGGCATGAGCCCGGCGATGTCGTCAAGGTGGTTTCTAATAAAGGCAAGGTACTGGGCATGGCCATGTACAACCCACAGTCGCAAATCGCGCTGCGGATGATGAGCCTGAAAGAGGAGTCCATCAACTCCGCTTTTATTTTTGACCGCGTAAAGCGGGCGGTGGATTACCGAAAAAAATTCGCGGACCTGCACAGCTGCCGTTTAATCTTTGCTGAAAGCGATGGGCTGCCGGCCTTGATCGTGGACAGCTTCGGCGATATTTTGGTGCTTCAGTGCCTTTCCCTGGGGATGGAGAGGTTCAAGGCCGACGTCGTGAACGCACTGAAGGAGCTGGTGCAGCCCTCCGGAATCTATGAGCGCAATGACGTGCCAGTCCGCACCCTGGAGGGACTTGAGCAGAAAAAGGGATTGCTTTTCGGCCATGTACCGGAGCGCGTGGAGATGTCGGAAAACGGTGTCCGCTTTCTGGTGGATGTGATCGAGGGGCAGAAGACCGGCTTTTTCCTGGATCAAAAGGAAAACAGGGCGGCCATCGCCCCGTTTGCCAAAGACGCCAAGGTGCTGGATTGCTTCACCCACACGGGCAGCTTTGCGCTGCACGCCGGCCGTTACGGCGCCAAGGAAGTGGTAGGGGTGGATATTTCGGAGCACGCCTGCCATGTGGCCGGTGAAAACGCCGCGCTCAACAATCTTTCCGGCACCGTTCGGTTCACAGAAGCCAACGCCTTTGATTTTTTGCGGGCCAAGTATGATGAACGGGAACAATACGATATGGTTATATTGGACCCGCCCGCCTTTACCAAGACCCGCTCCGCCGTGGAAGGCGCCACCAGGGGCTACAAGGAAATCAACCTGCGGGCCATGAAGCTTTTGCGGGACGGCGGATACCTTGTCACCTGCTCGTGTTCCCAGCACATTTTGCCAGGCCCTTTCCTGGATATTGTGAAGGATGCCTCCAGGGATGCCAGGGTGCAATTGCGGCAGATCGAATACCGCACCCAGGGCCGCGACCATCCCATCCTCCCCGCGGCGCCGGAAACGCAGTACTTGAAGTGCGGTATTTTCCAGGTGTTCACGTAACCTCTATTTGAATTCAAGGATGGGTTGGTGCCTCCGAAGGTCCAGGGCGACCTCCCATCTGGCTACAGATAGAACAAAACCCGGGCGGTGCGCCGCCCGGGTTTCAATATTTTACGCTACCTCCAGCGCAATCTCCATCATCTGCGTAAGCGCGGTCTGCCTCTGCTGTGCCGTCATCCCCTCTCCCGTAAAGGGATTGTCCGAAATGGTGCACAGACAAAGTGCGTTTTTCCCGGCCCTGGCCGCGTTCAGGTACAGCGCCGCGGCTTCCATCTCCACCGCCAACACGTTCAGTTTTTGCAGCTTGCCAAGGGGCTCAGATTCATCGTAGAAGGTATCGGAGGAATAGATGGAGCCCACCTTCACATCCACGCCGATCTTCTTCCCGGCCTCCACAGCTTTTTGCAGCAGCGTATACGAGCAGGCAGGGGCCAGATTGCCCTGGAATCCGAACTGTACGCCAAAGTTCGAATTGGTATAGCAGCTCATGCCGGCCACGATATCCTGCACCTTCAGCGTTTGAGCCACCATGCCGGCGGAACCGATGCGCAGTATGTTCTCCACGCCGTAAAAGTTAAAAAGCTCATACGAGTAGATGCCGATGGAAGGCATGCCCATGCCGGAAGCCATGACGGAAACGCGCTTCCCCTTGTAAAAACCCGTGTAGCCCTGCACGCCGCGGACGTTGTTGACCAATACCGCATCCTGCAAGTACGTCTCCGCGATGAACTTGGAGCGGAGCGGGTCACCGGGCATCAGCACCGTTTGCGCAAAATCACCAGCCTTGGCGGTAATGTGGGGCGTCGGTATGAACTCCATAATTTTCCCTCCATGTTTTAAACGTAATCCTGTCAAAGGTACTTCCGCTGCATCAAGTAGACTGTGACCACATTGTAGGCAACACCCAGGAAGGCGGAGCCCAGGAACAGATATTCCATTTTCTTGGGCAAACCCCTTTTCCAAAGCAAAAACACCAATGCCAGCAGCACAACATAAACGAGCATATAAGTCCTTGTACTGGAGGCCAGCACGGTCGGCGAAAAGCTTAGCGAAAGCCGCGTAGCAAGGCCCGCCCCCAGGGCCAGCAGGTACAGGATCAGTGTTTGCTTATCTTTCACGATCCATGCCAGGGAAAAGGCGATGCACAGAATCATCACCGCGAACGATGCCATCAGCATCCCCTGGAAAACTATGCCTGAAACGCCAACGGGCCATATTTCCGGTATGGAATAGTTGATGTCCCTGGTGAAAAACAACTTCTCCGCTACAAAATACACGCCATAGGCTGCCTGGATAAGCACTGGCATCGCGCTGACAGCCTGCTTTTTAAACGATTTGCTTTCCCGAAACACATGGACCATCGTCAGCATCAAAAACAGAAACAGTACCGCGCTTGGGATGGACAGAAAGTGTTCCAGTGTGGATACGGCACCGATTCTCAGCTTGTCAAACAGGGTAAAGACAGGAAAGCCGGGCATCCAGGTGACCGTTTCGGATGCCATTCGCACACCGTTGCCCGGCGCGGTCAGCGTAAACAAAAGGCTGCTTAAGGAAATCACAGCGCCAGACAGCGGAACAGCAATGGTCTTACGGGTCCGAGCGGCGAAGAAAACCCCTGCCGCACCGGCAGCCAGCACCATCACGGCGACCAGCTCGTTGTTGCAGCTAAATACCGCTGCCGATCCGTACAAAATCCAGCGGTACCAGGACATCCTTTCCCCGCGAAGCCACCTGGCCATCCCGCCTATAAAATAAACGGCCATGGACAACGGCCAGAGATAGTTCACCGTGGTGGTTACCCATCCCGCCGATCCCATATGGAAAAAGGGATACACGCAAACAAGCAGCGCCAGTATCATGCTGTCCTTCAAACTTTTTTCAGGCGCAAGCAGTTCCCGCAGGCCGGAAAACAACACAAGGACCATCCCAATATCCAGCACGCTCCAGACAATAAGGGGCAGCCTTAATACAAGCACCAGCGCCGCCTCCAGCAGCAGCCGGGAAGACCATGTCACATATCTTTCCTGCAAAAAAGACAGCAATCCGGTTTGGTCCAGCGCCTGGGAAAAATACAAGTCATCCCCGTAGTTTGATTTGAGTATCAGGTGAATGAAAACAAAAAACAGGACAAGGCACGCATGTGGAATCCATTTTACTGCCCGTGTGGGAATTTGTGGCCTCAATCCCGGTGAAACTGGCGTTTGCATTTTTTCCTCCCATCCCTTGGGATAAGCTCTTCTTTCGTATCCCAGCATAGCTAAATCCTGGGTATTATACCATTCCCACATTGGAAACATCAACCTTTTTCACCGCACATCAAAAAACCTTTGAAGACGGGCTTCAAAGGTTCATGATTAGTCTGAAGAGTTAGAAGGCAAAAAGCGCCGTCGACAGATACCTTTCACCGGTATCAGGCAGTATGACAACGATGGTCTTTCCCTCATTTTCCGGGCGTTTGGCCAGCTGTATGGCCGCCCAAAGCGCAGCGCCGGAGGAAATGCCCACCAGTACGCCTTCGGCAAAGGCGATGGAGCGCCCGGTTACAAAGGCATCCTCATTGGCCACGGGAATAATTTCATCATACACGGTGGTATCCAGCGTGTTGGGCACAAAGCCGGCGCCGATGCCCTGTATCTTGTGGGGGCCGGACTTGCCTTGGGACAGCACAGGCGAATCGGCCGGCTCGACAGCCACCACCCTAATGGCCGGATTTTGAGATTTCAGGAAATTCCCCGCCCCGGAAACCGTGCCGCCTGTTCCTACGCCGGAAACAAGAATATCCACCTTGCCGTCGGTGTCCGCCCAAATCTCAGGCCCCGTGGTCTTAAAGTGGATGGCCGGGTTGGCGGGATTCTCAAACTGGCTGGGCATAAAAGCGTTAGGTGTTTCCTTCACCAGCTCCTCCGCCTTGGCGATAGCGCCCTTCATTCCCTTGGCGCCTTCCGTCAGTACCAGTTCTGCGCCATAGGCCTTTAAAAGATTCCGGCGCTCCACGCTCATGGTTTCCGGCATGGTGAGAATGACCTTATACCCCCTGCTGGCCGCCACGGACGCCAGGCCAATGCCCGTATTGCCGCTGGTGGGCTCTATGATGACGGAGCCGGGCTTCAATAAGCCCTTCTCCTCCGCATCGTCTATCATCGCCTTGGCGATACGGTCCTTAACGCTGCCGGCGGGATTGAAATACTCCAGTTTCGCAAGGATATCGGCCTTCAGGCCCTCCTTCTCTTTCAAATTGGCAAGAGCCAATAGCGGCGTGTTCCCGATCAAATCGGTGATGTGCCGGTAAATTTTTGCCATGATATATCCCTCTTTCATTATCTTAGTTTTCCTAGTGGATTAGTATATATTATACACTATTTCCCGGGAAAAGTCAAGAGGGTTTACGAAAAAATGAAAAATTTTCCCAGGGTTGTCTATCCTGGGATGGCGCAAAAAGGCATGGATAGTATATGCGGGAGCGATCCTGTACATCGCTCCCGCATAGGACACGTTATCTTTCATTGCGAAGCCGCAAGGCCAGGGCAGGATAGTTGGTGATGATGCCGTCCACCTGAAGGTCGATCATGACCTTGATGTCCTGCGTGCTGTTGACCGTCCACACGTTGCACGCGATGCCGGCCTGATGGCACTCTTCGATATATCCCGGCGTATTCACGCTGCCGAACTGCGGATGAACAGCCGAACAGCCGAAGGACGCGGCGTACTCCCATGGCCTGTATGGCTTGTTGGAATAGAGAATGCCGCATTTCATGTGAGGAGCAACGCTGCGCATGCGGGCCAGGGAATAATGGTTGAAGGAGGAGTACAATATTCGGTCTTCCATGCTGTATTTCTCCACCAGCGCCTGGCAGGCTTCCTCCAACCCGTTGGGATTTTCGTCGTTCGTTTTCAGTTCAATGTTGATATTCAGTCTTCCCGGCTGAATGAGAGCAAGGACCTCCTCCAGCGTCGGAATTGTCTCTCCTTTGAAGGCTGCCATGTTATAGGAAAAATCCAGCCGCTTCAACTGCGCAAGCGTCAAATCGCTGATCCATCCCTTATAGCCCGTCACCCTTTGGGTATCGTCGTCATGGGTGACCACCACCTGCCGGTCCTTGGTAAAATGCACATCCAGCTCGATGCCGTCGGCGCCTACATCCATGGCCATTTGAAAAGCAGCCAAAGTGTTTTCGGGGGCATCGCCGGATGCTCCCCGATGTGCCCAGATTTTTACCGCCATATCCAATTCCCCCATCTGTTTCTATAGACAATACTCTAACACGCCTTTTCTCTCTTTGCAAGCAAAGGGTTGCCTTGTTGCCTCAATGAATGCTTTTTTCTCATATAGTAGCGGCTTATGGTTTACCTATAACAGGATACATGATATACTGTATGTAAGTTTTACGTTAAACTCCACGGAGGTGTCCATATGGGCTGGGAGATCACCAAGAAAGGCTTTGACGCGGCATTGGCTGCGGAGCTGGGCAACCGCTTCCTATGCGGCAACGGATACATGGGTGTTCGCGGAACGCTGGAGGAATTCGGGAAGGAGCAGCTTGTGGCCGTCAACCTGGCGGGTATCTACCACCGTCACGGTGAAGGCTGGCGGGAACCCCTCAACGCCCCGAATCCATTTTTTGTTCAAAGCAGCCTGGACGGCGTGCATTTGAGCGCCCTTGAAATGACACCCCTTTCCCACAGCCAGGGGATCAATTACCGCCATGGCATCCAACAGAGGGACACAACGTTTGATGCAAACGGCAAAAAGGTTGCCGTTACCGTCAAACGCTTTGCCAGCCTTCCTGACGTGCATTTGCTGGCCATGAAATATACTGTGTGCCCCGATGCGGATGGCCTCCTATCCATTGCCTGGTCTATCGACAGCGATGTATGGGATATCCACGGCCCCCATTACAGCAACATTACTTACGAATATAGTGATGGCAGGCTGACCGTTTGCGCCGAGACGGATACGGGAGAAACGGTTGCGGTCAGCGGCATATGCCGCCTGGATGTCCCAACCAACTTACATTTTAAAGACAGCAAGCTTACCTATTCGGCTCATGCAAAAGCCGGTCAGGCCTTCAACCTCATGATGACAGCCGCAGTCTGCCACTCCAAGGATGTTGCCGATCCCAAGAAAGCCGCGCAGGAAGCCTATCTCCCGGATTATGATGCGGCGCTGTCCGCCCATACCGCAGCCTGGGAAGCGCTGTGGGAGCATGCCGAAGTCGCCATAGAGGGTGACGAGGAAGCGGAAACGGCGTTGAACTATTCCATGTACCATTTGATGTGCATCGCGCCAAGGCACAGGGACGATCTATCCGTGGCCGCCAGAGGCCTATCCGGCCAGACCTACAAGGGAGCCGTTTTCTGGGATACTGAAATGTTCATGCTGGACTTTTATCTGTCCTGCCTCCCCGAAGCTGCCAGAAGCGCGCTGAATTACCGCATCCAAACGCTGCCCGGCGCTATGGAAAAAGCACGGCAGTACGGCTTTGAAGGCGCGTTTTACGCCTGGGAAAGCCAGGAGGGCGGCTATGACGCCTGTTCGGATTATAATGTGACCGATGTATTCACCGGCCGCCCCATGCGCACCTTCTTCAAGGACAAACAAATGCATATCTCCGCTGACGTTGTGTACGGGCTGGTAAAGTATATGGCCTGGACCAAAGAATACGATTTGCTGTCCAAAGGTGCCTTGGAAGTGATGCTCCAGTGCGCAAGGTTCTACTTCAGCCTGCTTACAAAGAGGGTAGCCGGTGATGTGTGGGAACTGAAGGACGTCATCGGCCCGGACGAGTACCATGAGCGGGTGGACAACAACGCCTACACCAATGAGATGGCCAGGTTCGTTTTCCATCATGCACTCCTTTCCACCCAAAGGCTAAAGGAGACAGACGCACAGGCCTATCAGGCCCTGAGCGAAAAACTGGCCTTTGAAAAGGACCTTCCGGGCTTTGCGGAGGCCGTACAAAAACTCAAGGAACAGAAGCCCAATTCCGATACGGGCCTGATTGAGCAGTTCGACGGCTACTTCGCCTTGGAAGACACGACGGTTGCGGAGGTCCGTTCCCGCCTTTTGCACCCCAAGGAATACTGGGGAGGTGCGTACGGCGTGGCCTCCCACACGCAAGTGATCAAACAGGCGGATGTCATGACCATGCTGTACCTGTTCAAAGACAGGTATTCTTTGGACACCATCGCCGCCAACTATGACTACTATGAGCCCCGCACCGAGCACGGTTCATCCCTCAGTGCCTGCATGTACGCTTTGACGGCATGCCTCATCGGCCGTCCGGAGGCGGCTTATCCCCTCTTCATGAAATCGGCCCGGGCCGATCTGCAAGGAGGCGGCAAGGAATGGGCCGGCCTTGTATACATCGGCGGCACCCACCCCGCGGCAGCGGGCGGCGCTTACATGACGCTGCTGAACGGTTTCCTGGGACTAAGCCCTGCTGATGGGAACCTGACACCCAATCCCCGGCTGCCCGCCCACTGGAAGCGGGTTAAGCTGCAAATCCATTCCCACGGCAAATGGCATACAATCGATGTAAAAGCCTAAAAACAAAGGAAGGGGCAGGAGATTATCCCGTCCCTTCCTTTTATCCATTACCGCAGGCTGTTGATGCGTATTCTTTCATCCAGCGCCAGCCGCACCTTGTCCATTCTCTTTTCCGCTTCGGCAAGAGCCAAAATTTGATTGATGTCCTCGGGCTTCCTTGAAAAGGACAGCCTTGGCCACTTTATCTTCAGCCGGTCCAGGCTGAACAAAACCATATGCCTTTCCATACCTTTCCTTCCTCATCCCAGGGAAAACAGCGCTTTGATCTCTCCTTTACAGCTTTTTGGCAAGCGGCAGAAAGAAAAATGTCAAGTGTTTCCCTTATCGTCGATTAGTTCCATACTTTTATCATCTTCAACGCGCCAGTACACGCCGTGGTCACGCTCCAAAAGATGCTCGCAGATCAGTTCCCTGCGCAGTGTGCAAAAGTCTTCATTTACATCGGCTATCTGGATATTGACTTCCTTTTCCGTGTATTTTTTGCCCGGCAGGAACATTTTTGCCAGCTCTTCCAGCACAATACGCTTTTTCTTGTATTGCACCGGCAGGCTTTTGAGCTTTCCGTACACGAAAAAGCTGTCCAGCACCTTGCGGCGGTACGCTTCCTCGCGCTGCTCCTCCACGCTTTTTTCCTTCGCGGCGCTGACCAGGAAGCTTTCGATGCTCCGTTTCAGGGCGCCTTCCTTTAAGGTATAGACCGTGTAATACTGTTCCTTTTGGGATGTCACCAGTCCAGCGCCTTCCAGCTTTTTCATGTGGAAGGAAACAGTGGAGGGCGACAAGGCCAGCCGCTGCGCAATCAGCTCCACGTACATGGGCTCCGCCATCAGGCCGGACAGTATTTGCAGCCTGGATTTATCTGCCAGGCATTTGAAAAGCTCTACCGCTTCTATCATTGCCCCTGACCTCCTTCACCCATGGTAGCCATCAAATGCTGCACGATCTCATGCAGGGCAGACAGCTTCATATCCTCCACCGCCAGGCGGTGGGCGTCGCCATGATTTATGGCCTCTTCCCTGGCTTCCACCCAGTTTTGAGGGATCACTGTCAAATGCCTGCGGTAAGCCTCCACCGCGTTCTCCCCCTGCTTGCGGGATACGGCCGCCATCTTGCGGAAGATGTCGTACACATTCCGGCGCGCCTTGTACAGGTTGGCTTCATCTTTCCTAAGGTCGCCCTCCAGAAAGGCGATTTTATGTTCCAACTCCTCCACTTTTCCCTTCAGGAACCAGTCGTGCAGGTCAAGAACCAATTTCATATCCATCAAAATCACTCCTTACATCCGATATTATATCAATCGAAAATAAGGATGTCAATATGTTTCGATGTACATAGAAATATTATTTTTGTAAATGTTCCATCTTGTTTAGAAACAAAATAGATCTTCTGCCTTCCGTAAGCCTCCAGCCATGTATTCCCGTATCGCCCGTGTAAAACACGGCATCGCTTTGAAGCGGCAGGCGCAGCAGGCAATGGCAGAGGCGGTTGATCAGCCCGCCATGCGATACGATGGCAATGGCTTTCAGGCCCTGTGTCTCTTCCAGTATTCTGGAGAGAGCCCTTTCCGCCCGGCAGCGGAAGTCAAGCAGCGGTTCCATATTATACAGTGCCCTGTGAACGGGCAAGGCGGCCGCCTGTGGGTACAGCCGCTCAGCTTCCTTGTAATCGATACCCGCCAAAAGACCGTTATCCCGCTCCATCAGGTCTTTTTCAAATTGCGGCTCAAGGCCATAAGCATCCGCGAGATAGGAGGCGGTCTGCGAAGCGCGCAAAAGTGTGCTGGAATAGACCTTGTCCAATGCATGCGCACCGGCCATCCAATGGGCCATATCCTGCGCCTGGCGCCTGCCCAACTCCGTCAGAGGGAAATCAGCCCTGCCCTCATGTACATCCAGCAAGTCGGCCTCCGACTGGCCGTGGCGGATCAAAAACAGATCCATCGCCTCGCATCTCCTCTCCTGTTTTTTCCATGATACCATTTTTTCTCTTATTTTGAAAACAAATCACCGATTTTCTCATGATATTCTCATGAAATTGTCAGCGCATTCTCAAGCACCAAGAAAATGTTCATGATATCATTACACCATCAGCAGAAGATGCTGAGCGCCAAACAAAACACAGACATTCTTGAGGAGGAAACATAAAATGGAACGTTATACCATCGAGGACATCGAAATTCTGCGCCGCAAGAGCGGCATCAGCTATGAGGAAGCCGTCAACCTGCTGGAGTACCACAACGGCAATCTGGCCCGCGCGCTGGTGGATCTGGAACGCAACGGCCGCATCAAGCCCCAGGCTGAGCAAAAGAAGGCCCCCGCCTGCGCCGGCAGCGGCAGCAAAAAGGCTTCCAACTTCTTCGGCCGTTTGTACCGCTTCCGCCTGATCGTGAAAAAGGGCAGTGTTACGATTCTGAACCTGTCCCTGCTCTTCTCCCTGATCGCGCTGCTCATCAGCCCCCACCTTCTGTTCCTGGGCTTGATCGTTCTGCTGGTGCTTGGCTACCGTGTGACCTTTGATACCAACAGCGCCGATTTCGCCAGCGACAATCTGGAATCCATGGTGAAGAACGCCGCCCAGAACGTGAAGAGCACCGTGAACAGCCTGACAAAGGATTTTGGCGGCAGCGAAAAGCAGGCTGCTCCCAAGCAGGACGACGGCCGCAGCTTCTATCAGTCCGAGTCTGCCCGTCCCGCTCCCGCTACCCAGACGCCCCCCGCTCCTCCGGCCCAGACCACGCCTGTATCCGTGCAGTATCAGGATGACGGCAAGGTAGAGGTCAAGGAAGACACGGATGGCTACAGCGAGGCCACCATCGAATAAGGCATCACATATGCCTCAGCCGCCCGCAGCTATCCTCTGCGGCGGCTTCCGTTTTTCTGCCGTAGGCTCCTGGAAGGTTTTATGATATAATATGTTTATGATTTTTTCCCCCGGAAAGGATGGCCGCCCATGCCGAAAATTATGATCATTGAAGATGAACAGAAAATCGCACGCTTCCTTGAATTGGAGCTCAAGCATGAAGGCTATGAGGTACGCACCGCCTTTGACGGGCGTACGGGGCTGGAAACCTGCGAAAGCTGGCAGCCGGATCTTTTGATCCTGGATTTGATGCTCCCGGAGCTCTCCGGCATCGAGGTATGCCGCAGGCTCCGCCACAGCAGCGATCTGCCCATCATCATGCTCACCGCCAAGGATGACGTCAGCGACAAGGTCATGGGCCTGGACATGGGCGCCGATGATTATATGACTAAGCCTTTTGCCATCGAGGAATTGCTGGCCCGCATCCGCGTAGGCCTGAAAAAGCACCGGGCCGGCCACAGCAGCGCGCCCTCCTCCTTGAACGTCGGGAAATTGAAGGTGGATCCCGCCAGCTATAGCGCTTCCTTTGACGGGGAGCCACTTTCGCTGACAAAAAAGGAGTTCGATCTTCTGCGCTGCCTGATGGAGCACTCGGGCACGGCCATGAGCCGCGATGTGCTGCTCAATGACGTATGGGGCTATGAGTATGCCGGGGAAACAAACATCGTAGACGTATATATCCGTTACCTGCGCCAGAAGATCGACGACCGGTTCCATGTGAAATGCATACAGACCATTCGCGCAGTGGGGTATATGTTCCAGTATGAAGACAAATAAGAAAAAGCAAAAAAGGCGCCCGCGTCCGCACACAGGGGAAAGGGGCATCAACCGCGTCAGCAGCAGCATTCACGGCCGCCTGTCCGCGCTGATGAGCAACCTGCGCTTTTCCCTGACGCTGCGCATCTCCATCCATTACGCGCTGCAGTTGCTGCGCACCACCCTTCCGTTCATCCTATTGATGACGGTGGTGTTCATCGCCGCCCAAGCGCCCGGCGTACTGCGCAATATGGAAAGGCTCTCCACCCTCACACCTGAAAACAACGGCAGCTTCACGGCGCTACAGGTGATGGACCGCACCGCCACCGCGCAGATTACCAGGGAGACCCTTCCCTCCGAGGGATTCAGCCGTGCCGGCTACATCCTGAAAAAAGCGTTTTCCTCCGATCTGTTCCGCTGGCCACCCGTCCTGCATCTGGTAAGGCCGGTGGATGATGGCACGCTGGTGATGTCGCTGGACCTTAGGGAGCGGCTGGAAATATGGCTGTACTTAACGTGCGGGCTGTTATTCTGCGATCTGTGGCGCGTTTGGCGGTTTTTGCGCAAGCGCAACAGGCTGAACAGAACTGTTTTGAAGCCTCTTCGGGAAATCGCCGACCTGGCCGCCACGCTTAGCGCCAACAACCTCTCCAACCGCATCAACATCGCCGGTACAAAGAACGAGCTCAAAGACCTGGCGGTGGTCATCAACAGCATGCTGGACAGGATTGAGTTAAGCTACAACAGTCAGAAGCAGTTTGTCAGCGATGCCTCCCATGAACTGCGTACCCCCATCTCCGTACTGCAAGGGTACATCAACATGCTGGACCGCTGGGGCAAGGAGGACAAGGCCGTCTTGGAGGAAGGCATATCCGCCATCGCCCAAGAAACGGCCAGCATGAAGGAATTGGTGGAAAGCCTGCTCTTCCTGGCCCGCCACGACAAGAAAACGCTGCTGCTGGAAATGGAATCCTTTGACCCGGCCGAGGTTGTGGCCGCGCTCCACAGGGAAGCCAAGATGCTTTCCCCCAACCACAACTTCCTGCTCACACCTATGGAGCACTGCGAAATCACAGCGGACAAGAACATGCTCAAGCAAGTCATGCGTGTGCTGTGCGACAACGCGGTGAAATACACACCGGCCGGCGGCACCATCACCCTGGGAGTCAAAAAGACAATGGAGGGCTGCATGCTCTCCGTCAAGGATACAGGCCCCGGCATCGCGGCGGAGGACCTGCCCAAAATCTTCGACCGATTCTACCGCGCCGACAGCGCGCGCAAGGGACGCACCAGCGGCCACGGGCTTGGCCTTTCCATCGCCAGGATCATCGTCATCGCCCATGGCGGACGCATTACGGTCCGCTCCAAGGTGGGCGCCGGGACATCCTTCCATGTGCACATCCCGGAAAACAAGGAAAAGGCAGCTTTCTCCGAATTTGTATCCTGACCGGTTAACATTCAAATTTGTTAATAAGAAACCTCTTGAAATAGTTAAGTTTCAAGAGGTTTCTTTATGCGGCAATAAGTCATGCATCGCTATTTTTCTATCTCGGTTTTATGCAGCAGGTTGAAATCCTTGGGCAGGCTGGCAGGAACCCAGAACATAGCGTAATGGATACCCTGGCCGGTAACAAGCCCATCCTTGTTGACCACATCGGCGACGACCTCGCTCTGCGGAATAATCTCACGCACATGGTCACGTACCTTTTCCTGGGCGCTTTCCGAATAGCTGTCGATGGCCAGGAGTTGCTTTTCCCCGTTCACGACGCGGCTGTCCACCAATGCCACAATATGCCCCACGCGAAGGTTGCAAAGGGAAACGCCCTTCTTTTTAGAGATATGCTCCCATAATGCATCCAGATCGTTGCGCAGTCCATCCTCTTCATAACGAAAGCCCATGCTGGCGGCTTCGCCATGTACCATCAGCGCATGCAAAAGCGCAGGCCGGTCGGTGCCATCATCTCCCCTGCCCCCCTTTTGCCTGGCAAAGTCAGACAACCTTTCCGGGTCCAGGCGTATGCCGTGCATCCATTCCACAGCATGGCAAAGGGAGAACAGCCCGCATCCGGCGCTGGAGAGCGTTTCGTTGGGGGACGTGACATATTCATACGGGTATGACCAGCCCTTGTTGCGCTGATTCAAAAAGCGCAATGTCCTGACTTCGTATGCGATTTCCATCTGGGTGCCTGTCTTTTGCAGCATGGCCTACATCCCCCATCCCTATTATGCGAATTGCGCGTCGTACAGCTTTCGGTAAAAACCCTGCATGCCCATGAGCGTTTCGTGAGTGCCCGTTTCCACGATGTTGCCGTCCTTCACCACCAGGATCAGATCGGCATGCTGTATGGTGGAGAGCCGGTGAGCGATGACAAAGCAGGTCTTGTCCTTCATCAGCGCACGCATGGCCTGCTGGATCCTGATCTCCGTGCGGGTATCCACATTGGAGGTGGCTTCGTCCAATATCAGCATGGGGGCTTCCATCAGCATGGCCCGGGCAATGGTAAGCAATTGCTTTTGACCCTTGGAAATGTTCGCCCCGTCGTCGGTGATCATTGTGTCGTATCCCTGTGGAAGCCGCTGAATATACGAATGAATGCGCGCAGCCTTGGCCGCGGCTTCCACCTCTTCCCGCGTAGCATCCTTTTTGGCGTAAGCGATGTTTTCAAAGATGGTGCCATGGAAAAGCCATGTATCCTGCAACACCATGGCATAGCTTCTGCGAAGGCTGGCTCTTGTGGCATCCTCCACCCTGCACCCGTCCACCGTGATACTGCCATCCCCTGCATCATAAAAGCGCATCAAAAGGTTGATCAATGTTGTTTTACCCGCTCCGGTGGGGCCGACGATGGCAATCAGGCTGCCTGGCTTTGCCGTAAAGCTGCAGTGCTTGAGAATGGGCTTGCCCTCCTCATAGCCAAAGGACACGTCCTCCGCCCTTACGTCGCCTTTTACCTGGTTCAGTTCCACCGCATCCTTTTTATCCGCCAATTCCAGCGGTTCGTCCAGCAGGCGGAACACGCGCTCCGCCGCCGAAAAGGCCGACTGAAACTCACCTACGATGTTGGCCATTTCATTGATGGGACCGGAAAACTTGCGGGAATACAGTACAAAGGATGAAATATCGCCAAGCTTCATGATACCCTTGATGTACAAAATTGCGCCGAATACGCTGATCAGCGCCAGAGACAGGTTATTGATGAAGTTGACCGACGGACCGGCGGTACTTCCGTAATAATCGGCCTTGTAGTAAGCCTCAACGGTATCGTCATTCTTTACGCCGATGCGCTTGATGGCGTTCTCCTCCTGATGGTAAGCCTTCAGCGTCTTTTGCCCGGTGATGGTCTCCTCCACCAATCCGTTCAACTCACCCAGCTTTTTTGACCTGGCCCGAAACAGCGGCCTGGTGTGGCTCACGATAAAACGGGTCAGCAGAATAGAAAGCGGAATGGTCACCACAAAAACCAGCACCAATACGGGCGAGAGCAGCAGCATCATAATCAGGGAGATGAGCACCGTAATGATGCTGGTGAATATCTGCACCAGGTCGTTGGATAAGGACGTATTGATCGTTTCGATGTCATAGGAAATACGGCTGATGATATCGCCGGATTGATGCGTGTCAAAATAACCAACCGGCATATCTGCCAGGCGGTTGAACACATCCTTGCGCATTTGGTAGATGACCTTGCGGCCGATGGTGATCATCAGCACCGACAGCGCATAGCTCAATGCGGCGGATATCACATAACAAACGATCATCTGTATCACCAGGGAAAGAACGCCGTCTATATCTACCTTGCCCTTGCCCGGATCAATCAAATCGATGGCAAAGCCTGACAGCCTGGGGCCCATGAGCGCAAGCAGGTTGCCGGATACGGAAAGGACGATGGCCAGGGCAAGCAGCCATTTGTACTTCATCAAATACTGGCCCAGCCGGCGGTAAGTTCTCTTCTTACCCACGATCGGCACCTCCCATCTGGATGCGCTCGATCTCCCTGTACAGTTCGCAGCTTTCCATCAGCTCCGCATGGGTGCCGTACCCTGCCATTTTGCCGTCGTCCAGCACAAGGATATGGTCGCAGCGCATGACAGAGGATACGCGCTGGGCGATCAAAATGGTTGTAGTATGAGTAAAGTGCGTGCGGATATCGTTGCGCAGAGACGCATCCGTCTTATAGTCCAGCGCGCTGGAGGAATCGTCCAGGATCAAGATTTCCGGGTTCCCAGCCAGGGCCCTGGCGATCAGTATCCGCTGCTTCTGCCCGCCGGAAAGGTTCGCGCCTTTGATGTTCAGCCCTGAACCGTACCCTTCCTTGTCGGCGATGAACTCCGCCGCCTGGGCGAACTTCGCGGCTGATTCCAGGCCGCTTTTTTCGATATTACGTCCCAGGCGGATGTTTTCCTCAATAGAATCTTCAAACAATATATCGTTCTGGAAAACGACGCCGAACTTCTCGCGCAATACACCCATATCCAACTCCCGGATATCCCGGCCGGCAATTCGGATGGCGCCTTGATCCACATCGTAAAACCGCAGAAGCAGCTGGGCGATGGTGGATTTCCCCGCGCCGGTGGGCCCGATGATGCCCAGGGTCTCCCCGCGTTTCAAGGCAAAGTGGATATCAGTGAGGTTGTCCTCTTTTTTGTTGTAGGAGAAGGAAACATGGTCAAACACCACATGCTCATCTTCGTCCGGAACCGGCGATTCCGCAAGCACGGCCATCTCCGCCGGCGCATCTATGACCTCGGATATGCGGTTGGCAGACGCGGCGGATTTTGTATAGATGGTAAAGATTCTGGGAAGCATCATCACGGCATTGAGAATAATGGTAAAGTAGGACAGGAAGGCAACGATCTCGCCCACCTTGCCCGTTCCTTGGTTGACGCGCAGAGCGCCGACCAGCACCACCAACGCCAGGCCTACGTTGAGCAAAAGGTTCATGGCTGGGCTGATGCCGGCCATGGTGACATTGGCTTTCCTGTCCGCCTGCACCACCTTGTTGCTGACTGTGTCAAAGTGCTGCTTTTCATCCTCTGTCTTGGAAAGCGCCTTGATGACACGCACGCCGGCAGCGTTTTCCCGGACCACACGTACCATGCTGTCCGCCGCTTCCTGGGACTTAAGAAAAAGTGGCACACCTTTTTTTGTGATGATGACGGTGACCAGAACCATAAAAGGCAGCGTGGAAACAAGCACCAGCGTCAGCATCGGGTCCAGCGTCAGCGTTACCAGAACGCCGCCAATCAAAAGAATGGGTGCCCGGACGCCGATGCGCTGCATCATGCCAACCATTTGATGTATGTTGTAAGTGTCGGATGTCATGCGAGAAATCAGGGATGGAATGGTAAATTGGTCCACCTGCCGGTTGCTTAGGTACGCGATCTTGCGGAACAGGTCATACCTGATCCTGCGGGTGGTATCCCTGGCCACGACTGCGGCCATGCGGTTGGCCCATATATTGGTGATGACCGCCAGGATGGAGCAGACCAGCATGACGACGCCCCACCAGATCACCTGACCTACATCGCCGATAGGCATCACATGGTCGATCACATACGCCAGTATCCGGGGCAGGCACAAGTCCATAATGGTTCCAATAAACTTGATGAAGAAGCCTACCGACATCCTGGATACATAAGGACGCAGGTATTGAAAGATCAGTTTCAAGGCTTTCCCTTCCCCATTAAAATTTCCTAAAATCTATTCCGTAGTGTACAGGAAACAGGCAATGTTTTCAAGTTTGTGAACGTAAAAAACACATAAGGAACCCCTTTCCCGGCAAAAAAAGCGTCTGCTTTTGTGCAGACGCCATGATTTATGCAAGCTCAAACCCATTGCGCATGAGCAGGGTCCTGGGCTGATGCTGCAGGTTTTCCAGCCTCAAATCGATGCCCTGCCGGCTGGCGCCTTCTTTGAGGGACGATAGGGCCTTCAGCGCGGAAGCATCCATAAAAGGAACCCCTTCCAAATCCAGCAGCAGCGTGTTCACTTTTTCCCGTTCCTTAGATGGCAGATCCCTCAACTTCTGGGCCGCCACAAAAAAGATGGGGCCGTCTACCTTCATACGCCATACTCCGTCGGCCACGGGCTCCATATGCATGCCCACCATGTTCTTCAGGCGCACCAGAACGAGTACGGCGGCCAATACCAGCGCAGCCCCGATGGCCATCACCAGGTCCAGCACAATCGTCAGCAGAAAAGCGGTGAGGAAAACCGCGCAGTCACTCTTGGGAAGATGCCTCATCTGCTTAAAGTAGGCCCATTCCCCCATGTTGTAGGCCACCATCATCAGTACCGCGGCCAACGCTGCCATGGGTACAAACTTTACATAGGGCATACCTACCAGCAAAATGGCCAGCAGCGCGGCAGCATGGACGATTCCTGACACCGGAGACTTGCCCCCATTTTTGATGTTTGCCGCAGTGCGGGCCAGCGCGCCGGTCACGGGGATGCCGCCAAAAAGAGCGGAACCGATATTGGCTACACCCTGGGCTACCAGCTCCATGTTGGGATTATGACGTGTGTTGGTCATGCTGTCCGCCACTACCGCGGAAAACAATGATTCGATGCTCACCAAAAACGCAATGGTAAGGGATGTAGGCAAGAGTGCGATTACTTTTGTAACCGACCAGGCTGGAAGCTTGGGGGCCGGAAAGGTAGTGGGGATATCAGCAAACCGTGTGCCGATGGTCGCTGCGCCGGGCAGCAGGAAGGCCAGCAGCGTGGCAGCCAGAATCGCCACCAGCGTCGGCGGAATGCGCTTATTCAACCGTGGCCACAGGATAATGATGGCCAATACAAAAGCGCCCAGCAGCGCCGTCTGCCAGGACATGGTCCCCAAAGCACGGCCATATGCCGCCATCCTGCCCAAAAACTCTGCGGGCACGGCGCCGGTCTTCAGGCCCAGAAAGTCCCCTATCTGGGTGGAAAGGATAACCACCGCAATGCCGCTGGTGAAACCGGCCACCACAGGGTATGGAATGAACTGCAGGAACTTTCCAAAGCGCAGAAAACCAGCCAATATCAGAAACACGCCGGCCATCAGTGTAGCCAGCAATAATCCGTCGATCCCATATCTGGCGACCGCCCCAGCAACGATCACCACAAAGGTGCCTGTAGGCCCGCCAATTTGAACGTTGCAGCCGCCTAGCAGGGCAATCAGAAATCCGCCCACAATGGCGGTCACCAATCCCTTTTCCGGTGATACGCCGGATGCGATCCCCATAGCGATGGACAGAGGCAACGCGATTACGCCAACGATAATGCCAGCGACCAGGTCCTTAGAGAATTTTGTCCAGGAATACTGTTTCAGGCAGGCGAAAACAGCAGGTCTCATTTGATACGGCTTCCTTCCTCGTGTATGGGAATTTATGCACGACAGTGCATAGCATAACACGGAATCCAAGCCGGCGCAACGGAAAAAACCAACGAATCGGCGGTAAGCGCGCCTTGCAATTTTACTAAAGGGAGATATATAATGAAGTGAAAAGCTGTCTCGAAAGCGGGGTGCGCTCTTTGCCCGAGGTGCGGGAATTGTTATTGGACATGCTGGCCCGGGTGCCCGGAAAAGCAAGCCTTTACTACAAAAATCTGATCACCGGCATAACTTTTTCCTACCAACCTGATCTGCCGCTCATCGCTGCAAGTGTCATCAAGCTGCCCGTCATGGCTGAAGCCTTCCGGCAAATAAGGGACGGGGAAACTACGGCGGATGCCAGATTCTATATTGAGGCACCGCAGAAGCTGCCCTCCTGCGGCGTACTGAGCTATCTTCGCAACGGTATCGAAGTGACACTCCTGGACCTTATTACGCTGATGATCATCGTAAGCGACAATACAGCCACCAACCTGCTGATTGATTTTCTTGGCCCGGACAGTATCAACGCGACGCTATGCTCCTTGGGTGCGCAAAACAGCAGGCTGAACCGGCGCCTTTTTGAACCGGAGCTCTCCCGCTGCGGCATACAAAATTACATTACCGCCGAAGATATGGGTATTCTCCTGGAAAGGATATACCGGGAGGAGGCCATATCGCCGGAAGCCAGCAAAAGCATGCTGCATATACTCACCTGCCAGCAACTTAACGGAAAGATACCGTTTTATCTGCACAGCCAGGGCATACGCGTAGCGCACAAAACAGGCGAGGACGACGGTATCACCCATGATGTGGGCATCGTATTTGCAAAAGAACCGTTCATACTTTGCCTGTGCGCCAATGAGGTGGATGTGCCCGCCTTTGAACGGCTGATGCAGGATGCAGCCCGCATGCTGGTGGACGAACAGTCTTATTCTTCGGAAAGGAATATACTATGAAAAAACTGCTGATCGTAGTGGATTATCAAATCGATTTTGTCACGGGAGCCTTGGGCTTTCCCAAGGCAGAAGCATTGGAAGAACCTATCTGCTGGAAGATCGCCACGTACCGCAACAGCGGAGACGACATCGTGTTTACGCTGGATACCCACGGCGGGGATTATATGGATACCATGGAGGGAAAAAAGCTGCCCGTCCCCCATTGCTCCCGCAGCACTGAGGGATGGAGTCTTTTTGGAAAGGTGGCGCTTTTGAGGTCGCCCAAGGATACCGTATTTGAAAAACCCACCTTTGGCTCGGCCGGCCTTCTGGATTACTTGAAGTTGCATGAATACGATTCCATTGAGCTTTGCGGCCTCGTCACCAACATGTGCGTACTGGCCAATGCCGTTATCGCCAAAACAGCCAGGCCGGACGCGGAAATCATCATTGACGCGGCCTGCACCGCCAGCTTTGACGACGCCATGCACGAAAAAGCGCTGGATGTGCTGGCCGGCATACACTGCACTGTAATCAACCGAAAATAGGCAGGATATATGAACAGCGGAGGGAGGCCCCGGTATATGGGCCTCCCTCCGCTATTCATATACGGTATAACAACTGCTCGTCATGTGATTTAGCAATTATTTGATTTCAACTAATATTTTCCACATTCTCTGCTTCCGTACATTCTATTGCCGTAACGGTGTTTTTACAAGAAAAATCTTGAAGCACAGGCAATTCCATGATAAGATGTGGACAATAAATTGTTTTACTATTGGATGATTTGCGGGAGGTGCCTTTGTGGAAGGATTTCGCCGAATCCGAAACGACCGCCTTTCTGATAAGGCCGTTCAACAGCTTGTGCAGCGCATCCGGGCTGGAGAGCTTCCAATAGGTACACGGCTGCCCAGCGAGGCGGAGCTGGCAGAGCAAATGGGCGTAAGCCGCGGCATTCTGCGCGAGGCGCTGACGATCCTTCAAATGCAAGGCTACATAAGCCGTGCTCCGCGATCGGGCACTGTTGTACGCAGCGTCAGCGGGAACGAAACAGGAAATTCGTTTGCATCCCTGATGCAATCCTGCGATCATAAAAGCCTGATCGAATTCCGGGAAGCGGTAGAATGCCGTGCCGTTCGCAACGTAATCCGCATAGCCTCCCAAAAAGAAATCAACAGCCTGTTCAGTCTTTTGGATGCCCCCTTATCCTCAACGGAGCACAGGCCGGACTATTACTTTCATTACCGCCTGGCAGAAATATCGGGAAACCCTCTGTTCTGCGCTTTTATAGACCTCTATTATGACACCATTCGCGAAAAGGCCATCTCCCTTACCAGTAATACAAAAACGCTGCAAACCTTGATCCAGGAGCATGTGCGCATCGCGGAAGCCATCCGCGACAGGGACTTAAAGGCGGCGGTCGCGGCCATGCGAAGCCATCTGCGCCGCGTAGAAAAAAATACATTCAGCCCATAAAAAAAGATCAAATGCTCCGCATTTGATCTTTTTTTATGGTTATTGCTTTGCCCCGCATTCCGGGCAGAATTTCGTTCCGGGCGGCAGCATCGCCCCGCAGCCAGCGCACTTGGGTATGGCTTGGCTGGCCCCGCATTCCGGGCAGAACTTTACGTTGGGCGTAATCGCCGCGCCGCATTTTACACAGGAAACCTTCGATTGCGAAATTGGCTGCTGTGCGGCGGGCTGTGCGGCTTGCTGCATGCTTTGGGTAAACATTTGTCCCATCATGGCACCTGCGCCCATGCCAACGCCCATGCCGGCCATGGAACCGCCGCCGGGGTTGTTGGCCGCTTCGCGCATGGCTTCCGCCGCTTGGTACTGCGTATACCGGCCCATGTCGCCCAGCACGCCCATGGAGGTACGCCTGTCCATTGTCTTTTCCACTTCTTCGGGCAGGCTGATGTTTTCGATGACGAAGGATGTAAGCTCCAGGCCCATGGCCTGTGCCTTGGGCTGCAGCACGCTCAGCGCAAGATTGCCAAGCTCCTCATAGTTGGCGGCCAGATCCAGCGCGGGAATCTTGCTTTCGGCGATAGCGTCGCTCAGCGAGGACACCATGCCGCGTTTCAACTGTCCCTCTACGTCGCTTACCGTAAACAAGCTGTTTGTTCCGAATACTTCTTTGAGGAACACGACAGGGTCCTTCACACGGAAGGCATAGATGCCGAAAGCGCGCAGGCGGATGACGCCAAATTCCGCGTCCCGCATCATCACGGGGTTGGCTGTTCCCCACTTCAAATCCAGGAACTGGCGAGTGTTCACAAAGTACACATCGGCCTTGAAGGGTGAATTGAAGCCGAATTTCCAGCTTTTCAGGGCAGTCATGATGGGCATGTTGGATGTGGTCAGCTCATGCCGGCCAGGGGTGTACACGTCGGCGATTTGACCTTCGTTCATGAACACGGCAACCTGGCTTTCCCGCACGGTAAGCTGGGCCCCCATCATAATTTCTTTGCCGTTCATGTCATAGCGGTGCACCATCACGTCTCTGGAATTGTCGATCCACTCGATGACGTCGATGAGCTGGCCCTTGATGATGTTCTTGAAAAAACCCATACGCTCCACCCCCATGGTTTAAAAGCTTTTGTACTATGTTATGGCTGTACCGCCAAGACAGTGACGTTTTTTAACACCCGTGTGCTTTTTATACGGACTTCCAGTGCGAGATATTCGCCGATTTGTTCTATGGCATCCTGCACATGGTTTTCCACCATGCCGGTGAGGGAGTCCTCCCCCTCCGTCTCGTGCTGGCCTTCCAGCGGGCAGGCAAGCAGCCGCAGCAATTGCGGTGAAACGACGGCCACATGATAGGAAAGGCCGTCCGAGGCAGCGCCGAAAAAGTTCCTCAGCGCAACTTCCAGGCGCTCGCTGCCGTAATGCCACCGGCCCGCAAGGTACTCATCTCCCTGCGGCAAATCCATATCCAGCAGCACGCAAGGCTTGTCCAAGTCAATGCCATAGCGCAGCAAGCGGATTTTGGATTGTATGTCCCTGCTGTCCGAAACACTGCCGGACAGCAGGGCACGCATAAAATCATTGCGGCAAAGCTTCATCATATCGGCAATGCCATAATCCTCATTGGCAAAGTCGGCATGGGTCCTGTTTAAAAGCACGCGCAGCTCGTTCAAAACGGTCATCTGCTCGGAGACGTTCCGGTCCAGCCGGAAAATGGGCAGGTCGGGATAGCTTTGCTTCAGCTTTTGATAAAGCTCGTTTTCATCCTGTGCATTCAAGCGATAAGCGACGGCATCCACATGGTGCTTTTCCAGGCACGCGATGGCTTCCTGGGCACTTACCGCTGTACGCGGCACGCGAAAGCCCCTGCTTTCCCAATCGGTGATTTGGGAAAACATATTCTGGATGTCGTGCTGGTCGGTTGCCAGCAGCAGTTTATACATCAGCAATCCTCCATAAGCAGATAAATAAACGGGGATACGGAGTCATTATAACGTGAACAGGCGGAAAAAACAATGTTTTTACGCAAAAGTGGCAACAGCCTGTTCGTCTTTTTGCTTATCCTCCTGTTTTGCGGGCGGCAGTGCGATATTTTCTTCCGCCGCGAGGCTGACAAGCAGATCCAGCGCCTGCACAATTTGATCCCTGCGATGCTCGCTGATCACGCAAAAGCGCAGCCTGGCCTTGTTTTTGGGCACGGCCGGGAAAACGGCCGGCGGCACAAACACGCCGTGCTCCCTCAGCTTGTTGCTCAATAGGAACGCATCCTCGTCGCGGCCCACCAGGATGGGTATGACGGCCGTTTCGGCGGCCAGGCAGGTGTTCAGGTTCCGTTCCCTGGCTTCCTGCATGAAGGCGGCAATGTTTTCGCGCATGCGGGCCATGATGCTCGGCTCATTGCGCAAAAGCCGGATGGAAGCCAGCGTGGCCGCGGCCAAAGGGGGCGAGATCCCCACGGAGAACACAAAGCCGGGCAAGTTGTAGCGCAGGTAATTGATCAATGCCTTGGAACCTGCCAGGTATCCGCCGCAAGTGCCCAGGCCCTTCGACAGTGTGCCCATTTTGATGTCGATATCGTCGCCATTCAGGCCGAAGTATTCATCCACGCCGCCGCCGGTCTTGCCGATGACACAGGCGCTGTGGGCCTCGTCCACCATCAGGAAGCAGCCATACTTCTTTTTAAGTGCCACGAACGCGGGAACATCCGCGATATCGCCGTCCATGGAATAGGCGCCTTCAATGATGATGAGTACTTTTTCAAACTTATTGCGCTGCAGGCGCAGGATGGTATCCAGCGCTGCGGCGTCATTGTGCGGGAAAGGCTTGCACAGCGCGCGGCTCAACCGGCAGCCCTGGTCAATGCTGTTGTGGGCCAGGGAGTCGTATACGATCAGATCCTTGGGGCCGCAGAAGTTGCCTACGATGGTGACGTTGGTGGAATGACCGCCCACCAGAACAAGCGCGTCCTCCGCGTGCTTCCAGTCGGCAATTTCCCGCTCCAGCTCCTGATACAGGCTCTTTTCTCCCGCCAGGAGGCGGCTGCCGCTGGCGCTGGTGCCATACTTGTCGATGGCAGCCTTGGCGGCGGCCATGACTTCCGGCCGTCCGGACATGCCCACATAATTGTAGGAGCCGAAATTCAGCACCTGCTTCCCATCCATCAAAGAAACATCCCGCAGGGCGGACTCATGGCAGACGAAGTAGGGATTGGCGGCCCCATGGGAAAGAAGCGCCTTTTGCCTTTCGTAAAACGCCTTGAATTCAGGTGTGTCGCAAAAATCCGATATGGGCTTTACAGGTTCGGTGGATACTACCGTTTCCTGGAAGCCATGCTGCTTTTCGTACAAAAGCCGGCTCAGCCCATTGACCGTAGTGCAGCGGCCGTACTCCTCCGGCTGGATCATCACGCCGAAAGCTTCCTCCACCTTGATGGAGGTGCTCAGCACCTGCAGGCTGTCCCCGCCAAGATCGTCGATAAAATGGGCATCGTCCTTGATGTGCTTTTCAGACATCTCCAGAACTTCGGCGTAAATCTTCCTGACGGCATCCTGGATGCGGCGCATCTCCAGGTCCACAAGCTCCACCTTTGTGCCGGTTTTCCAGGCGGCGGAGCTGGCCAGGGAGGATGCGGAGCGGATGTCCAGCTCCTGGAACTTTTCTCTGTTTTCCAGTATGAGCCTGCGGAGTTCCACGCGCTTGACCTTGATGGAGTTGACCAGCGGCAGCTTTTCCCGGGAGACCAGCACCCTGGCTACCTGCTTTAAAACCGGCAGCTTGGCATTCACATGGGCAACGCGGGTGGTAAGGCCTTTGACAAAAACCTCGTCCTCCGCCTTGTCGCCCAGGTACAGTACCAAAGTGATCTCCTGGTATAAGGGGTTTTTCGGGTCTTTGGGCACACCCAGCACGCAAAGCTGTTCGATGCCTTCCAGCAGCGCGTAGGCGTCCTCTACCTCATCGGGATACACATTCTCGCCGGACTCGTTGATGATAACGTCCTTGACGCGGCCTTCCACGTACATGCGGCTGCCCTTTTCAAGCCGGACCACATCGCCCGTATGGAACCAGCCTTCCCGGTCCAGTGCCGCGGGCTGAATCCTGCCGTCCACCAATTGGCCCATGTGCATGGAGTGGCCCTTGATGAGCATCTCGCCCCGGTTATCCTGCTTCCCATCGGGGATAACGCTGTAAGTGACATTGGAAAGCGGCCGGCCTACGGAACCGGATATGCGGGTGCGCAGCTTTTTGCTGACCTCTACAGAGGTGATGGCCGTTTCCGTCATGCCAAACCCGGATACCGTATAGTAGCCCAGCGCGCTTAGGGTGCGCATATGCTCCTTGGGCGTATGGCTGCCTCCCAGTATGATGCACTCCACATCGCCGCCCAGCATTTTGCTCAGAACCGAACGGAACAGCGCCTTGCGGGCAATTTTCTGACCCAGGCGCGGCACCATATGCTGCAGGCCAAGGCTTGTGCCCTTGAGCATGCGGTAAGCGATGCGCTTTGCCCGCTTTTCCTTGGCTACTTTTTTCTCCAGCGCAACGGCCAGGTTGTTGGCCAAAAGGGGCACTGCCAGCAGAAGCTGGATACGGAACCGTGTAGATGTTTCCACAATGGTCTGCGGGGACCGGTCTTTCAAAAACACGTTGGCATAGCCCAGGAAGCTGACCCACATCATGCAGACCATGAACCCGAACACATGATGGAAAGGCAAAAACGCCAGGGAGCGGCGGTTGCCGTCGCTCACCACCTGGCGGTTGGCTTTGTATAAAAGCTCGCTGGATAACACCTGCTGGGAGATGGCGGGACCGTCGTACACAAAGATGCGGCTGGTGGCGGTGGTGCCGCTGGTGCATAGCGCCACCTTGTCGGCAAAGGTGGGCTTAAAGTCCTTTCCGGCCGGCGGCGCATTCTTCAGTTCATCTATCAGCACCAACTGCACGCCCTTGGGCAGGTTGCGCTGCGATTTGGTCACAAGCAATACGGCGCCGGCCTGCGCCAGCATATGGCTCATTTTTTCCTCGGAGAGAGTGAAATCCAAAAGAACGGCGTTATAGCCGGCAAGTATCAAGCCCCAGAACGCGGGGAACCATTCCGGGCATGTATCCATAGCAATAGCGGCGAATTTCTCTTTGTGGCCGCCGCCAAAGCGCTTCATCAGGAAGGCAGCGTAGTTTTTCGCCAGCTGCTCGTACTGAGAAAAGGTTATCGACACCTCATTCCCGTCCTCCAGATACAGTGCGGCGGGGATGTCGCCGTAGGAGCATGTCAGACGGAACAAATTGGAAAGGGTCATGTCCTTGCGGAGCGCGTCACTGTGCTCCAGTATGAGACTCCTCTTTTTCTTCATGCACCGTTTCTCCTTTTCCAAGATAGTATTGCGTAAGAATCAATTGCATAATCCTGGCAGGGATAAAAGAATGAAGAATGACTGCCAGGTGCTGATCAAATTTAGCCACCCGCTTGCGCAGGGGCATTCTCCGCCTGAGAAGAAGGTGCGCCACTTTGCGTCCAAGCCTGTCTGGATCGCTGCCAAATTCTTCGTCATGGGCGATGGTGGCAATGCCCTTTCGAAAGTTGGCATCATACGGCGATGCTGCGTTTACCGCCTTGGCCCGGCGCCGGTAGGCCGCCGAACCTCCCCGGTGATCCCCAGGCTCCACCAGGCAGACCTGTATGCCAAAGGGGATAAGTTCTAAAGCCAGGCACTCTGTATACCCTTCGATGGCATGCTTGCTGGCAGTATAGGCACTCTGAAAAGGAATGCCAAGAAGTCCGTTAATAGATGAAAAATTAATGATCCTGCCAGAACCCTGCTTGCGCATGTGTGGCAAGACAGCCTGAATCATAGCCGCCATTCCCAGGAAATTCGTTTTCATGACAGTTTGGAATTCATCCACCGATGTTTCTTCGCAAGAGCCCAGCACCAGTATGCCGGCGCAATTGACCAATGCATCCACTTTTGGAAAAATATGCAACGCGGACTGTATAAAGCAGCGGATGCTCTCGGTGTCGGTTACATCAAGAGGCAGACGGTAGATACCGTCACCTCCCGGCGCTTCACAAGGCACGAAGGAACGGGCACCGGCTATGACGTCAAAGCCCGCATGATGCAGAGCCAAAGCGGTATGGCAGCCCAAACCGCTGGATGCGCCAGTGATCCATACAACGCCTTTTCCTATATTGCTCCCTCCTATCCTACCATACTCCATCGGGCATACGGGAAAATTATACTTCACATTCTGTTCATATGCAAGTTTTATTCAATTCTTGCCGGAATTGCGCCAGAATACGGCCTTTTGTTTCATAATTTGCAACAATTCCTTGATAAAATGCCGAATGTTACTTCTCCGTAAAATCACCTATTTTTATGATGCGGCATAAGGTGAAAGCGAACACGGGCGTTCCCAGACGATGGAATTGCCCTTTTTTTGAGGTGAGGCATATGTGCGGAATCGCAGGGGAAATCAGCTGGACCCGGGATGTGCGTGGGGACGCGGAGTACCTAAGCGCCATGCAAGGGTCGTTGGCCCGGCGCGGACCGGACCAAGAGGGCCAATACGTAACGGAGCAAGCCGGTCTTGTGCACAGGCGGCTCTCCGTCATAGATCTTGAAAACGGATGCCAACCCATGCGTTTTTCCCAGGGGGACGAGACATTTATACTCGTCTACAATGGAGAGCTTTACAACACCGAGGATATCAGGGACGATTTGAAAGCGGAAGGCTATGACTTTGTCGGCCATTCCGATACGGAGGTGCTGCTCAAGGCCTATATGGCCTGGGGCGAGGACTGCGTGAACAGATTCAACGGCATCTTTGCCTTTGCAATATGGAAGGAAAAAGCCCAAACGCTCTTTATCGCCAGGGACCGCATCGGTGTCAAGCCGTTTTTCTATTTTGCCCAAAATGGAGTCTTCCTATTTGCCTCAGAACTGAAGACGCTCCTGTGCCATCCGCTGGTGGAGCCAAAGCTTGACAGCAATGGCGTAGCCGAAATCATCCTGCTGGGCCCCGGCCGGACGCCCGGCTGCGGTGTTTTTCAGGATGTGGAGGAGTTGAAGGCAGGTCAATGCGGCCTTTTGGATAAAAACCGCCTGCGCCTTCACACCTATTGGGAACTGAAGGACAGCCCGCATACGGATTCCCTTGAGCAGACAGTGGAGAAGGTAAGGGAACTGGTTACCGACGCAATCATACGGCAGCTTGTATCGGACGTGCCCGTTTGCACCTTCCTGTCTGGCGGACTGGATTCCAGCATTATCTCCGCACTGGCGGACAGGCATTTTTCTAAAAAAGGACAGCAGCTTCATACCTTTTCCGTTGCCTTCAAGGACAACGAAAAGTATTTTCAGGCAGGCAAATTCCAGCCCAACAGCGATGAAAGATACATCAGCCTGATGAACGACGCGCTGATGGCCGTTCACCACAACATTGTGATAGATACGCCGGAGCTCGTGAAGGCGCTTTTTGAGGCTGTGGATGCCAGGGACCTGCCCGGAATGGCGGATGTAGACTCGTCGCTTCTGCTATTTTGCAAAGAGATCAAAAAGCAGGGCACCGTGGCGCTTTCGGGCGAATGCGCCGACGAAATCTTCGGCGGATATCCCTGGTATACCGATCCGGAGGTACGAATGAGGGACGGTTTCCCCTGGGCCCAGTCCACCGCCTACAGGATCAGCTTCCTGCACGATGATTTTGCCGCGAATTTCCCGGCGGAGCGGTATGTCCAGGCCAGGTATGAAAAGACCTGCGCCCGCGCTTCGAAATTGCCGGGCACTTTAAGCGGCGAAGCCCGCATGAAGGAAATGATGAAGCTGAACCTGGACTGGTTTATGCAGGTACTTTTGGACCGCAAGGACAGGATGAGCATGTACAGCGGCTTGGAGGTGCGCGTGCCCTACTGCGATTACCGCATTGCCGAATACCTGTATTCCGTGCCGTGGTCTATGAAGTATGAGGACGGCGTGGAAAAAAGCCTGCTGCGCAAAGCCATGGCAGATGTTCTTCCGCCGGAAGTATTGTGGCGCAAAAAGAGCCCCTACCCCAAGACCCATCATCCCGCCTATGAGGCGGCTGTATCCAAGCTTTTGGAGGAACTGCTGGAACGTGAGGATGCTCCCATATTCAGTTTGATTAAGAAAGATAGTTTGCAAAAGCTGCTGACAGACCGGCAGCCCTGGCCATGGTACGGCCAGCTGATGACCAGGCCGCAGACCATCGCCTATTTTCTGCAGTTGGACTACTGGCTGCAAAAGTACAAGGTGCGCCTTGTGCCATGATTTTGCCGGCAGCCGGGAGAAGCGATCCTTCCGGCTGTTTTACATAAAAAAGTATCCTATTATTCATGTCATTTCATCTTGATTTGACTGGAAACAATTGCTATAATAATGCCATATTTGCTTGTAACTTATTTCTTATGCCATCATTCGCGCTTATTTCGGTACAGAAGGAGACCAGCATGAAAAACGGCGCTAAAAAAATACTCTTGGCATCCATGTGCCTTCTTATTGCTTGCACCGCAGCTTCCTGTTCCGGGCCTACGCAACAGTCTGATAGAAGCAGCCCTGCCACCGTTCTTATATGGCACTATTACAACGGCGTACAAAAGCAGCTTTTTGATCAACTGGTTTCCCGGTTCAATGAGACGGTTGGGGAAGAAAAGAATATTGTGGTGGAAGCTGTCAACCAAGGCTCCATCAACGAGCTTGCCCAAAAAACGCTGGATGCGCTGAATCACAAAGTAGGCGCGCTGGAAGCACCTGATGTCTTTGCCGCCTACGCGGATACGGTATATCAGGCATCGCGCCAGGGCATGGTGGCCGATATCGGCGCGTACCTTACCGAATCCGAAAAATCTGAATACCTGCAAAGCTATTTAACCGAAGGCGACCTTGACAACAATGGCGGATTGTACATCTTCCCCATCGCCAAAGCCACAGAGGTATTGATTCTCAATCATACCGACTGGCAGCGCTTTGCCGCGGCCACAGGCGCGAAAGAATCCGATCTGTCCACGTGGGAGGGTATTCGCCGCCTGTCGGAAGCGTATTACCTGTGGACCGACAGTCAAACGGCTGTTCCGGAAGATGGCAAAGCGTTTTTCGGCCGCGATGCCATGGCCAATTACATGCTGGTTGGCTGCGCTCAATTAGGGAAGGAGCTTTTCACCGTTTCCGGCGCAAATGTATCCCTGCATACGGATATGACGGTTATGCGCCGCCTGTGGGATCATTATTACATTCCTTACATTAACGGTTACTTTGCCTCCTTTGGCAGGTTCCGCTCCGATGATGTGAAAACGGGCGACCTGATCGGCTTTGTCGGTTCCACATCCAGCGCTGCCTTTTTCCCCACGGAGGTTACATTGGCCGATGGAAGCACCTATCCCATTTCGGCAAAGGTTTATCCTGCCCCAAACTTCAAAGGCCTAACGCCTTATGCCGTACAGCAGGGCGCGGGAATGGCCGTCATCAAAACGAACCCCCGTACGGAAGAGGCGGCCGTTACCTTTCTCAAGTGGTTTACCCAAAGGGAGCAAAACGAAATATTCACCGGCGCATCCGGTTATCTTCCTGTCAAAAAGCTTTCATCAGACAGCCAGGCATCCGGCAGCACCGTACAGGCAGTGGATAATCCCATTGTCCATGATGTGCTGATGATGGGCCAAAATATGACTCAGACTTACACGCTATATGCAGGGAAGCCCTTCCAAGGGAGCAGCGACGCCAGGGGTATACTGGAAAAAAGTCTGCAGTCCAAGGCTGCTGCCGACAGGGCCATTGTACTGAACATGATTGCGCATGGCTTGACCAGGGCGGAGGCGGTGGCCGAATTCTGTACCGCCATAAATTTCTACCAATGGTATTCCTCGCTTGTTCGCCAACTGGAGCTGGCGGCCGGGCTGCGTCCTTTGGAAAGCAATACGCGGTTCATGGTGGAATGACGGAGGAAGCGATATGAAAAAATTATGGGTTAAAAGGCCCAAAAAACTTTTTCGCAAGCTTCTCCTGCAGTTTATTGTGGCGGTCCTTTTGCAGACCGCCTTGTTTGCTACTATGTTCCTGGCCAGCGGTATCTTGCCGCGCATGGAAGAAAATGCTTACAGCCTGCTTACCCAGCGGACGAAAAGCAGCGCCGACTCACTTCTCAATGCCATGACACAGCGGTGGTCCAGGCTGGATTCGGTCAAAAGGCGCATCGTGGACCACGTGGAAAAGCTTCTTCTGGAAAAAAAGGCAGCCTGGGCCGACGTACACGCGAACGCAATCCTCAATGAGCAATTGATCACCGCCCTGGCACCCGATCTGATATCCGTATTACGCAGCAACAATGTTACCGGCGCGTTTTTGGTGTTGGATGGGGCAGGCGTTCAGAATCATACCGCGCGGGAGGTGCGGGCAGGCCTTTATATTCGGGACCTTGATCCTGGCAATGATGCCGCCTATGCATTTACCGGCTCCGATCTGTTGATGGAGCGGGGCCTTTCCTCCATCTCCAAATCCCTGAATATTCCGCTGGACAGTTATTGGAGCGCCGGCTTCCGCTTCTCCAGGGACGGTTCGCTGCCCAATGAGCAATTCTTTTTCCAGCCCTTCCGGGCCGCGCTTGTAAGCAACTCACCCGACGATGGGGTGTACGGCTACTGGAGTCCCCTTTTCTCCTTAAGCGGCAGCGACGGCCGGGTCATCACCTATTCCCTGCCCCTGATAGCATCGGATGGGGCCGTGTTCGGCGTTTTGGGTGTTGATTTGACAGAAACATACCTGCATTCCATGCTGGATTACAGTGGACTGTGGGACAATAAAATGGGCTCGTACTGCCTGGCCATCACCAATAATGGCGGGCAGAGCTATCATCCTGTTCTGGTGAGCGGTATCAGTTACAGGCGTTTTTTCGATCAGGAAAGCACGCTTATGAATGCTGGCAGTGTATCCGGCCAGGTGATCCGCATAAGCGACGGAAACGGGCCGGGCACTATGCTGGCCAGCGTCGAAAATCTGCATCTGTACAATGCCAATACACCCTTCGCCGGCCAGCAGTGGGTATTGATGGGCATGGTGGAGGAAAGCGAGCTGCTCTCCTTTTCCAGCCAGGTTACACGCATGATCCTTTGGGCATTGTTCTTTGCACTTTTACTGGGTATTGCGGGCTCTGCCGTATCCAGCCGCCTTATCACAAAGCCCATTATCCTCCTGGCTTCGGAATTGAAGAAGAGCAATCCGGAAGAAACGGTCAGCCTGCAAAAGATCAATATTGGTGAAATTGATCAGCTGACCGACTCCATTGAGGAGCTTTCCAAAGCCGTGGCGGAATCTGCTTCCAAAATACAAAAGATCATTGCCATGTCTGGCGCGCGCATCGGCGTTTTTGAATATTCAAACGACGCCCGTTCGGTTTTCCTGAGCAGAAGCCTGTTTGAGCTTCTGGGCTGGCCGCCTTGCGCGGGTGACTTCGGGTATATGGATTTGGAGGTTTTTCACCAGCGCATGGCCCAACTGGAGCAAATGAAGGAATCCGGCGAAAAGGATATCTATCATTTGTTGAAGGAGCAGGCGGAGTGGTGGATTCAAATCCATACGGTACACGAGGGTGACCAGGTATTGGGTACTGTTATGGATGTATCCCGTGAGATGCAGGAGAAGCAAAAGCTGGCCTACGAACGGGATTACGATGTCCTGACCAGCCTGTTTAACCGCAGGGGCTTTATTGAGCATGGCGGCCGGCTGCTGATGGATCCCAGGGAAGCCAAGGTTTGCGCCTTAGTCATGTGGGACATGGACAATTTGAAATACATCAACGACACGTATGGGCACAAAACGGGAGACGATTACATACAGGCCTTTGCCCAATGCCTGCACAGCGACAGGTATGGCGGCGTAATGGCCGCAAGGCGTTCCGGTGATGAGTTCTACGCCCTGGTGTACGGCTATGAAAACAGGGAATCCGCCATGCAGGTAATTCTGGGTATATGCCAGATGATCGCGAAAACAACCATCCTTCTGCCCAGCGGCATCCCCTACCGCCTTCGCGCTTCCTGCGGGGTGGCCTGGTATCCTTACGACGCCACCATATTGGAGGACCTGGTCAGGTATGCCGATTTTGCCATGTATCAGGCCAAGCATACGCGCAAGGGCGAGCTTCAGGAATTTAACAGGCTCCTGTATGACGGCAACGAGGTGCTGTTGAGCGGTCAGGATGCCTTGAACAACCTGATCGAGCAGGCCTTGATCGATTACGCCATGCAGCCGATTCTCTGCGTGAGAACAGGGCAGATTTTCGGATACGAGATGCTGATGCGTCCCCGGGGCAACGACTTTAGCGGCCCTCGGGATGTGCTGCGTTTGGCCAGGTCCCACGCCCAACTATGCCGCGTGGAGCGGCTGACCTGGTATGGCGCCATGCAAACCTTTGTCAATTGCCTGCAAATAGGAAGCATCCCCCAGGACAGCCGCGTGTTCATCCATTCCATACCAAGCTGCAGCATGAACGCTACAGATTTGTGCTCCTTTGAAGAGCAGTTCCAGCCGTACTTGAAACAGGTCGTACTGGAGATTGCCCAGGGTGACCCCTCCAGCGAAGGATTTCTGCGGGATAAAATGAGGCTAACCGACCGTTGGGAAGCGATGGTCGCCATTGATGACTTTGGTAGCAACGATACCGGGGATACCATGCTCACAACCCTGTCCCCGCATCTGGTGAAGATTGGCATGTCTGTCGTCCGCAATATCGATACGGACAGGGAAAGGCAGCATATGCTCACCGGGATCATAGGTATCTGCCGGGAGAGAAATATCCAGGTGATAGCGGAGGGCGTGGAAACGCGGGAGGAAATGGAGACGCTTATTTCCTGCGGTGTGGATTATCTGCAGGGTTATTACATTTCCCTGCCCAGCATGCCGCCTTTGATGCCCAGCCGGGAAGTAATCGGCCAGGTGATGGATGCGCTGCAGAAGCTGCCGCTATAGCGTTCAGAATTCATACCGACATAACAAATGCAGCCCGGGCGAAGCACTGCCCGGGCTGCTTTCCTGACCATCCCTTACCCCAAATTCAGTTCCCATGGCTCATTCAGTTTGGGCACATCCTTCACCAGGCGGCGGGTATATTCATGCTTGGCGTCCAGAATGACTTCCTCCGCGCTGCCATGCTCCACGATCTGCCCATGCTCCATGATATACAGCGTATCGCTGACATAATAGGCCAGGCCAAGATCGTGCGTTATGAACAGGATGGTCATCCCCTCCTCATCCCGAAGCTTCATCAGCATGTCCAGTATGGTGGAACGGGAGCAGGCGTCGATCATGGAGGTCGGCTCGTCGGCGATAAGCACCTTGGGATGCATCATAAAAATCCTGGCGATCATCAGCCGCTGCATCTGTCCGCCGGAAAGCTCAAAGGGATATTTGTTGTACAGCTCCTCGAACTTTAGGTTGACAAAGCTGCAAGCCTCCCGCATTTTTTCCTGCTTTTCATTTACAGGCAGCTTCCCCAGCCCTTGCAGTGCCAGGCAGTCGTTCAGTATCTTCTCCACCCGAAAAAACTGATTGAACGTGGAAAACGGATCCTGGAACACCGCCTGTATGTTTTGCCAATAGGCGCGGCGTTTGCTGTAGGTATGAAGGTCTCTTTGAACATTCTTGTAAAACACCTGTCCGCCGGTTTCAGACAAAAGCCCCAGCAGTATCTTGGCCAGCGTCGTTTTCCCGCTGCCCGATTCCCCCACGATGGACAGTATTTCGCCCTGGTGGAGCATGAAATCCACATCCTTGACGGCATGGACCTTTTTCCGGCCGGAGCCAAAAACCTTGTTTACTTTTCTTGTTTCCAGCAGTAAATCGCCGTACCGCTGTCCGCTTTCAGCCATGGCCGATATCCCCCTTCCCGCTTTGTCCGGCGTGCATTGCCCTCAACTCCGCCTCCGTAAACCGGCATCGGTGATAGCGCCCGCTTCCAAATTCACTGATGCCGATCCTGTTTTGCCTGCAGGCATCATCCGCGTACATGCACCGCTGGGCAAACCGGCAGCCCGCCGGTACTTTTTTCAGGTTGGGCGGCGCACCGGGAATGGCAGAGAGCTTATGGGAGCGCATCCCCTCCTCCGGCACGATGATGGAGCCCATCAGTGCGTGAGAATAGGGATGAATGGGATCAAAGATCACTTCTTCGCTGGTTCCCTTTTCCACCAACTCGCCGGCATACATCACCACAATGTCGTCAGCAACGTGGCGCAATAGCGGCAGCTCGTGGGTGATAAATATCATGGACTTCACAAACCCGTCGTTCAGCATCTTTTTCAGCATGGCTATCACTACCTTCTGGCTGGATACATCCAGCGCGGAGGAAGGCTCGTCTGCGATGAGCACCTTGGGGTTGAGGAGTGTGGAAATGGCGATGACCGTCCGCTGCTTCATGCCGCCCGAAAGCTCGCTGGGATAGGCGTGAAGCACCCTCTCCGGCAGGTTCAAAAAAGCAAATTTGTTTTTCGCCAGGTTCAGCATCTGTTCATGGCTCATATCCGGCCGGTGCTCCTCCAAAACATCCACCACAAACCTCGAAATTTTCCGGGTAGGGTTTAATGCATTCATGGCAGCCTGTGGGATATAAGCAATTTTCGTGCCCAGGAATTTCTTGCGAAGCTGCTCGTAAGGCAGCTTCATGATATCCGTTCCGTCCACTTCAATGCTGCCAAAGTCAAAATGCAGCGGCGGGAAATAGTACCCCATGAGGCTTAGGGCGAGTGTGGATTTCCCGCAGCCTGATTCCCCCGCTATGCCAAGCACACGGCCTTCCTTCAGTTCCAGGCTTACGTGGTCCACGGCGCATACGCTTTCATTCAGGCGCGTTTTGTAATAGGTGCGCAAATCCCGTACTTTCAGCACATATTCCGCCATGGAATCAACTCCTAATCTTGGGATTGAACACTTCGTCCATCCCCGAGTTCATCATGTACAGCGAGAAGGTGGTAAGCGCGATGGTAACAGCCACAGGCACGAACTGCCACCACCGCCCGGAGCGTACAGCTTCAAACTGCATGGCCCAGTTTAAAAGCTTACCCAGCGAAATGCCACTGGGGTCGCCCAACCCAAGCAAGGAAAGCGTCGCTTCGGACATGATGCCGGAGGCCATCTGCAATATGAACGCCATCACCACATAGCTGGCAATGTAAGGCAGAATCTCGCTGAGTATGATCCGCGCGGTGGAATACCCCGTGATCCTGGCCATGTTTACATGGTCACGGTTGCGCAGCGACGTGGTTTGCGCGCGCACGGCCCGGGCCGTCCAGGGCCAGCTTGTCGCGCCGATGATGATGCCCGTCATCCAAGTGGGCGTTGATCCCAGGGCGACGGACAAAAGGATTAATATGATAAAGGATGGAATGACGATGAACATATTCGTTACCGTTGTCAGTGAATTGTCGGTATTGCCGCCGATGAAACCAGCACACAGGCCGATCAAAAGGCCGGCGAAGGTGGCGATGATGCCGGCCTCCACACCTACAAACAGGGATGTTCTTGTCCCATAGGCCAGCTTTAAAAGCATATCCGTGGCGAAGTTGTCCGTGCCCAGCAGAAATTCCCGGGTGGGCGGCTGATCCTTCAGCCGCTTGATGGTTTTTTTAATCTCCTTGATGGCCTTGAGGGCGCCTTTTGAGTCGCCTTCCTCCATCTTTTCAAGGGCATCGCTGACCGCGGATTTCAATTCCTTATCGCCGGTGTTCTTGAGTTTTTCCGCCTCGGTCCGGGCCAGGAGCATATCCCCCGCTTCCAGCGCCTCCCGCACGGGGGCCACAGTGATATAGTTCACGTTGTTGTAGCGGTTTTCGTTGGGATCGTTGGTATTGATCATGGGATAAAAGATGGAGAATATCAGGACCAGGAGCACAACCGCAAGGCCGAAGAGGAATCGTCTGGATTTCAGTAGAATGTGCAGTGTGTTTTTCATCTGTCAATCCTCCGCCTGCGCAGCCTTGATCCGCGGGTCCAGGAAGCCATATATAATCTCAATGATGAAGTTGGCTGCCAGCACGGTCAATGTCACCATCAGCGTGCACCCTGATATCAGGGGATAGTCCACCGTCCGGATGGCGGTGAACATCCAGGTGCCGATCCCCGGATAGTTGAACACCATTTCGGTAATCAGCGCGCCGGTGATCATGGTGCCAAGGGACAGCGCCAGGCCCGTCACCTGGGGCAGCACAGCGTTGCGGAATACATAGCCGGTAATCCTCTTGTTGCGTATGCCCATGAGCTTGGCGTACAGCACATAATCCGCGTTGAGCTCATACAGCGACATGGAACGCATGCCTATGGCCTGCCCGCCGATCATGACCAAAACCAGGCTCAGCCAGGGCAGCGCCCAATGTTCTATGAGCGACGCGAAGAACCTCCACGTCATACTTGGGATCATGCCCTGCCCATACGCGCCGTTGATGGGAAACCATTGAAGGTTCACGGCAAACAGATACAGCAGCATCAGCGAAAATATGAACATGGGGATGGAGCTTAAAAAAAGAGAAACAGGAAAGGAGATTTTATCGAAGGCACCTCTTTTGTATGCCGCCAGCGCGCCAAGCAGATTGCCCAGGGTCCAGCCAACGAGAATGGCAGGCAGTTGCAGCCCCACGGTGTATGGTATGGCCGAAGCCATGATATCCGCAACAGGCCTGTTCAGGTTCCGGATGGATTTTCCCAAATCCCCCTGCAGCAGCTTGCCTATATAGATGAAGAACTGCTCCAACAGCGGCTTATCCAGGCCGAACTCCTTCATATAGGATATATAAATATCCCGCATCCTGTCCGTATCGGTCATGCCCTGGGTTACCTGGCCGACGATGGATTGAACCGGGTTGCCGGGAATCAGCCTGGGCAGAAAGAAGTTCAATACCAGCGCCACAATCAGCGTCAGCAGATACCAGAAGAATTTCTTGACAAAAAACTTCCTCAAGACATACTTCACCCCGATCCAGTAAATTGCGGTAGGATGAAACGGCCTTCGCGCCGGAAGCTTCAAAACAAATGAATATTGGAATGGGGCGCCGGAAGGGCCAGCCTCCCGACGCCCGTTTGCTTGATTTTTACTTGATCCAATACTTATTGTATTATTTGGCTTCCGCCGGTTTCAGGTTGTACAGAGCGCGGATGCCGGCACCGGAGGTGCAAACCTGCGGCGGGATATTGGTGCCGTCGTCAAGCTTCGGGAAGCCGGTCCAGACATGCTCGGACACGGTGTGGAACAGCCACGGACGGTACATGAGGGGCACGGAGGGCAGCTCGGAAAGGTAAATTTCCTCGATCTCGGTGTAGTACGCCTTGATCTTGACCTCATCGCTCTCGCCGGCGATCAGGTCCAGAAGCTCATCGATACGGGGGTTGGAGTAGCGGCCCTGGTTCCAGCCGGCAAACTCGCCGATAGCCGGGCGGTCCTTGGAATACAGCACATTGCGGATGCCGGTCCAGGGGGCGCCGGGGTTCGGGTCGCCATGGGGGGACTGCATGATCATATCGAAGGTGCCATAGAAACGGTCATTGTCATACACGGTGGATTCGGGGAAGTAGGTGACCAGGTTGAGGCCGATGACCTGCCCCGCCTGGGCAACAATCTCCAGGGACGCGTTCCAGTCGGACCAGCCGTAGGGGCATTCCACTCTCCACTCGATCTTGGTGCCGTCGGGCATCTCACGCTTGCCGTCCCCATCCACATCCTTGAAGCCGGCTTCGTCCAAAAGGGCTATGGCCGCTTCGCGGTTCTCGTCCAGATCGGTGGTATCCCAGCGCAGCGCGTCGATCTTCTCGGAGGGGTTCAAATATTTCTCGTGATACTTTTTGAGCATGATGGAGGGCACCAGTGTCTCGGACATGCCGCACATGGCGTCCTGGGCGATGGCTTCAAAATCAGTAGCCAGTGCGATGGCGCGGCGGACAACGGGGTTATCCAGGCCCGGCTTGGTAACGTTGAACACAAGGGAGGGCATGGAGCCGGCCAGGTAATAGGGATTCTCAGGCAGATAGGTGGAAATGAGGGGATCCTTCTCCCACATTTCCCATACGTTGGCGATGAACTGCTGGGACATATCCAGCATGCCTTCCTGCATGGCCAGGTTGCCGGCAGCATTATCCTTGAAAATCTGATGGGCGATGTACTTGGGAGCGGCCAGCTTGCCGAACATGGAGGCATCCTGGCCCCAATAGCTGTCGTCACGGACCACAATGATGTTGGTATTGTCGTGATAGAAGGGCTTGTAGGGGCCGGAAGACACTACGCTGTCCAGATCGGTGTAGCCGCGGAGCTTGGCGATGTCTTCACCGCTCTCCTTTTCACGGGCTTCCCACACATGCTTGGGCAGAATGTACACGGTGGCCAGGGAAGCGGGCACCTGGATACGGTCATAAGGTTCCTTCTTCAGGGTGAACTGAACCTTGTTGCCATCGATGGCTTCCACCTTCTCCAGGTAGGTCCAGTTGTTGGACCAGTTTACCTGATACTTGTTGGCAAAGTTGTAAGTGTACGCCACGTCCGCATTCGTCAGGGGCGTGCCGTCGTTCCACTTGGCGGCATCCTTGACCTTTACGGTGAAGTTGTACTGGTCCACCCACGCAATGGGGCCATCGGCCAGCAGCGGTTCGCCTTCGCCGGTGAGATGGTTGTACATAAACAGGAACTCAAACATGGCAACGCGCTGACCACCGTTGGGGAAAGAGGGGTTGCCGGTCACAGGGTTGTAGTTTTCGGGTGCGCCCCAGGCAAGACCGTTGACGTACAATGTTTCATTGCGCGGTACCTCCAGGGTTCCACCGGCGTATGCCGCGGATGTGAGCACCAACACCAGCGCAAGCGTCAGGGTGAGCAGTTTGGCCAGTTTTTTCATGGTATGCCTCCTTACCTTTCTCCCTATTTAACAGGCAATCGCCTGTAGGGACCATCGTGAAAAAAGCGCACAGAAAACAAGCTTTTTACAGCCTTTCCATCCAACAGGGTTATTTCTTGCATGGGAAGAGCGGATTTTCGTTACTTAACAAATGCATTAACTTTTCGTTTTCATGGATGGGTCAATTATACATCGCCACAGATTTCCATTCAAGCGATTAGACAAATATAGACGTTATATTCTATCATGTTTTACTAACTTCTGCTTTTTGCGAAATATGTTTTGAGCTGAAGCCACACGGAGATTTGTATAAAACCTTTCTTCTGCCAGTTTATTTTATACAGAAAAAGGCTTTCTCTCTCTTCCCCTGTGCCTGTGCATTTGATATACTCATCGTACAATGGATGCGTGCTGGTATGATATGGATGCAAAGCATGCCGAGGTGGGCTCTCTTTGAATCATTCCATGCAGCAAGGAGGAGTATCAATGGATGCCAAGCAATTGGTTCAACAAATGACATTAGAGGAAAAAGCCTCCCTGTGCTCCGGGAAAGGCTTCTGGCACATAAAAGGAGTGGATCGGCTGGGGATCCCCTCCGTGATGGTTGCCGACGGCCCCCACGGCCTGCGCAAGCAGATATCTTCCGGGGACCATCTGGGCCTGAACGACAGCATATCCGCTGTTTGCTTTCCTACGGCTGCAGGATTGGCCTGTTCCTTTGACCGCGAATTGGTGCGCCTTCTGGGCGAAGCATTGGGCGAGGAATGCCAGGCGGAGGATGTGGCCATTTTGCTGGGGCCGGCGGTCAATATCAAGCGCTCTCCCCTGTGCGGCCGCAACTTTGAGTATTTTTCCGAAGATCCTTACCTTACGGGGGAGCTCGCGGCGGCATACATTGACGGCGTTCAGACAAAGAACATCGGCGTCAGCATGAAGCATTATGCCGTAAACAACCAGGAACACCGCCGCATGACGGTAAACGCCGTGGTGGATGAGCGCACGCTGCGGGAAATCTACCTGACCGGGTTTGAAATAGCGGTGAAAAAATCAAAACCATGGACCATAATGTGCTCGTACAACAAAGTCAATGGAACGTATGCAAGCGAAAACAAAAAGCTGCTTACCGGTATCCTGCGGGAGGAATGGGGCTTTGACGGCTTCACCATGACCGATTGGGGCGCCTGCAACGACCACGCGGACGGCGTCATGGCGGGGCTGGATCTGGAGATGCCCTCCCTGAGCGATGCAAGCGACAAGCTTCTCATACAAGCGGTGCACGAAGGCAAAATTCCCGAGCAGACACTCGATCAGGCGGCAGAGCGTATCGTATCCACCGTAATCCGCTTTATCACGAACAGGGATGCTTCCGCGCTGTTCGACAGGGGCGTCCATCACCATCTGGCCAGGCGCATCGCGAGGGAAAGCATGGTCCTTTTGAAGAATGAGCAAAGCGTTTTGCCCATCCGTGGCAACAAGAAAGTTGCCTTCATCGGCAAGTTTGCCAAAGAACCCCGGTTCCAGGGCGGCGGAAGCTCCCACATCAACGCCTGCGAAGTGCTGTCCGCCCTGCAGGCGGTGCGCAGCGTCCACGGCAGCGTCACCTATGCCCAGGGGTATGATACGAAGGAGGATGCAAGCCTGCCGGATTTGATTCTGGAAGCCGCGCAAGCGGCAAAGGAAGCAGACACGGCCGTGCTTTTCCTGGGCCTTCCCGATGCTTTTGAATCGGAAGGGTATGACCGCACCCACATGCGCCTGCCAAATTGCCAGTTGGAACTGCTGCATGCTGTGCTTGAGGTACAGCCGCGCACCGTAGTGGTCCTGCATAACGGTTCACCGGTGGAGATGCCCTGGGCGGACAATGTGCCGGCTATACTGGAAGCATATCTAGGCGGTCAGGCCGTGGGCGGTGCCGTTGTGGATTTGCTCTTTGGCGCGGCCAGTCCCTGCGGCAAGCTGGCGGAAACCTTCCCTCTGAAGCTGGAGGACAATCCATCCTATTTGTACTTCCCCGGCGATAAGGATACGGTAGAGTACAGGGAGGGCGTGTATGTCGGCTACCGCCATTATGATGCGAAGCGCATGGATGTACGCTTCCCCTTCGGCCACGGCCTCAGTTATACGGCCTTCGCTTACAGCAACCTCCGCCTGAGCACGGAACGCCTTCAGTATAATGAAACGCTGCAAGTATCCGTGGATGTAACCAATACGGGCACGATGGCGGGCAAGGAAATTGTGCAGCTGTATGTAGCCAGCGCGCACAAAGGCATATCCAGGCCGGAAAAGGAATTAAAGGATTTTGCAAAAGTACATCTGAATCCCGGTGAGACAAAAACAGTCGTACTTTCCCTGGACCTGCGGGCTTTTGCTTATTATGAGGTATCCCTGCCTGGCTGGCATGCGGAAAACGGCGCTTACAATATACTGATCGGCGCGTCCTCAAGAGACATCCGCCTGGAAGGCATAGTGGAAATCACCGGCGCACCAAGTCTCCCCTGCCATTTCACCATGGACTCCACACTGGGCGATGTGATGGATGCGCCGCATGGCAAGCCTATGGTGGATCGGATCATGGGGGAAATGCATCTCTTCACTGAGAATGCCGGCGAGGGTACCGCCATTACGGCGGATATGATGGCCGCTATGTTGCGCGATTTGCCGCTGCATGCCTTGGCTTCATTCTCGGGGAAGATTGACAGGGACTCGCTGCGAAGTATGGTCGATGCCTTGAATGGTAAAGCCTGACTCCCCCGTCGGTTTTCACCTCGCATTTTTGGAAACATAACAAAAAGCCACGGCTCTAATTATGAAGCCGTGGCTCGTTTTGATATTGAGAAGTTACCAGGGTTACATGCTATGATCTTTATCCATCGGGATTACCTGGGCAAACCGCATCCTGAGCGTGAAACCTTCTCTGCAAACAAGGGCACAATGCAGTTCCTTGTGTTCCAGGGCAAACGCCATCAAAAGCACCTCCGCCGCCCACTGCGATCCCGGCGGCTGCAGATCCCCTTTTATGTTCATGCCCTCCACCCCATAAAACAGGATATCTTCTTTTTCCTCCTGCTTTTTCAGGTGAAGACACATCATGGCCGATTCGCGTCCGGAATAGTCGGCGCGCCATATCTCCAGTCCATCCAGCCACCAGCCTTTGTAGCCGCTGTTTTCCCCATAGCGGGCCGCAAAGGTTTTGTTCAGTTTTTTTCTTGCCTTCAGGAAGTTCCGCTGATTCTCCGTTTCCGCGATTTCCGACCATTTGCCGTCATACAGGCAACTTACCGCAATCTCCTTCAAATCCACGGCATACCCTCCCTCCTTGATGACTCCATACACTGCATTGATTGTAACACCCCAATTTGCACGAGTCAACTGCCATTGTTTTTTGCCTTAATTGACGGAGGAAGGCTTGAGAAAAACGCAGTTAATCGATATAATATGGGTAGAAAACGCCATGCGAAAACATGGGAAAGGCAGGCTGTGTATGTCCCTGCAGCTATTGAAGGAACAGGTATATGAGGCGAATATTAAGCTTTGGAAAAGCGGGCTGGTGGTATTAACCTGGGGCAATGTCAGCGGAATCGACCGGGAGCAGGGTCTGATGGCCATCAAGCCCAGCGGCGTCAGCTATGAGCTGCTCAAACCGTCGGATATCGTATTGGTACGCCTGGATAACGGGCAGGCGGTGGACAGCGCTTTGCGCCCCTCCAGCGATACGCCCACCCATTTGAAGCTGTACAGGGCCTGGCCGGAAATCGGGGGCGTCACCCATACACACAGCCGCATGGCTACAGCCTGGGCTCAGGCGAAAATGCACATCCCCTGCTTTGGCACCACACATGCCGACAGCTTCCACGGCCCGGTACCCTGCGCCCGCCCTTTGACCGCCGAGGAAGTGGCCCGTGATTATGAAGGTGAAACCGGTAATTTGATTGTGGAAACCTTTAAGGACGTTCCCAGGCTGCACGTGCCTGCCGTGCTCTTAAGCTGTCATGGTCCTTTCACCTGGGGGGAATCGCCTGACAAGGCGGTAGAGAATGCCATCATATTGGAAGAAGTGGCTGCCATGGCGGCCATGACGAGGCAGATTAGCCCTGATTCCCTCCCCTGCCCGGAGCATGTAAGCGAAAAGCACTTTCAAAGAAAGCACGGGAAGAATGCGTATTACGGGCAGAAGAAGTAATACTTTGTTGTTTATCAAAAGGAACATCGTACTAACCCTGCATATTTTGTTCAAAGAGAAGGTTTTCGCGTCTTCGGACGCGACCAAAGGGCTTTCCGGTCGGTCCGACCAGCTCAATAGTCGCATTGCGGCGCTACCGCTTGCACTGCTCCTTTTCGCTGGCCTCCTCCACATCGCCCTATTCTCTCCATCTGGCTCAATCGGCGCGCTGCTTCGCTGCCGCTTGCATCGCTTGTTTCGCCAGCCTCCTTTGCCTCGCTTCATCCGGCACAGCCGGCGCTTCGGCTACGGAGCCACTGGCAGGGGCGATGTTTCGGAGCCTTTGGAAACCTTCGGATGCCCTCTCTTTGAAGAATCAGGCAAATAGAACGACAGCAACATTTATCTTCTATATGAATTTTTTCAGGGATGGGTGCGGGAAGGGGGGCCTTTTATCAAAAAGCCCCCCTTCCCGCTTATATTCGTCTTGACTTACACTCCCGCAACTTCCTTGCGCAGGGCTTTGAGGCGTTTCATCACGTCGTTGCCGCCGCGGCCAAAGAAGTCGTGAAGAATGTGGTATTCATCGTAGAGCTTGTTGTACACCGCCGCATTTTCGGGTATGGGATAATACACCGTATCCTTCACCTTGCCCATATCCCTTGCAGCCTGGAACACATCGTCGTATCCGCCGGCCTTTTTGCCTGCGGCAACAGCGGCGAAGATGGCGCTGCCCACAGCCGGGCCCTGCTTGGAGGCGGCAATGCGCACGGGCATGTTCAAAACGTCGGCGTAAATCTGCATGGCCATGGCGTTTTTCTGGCTGATGCCACCGGAGGCGTAGAGCTCATTGACCGGCACGCCGGATTTTTGGAAGTTCTCCACGATCATGCGGGTGCCGTAGGCCGTGGCTTCGATCAAGGCGCGGTAAATTTCCTCGGGACGGGTAGCCAGCGTCATGCCCACCATGAGGCCGGTAAGGTCCACATCCACCAGCACGGAGCGATTGCCGTTCCACCAGTCCAGCGCCACCAGGCCGCTTTCGCCAACCTGCAAATCATTCGCCTTTTCGGTCAGGTAAGCGTGAATATCCATGCCTTTTCCCACGGCTGCCTTTACGTATTCTTCCGGGCAGCAGCGGTCCACGAACCAGGCGAAATGATCACCTACGCAGCTTTGGCCGGCTTCATAACCGAAGTAGCCGGGCATGACACCGTCTTCCACCACACCGCACATGCCGGGAACTTCGCTTTCTTTGTTGCCCAGCATGACATGGCAGGTGGACGTGCCCATGATGGCCAAGAGCTTGCCGGGGCCGTCAATGCCTACCGCCGGTATGCACACATGGGCGTCCACATTGGCCACGGCAACGGCTGTACCTGGATTCAGGCCAGTCCAATGGGAGGCTTCCACTGTGACTTCCCCGGCCTTCTGTCCCAGTGGAGAAATATCGGTGGACAGTTTTTCCTCCACCAGGTTTTCAAGCTTCGGGTTCAGGGCCTTGAAGAATGCCTTGCCGGGATATCCCTTTTGTTTGTGCCAGATGGCCTTGTACCCCGCGGTGCAGCTGTTGCGTGTTTCCTTGCCGGTCAATTGCCAAACGACCCAGTCGGCAGCCTCGATGATCCTATCGGCGGCATCGTAGACTTCCGGCGCTTCCTCCGCGATCTGCATGACCTTGGGCACAAGCCACTCACTGGAGATTTTTCCGCCGTAGCGGGGCAGAAAATCCTCCCCGCGCTGATGGGCAATCTCGTTGAGACGGTTTGCGTGCTCCTGGGCTGCGTGATGCTTCCACAGCTTCACATACGCATGAGGATTATGCTTGTATTCCGGCAGCTCACAAAGCGCGGTGCCGTCCTTTTTGACAGGCAGTATGGTGCAGGCCGTGAAGTCAATGCCGATGCCGATCACATCCTGAGCGTCGACGCCGCTTTCACGGATCACCTGGGGGATGGTCTTTTTCATGGCTTCGATGTAATCCCTGGGATACTGCAACGCCCAGTCGGGTGGCAGCTTCTGCCCATCCCACAGCGTTTCATCCATGACGGCATGGGTGTAGGGCCATACGGCGGAAGAAAGCTCCCGCCCCGTGCCAATTTCCACCACTACCGCCCGGCCGGACAGTGTACCAAAGTCCATGCCGATTGCGTATTTGGCCATCAAAATCGCTCCTTCAAATTATTTCATCAACCGTACCACGTTCCAGCTCAGGCTGGGCAATACGATGGTAAACCTTCCTTCCTCCAGCCTGCCGCCCCGGCCGGCTACGGGAGAAACGTTGTCAGGGTTTTCTTCGGTATTGACGGCCTTCACATCGTCATGGTGCAGGATAGAATGCTCCACCTTTGTAAAAGCGCCAAAGTCCCTTAAGTCCACAGACAACTCTATATCATCCGCCATGTCCTTGTTGACAAAAAAGAGCGTAACATTTCCCTGCTCATCCATAGAGGCCGCGGCATCCACCAGCGGCACGCCCGTATACTTCTTCCCGTCATACAAGGGTGATTTCACCACCGGGCGCAGAGAGGTGCCGCAGCCGTACCGGCTGGCCTGCATCAGCGGCCAGTAGATGGTCTGCGCCCAGGCGCCGCCGTTTTCACGAGTGTGGATGGGCGCGATGGTGTTCACCAGCTGCGCCATGCAGGCGACCTTGACCCGGTCGGCGTTCTTGAGAAAGGTGATGAGCATGGAGCCAACCAGCAGCGCATCCTCAAAATTGTAAATATCATCCAGGAGCGGCAGTGCCCGGCCCCAGCGGTCCAGCTTGTACAGCTCCTGATCCTTTTGATGCGAATGATACCATACATTCCATTCGTCAAAAGACAAGTGAATCCTCTTGCTGGAATGCTTTTTTCCCTTGATGGCGTCGCAAATGGAAACCACTGTCTTGATGAAGTCGTCCAGGTCCATGGTGCTGGCAAGGAAATCAGGAGTGTTGTTTTCAGAATTGCCGTAATAGCGGTGCAGGGACACATAATCCACATGCTCGTAGCATTCCTCCAGCATGTTAAGCTCCCAGTCGCCAAAGGTCTTCATTTGACTGGAGGACGAGCCGCAGGCCACCACCTCAATGGAAGGGTCCACCCACTTCATCATCTTGGCGCTCTCATAGGCGACACGGCCATACTCATAGGCAGTCCTTTGCCCCATCTGCCAGGGGCCGTCCATTTCGTTGCCCAAACACCAAAGCTTGATGCCCATGGGGTCTTCCTTGCCGTTTTTGCGGCGCAGGTCGGACCAGTAGGTGCCCTTGGGATGATTGCAGTATTCCACCACATTCCGGGCCGCATCCGGGCCGCGGGTACCCAGGTTGATGGCGTACATCACTTCGCTGCCGGCTTCCTTGCACCAGTCGTAAAACTCGTGGAGACCCACCTCGTTGGTCTCGGTGGTGAACCAGGCCAGATCAAGCCGCTTGGGCCGGTCGGCGACGGGGCCGATGGAATCTTCCCAATTGAAGCCTGAAACAAAGTTGCCGCCAGGATAGCGCACCACGGGCACATTCAGCTTGCGCACCAAATCCAGCACATCCTTGCGGAAGCCCTGCTTATCCGCCGTGGGATGGCCGGGCTCATAAATACCCCCATAAACGCAGCGGCCCAGGTGTTCCACAAAATTCCCGTAAATACGCCTGTCGATGGTCCCAATGGCATAATCCCTATCCAGGGTCATGGCCGCCTTTTTCATATAGATTGCTCCTTTTATCATTTTTCAAAGGTTAACGCCGCCACGGAACAGGCAGGCAGTTGGAAGGTGACCTCAGTTCCGCGGGGCTCCGGTCTTAATTCCACGCCTTGCAGGGGTACGGGCCGCACACAGTCTTTGTCTTCAAAGGTATTCTTCAGCTTGATATCCCCGGCCAGCACGCGGGCCTCGCCCAGACGGTACGCATGGCCATCCAGCCTTAAATCTACCGTTGCGCCTTGTGACGCGTGGAAGTTGGCGACGGTGATATACACCCGGCCGGAATCATCCACAGAGGCGGATTCGCTGTAACGGTTGAACGGACCCATGGCGGACGCGATGGACTCGCTCTCCATCATGCTTGGTACCAGGCGGTTTTCTTGATGTGCCTTGAAAAGATCAAACACATGGTATGTGGGCGTCAGAAGCATGTCTTCCCCATCGGTCAGGATCAAGGCTTGCAGCACGTTCACCGTCTGGGCCAGGTTGGCCATGTGCACCCTTCGGCAGTGCTTGTTGAACAGATTCAGGTTCATGGCCGCCACCATGGCATCCCGCATGGTGTTTTGCTGGTACAAAAAGCCCGGTTTCGTGCCCGGCTCCACATTGTGCCAGGTTCCCCATTCATCCACGATCAACCCCACGCGTCCCTTTGGATCGAATCTGTCCATGATGGCACTGTGGCCTTTTAGAAGTGTGTCCATGAAGGCGGATTGATACAGCGTCTGATAATACAGCGTTTCGTCAAACTCCGTGGCGCTGCCCTTATCATCCCACTTGCCGGTGGATATGGTGTAATAGTGCAACGACAAGCCATCCATCATGTTCCCGGCACGTTCCATCATCGTTTGGGTCCAGTCATAGCCGGGGTTTTCCCGGCTGGTGCCGGCGCCGCAGGCGATTTTGTAGATTCTGTTGCCGCTGTAGTTGCGCACATAGGTCTGGTAACGGCGGTATTCATCCGCATAATGCTCGGCGCGCATGTTACCGCCGCAGCCCCAGTTCTCATTCCCCACGCCGAAGTACCGAAGTTTCCAGGGCTCCTCCCTCCCGTTTTGCTTGCGCATCTGCGTCATGGGGGATATCTCCCTGGAGGTCATATATTCCACCCATTCCTGCATTTCCGCAACGCTGCCCGAGCCCAGATTGCCGTTGACATAGGGCTCGCAGCCCACCTGGCGGCACAGTTCCATAAACTCATGGGTACCGAAGCTGTTGTCCTCCACCACACCGCCCCAATGGGTATTGATCATTTTCTTGCGGCCTTCTTTGGGACCGATTCCGTCCTTCCAGTGGTATTCATCGGCAAAGCAGCCGCCGGGCCAGCGCAAATTGGGTACCCGGATATGCTTCAGCGCATCCACAATATCCTTGCGCATGCCGTGCTCATTCGGTATGGCAGAGTCCTCACCCACAAAAAAGCCCCCATAGATGCAGCGGCCAAGGTGTTCCGAAAAATGGCCATAGATGTCCTTGGAAATTTTGTCGCCGGCCACACCGGGTAGTACGACTAAGCGCATATCTTTCCTCCATTGCTGACCCTGTGCGTAGCGCAGGGGTATTTTTAAGGAACACATGAGGCTGAAGTCCGTTATCTCCGCTCGTTGATTTCCCTGTAATGCATCCTGACACGTATATCCTGGTGGTAATTCCCGAAGGATCGCCCGAAAATGGTCAGCCCGCCCTGGTTCTTTGCGTTTTCGGGCACGCTCAGCCGGAATGTAAGGCTCGGGCCGTGGGAAATGGATAGCTCCTTCAATGTAACATCAGAAATTTTGCTGCCGTCGATAAATGTTCCGCCTTCATTTACAGACAGCAGCTTGTACATGCCGTGCTGGTTCCAGTTTCTAAACCACCATTCAGGATTGTAAATGCCCTGCACCCGGCCAAAATCCCCCGGACTGGTCCAGTAGCCCAATTCTTTTCCGTTCAGGTGGAAATAGATATCGCTGGGCCAATCCTCCGAACAGCCTGGCGCTTCGGAGGATAACTCCAGGGATATTTGAATTTCCAGCAGCTGCTGGTTCACGTTGAGAAAATTCGGGATCATGTACTCCACAAAGCCGCGGCCAAACCACAATATGCCGCCGTTTACCCGCTCGGGGGATGCAAAATACCTGGGATCGTCCACCTCGCCTATGATGTGCTCCGGCGTTGCAATGCCGCACGTGGGATAGATATCATAGGCCGTATATTGCCCTACGCTGATTTCTGTTTCATAAACGTTGAGTTTGCGCTCGTTTTTGACTGGGTCAATCAGTATGCTCTCCTCATTGACACAGCAAATTTTCTGCACCCCGTGCCTGCCCACAGCCGTATCGATGGTAATCAGGCCGCAATCGGCCAGCGCCTTGATGTGAGGCGTCAGCGCGCCGTTGGTGAGGCCCAATTGATCGGATATGGCGGACATGCGCATAGGCCCGCTTTCATAAAGCATCTCCAGTATGGCTACGCGCACCTCTGAACTTAGTGCTCTGTACAGCGGCAGGCCTTCCCGGAGATTTCGGATATGAAGCATATGTTTCCTCCTGCGGCGCGTTATGGCCGGACAAACAACCGCTTTTCCCAAGCCATCCTCATGGTTATAGCCGGTTATGCCCGTCATTTATTTTAGGTTTATTTAAATTATTATGCATCAATCTTAACTGACAACATCATACACTGCAGACCTCAAATTGTCAACGCAGTTTTGAACAGAACGACCGCCTTTTTTGATTCATAAAATCATATGCAAAAAAACCGCCGGCCTTTTTGAGCCGGCGCAATAATCGAGATCCAATATTCATCACAAAGGCGTCAGTCGCCTTCCATAAACCTGTACTGTGCCTCGCATAAGCCGCGGTAATGGCCCCCTGGTATGGTCATCAATTCCTCGTGGGTGCCGGATTCGGCAATGTTGTGATCCTGCACCACCATGATCACATCCGCCCTGCGGATGGTGGAAAGCCGGTGGGCAATAACAAAGCTGGTGCGGCCCTTCAGCAAAACCTCCAGCGCTTTTTGAATGAGCAGCTCCGTATGCGTGTCAATGGAGGAGGTCGCTTCATCCAAAATCAGTACGCGCGGATCGTTCAAAAGCGCCCTTGCGAAGGAGATCAACTGCTTCTGACCTACCGACAAGGTGGAACCCCGCTCATTCACCTCGGTACGGTAACCCCTAGGCAGGCTCATGATGAAGTCATGGACATGCACGGCCTTGGCCGCCTCCATCACTTCCTCCTCGGTGGCATTCAGCCGGCCATAGCGGATGTTGTCCAGGATGGTGCCGCTGAATATGAAGCTGTCTTGGAGCATGACGGACATCTGCCTGCGAAGGGAATTCAGCTTTACTTCCCGCACATCATGCCCATCAATGCGCAGCGCGCCTTCAGTCACATCGTAAAAGCGGCTGACAAGGTTCACCACCGTGCTTTTCCCTGCGCCGGTAGGACCCACCAGCGCTACCGTCTGGCCCGGTTTTACGGTGAAGGAGACATTCTGCAAAACGGGATTGCCGGGATCATATCCAAAGGACACATGGTCGAACTCGATCTCCCCACGGATGGCCGGCAGTTCTATGAGGTCTTCCCTTGCGTCAAAAACCTGCGGCTTTGTATCCATGATTTCAAAGATACGCTCCAGGGATGCCATTGCCGCCAATACGCTGTTGTAGAAGTTGGAGAGGTTGTTGATGGGCTCCCAGAACCTGCCCAAATACCACAGTATTGCCAGCAGGTCCGCAAGCGAAACCCCCTGGGGGCCGTTCCCCGCGCCCATCAAGATGGTGCCTGCGACATAGACCCCAGCGGTGCCGACGGCACTCAGCGTATCGATATAGGGCCAGAACAGGTTGTTGATACCTACGGCCTTGAGCCAGCTTCTTTTGATATCCTGGTTTGTTTCGTTGTAGAGTTCCTTGTTTACGTTTTCCCGCACAAAGGACTGGGTCACCCGCATCCCCGCCAGGCTTTCGTGCAGGTAGCCGTTCATGGTGCTTGTCTTCGCCCGCACGATCTGCCATGCCTTGCGCATTTTTTTGCGAAGTATGGTGATCAGGAAGAAGAGCACGATCAGGGAGCACAGGGCCACCAATGTCAGCTTCCACTGTATGAAAAACATGATCCCGACCAGCAGGAACAGCGTCAGGCAATCCACCAGCACATTGATGATGCCGCCCGTAAACAGATCGTTGAGGCTGTTGACGTCATTGATGACGCGGACCATGATCTTGCCGGCGGAACGACCGTCAAAGAAAGGCAGCGACAGCCCCTGTATATGGTCGAACAGGTCCTGGCGGAGCGCGGCAATCGCCTTGCGCCCGGCCGTATCCATGGTGCGCACCCTGGCACGCAGGCACAGGCCGCCTATGACTACCGCAATGGCCATGCCGATAAACAGATAGGGCAGGCTTTTGTAATTCCCTTCCCCCAGCATACCCACAGCCCGGCTCATCAGATACGGGCCAAGCAGCGATGCCCCGGAAGCGAGGACCATCAGACTAAGCGCGATGGCCATCTGTTTTTTGTAAGGCTTCAGGTAGGCGAGAACACGAAGGAACTGGCGCTTGTCAAACGGCGCCTCCAGTACCTCGTCATCCAGGTTGCGAAGTCTGGTCATTGCTGCTCACCTGCCTTTTGGGTTGTAACGAAATCTCTTGTCTGATCCCGGTACATGGAGGCATACAGTCCGTTCAACGCAAGCAGTTCCTTATGGGAACCACGCTCCGCGATGCGTCCGTCCTTGAGCACCACGATCTGGTCGGCCCGGCGTACGGAGGAAATCCTGTGCGCGATGATGAAGGTGGTGCGGTCTTTCAGCACGCCGCCCAGCGCTTTTTGAATTTCCGCTTCCGTCTCCATATCCACGGCGGAGGTGGCGTCATCCAGAATCAGGATGGACGGGTCAAACAGGATGGCCCTGGCCAGCGCGACGCGCTGCTTTTGACCGCCCGACAGGCCCAGGCCGCGCTCACCCACGACTGTGTCATACCCCTGGGGCATTTGAAGTATAAATTCCTCCGCCTGGGCTGCCCTGGCCGCCGCCTGCACCTGCTCCATGGAAGCATCGGGCCTGCCGTAACGGATGTTGTCAGCAATCGTCTCGCTGTAGAGGAATGTCTCCTGCATCACGACACCGATGTGCCTGCGCAGGTCGTTAAGGTTTTGCTCCCGGATATCCACGCCGTCCACCTTAACGCTGCCGCAAGCCACATCATAATACCTGCCCAGCAGCGTAATCAGCGTGGATTTGCCGGCGCCTGTGGCACCCATCACGGCAACCGTCTGGCCGGGCATCACATGCAGGTCGATATCGTGCAGCACGGCCTTGTCGCCGTATTTGAATGTCACATGGTCAAAATCAACGCGTCCGGTCCGCTTTTCTATTTCACGGGGCTTCTCCGGATTGCGGACCATGGAGCCAAGGTCCATATAGTAGATCAGCTTTTCGGAGGATACGATTCCGTTGGCCGTGACGTTCACAAAGTTGGCCACCTGGCGCATGGGAGCGATGATCATCCACACAAAACCCGTTGCGCCAACCAGGGTGCCAACGGACAAATCCCCCCGCATCACCAGTACCGACCCGGCAAGTATCAATACAGGCACGGCAAAGCTGGCGATCATATCCACCAGCGGGAAGAACGTGCTCCAGATCCTGGTCACCTGCAGGTTGTTTTGCAATACTTTTTGATTGTCTTGGGAGAAGGCCTGCTTTTCATACTCTTCCCGGGCGAACGCCTTCACCACTCGGACACCGGCGATGTTTTCCTGGGTCCTGGTGTTTAAAACGGCATTCTGCTCCCGAACAGCCATGTGGGCCGGGCGGATCCTGCGGTGCAGCCGCCAGGCCACAAAAGCCACCACGGGGCAGAAGCATACCATGCAAAGCGTAAGCTGCCAGGACATGAGGCTCATGCCGATCAAGGAAAAAAGGAACATGAACAGGTTCTCAATCACGCCAATGACGGCGGTAAATACGAAAACGCGCACGCCTTCGATATCCCCGGTCATTCTGCTCATGATTTCGCCGATATGGTGCGAATCATAAAAGCTGTGGGAGAACTCCTGCATATGCTCATACAGCCCAGTGCGAAGATCGTACACCACGCTTTGTGAGACATCCTCAATGAGCATGCCCCGCTTGTACATCATCACGCTGCGGATGGCAGTAACAAAAATGAGCGCCGCGCATAACTGCAAAAGCAGCCCCAAATCTCTTTGGGGAAGCACCCTGTTCACTACCGCCTCAGTAATGTAGGGTACCACCATGCGCAGCGCTGTCACCAAGGTCAAAAGAACAATGCAGAGGGTCAACTTTCGCCGGTAAGGCTTCAGCCACTTCAAAATCCGCCGGAACGTATCCATAAATCCTCCATGCGGGCAGCGGAGTATTAATATACGTGTTATAGAATACGCCTTCCAATGTCATCTGTAAAGGGTTCTTGGGAAAATAGGCGATTGTTGCAAATTTCGGTCAATGAAAGACATGAATGCGTCCAAAGACGCAGTTGCATTTTGCAGACAGCATTGAAAAGGATCAGCTTGGCACCCAGTGCGGTGACGCTGATCCGGTTCTGTATGAAAATGATACGTACACTGCAAGCAAAAAATCGCATTTCGCTCCTGACAGAACCCGTTCAACGCTCTGTCACCGGCTCACCGCCGGAGAGGGATTCAAAAAACGCCTTGTTGTACAAATAGCTGGGATCCTCCGGCTTGATGTTTCCGGCCATGGCATTGAATTCCATTGCTTTGCTGATATCCCCCATCCTGTGATAGCACACACAAAGCTGCATATACGGAATGTAGCCGTAGCAATCAGGCAAAATAAACCCGCCGGAAGGGTGCGGAAGGTTTCCAAAGGCAGCCAGTTCATACCAGAAGGCTGATATATAAAAGTTCTCTTCATTGTAAAAATGGCCGCCAATCTGACAGCAAACCTCAGCCCTTGGCTTGTCATATTGGAACGATCTGAAAAGCGCTGCCAGGGACTCCTGCTTTTTGTTAAGGGCCAGATAGCAGCTAGACAAATCAAGGCAGGCGGAGATCATGTTTTCCTGCCAACCCAAGCCCGCATCCAGGTATTGATGAAATGCGGGAATCGCTTCCGCAATACGTTGGTGGAACATCAGCTCCCTGGCGTAATAGTACTCCTCCCGGGGGGACAGCTCCTGGCCGGAGGCCTTCATCTTTTCAAATATGCGAAGGTTCCTGTCCGGGTCGCCAGGGCCTATCTTTTGATGAAGGACAGGGATTTCCGCATGAAAAATTTCCCCTGAAGGAGGGATCACCTCATGGATGGTCCCAACCCATTGGTAGCCCGATGCGCGCCGGACTATCCGTTCTCTTTCATACGTAAGGCTGGGTTTCCCCAGAGCATCAAAAGCCACGTGGTAAGGCATCATCACCATGTCCACGGCAGGGTCCAGGTTTACCTTCAGGGCCTTCAAAAGCTGCGCCGATTCAGGCGTGATGACATCGTCGGCATCCAGCCACAGAATATAGTCCTTGGTTGCTTTGGAAAAAGCGAAATTCCGCGCCTTAGAAAAATCATCCACCCATTGAAAATCAAACAGCATCGGCGTAAAGACGCGGGCAATCTCCTTTGTCTTGTCTGTGGAACCCGTATCTACGATCACAATTTCGTCCACCACATCCTGAATGCACTGAAGGCAGCGCTCAAGCACCGCCTCCTCATTTCTGACAATCATGCACAAGCTTAATTCCATATGGCACGCCACCTCCGGCACATTGGGAAGCGCACCGATTCCGGCGCTTCTCATACCATATTGTATGGAGATGACGGGCAAGCGTGCTGCCCTGCGCTCCTAGCCTGTTGATAAGAAAGGTGATCTTCTTGGCAAACGGATATTATGATCCGCGGGGACCTCAGCAAATGAGAAACCCGCAATACGGCCCAGGCAGGGGAAAAGCAGTTCCTCCGCCTTATGAGCCTACTCATCACACGTTTGATCCTTCATTTGATAGTATGTCTCACGAACCTCCCTGCCCGCCATACCCGCCGCCTCCCCCGCCCCCGCCACCACCGCCTCCGCCGCCTCCGCCGCCCCCTTGCCCGCCCTTCCCGCCGCATCCCTGTCCTCCGCCGTGTCCGCCTCCGTGTCCTCCGCCCTATCCCCCCTGCCCTCCCGGATGCATCTGCCCCACGGGCCCGACTGGACCCAAAGGTGCGACAGGAGCTACTGGAGCCACTGGCGCGACAGGAGCTACCGGCGCAACTGGAACTACCGGCTCAACCGGCTCCATAGGTCCTACGGGTGCCACGGGCGGCACCGGACCAACAGGACCCACGGGAGCGGCCGGACCCACCGGTCCTATTGGACCAGGCGGACCTACAGGCAGCATTGGACCCACGGGAGCCACAGGACCGACCGGACCCACAGGCGCTAACGGACCTACCGGCCCCACCGGACCCACCGGCGGGACAGGGCCTGTCGGACCTACCGGCGGAACCGGGCCTATCGGACCTACCGGACCTGCCGGTGCCACCGGGCCTACCGGACCTGCCGGTCCTACCGGAGCCACGGGACCTGCCGGCGCCACCGGCCTGCCTGGTGCCACGGGTGCCACAGGTGCTGCCGGCGCAACGGGCGCTACAGGCGCGGCCGGTGCTGCCGGTGCCACAGGCGCCACAGGTGCCACGGGCGCTGCCGGAGCTACAGGTGCCGCCGGTGCCACAGGCGCTACCGGCCCCGCCGGCCCTGCCGGAGCCACGGGTGCGACCGGTGCCACGGGCGCTACAGGACCTGCCGGTGCCACAGGCGCGGCCGGTGCTGCAGGCGCAACCGGCGCTACGGGTGCCACTGGCATCACAGGCGCCACGGGTGCTTTCGGTGCCACAGGTGCCACAGGTGCTACCGGACCTGCCGGTCCTGCCGGACCCACAGGCGCTACGGGCGCATTCGGTGCAACAGGTGCTACAGGCGCTACCGGACCTGCTGGCCCTGCCGGCCCCACAGGTGCCACAGGCGCATTCGGTGCTACCGGCGCAACCGGCGCCACGGGTGTCACCGGACCTGCCGGCCCCACAGGTGCCACAGGCGCGACCGGTGCTACAGGCCCTGCCGGCCCTGCGGGGGCCACTGGCGCCACGGGCGCTACCGGTGCCTCAGGCGCGACCGGCGCCACCGGTGCAACGGGTGACGGCGCAATCATCCCCTTCGCGTCCGGAACTCCGGCTGTCATGACGACGGTCATCGGCGAATTGATTGGTACCACTACGCTACTGGGCTTTGGCAGCTCCGTTACTGGCGTAAGCCTTATCGGTGGCACCATCAATACCACGACCATCGCCAATATGGCCTTCTCCATGCCCAGAGACGGAACCCTTACCTCCCTGGCCGCCTATTTCAGCACCACGGTAGCCCTGTCCCTGGTTGGCACTACCGTAACGCTGACGGCGCAGCTGTACGCTTCCACGACACCGAACAATGTATTCTTCCCCATCCCCGGCGCGGTTGTCGTACTGTCGCCCACGCTGACCGGCAATATTGGTATAGGTGCCATCTCCAGCGGCATCACATCGGGCCTGAACATTCCCATCGCCGCAGGTACACGGCTGTTGATGGTGTTCGCCGCCGACGTGACCGCGGGCATCGACATTGCCACCACGGTGACCGGCTTTGCCAGCGCAGGTGCCAGTATCATCTGAGGCTAAACAATAAAAACGCAGGGCTGCCAATTCAGGCGGCCCTGCTTCTTTGTTTTATGCCTTTATGCGGAATAGCCCTTGGGATTTTTCTTTTGCCAGCGCCAGGCGTCCCGGCACATATCCTCCAATGTCTTTTCAGCCTTCCAGCCCAGCAGCTTGTATGCCTTTTGGGGGTCGGCGTAGCATTCCGGCACATCCCCCGGCCTGCGGTCGGCCATTTGATGCGGCACCTGGATTTCATTCACGTCCTGGAATGCCCGCAATATCTCCAATATGCTGTAGCCGTTTCCTGTACCCAGGTTGATGGCTTCCGCCCCCGTATGGCCTTGCGCGTACTCAATGGCCTTTACATGGCCGCGGGCCAGATCCATCACATGGATATAGTCCCTGATGGTGGTGCCGTCCCTGGTGGGATAATCCGTGCCGTATACCTTAAGCATAGGCAGCTTTCCGCACGCCACCTGGGTGATGACCGGCATCAGGTTGTTAGGTATGCCGCTGGGGTCTTCCCCGATCAATCCGCTTTCATGGGCGCCAACGGGATTGAAGTACCGCAGCAGCACCACTGACAAATCCTTGTTGGCGTAAGCCACATCCCGCAGAATCTGCTCAATCATGAACTTTGTCCATCCGTAAGGACTGGTAGCGCTGGTTGGCATATCTTCGACAAGCGGCATTTTATCCGGGATGCCATATACCGTGGCGGAAGAGCTGAACACCAGCTTATTAACTCCAAACTCCTGCATGGTTTCCAGGAGCGTCAAGGTGGAATCAATATTGTTCCGGTAATAGCGAAGAGGGATGCCCACCGACTCGCCGACGGCCTTCAGGCCGGCAAAATGGATCACGCCGTTCAGTGAATGACTTTTAAAAACTTCCCGAAGCTTTTCCCTGTCGCAAACATCCACATCATATACGGTGATTTTTTTGCCAATGATTTTCTCCACACGCCGAAGCGCTTCCGGCTGGCTGTTGAGAAAATTGTCGACCACTACCACCTCGTGGCCTGCCTTTACAAGCTCCACAATCGTATGGGTTGCAATATACCCCGCCCCGCCTGTCAATAAGAACTCCATGGCCACACCCTCCCTTATGGACTAAAAAAGCTTTGCCGGATAGTATCCCCCGCCGTGCAGTTTTCGCAGTTCCCCCGCCACAAAAGCCTTGTCTTCCTGATACGTCACGCCGAACCAGCTTGCCTCTGTGGACAAAACATCTACCTTCAGCCTGTTTTCACGCATCGTGCGGTCCACCATGACCGGAAGAGGATACTCCTTTTTCATTTCCAAAGGATCAAGGCTCTTTAAAAAAGCTTCCAGGTATTCTTCCCCGGCCGTAAAGATCCATGGCGTGAAGCCCCAGAAATTCATGGAGACAAGGCTTTTCGGATCAAGGGGCACATCATTTTCCGTATCCCGGATCGTGCCATCCGGCATCAGAATAATTTTGTACGTCTCCTTGACACTGGCAAGCCCGCCGGATGCGTCTACCTCGCAGACACCCCTGGTCACATGCCCGTTTTCGGAGACCGTATTCCGAAGCCTGTATCCCACCATGGAAGCGCGGCCTGTATCGGGAAGCGAGCACAGGGAACTCCGCATGGCCGCGAAAGCCCCCTTGCCATAGTAATCATCGGCATTGATTACGGCAAAGGGCTCCCGGATCAAGTCCTTTGCGCAAAGCACAGCATGCACCGTGCCGTATGGCTTGGTACGGCCTTCTGGCGGTACAAAACCGCCGGGCAATGAATCATACTCCTGAAACGCGTAGGATACCTTCACCTTTTGGGCCAGGCGGTCGCCTACCATTTTCCGGAAGATGTCCTCCATATCCTTTTTGATGACGAAGACAACCTTGTCAAAGCCTGCTTCTAAAGCGTCATATATGGAGTACTCCATTAAAATCTCACCGCTGGGGCCCATTCTGTCAATCTGCTTGTTTCCGCCGTAACGCGCCCCAAGGCCGGCAGCCATCACCATAAGCGTCGTGCGCATCGCTGCACCTCCTTTAAGCAGTAGCTGTATCCCCCTTATCATTCGCCGCAGCCAAAGCGTATTCCTCCGATTCAGGACAAACGTTGGGAAACAAAAAAGCATATTTTAGGAAACAAATTTTAACCCGTTGCCATATATTGTGGCCGTAAATGAAATAAGAGCCTGCCGTTTTACCGGCAGGCCCTTTAGGAATTCTTTCCTAATGAAATTATTCGATGGTGGCATAGGCCCAGAGCACATCGCCATTGGGCAGGATCATGACATCCTTGACGCTGGGCTTGAGCATATAGGGATTGGTGTAGAAGTACATGGGGTTCACGCCGCCTGTAGCCATCAGGATTTTTTCAGCTTCGGCGCACAGGGCGGAACGCTCGGCGGGATCGGCGGTTGCCTTGATCTTGGCGACCAGCGCATCGTAGCAATCAGCCCAAGTCTGATCGCCGTTGGGGCCCCAATAGGCGCCCAGGCCGGCATCCTTGGTCACTTCGCTGGCGCGGGTGTAATCACCGATGGTACGGCCAAGGCGGGGATAGTTGTTGCCGGAGTTGCTCAGGAAGATATCCAGGAAGTTGACGCAGTCGTTGAAGTCTGCGATCCAGCCCATACGGGCGGCTTCCGCGTCACCGGCCTTCAGTTTGTTCTGCAGGGTGGACCAGGCTTCGGTGTTGATGGTAGCCGTCAGGCCGAAGGTGTTCCAAACTTCCTGCACATACTGAATGATCAGGGCGTTGGCACCGGAATTGTTGAAGGCGAACTCGATAGCGGGCATGTCGGTGAACTTGATGTCGCCGGTCTCAATGGTGCCGGTAAATGCATAGCCCAGTTCCATCAAGGTCTTGCAGGCCGCAACCTGATCTTCGGTGTAGGCTTCGTTCTCAGCGGAGGTGGTGTGGGTGCCGGTGTACCAGGCGCCATAGCCCTCGGCCGCACGAACGTTGGCATTCAGGCCATCGCCCAGGGAGTTGGGATAGAAGCCGGTAGCGGGTACTTGGCCGCCCTGGGTGATGAACTCAACCAGCACTTGCCTGTCGACAAGCTGGCCCAGAGCAAAACGGGCCTTAGCCTGATCCTGCACGGTCAGCTGCTTGCCGGCGGGAGAAACGTCCTTATGCACGTTGAACAGAATATACCAGGTGCCAATGTAGGGTCCGAATACCAGCTGGCCAGGATAAGTGGACTGCAGGCGGGGATATTCGGTGGGATCGATGGCGTTGATGAACTGGGCGGTGTCATTTTCATAAGCCGTCAGGATGGCGCCGTTGTCCTCGGACAGGTAGCAATCCACACCGGCCAGCTTGACGTTGGCAGCGTTCCAATAGTTATCGTTCTTCACGAAGGAGATCACATCGTCATTGGCATACTTCACCATCTTGAAGGGGCCGGTGCCGATGTAGGTTTCGGGGTTGATGGCCCATTTGCCCTCGTTGTCCACGACATCCACCTTCACCGGGTAGAAGATGGGCATGCTTCCCACCAACTCGGTGAAGTAGGGGGTGGGGTTGGCCAGTTTGACGGTGAAGGTACGGGCGGCGTCATCAGCTACGATGTTGAGCTTGCCGTCGGCATAGCCTTCAATCACTTCATACATGAAGCCGTAGTCAGCGCCCAGTTCGGCGGAGGCATTGCGCGTCCAGGCAGCAACGATGTCGCTGGCCTTGAAATCGCTGCCGTCAGACCATTTGAGGCCTTCACGGAGCGTAAAGGTATAGGTCAAACCATCTTCGGACTTCTCATAGGATTCGGCCAATTCGGGTTTAAGCATGGGCTCGCCGTTCTCATACTGATATCCCAGCAGGCCAGAAAATGCCAGCTTCAGGATATTGCCACCGTTGACGGCGCTGTTGAGCGCGGGGTCGATAGACAGCGGAGTGCCGCCGCCGAAGAACACCGAAGCAACCTTGCCTTGACCTTCTGCCATAGCTGCAACGCCGGTGCTCATCATGAGCAGCGCCAGCAGCAAAGCGATTACCTTTTTCATGGTTCTCCTCCTTGCGTCCTTTTAATTCCCGGTTATACAATCCATGATAGCATAATGCAATCCGTGTGTCAATAAATTTCACTTTTATGGCGTCACAAATTGTGGCACGCCACAAAGTGCTCAGGGGCCACTTCCAGGAATTCAGGATTGACCTGGGCACAGATATCCGTTGCCCTGGGGCACCTGGTACGGAAGGGACACCCTGATGGAGCCTTCAAAGGGCTGGGGATGTCGCCGTGCAGCACGATGCGCTGAGACTGATGGGATTTGACGGGATCTGGAACAGGCACTGCAGACAGCAGCGATATGGTGTAGGGATGGAGGGGATGGCGGTGCAGCTCGGTGGAAGATGCCAGCTCCACCATCTTGCCCAGATACATCACGGCGATGCGGTCGGAGATATGCTTTACCACGGCCAGGTCATGGGCGATGAACAGATAGGCCAGGCCCAGCTGGTTTTGCAGGTCCTCCAGCATGTTGATGATCTGCGCCTGGATGGATACATCCAGAGCCGATACCGGCTCGTCGCACACAATGAACTCGGGTGTGGAGGCCAACGCCCTGGCGATGCCGATCCTTTGCCGCTGCCCGCCGCTGAATTCATGGGCATAGCGGGTGGCCTGCTCACTGGACAGGCCAACCATGGTCAAAAGCTCGTTGATGCGGGCGCTGCGCTCCTTCCTGCTGCTGTACAGTTTATGCACATCCAGGGGCTCCGCCACGATATCGCCCACGGTCATCCTGGGGTTCAAGGACGAATACGGGTCCTGGAAAACAAGCTGCGCCCTTCTGCGGAAGGCTTTCAAGGACTCGTTCTTTTCAATTTTCATACCGTCAAAATAGACTTCGCCGGCAGTAGGCGTATACAGATGCAAAAGGCTTCTGCCCACCGTAGTCTTGCCGCAGCCCGATTCCCCCACCAGACCCAGGGTCTCCCCCTTTTTGATGGAGAAGGAAACACCGTCCACCGCTTTGAGGGTTGCTTTTTTCATAAAGCCCATATTGATGGTGAAATACTGCTTTAGATCTCGTACCTCCAGGATATTGGATGGATCGGGCTTGTACTGCCCCACCGTTTTTTGCATGTTTTCACTCATGCCTTTTCACCCGCCTTGTCAAGGCCAATCCGCACGATCCGGCCTTTTTCGTCCGTTTCGATGGTACCATTGCGCAGACCCTCCTGAACGTTGACCCAGCAGGCCGACAGATGGTCCTTATCCACCCATGCCTCCTGCGGGTGCTCCGTCAGGCAGACCTTCATGGCCCGGTCACAGCGCGGCGCGAAGGCGCAGCCCTTTGGCATATTGAGCATATCGATGGGTGAACCCGCGATGGGGATCAGCCTTTCCTTGTCATCGCTTTCGATATTGGGGATGGAACGCAGCAGGCCCTTTGTATACTCATGCTTGGGATTGTAGAAAATCTGGTCCGCCGTTCCCCTTTCGGCCACCTTGCCGGCATACATCACGATCACCTCATCGCACATGCTGGCAATAACGCCTAGATCGTGGGTGATCATGATGATGGCCATGCCGAGCTGCTTTTGCAGCTTTGTCATCAGTTCCAGTATCTGCGCCTGAATCGTCACATCCAGCGCGGTGGTGGGCTCATCAGCAATCAGTATATCCGGCTCGCAGGCAAGCGCCATGGCGATCATTACCCGCTGGCGCATGCCGCCGCTCAGTTCAAAGGAATATTGATGCAGGCGCTTGTTCGGCTCGCTGATGCCTACAAGCTGCAGCATTTCAACAGCCCGTGCCCTTGCCTGTTCACGGTTGCGGTTGGTATGGAGCATGATGGCTTCCATCAGCTGGTTGCCCACCGTATAAACAGGGTTGAGGCTTGTCATGGGGTCCTGGAAGATGATGCTGATCTTGTTGCCGCGGATGGCGCGCATCTCCTCCTCAGTGGCCCCCACCAGCTCCTTGCCGTTGAGCTTGATGCTGCCGCCGACGATACGGCCGGGCTTGGTCAAAATCTGCAGTATGGAATAAGCGGTAACGCTTTTGCCGCTGCCTGATTCGCCCACGATGCCCAGCACCGTTCCGTTATCCAGGTTGAAGGAAACACCATCCACAGCCTTCACTTCCCCGGAAGGAGTGAAAAATGATGTCCTCAGGTCTTTAACTTCCAATAGACGCATGGTGTGCTCCCCTTCGTCAAGAACGTAATTTGGGGTCAAAGGCATCTCTCAGGCCGTTGCCCAGGAGATTGAACGACAGCACGATCAGGAAGATCGATAATGCCGGGAAAATCAAAAGATACGGGTAAGATTGAAGCCCTGTCCTGGCGTCGGAAGCCAGGGAGCCCAGGGATGGCATCGGGATGGAGACGCCCAGCCCCAGGAAGGAAAGGAAGCTTTCGGTGAAGATCGCGTACGGGATTTGCATCGCAGCGGTGATGATGATGACCGAAACGCAGTTGGGGATCATGTGCTTGCGGATGATGCGGGATGCGGTAGCGCCGATGGACCTGGAAGCCAGCACGTATTCCTGCTCCTTGATGGACAGTATTTGACCTCTTACCTGGCGGGCCATGCCCACCCAGTACAACAGGCCGAATACGATGAATATGCTGACCATGCCCGCGCCTAATTTTGTAATCAGCGGGTTGCTGGAAACCCTGACAATATCCTTGATGGCCACGGAAAGCAATATTACAATGAGCACATCAGGCAGCGAATAAATAATATCCACGATCCGCATCATTACAAGGTCGACCTTACCCCCGAAGTACCCGGATATCGCCCCGTAGATGATGCCGATGACAACAACGATCATCGCGGCGCCCATACCCACCAGGAGCGAAATGCGGGTGCCGTAAATAACGCGGATGGCGTAATCCCGGCCCAGCGCGTCGGTGCCCATGATATGGGGAAACACGAATTGACCCTTGCTGATGCTGGCAAGCTCTTTTTGGGAATGGGCAAAGGGCCGCAGGTTCTTGCTCAAAATATCCTGCTTGGAATAGCTGTAAGGATATATGGAAGGAACGATGAACGCAATCAGGCCGATGACGACGATGATGAATATGCAGGCCATGGCCAGCCTGTTCCTTGCCAGCCGGCGAAGACCATCCTTCAGAAAGGAGACGGATTCTCGCATGGTCACCTGCTGGGCCTTTTCCGCCTCGGTGGCAGGCTCAAACTTGGCCGGATCGATTTGAAAGCTCAGGGGATTTTTGAATGGAATCTTATCGTTTTGCATGCTGACCACCTTACCTCAAATCAATTCTGGGATCCATGACCTTGTAGAAGATGTCGGCCAGGAAATTCATGAGAATGATCAGCGTTGCCAGGAAGATCGTAACGCCCATGATCATCATGTAATCGGTGCGAAGCATGCTGTTTACAAACAACCGCCCCAGCCCGGGCACGGAGAAAATGTTCTCCACCACCATGCTGCCGGTCAGGATATAGGCCAGCATCGGCCCGGCATAGGTGATCACGGGGCTCAGGGCACTTTTCAGCGCGTGCTTGAAAACGACCTTGAACTTGGGCAGGCCCTTGGCGCGGGCCGTACGGATATAGTCCTGGCCCAGCACGTCCAGCATGCTGGAACGCTGCAGCCTGGTGATGTAAGCCATGGGGTACAGGCAAAGAGAAATGACGGGCAATATAAGCCCGCCCGGCTGGCTGCCAAGGGTGGGAAGCCAGCGCAGCCAAAGACCGAATAGCAGCAAAAGCACCGTTGCCATAACGAAGGACGGCATGGATACCAGCGCCGTTGTAACAACCTGTATCACCTTGTCGCCCCATTTGCCGCGGTTCAGCGCCGCAAGGGAACCCAAAATAACGCCAAGTACAATGGCGATTAGCCCCGCTGAAAAGCCTATGGTGGCCGAATAACCGAAAGCGCCCGTGATCAGGCCGGCTACCGTATTGCCTACCAGGGCGGTGGACAGGCCAAAGTCAAATACAATCACGTTTTTCAGATAATTAAAAAACTGAACAAGAAGCGGCTTGTCAAAGCCATACTTCGCTTCCAACGCTGCAACGGTAGCGTCCGTCTTCGCCTTTTCTGAACTGAAAGGACTGGCCGGAATGGCATGCATTGTAAAGAAAGTAATCATAATAACCAGAAAAATCGTTAATATTGCCATCCCGAATCTTTTAAGCGTATACATGGCAAACTTGGAGCTCATGCGCTGCCTCCTTAGCAGTTCATTCTGTTACCTTTATGGCATAATTAAATATTATACGTTCATCATTGGTGATTGTCAATGAAGCATTTTGCAGGAGATTCTCTTCATCCTGCACTATGGTAATTGGAGGATATGCCACCCGCCGGGGTATATTCCGCAGTTTCTTCGCTGACGGGCGTTTTTTCACTTTCTTCTTCTACGGATACCGCGTAATCATTTGGTTTGTGCCCGTCAAATCCCTGCGTGCTGTCCGCTTTAAAGAATACCGTCAGCGTCCTTAAAAGCAGCTTCACATCCAGCCATATGGAATAATTTTCAATATACATCAGGTCCATCATCAGCTTGTCTTTGGCTGTGGTGTTGTAGCGCCCCTCAATCTGCGCGTTCCCCGTCAGGCCTGCCTTCATCTTCTGCCTGTAGGCGAAGGCGGGGTATTCCTTGCTATACTGGGCAACGTTCTCCAGCATCTCCGGCCTTGGGCCTACCATGCTCATATCGCCCTTGAGTATATTGAGTAATTGCGGCAGCTCATCCAGCCGGAACTTGCGCAATATCGCACCCACACGGGTGATCCGGCCGTCATTCTGCTGCGCGGATACCTGCGGCCCGCAGGATGCTTCGCTTTTGTGCATGGTTCGGAATTTGATGATTTGGAACACTTTTCCGCCGATGGTCTTGCGTTTTTGCAAAAAGAATACCGGCCGGCCATCCTCCACTAAAATGGCGGCAGCCGCCAGCAGCATAAACGGGCTAAAAAGAATCAGCGCTATAGTAGAAATGATGATATCCATTACCCGCTTGATCAATTGCTCGTGGGGTTCCAGTTCCCCGCGGCCCATGGCCACGAATGGACAGTCATCCAGGATCACCTGGCGGCCGTTGGCCACCATGACATCATACAGGTCTGCCGTGGTATACACATTTTTTTGATGCTCATAGCAGTATTCCAGCAGTCTGATGCGCTGCTCTGATGGTACTTCGGCAAAGAAAACGGCTTCGTTCCGAAGAATGCACTTTTTGACATCCCTTGAACCCACATCGACCATATCCCGGACTATGTACTGCAGCCTATACCGGTTCAGCTTCGCGGCCACATGCTCCGCCGCCTCCCTGGAGCTGGCTACAATGCAGCAGTTTTCCGGAGGATGGACGGTAAAGTAGAGGCTATTGCCTATCCTGGTCAAAAGTACGATGATGACAATCTGTGCCGCCATGACGCACAATAAAAGGAAAAGGTCCTCGCCAAACAATGTCAGCGTGCCGTATTTGGCGTCGTTGGCGTTCATAATTTCCAACTGAATATACGTAATGATATCCGTCATGCCTACCGCCAGCACAAGGGATGAAATGACAGGCTTGCTCTTGCGCTTGCCTATGTCATAACCGCCGTATACGGAAAGCATAATGGTAAGCAGCACGGTAAATGTTAATACCGTAACGCCGGAGGTGCGGCTCATGGTCCACAGCTGCCAGTTGTTCAGGCCCATAATACCGAAGAACGCGGCATACAGGAGCGCGTACAGCGTGAACCTAAGAGGCAGAAACCGCCATCGTTTTTTTCCACTTTTTAGCCGGTTGATAGTCAGTTTCCATCACCCCATGCCCGTAAAAAATGTGTGCCCCAAAAATAAAATATTCAAAGTTATTATACATTTCTGCAGTACACTTGTCAAAGGCGGCATACAGTTTGCCAGCAAATACATGATGTGGGTATAAATCCAAATCTGCTTTGAAAAATGGGGCTTGACGGGCAGCCGGATAAGGAATACAATGCAAAAACCGGACTTCATTAGCCGGTTAACTAATCGAAAGGTTTGGCGTATGCACGGTAAAATGTTTCTGTCCATGAAATATCACAGGCTGCACCATTTGTTTTTTCAATGTATTTCCAAAACAATGGGCAACCCATTCGCCCATCCGGGTCAGGCCGGCCTTTTGGGCTGCCTGCTGGACAAAGGTTCCATCAGCCAGGGGGATCTATGCCGCATGCTTCAGGTGAGCGCCGCCGCGGTAGCCGTTTCCCTGCGCCGTCTGGAACAGCAAGGCATGATCCTGCGCCTAAAAAATCCCAATGATTTGAGGGAGAAGCTGCTTAGCCTGACGCCACTTGGCATACAAACAGCCAAGGACATACGCGCTGCGGTGGATAAGGTGCAGGTCCAGGCAATCCAAGGCTTTTCGCCGGAGGAATTGGAAAGCTTGATGGGCTATCTTGCAAGGATCATCGACAACCTGAACGCGTACCTGGAAACCGATTTGCCGGAAGACTTAAGGACCGAGCAAGGAGAGTGACACACCCGTGACCCGAATGCTGAAATATCTAAAGAAATCATGGCCGGCCTTGCTGCTGGTGGTTGCCTTGCTGGCTTTGCAGGCCATGTGCGAGCTTGCGCTGCCCAGCTACACCGCCCGGATCGTAAACGTTGGCATCCAACAGCAAGGCATTGAAAATTCCGCTCCCACGGTCATCCGCGCCAAGGAGCTGGAGGCGCTTTCCAGTTTCATACTGAGCACAGATTATAACACGGCAGTATTGCCAAATTATGAACTGCTTTCTATAAAAGAAGGCACACGGTATCCCCTGCAATCCTCAGAAGCATTGTACGAACTGAAAAAAGTGGATGAGGATACGCTCGCGTCGCTGAATGGCATCTTTTCCCGCGCGTTTTTAGTCCGTATGATCGGCGAAGGAAAGATTCCCGAATCCATGGCGCAAGCCGGTCTTGGCAATATGCCGGCTTTTGTTACCGAAATGCTGGCCGGCCTTCCCGATATGGCTGCCCCGGATCGCGACAGGTTATTATCCATGGCCAAAACACAATTGGCGGCCATACCCGATATGGCACTTTTGCAGGTGTCTATCCCCTATCTTCATGCGGAGTACCAGGCCATCGGCATGAGCTCCGGCTCTGTGCAAACCAACTTTATACTGCTTGCCGGATTAAAAATGCTGGGCGTGGCCCTGGCCGCCATGGCCGCCTCCGTCGGCGTAGGATATCTGGGTTCCCGCATTTCCGCCACGCTTGGGCGAACCTTACGCAGCCGCGTGTTCTCCAAGGTGGTATCCTTCTCGCAAAAAGAGATGGACAGCTTTTCCACCGCCTCGCTGATCACCAGGTCCACCAACGACATCCAGCAGGTGCAAACGGTGATGGTATTCCTCCTGCGCATGGTGATATTCGCCCCCATCATGGGCCTTGGCGGCGTTTTCCAGGTGCTGCGCACCAACGTATCCATGACCTGGATCATCGCTTTGGCAGTGGGGCTTTTGCTGGCACTTGTCGGCACGCTGTATTTTGTTTCCCTGCCCAAGTTTAAAAAGCTGCAGCCGTATATCGACCAATTGAACCTTGTAGCCAGGGAGATACTCACAGGCCTTCCCGTCATACGCGCCTTCGGTACGGAGAAAAAAGAAGAGGAGCGCTTTGACAAAGCCAATACGGTTCTGACAAAGACACACCGCTTCGTAACAAGGATGATGTCCGGCATGATGCCGCTGATGATGCTGATCATGAACGGCATCACGCTCCTGATATTGTGGGTAGGCGCCCATCAAATCAGCGGCGGGACCATGCAGGTGGGCGACATCATGGCCTTCATCCAGTACGCCATGCAGATTATCATGGCCTTCCTGATGATCTCCTTCATGTCCATTATGCTCCCCCGCGCTTCCGTGTCCGCCAAGCGTATAGATGAGGTAATCTCCAGCACCCTGTCCATCCATGATCCCGAAGCCCCCGCTGGTTTCGACGCGGCACAAAAGGGCGTCGTTCGGTTTGAGGATGTATCCTTCTGTTACCCGGACGCCAAGGAGGATATGCTGAGCCATATCAGCTTCACCGCGCTGCCAGGCCAGACTACGGCCATCCTGGGCGGCACGGGCTCCGGCAAATCCACGCTGATTCAGCTGATCCCGCGGTTTTTCGATGTCACCGGCGGGCGCATCTTGGTTGATGGCCAGGATGTCCGAAACGTAACCCAGCATGACCTTCGGGAGCGCATCGGCTATGTACCGCAAAAGGGCGTGCTCTTTTCCGGCACCATTGCCTCCAACATCGCCTTCGGCATGGAGGATATCCCGCAGGAGGAAATGGAAAAGGCGGCCGCCATCGCCCAGGCTTCCGATTTTATCGCCGAAAAGCCGGAGGGATATGAAGATACCATTTCTCAGGGCGGCGCCAATGTATCCGGCGGCCAGAAGCAGCGCCTTGCCATTGCCAGGGCCGTGATGAAGAGACCTGAAATCTTCATTTTTGATGACAGTTTTTCCGCCCTGGATTACAAAACGGATGTTGCGCTGCGTTCGGCGCTGAAAAAGGAAACATCTGACAGCACCGTCATTATCGTGGCACAACGCATCAATACCGTGCTGCACGCCGAGCAGATCATCGTGCTGGACGAGGGCAAGGTAGCCGGTATCGGCAGCCATGAGGAACTGATGGAGAACAACGAAGTCTACCGCCAGATCGCCATGAGCCAGCTTTCAAAGGAGGAATTGGCACATGCAAAATAAAAACCGCCCCCGCGGCCCCATGGGCGGCCCGATGGGCCACAGCCCCATGATGGGGGGAGAAAAGCCGAAGAATTTCAAAGGCACCATGGGCAAACTGATCAGCCATCTGGCCGGCTACAGGCTGGCCACGGCCATTGTCATACTGCTGGCTGTGCTGAGCGCCGCACTGGCCGTCGCCGGCCCCAATCAGACGGGCCATATTGTGGATGAGATTTTCACCGGTCTGGTCAGCAGTTACCAAGGCGGGCCAGGCATTGACTTCAACGCCGTGTCAGGGCTTCTGCTGGGCCTGCTGCTGCTGTACGCGTTCAGTTCCGCCTTCGGTATCCTGCAGGGATATGTGATGGCCGGCATTTCTCAAAAGCTCAGCTACAATTTCCGCAAACAGCTATCCGAGAAGATCCACCGCCTGCCCATGAGCCATTTTGACGGCGTGACCCACGGCGAGGTGCTGTCCAGGATCACCAATGATGTGGATACCCTGACCCAGAGCCTTAACCAGAGCCTTTCGCAGGTGATCTCCTCCATTACCATCGCCATCGGCGTGCTGATCATGATGTTCTCCATCTCCTGGCAGATGACGCTGGCATCCCTTGTGATCGTGCCGCTGTCCGCCGTACTCATTCAGTTTGTGGTGAAAAAATCGCAAAAGCACTTTACCCGCCAGCAAAAATATCTGGGCCACGTCAACGGCCAGGTAGAAGAAGTCTATGCCGGCCAGTTGATCGTCAAGGCGTTCAACGGTGAGCGGCAGGCGATGAAGGCGTTTGAGGATAACAACAAGGAGCTGTACGAATCGGCCTGGAAATCGCAGTTCCTGTCCGGCCTGATGATGCCCATCATGATCTTCATCGGCAACCTGGGTTATGTGATGGTGGCTATCCTGGGCGGCGCGCTTGCCGTCCGCGGCATCATCACCGTAGGCGACATCCAATCCTTTATTCAATATGTAAGAATGTTCAACCAACCCCTGTCCCAAATCGCCCAGGTGACCACCATGCTCCAGTCCACCGCCGCGGCGGCGGAACGCGTGTTTGAGTTCCTGGAACTGCCCGAAGAAGATCAGACGGTTGCCAATCCCACCCATGTGGAAAACCTGTCGGGCCAGGTGACGTTCGACCATGTGCAGTTCGGTTACGTGCCGGAGAAGACCATCATCCACGATTTCAGCGCCATCGTCAAGCCCGGCCAGAAGGTGGCCATTGTTGGCCCCACAGGCGCGGGCAAAACCACCATGGTCAAGCTGCTGATGCGCTTTTATGATGTCTCCGGCGGCCGCATACTGGTCGACGGCCACGACATCAGAAGCTTTGACAGGCATGAGCTGCGCAGCATGTTCGGCATGGTCCTGCAGGATACGTGGCTTTTCAACGGCAGCATCCTGGAGAACATCCGCTACGGCAAGCTGAACGCCACCCCGGAGGAAGTGGAAGCCGCGGCCAGGGCCGCCCACGCCCACCACTTCATCCAAACGCTGCCCGGCGGCTATGATATGGTCATCAACGAGGAAGCCAACAACATCTCCCAGGGGCAGAAGCAGCTTCTCACCATTGCCAGGGCGATACTTGCCGATCCGCAAATCCTGATCCTGGACGAGGCCACCAGCTCGGTGGATACACGCACGGAGCTGCGCATCCAAAAAGCCATGGATAACCTGATGCGCGGCCGCACCAGCTTCGTCATCGCCCACCGACTCTCCACCATCCGGGATGCCGACCTCATTCTGGTCATGCGGGACGGCGATATCGTGGAAATGGGCAAGCATGATGAGTTGCTGGAGAAGGACGGCTTCTACGCCCAGCTTTACAATGCCCAATTCCAGCATGCCATGTCCGCCTGACAAAACGCAATAATATAAATGGAAGGCCCCGCATAGCGGGACCTTCTTTTTTTGTGCGAACCGGTTGTGCTTATGCCCTGCAGGCATACATGTAAGCTTGTTCTAACCACCCCAGCAGCTCCGGATCCAGTTGTGCGGCTTCCGTAACGACAATATGGCAGGTGAACCGGCCGGGCTTTGCTTCCGCACGTCCGAACAGACGCGGGCTTTCCAGCGGCCAGGGAAGATAAAAGGAAAGCATCATCGCTTCTTCCCCAAGCCTTTTAACAGGCGGATGCCATACGCAGGCAAACGCCCTCCGTGCGTAAAAGGATATCTGCATTTTATGAACAGACAGTGTGACGCCGGATAACCCAAGTATCTTATCACGGATTACCAAATAAATTTCCTGGGCTTTTGGCCTTGCCGCGAAGAACAGCAATTCCTGAGCCGAAAAATCCATGTCATTCCCCCCTATTCTAAAAAATCGCTGTGATGTACATGAGCAAATCATGCGCGGCGCATACTACAGCCTGCGGTCATATATCGGCATTTTGACATGCTATGAAAGCAGGTGACCCTTACCATGGAAAAAACTAGATCCACCCTCATCCCCTATACCCTGGAAACCATTCCCCGGGCCGGTGACCGGGAGATACGCATGCGGCCCATGTCCGTAACCATCCATTCCAAGCCTTGCAGGATGGCATCAAAGGAGAAAGCAAATGTTTGACAAACAAAAGCCCATTCCCCTGCGCCAGAAAAAGAAACAGGATGAGTACCGCGATTTGGTCTCCCGCTTGTCCCCCAAATCGGAATTGGGGCAAGGCATGCTCAAGGCCTTTCTGGTAGGCGGCCTGATCTGCGTGCTGGGGCAGGCGTTTATTGATATCGGCAAGGCGTTATTTCAATTTACCGCCAGTGCCGCCAGCACATTTGCCAGCATTCTGCTGGTTTTCCTGACGGCGCTGTTCACCGGCATCGGCTTGTTTGACAAGCTGGCCAAGTTTGGCGGAGCGGGCACCCTGGTGCCCATCACCGGCTTCGCCAACGCCATGGTCGCCCCTGCCATGGAATTCCGCCGGGAGGGCATGGTGCTGGGCCTGGGCGCCCGGCTGTTCACCATCGCCGGGCCGGTGCTGGTATACGGCATCAGCGCCTCGGTCATCGTCGGCATACTGTACGCCATCTTTCGCTGGTAAGGAGGGAGCATTCCATGGAAAAAAGAGTGGGAAACGAAACGGTGCTGCTCCCATCACGGCCCGGCATCATCGCAGGTGCTGCTTTCGCAGGCAAAAAGGAGAAGGAAGGCCCCTTGGGCAGCCTCTTTGATCAGACCATCGACGACGACACCTACGGCGAGGAAACCTGGGAAAAGGCGGAAAGCCATTTCTTTTATTCCGCTGTCAAAACATGTCTGCAAAAAGCCGGGGTCATTGAAAAGTCCATCCATTATCTGCTGGGGGGCGACCTGCTAAACCAGATCATGGCCTCGTCCATGGCCGCCAGAGAACTGGGCATTCCATTCCTTGGCCTGTACGGAGCCTGCTCCACCATGTCGGAAAGCCTGGCCCTGGGTTCCATGCTTGTGGACGGCGGCTTTGCCAAGCAGGTAATCTGCGGGGCCAGCAGCCATTTCTGCACTGCTGAGCGGCAATACCGCTTCCCTTTGGAATACGGCAGCCAGCGCTGCCCCACCGCCCAGTGGACGGTGACGGGAGCAGGTGCCACGCTGGTTTCCAGCGACAAGAATTTGAAGCCCATCGCCCATGTGACCCACGTGACCGTAGGCCGGCTGGTGGATATGGGCATCACCGATGCCAATAACATGGGCGCGGCCATGGCGCCTGCCGCCGCCTCCACATTGCAGGCGCATTTCAAGGACACGGGCCGCAGCGCTGCGGACTACGACCGAATCGTTACCGGCGACCTTGGCCGTGTGGGCCACGACGTTCTGCTGGAACTGATGGAGAAAAAGGGCATACCGCTGGACTTTGACAGATATATGGACTGCGGCCTGCAGATTTATGATGCCAACCAGGATGTGCACGCCGGAGGCAGCGGCTGCGGCTGTTCCGCCTGCGTGTTCAATACGCTGCTTTTGAACAAGCTGGCTTCCGGAGAATTCAAACGAATCCTTTTTATGGCGACAGGGGCGCTTTTGAGCCCCACCAGCAACCAGCAGGGAGAAAGCATCCCCAGCGTGGCCCACGCCGTTGCGATTGAGTCTGCGCGTGCTTAAGGAGGAAAATGCATGCTGATGTATTTGAAGGTTTTCCTGGTAGGCGGACTCCTGTGCGCCATCGGAGAACTGCTGGTGATGAAAACAGCCGCGACACCTGCCAGGATATTGGTAGGCTACATCGTAGCGGGTGTTATATTAAGTGCCATTGGCATCTACGGCCCCCTGGTGGAGTTCGCCGGCGCCGGGGCCACCGTACCCCTTACCGGCTTTGGGCACGCCTTGAGCCAGGGTGTCATCCATGCCGTTCAGGAGATTGGCCTGATGGGTGCCTTTACCGGCGGCCTCACCGCTACCTCCGGCGGAATCACCGCGGCCGTGCTGTTCGGTGCCCTGGCGGCCATGCTGTTCAAGCCAAAGGCGAAAGGGTAATACTGATTTATTTGCACGGCATTGGACAGCAGTCATTTGGCTGCCGGCTTCCACCTCATCAGCCGACTGCGTCGGCAGCTTCACCTCATGGGAGGCTTTTTGCGTTCCGCCTCCTGAGGGAGCGCCGAGGGGGCAGCGGCCCTTCGTTAGTAATCGCGCGGACGTTTGCGAAGCAATCATTCCTTACACGGTTCGCTGGCCGTAAAGCCGCAGCTTTAACAGGGAATCGTGCGAAATCGTTTAAAGAGGGCCAAGTGCAAAGCACTGGCCCTCTTTAGATGAAATATCATTGTGCCGCCGCCATCATCTGTGTCAGGTATCCCATGGCCTGCATCAGGCTGGATGCGGAAGGATCGCCCTGATTGACAAGGCTCTGCAGGCTGTTGATGGCACCCAGCAGATTGTTGTAGGAGTCAGTCCCCTGCTGGATGCTGTTGAGCTTGTCCTGGGCCTGGCCCAGAAGTCGGTTGGCATCCGGGATCAGTGTGTTGTCGCGTATATAGCTGCCGTTGTCCGTACCCGGCCCGTGGATATCGCACATGATGGCGCTGTTGATGGCCGCGTTGGCATTGGCATCGTTGGAATAGCGCAATGTGGCGAATTCGCCCAAATACTTGCGCAGGGTGGAATCATACTTGCTGCCGATAAATCCGTACAGCGGATGCCCCTTGGGAATCACAATGACGCCCTTGTTGGCGCGTATCACACCTGGGCAATACTCGTTGGCCAGCTTGCCGCTTTCGGTGCAGACGGTCATCACCTTGTGCATCTGGCATTCCGTAAGGGGCTTGGTGCCCGCCGCCCAATAGTCCGTTACCGTGCCGTAGCCCTCCTGGTCATTTCTGCAGGCGCTGGTGGCCAACTGGCCGCTGACGGTGCAGGTGGTGGCCTTTACCAAGCCATACTGCCCGGGATCGCCCTCCAGGATATCCTTGTTGGGAAGGTTTTTGGCGGTATGGATTTTGGACATATAAGCCTTCCACAGCGGCGCGGCGGATTTGCTGCCCGTGGATTTGGAGGACAGCTCCTTGTAGTTGTCATGCCCAATCCACACATAGCTTACATAATAGCCGGTCATGCCGGCAAAGCCGATGCCCCTTTGGTCGGAGTTGGTGCCGGTCTTGCCGGCCACCGTTTGTCCGGAAATCTTGGCGCTTGTACCTGTACCGCTGGAAACGACATCCTTCATCATATCCACCGTCAGCCAGGCGGTGGAAGGCTTGAACACCTGCCGGCGTTCCTGTTTTGCGTGGCTGTCATAGATCACTTTGCCGTTGCTGTCGGAGATGCCAAGGAAGGAGATGGGCTCCTGATAGACGCCGCCGTTGGCCAGCACACTGTAAGCCACAGTCATTTCTATGGGAGATAAGCCGCTGGAGCCAAGTGACACACCAAAAGGTGTGGCATTGATATGCTCCCGGTTCACGCCCATTTTCAGCAGATAGTCCACCGACCTGTCCACACCGACCATGGTCATCAGCGTCTGGGCCGCGGAAACGTTATAGCTGTTCTCCATGGCCTTTCTCAGCGTCTGGGGCCCTTTGAAACCGCCGCCGCCATAGTTGTCCGGCCAGTCGTCCTGATTCTTTTCATTTTTATAGCCCGGTATGGGCAAAGGCATATTGTATACCACGCTGGCCGGGGACGCGCCGCCCTCGATGGCCGGGGCGTATACGGCCAGGGGCTTGATGGCGGAGCCTACCGGCATCTTATTGTCGGAGGCGCGATTCAGCGTCTTGCGCTGGGTAGGCCTGTTGCGGCCGCCGACGATGGCCTTCAGTTCCCCGGTATGGTAATCCATCACCACCGCGGCCGCCTGGGGCTGCACGATTTCCGTATAGGTGCCGTCCGCGTTTCTGGCGCGGTAAATCTTGTCGCTGGGATTGCGAAGTCCGGGGTAATTCTTCCAGGTCTCCAGCGTATCCTCCACAATTTCCTGAATCTGCGTGTCAATGGCCAGCTTCACATGATATCCGCCGGTACGCAGCTTGTTTTCCATGGCCAGGCGGTTGGCGCTGGTATCGGGCAGGCCTTCCAACTCCAGAAACTTGTCCACCACGTCACGCACGGCGTATTCGACATAATGGGCGTATTTGTACATTCCCGCCCCTTCGGAGGGGGAAGTCTGCAGGACCACGGCGGTCGCCGGGTTTAAGGCCTCGATATACTGCTGATGGGTGATGAACTGGTTTTCATACATGCACCGAAGCACATAATCGGTACGGTTGTTGGTGATTGCGGGATAATCCACGCCTTGCGCGGAGCGGAGGAAGAAATTCCGCCGGGGATTGTAGTAATACGGGCTGTTGTTCACGCCCGCCAGCATGGCGCATTCCCGAAGCGTAAGCTGGCTCAGATCCTTGCCGAAATAGCCCTGGGCGGCCACCTGCACGCCATAGTAGTTTTCGCCCAGGTAAATTGTGTTCAGATAACTCTCCAGTATTTGCTGCTTGGAATAGCGCGCCTCCAGCTGCATGGCCAGGTATGCTTCCTGTATCTTGCGCTTGTAGCTCAGCTCATCGCTGAGCACCGTATTTTTAATCAACTGCTGGGTAATGGTGGAACCGCCCTGGTTGCTGCCGGAGGATACGTTGGCGATAAAAGCGCCGACAATGCGCTTGATATCCACGCCGTTATGGGTGAAGAACCTGGCATCCTCCACGGCGATAAACGCGTTTTGCAGGTGCGTGGGCATCTGGGCAATGGAAACCATGACCCGGTTTTCCGTGCCTTTATAATCGGTAATCAAATTGCCTTGGGCATCATAGATGAAGGATGTTTGGTCCTGCGCGTCCAAAAGCGCCAGGTTCAGCGACGGCGCCGTCTCCACGTACGCCTTGGCAATGCCCAGCACGGCCCCCAGGCCGGCCAGCCCGCCAAGAATGGCGATCAGGAAGAAGATGCGCACCGCGTTCACCAGCACCGATATAAGAAAGCTGGGCTTGCGCACCTTTGGTTTGAAGATGGTATGCCTGTATGTTTTTTGATCAGGCTCCGCATCCTCCCAATCCTCATTCATCTCCTGAGGCGGAAGATATTCCTCAGCATACCCTTCAGAATCCGCATAGCCCGGCTGATCCCCCATCTGATAAGGCACCTCGCCTTCCTGATAGGAATCCCATTCCTCCTGGGCATATTGCTGTTCGTTTATATCCTGCTCAAAATCAGGCGAAACAGGCGGATATACGCCGGCACGCTTGGTTTTTTGAGGATCATCCTGATACGGCGGTTGATACAAAGCAAAGCCTCCAAACGGCGTTATGCCAAGAATCCCGTCATGCGGGAACGCTTACTTACTGCATTATACCACACCGGGTTGTCCAATTCAAAGTTTTACCCCCAGGTGGGTATCAGCCTATGCTTGCGCATATCCATAAAACGAGGGAGGAATGAAAATGGTTGCATCTCCACCCAGAAAAATGCGCCTGTCACGAAAGCTTCTGCGCTGGGCGGTCATTGTTGTTTTGCTGTTGATCGCCGCATTCCTGATACTGGAAAACAATCTGTCCCAAGTGATACTGGACATGGCATACGCTGACGCATACTCGCTGGCGGTGAAGGTAATCAACTCCGCCGTGGCGGATGTGATGCATTCGGGCATTACGTATGAAGACCTGATTACGGTGCACATGAATGACAAGGGCCAGGTAACGATGCTGCAGGCCAATACCGTACGCATGAACGACATTGCCACAAGAACCGCTTTGCAAGCCCAGGAAAAGCTGCAGGATGCCAAGAACCAGGTGGTCCATATCCCCCTTGGCGCAGCGTTCGGGATCAATTTCCTGGCCGGCAGCGGACCCAGCATACCTGTAAAAATCCTGCCGGTCGGCGCCGTGTCCACCCAGTTCATCACAGAGTTTGAATCCGCCGGCATCAACCAGACGCGGCATAAAATCCTTCTTTCGGCAAAAACCACCGTGCGCCTGGTGATCCCGACAGGCTCAAAGCAGGTGGACCTTGTAAGCAGCATATCCATCGCCGAAAGCATCATCGTTGGCGAAGTACCCGATTCCTTTGTGGATGTCAATGATAAGGCTGACCTTCTAAACCTTGTGCCATAGCGGTTTTCCTTGATTCTTCGATGCCAATTTCTGTAGAAGAATGTGGGTTTTTACATGCTTTTCAGGAAAACAGCCCCATTTTCGGCCCGGATACGGGCCGCTTTGCTTGACACGCCGTCTGCGATGCTCTACAATAACAGCGATAGTATATAGGATACGATGGTTGTGCTGTATATCCTTGCATGTTTGTGGCATACTATTTGTGTTTCACTACCAGCCGTGATATACTTTTTTGCTCAAGTGAAGGGAGGAAGGGTGTTTTCCCAAACGCCCGATGGTGTACATGAAGCAAAAGGGGTTTTTGCTGTTTCTGATTTGCGCCCTGATGCTGGGCATCATCGGCGTTCATGCGGAGACCTACATGCCCATCAAAGTCAGCATGGAGCTGTCGAAAAGTAATTTTACCGGTGTGGATGATGTCACCGTATCCATCCGCATCAGCAATGTTGGAGACGACAGGATGCCCGGTCCCGTATATCTGCATTATCCGGACGGCAGGGCCGTTGCCGATTTTGGGGACGGCGGCGCCGTCATGCTGGACATTGGCGAGACCAAAACATGGAAGGGCACCTGGCGCGTAACGCAAAAACAGCTGGAATCAGGCCGCATCAGCTTCCTGGTCAAGTACCCCGTGCCCGATGATCAAGGCAATATCAATTATAAAAGCAAGTATTACAGCAATGCCATCAAATTCAACGGCGCAGCCCCCGGGTTGAAAGTGACACGCGTCATATCCCCCACCATGGCCCGCAAAGATCAAAAAGTCACCATTACGTACGATTTGACGAATACGGGCAATGTTGCCCTGACCAATATCAAGGTCACCGAAAACAAAAGCATATCCACCAAGGCTTTCACAATCGAATCACTGGCTGCCAATGAAAGCAAACAGGCCAAATTTGAAGTCACCATGGGCAGCAAAAACCTGACCAGCGGTGCTACCGTCACCTACAAGGCTTCCGGTTCCAATGAAACGCTGAAGCAGACGCAGGAAGCGGCCACCATCGCCTTGGGGGAGGCCAACCTATCCGCGACGTTGGCCGCCAGCGCTTCCGGCGTGAATATTGGGGAAACTGTCAAACTGACGCTTACACTGAAAAATGAAGGCACCATCAGCTACGGTAACCTGAAGGTGACCGATATAGGCCTTGGCGAGGTTTTTTCCAACCAGGAGCTGGCCGCGGGCCAGACCAAAACACTGGAGAAGGAAGTGACCATGATTGCCAACGGCGAGTATGCTTTCACCATACTGGCCAGCGACAACACGGGCTCGGAGGTCAGCGTCACCACAGACAAGGTAACTGTCAACGCCGTAGACCCCAACAAAAAGCTGGTGCTTACAGTAAACGCCACGGCGGACAAGCTGGAGGTATACAGCCAGCCTGCCATGGTGCGCTTTGAGGTTGCCGTGACCAATGCCAGCGAGGTAGAGGCCAAAGATGTCGTGGTGCGTCATGGCGGCACAGCGCTGTATACGTTCACCACCATCAAACCCGGCGAGACCAGGAAGCTCACAAGAGACACCAGTATATCCATAGCCGGCAAGTTCCAGTTCACGGCCACCTGCAAAGACCTGCTGGGAAACGACGCCACCTTTGAAAGCAACATCATTCCCATATCCTATTCCGTGCCTACGCCGGAGCCCACGACTGTTCCCCAGCGTACGCCGCCGCCCCTTCAAACGGAACCGATTCCCAAAACTGCCGGCCTTCCCGCCGCTTTTACCACGGCCAAAGGTGTAACCTACGCCCTGTTTGTGGTATCCCTCCTACTGCTGGGCGGCAGCCTCGTCCTGATGATGTTCGCATTTTCCAAGCGCGTTGCCCAAAGAAGGCAGTCCGAGTCTGCGCTGGACCATCTGGAGCGCGGTGTACGCAGGGACTATACCACCCCCAGCGAGAACGAAGATATGCAGGAGCTTCCCATGATTTACCGGGAAGACGGCGGCGAGGACCAAGGCCCGGATTCGGACCCGCTGCGCATGCTGCAGGATGAAGAAATGCCCCACATGAAGTATGTACGCGGCGAACACCTGAAGGACAGCGATCCCGCTTCCCCCGATCAAGACCAGGATGATCTGCCCAAAGCGGAAGAAGCCTACAGGGAACTGACGGAGGAGGAAGCCGCCATCCTGTCCGGAGGCACAGGCCATTACCGCCTTGCCCGCTTGAGCAAAACCGGCACGGACGATGATCAGCCGGTGATTGCCGACAGTTATTCCCGCCGCCGCCGGACCACGAGAACCGGCGCCGATGATAAGTCCGCAGAAGTGTAAAGCAAGGAATTGCAAGGAAAAGCCGCCGTCCAAGGCGGCTTTTCTATGTGCATGAACGGCTTGTCCCTTCTTTGATTTTTTCGGACATGCAGTTGCTTCCAATGCAAATTCCGGGTATAATCATACGGGCAGGAGCGGAGGTGTCGAATGTTTACGGGTTTTCCGGAGACCACCATCCAATTTTTTCTGGGGTTGCGTTTCAATAACCATATCACTTATTTCGAGGAGCACAAGGAGGAATACCTCCTGCATGTGCAAGCTCCTTTTTACGCATTTATTGAGGAAATGGCTCCCCACATGCGGGAAATCGACAGCGCCATGGAAGTGCGGCCTGCCAAATGCCTGGCCCGTATCCGCCGCGATGTCCGCTTTACCAAGGATAAATCCCCCTTCCGCGACCACCTGTGGCTTCTATTTAGGAAGGCGGCGGAACCCAGAGAGGGAAGCTTGATGTTCTGGTTTGAGGTCTCGCCCGAATCCACCGGCTGGGGCATGGGCTTCAGGGGCGAGAACCGTCCTGTATTTGACTTGATGCGCCGCCGCATGGCTGCCAACCCGCAAGCCTTTTCAGGTCTGCTGGAAAGCTGCAAATTAAACGAGCGCAAGCTGCAAATGGGTGGAGAATCCTTCAAGCGCTTGGAAGTGCCGGAGCAAATCCCCTCTTCCCTGCACCCTTGGTACAAAGCCAAGGAACTGTACATCCACCAATCGGAAACACAGCTTCATTGGATCTATTCCCGCGACATCGTGGACCGCGTGGCGAGGGACTATAAAGCCATGATACCGTTATACAAGGCGCTGCGCGGCCTGATGGAGGAAATCTCCAACACGCCCGAGCTTATATAAAAACCATCTCCCCCAGGCAAGGAGGTTTGTATGGACTGGATGACATTAAAAAGCGGCAGTGACGTGCGCGGTATCGCCGTAGGTGATGACGCGCAGTTGACTGCCGAAACAGCCAGAGCGCTGGGCGCGGCTTTCGTGCGCTTGCTGCAATCGCATACGGGCAAAGAGGCGAAGGCCCTGACCGTATCCATCGGCCGGGATTCGCGCACTTCCGGACCGGAGCTTCTTTTATCCACAGCAAAAGGCATGGCGGATGCCGGAGCCAGGGTGCTGGATTTCGGCCTGTGTACCACACCCGCCATGTATATGAGCATACTGGCCGACGGCTTTCAAGTGGACGGGGCTGTCATGGTCACGGCCAGCCATCATCCCTACAAGCTGAACGGTTTGAAGTTCTTTGAGGAAAAAGGCGGCCTGTCAGGTGAGGACATTACCCAATTGCTCAAGGATGCGTCTGCACTATCCCCAAACAGCCTGCCGGGCGGCGGCAGCATAAAGCAGAAGCCCTTCCTGCCCGCTTACCAAAAGCTGCTGGCAGACCGGATCAAAAAAGGGCTGGGCGTACCGGACGACAAGCCGCTTGCGGGGCTGCATGTGGTAGTGGACGCGGGCAACGGCGCGGGCGGCTTCTATGCCGATCTGATGCAGAGCCTTGGCGCCTGGGTGGACGGCAGCCAGTTTTTGAATCCGGACGGCATGTTCCCCAACCATGTGCCCAATCCCGAAAACGAGGAAGCCATGGCTTCCATCTCCGAAGCCGTCAAAAGGGCGAAGGCCGATGTGGGCGTGATTTTCGATGCCGACTGCGACAGGGCGGCCATCGTGGACAATACGGGCCGGGAGATCAACCGCAACCGTCTCATTGCCATGATCTCCGCCATACTGCTCAGCGAAAGGCCGGGCCAGACCATTGTTACCGATTCGGTCACATCGTCGGGTTTGGCGAAGTTTATCACGGAGCTTGGCGGTGTGCATTACCGCTTCAAGCGCGGATACCGCAACGTCATCGACGAGGCCATCCGCCTGAATCAAACAGGCATCGATTGCCCCCTGGCTATTGAAACCAGCGGCCACGCGGCCTTTCGAGAAAATCACTTTCTGGACGACGGAATGTACCTGGTGACCCTGCTGATTGTGGAAGCCATGAAGCGCAAACAGGCCGGCAAAACGCTTGGCAGCCTCATCGCAGAACTTCAGGAACCGGTGGAAAGCGCCGAGATTCGACTGAAAATTACCGTTCCCGATTTCCGCTCAGCCGGCAAAGCCGCCATCCAGCAGGTCATTGATTATGCATCCTCCACGGAGGATTGGCATATAGCGCCCGACAGCCGCGAGGGCGTCCGCATCCATTTCGACCTTAACGGAGGAACTGAGAATGGATGGCTCCTGCTTAGGCTGTCCGTGCATGATCCTGTGCTCCCCCTCAATGTAGAAAGCGATGTGGCGTGCGGCATGAAGCACATGCTGGAATCACTCTTAAAAGCCATGAAGGATACGCCGGGAATCGACGTGCAGCCCATCCGGGATAAGCTTAATACCCTTTTCTGATAAAAAATACGGGAGGTTTGACAATGAACATCACGGAAAAGACAATCAACACCATCCGCGTGCTGGCCGCCGACACCGTTCAAAAGGCCAACAGTGGCCATCCCGGCGCGCCCATGGGCATGGCGCCCATGGCATATGCCGTTTGGGGCGAGGCCATGCGGCACAATCCCGTAAATCCCAAGTGGCAGGACCGCGACCGCTTTGTTCTTTCCGCTGGCCATGCCAGCGCGCTTCTGTACACGCTGCTGCACCTGTTCGGATACGGGCTTTCCATGGATGAGTTGAAGTCATTCCGCCAGTGGGGCAGCAAGACGCCCGGCCATCCCGAGTTCGGTCACACCGCCGGCGTGGAAACAACCACCGGCCCCCTGGGCCAGGGCGTAGCCAACGCCGTGGGCTTTGCCATGGCGGAGACCATGCTGGCCGCCAAGTTCAATAAGCCAGGATATAACGTGGTGGATCACTATACCTACTGCTTCTGCGGCGATGGCTGCATGATGGAGGGCATCTCCGGCGAAGCGGCCTCCCTGGCCGGCACGCTGAAGCTGGGCAAGTTGATCCTCCTGTACGACGACAATGAGATTTCCATTGAGGGCAACACCGACATCGCCATGAAGGAAGATGTGGGTGCCCGCTTTGAGGCTTATGGCTGGCATGTGCAAAAGGTGAAGGACGGCAACGATGTCACACAGATTTCCGCCGCCATCATGGCTGCCAAGGCGGATGATCGTCCTTCCCTGATCGTTGTGCCCACCACCATCGGCTACGGCTCCGCAAGGGCCGGCAAGGCCAGCGCCCACGGCGAGCCTCTGGGGGCTGACAATGTGCAGGCTGCCAAGGTGACCCTGGGCATGCCGGCGGATTCCTTCTACGTGCTGCCCGAAGTATACGATCACCTGAAGGACATCTTGAAAAAGGGCGAAGCATCTGAGGCGGCCTGGAACAAGCTGTTCGCCGAATACAAAAAAGCCTATCCCGAGCTGGCCGCGCAGTGGGATGTATGGTTCTTAGACAAGCTTCCTGAAAGCGCGCTCTCCGGCGATGATCTGTGGCAGTTCCCGGAGAAGATGGCTACTCGCAATACCTCTTTTGAAATGATCAACCGTCTGGCCCAAAGGATTCCCAACCTGGTGGGCGGTTCCGCCGACCTTGCACCCTCCACCAAAACGCTCATCAAAGACGGCGGCGATTACAGCGCGGAAAACAGGGCCGGCCGCAACCTGCATTTCGGTGTTCGGGAACACGCCATGGCTGCCATCGCCAACGGCCTGGCCATCCACGGCGGCCTGCGCGTATACTGCGCCACGTTCTTCGTGTTCAGCGATTACATGAAAAACGCCATGAGATTGTCGGCCATCATGAAGGCCCCCGTCACCTATGTACTGACCCACGATTCCATCGGCGTGGGTGAAGATGGGCCTACCCATCAGCCCATCGAGCATCTGGCCGGGCTGCGGGCCATACCCGACCTGCTGGTATTCCGCCCGGCGGACGGCCCCGAGACGGCAGCGGGCTGGATTACGGCGCTCACAAGCGGCCTGCCCACCTGCCTTGTATTGACCAGGCAGGATCTGCCCCTGCAAAGCGGAAGCGGCCCCAAAGCCTACAAAGGCGGATACGTCCTTTCCGACAGCGGCAAGGCAGTACCGGATGTCCTGTTGATGGCCAGCGGCAGCGAGGTAGCTCCTTTGATGGCTGCCCAAAAGCTTTTGAAGGAAGAGAATATCGACGCCAGGGTTATTTCGATGCCCTGCATGGAGCTGTTTGACCAGCAGAGCGCGGCATACAGGGAGAGCGTTCTGCCCCATGCGGTCCGCGCCCGCGTTGCCATGGAAGCCGGTACCTCCATGCCCTGGTACAAGTATTTGGGCCTGGATGGAGAAGCGCTGTGCATCGACCATTACGGCGCATCCGCTCCCGCCGGCAAGCTGTTTGAAGCATACGGCTTCACAGCGGCGAACGCCGTTGCCGCGGCAAAGCGGGTCCTGGGAAAGTAAGAATCAAATAGACTGCTGCCCGGCGGAAAGCAAATCCGCCGGGCAGCTTTTCATGGAAACAAAACGGTCCATTCAGTCACCATGGTTCTATAAATTCTGGAATAAATGGACATAAAGTTAAGATGCCGCCCGATGGCGGCATCTGCATGACCTGTAAAGCTATTGTCCAGATTTCAGTTTAAGCACCATGTCCAGAATATCCCCGGCCAATTGTGCCTTGCTTTGCAGCGGGCGTTCCTCGGCGCCGTTTTTTGTGATCAGTGCGGCGATGTTCGTATCCACATGAAAGCCGGCACCCGGCTTTGTGACATCGTTCGCCACGATCATGTCCACATTCTTCTTCTTCAGCTTCGCCGCCGCGTTTTCCAAAAGGTTTTCCGTTTCGGCGGCAAAGCAGACAAGTATTTGTCCTGGCTGCTTCCGCTCGCCCACGGCGGCGGCCGTATCCGGATTCTCAATAAGCTGCAGTTTGAGTGCCTCTCCCCCGTGCTTTTTCATTTTCTGGCTGCTGGGGTTCATAACGCGGTAATCCGCCGGGGCCGCCGCCTGGATGACAACGTCATATTCGGAACAACGCGCAATCATTGTCTCATACAGATCGCAGGTGGTTTCCACATGCAATAGCTCCACGCCGTAAGGTGCGGCAAGATGCACCGGCCCGCTCACCAGCGTCACCTGAGCCCCCCGCTTTTGCGCTTGCTCCGCGATGGCATAGCCCATTTTGCCGGAGGAATCGTTGGTGAGATAGCGGACAGGATCTATCCTCTCCCTGGTTGGTCCAGCGGTCACCAGAACCCGCAAGCCGGCCATATCCTGACTGCTTTGAAGCTGCTCCAAAATGGCGTCCACTATCTCCTGCGGCCCCGCCATGCGGCCAACACCCTCAATGCCCTCCGCCAGGAAACCGGTGCCGGGGCCGACAACCTTTACGCCGCGCCCATGCAATACCCGCATGTTTTCCCGGGTGGCTTCGGCTTCCCACATGTTGGTGTTCATGGCCGGTGCCACAAGGATGGGGGCGCGGGTTGCCAGCACCGTGGTGGAAAGCATGTCATCAGCGATGCCATGGGCCATTTTTGCCAGTATATTGGCCGTGGCGGGAGCGATGCAAAACAGCGCGGCCCTTTTGGCCAGCGCGATATGCTCCACTTCCCACGTCTCCGGGCGCAGAAAGGTATCCGTCACCACAGGGTGGTTGGATATCGTTTCAAAGGTCAGGGGCGTGACAAATTCGCAGGCGTTTTTTGTCATGATGACAAACACCTGCGCTCCCAGCTTTCGGAGCCGGGAGGCGACCTCCACCGCCTTGTAGGCGGCGATTCCCCCCGTCACCCCCAGCACAATGTCCTTCCCCTTCAGGTTCATTTGTCAGTCCTCTGTATCCACATTGCGGGCATAGATGATGAGGCCGCGGTTGATCTCCTCCACCGCCAGCTTCAGGGGCTTCATTTCCTTGCGGTCCAATAAGGGCTGGCTGCCCGCCACCAACTGGCGCGCGCGCTTGGCTGTTTCCACCACCAGGGTATAGCGGCAATCCACTTTTTCGCTCAGTTCCACAATGGTAGGTTCAACGATGGACATAGGTCATTCCTCCTGCAACATCTATTCTTCCGATACGGTCGGGAAAAACCTGGTCGTTCTTTGCTTTTCCGCGGTGACAATGCTGTACATCTGCTCGTAGGCCAAGTCCAGCTCATCATTTACCACCGCGTACTGATACCGGGACAGCTGCTCGATTTCTCCCCTTGCGTTGCCCAGACGGCGCTTGATTTCCACAGGATCATCCGTGTTTCTCGTATGGAGCCTGACCTCCAGCGCCTTGTAGCTGGGTGGAAGGATGAACACGGTCACACAGTCCTTTTCCTTTTCCATCACCTTGCGGGCGCCTTGCGGGTCTATGTCCAGCAGTATGTTTTCGCCGCGCTCGATGCTTTGATATACTTGCGATTTTAATGTGCCGTACCGGTGGCCGTGCACAACTGCGTGTTCCAGGAAGGCATCTTCCGCCAGGAGCTGGTCAAAGCGTTCATCGGATAGAAAGTGGTAATGAACGCCTTCCGTTTCGTTGCTGCGGCGTGCTCTGGTCGTGGCGCTGACAGAGAACCGAAAGCTTGGATCCTCTTTTAGAAGTCTTTGCGCCAACGTTCCCTTTCCCGTACCCGAAGGCCCGGAGATCACCAGAAGCATGCCTTTCCGAACTACCTGCATTCCCCTATTCCTCTCCTTCATCCTCAACGGGCGATGATTCCCGCGAACTCAAGCGGTTGGCCACCGTTTCAGGCTGCACAGGGGAAAGCACCACATGGTCGCTGTCCATGACGATAACCGCCCTGGTCCTGCGGCCATATGTGGCGTCAATCAGCCTTCCGCTTTCCCTGGCATCCTGCACAAGGCGTTTTACCGGCGCGGACTCGGGGCTGATGATGGCAATCAGCCTGGTGGCGGAAACCATGTTTCCAAACCCGATATTGATCAGCTTGGGCCCCATCCTATCCCTCTTTTCCGGGCCGGCGCCCGTTATTCTATGTTTTGAACCTGCTCCCGGAGCTTTTCTATTTCACATTTGGCAGCTACGACCCAGGTTGTAATTTCCACGTCCGACGCCTTGGAGCCGACTGTGTTCACTTCCCGGTTCAACTCCTGCACTAAAAAATCCAATTTGCGGCCCGCTTCGCCGTCACCATTTAGGCAGCTTCGCATTTGCTGAATATGGGAGGATAAGCGGGATAACTCCTCATCAATGGCACAACGGTCCGCGAACAACGCTACCTCCTGGGCCAGCCGCTGCGGCTCCACAGGCGATATCGCAAGCTCTGCCAGCCGCGCTTCCAACCGTTCCCGGTAAAGCCGGGCTACCGCCGGTGCTTTTTGAGCGATCTTCTCCGCCAGTGATTCCAGCTGCTGCAGATGATATTCCAGATCGTGATAAAGTGCCTCCCCTTCCTTTTCCCGCATGGCAACCACATCAGCAATAACCGCTTCCAGCGTCTTTTGCAAAAGAGCGGTTACGGCCTCCCGATCTTCCTCCCTTTCGGTTACACGCAGCACATCCGGCAAGGCCATGAAATGGGACAATGCAACGTCGTCGGCAGCATCGGAAACAGCCGCCATACGTTCAAGGGCCTTTTTATACGCATAGATCAGCGGCTCGTCCACCGAAACCTCCCGGGCATCCTCCCGGTTGTTCCTATAGTTCAGAAAAATATCCGCATGTCCCCTTTTCAGCGTTTCCGCCAGTTTGGCACGGATCGGTTCCTCCAGAAAGCTCAAGTTCCTAGGCATACGAAAACCGATGTCCAAAAAACGGTGGTTTACCGTCTTGACCTCCACCGTCATCTCACGGCCATCCTCCTGCAACTGCCTGCGGCCGTATCCTGTCATGCTGCGCATCCGTCGTCCTCCGATGCCTTCTTCAAGTGATATATTATACCACAGGAGAAACAGTCTGAAAAGTCATATATTGCATTTTCACGAAATTCGGGGGAATCCGTACCCTACAGACACAGACACACTCCGCAATATACACCACGCCCCTCATGGGAACACTTGCCTTCTTGTCCGCATAATGTAATCATTGGATGGAGTTCATCCAAATTTTCGCAGAAGAATGAGGATTGTGTATGAGAAATCCTAATTTTCATTATCCGCCCCAGGGTGTCGGCCCGGGAGGCTACGGTTCAGCCCGCAAGCCTTGCTATCCGCCCCCCTGTCCGGTGCCCGATATACGCCCTGTGATGCCATGTCCGCCAGGGCCGCCTCATCCTCCCTATCCACCCTATCCTCCATGTCCTCCGCCCCCCTGTCCGCCCTGCCCTCCCTGTCCGCCTTGTCCTCCTTCTCATTGCATTCCGGGACCTCCTGGCCCTCCGGGCCCTCCGGGCCATCCGGGTCATCAGGGACCTCCGGGCCCTCCGGGTCCTATGGGCTGTAGAGGATTTATAGGGCCGACTGGGCCTACCGGACCTACAGGCCCCACCGGACCTACGGGAGCCACTGGTCTGACCGGCGCTACAGGCGCCACCGGCGCTACAGGGCCTACCGGTGCCACTGGCCTGACCGGCGCTACAGGCGCCACCGGTGCTACAGGCGCTACAGGCGCCACGGGTGCCACCGGGGCTACGGGCGCTACAGGAGCCACCGGTGCTACAGGGCCCACCGGACCTACCGGACCTACCGGACCGACTGGACCCACCGGGCCGACTGGGCCTACCGGACCCACAGGCGATCCAGGGCCTACAGGCCCCACCGGACCTACCGGGCCCACCGGGCCGACTGGTCCTACCGGCCCTACAGGACCTACTGGTGATACAGGCCCCACCGGACCTACCGGACCTACCGGGCCGACTGGCCCCACTGGCCCCACAGGACCTACTGGTGATACAGGCCCCACCGGACCTACCGGGCCTACCGGACCTACGGGGGATACCGGACCCACCGGACCCACTGGTCCAACGGGACCCACCGGACCTACAGGACCCACAGGACCTACCGGACCTACGGGGGATACTGGCCCCACCGGACCTGCCAATGTGCTGCTGGGCATACAAACCCAACTGCTGGCCTCCGGCGGCGCTTCGATAGCCGATGGCGCTACGCTTATCTTTGATACGATTACCAACGACCAGGCGAACGATATCAACTACAATCTTGCCACGGGCGTGTTCACCATTACGGCTCCCGGAAACTACTACGTTACCTGGTGGGTGGCTGTAGACGGCTCTGACGGGCCGATCAACCTTGCCTTTGCCGTTGAACTCAATGGCGGCGGCGGTGTGATTGGCACCGCGCCCACTGTTACGGGACAAATCAATGGCAGTGCCTTGATTACCGTCGTAGCAACACCTGCCACCATTACTCTTGTCAACGCCACAGGCGCTACGATCGTACTGGCAGACACAGCTGTGCAAGCCAACTTGGTTATTACGGAGGTTGGCCTGCTGTAACAACAAGTCGGGCCGCCGGCACAATGCCGGCGGCCTTTCCAATTTGCTATGCATTCTGCTCCATGCCATTGCCAAGCGGACATACGGGATATTTACGGCTTGGTTTCAGGTTCTTTCACCTGTTCAGATGTTCCAATCCCCAGTATTTCGGCCGCGCGGCGGGCGCTGGCGTTGGTGCCTGACGTCTTGCCCACATGGATAATTTGCTCGCCCATGAAGACCATGGTCGCCGTCTGCCCGCCATCCAGATTGAAGCCTGTTTTGCAGCCCTTTTCCAACAACTTTTCCGCCAGGAAGGAGATGCCGGCGCCGCGGCTTTTTGAGTGCCGGCCCTCCAGCATCATGGCAAAATAGTGGCCAGGCTCCACCATGCCCACCGCCGTGCGGGGCGCGCTGCTCCTGCCATATTTTTTTAGTGCCGCTTCATTCAATGCCCCGTCCAGTATCAGGTACGGCCCAAAGGCCATTACGTCTGAAGCGCCCATGTCCAGGTATTCCTGAGCAGTATGCGCATCGGAGGCATATACCTCCATCCGCCCGTCGGGATACAGCGCCATGTTGTCCAGGTTCGGGAAAGTGCCCTTGTTGTGGGCCAGCGTCTTTTCGGCCAGGATGACGCCATCCCGGATCAAAATGCCGGAGCGCTGCTTCTGCTGCAGCCGCAAATGGGCAAAATCGCTGTTGACGGCAAAAACGGTGCCGTTTTTCCTGGCGATCTTGGCAGGCCAGTCTTCGCTTTGCATGCGATCCTGAGGATCATTGGGGATGCAGCGGAAGACATCCCCATCCCGGCTCCATATCTCCGCTTCATACCAGGTCAGGTTCTTTTCCTTGTCATATATGCGGTTGATTTCCACCTTCAGCGTTTTGGAGGCATAGCGCCATATGCCGGCCTCTTTGTTTTGATATACAAATTCGCCTTCCGCCAGAAAGCCGGCATCATTCAGCTCAGGAAAATCCCCCTCCGCCGCAAAGGCCGCAGCGGCGGGCAATAGAAGTGCAATCAAGACCAGCAAGGATAAAATGCGTTTCACTTCGTTTCCCCATTTCAAAAAAGCAATAAACAAACAGAGCATATCATGAAAAAAGGACGGCATCAACGGAAATTCCATTTCCAGCCGCCTCAAACTTCAATTTTACAATCGTTATGCATATCAGCTGATACCCATCAGCCGGTGCAGCACTTCCTGGTAACCCTGCTCCACATTGCCCAGGTCACGGCGGAAGCGGTCCAAATCCAGCGGTTCATGCGTCCTTGCGTCCCAGAAGCGGCAGGTGTCGGGCGATATCTCATCCGCCAAAATAATTTGCCCGTTGAGCCTGCCGAACTCCAGCTTGAAATCGATCAGCTCAATGCCGATATCCTTCAAATAGGCAGTTAAAATATCGTTGATTTGATTGGCCATGCCGTAAATGAGGGCCAGCTCTTCCTGCGTGCACAGGCCCATGGCCCTGATATGTGTTTCATTGATAAGGGGATAATCCAGCTCCTCATCCTTCAAGGTACATTCCAGCACGGTGTTCTTCAGCCGCGTTCCCTCGGCATAGCCGATGCGCTTGGCCAGGCTGCCGGCCACAATGTTGCGCACCTTGAGGGCGAAGGGAATGATCTCCACACGCTTGACCAGGGATTGCTTTGCGTCCAGCTTGCTGACATAGTGGTTGGGGATTCCGTGCTCGGACAGCAATGCGAACAGATGACAGCAAATTTCATTATTAATTTCGCCTTTGCCTATGATCCGGCCGCGTTTCAGTCCGTGAAAGGCCATGGCCTCGTCTTTGAAGAAAACGGCCAGGAGGCTGGGGTCATCCGTCTCATAAATTCGCTTCCCCTTGCCTTCACAGATCAGTCCGCCAATTTTCATGCATGATGCTCCTTTGCGTCCTGCCTAAAGAATGTATAAGACGATGGTCATTATTTTAACAGAAAAGGAATGCTTGTTCAATAAAATTTACGATTTACGCGCATTTTTCCCGAATCTTCGGCAAATTGTCCGCCCATGATCCGGTTTCACTCCCCGTCCCTGCTTAAAAAAACCAGCAGGCAGCCCTCTTTCAAGCTGATCTCGGCTTCCTCCCCATCAAACTCGTTGCTAATACCTAAGGGAAAATCCTCTGTAAGCACCGCGTCAAGCAGCGGATATTTCACATGCTGAAGCGTTACGCCCTCGCATGGCCCCGCATAGGCCAGCACCGACAGCTTGAATCCCTCCGCACGGGGGATGCGCATAAAACCGGGCATCATGGCCGTGACGCGGTTATGCTTATCCGTCATCCACATGGAATAACCACGCCGGGCCGCGTACACCAGAAGCTGCAGGTTGGCCACGGTATGGTCCAGCCTGCCGCCGATGCCACCGGCAATCAGAAAAGTATCGCAGCCCTCGCTTATGCCGCATTGCAGGCACAGGAAGGTATCGGTTTCATTTTTTTCCCGTTGGGCGGGAATCACCCGGCAACCCGGCGGTACATCATCAGGCAGCCTCCCCAAGGAATCAAAGTCCCCCACCAGAACATGGGGAACAATATTATCCCTTCGGGCCAGCGCATAACCGCCGTCGGCGCAGACGATCAAGTCGTCCGCACGCAGGGATACCACATCACGTATGCCATCCGGTGCCCAGGCGGGGATAATCACGCAGCGCCGCACGCCGTCACCCACTTCCAGCACAGATTCTTTCAGAGATAATAAAAAGCTGCATCCGGAAAGCCTGCAAATAGAGCGCCCGCTTTCCGGATACAGCTTATATCGTTATCTTTATTCTGCCTTGGGTTCCACTTCTTCCTTGGCGGGTTCCTGTTCAGCCTTCGCCGCGTCGAAATCACCTTCGCCAGGAATATCCTGGCTGTAGTTGAAGGCTTCATCCTCCAGCACTTCGCGGATGCTCAGGCTGATGCGCTTCTCAGCGGGTTCCACCTTCAAAACCTTCACACGGACAGGCTGGCCGACCTTCACGGCATCTTCCACCTTCTGCACGCGGGTCAGGGCGCACTGGGAAATGTGAACCAAGCCATCCAGGCCCGGCTCCAATTCTACAAAGGCACCGAAGGTGGTGATGCGGACCACTTTGCCTTCCACCACGGAACCGACGGTATACTTTTCTTCCGCCACGTCCCAGGGTTTGGGCTGAAGCTGCTTGTAGCCAAGCTGAATGCGTTCCCTTTCACGGTCCAGGGACAGGATCTTGACCTGCACTTCCTGGTTCGGGGCAACGACTTCGGAGGGATGCTTGATGCGGCCCCAGCTCAAATCGGTGACATGGATCAGACCATCCACGCCGCCCACATCCACAAACGCGCCGAAATCGGTCAGCCTGCGGACGGTGCCGGTAACAACCTCACCCTCGTTCAGCTTATCCCAGGCGTCCTTCTTCTTGGTGGCGCTTTCTTCCTGGAGATATGCCTTGCGGCTGGCAACGATGCGCTTTTTCTGCTTGTCCACTTCGATGATTTTCAGCTTGACGGGCTTGCCCACAAACTCGGAAATCTTTTCCACGTACCGTTGGGACAGCTGGGAGGCCGGCACAAAGGTGCGGATACCCTCCACATCGGCGATAAGGCCGCCTTTGACAGCCTCCTTGCCAACACCTTCGACATACTCGCCCGCTTCAAACTTGGCCATGAGCGCATCCCAGGACTTACGGTTGACGATGTTGCGCTGGGAAAGCACCACGTTGCCTTCGCCGTCATTGACCTTGACCACTTCGACTTCGATCTCCTGGCCCAGCTCGACATCATCGGCCGTCAGGTCGTTGCGTTTGATCAGGCCGTCAGACTTGTAACCGATGTTGACGCAAATCTCATCATCGGTAATCTGGACGACGGTGCCGGTTACGGTCTGGCCGGGTTTGATTTTGACCAGAGTTGCCTCCACATCCGCCATGAAGCTGTTTTTGGTTTCATCTTCCGCGGGAAGCACCTGATCCTTTTGTTCCTTGTCGATCATGCGGGTGACAACCTCCTTAAGTGACCAATCCGGCGTAGACGCGCCAGCGGTTATTCCGATGAGATCTGAATGGATATCTGCAAAGCCCGGCGGTATATCCGCCGCACGCTCCACCAAAATGGTTCTTGCGCATAGCTCTTTGCAAGTTTCAAACAGCTTGCGCGTGTTGGCACTTGACATGCCGCCCACCACGATCATGGCGTCCGCCCGTGAAGCCAGCTCCCTGGCTTCCTCCTGGCGCCTTCTCGTCTCCGGACAGATGGTGTCCTTGACCGTAATGCCTGGAATCCTCTTTGTCAAAAGCCCGGCCATCCGTTCCCACTTGTCGGGGGGGAAGGTGGTCTGCACCACCGCCAGGGCTTCTTCCATGGGCGGAAGGGAGTCTATTTCGTCTTCCTCCCTGAGGATGTACACGGGGCCGTGGCACCAGCCCGCAGTGCCCTGTACTTCCGGGTGGTCCTTCTGCCCTACCAGCACCACCGGCTTTCCCCCGGCAGAATACTCCGATACAACCTGGTGGAGCTTATCCACAAAGGGGCAGGTACAGTCCATGACGGGTGTACCCATGCCATTGAGCGTTTCCAGCGTTTTGGGTGTGACGCCATGGCTCCTGATCAGCACGGTGCGGCCGCCGATGTTATCCAGCGTATCCACAGCCGGTGCGCCTTTTTCCTTGAGAAGCCCGACGACCTGCGGGTTGTGGGTAAGTTCACCCAGCGTGCAAAGGTCTTTCCCTTCCTCCGCCGCCCGAAGGGCCGTAGTCACCGCCCTTTGAACACCCATGCAGAACCCTGCGTGAGCCGTGATTTCCAGCGGCATAACCATTCCTTTCCGCAAAAAAACACTAATGTAATGAAATTCGCTTAAGGATTATTTTTTCCTGCTAAAATGTAAAAATTTTTTTCACAAACCGCCGCCAAACCGTTATGCCCCCGCCTTTTGGGCAAGTCCGGCATATATTGCGGCGATCCGCGCCAAAAGCGCGTCGCTGGCCTCCCGGCCAACGCCCATTTCCCGCAGATCATCCATGGGTATGGGGGCATCCGCGTAACAATGGACCCGCTTGAAGGGGCGAAGCTTGCCGTGGATGTACATGGGCACCACCTTCACACCGCTTCGCAGCGCCAGGAGTGCCACACCCGCTTCCAGTTCCTCCATGTTGCCCTTTTTATACCTGGTCCCTTCCGGGAAGATGCCAAGCACCCGGCCTTCCTTTAACGCCTGGGAACATGCGCGCATTGCGGCAATGTCAAAATTGTGCCGGTCCACCGGGATGCAGTGCAGCGCCCGGAGCAAGGCGCCGGAAAACCGGCCTTGCATCAGTTCCTTCTTGGCCAGGTATGTGATTTCTTCCCGATTCACCGCGTGTGCCACGCACACCGGGTCCAGGCCGCTCAAATGGTTGGAAATGAGGATGTAGGGACCTTCAAGGTCCAGATATTCCTGATGATGAACCGTGACTGGGTACACCGTATGAAAAAGAATCCAGGCCAGCACCTTGGCCACGCGGTAAAGGAAGGTCCTGCGCTTCCTGCGCGCCGGGGCCGGTTTACCCGTTTGCTTTTCCATAGCGCGCCTCCACGATGCTCAAAATGCGCTCCACTACCTGTTCCTTGTTAAGGTCCGTGCTGTCCAGCATCACCGCGTCGTCCGCCGGGCGGAGGGGATCGATGGGCCTGGTGGTATCCTGCAGGTCACGCTTGCGAAGGTCACTTAAAACTTCCTCATACGTGCTGTTTCCCCCAACACCCAAAAGCTCCAGGTAGCGGCGGCGGGCCCGCTCCTCCGGCGCCGCGGTCAGGAAAATCTTTATGCCCGCATCAGGCAGCACGTTGGTGCCGATATCCCTTCCGTCCACCACCATGGAAGTCTCCCTGGCCAGCGACCTTTGCAATGCCACCATATGGCGGCGAACGGTCCCCCAGCGGGATACGGCGGAGGCGGCCATGCCCACCTCCGGCGTGCGGATAAAATGGCTCACATCCTCGCCGTCCACCAGCGTCTGCTGTCTGCCGTCCCTGTATTTCACCTGTACGGATATAAGGCCGCACAATTCTTCCAGCGCCTTTTCATCCTCCGGGGAAATATGCCTCATAAGCGCCGCATACCCTACCGCCCGGTACATGGCGCCCGTATCCAGATGAAGTATGTTCAGCCGCCGGGCCACCTCCCGGGCGATGGAGGATTTCCCCGCGCCTACAGGCCCGTCGATCGCGATATTCAATGCCATTGTATTCTCTCCTGCATACGATTATATGGCCCGGTGGCCCATGCCTACGCATACCTCGTTCAAATGCACAAGGCCCACGCCGAAAAAGACAGCGACAGCCACATGCTCGCCCCAGCGGGCGATGCCGATCTTGCCGCCCACGGAAAAGCCAAGAGCCTTGTTTGTCACCTGGGCAATAGCCTCCCTGGCCGCCCCGGCCACGGCGCCTTCCTCGTGATGCGTTTCGTTGATGACCTTTTCCCGTTTGGCGGCGATTACCGCGCGCTCCACAATGCGCATGACGGACGCCACAAATTCCCCGCCGTAATCCACTGCCGCGGTGAGTATGCCGTCTGCCGCCATTTGGCTGCGCAAAGCGTTCTCTTCTTCCCGGCTGCGGGACAGGCTCAATAATATGGCCGCCCGGGCCACTTCCCGGCTGCCGAATTCCAACTGCTGCTGCACAAGCATCACCTTTCCACAATACGATTCGTCAGATCCCGCCTGTCCATTATACTAGAACCCATTCCATGGAACAAGTGTTTTTCACCAAGCACAAACCACGTTCGTCATAATTTGGAACATGCCTGCTAACAATACTGTCATGCTGTCAGAAGGAGCGTAAGATATGGCGTTACAGGCAATCATCATGGCAGGCGGTGAGGGTGTCCGCCTGCGTCCTTTAACTTTGGACAGGCCCAAGCCGCTGGTCCCCATCCTTGGCGAACCGGTCATGGGGTATTCTTTGAAGCTTTTACAGCGCCACGGGCTGATCGATGTGGGCGCCACGGTGCTGTACCTTCCCCAGGCAATCCGGGATGCGTTCCAAAGGGGAGACAAATACGGCGTGCACCTGCGCTATTTTGAAGAAGCGCACCCCATGGGCACCGCCGGCAGCGTACGCCTGGCCAAAGGCATGGTGAATGATACTTTTGTGATATTGTCCGGCGACGGGCTGACGGACTGCGACCTTACGGAAGCCATCGCGTTCCATAAATCCCGCAAGGCGCAGGCGACGCTGGTTTTGAAGTCGGTTCCAATCCCTTTAAGCTACGGCGTGGTCATCACCGACAATACAGGCCGCGTACAGCGCTTTGTGGAAAAGCCGGACTGGTCCGGCGTATTCAGCGACCAGGTGAACACGGGCATCTATATTCTGGAAAAGGAAGTGCTGGACCTGATCCCGGAGGATGAAGCCTACGACTTCGGGAAGGATTTATTCCCCAGAATGGTTCGGGAAGGAATGGCCGTCTATGGCTACCCCATGACAGGCTATTGGTGCGATATTGGTGACCAGGGCGCTTATTTGCAGGCTCAGCTCGATCTATTGCGGGGTGAAGCCGACTTGCCGGTGCCGGGCCGCCCCTCTGCCCACGCCATACTGGAGGGATCATGCACCATTGAGCCAAATGTGACGCTGGAAGGCCTTTGCTATATCGGGGAAGGCGCTCTCATCAAGCAGGGCGCCATTTTATCGGAAGGTGCGGTGATTGGGCCGGGTACCATTGTGGAGGAAGGCGCTCGGGTCGCCAAATCCTGCCTGTGGGAGTATTGCCGTGTCGGGCGCTGTGCCAGGGTGGAAGGCGCCGTTATGTGCAGGGAAGCGCAGGTCCGCCCCGGCGGCAAGATGATGGAGGGCAGCGCGCTGGGCGCGGGAGCGGTGCTGGGCTCCCATGCCAGGCTGAACTGCTCGGTAAAGGTTTGGCCGCAAAAAGAAGTGGGCAGCGAGGTGAACGCATTAGAAAACGTGGTGTGGGGAGATTTGAAGCGCTTGCACCTGAATGAAGCGGGCTCCATCACCATCGATTCCCCCGCCCGGGCTGATCAGTTGGCCGCGGCCTCGATCCAGGGTCTGCATGCGGCTTCCGTCGCGCTGTGCCACCGCGGGGACGGTGAAGCGCTGTATACGCTGCTGGCGGGCGCCTTCGCAGCGCGCGGCACACATACACTTCTTTTGGGGGATGGCCATATGCCCATCCTATCCATGGCCATGCGCTTTTTGCAGCTGCCCCTTGGCATCATGGTGGATGGGCAGAAGGTGACCGTCCTGTGCGAAAACGGGCTGCATCTGAAAAAAAGACAGATACAGGCCATTGAAGGCGCGGCGATAAAGCAGGAATATCCGCCCGCCTTTACGCAGGTCGCACCGCTGACATCGCTTGGCGGCATGAAAGAGTTGTACCTGATCAATTTGATGAAAGGGATCGACAAAAAGGCATTTGATAAAAGCGGCCTGCACGTAGCCGTGTTCTGTGATGACGAGGCGCTGCTTTCCCTTGCCCTGCAGGCACTTGGCAAAGCCGGGCTGAAAAAGTTCCGCGGCCAAACAGCCAAGGACAGGACGCTGCAGCCCTGGGAGACAGGATTCCTGCTGGAATCCGACGGAACAACTGCCTACGTGATGGATAAGACCGTATTGCCGGACGAGACAGCCCAACAAATGCTGGTCTGGCACATGGCCGCCATGGAAGGCAGCCTGCCCCTGTTTGCCGTTTCGGATACGCCAAGGGCGGTGGAGTCTTTAGGCCCTGTGCGGTGGAAACAAGACTATTCCGCTTTGAATAAAGAAGAGCAAACCGCCTACCTGCGCCAGTACGATCTGATGCACGACGGGCTTTTGAAGATGCTCACGCTTTTACAGCCGCTTGCCGGCCGCAGCCTTGTAAGCCTGCTGGATCAACTCCCCAAGACTCACCGCGTACACAAGGATGTGCCGTGCCCCACCGGAGAAAAAAGCCGGGTCCTTCGGCTTTTGTGCGAAAACGCCAAGGAAAAGGAGTTGGGGGAAGGCCTTCGTATCAGCCACGGCAGCGGCTCCGTCTGGCTTTCGCCCTATCAGGACAGGGAGGCTTTCCGCGTGCAAACCGAGTCCTTCGATACGGAATTCGCGGGCGAGCTTTGCACCCATTATGTCGACCGCATCGCCAAAATGACCGGAAAGCAAACCAAAAAGGAGGAAAATGGCATGGTTCCGGATGCTCAATGACCCTTGACACAGGTTCGCATTCCGGCATATAATAATCGCAGCAGCATGCTCCTGAAGTGTGCGCCAGCGCTTTGGTTTTACCCACATCTCCACATTCGGAGCCCGGGTTCACTGCATGGATGCCATGCCCCCGTTTTCCAAAACGCCAGGGGACGGCAGAAATGCAGGATAGGGCACCAGCCTGCTTTAGAAGCGGGTGAGAAAACTCGGCGCAGCGGCACTTTGGGGCACTGCACAGACTAAACGCAAGGGGCTGCCCCTATGGGCAGTGATAATCCCGCCATTTTACAGGCGGGATTTTTTTACTACTTATGAATCGTAAGGATGGATATCATGCCGGCACAGCGTTGCTGCAAGGCTTACGTATACTTTACCATGACGCTGTCGGGCAGGTCGATCACAAACCGGCAGAGCAGGCCGCCGTCCAGCACCGATTCCTCTACCTCGCCTGTAAGCTTCGTATCAAGTGCCGTTTCCCAGAAGATCATGGTATGGCCAAGGCTGCAAGAACACAGCGTTTTGGAGACAGGCCCCTCGGCCGAAAGAATCGATTCCCGCGCGAACTGGCAATGGCACGCCAGATACCGCTTTTTGTTGGGATCGCTCTCCCGAATGTAATCCCTTGTCTGGCACGGTATAGCCGTGGCGTGTATTTTGTTTCCCACGCGCGCGCCGTACAAAAGGTGCGGATGATCCTCAAAAAAATCCACGACACTTTGGTCCACCGGCTGGCCATGGAATGATCCTCCAGTTTCCAGTGCCTTTTGAAACCCCTCCCGGTTCTCCTGCCGAAGGGCGTCGCAAAACGCGTCAATATTCCCATACTCCAAAAACAGGTCCCTTACCCAGGATAGATGCTGCGGGGTGAGCGCATGGCGGACTTTGCAGAAGGCTTCCTCCCGCTCTTTCGGCCCGGTTCTTGTGTCAAACTGCTTCAATAGCTCCCGCGTCGTGCCGCTCAAGGCCGTTTCTTCCATGTCCCCATCGGGTACGGGAACGGAATGCCCCATTTCATTCCAGGTGCCTTCGCCCAAGACCGCGTCCACCTCTTCTTTCATCCGCTCGATGACCCTGCGGTGATCGGGGTAATTGATCTGCCCGCCCATAGCCGTTCATCCTTCCTGTATCGATATGCTGTTGGTAAATGAAAGTATTTTATATACAATATATGGTATCACATCCATATATCAGCTTCAAGTGCAAGATAAAAGTGCACACAGCGGCTGCGTTTCAAGGCCCCAAAAGCATGCGGCTATGCATTCCCCACGGTGTATGGTATAATCTTTCCATCCGTTCTTTGGGAGGGGTCCATGGGCTTATTCCTGTACCGTTTTCTCTGCTGCGCGGCGCTTGTGCTGTTTGCAGGCCCGGCGCTGGCGGAGCACGCGTCCTTTACGGAGAGCCAGGGTCCCCCGTCCTTTGATTCGGATTACCTTGTAACTGACGATGTACCCCAAGCGCAAACGCTTACGGTAACCATAGCCGGCGACTGTACCCTGGGCGGCACGGAAACTGCCGGCAAAAAAGCGGATAGTTTCTTGAAGACCGTGGATAAAAACGGCCTTAATTATCCCTTTTCCGGATTACTGCCCCTGTTTTCCCGGGATGACCTCACTTTGGTGAACCTGGAGGGCGTCTTCTCCGACAGCAGCCGGGGCGAGAACACGCAAAAGGAGTTTGCCTTCCGCGGCCCAGCCAAGTACGCGCAGATACTGCCGCTGGGCAGCGTAGAGGCAGTCAACCTTTCCAACAACCATTTTGACGACTACGGAAAAACAGGCCGTGATGCCACCCTTGCCGCCCTTGAAAAATACGGCGTCGCCTACGCCGGGAATGAATGGCTCTGCGTCTACAACACAGGCAGGGGCAAAATCGGCCTAGCGGGCATGAAGGGCAGCCTGACGGAAGAGAAAAAGGAAGCGGTAAAAAGGCAGATCGCGCTTTTTAAAGATGCGGATTGCCAGATCATCATTTATTCGCTGCATGCAGGTCAAGAATACGCGGCAAAGCACAACGGCCTGCAGCGGGATATGGCCCGGTACTTGATCGATGCCGGCGCCGATGTGGTGGCCGGCCATCATCCCCACGTGGTACAGGGTGTAGAGATATATAAAGACCGGTACATTTTCTACAGCCTGGGCAATTGCGTTTTCGGCGGCAACCATGACCCGCGGGAATCGGATGCCTTGGCCGCGCAGATTACCTTTACCTTGGAAGACGGACGTTTGAAAAGCCTGCAGGCCGCCCTTCACCCCCTATCGTTTACGGGGGGAAAGAAAGGGAATACGTTCAGGCCGGTTTCGCTTACCGGGAAACAGGCGGACGCGGTGCTCAAAAAGATACAGCAGGACACGGCCTTTCCCCTTCCCGCTTTTGAAGAGGGTCATGGCGCGCTGCTTTCCCCCATCCCGGTTCAATAAAACACTGCGGAGGTCCTCATGAAATTTACCCTGGCGCTGCTAATGATCCTTATTCTGCTTATGCCCGCCTGCCTGGCCGAAGAAGTGACGCTTACCCTCTCCTTTGCCGGGGACTGCACCCTTGGCAGCCAGGAGTACCTGCGGGAGAAAAAGGGTTCCTTTGATTCTTACATCAAGGAGCACGGCGTGGAATACCCGCTAATCAAGGTGCGGGAGTATTTCCTGAAGGACGACTGGACCGTCATCAATCTGGAGGGAATACTGTCCGACAGTGCGGAGGGCGAGAACAAGAAGCAGACCTACCGGTTTCGCGGACCGGCTTCCTTCGTGAATATCCTGACGTCAAGCGGCGTGGATATGGTGAACCTGGCCAACAACCACACCGACGACTACGGAAAAATTGGCCTGCAAAGTACAAAGAATATCCTGGATGAGGCCGGCATCGCCTATTGCCGCAACGAGGATGTCTACATCCTGGAAAAGGATGGGATCCGCATCGCTTTCCTGGGCCTGACCGTAACGGATTATGACAACTATGGCGAAGAATTGAACCAAAGGATCGTATCCCTCAAGGAAAAGGAAAACTGCCAGTTCGTGGTGGTCAACCTTCATTACGGATGGGAATATTCCTTTGTCCACGGCAAAAAGCAAAGGCTTACTTCCCATGAGGTGATTTTAAGCGGCGCCGACCTGGTGGTGGGCACCCATCCGCACGTGGTGCAGGGGATCGAAAACTACAAAAACAGGCTCATCCTGTACAGCATCGGCAACTTCAGCTTCGGCGGCAACATGAAGCTCAACCCCCGCAGCCTGCAATCCTACATCGCGCAGGTGAAGCTTACCTTTGAGGGGGGCAAGTTCAAAAGCCAGCAGCTGAACATCATACCGGTGCACACCAGTGGCACCCAGCCGCAAAGCAACTTCCAGCCCTATCCCGTCACCGGGGAGGAGGCCCAAGCCGTGGTGGAGCGCATCCAGAGGGATACCCCCTTCCCCCTGAACCCATATTTAGAAGGGATCGGAGCGGTGCAGGAAGCCATCCCCGCCGAATAAACCCATGGGATTTACTTTTTGAAACCGTGTAGTATAATGAAGTCATTCCAGAAAAAAGGTGATTTTCATGCAGGAAGCCATTTCGCAGGTCATTTCCCAAATGCGGGACAGGGGTTTTGAAGTGATTCCGCTGGAGACGGCGCAGGAAGCCAGGGATTTCCTTTTGTCAAACATTCCCCAAAGCGCCACTGTCGGCGTTGGCGGTTCCATGACCATCAGGGAGCTGAATGTTGTGCCTGCTTTGCGGGAACGCGGCCAGGAGGTGACCTGGCACTGGGACGTGCCCAAGGAGGAAGGCCCCGCCGCCAGGGCAAAGGCCCGGCTGGCGGATGTATATTTAGCGTCCACCAACGCCGTCACGCGGGACGGACAGCTGGTGAACATCGACGGCACGGGAAACCGGGTGGCCGCCATGTTTGACGGGCCAAAGCAGGTGTATCTTGTCATCAGCCATTCCAAGCTTACAGACGGCGGGCTGAATACCGCCATTGCCAGGATCAAGGAGCATGCCTGCCCGCCCAATGCCAGGCGTTTGTCGCTGGATACCCCCTGCGCCCATACGGGCCTTTGCAAGCCCAAGGACTGCGGCGACGACTGCATGTGCCATATCATTGTCGCCATCTCCCGCCCCCCCAAGGGCAAAAAGATTACCGTGCTTTTGGTGGAAGAAACGCTGGGTTATTAGTTTTTTATAAGAAGAAGACTTCGCGCCTTCGGGCGCGACCAAAGGGCTTTCCGCTCGCCCTTTGGAAACCTTCGGACGCCGTTTCCTTGAATATTTGGGCCACTATGCAATTAGAATACAGCCCCATGATAAACGTCAAAAGCGGCCACTTCCGAATATGGAAGCGGCCGCTTTATTATGGCTTAATCGTTTCCAGCAGCGTAAGGGTCTTGATACGCCGCTGGCGCATATCAGGGACCGATGTAGGGCGGGGGCTTGCTCCCGCCGTTTCTGTTTCGCCGTATGGTGGAGGGCGGACATTCGTCCCACTTTCTCCTTGCCAGAGACATCCCGGCCAAGCTGCGTCGTTCCGTTCTTCCGGCGGGAGCAAGCCCCCGCCCTACGCCGGATCTACCGGCGCATTAAAATTATTTATCGTTGCACAAAAAAGCGGCCGCTTCCGAATATGGAAGTGGCCGCTTTACTATGGCTTAATCGTCTCCAGCAGCGTAAGGGTCTTGATGCGCCACTGGCCATTTTCCCGGGTTAGCACGGCGCGGTACCTCGCGCTTTGCCATCTGGGCGGATTCAGCAGCTCTTCGCCGCCTGCCGTAAGCAGCATCTCCCGGCTTTCACTTTTCACGCGGCCGTCGATGCGGGGAATGTTCTCGGTGATATCGGCCCTGGCCGTGTTCTCCCATGGCCAGCACCACATCCACTCCATGTTCAGCCGGTGATCGATACCCCGGATGGTGTAATGGTCATAGGGCGAACTGCCGTGAGCCGCCATGAGCAACGGTTCATCCCTGTCCAAAAAGCTGTTTTGAAAATACTTGCTCAGTTCCTGCGGTTCTTCGCCCATCATGACGACCTGGGCCCGCTTGGCCATGCCGTCCTTCAGCACGATATATATGTTGGTGGCGTTCATGGAATAGTAGAATGCCACCGTCATCAGCCCCAGAACGGCGCATACCAGCATCAGCCTGGTGGCCAGGTACCATACAAACCTACGAAGATACTTCACGAAAGCGGCTCCTTTCGCCCGGATGACCATACAACGATTAAGGCTCGTCCTCCCCTGCATTATACCTGATTTCATTTCTTACCGCAATGAGGTTGCAAAGAGTGTTTTACCCTGTCCCGCTCTTCTGCGGCCTTGCCGTTGTTGAACCGCTCCAGCGTGCCCACCAGGTAGCCCGTGATCCTGCGGATGCGCTGGAAGGGCTGCTTCCCAAAATCATACGTCAGTTCCACATAGTCGCCATCCACCCGGATATCGATGCTGACCGGCTTTTTGCCAAACCGCTTTTCGGCACGCTCCACATAAGCGTCGATTTCCTGCTGATTAAGTATTCCGTTGGTGACACGCACACTGCATTCCATATGGATCCCTCCCGGCACATTCTTTACCCTGTTGGCACGGGTATGAAACAGATGCGCCTATGCTGTACACAGCATCCCGCCGGCAAAAGTCAAATTCAGACGCTACAGCGTCTTCACCATGGACCAGCGTGTTCTGCGGCGTGAAAACACCGGAAGGTTCCTGCGTTCCCACCTGCTGATCTGCAAATGCTGCATCTGCCGCCGCAGCATCTTTTTCTGGTCGTGCCAGTACCTGAGCCATCCGAACATATTATTGATCCTCCTTTGTCCTGTCAAAGCCGGATGAATGGACGGCGAGCAGCTTTGTAAGCTCCTCCCGCTTGCTACGTCTGGGCGTCCGCTGCCCATATTCGTACTTTTGATAGGCACTGCGGGATATGCCGCAGGCATCCGCCACCTGCGTCTGCGTCATACGGGCCGACAGCCTCGCCTGCACCAGCCAGCCCCTGTAGGCCAGCGCTTTCTTTTCTCTTTCCTGCCAGGTTTGATGATTTTGCTGCATCATACGTAAATCCCCCATATACGAACGTTTGTTTGCATTATATCCCCGAGCACATTTTTTGTCAATCCCCTTTTGAAAATTTACATCGTGTAAAAAACAATACGCGGCTGTCACTTCCTGGCATATAGGCGCAGTGTTTCGCAACGCAAATCAACATATCCACCGCCATGGTCATCATATACTGTGAACAGTGCTAGTCGGGGAGGCGCCGGTATGAGAGTGAACGGGGAGCTGTTTGCGCTGGTCAACACGCTTGCCAACGGCCTGTCCCTGTGGCTGGCGGCCCGGCTGCTCGGCGGTCCCATGCCGGAATGGAAATGCATCTTTCAAGCGGCGCTGTTTGGCTCCGTCTATGGAATCGCAGCTTTTGGACCCGGGCTTTCTTTTTTGCGCTCCATTCCTTTTGTCATTTTCTCTTCGCTGCTGATGGCGAAAATCATGTTTCCCCATTTGCGCCTTGTAATGGTATGCAAAACGGCGCTGCTGGTTTTACTGTGCGGGCTCCTGGTAGGCGGCTTTTTGAGCTGGCTGAACCTGCAGGGGATTTCGCCATGGCTATCCTTCGGAGCGCTGTTTTTGTCGATGTCCGGGGCCGCCATTATTTGCGGCGTCCGCATCAAAACACCCTCCCGCGTAACCATGGTGGAAATTGCGCTGGATGGCAGCAGCATGTCCCCGAAGCCTGTCCGCCTGCCAGCCATGCTGGATACGGGTAACCAGCTTACCGATCCCATTACAGGGCTGCCGGTAGTGGTCGCCTCCTCCAGTTCCTTAAAACCGCTTCTGCCCGCGGCAGTAAAGCCTGACAATCCGGAGACGCTGCCGCTGGGCTTCCGGCTTATCAGGGTGCAGACCACCGCCGGACACAAGCTGATGATGTGCTTTCGGCCCAGCCATTTCCGTGTGCAATTGGAAGGCACCTGGCACGACACCCAGGTGCTTATAGCCATAGCCCCCACCGGTTATGACGGCGCGCAGGCGCTTGTACCTGCCGCCGTGGTGGAGGCATTATAAGGAGGAACTCTTCATGCGCTCAAAACTGCTCGTCATTCCCCGGCGGTGGTATGCTGCCCTGCGCAGGAAGGTGCTGTTCTGGCTGGCCCTGTTGCATCCGGGCCAGGTACACTATATCGGCGGTCCCGACCCGCTGCCCGTTCCCCTGTCCCCCCAGGAGGAAAGGCTGTTGGTGGAACAATTGAGAGATGACGACGGCACGGTGCGTTCCATTCTCATCGAACGGAACCTGCGCCTGGTTGTGTTTATCGCCAGGAAATTTGAAAACACGGGCATCGCGCTGGAGGACCTGATCTCCATCGGGACCATCGGCCTCATCAAGGCCGTGAACACATTTGACCCCGACAAAAAGATCAAGCTGGCCACCTATGCCTCCCGATGTATTGAAAACGAGGTATTGATGTTTTTGCGCCGCAACAGCCGCACCAGACTGGAGGTTTCTTTGGATGAGCCGCTGAAAACCGACTGGGACGGCAACGAGCTTTTGCTTTCCGACGTGCTGGGCACCGAAGGAGACATGGTATACAAGTGCATAGAGGAAAGCGTGGAAAAGCAGCTGCTGACCTGCGCCCTGGATCACCTGAGCCCAAGGGAGCAGCGCATCATGCAGCTTCGCTTTGGCCTGGCCGGCGGGCAGGAAAAAACGCAGAAGGAAGTCGCCGATATTCTTGGCATTTCCCAATCTTACATCTCAAGATTGGAAAAACGCATCCTTTCACGCCTGCATGTCGAACTGACACGCATCAGCAGTTAGTTTGTCGCACGGCATAAAACCCCCCTCATGGGGTCATACTGCATTCATCCGGAATCGTGGAGGAATGCGGTATGGCAACAGGAAAGGTAGAAATCTGCGGCGTAGACACATCCTCTTTACCCGTTTTGAACAATGAACGCATGCGTCAGCTTTTCCCCCTGGTCCACAGCGGTGACCAGTCCGCACGGGAAGAGTTCATAAGAGGAAACCTGCGCCTGGTCTTAAGCGTGATCCAACGCTTTACCAACCGGGGCGAAAATGTGGACGATCTGTTCCAGGTAGGCTGCATCGGGCTTATAAAGGCCCTGGACAACTTTGATGTGACGCAAAACGTCAGGTTTTCCACGTATGCGGTGCCCATGATTATTGGCGAAATCAGGCGCTATCTTCGGGACAACAACGCCATCCGTGTCTCCAGGTCGCTGCGCGACATCGCCTACAAGGCGCTGCAGGCCCGTGACCGCCTGGCCAGCTCCCTGAACCGGGAACCCACCGTCACCGAGCTGGCCGCCGAGCTGCACATCCCAAGAGAGGATGTGGTGTTCGCGCTGGAGGCCATTCAGGACCCCGTTTCGCTGTTTGAGCCTGTATACAACGACGGCGGTGACGCTATCTATATCATGGACCAGGTGAAGGACGACAAGCACGTGGACGAAGCCTGGCTGGAGGAAATCACCATCAAGGAGGCCATGCGCCGCCTCAACGACCGGGAAAAGCGTATTTTGCGGCTCCGGTTTTTCGAGGGCCGCACGCAGATGGAAGTGGCCAACGAAATCGGCATCAGCCAGGCTCAGGTGTCAAGGCTCGAAAAAAATGCACTGCTCCACATGCGAAAGCATGTGCAGGTGCAGCAGATGTGATGCATGAAAGGGCGTCGAAACCGGCGCCCATTTTCTTTTAGGTTAAGTAAAGATATTTCATAGGCTAGCAAGCATTCAATGCAGCGCGATAAAGCCCATCATAACGGTGCCCATCACAATCATCAGAATGCCTCCGATCATATTTTTAAAGTAATACCAATCGGTCGGCCTTATGTCGTCAATATTATAGAAATCGTTAAAATGACTGAATTTGAATAATGCTTCGGAGCGGAATACCGCAAAATACCCCACGACCGGTGTGAACAAAATAAGTATCTCCGGAAAAAGAAATGTTCCACGGACGATGGAAACAATGAGAAAGAGCACATTCAAAGCGCCAGCCAGAAACACTCCCAAAAGCGCCAGATTCTTGTTTCTCCTTTGCTTGCGTTCATACTCACCCATCTCTTTTTTGAACAATGTATCCCCCTCTTGCGCGAGCACTGCACCAAGGAATGCACCGCAATCCCGGCACAATACCATTTCATCGCTGTTTCCCGTTTGGCATTTGGGGCATACTTTCATACTCCTCATCCTCCCGCTCCTATCTGCGTTTCCATTCTATCACGTTTCCATTACCTTACAACCGATATGGTTCAAAAACCGCTTCCTGCGCTACTAAACTGCTTTTAAGCGGCCCATTCTCCCCGCAACTTTCCCCTGCCTGCGGCATACATGTAAGAAGGGGAGGTGCATGCCCGTGAGCCTGTCGGAATTGCGCACCAAGGACGTGGTAAACACCTGCGACGGCCGCCGCCTGGGCAAGGTGATGGATATCGAATTTTGTGAAAAGGATGGCACGGTTACTGCCATTGTCGTTCCCGGGGAATTCAACATGCTTTCGATGCTGAGGGGCGAAAAGTGCGGTATCGTCATTCCCTGGAACAGGATCTGCAAAATTGGCGACGATGTGATTTTGGTCAACATAGAGGATCTGTGAGCCGCATACTATTCCTTCATGCCACATACAATGTTTCCCTTTACGTCCATCCAGGATTGGGATATAATAAGTTAAACAAATACATGTGACGGATCCCCGTCCCAAAGGATGAGATTGCATGAGATGCCAGTATTGCAGTTGCCCGGACAGCAAGGTGATTGATTCCCGCCCCACGGAGGAAGGCAACAGCATACGGCGCCGCCGTGAATGCATGCAATGCGGACGGCGTTTTACAACGTATGAAAAAATCGAGCTGGTTCCCCTGCTGGTTGTGAAAAAAGACAAGCGCAGGGAGCCTTTCGACAGCCAGAAAATACGGAACGGTATTGTGCATGCCTGCGAAAAGCGTCCTATATCCCTGGCCGAGATCGACGGCATTGTCACGCGCATCGAGCAAAGCGTGTACAACACCATGGAGGCGGAAGTCACCACCCGCCAAATTGGGGAAATGGTGATGGCCGAACTGAAAAAGCTGGACGAAGTAGCTTACGTACGCTTCGCCTCCGTTTACCGCCAGTTTACCGACATCTCCAGCTTTATGGAAGAGCTTACCAAGCTATTGGGCGAAAGCCAGCTCCGCAAGGAAGAAAATTGATGGAATCATAAAGGCTGTTGCCCCAAACCATGGGCAATGGCCTTTTATTAATGTGGAGGAATATGCATGAAGGCCGCTGTTTTTTACGGAAAGCATGACATCAGGGTACAGGATGTGCAGGAATTGGCCCTTGGGCCCCACGATGTGCGCATCGCCGTGGCTTATTGCGGCGTATGCGGCACGGATATCCATATCTATGAAGGCGATCCCGGCGCCGCGCCGGTGACACCGCCCAATATCCTTGGCCACGAAATGTCGGGCGTAGTGACCGAAACAGGCACACAGGTTACGCTGGTAAAAGCCGGTGACCGGGTGGCAGTGGACCCCAATGAAATGTGCGGGCAATGCTTTTACTGCCGCAACGCCATGGGCCATTTCTGCACCCACATGACCGGTTACGGCACCACAGCCCGGGGCGGATTTGCGGAGTACCTTACCGTGCCGGAAAAACAAGTGTATAAAATCCCGGATCATATGCCGCTTCGGCATGCCGCCTTATCGGAAACCGTCTCCTGCTGCGTGCACGGCATAGACTTGTGTAATATACGCGCGGGCCAGACAGTGCTGGTGATAGGCGCCGGCCCCATCGGGCTGATCATGCTGCAGCTTGCGATGCTGCAAGGTGCGGCCCATATCATCGTATCTGAGCCCACGGCACAAAAGCGGGAGCTGGCGCTGAAGCTGGGTGCGGATAGAGCCGTGGACCCCGTTCAGGAGGACCCAGCCTCCATACTGACCGGCTATCCCAATGTGGATTGCGTGATTGAGTGCGTGGGCAGCGTGAAGACCATGACCCAGGCAGTCAGTCTGGCAGGTCGCGGCGCCACGGTCATGTTTTTCGGCCTCACACCGCCGGGTGCCGAGCTTAACATCAAGCCATATGATGTGTTCGCCAGGGAGCTTCACATCACCGCTTCCTTCATCAACCCCTATACCTTTACCAGGGCCATTGACCTATTGGCGCAGGAGAAGATCAACGTCCGGGACATCATCAGTTTGACGCTGCCGCTTGATGATATATTGCGGGTGTTTGAGGAGCCTGCCTGCCGCCAAGGCGGCAAGGTGCTTATCGCCATGGGCGCGGAAGGTAAATAGCCCTTCTATCCCTTACAAAGCAAAGACCCATGCCCCTTCATAAGGCATGGGTTTTCTGTTGGCTTCATACCCTTAATGTTAACACACAAGTACTCCGAGAGCAAATGCAACCACGCAGGCTGTCATCCTGAGCGAAGCGAAGGATCTTGCTTTTGCATGCAACATTAAGATCCTTCGCCACTGCGTTCCTCAGGATGACATTTAGCGGAGAATGTTACTTTCATGCGCTGGCGTTCATCGGTGCATTTACGCTTTCAAATAGCATAAACCATCCTACTTGGCCCCTTCAATAATTCCCGTCGCAATGGCATTGGCCGCCAGCGTAAAGGAGGCCGTTTCCCCGTTCAGCCTAATGACCACCGGCAGCGCCTTGTTGGTTTTGTTGAGGAATACACAAGCCAGCGTGCCGTCGGGGTTGGCAAAGGACACGGTATCCATTTTCTCCGTATAGGCGGAGGACGCGATGCGCCTGGCCCCGGGCTTGATATAGCGGCTGAAATGGCCGATGTACTCATAGCTGAGCTTTTTCTCCAGCGTATCCTGCGTAAGGTCGCACATCACCGGCGCGTCGCAGTAGTTGCCCACATGGTTGGGGCCGCCCTTTTCATCCAGAAGGATATTCCAGTCCAGATAGCCGTGCATGCCGGCGTTCAGGTTGCCAATGATGTCGTGGGCATACATCCTGGCGTGCTGCAACTGGTCGCCCGCGCCAAAATGGCTGTATTCCACGCATCCTTCGGTGAACACCAGCTTCTTGTCCGGGTACTGCTCGGCCACAAGGCGCACCGCGTCAAAATGCTCGCCGCTGTACCAGTGGAAGGCAACGCCCTTGACCATTTTATCCGTCTTATCGTCGATGATGTCCCTGGCGCGCTCGTATACCCGCTCCTTGTTGTGGTCCCAGATATAGATGCCCACATCGGAAAGGCCGTTCTTTTCAAGGGCCGGATACAGGTAATCCCGCAGGAAGGTCTTCTCCTCCTCCGCCGTATACACACAGGAATCCCATGTCTGGACAGCTTTGGGCTCATTCTGCACGGTGACCATGGAAACGTTGCAGCCCCGGGCCTTGTATTCCTTGATATAGCGGCAAACGTATTCGGCCCAGCGCCCATAGTATTCCGGCAGCAGGTATCCGCCGCCATTTTTCTGCCCGTTGCTTTTCATGAACGCGGGGGGGCTCCAGGGCGAAAGCATCAAGGTGAGGCGCGTATTCGCCGTCTCCTGGGCACGCTTCAAAAGGGGCAGCACGTACTGCTCATCCCGGCTCAGAGTGAAGGTCTCAAGCGCTTCATCCTTAGGGTCTGTGTCGGCGGAATAATTGCCCAGGGAAAAGTCGCAGCTGTCAATGGACACGCGCGCCATGGTGTATTGGCTGCCCTCGGGGCCAAAATACGCGTCCAGTATCTCCCGCTGTTTTTCTTCGCTCATCCTGGAAAACACATATCCGGCCGCTTCCGTGATGGCGCCGCCAAACCCCATGATCTCCTGATAGCGCACATGGGGGTACAGATTGACCGCATGGTTCTCCACGCCGGTATCTGTCACAAACGCCGCCGTCTTCAGCACCCTTTTCGTTTTGCCCTTTTGGTAAACCGTGCTTGCAAGCTCCAGTTTCATAAGCGTCCCCTTTTGCATGTATTCATCGCGTCAGCTTTTGCGTACGCACCAGCGCAGGCCGTTGTGCACAAGCCGGCGGAACGACGCGTGGTCATACCATCCTCTGTTATTATCATCCTGGCCCAAGGCTGTATGGCCAAAATAGTTCCACCAAAAGTCGTGTGATTCCTGCGCCGTGCACGTGCATAGCACAGGATGTCAGAAATTGCGGCGCATTTGTCACCTGCGCAGTATACCGCAAAGGATAGTCCTTTCAATGGCAACCTTCTTTCATCCTCCACCAATACCGTGATCGCTACAGCTTTCCCCCATTCACGGAATAATGTATAAAAGGCCGCAGACCCGTCAGGGTTTGCGGCCTTATTATGGAGGAAAGTGATTTCTGTCAGTTTTTGGGCAGTTCGCTCATCAGTTCCGCCGGGGAGAACGGGAAAGTCAAAAGGCCCACGGTACCGCTGGCGATGGTGGAGGGCTGAACGTAAAAGACGATATTTCCCTGGTCATCCAAGTAGAAATCGCTTTCTGGATAAAATTCCTCAAACAGGTTTGCCTCTGTCAGCTCCTCAAAATACTCCACGGTCCCCGTTTGCATCTGCTCCACAATGATATCCCACACCAGGCGGTAGACGGTGTCCACAAGGTTCGTCGCGGCCGCCTCATCGCCATCCGCAATATTAAGCACTGTCGGGAGCGTAACAAGGCCGCCCGCGTTATCCCCTTGCCTGGCGAACACGTTGGCCGCTATGGTCTGCGCTTCGGCAACGCCCATGAATTCCTCCTGGGACAGCACAACGGAGAAAAAGTCATCCGTATTGGCCGTCACCTGGTAGTTGATATGCATGTAGGCGGATACGCCGGCGTCTACAGCGCTGTTAACCTGTTCATACAGCGCAGGCGCGGTTTCCTTCATCAATTCATCCGCCAGCTCCTGGTAAAAGGTATTGATGTTGCTGTCCGTTTCCGTTTCAGGCGTGATTTGAGGATAGGCATAGGTGAGAAAGAACCTGGCGTTGTCCACCGTGCTGCCTTCCGGATAGGATACCTCCCCTGCCAGCGGCTGCGCGGCGGCAAGTGGCTGCGCCGACGCCGGTATGGCAATGCAGCCAAGCAGCAGCACCAAAGCAACGAAAAAGCTGATCCCTTTTTTCATAGTCTCCTCCTTGGGCTTTTTGCCCCGCGACGCGGAAGGGTTCCGGCACCACACAGTGATACCTATTCAACAAACGCGCAAAGCATGAAAAAGCATCCCCGGAAAGTTTTCATTGGGCCGGTTTGAATTCCGAAGCACGGATGGCCGCGATGTTCCCCTCGCCCACCGCCTTGGCAATCTGCAGCGGGTGGCCTGTACAGTCGCCGGCGGCATAAATGCCAGGCAGGTTGGTCTCCATAAACCGGTTCACGGGGATAAATGCGCCTTCTGTTTTGAGCCCCGGCAGAAGCTGATCGATGGCCACCGCGGGGCGGAACACAAACACGCCGGCCGCGCCGTGCAGCCCCTTGTCTGTAACCACCGATAGGCCGCCGTCCGCCTCTTTGATTTGGACGGGCTTTTCGCCAAGTACCTTCACGCGGCCGTCCAGGCCCTTGGTGTCGTGCTTCTTCAGCGGGAAATAGATAAGCTCCTCCGCCAGATCGGCCAGGAAGTTGGCCTCATGCAGGCCCTGTTCCCCGCTGGACAGTACGGCAACCTTCTTGCCCCGGTAAAACATGCCGTCGCAAGTACCGCAGTAGCTGACGCCGCGGCCAAGGTATTCCGTCTCCCCGGGCAGCGGCTTGGGGCGGGCGGCACCCATGGCCAGAATGATTGTTTTGGCCTCGATGACTTCGTTCTCAGCCAGCAGCATAAAGCTGCCCCCGGTTTCCATGATCTGGCGTACCACAGCCCTTTGCAGCTCTGCGCCCATATCCAGCGCCTGGTGCTCAAAAGCGTCCAGCATCTTTTTCCCGCTGATGCCCGGCAGGCCGGGATAGTTATCCACCTTGTCCGCCTTATATAGCCAGGTGCTTTCCTCCGCAGGGGAAAACACGCAAACCGACTGATTGCGCATTCTGGCCGTAATGGCCGCAGACCATCCGGCGGGCCCGCCGCCCACAATGGCGATGTCCAGCAATGATGTATCCTCCTTCGCGTTTCTATTGATCAAAATAACAGCATCCGCCATGCTTGTCAATCCCATTTTGGCGAATCCTGCTTTAGGGAGGATGTGGCATCCTTCCTTCCATTCTATTCTTGCCTTACCGGCATGCAAATTTGCATTTTTCTTCTTGGGAGGGCCCGGTTTCGTGTATAATGGAATCAGCCTCACCAAGCAAGCGTTATGCGCAAAGGAGTATACGGTGAATACGATAGCCATCACATGCAAAGAACGGCCCATCTCTATGGAAGAAATCTTGGAAAGCCTTGACCGGCTGCTTGCTCAGCACACGGCGCTTGAAAAAGTACTGATCATCCCCCCGGACATCACGCGCTTTTATTCCATGGCCGGGCTGGTTACGCGGGAAATCTATTTTAAGCTGTGCGGCCGCGCGCAAGTAGATATCCTGCCCGCCACAGGCACCCATGTTGCCATGACGGCGGATGAAATACGACGCATGTTCGGCGAGATCCCGCCGGAGCGGTTTCTTACTCACAACTGGCGCACCGATACAATGTTGCTGGGCACTGTCCCGGCGGAATTCGTGAGACGTGTATCCGGCGGCCTGTTTGAAACGGACATCGGCGTGGAGGTCAACAGAAGGCTGTATGAGGGAGGCTATGACCTGATCCTGTCCGTCGGCCAGGTGGTGCCCCACGAGGTGGCGGGCATGGCCAACTACAGCAAAAACATTTTTGTGGGGGTCGGCGGCCGGCAGATGATCAACAAGACCCACATGCTGGGAGCTGTCTGCGGCGCGGAGAAAGCCCTGGGCAATGATCATGCCCCTGTACGCAAGGTCTTTGACTATGCCCAAGAGAGCTTTTTGAAGGATCTGCCTTTATGCTATATCCTCACGGTCGTCCAGAAATCCGGTGAGGATGTAAACCTCCACGGTTTATATATCGGCGACAAGCGGGATGCTTTTGAGCATGCGGTTGCCCTGTCCCAAGAGCTCAACATCAATTATTTGGAACGCCCTGCAAAAAAGGTGGTGGCTTACCTTGAAGCGGAGGAATACCGCACCACCTGGGTAGGCAACAAGGCCATTTACCGCACGCGGATGATCGTGGCCGATGGCGGAGAGCTTGTTGTTTTGGCGCCGGGGATTCAAGCCTTCGGCGAAAATGAGGAAGTGGACCGGGCCATCCGCGCTTACGGCTATACGGGCACCAGGCGTATCCTGGAATTGTACAAACAAGGCGCGTTTGAGAACCTGCTGATGGTTTCCGCCCATTTGATTCACGGCTCTTCCGATGGGCGCTTCAAGATCACCTACGCCACCGATCCCAGGCTTTTATCCAAGGAAGACGTGGAAAGCGTGGGCTTTGCGCATATGGATATTCAGGATGCAATGCAAAAGTACGACCCGCACGTATTAAAATATGGATGGAACACTCTGCCCGATGGCGAGGAAATCTACTATGTGGATGCGCCGGGATTAGGGTTATGGATATGCCGGGGCTGAGCCCCGGCATTCTTTATTCCCTGTAATGTCACTGCTGTAGACCCGCAAATAAATCCTTCAGGTAAAAAGCATGACTTCCTTTTGAAAGCTCCTGTTTCAAATCAAATACCTTTACGGCGTCAAAATCGCCCTGGCTATAAACATAAATGATTCCCTGCTGTAAATCATAAACGTTTGAATAGGCCGTGATATCTATCGATGTCTCCTTTAGCAGTTCTTTGAAATAATCCGCAGATACCTCATGATTGCCTTCGTTGAGCCGGGGATAGATATACTTGCTTCCGATGCCCACAACCTGAAAGCTTCCGCTCTTGCGCGCCACCCGCATCTCATTTTTATCCCAGTCCCAGGTAATGGTGGCGGATGCGCCAGTTTTGTCGGCCACCATAAGATATCCGTAGCCCAAAGTGCCTTCGTAATACTGCTCATAAAAACTTGCAGCTTCTTCCACCGTGGCGCATGTCTCCAGCATTTTCTTGCTGGATAGATCGTATTGCGTATATATGGCCAGCAATTCTTCCAGGCTTGGCGCTTTGTCCGGCTTTTCGCCGGACGGCAGTATTTGGCCCGGAATCAGCGGAGATGCCTTGAAACTCTCCGCCGCGAAGAAATCGTAAAAAAGCCCTTGGTCGTTCATGCCGCCTTGGGTAAACGGACCGAAAGCAAAGGTGATCGTTCCAAATTTCCCTTCGGACGCAGGCGCAAAGCGTACCTCTGCGTTCGGGTCGTCATGATCTTCATTGTTCCCGGCCAGTATCATCCCGTTTCCCGCTGCGTTGAATATCGTGCAGGCCGACGCGACACCAGCCATACCTGCCCACGCCATGATCAACGATAAAAGCATTGCAGTCCATTTTTTCATTGCTGTTCGGCTCCTTTTCATTAGAGCATGCTTTTGTGTCAAAAACCGTTATGTTTGTTAGTATTATACTGGGTAAGTCTAGCACATCAATTAATGGAAGTAAATATATAAATATACATGCTTTCTATGCAGGAATGATGACAGGTGTTTTTTTCTTGGCATATGCGCATTCGCACCTGTGCATACTGCCTTGCGAAGGGAGAGCAAGCAGCATGAACGGAAACACAGAGTTGTTGAACTTTGTCTATCAAAACGCGCAGATGGGTGTAATCACCATAGATCAACTGATCAACATTGTGGAGGATGAAGAGTTCAAGGCCCATCTTTCAGCCCAACTGGAGGAATACCGCAGCATTTTTTCAGAAGCCAGGGAACTCTTAAACAAGAACGGCTATGAGGAAAAGGGGATCAGCACCTGCTCCAAGATCAAAACGTATATTTCTGTCCGAATTCAAACGGCCGGTGATGCCACGCCTTCCCATGTATCCGAGATGCTGATCCTGGGCAGCAATATGGGTATCATCGACGCCGTTAAAAACCTAAAAACGTATGTGGATGCAGAAGAAGATATACGGAATCTGATGAAACGGCTTCTGGCGTTTGAAGAAGAAAATGTACAGCAGTTGAAGGACTTCCTGTGACATTTTGAATTGTATATGCCAATACATCCTGCTTCCATAGGCCATTGCATAGATAGTATGGCATATACCGTGTGTTAGATATTCTACTTCCTTTTGAGAAGCTGACAATAGCTTCTCTGTTTTCATTTCAACCCTTTATGCTTCTTCTCATGAACCAACAGGCAATACAAGCCTGTGCCATAAAATCCGCCCCTCAAATGTGCCAGCCAAGCAAATTTGGATATTGACAAGCCATTTCCTGTATGGTATGATTCTTCATGCCGCCAAAAACCTGGCAGCAAAAATACCAAAATGGTGCTTTGGCTCAGTTGGTAGTCCATTGTGGCTAGTTCACATAAAACACCAACCCCTACCGTTAACCAAAACGGATTGTGGTATATGGTCTGTTGGCTCAGTTGGTAGAGCACGTCGTTCACATCGACGGGGTCACTGGTTCGAGTCCAGTACAGACCACCAAAAAGCCGCCCATAAGGGGCGGTTTTTTCATTTGTATTCTACAAAATCGTCTTCTGTTGGCATCATTGCCTGGTAATAATTCTATATTGACAGTTACCCAGAAGACATGAAAACCGCCGCAATGATCAATTTTAGTCTTGCTTCACCTCGTCCTCAGCGCCCATCTTTCCTTTTTACTTGCGCCTCTTGCCCTCTTCTAGGCAGTCCATCAATTGCCGTTTTGATTAGTATAATGCTCTCGAATCAAATCCTTAATATATCCCATGTGAGAGTGATTGGCAATTTTGATTTCACAATCTCCGTTTCCGTGATGTCCAATATGAGTGACGTCGCGAATTATGCCTTGGGGATCAACCAATTTGCCATATTTAGTATTGAGCCAGACAACAATCGATCTTTGCTGGAGTTTTATATCTACTAGATTATGATTTCGAATCAGGAAGCCGATATATAGTTTTGTTGCTTTTACAACAATACCGTCATCAAGGGACGTAATAAACTCTTTCAATTCTTGATAAAGATCTCGAGTCGTATCACCTCCATCAGCTAAGCGGTCTTCCTCTTGATAAACGATGATTTCGCGCTCAAGTCTGCCGGAGTTCGATTCGCTTTCACGTTGTGTAATACTTTGCTGGTTCACTCCGGTGACCTCAAACGGAACATATCCTGAGATACTGGCTGTCGTCCGAGGAGGCTGTATTTGTTCGAACTGGATGATTCCTTGTTCATACCGTTTAATCTTCCATAGCTCCATGGGAAGATCGTTAAAACGGATCGAACCCAACTGATATTCAGTAAAACTCGGTGCAACGAATAATACACGCACCTGTGTCCAGTCAAAATCATTCAGCCCCTTTGCTGTCCCTAATACCTGATTGTACTTTAACACAAAATCTGCTCGATGCTCCTGAAGTGTTGAAATATAACTGTATCCCTGATCGACAACCGAGAAATTTCGGTCATTCTTGTACTCAATGATGATGAATGAATTACTCTCCCCATTGTAAGCGACGCTGTCAAAGCGAAAGCGTGCAACAGTAAATTCACTGGCCACCAAAGTGAGGCCGAGCAACGCACTGATGTTTGTTTCGCATAATCTCTGCATAGCTTTTTCCGTTTCAAATCCAATTTCTCGAAGCTGTGTCAAAGACTCCCTCATGCAGTAAAGCACGTTAATCCCTCCTGTCTGTTGTTTTGTTTAGAATGCTACTACCGAAGAATTCGGGCCGTCGTCCTAATTTGCGTCCGTCATACGATCCCGAAGCATTTTTCAAAAACCCCCTTCAGCCGCCGCCGCCGAAACGCGACACAGAAGGCATGCTGCGGTCAATGTTGGTGCTGGTCGTCTTAAGCACCCCGTCCCGGAAGGAATTATCCATCAGCTTACTGGTTTCCTCCGGCTTTAGCTTTTCCTCTGTAATGATAGACGAGATTTCCTCTCCCTTCTGCTGCTGCACGAAGCCCCGCCAATCTTCATCCACCTTGTCGATGCGTTGACGCTGGCGATGCCACATTGACGTTCACCTCGTTTTTGTTACGTCTACCTTCTCTTTCCCTTGAACATAGGGAGCGTTATTCCATCGCCTTAACCTTATCCTCAATGAACGCAATCTCTTTCTCGTCCAGACTGTATTTGGCGTAAAGCTGGCGGTCGATGTCAGTGATGGACTGCGTCCAGTCAATGTCGCTCTGCGGCGTAAAGTCCTGCAGAGGGACATATTCCCACTTTTCACGCTGATTATGTTGCGTTATTTTCAGAACGCCGAGCATCGTACGGGCGAACTTTGACTTGATATATTTCAGACAGTTTTGCGCTTCAATTTCATTATCAAAAGCACCAATTGATATAAAACTTTGGGTATATCCGATTAGGGGCTCCCCGATTAGGGGTGTACTTAGCACTTCACCTATTGCACCTGTACCATTTGCGGCAGGAATCATGACCTTGTATTTTTCCAAGTTGGGATGTTCTTCTATATATTTTCTTTTGATAAATCGGTACTGTCGTATGTTTTTTACAAGTCCCAATATTCTTATATCGTTTGGCGAGGTTCTTTCTTCAGTAAAAATCCCTAAAGTAACAAAAATAGAAGTGGTTAATCGTTTTTCGCTTCCTTGGCTGCCTATTTTGCTTTTTGCGTTCGGAAAGTCTGTATACAAAACATCAAGGTTAAACTTTTCTTGCACATACATACTCGACACAATGCTTTCAAAACCAGTGCTATTTACGACTTTCTGAACAATAAAATTTAGCTTATCAAAAATCGTAAATGTCCCGATTTTTCCAAACTTAACATTACTATCACGATACAGTACAGCAACTCCGCCCTTAATATCGGTGTTCGGAAATACATTTCCCGAAACCTGCTCATAGAACAGAATTTTAACATGTTCATCAGCAAGCATTTTTTCATTCCATACAGTCGGAGTTTTACCCGCATTAAACAGAAATCTTGCAGGTGAAATCAGGCAGTATCTTTGCGACGTTCGCTCTGCTAAATCGTAAAAAACATAATAGATAGCACTGTCGCTTGTGTCCTTTGTTTCCTCATTATACGGCGGGTTGCCAACGACCGCGTCAAACTTCATTTTCAATGTTCCTCCTGATTTTGCAGTTTCGGTTAAATCGCTACATTTCAGGTGCGAGTTGTCTATATTCGGGAAGCCGCCGAATACAAAGTTCCGCGCGATGTTGTATATAATCTCGCTCGGCGCGAAGCCGTAGACCTGATGCTCCAGAATGTGCTTCAACCTTGTTTCCTTATTCGGGATAACGCTTTCAAGCCCGGCATACAGCCGTTTGACGATTTCGGCCAGGTAAAGCCCCGACTTTACATACAAATCCGCAAAAGTCTTGTCCTTGTCAGCGTAGAGGTCGGGGTTTTCCTCCTCCAACTTGTCGAGCATCATCTTCACAACCCATTTGGGCGTGTAAATCTGATTGTTTCTCTGCGGCGGGATATAGTCGAAGATGTCTTCCGTGTGCGACTCATCGAAATAATCAGCGAGTTCCTCGCGCTTGCGTTGGAATTCCAGAATCGCCTCGTTGAATACGATCGGGTTGAAGAAGAAGTTCGGTGCGTCCCGCAGGATTCGGAATTGCTCCAGCGTAATGCCGGTGACCTCTTTGAATACATCGTCGTTGATTGTTGTGTCGAAATTTTCAAGCGTCGTCGCCGTCGTGCCGTAAGCCATCAAGAAAGACGGAATCGTGCGGGCAAAACCGCGCAAACGGGCGCGGACTTCGTCCTCGACGTCATATTTCTTTTTCTGTTCAGCTTTTTGCAGAATCGTTTCCGTTGTCTGCTTGACGAGTTCCTTCGATTTTTCGGTGACGGTTTCGACTATCTTCTTTTGAAGCTCTTCGGCAATCTCTTTCTGCCGCTTTTCATATGCCACCTTTGCGGCTTCTTCGGCTGCCTTGTTGTTCTGCGCTGCTGCGATTTGCCTGTCGAATTCAACCTCGGCTTCTGCAACCTTTATGTCTGATTGCTTTTGTACGTATTCAACCTCGCGGGCGATCACATTTGCGTTCTGCCTAACAACCTGCTCGGCTTGCGCCACGGTGACATTGTTGTCTTTGGCGATTTCTTTTGCCGTGTCGAGAATGCTGTTAGTGAATACAGACGCGATCTCGCTCGTAAGGCTCGTGGCGGGCGTTGCTGAGGCATCCTCAGCTGCTTTTATTATATCAGCGTAGACTTTTGCGCCGAATCTGGCTTCGGTTGTGTTTATTACGATTTCCGGCTCGACTGTCGCGTTACCGGCACTGTCGACCTCGACGCCTTTTGTATCGATATGCTCTTCGGTTTTCACCGGTGTAACCTTGCCGACGGGCACAGGATTGAGCTGCTCCAATATCTCGCGGACTTGCGACGACGCGAAAATACCGGTGACATTCTGGAACAGGAAGTTCGACATAAAGCCGCGCTTTACAACTTCCTGCGCCTTTATCGTCTTCGGAATAGTGAGAACCTGCTTTACATCCAGCTCCACCATTTTGCCGTCTTTGTCCTCGGCGATAACGGGGAAGAAATTTAAGAGCTCACGGATATTGTTCTCTCGGTCTTCGGTCGTGCCGCCGCCGTCGGCTGTTTTGGCGTTCAGGTTATTCGCGATTTCGTCGTAAATTATGAGCGTGCGCTCCGGTGCGAAATCGAATACATACGCGTTCTGTTTTTTGCGTTTCTCGCCATTTTCATCCTCATAATCCCACGGGTTCTGCGAGCGGAACGCCGCCTGCATATAGAGGCTCGGCGATTTCAGGTTTGAAAGCATTAACACTGCAGTCCACTCGGGAATAGTCACGCCGGTGGTAAGCTGCCTGACAGTCAGCGTTATAGTTCGCTCGTTCGTCTTTATCGCCTCGCGGACGCGATTAAATGAGTTATCGTTCGCGACGGGATCGTCCTCTGTCCTGCCGTCTCCGGCAGCTAAGACGATTTCATGGTCCGTAAATGCTGGATGGTCTTTCAGCATTTTGTGCAGAGCTTTGGCGCTGTCAACGCGGTTTAAAAGCCACATCGTGTGCCTTAATTCTGAGCGTAATTCATCCGTCGAAAACGGGTATTTCTCATTGCTGGACAATGTATCGAGCCACTTTTTGATTTCGGGCTCGTGCAGGAATTTTCCGTTATCGCCTGTCGCGAAGAATTCGTTCAAATCAAAAGCGAAGTCTATTTCCTTGCCGTCAATTTCCGCGCCGCGGTTGACCTTGTCCGTTATCATCTGGCTCATCTGATATGAGAACAGATTTAGGCGCGGGAGGCTCTCATAAGGGTTGTTTTCTTCGACGTTATCCCACGACTCTTTCGCGTCCTGCTCATCGGCGTATGTCCAGTTAAATATCTGCTTCTCGTTGAATTTACCGGAGGCAATCGCACGAAACGGCGTTCCTGATAAATGCAACGTGAAATTGCGCTTTATCTCGTTGAACGCGACGTCGGTCTTGAAAGTATCGACACCTTCGTGTGCCTCGTCGATGACGAGTAAATCCCACTCTCCATTCTTAACCCACTCCAGCTTTCTGTAGTCTCCGCCGAAATGTACAGAGCCTTTTAGATCTTGGAGCGAAATGAACGCCAGCCGACGATTCTTGCCTTTCATAATTTGAGCCATGAATTGCTCGTATGTTAATGTTTGGCGGTCTTTCAGCGAATCCGTCGTCGATATAAAGGCATAGTCCGTCTGCCAGGCGATAAACTTCTCAAAATCATCAAACCACGAATTCGCGATTGCGGGGCGGTTTGTCACGACCAGAACCTTTTTCGCGTCCATACGGCGCATAAGGTCATATGTCGTCAGCGTCTTGCCGAATCGCGGCTTAGCGTTCCACAAGAATTCGCCGTTCGGGTATTCCTTCGCGTATGCAAGTGTCCGCGCTACCGCGTCCTCCTGCTCGGCGCGGAGCATATATTCACTTCCCGCTACTGCCTGATTGAATACACCGTTTTTATAATCAATAACGTCGGTGCGCGCCTTATCCGGCGTGCCGTCGTAATAAAACCACTCCGTATTAGGGCGCTGCTTTATGCCTTTGAATCGCTTCAAATAAGAGTGAAGCTCTTTATCGACGAACCATTTTCCGGAGTTAGTCAGCGCGGGCTCCGTCCATAGCAAAGAGTATTTTAGGTTTATCGCCGCCGTGTGCGTCTGTTCTTTTATGCGGTCTTCCGCGTTGCGGCGTTCCGTATATCCAATTTTTATCCAACCGTCATCCTCCCGAATATCGGGCAGTGTATAGGCGTAAATCTGCGGATATGTTCTTATTGTCGTCCGGATCTGTGTATTGTCGTTCATAGCTACTTGACCCTCTTGTCAAAGAATTCCATTTTATTGGTATCCCAGTTCATAATCCTTACGCGCTTTCCCGGAATGATTACCCACTCTTCTTTTTCAGGTTCACCCATATCGAATAGTGTAAGCTGGTAGTTTTCGACTTTCTCTTTTTTTTCAGAAAGCGGAATCGTGTATGTCAAGCCATCCATCTGAAAGACATTGTAGCTGACGATTTTCGCTATCGCCTCAAACAAACCACAAATCGGTGCTTCACTCCACTTCTCCATATAGTAATCCCGGTAAGTGTAGAGAAGGTTTTCTCGGGCAAGGAGGAGTGAGTCGCCATTCCACTCAAAGCCGTAGCTTGATTGAAATGCAAGTTCAACTAAACGTTGCCACTCTGCTTTGTCGGAAACCTCTAAGTTTATCCGCGCGAGTTTCCGGTCAATAAATCCGACCCGATCGGCAAGAGGAATTATTTCCCCAGTTCCCATATCATAGCGTGTTGCCATATAAGGGGCTTCTCCGCAGGTGATTTCGAGCCATTTGCGGCGGGTGTAGGTTTCCAAGTCGTCTGCTTTGTAGTCGGCATCAACAGCATCGTTTTGCTTTTTCACTATCCAAGTCGGGGTGAATACCTCAGCTTTTGTTTTTGTGCGCTGCTTCTGCAAATCAGCCGCCTTTAGGGCTCGCGGCATAATCAGATTACCTCGCTTACCTGTGATAAGTTCGGGGCGAATCTGCGCTGTCGCGGCGTACAAACTAGGGTGACAATCTTTATAATTATCATTAGCCCAAATGATGTTATGCGGCGTATGAGGTGTCGACGTTGTCCGGTCGAGCAACAGGATTTCGAGTATATGCGGCATATCGGTTCTGATGTCATCTTCTATGACATCGGAACCAGGCAAATCATGAGAATGTTCTTGCATAAAGGCGCACCTCCCCCACGAGTGAGAAATGCCCCATATAGTACAGTGCAGTTCTTCTCGTTCCTGTTCTTTTTGTTATCCATCGTGCCTTGCTCCTTCTCTTTAGTAGTGCATCGTCTATCTAAACCGGAATATAATAACTGCAAAACACGTGGAATCATTTAGCTTCATAGAATAATGCTTGCTTTCGATAGTACATTATTCTCCGTCATATGAAACTGCGTTCCGTGTTTCCTCCCACTCATCATGTAAACCTGAAGCATTAATAAATTCCTCGGCGCTATTGAGGGTGGCCGTTTTCTCAAATATCTCACCATTCATACGATCCAGATGGTTGATAAAACTAAAAAAAGCAGATTGCATCTCAGGCGAACAATTCCGAAATGCTGTTAAGATGCGTTGTTCTTGTAGGTTTAGCGTACGCTCCATACCTGTTTTATCTAGGCCCAGTAAGGAATCAGAGGTTACGCTAAGCACCTGACAAAGCTGCACCAGCTGATCCAGATTAGGCCGGGAAATACCCTTTTCCCAGTTTGATATCGTATTGGATTTTACGCTCATTCTGAATGCCAAGTCACGTTGAATCCAGCCTTTATTCTCTCGCAAATAGCATACACGTTCCCCAAAGGACATTTCTGCCATATTGTTCACCTCGATGCAATATTATCACGAATTTTCGATCTTGTAAACACAAATATTCGAGAATATTGATTGTAGTTATTGACGGATTCGATAATATTGTGTTACCATATTCATGTATTCGAGAATATTGAATTTCGAAAGGAGGGATTTCATGGTTCGTGAAAAAGTAAAGGAGCACATCAGGAAAATGGAGGTCAAGCAAAACTGGCTGGCAAAGCGTATGAACCTTACTGATGGTGCGCTTTCCCTTATGCTTCCAATTACATCTGAAAAAGATAATGAAATTAATGTTGTGAGATTATTTGGTTATTATTATAGAGCAACACTGAGTGATATTATTAAAAAAGCGGATGTTGATCATCATTATGGAAAAGCGTGCAAAGAAGCATACGAACGTTTGACAAGATATATTGCGAATAATCCGGATGACGCCGGAGCATTGAAAGATATGCAAATAAACCTAATGAAATCGGCACTTTATGGTTGATATAAAATAGAGCTTTAAAAGTGGTTTACAACTTTCACACTTATTATTAGGGCTTTACGTTTATTGATTTTGCATACATCATCAATTGTAGAAATTTCCCCATAAGTATCTGGATGTATTAGCTGCACAACGAGCTAATTAATAAAGAAATTTGGGAGGGGTATATGATCACCACCATCATGAAACAGGTAATGTGTATAGTGTGGCAATAATGAAAACTACTGCAAATACAATAGGTAATTTATACTTTTGCTCAGTTACCATTCGCATGCAAATAAAGTGTGGAGCAAACAAGAATCCATTCTTTATTTTTCAATAATTATATTATCGAAATATCTATCTACAGCTATTGAACCTTTATCATGTTCATTGTATATCCACCCTAAAACTTTAAGGCCACTTTGCCGCTTATCATTAAGATTAGCATACATGACAACATTTTTGTCATATACTAAGAAATTAGGTTCTGCAATGGCATTAAATATGTTATCTCTAAGGTTGAAAATCACAGGATTTGAGAACCATCCCCAATCACCATACAATTGCCCTCTTATGATACTTGGATACATTCTACGCACCCAGTTTAGGACATGTGGATTGAATGATTGTATTGCAAAAGCCCCTCTATATTTTTCAATAATACTAAAAATGGATTGTTCCGTTTTGCCTGGTATCCCATTATGCTTTATTTCAATCAGCAAAGGTACTCGCCCATCAATAAAATCCAAAGCATTTTCCAAGGTCGGAATCGGTTCTTTCCCATTAACTAATAACTGTTGTACTTCGACAAATGTTAGGTCTGCGATGTTTGCATTCAAATTACATAACCTCATCGCATTCTCATCGTGAAATATTATTGGAACAAGATCCTTGGTTACCATTACATCAAATTCAATTGCAAATCCATTTTTAATAGCTTTCTCAAATGCAAGCAACGTATTTTCCGGGTTATCTATGTCATGTAGACCTCTATGAGCAATTGGTCTTTCATATATCCAAGAAGGCAATGCTGTTTTACCCCCAATATCGTAGAACGAAAATTTACACGTTGCAAATATAACAAATAAGGAGAATATATATAACAACAATAATTTACAGATAATATTAAAGGAAATCTTCTTATTCGGAGCAAAAGGTTCATTATATGTAATACTATCATCGGAGATTATTTTTTTTAGCCTCTTGGTTCTCACGGACATCCTACGCATCATCATTAATAAAAAATGCCCCATCAATATGTATATTGCAGGAATTAGCAGTAACCAAAATAGGATGTATCCAGCGGAATGAATCCCATTAAGTGAATTAATATAGAAAAGTCTCAATATGGGAGAAATAAGAGCTCCAATACCCGAAACAATAAAAAGGAAAGCTGCATCAAAAAAAACAAGTTTATCGCTTGCGTAACCGTATTTTAATCTCCATTCCTCCCAGTTTAGTGCTTTTTTTTCTGGGCTTGAGTTTTCACAAATATCGCAGCCCACAATGCTATTTATACGTTTTTCGATTGTGGCAAGATACTCACCCAACGCTATTATCTTGACATTTGATGATAGAGAAATAAGGATTACCCCAATAGACATTATTGGTATAAGAAAAAGCATTATAAGATCAACAAACAATGCACTAGAAGGATTGTAGTAACCATTTATACAGAATGCCAATAACACACCTATGCATAACCCCATTTGGATTGTATTTCTCTCACACGACTGCGTGTTAAACAAGACTCTCTCATGTATGTTTTTATATTCCATCATTGCAGCATCTAGTATGCCATTTCCATTTTTTTGCTGCAATGTTTCTTTTATGGTATTATCTCTTGCCATTTTTCGCAAATTTGCTCTTTTTACTATCTTAGAATTATATTTAAGTGATGCTTTAAATATCCTTCTTTTACTAACAGATTTTTTATTGACATCTTCCGTTATTTTTGTGCTCATTCTCTTCGCCTTCCATTTTCTGTTATTCGATTCGTTTCCTTATAAATTCCTTATATTCTCTGTTTTAATTAAAATTCCTTTCCAATAAATTGAAATGTGAATCATGTTATATGAAATTGATGAATGCGTATATGCAAACTAGCCAGTATGGTAGAGCACGTCGTTCACATCGACGGGGTCACTGGTTCGAGTCCAGTAAGCACCACCACAAGCCTCTTCTGAATGAAGGGGCTTTTTCAATGCCAAAAAGAAGCGCAGTGTAATTTTACACACTCCACAGAAACATAAAGCATTCCGGCCCAAGGGCCGGAATGCAGCTGATTGATATCATTCCCCTGATTTCATATGTACGTTGCATCAACTTCTTTCTTATTTGTTTGGATCTCGCTTGGGCACGCTGATTTGCGCCGCCAGCTTCTCCGCAGACAATTGGCCTGAATAAAACTTTACCAACGCGTCCTCATACATCGTGAACGTTCGCATTGGGGCAAAGCATACTGTGCCCGTATAGTTATCCAGGTCTTTCAGATACCCCGCTGTGACAGTTAATGGGGAGGAAGCCTCTTTGGGGTTGTAGGTTCTGGGCATCACGTCCGTGAGAAGATCCGCATTCCCTGCCCCATTAAGCCCTCTGTCCTTAAGGTCATTTTCCATACGTCCTATGATTTCGTTGAGCCACTGGCTGTCCGCACGTACGACAGATATATTTGCCAGTCCCCGCATCAGTTCACTCTGTTCGCGGGTGATACGGAAAGGTACGGTGTGGGACAGGCCATAGTCCCTGCCTGCATTGTAACGCTCCCCGCCGCTGTAGTTTTCAAACAGCAGCAGCATGTCTGTACCATTCTTTTCACAGGACTCCGCCGCAGAAAGCCGTAAGCCGACATCCTGTGTACGCTTGAGCAGTGCGATGAACGCTGGCGTATTGAAATTCAGCGCTTCTCCCGCTTCATACTGCTGCATCTCCCACGTGTTGATCAGCATATCCAGCAGCCAGCGAACGTAACGATTCTTCGCGTCTTTGCCAAAATGGAGCGTATCCGCGACGCAGATATTCACTTCAGGCTTTTTTTCGATTCGTTCGATCCATTTTTCCAGAAAATCCAGCAGCTCTGTGTAGCTCCCAGGTACATCCTCTTTCGTTAAGCCCGCTGCGTCCCATGCGTCCTGCCGCCAGTACATTGGTAAAAGAGCTACAAACTCTGCAAGCCCGACAATTTTGCCATCCCCGGTGGTGACAAGGCGCTTGATATCAGGGCGCAGGCGATCCGTCCACGCCCGAATAATCTCGCTGCCCGACAGGTCAGAAAGCAGGCTGGCGCTTTTGGGCAATAAAAAGTCGTCACTGCTGGTGTTGAAACTGTAAAGATCGGGGGCGTTATCGCTTTTCACGATCGTCATGTAGTCATCCCAGCCGTAGTAGGGCATGTTTGTCTGTATGCCGTGTTCCTCCCAATAGTCGGTTTCGGCGGTCGGTCCGCCCAACCGCAGGGGCGGACGGGGTTCTTCCGCCAGTGCGGCTGAAGAAAGCAGAATGCATATAATCAGCAGTAAATTGATAATTCGCTTCATAGGTAATACCTCCTTGGTTTATTTCACAATAACCTTCACCATTCCGTCGGTCACAATCAGACTGTCTGGCAGCGTTTCCAGCGAGGTCATGGTCTCCAGCTTTGCTTGCAGATCGTACTCAAATGCAGAGCCGGACATATTGAGGCCCGCCGGCAAAGCATTCCCTTCACTGTCGCAAAGGGTAAGGCTATATAGTGCGCCCGTCGTCGAATCTGCTGTTGTACCTTCTTTCACGGTAAAGGTGCTGGTCAGGTAGATGCCTGTGGCATACTGCTCAGCGTATACGCTCAAAAGCTTCATCTTACTCAGCTCGGCATCGCCTTCCGGCAGATAGGTCTTTTCAGCCAGCAAGGGGGCCACGGGGAGGGTAATGTTCTCACGAATCTGCCACTTGTCAATGATGTCCCCCGTGGCTGGGTCGAACTGTGTTACAGACATGTAAAGTGTCGCAGGCAAATCATCCTTGACTGATTTTGGCGTAAGCATGGGCATGTTGAAGTAAACGATAGAGCCGTCCTCGCTCCACATCGCATCCTCCATGGCGCAGCCTCCGTCATACTCCTGATCAATCTCGATCAGCGCGCGAATGCCATAGAGGGGCAGGTTCAACTGCTTGGCGGCATCAACCCAATTGATACCGGAATCCAGATTGTAGCGCTCAAGCACCGTGCTGCTGATGGCATCGACTGCTTCGTAAACATTTGTATCATCTGCGTACAGCACCTCGGAACCATCCGCGGTGTGGACTGAAGCTGAACTCATCGCGATGCGTTTGTCCGTGAGCAGCTGATTGAACGAAAAGGTCATGGGGCCGACCGTAAACTTAAGCGGTATAGTGGCATTCAGTGCCTCCTGCGCCGCCTTGGGTACAGTGATGCCATACCCTTTGCCAAAAAAGTCTACCCAACCTAGCTGGGTTGCCGCAATAGCGGCTACCACAGTCGCGAGTATCAGCACGATGGCAAGAACCAATCCCAACGATAGCTTCTTCTTCACTTTGATTTCCCCTTCCGCGCTATTTCGGATGCGCTGCGCGAGCCAGGGATCGCCATGCAGATCGGAAAAGCACGTATCGACAGTACGAACGATCTTTTCCTGCACTTCCTTTTCAGTCACGCAAATCGCCTCCTCTCAATGCGCCACGCAGCCTTTCTTTGGCCTGTTTTAATCTGTGAGACACGGTGACTTTGGAAATTCCAAGTATTTTGCCTACCTCCGCAATCGTCATTCCCTGATAGTAGTAAAGCAATAGGACTTCCTGCAGCTTGCTTGGCAAACCCATGATTTCGGTTGCCAGACGGCTATCATCTTCCCGTGGGACAACAGATTTTTCCGCCAGCAGCTCTGGCGTTATACGCCGGTCCATATGTTTGAACCAGCCTGAACGCTGCATATCGCGGCAAGTATTGATGGCGATTTTCATCAGCCACGATTTTTCGCTGCATTCCCCGCGAAAATTCTCAATGCTTTTGAATGCCTTGAGATATGTTTCCTGTACTGCATCCTCTGCCATTGCTCTATCCTGCAAGCAAACATAGCACATACGCAGCAGCGCGGTTTGGTATGCTGCCACAAGATGATCGAATTGCGTTTCATGGATGATGTCTGGGCCCTTGACAACTTCCAACTGCGCATACCTCCTTACATCCTTATAGACGGATGGAGTATGTAAAACAATAAAGGGGATTCAAAAATTTGGTATTTGTAAATCCACAAAAAATGAATTCTACTGCCTATCATACGGCTTCTTTCCAAATGATTCAATTGTCTGGTGCCTATGTATAGCAGCATCTCAGGAAATCCGCCATAAAGCCTAGCAAGGCCACCTTCCGGCATGATGTGGAATTGCTTATTTTTCTATTGAATTATGGATTCACTTGTGCTATTACTCAATATTATACTGCATAAAATCCCTGCCACCTAGATGGCATGGGTGGGTAAGGCGTGTACAGCATGCGGTATAATGCCGATACCCTTTTCCATATAGAAACACGAACGGAGAGTTATAATGAATTATTCGCCCCAGGAAATCGCGGCAAATTATCGGAGCACCGCCGTGCACAAGGCTGCAATGCCTTCGCAGGCCTTATTTTTCCGTGCCGTTCTGGCCGGTGCCTTGATTGCCCTGGCGGCCTTTGGTGCCAACAGCATTGCTGCACTGTTTGAAAATCAGGCTGCCGCAAAGCTGATTTCCGCGCTGCTGTTTCCCGCGGGGTTAGCCATGATCCTGCTTTGCGGCGGTGAGCTGTTCACCAGCGCATGCCTTATGCTGCTGGCCATAGGCAAAAGGGGCATCTCCTTCCGCACCATACTGCGCTGCTGGGCTGTCATATTCCTGGGCAACTTTGCCGGCGCGGCAATCATCGCCTTGCTTACTGTCGGCGCCCGCCATGCGGACACTTCGTTTATTCAGGCAACGCTGCACACAGCCGAATTGAAACACAGTCTTGCCTGGACCAGCGGCTTTTACAGGGGTGTGTTATGCAATGTACTGGTGTGTACCGCTGTATGGATGAGCTATGGAACCAGCAGTGTTTCCGGCAAAATCCTTGCATTGTATTTTCCCATTGTGCTGTTTGTTCTTACAGGCACCGAACACAGCGTGACCAACATGTACTATTTTGCCGCCGCTTTCATGGCAGGCCCTATGGACGGCATATCCTTTTCCAGTTTCTTGCTTCACCATTTGCTGCCTGTAACCTTAGGCAACATTTTAGGCGGCGGCCTTTTGTTTGGCGGTTTGATATGGCTCTCTTTCCTGGCCGGTTCCAAAAACAAAAACCTCACGGACAGTCATTAAATTTATGCCGGGAAGTTCCGCCGCTTACTTCCTGAATAATACATCTTATAACAACTGGAAGTGCATGTATATTCCATCTCAGTCCCGTTATGATTTTTCCTTCAAAACTAACAAAATAGGTGTTGACATTGCTGGTCGACCAATGATATACTAATGACACATCAATGGTAGGTCAGTTTACTGAATGCCATCGACCGTTCCAACCAAAAGAAGGCATCGGCTAATGAACAGGCGTCACCCGGATGCTCATCCCAAAGCGCCGCCAGGTATGCCTAAAACAAGCGAACCGTTCACGATGATGTGATTCGGTGTCTTCGTTTTGCATACCTTTTCACCAGCGGGAGTGTTCCGGGTTCCAAGGCTTTTACGTACAAATGCCGGTGTCTTTTTTGCGGAGCAATTTTAAATCCTATACCAAATTATAGGGAGGACAAACCAATGATCAGGAACATCGCCAACCCTGTGGAAGAAATCGTGAACGTCAATCGTTCACAAATTGAACACCGCGCTACCTGGATGGGCCTTATCTACGATGAAATGGTGAAAGCCGGCATCGATGCCGAACCCATTATCCGTCGTGCCATCAAGCGCTGCGGCCTGATGCATGGGGAGAACTTCAAAAAGCAGTGCGAAGATCCTTCCAGCTGCGTAGATTTCAAGAATGCGTTCCTGGGCGACGAGAGCAAGGTCGGCCCCCAGAGCTTCAATATGTCAGATATCAAGGCCGACGGAGACAACGTGACCGTGGATTTCCACTACTGCGCGCTGGTGAACGCCTGGAAAAAGCTCGGCTTCAGCGATGAGACCTGCGCCCTTTTGTGCGATATGGCCATGGACGGCGATCGCGGCATAGCCGAAGCGATGGGCCTGACGCTGAACCTTGGCGATACCATCGCCAAAGGCTGCGAGACCTGCAAGCTGCATTTCCACAAGTGAAATCAGGAAACATTGAACAGCGGTATTGCTGTTGAATGAAATACAATGGGGGTTTCAATGAAAGGAGAGGCTACCATGAAAAAAGTCACCGCTCTGTTCCTAACCGTCATCATGCTCCTCACACTTGCCATGCTGCCCGCTGCGGCGGAAAGCAAGGGCACCATCAAGCTGGGCGGCCTGGCTCCCCTGACCGGCAATTATGCCGAATATGGCAAGGGCTTTCAGATCGCATGGCAGATGGCTATTGATGAGATCAACGCCGCTGGCGGTGCCAACGGTTACCAGCTTGCCATCGAAGTGAAGGACACGCAGGGTGACCCGGTGGTCAGCTCCACCATGGCAACGGCATTTGCCGAGGATGAAGAAGTCATGGCCATCTTGGGCGATTTCTCCTCCGGCGCCTGCAAAGCCAATGCCCCTATCGTTGACCGCTACGGCATCGTCCAGCTTTCCCCCACGGCTTCCGCCCCGGATTACGCGGCGATGAGCCCCTTCTGCTTCTCCATCATGGGCCGTCAGGATGTGGAAGCCCCGTTCCTGGCCAAGTATGTGCTGAAAAAGTACCTTGGTGTCACCAATGTCGCCGTGATCCGCGTGGACAGCGACTGGGGTATGGCCGCATTCAACAACTTCAAGAAGCAGGCCGACCTGGAAGGCCTTGTCGTGACCGAAGAAAAGTACAAGTCCGATGAAACGGATTTCAGCTCCATCATCACCAAGGTGAAGGCTGCCAATCCCGAAGTGCTGGTCGTGATGGACCAGGGCCTGCCTGTTTCCGCCATCTTCAACGCCGCCGATTCCGCCGGCTGGGATGTCAAGCACGTGGCCTTGGGACCGGGAACCTCCGAACAGCTGGTCAAGCAGCTTATGAATCCCAACAACCTGATCGTTACCTCTCCTTTCTTCTTTGATGCCGACAACGCCACTTTGACCCAGTGGAAAGACAAGTTCGTTTCCCTGGCCGGCTTCCAGCCCACTGTGCACCCCGCTTGCGCTTATGATACCGCTTATTTGATCAAGACCGCCATCGAGACCATCGGTGACGGGGAAATCACCCGCGAAGCGATCAGGGAAGCCCTCCAGAACAATGAGATGACCGGTCTGACCGGACGCATCAAGTTCGAGCCCGCCGGCGACATCACCCGCGATTACATGATCTGCGGCGTTGTGGATGGAAGCTGGAAGATTCTTGAAGGTTTCGGTTACGGAAAAGAGTAACCTCCGATAACCAATTTAATTGTCAGGAGCGGGCGGCCTATCCCGCCTGCTCCTGATTTTCTATCCCGGCAGATCCTTCTTTCTTAGCAGCGAAGGAGGCACTATGGAATATTTTTTGAACCAGCTCGTCAATGGCATCTGCCAGGGATCCATCTACGCGTTGATGGCCATCGGGTATTCGGTCATCGTAGGTGTCGTTGGCATGGTGACCTTTACGTACGGCGAGATCATGATGATCGGAGCCTTTGGCGCTTTTTACAGCTTCCAGTTCTTCGGGAACAATTTACCCCTGGCCATCTTCCTGGCATTTGCCAGCTCCTTCGTGCTGGGCATTGTCGTTTACAAAATCTGTTATGAAAAATTCTTTGCTGCACCGAGGCATATATCACTTTTATGCACCATCGGGTTCAGCATGCTGATGAAGAACCTGGCGCAAATCGTATTTGGGCCGGAAACCAAACCGGTCATCAATATCATCAACAATGCAACCTACACCTTGCACATCGGCTCCGTGGCCGTTGATTTCAAGCTGCTTCAAATTGTTGTGATGCTGCTGGTGGTATTCTTTGCCGTCAGCCTCACACTGTTTTTTAACCGCACCCGCTGGGGCGTGGCGTTGAGGGCAGTAAGCCAGAACAAGCAGGCGGCTTATTTGATGGGCATCAATGTCAAGCGCACCGCCATGCTGGGCAACTGCATCGGCTGCGGCTTCGGCGGCATCGCCGGCATACTGCTTTCCATCTACTACTACGCGGTTTCCTCCAACATATGGGGCAACTTCAGTACAAAGGCATTCTCGGCCTCCGTCCTTGGCGGCCTGGTTGATTTGCGGCTCTCGGCGCTGGGCGGGTTATGTATCGGCATCATTGAGAACCTTGGTATCACCATCAGCTCCGCCACCTTCCGCGACATGTTCGCCTTCGGCTTTCTGATCCTGATGCTTGTTTTACGCCCCCAGGGATTTGCGGCAAAGAGAGGAAGCAGGGTATGAGAAAAATCACAGGCTTTTACCGCCGCTACAAGTTCCTCTTTCTCCTCCTGCTGGTTGCACTGCTGTGCGCGCTGCCCTTTGTGGTCACAAAAGCGCTGTATGTGCGTTATGCCTGCAACATCCTGATGTTCGCGACATTAGCCGGCTCCCTCAACGCCATCAACGGCTACAGCGGGCAGACCTGCCTGGGCCAAGCCGGTTTCTTTGCCATCGGAGCCTATACCTGCGCGATACTTTCCACGCGGTTTGGCTTCAACTTCTGGCTGCTGCTGCCTATTTGCGGCATCACCGCCGCATTGGTTGGTTTGCTGGTTTCCCTGCCCACACTGAAGCTGCAGGGCATCTATCTTTCCATCGTCACGCTGGGCGCATCCGAGATCATACGCATCATCGCCCAGACATGGACACCCGTCACCGGCGGCGCGCTGGGCATCAAGAACATCCCCTATCCGTGGCTTTTCGGGCTTGATACCTTCCGGCCCAAGTACTACTACTTTATTTTCCTGGTGATCGGCATCCTGTTTTTATTCATAACCCACCGTGTTCTGAATTCCCGGGTAGGCCGCGCCTGGATCTCCATCCGTGAGGATCAAATCGCCGCCAAGTCCCTGGGTGTGCAGACCAGCTTCTACAAGTCGCTGATCTTCATGTATGGCGCATTCTGGGCAGGCGTGATCGGCGGCGCGTACGCACCGTTCGTCAACTACATCGAGGCCTCCCAGTTCTCCACGGACACAGGTTTTAACGTGCTGGCCATGATCGTTATCGGCGGCCAGGGCACGCTTGTCGGCCCCATCCTGGGCAGCGTAATCGTGACGGTGCTCACCGAATCACTGCGGTTCCTGGAAAACTGGCGCTACGTGATCTACGCCGTCATTATTATCGTGATGATGTGGCTGCGCCCGCAGGGCATCGCAGGTGCGTCGCGCTCCATGCTGGCCGGCGGCAAGATCAAGCGCAAACCGGCCCGGAAAGGGGGCGCTGCTCATGTCTGAGCATAACACGGCAGTTCAGCCGCTTCTTGAGGCGCAGGGCATCTGTAAATATTTCGGCGGGCTCAAGGCCGTGGAAAATGTGGACATGAAGATTTTTCCCGGTGACATCTTCGGCATCATCGGCCCCAACGGCGCCGGAAAAACGACCTTCTTCAATATGTGTACAGGCATCTTTCCGCCCACCAAAGGGAAGATCTTCTTCGCCGGGGAGGATATTACCGCCTTAAGCCCCGAGCATGTGGCGCAAAAGCGCATTGCAAGAACATTCCAAAACCTGCAGCTATTCAAGTTTATGACCGTACTGGAAAACGTGAAAATCGGCTGCCACATCAAAACAAAGAGCAATATGCTGGACGCCATTTTCCACACGCGGACCTATAAGCAGGCGGAAAGCTTTTCTACGGAAAAGAGCCTGGAAATATTGAAAAAAATCGGCCTGTATGAAAACCGCGATGTGCTGGCCGGCAACCTTTCCTACGGTATGCAGCGCAAGGTGGAGATTGCCCGCGCTTTGGCGCTGGATCCCAAGATACTGCTGCTGGATGAACCGGCCGCCGGCATGAACCCGCTGGAGACCCAGTCGCTGATGGAGTTTATCAAATCATTGAACAGGGATGGCTATACCATTGCCGTCATCGAGCATGACATGAAATTCATCATGGGCTCCTGCAACCGCATCCTTGTTTTGAATTTCGGCCAGAAGATCATGGAGGGCACACCCGAGCAGGTAAAATCGAACCCGGATGTGCAAAGCGCTTACTTTGGCAAGAGCATGGTGACTGGGGAGGCGAGCCGATGAGCCAACCGATGCTGAAAGTGGAAAACCTGACCGTCTACTATGGTTACATCAATGCGTTGATGGATGTAAGCATTGAGGTAAACGAGGGCGAGATCATCACGCTCATCGGCGGAAACGGTGCCGGCAAGACCACTACGCTGATGTCCATCTCCAACCTTACGGAAAAGGCCGGCGGCAAGATTACCTTCCGCTCGGAGGACATCACGCGCAAGGCGCCCGACAAGATCGTCAAACTGGGCATCAGCCATGTGCCGGAAGGACGTATGATCTTCCCGCAGCTTACCGTGTACGAGAACCTGATTGCCGGAACCTTCGGCCAAACCAAAATGAGCAAGCAGCGGATTGCTGAACTGGTGGAGGAAAATTATACGCTCTTCCCCCGCCTCAAGGAAAGAACAAAGCAGCCCGGAGGAAGCCTTTCGGGCGGTGAGCAGCAGATGCTGGCCATCGCCAGGGGGCTGATGATGGACCCCGCCTTGATTATGCTGGATGAACCGTCGCTGGGCCTTGCCCCCATCATCGTGGAGGAAATCTTCGAATTGATCACAAAGATCAGGGAAAAGGGCAGAACGGTCCTTTTGATCGAGCAGAACGCGTCCATGGCGCTGTCCATCGCCGACAGGGGATATGTGCTGGAAACGGGCCGCGTGACCATTACCGGTGCCGGCAAAGAGCTGCTGGTCAATCCGGAAGTAAAGCGGGCTTATCTTGGCGTGTAGCTACCTTTCCGGGCAAAAGCTAAAATCGCGGTGCGATGGAAAAGGCGGTAACATGGATAAATTAATGAACGAAGCTTATGTAAAAATCATTCATGCGGAGCTGGTGGCGGCGATGGGCTGCACAGAACCCATCGCCATCGCCTACTGTTCGGCCAAAGCCACCCAAACCCTTGGGCAGTTGCCCGAAAAAATACGCGTAGCCTGCAGCGGCAACATCGTTAAAAACGTCAAGGGCGTCGTGGTCCCCAACAGCGGCGGCATGAAGGGCATTGATGTGGCAGCGGTTTTGGGTGCCGTAGGCGGCGATCCCGAACGCGGATTGGAAGTAATCGCCGGGGCAACATTATCCGACCGCGAGAAAGCGGCGCAGCTGTTAAAGGACAAGGAGTACTGCCGCTGCGAAGTGATGGAAAGCTGCGACAACCTGCATATGACGGTTGCGGTGCAGGCCGGGGAACACAGCGCCTTGGTGGAAATAAGGGGCGGTCACACGCACATCGTCCGCATCGAAAAGGACGGGGAGGTCATTTATTCCGCCGACGCGCCCAAGCAAAACGATGCGGCCAAAAATGCGGATTTACAGCGGCTGAAGGAAATGCTCAGCGTGGAAGACATATTATCCTTTGCGGATACGGTGGATCTGGACCTGGTCCGCAAGCCCCTGGAGCTGCAGATCGAAAACAATTCCCGCATCTCCATGGAAGGGCTGAAGAATGATTACGGCGTGCGCGTGGGCAAGGCGCTGATGTCCAAGCACAATGCCGGCGACCTGACTGTCCGCGCCCGCGCCGTGGCCGCCGCAGGTTCCGACGCTCGTATGAGCGGCTGCCCCCTGCCGGTGGTCATCAATTCCGGCAGCGGCAACCAGGGTATCACCGTATCCATGCCGGTCATCGAATACGCCAGGGAACTGGGCGTAAGCCATGACAAGCTTTTGCGGGCGCTGATCGTTTCGAACCTGATTTCCATCCATCAAAAGCGCTTCCTGGGTAATTTGTCCGCCTATTGCGGGGCGACCAGCGCCGCCTGCGGCGCGGTATGCGGCATTGCCTACCTGTGCGGCTACGGGTATGATTCCATTGCGAATACCATCACCAACACCATCGCCAACATTGGCGGCATGGTCTGCGATGGGGCCAAGCCATCCTGCGCGGCCAAGATCGCCTCTGCCCTGGACGCCGCTTTTCTCGCGTTTGAACTGCAGCGCAACGGCGGCGTATTTGCCCCGGGAGAAGGGTTGGTACGGGCCGATGTAGAAAAGACTATTCGCGCTGTCGGCCAAATGGGTCGCGAGGGAATGAAATCCACAGATTCCGAAATTTTGGACATCATGCTCAGCGAATAAGGGAGCTTGTTGCATAAAAGGTGCATCGGACCGTTCATCGCTTTATCAATGACGATAAAACGCGGGGAGGGATAAGCCTGGACCTTCATCTGGCGGGCAAAACTGCCGTCATAACAGGGGCCAGCAAGGGGATCGGCCTGGCCACGGCACAGGCTTTCTTAAAGGAAGGCGCCAGGGTCGCCATTTGCGCGCGCACTCAGCAAGGCCTGGATGAAGCGCTCGCGGAACTTACGCCGCGGGAGATGGTGTTTGCCAAGACTGCGGACGCGACGGATCCGGAATCCATCGCCGCCTTTGCGCAGGCCGTTTCGGAGCGATTTGGTCCCATCCATTGCTGGGTGAACAATGTGGGGGCCAGTATCCCACGGGCAGGGGACGAGTACACGCCGGAGGAAGTCGCCGCAACCGTAGCCGTATGCTTTCATTCCGCGGTCTACGGCTGCCAGACGGCCTTTCGGCATATGAAGCAGTCAGGCGGTGCGATCGTCAATGTATCCTCCCTTGCAGCCCGCTGCGCGACGGCGGGGCGCAGTACGCTGTACGGACCTTTGAAGGCCGCCGTCCAGCAGTTGTCTGTCATGTTCGCGGCGGAATACGCCGCGTACCAAGTCCGCGTCAATTGCGTACTGCCGGGTTTCACACTGACGCCGGCTGTTAAGCGCAATATTGGGACCGCCGAGCTTAATGACCGCGTTTCCGGCACGCTTTTGCAAAGGCCGGCGCAGCCTGGCGAGATCGCCGATCCCATCATGTTTCTTTGTTCGGACCGGGCGTCGTACATCACGGCCGCTTCCCTGGAAATATCCGGCGGAAACAGCGTTGTGCTGAACCCCGCCTATTCGTATGAACGGCGGATGAAAGGACAGTAGAGCAAGCTATGGAACAGTATACGAAGCAAATGATCCACAATGACATCGTTGCGGATATCATCAAGGGCGAGTACAGGCACAATGGCTTATTGAGTGAACGGCGTCTGATGGAGAAATACGGCACAAGCAAGTCCGTGGTGCGGGAAGCGCTGGTGGAACTCTGCAATGAAAACGTGCTGCGCAGCATTCCTCGCTACGGCTATGAGATTGTGACGCTGACGGAAAGTGATATACGCAACATACTGCAGTTCCGCGTGATGGTGGAATGCCAGAGCCTGCCTATCATACTTGAGAAGGCCAGCAAGGAAGAGCTTGCCGATCTTGCCGTTCAGGAACAAGGCCTTTCCCCCACCGGCGACCAGGAAGTTTGGGATGCCTGGGACAACAATTCCAAATTTCATCTTAAGCTTTTGGCCCTCAGCGGCAACCGCTACTGCTACAGCCAGATCAAGCGGAGCTTGACCATATTGAAGCGCGCTTACGCCCAGTTTTACTGGGACAAATGGCGTCGTATCCGCTTCCATTTCGATAACGAGACGCATCTTCGCATCACCAACGCGCTGCAGACGGCAGATTTGGATCTGGCTATCCGCCTTTTGGCCGAGGACATCAATTCGTTCGGCAGTTCGCTGTAGCCTTAAATTTACGCATCATCGCAAGGAGGACGGAACATGAAAAAGGTCATCAACAATCCGGTGAATTTCGTGGACGAAGTAGCGGAGGGCATTATCGCGGCGTATGGCGACCGTCTGAAGCTTCTGGATGGCGACCGCCGCATCATCCTTTCCAATACGCCCGTCAGGGATGGCAAAGTGGGCATCGTCACCGGCGGCGGCAGCGGCCACCTGCCGGTGTTCCTGGGCTATGTGGGTAAGGGAATGCTGGATGGCTGCGCCGTAGGCAATGTGTTCGCTTCGCCTTCCGCCCTGAAGATGGCCAGCACCATCAAGGCCTGCGATCGCGGCAATGGCGTGCTTTGCCTGTACGGCAACTACGGCGGCGACAACATGAACTTTGACATGGCCTGCGAAACGGTGGAGCTGGAAGATGACATCAAGACCCGCACCGTCCGCGTGAAAGATGACGTAAGCTCGGCTCCCAAGGAGCTGGCGGCAAAGAGGCGCGGTGTGGCGGGCATGGTGTATGCCTTTAAAATCGCCGGCGCGGCGGCCGACCAGGGCCGGTCCCTGGATGAAGTGGCCGATGCCGCCCAGAAGGCCCTGGACAATATCCGCACCATGGGCGTCGCGCTCTCACCCTGCATCGTGCCGGAGGTTGGCAAGCCCACCTTCTCCATCGGCGAAAATGAAGTGGAGATCGGCATGGGCATCCATGGCGAGCCCGGCATAGAAGTCAGGCAGATGATGACCGCGGATGAGATCGCGGATGTGATCCTTAATAAGCTGCTGGCCGACATGCCCCTTGTATCCGGCGATTCTGTTTCCGTCATGGTCAACGGCCTTGGTGCCACACCCAAGGAGGAGCTGCTGATCGTCTACCGCCGCATCCATCAATTTTTGACGGGCAAGGGCGTGCGCCTTTTGATGCCGCATGTGGGCGAGTTTGCCACTTCCATGGAAATGGCCGGCCTGTCGGTGACAATCTTCAAGCTGGATGAAGAGTTGGAAGATCTTTTACGCGTCCCCGCCAGCACACCCTTTTACACCAACGAAAACATCTGAAAGGAGAGGGAGATATGCTGGATGTAAATACGCTGCGGATCGCCATGCAAGAGATTGCAAACACGATGGCAGCCAATAGGCAATACCTGATCGAGCTTGACCAGCGCAACGGCGACGGGGACCTGGGCATTTCCATGTCCGAAGGCTTTGCGGCCGCCAGCGCTTTTGTGAACGAAAGCAGCGAAACAGATCTTGGCAAGATCATCGTCGGGGCCAGCAAGGTGTTCAACGAAGCCGCTCCCTCCTCCCTTGGCACCATCATGTCCCTGTTTATGATGGGGATGGCAAGGGTTTTGAAGAGCCATCAAAATGCGGACGCGGCATTGCTGGGCGAAGCATGCGTAGCAGGCGTTGCCAAGATCATGGAGCGCGCCAACTCCAAGCCCGGCGAAAAAACCGTGCTGGACGCGCTGGACCCCGCCGCCCGCGCACTGTGCGAGAATGACTCCAAGGGCATGGTCTCCGCGCTGGAGGCCGCGGCAAAGGCCGCCAAAGAAGGTTCCGAAAGCACCGCATCCATGAAGGCCGTACACGGCCGCGCCGCCTACTACGGCGACAAGACCATCGGGCTTATCGACGGCGGCTCCGTCGCGGGCATGCTTGTGTTTGAAGCGCTGTACAAGGCCGCGCAAAGGATGTAACGGGTGGATGGTCAGCCCACATAATTACAGGCGCCGGGAGTAACAACCCGGCGCTTATTTTATCCCTTCCTACACAGGTATCAAACGGCTGGCAAGTTACGCACCGGCAGACTCCCTTCTCAAGCCTGCGGTTTACTTGCAAAGGGTGTCATGCTATACTGGTTTCGCACAAAGAGTCTTTATGACATGATCGAAGCATATGCTGTCACAAAAGCGGATAGCCGCTAAATTTCATTTTATATGAATTCAAGGAGTGGCTGACATGAAACGACTGATACTCGTCACATCCCCGCCGGCCTGCGGCAAAACCTACGTTTCCAAGCAGCTTGCCAAGAACCTCAAGCACGTAGTCTATCTGGACAAGGATACGCTGATTGTATTGTCCAAGCAAATTTTCGTGGTGGCCGGCCAGGAATACAACAGAAGCTCGGACTTTTTTGAGGCTAATATCCGCGACTATGAATATGCTGCGATCATCGACCTGGCCATGGAGGCCCTGGAGTATGATGACATCGTACTGATAAACGCGCCTTTTACACGGGAGGTTCGCGATCCGCAATACATGTCCGCCCTGAAGACGAGGCTTGCGCAAAAGAACGCCAAGCTCACCGTGATTTGGGTGCAGACGGAACCGGAAATATGCAGGCAGAGAATGATACAGCGCAACAGCGACCGCGACAAATGGAAGCTGGAAAATTGGGATGAGTATATTGCCGGGGTCAACTTCAATATCCCAAGTGAACTGGATGATCCGAACACCAGCGACGATCTGCTGATATTCAAAAACTCTTCGGATGAGGAATTTGAAGCTTCCATGAACGAGATACTGGGCATCATTGAGGGACCGGTCTGATAATTCGGCATCATGGAAAAAATCCGTTCCACGTGGACGGATTTTTTTATTTAGGAGCATCCCCCGATTGAGCGTCTCAAATACAGCCTGTACATATGGCGCATAACTCTGTATAATCTTGGGAGAAGAAACCTTTATGATGGATGTGTGGAACAAGAAACGCACGTCCTATACGCCATTAAACATTGTGACCGCATGCAAGGAGAAACGATTATGCTGATAGGTACTGCCATCGTCACCATTCACGTGCCATGGGTGCATTCCCTCAAGGAGAAGCGCATGGAGGTGAAAAGCCTGTGCGCCAAGGTGCGCAACACTTTCAACGCCTCCATCGCGGAGGTGGACGCGCAGGACCTCCACCAACGGATCGTATTGGGCTTTGCCTGCGTAGTGAATGAATCCTCCGTTGCGGACAGCATGATAGACAATGTATTGCGTTATATCGAAGGCAGCACGGAGGGTGAAATCATCGATGTCTGCCGGGAAATCCGATAATAGCCAAGGTCCCATTGGCCACGAAGCGGCCTATGAGGTAAATGACATCAGACGCAATCCGGAAATTACATAAGAACGGGGGCATCCTTGCGAAAAATGAACCGGTGATTGTACAATATCCCCGGATTTTCCCTATTGTTACGTGTGCCGTAGGCCTTATTCCCATGGGGTTTGCTGTGGCAACAATGCTGATACCCATTTCAAATACAAAGGGAAGCATCATCCGCTTGGGTTTTCCCGAATTCCTGGTCTTTCTAATTATTTTCCTGATGGCGGAACTGTTTGCCTTTATGCTCTTCCGTTTTCGGATCATTTCGGATGATAAGATTGTGTGTACACCTCATTTGGGGCCGGTACGCATCTATGAATACAGCGACATTGTGCGCGTTAAACAGCGTCTGACCTATAAAACCTATTTCACGGCAAAACGGAGGGCTTTTTTGATCGAGCAAAATGCACAGAATCAAATTCAGTTTGACCGCAGACTGAGAACACATTCCATGAAATAATGCAACCAGACGCAAAGGCAGAAGAAGCACCGGGAGGTACTATGTCGCTTATAAAAATATCGGACCACGTTTACTACCTCCCTCAGGAAAACGAAACGGACAGGCCCAACCTGTTCTATATTCTTGGGGATAAAAAGTCCCTGGCCATCGACGCGGGGAATTCCAAAGGCCATGTGGAGAAGTTCTACAAAGCCATTGAACAAATGGGTTTCCGGCTGCCGGATTATACGGTGATCACCCATTGGCACTGGGATCATACCTTTGGCATGCACGCCGTGCACGGCCTTTCCGTCACAGGCCATAAAACCCATCAAAAGCTTACGGAAGTCATGAACTGGGAATGGACGGACGAGGCCATGCGGCAGAGGCTTGACAGCGGCCGTGAAATCGCCATGTGCGACCGGGATATAAGGATTGAGTATCCGGATAGATCATCCATCAAAGTAACCACCTCGGACATCGTATTTGAGGGAAGCATGACGCTGCACCTGGGAAACATCCGCTGTGAAATCAGGGAAATATCCGCCCCCCATTCCCGGGATTCGGTGATTGTGTACATTCCCGAAGAGAAGATGCTTGCTGTCGGCGACGCGGACTGCGAAGACCATTATGAAAACGGCGGCAGGTATGACCCTACCCTGCTTGCAAACATGATCTCCATTTTGGAGGAATGCGATTTTGAAACATACCTCCTGGGGCATGACGCGCCGCAAGGCAAGCAGGATGTGCTGGACTACCTGAAGGGAGAGCATGAAAAAGTCCGCTGACAATGGTACACAAATGTCCTGCGGTGCGGGTAATACACATAAGGAAGAAAAAACCGACATGATTATCAGCGCAAGCCGCCGGACGGATATACCGGCCTGCTATTCCCCCTGGTTTTTTGAAAGGATCAGGGAAGGGTTTGTGTTGACGCGCAATCCCATGCGATATCACCAGGTATCCAAAGTCAGCCTTTCGCCTGACACGGTGGATGGCATAGTGTTTTGGACGAAGAATCCGACCCCCATGCTGGACAGGCTCGATGAATTGAACGAGTACGCATACTATTTCCTTTACACATTGACGTCTTACGGCAAAGACATGGAACCCAATGTGCCCGCAAAGGGCAGCGAGGCAATCCCGGCCTTCCATCGCTTGGCCGATAAGACCGGTCCGGAAAGAGTCATCTGGCGCTACGATCCGATCCTGCTCAGCGAAAAGTACACCGTCGACTATCACCTGGAATATTTTCATCAGATCGCCAGGCGGCTGCACGGTTATACCCGCAAATGCATCATCAGCTTCGTGGACCGCTATAAAAGTACGGACAGCTATTTCGGTCAAGACGGGCTTACAGATATAAGCGACGATACCAAGCGCATGCTGGCCAGGTCCATATGCGAAATAGCCCGAAGATATGATTTGACCGTTGAAACCTGCGCAGAGGAAATCGATTTATCTTCCCATGGCATCGGCCATGCCAAATGCATCGACGGAGAACTGCTGGGCAGGCTCCGGGGCCGTCCCATCAAGGTTTCCAGAGACAAAAACCAGCGCCCGGCCTGCGGGTGCGATGCCAGTGTGGACATTGGTATGTACAATACCTGTAAAAACGGATGCAGGTACTGCTATGCCAATTATAATCCCGGCGCGCTGAAAACCAACACGGGCAGCCATGACATGCATTCTCCGCTGCTCATCGGCCGCATCGGCGATGGGGATATCATCCGGGAGCGGACATAGTATTACGCTTTCTTTGGAGGAAACATGCACTACCGGAATCCTGTGATGCGCGGCTTTTTCCCGGACCCGTCGGTCATTTGCGTAAATGGCATGTACTACGCGGTGAACTCCACCTTTCAATACTTTCCTGCCATCATCATCAGTGAAAGCCGTGATCTTGTCAATTGGCGCATCATCGGCCATGCCATCACAAAGCCCGCCTGGTTGGACCTTTCCGATATCAGGGATTCCCACGGCATATGGGCCCCGGACATCTCCTATGCCAACGGCCGGTTCTGGATTTTCGCGCCGCTGCGCCTCAATGGCGACGGCGGCAGGAGCCATACGGTGCTGCGCCGCCAGCTTGTCATGCACGCGGAAAGGCCGGAAGGCCCCTACTCAAAGCCCGTCTGCCTGGAGATGGACAACATCGACCCATCCCATTTTGTGGATGAGGATGGCCGCCATTATCTGGTCAACGCGCCTGGCATCACCATCACGCCGCTCAATGAAAGCTGCGATGCCTTTGCCGGGGAAACGGTGAACGCCTGGGCCGGCACCGGGCAAAAAGCCCCGGAAGGCCCGCATCTTCTCAAGAAGGATGGCTGGTATTACGCCATTCTGGCGGAGGGCGGAACGGGGTTTGACCATCAAATAACCATTGCGCGTTCCAAGCGAATTGATGGTCCCTACGAGGCGTGCCCCCAGAACCCGATACTAAAGCAGCGTGACCCTTCCGCCCTGTTGCAGCGCTGCGGACACGCCAAGTTTGTACAAGCGCCGGATGGCGGTTGGTTCGCGCTGTACCTGTGCGCCCGGCCCATCGGGGGGAATTTTACCGTTATGGGCCGGGAAACGGCGCTGCAGCGTGTGGAATGGTCGGAGGACGGCTGGCCGCGCATGGGTGACGGGAATCCTTTAGCGTCCGCATATCTCCCCATGCCTGGCATGGAGCAGCGCATAGAAACATCGTTTACAGACCATTTTGATGTTCCAGATTTGAAAAAGGAATGGCAGTTTGTACGCAGCCCCAGCACGGAATGGTCGCTTAAGGAGCATCCCGGTTATTTCCGAATCTGGGCTCAGGACGGCGATTTGCATGAGCGGCGGGCAAAAAACACGCTGGTGCGCAGGGAAACGGAAACCCGGTACACCGCCTCCACCCTTTTGCATTTCCTCCCCCGGTGGGAAGGAGAGCAAGCCGGACTCACCTGCTACTACGCCACAGACGCATACTTAAAGTGTGCCAAAACAAGGGATGGCATCATGCTTTCCCTGCGGGCGGGCGGCGAAGAAAAGTTGATCGCCAGTGTGAAGCTGAACAGCCTGCAAAGCCCGGTGACATTGAAAGTCTATGTGGATGGGCTTTCCCGCGGCTTCTGTTTCAAGGAAGGGGACGGTCCCTTTGAGCCGCTTGGCACTATAGCGGACTGCGCTTTTTTAAGCGATGAATTTCTGCAAAACGGTGCAAAAAGGCATACAGGCACCATGGTGGGCCTGTATGCCAATAACGGCGGCTGCGGCAGCCGCATCCCGGCTGACTTTGATTATTTTGAGTATGAGGCTTATCCCGTTTAACAGCAACTTTCCGGACGAGTTCTATCAGCTTACCGCGTGCCCTTCCCTGGCCTGGCGCCACCTTGAATACAACAGCTTCGTCAGAACAGTCCTGGGGATAAGCCTGCCCAGTATGCTGAACAGCCGGTTCACTGCACCTGGAATATAAACATGTCTTCCCCGCAGCGCCTTGGCGATGGTCCTTCTGGCGACCTTGGGCAGGCTGTTGGTGGTGATTCTGCCAAAGAAGCCCTGGGCGCTGATACCCTGCATGGCGCCGGGCGTGGTGGGGAGCCCGCCGGGGCACAGCGCAAGCACCGTCGCGTTCCTGTCCGCCAGCTCCTGGCTTAACGCCATGGAGAAATCCAGCAAAAAGCGCTTGGAGGCTGCGTAGGTGGCCTTGAGCGGCATGGGATACAGCGAGGCCAGGCTGGATACCACCACGATGCTGAAGCGTTTGCCGGGATCGCGCCTTGACAGCGCGCCGTGAAGCACCCGCAGCGTCCCTTCGATGTTGACCCGCACGATATCGATGAGCCGGTCGCATTCCAGATCCAAAAACCCGCCCTCAAAATCGATGCCGGCCACATGCAGCAGCATGTTCAGCTGCTTGCCTTTTTCGTGGACATAGGCAAACAGCTTACGGACATCCGCAGCGTCCGTCAAATCGCAGGGCAGCGCGTCCACATGGACATCGTACTGCCGGAGCAATCCATCCTTGAAAACCTTGAGGCTTGCTTCGTTCACATCGGTCAGCATCAGGTCATAGCCGCGCCGGGCGGCTTCCAGCGCCATGGCCCTGCCCAGGCCGCCGCCTGCGCCGGTAATCAAAACCATCATGCTTCCACCTCCCCGAAGGCGTCAATGCCGCACAGCTTTTCGCTCAGCTCAAATAATCTTGCCCTGTCGGATGGCTTGTCGGCCCGCTTATCGTAAGGGGCTGTTTTTAAGTTCAAATAATATAGGCCGGTTTCCGAAAAGGAAGGCGCGCACAAAAAGCCATAGGTGAGGGCGGCCGTTTCTGCAGGGATACCGCTTCTTTTGCGCATGGACCATACGGCGCGGACAAGCCCGCTTGTCTGTTTGAAGCCGATGTCGGTGCTTACAAGGCCCGGGTCTACCACATAGGCACGGACACCATCCTTATTTAGCCTTGTGTTGAATTCCCCCGCGAAAAGAAGGTTGCACAGCTTGGTTTGCTTGTAGGCGCCCAGGCAGCTGTAACGCCGCCTTTGATACATCAGGTCATCCCAGCGGATGTTGTAATGCTTGTGGGAGCCGCTGCCCGTCACAATAACCCGTCCGCCCGCCTTTTTCAGCGGGCCTATCAGCCTGTGGGTCAGCAGGAAGCCGGCCAGGTGGTTTAAAGCGAACTGCTGCTCATACCCTTCCTCCGTGGTGGTATACCAGGTGCGGACAGCACCGGCATTGTTGATCAATACATCCAGGCGGCCATCGCAATAGGCGCTAAGATAGGTATTCAGCTCCCCCGCCACACGGTTTACTTCCCTTTGATGCATCAAATCGCCGTGAAAGCCAGCCATCTCCCCTGCAGGATATTTTTCCCCAAGCTCAGCCAGCGCCTTTTTGCAGTTCTCCGCCGTATGGCCCACCAGGAGCACGTGAAAGCCCATGGCCAGCAGCTTTTGCGCTACCGCAAACCCGATGCCGGAGGTGGCTCCGGTGACGACGGCGGTGTTCATGGCCGGCCTCCCGAAAAATCATCGTAGACTGCTTGTGGAACATAGAAGGTCATGGTCATTTCATAGGGCTGGGGAAACAGGCCGAGGAATGTGCTTTCAAAAGGAATTTCCTTCACGGTCAGCACGCCGTTTTCATTGGTTATAGAAAAGTGCTCGTTCAAATCAATGGGATTGGAGACCCATGCTTTGGCGTACACCTCCAATATGGGCGGCTCTGAGGTGGGATAGGCAGTCACCTTGGCGCCGCTTGCCTCCACCTTCAGCTTTTGAAAGTCCCCCTGCAAGGAGTAATCCTTCCTGGCCTCACGGGACATCAAGCTGCCCGTAGCCATCAAATATGTGCCCGTCAGGGCAATGCCTGCAACGCCAACCAGCAGCACGATCAGCCAGAACTTCACACGCTTTATCATATCAAATCTCCTTTTCTTCTTCCTTGCCCAGCCAGCGCCGGGCCAGCGCAGACAGACCGCCGATGGTAACGCTCCACAGGTACCTTGTACCCATCATGCACAATGTTCCCAAAGCGGCCAGCATGACCGCCGTAAACACGGATAGCATTCCGTACACAATAAACCCTCTGATGAAATTCATGGCGGCCAGGAATACCGCCCCTGCGGCGGTAAGCCATAGCGCCGGCCCCAGCACGAACAGCGGGATGACGCACAGAATAAACGCGGTATACAGCGTGCCGATGGCCATGCCCTTGCCCATGCGGTACGCGAACGTAGCGCCTACCATGCGGAAAGCATCCCCGGGCTTCTTTGTCTTTTCCGCCGTGGCGGTGGCGCTGACCGCTGTATACAGCCTGGCGATGCTATTGGGATCGCCCAGCTCCGTGGCGATCTGCTTCTCCGTCTTGCCTTGGGAAAGGCCGATCTCAAAGTGCTCCCGCAAATCGGTAAGGATGTCCTCCCGCTCAGCCTGGTCAAGCCGGCTTAAGGCCCGGCTCAGCGCCTGTAAATACTCATTCATCCGACTCACCCTCCAGCAAAATATCGTTTACCTGTTTTACAAACAGCAGCCACTCCCGCCGAAGATCGGCCTCCGCCTTCCTTCCCGCCTCCGTCAGTCTGTAATACTTGCGGGGCGGCCCGCCGGATTCGTCGGACAGGTATGTCTCACACAGCCCATCCCCCTTGAGTTTGCGCAGCAGCGGGTACAGCGTTCCTTCCGCGATTTCTATGCTTTTTGAAATCTGTTCCGCCAGCTCATATCCGTAGGTGTCATGGTGGCGCAGGGCCGCCAATACACACAGGTCCAGCACGCCTTTTTTAAATTGCGGGTTCATGCCGCACCTCCCTTCTATTCATTAACTACTATTGTGTAATATTCAGTAGCAAACACAGTATAGCACCCTCCCGCAGACTTTGCAAGAGGGTGCCAAAATATTTTTATGGAGTTATGGTCTGTGAAGCGGCAGCTTCACGGTGAACACGCTGCCCTCCCCCAGCTTGCTTTCCGCCAGGGCCTCTCCCCCGTGCTCCCTTACAATTTTTTTAACGATGCTCAGGCCTATGCCGCTGCCCCCCGTATGGCGGCTCCGGCTGGGATCGGCCCTGTACAGGTAATCGAAAATATACGGCAAATCCTTGGCATCGATGCCGATGCCCGTATCCCGAACCAGGATGACGGCCATGTCCCCCTCCTGCTTGAGCGTGACCTCCACCTTGCCGCCGTCCTGTGTGTATTGCACGGCGTTGGCCAGAAGGTTCACCAGCACCTGCCTCAATTGATCCTTGCCGCCTGTAACCGTAACGGGGGTAAGGCTTGATGCAAGCTCGATCTTCTTGTCCGCGCAGACCGGGGCAAAGTGATCCAGGCAATCCTTCACCAGGCTGTCAAGCTCCACCTGGCAGACAGCCGCCTTCGCGTCGGGCTCATACAGCTTTGCCAGATCCTCCAGTTTCACCAGCATTCGGTTCAGGCGCTCTATCTCCTCATAACAGCTGCCCAGGCGCTGGGGCGTCGGCTCCCACACGCCGTCCTGGAAGGCCTCCAGGTTGGCCTGGAGAACGGACAGCGGCGTGCGCAGCTCATGGGCATAATCCCTGATCATGCGCTCCCTGGACCGCTGCTGTTCTTCCAGCGTTTGCGATAGGACGCGGACGCTTTGATCCAGCTCATCCAGCTCCCTGGCATAGGGGTGTTTGGGCAAACGCGGCGCGTAATCACCCAATCCGATGCGCTTGGTATTCTCGCCGATTTCCCGGATGGGCCTCACAATGCCCCGTGCCATGGCATACCCGAAACCCGCCGCCAGTATCCCGCACAGCACACCGGCCAGAACGAAGATGGTGTCAATCTTTCCGATGAATTCTACATCGGCCTCGGTGTAGTAATACGGTCCGCTGTAGCCAAAATGCATCTGGCCAAGCATCTTGCCGTCCTGCATAAGGGGATATGAAAGCTCTGTATAGGTGCCCTTGTAATCTGCATCCCGCATGGCGGTGATGCACTGCACGTTATACAGCATATTCTCGCAGGCTTTGGTGTCATTGCAGTGGATGCAGTAGACCTGCTTATCCTCGGCATCCCAAACGGACAGCACCATCCCCTGGTTCAGCATGGCATAACCCAATTCGGTAAAGTGCACATGGTAAAGATCCGTTTTCTTCAGCTGGTCCTCCACGGTCTTCACCACGTTTTGGGCGGCCTGTGCCCGCAGGGTGGTAACATAGGTTTGAAAATGGTTTTCCATCAAGCCGTGCGTCACCGCCAGCAAAATGCCGATAATGAAAATCGATATGGCGCCATAGGTCAGCGACAGCCGTGTTTTCAGGCTTGAAAGCCTTTTAGTCATCCGCCTTTCCCCCGAACTTGTAACCTACGCCGCGCACTGTGCGGATATAGGCAGGCTCTTCGGCCTTATCCTCCAGCTTGGCGCGCAGGTTCTTGATATGTGAATCGATGGTCCTGTCAAATCCCTCATAGGAAAAGCCAAAAGCGCACAAAATCAGTTCCTCCCTGGTGAACACCTTGGCAGGTTGGTTCAACAGCGTGTGCAGCAGCTTGTACTCATTGGGCGTAAGCTGTATCTCACGGCCCCCACGCCAAACCTGGTGCGCCAGGGAGTCCACCTTCAGGTCGCCGTTATTGTAGGTAACGGCCTCCCCGTCTTCCTTTGGCCCGAAGCGGCGCAGGAGCGCCTCCAGCCTTGCCACCAGCTCCCGCGGGCGGAACGGCTTGATCACATAGCCGTCAGCCCCCAGGGTCAGCCCCTCCACCACGTCGTTTTCACTGCCCTTGGCCGTGAGCATCAGCACGGGTACATCGGAAAGCCTGCGGATGGTTTTGAGCACTTCATCCCCGCTTAATTCAGGCAGCATCCTGTCCAGCACCACTGCATCCGGCCGCCTTGCTTCAAACAATTCCAAAGCGGTTTTGCCATCCCCCGCGGACAGCGTTTGATACCCCTCCCGCATAAGGTACGCTTCAATAACGCTGACGATCTTCTCCTCGTCTTCCACGATCAGAATTGTCGCTTTACCCATGCTTCCTCCCGCCGGCATTCTTTAAGACGATCCATCCTCCCACCATTCCATGGAGATATGATGGAGGTAAGGAAACGCGCATTTTTTAGCGGTACATGCCGGCTGCTGTAAAACAGCCATATACTGTCAGATTCACTATAGCACAACCTGCACATGTCCTCAAGCAGGGAGTTTCCTAAAACGCAAAAAGGCCGCCCGAGCGGCCACAAGTGTATGCATCTCAATAATTGACTCCGATTTGGCGCATAAACGTATCCGCCGAAAGAACGGTACTGGGGATGGGCACCTTTAATTGATTCAATATGGAAACAGTCAGCGCCAATGCAAAAACGATGCCAAGCGCCGCCACATCCTTCCAATCCTTCCTGCGGATCAGGGGAACCATATCGATCAGTGCAATCAGCCCAAAGATAAGCACAACCGCCAGCATATTACGCCTCCGCCCCCTTTGTTTTTCCTTTTCGTATTTTGCCGGCCACCAGCGCCAGCAGCGGAAGTATGAACTCAAAAAGCTGCCAAAGGATGGTGGATGTCTCCGCGCCGGAGGATGCGTGCTGTATGTTGGAGGGGTACAGCGTAAAGCTGTAGCCGATCATAAGCACGCCGATCACGTATGCCAGAGGCTTGTAGGATTTCATGCCCAGCGCCTGCGCCGCGGCCAGCGTAGTTGTGTAATGCAGTAAGGAAACCTTGAAAAACAGCAGGACGACCAGCACAATGGCAAACAATATCTCCAGGCGGCTCAGCGTGCCGAACACATTGATGAGTCGGAGCGTTTCAAAGGCGGGCAGGGCGAATAGGCTCAATGTATTTCCCAGCACGGCCGTATCCCGGAAGACCACCAGCAGAAACATCACCGCCCCCAGCAAAAAGCCGCCTACAAAGTAACGGCCGATGGGCTTCTGCCTTGCACGGACATAGGGCAGTATCATTAAAAAAACCACCAGTTCGCCAAATGGGATGCTCAGGGCGACATTTGTGCCCTGCACATACGTAATAGGAGGCTTTTGAAGCGCGGGCAAAAAGTTGTTCAGATCCATCTGCCCGGAAGCAAACAACAGCGAAGCCCCCAGTACCGTGACCGATATCGTGATAAAGATAAAGGCAAAGCGTGTAACAACTTTCAGCCCGTACCGCACGGCCATGGCGGACACGATCACACACGCGGCTGAAAGGATGACGTCCGGCGTTTTGTCCATAATGGTCTGCTTCACAAACAGGCTCAGATCCCGCAAGTTCAGTGTTGCCAGCGTCAGGAAAAAAAGAATATGCAAAAACGAAGCGATTTTCCCAAGGACCTTGCCCAGCGCCAGATCATTGATTTCCACCAGATTTTTGCCGGGGTACAGCTTCATCAGGCCCAAGTACACAAGCAATAGAGGCATGCAGGCCACGATGCCTGTGATTACCACAAACCAGGAATCATAGTCCGTCACCCCGGCCAGATAAGCTGTAAGCAGCGAGGAGGCTTGAATGAAGCAGGCGGTGGAAAACAACAATTGGGATGGCGTAATTTTATCTGTCTCCAGCTTCATTTCTTTTTTTCCTCCATATCCAGGGTAAGAGCCGTTTTTCCGGTGCCCACGATATGCGTCTTCACGTTCAGAACAAGCTGCAGGCCGGGATAGACCGCATCCCATTGCTGCTCCATGCTTGCCCATTGCTTGGGATATTTGATATGGAACTTTCCGCCGTACCCATAGAAATCTGTGTTCAGCTGCTTAGACTTTTCAAATGTCTTGGTCACCCGCTGTTCAACGGCCTTTTGCGTTTCCTGTGTCAGCATGGCATACAGCTCATCCAGCTTGACATCGCCAAATCCGTTCAATTCTTCAATATCAAGCGCCGTATCAATATTCAGGATCACACCTGCTCTGCCGTCCGATTGCAGCACCGGTTCCGATTGGCTGCTGACCTGCAGTATATTGAAAGACACCGTTCCCTTGTCGGTGGCAAGTTCCATAATCCCCTCATTGATTTCACCCTTGGCCCACAGATACCCTGTTATCTCCTCCCAGTCGAGTTCCCCCACCATGCGGTCGTTTTTCAGCACCGCCATTTTGGATATGTTCAGCTTTGACTTATCTTCTTCTTTTTTTACTTCCACAATGGGAATGAGGGGGGCGGTTGTCTTTTGAAGCAGTTTGGATGTCAGGCCCAGCATGTTTACGCTCAGGAAAACGGAAATGGTGGAAAACTGCCGCATCATGCGCGTAACAGCGACGCCAGACAGCTTGTCCTGGTCCAGCTCAGCGCCTAATACATCCTTGGCCTTGCCGTCGGCCACCAGCACCAGTGTCTCCATGCGCGTTTCCTCGTCGCGTAAAAACAGATCCAGGTGCTCCTGTATGCCGGCCATGGCCAAATCCCTGCCGAATACAATCATTTGGTTATGGTGCAAAAACAGCAAGCGCGTACTTTGATGGCGCAAGGTGGAGAGTGCCGAAAGCACGCTTTTTCCGCTGGCCTCCAGCAATATGCTGCTGTCGCCTCCCCCTCCCCCGCCGCCCGAGTCGGCACCGCCGCCGGAGCTGCCGCCGGAGCTCCCGCCGGCTATCTTCACGATCTGTACCCCGACATCCACTTCTTCCGCCTTCTCACCCTTATCCAGGCCGACTCCCGTCACAATAAAGAGCGTGTCCAGCTCATGGCTGTCCCAGCAGCCTGACAAGCCAAACAAAATGGCCAGCACCAGCAATACGCAGAGCAGCTTTTTCATTCTTCTCCGCCTTCCTGCTCCTTGGCACTGTCGGCATCTTCATGGGGCCTCATGGGCGGTATGAAAAAGCGCCTGCGGGTCACATCCTGCTGCGCTATGTCCTTGGGCCGCTTGGTCATGAACCACAAGGGCATGCGTATCATGGTATCCTGCATATCCCGAGAAATGGCGAACGATTCAAAATAGGGTACGCCGAAGGATTTCAGCGACGCCAGATGCACCAGCGTCGCGATAAAGCCCATGGCAATGCCGTACCCGCCCAGCACGGCGGCCAGCGCCATGGATATGATGCGGAGCAGGGAAGACACGTCGCTTTGCAGGGGAACCACAAAGCCGGTAACCGCTGTCAGCGCGATGGCGATCACCAGCGGGGCGCCTACCAAGCCAGCCGACACCGCGGCGTCGCCCATAATCAGCGCGCCGACGATGCTGATTGCCTGGCCGACAGGCCTTGGCAGGCGCAGCCCCGCCTCCCGCAGTATTTCAAAGGAGAAGACCATGATCAGCGCTTCCAGGAAGGCCGGGAAAGGCGTCCCCTCCCTCGCCTTGGCGACGGTGAGGAGCAAGGTGGTTGGGATAAATTCCTGATGGAAGGTGGTCAGCGCGATATAGATGGCAGGCGCAAACACCGAAATGAAAAACGCCAGATACCGCAGAAGCCTGGCAAAGCTGGCGAAGAATGGCCGCACGTAGTAGTCTTCCGCCGTTTGAAAGCTTTCGATAAACAGCAAAGGAGCTGTCAAGACAAACGGCGTCCCGTCGGTGATAATGGCCACGCGGCCTTCCAGCACCTTGGCCGCCGCCACGTCGGGCTTTTCCGTATAACCTACCGTCGCGAAAATGGAGAAGGGGGCGTCTTCCATGTACTGTTCGATGTATCCGGCATCCAGTATGGAATCGACATTCAATTCCGTAAGGCGCCTTTTCACTTCCTCCACGACCTTTGGGTCCGCCACATGATCCAGGTAGAGGATGCACACGTCCGTCAGCGTTTTGCGGCCCACGATGACGTGATCCATTCTCAGCTGCGGGCTTTTGATCTTGCGTCGCATCAGGGCGGTGTTGGTGCGCAGGTTTTCCGTAAACCCCTCCCGGGGGCCGCGGACCACCGATTCTGTCTGCGGCTCGGATACACCGCGCTTGTCCCAGCCCTTGGTGCTGATGAGGATGCCTTTGGCCACGCCGTTTAGCAGGAGCACCGTATTGCCGGTCAGGCAGCCGGCGATCAAATCGCCAAGTGACTCCTTGACCTCCATTTCCGCCGTACAAAGCACCGTTTGCTGGAGTTCCTCGAATAAGGATGAGGAGGCTTCCGACGGATGCGAGTCCGCAAGGCGGAAGGAAAGCAGCGGTTTTAATATTCCCTCCGTAATGGTGCTGTTATCCACCAGGCCGTCAATGAACACAAGCGCCCCGCTGTATTCCCCCTCGCGGCCGCACCGGAATTCGTGGATTTTGACATCGTTGCTCTTGCCCAAAATCTGCCGTATGGATTGCAGATTTCGATTCAGCTCCCTATGAAGGGCGGGTGCCTCGGGTGACTGCTCTTTATCCTGGCTGCGCTGCGCCTTGTTCATATGCTGCCAATACTTCAGCTTCTTTTTTAAGGACTGGAACATACCTCATCCCCCTCCCCCTTGGACATAGCGGTGTTATTGTTGCCGTCCGCATAAAAACTATGCGCCAGAGCAAGCGTCCGGATTTTCGGAAACCATGGTTGACATCCTTGCTTTTTTTCCCAGAATGCGGTATAATTATGTAAAGTTAGCATATCCTAACCATTATTGGGTCAAGGAGGTCATTCCATGAAACTGGTACTGCTCCGGCACGGGGAAAGCGAATGGAACCGCTTGAACCTTTTCACCGGCTGGACGGATGTGGACCTTTCCGAAAAAGGCAGGCATGAAGCGTCGGAAGCCGGCCGGCTTTTAAGGGAGAGCGGGTATGATTTTGATGTGTGCTATACATCCTACCTCAAGCGGGCCATCCATACGCTGAACCTGGCCCTTTTAGAAATGGACCGGGAATGGCTGCCGGTATATAAGACATGGCTGCTAAACGAGCGCCATTACGGCGCGCTGCAGGGGCTGGACAAAGCGGAAACCGCCAGGCGCTACGGCGAGGATCAGGTGAAAATTTGGCGCCGTTCCTTTGATGTGCCGCCCCCCGTACTGGAGGAAACTGATTCCCGCAGCCCCAGGGCGCAGGTTCAGTACCGCAATGAGGACAAATCGCTGCTGCCCCTTGCGGAGAGCCTGAAGGATACCATTGCGCGGGTCGTTCTCTTTTACATGGACACGATCGTACCGCAGATGGCTGCCGGCAAGCGGGTGCTCATCGCCGCCCACGGCAATTCCCTTCGCGCGCTGGTGAAGCATTTTGATAATCTCAGCGACGCGCAGATCATGGAACTGAACATACCCACTGGCGTACCCCTTGTGTATACGCTGGATTCACAGTTCCATATCATGGGTAAGGAATATCTGGGCGATCAAGAGGCACTGAAAGCAAAAATGGAAAGCGTGGCCAACCAGGGCAAAGCCAAGTAAGCCCTTTTAGCGCCATCAAGGAGGATACACAATGGGATATTCCATCACCAACGTCTACGGACGGGAGATCATCGATTCCCGGGGGAACCCCACAGTGGAAGCCATGGTTACATTGGAATGCGGCACCCATGGCCAGGCGGCTGTGCCCAGCGGCGCATCCACCGGCCAGTTTGAAGCGCTGGAACTGAGAGACAAGGACCCCTCCCGTTTTGGCGGAAAAGGCGTCTTGAAGGCCGTGGGCCATATCAACCGGGAGATTCGGGAAGCGCTCACGGGCATGGACGCCACCCGCACGGCCGAGATCGACGATACGCTCATCAAGCTGGACGGAACGCCGGACAAGTCCCGCCTGGGCGCCAACGCCATACTGGCCGTTTCCCTGGCCTGCGCCAGGGCCGCTTCCAAGGCGCTGGAGTTGCCCCTGTACAAGTTCCTGGGCGGCGTCAACGCGGATACGCTGCCTGTGCCCATGATGAACGTATTAAATGGCGGCGCGCACGCGGCCAACAACATCGACATCCAGGAATTCATGATCATGCCCGTCGGCGCGCCAACCTTTTCTGAAGGGCTTCGCTGGTGTACGGAGGTATTCCATACCCTGGCAAGCCTGCTAAAAAAGGACGGCCTTTCCACCGCGGTAGGCGACGAGGGCGGCTATGCGCCGAACCTCCCAAGCGACGAGGAAGCCATTCAATACCTGCTCAAGGCCATTGAGAAGGCCGGCTACAAGCCTTATGACGATTTCATGATCGCCATTGACGCCGCTTCCAGCGAGTGGAAGAGCGAAAACGGCGGGTATATGCTGCCCAAGAAGAAAATCCATTACACTACGGATGAATTGATCGCCTTCTGGAAAGACCTGGTGGGCAAATACCCCATCGCCTCCATTGAGGACGGCCTGGACGAGGAGGACTGGGAGGGCTGGAAGAAGCTCACCGCCCAGTTGAAAGCCAAGGTGCAATTGGTGGGCGACGATCTGTTCGTCACCAATACCCAGCGGCTGCAAAAGGGCATCGAATCCGGCTGCGGAAGCTCCATCCTCATCAAGCTCAATCAAATTGGCTCCTTGACTGAAACGCTTCAGGCCATCAAAATGGCGCACAACGCAGGGTATACCGCCGTCATCTCCCACCGCTCGGGCGAGACGGAGGATACCACCATCGCCGACCTGGCTGTAGCCGTAAACGCCGGGCAGATCAAAACAGGCGCACCCAGCCGAAGCGAGCGCGTAGCCAAATACAACAGGCTCCTTCGGATCGAGGATTGCCTGGGTACATCGGCACGGTATCCCGGCCGGAAATGCTTCAGGGGATAAACAATACAGGTATATAACAGGGAAGGTTTCATGATGGAAACCTTCCCTGCTTTTTTGTGGCACTATCATTCATGCACTTGCTTGGCAGGCCTACGGCGAGGCCCGCAGTGGCGCAAAAGAACCTGATAGGATACACAAAAGTACGGCCCCGAAGGTTTCCAGAGGGCGACCGGAAAGCCCCTTGGTCGCATCCGCAGATGCGATATCCCCTCTTAACCATTCAACGTAACCGCACCATTATTCAGAGATGACCCCCGATGGTTTCCAAGGGGCGACCGGAAAGTCCCTTGGTCGCATCCGCAGACGCGAAATCCTTCTCTTAACCATTCACCGTAACTGCACCATTATTCAGAGATGAGCCCCGAAGGTTTCCAAAGGGCGACCGGAAAGCCCTTTGGTCGCATCCGCAGATGCGAAATCCTTCTCTTAACCATTCATCGTAACTGCACAATTATTCAGAGATAACCCCCGAAGGTTTCCAAGGGGTGACCGGAAAGCCCCTTGGTCGCATCCGCAGACGCGAATCCTTCTCCTAAACAATACAATGTCAGCACGACAGCCCCGTTTGCGTTTCATTTACTGTACTTGCAAGGTTTGAAACCAATTGAGAATCGCATGCACGATTTTCTCTGACGTGTGTCCATCCCCATAGGGATGAATCGCCTGGGCCATCCGCTGGTAGGCGTTCTCGTCCGTGAGCAGCGTCAGCACGGCCTTAACAATATCCTCTTCCTGCACGCCGGCCAGAACCGCCTTGCCGGCCGTCACCACCTCCGGCCGCTCGGTTTCGGTGCGCAGCACCACCACCGGCTTGCCCAGCGCCGGCGCTTCCTCCTGCAGCCCACCGGAGTCCGTCATCACAAGATTACAGCGCCCAATGAGGTTGTGCATGTCCTCCACGTCAATGGGCGGCATCAGGTGAACACGGTCAACATCGCCAAGCAGCGCCCTCACCGGTTCCCCCACCGCCGGGTTCATGTGAACGGGGTATACCACCTGCACATCCGGCAGCGTTTCCACAATGCGTTTCACGGCCCGGCAGATATTTTTAAGCGGCTCACCCAGGTTCTCCCTGCGGTGGGCGGTAAGCAGCAGAACGCGCCCCGCAGAAAAATCGACCGCCCGGAGTGCCTTCTCCTGGAATACATAGTCATGGCGCACCATGGCCATCAGCGCATCGATAACGGTGTTGCCGGTGACATACACGTGCTCACGGATGTTCTCATGATACAGGTTCTCCCTGTTTTCCTCCGTAGGCGCGAAGTGGAGCGCGGCGATGCGCCCGGTGATGGTCCTGTTCATTTCCTCCGGAAAGGGGGAGTATTTGTCATACGTGCGAAGGCCGGCTTCTACATGGCCCACCGGGATCTTCCTATAAAAGGCCGCCATAGCCGCGGCCATGCTGGTGGTGGTATCGCCATGGACCAGAACGATATCCGGCTGGCATTCCTTCAATACGCCGTCCATGCCTTCCAGCACGCCGGCCGTAATATCCGTCAGCGTCTGGCCTGGGCGCATGAGGTTCAAGTCATAATCCGCCTGAATCGAAAACCGCTCCATGACCTGGTCCAGCATCTGCCTGTGCTGGCCTGTCAGGCATACCAGCCCTTTAATCCCGGGTGTCTTTTGCAAAAGCTTCACCAAAGGTGCCATTTTGATGGCTTCCGGACGCGTGCCGAACACGCTGAGAACAATGCATTCCCTCATTGCGCGATACCTGTCTTCCTTCAGCATGAGAAAGCGGCCGCCCGGACCGCCATTGCATTAGATTATACAAAATCGCGTAGGAATCGACAAGAAAAAAATAAGCGATTCCGGAATGAAATCAAATCTTTTTTAGGCCGCCCATAATAGCCGTGCAGTTGACTCGGCCGCCAGCCTGATGATAGAATGGATTTTCAAGGAAGCAAGGCAATCACCCATGAGAGAAGGATATAAGCATGCCTCCATCCAGGTTGAAAGCAATTATAAAACGCATCAGGCAGAGTATCCGGGAGGATGGCCTTCTCGCCACCTATGGGCGCATCAGGCGCAAGCTGCATTCCAAGTATGGCGCCAAAGCTTTCAAAAATGCATGGAAGCTGTCTGAGGAAGACAAGCGTTTTCAGGAAACAAGAAAGTTTAAGCATAATACCCTGATTAGCCTTCTTGTTCCCGTCTATAACACGCCGGATCTCTTCCTTAGGGAGATGCTGGATTCCGTTTTGTCGCAGACATACAAAAACTTTGAGGTATGTATTGCCGACGGCAGCGATGAGGATCATCCCGATGTGGGTAAAACCATACTGGCTTACGCGCATAGCGATAAGCGCATCCGTTATGAGAAGCTTTCGGAAAACAAAGGGATATCCGAAAACACAAACGCCTGCATTCGGATGGCCCAAGGGGAATATTTCGCGCTGCTGGATCATGATGATCTGCTCCACCCCTCCGCTTTGTATCAGATGATGGATGCCATTGAAAATACCGGCGCCGATTTCCTGTACTCCGACGAGGCAACATTCCACCGCCATCCAAAGGACGCCTACCTGCCGCATTTCAAGCAGGATTTTTCCCCGGATACGCTTCGTGCACACAACTACATCTGCCATTTAAGCGTATTTCACCGGCCTCTTCTTAAAAAAGCCGGCATGTTCCGCCGGGAGTTCGACGGGAGCCAGGATTATGACCTGTTCCTGCGGCTTACCGAAAAGGCGAACAAAGTAGTTCATATCCCCCGCATCCTGTATTATTGGCGCAATCACGAGGCATCGGTGGCGTCTGATGTATCCGCCAAGCCTTATGTGGTGAAAGCGGCCATGAACGCCCTTACGGAGCATCTAAACAGGGTCGGACTGAAGGGGAAGGTGCTGAAAACAACCGTTCCCTCCATTTACCGCATCCGCTATGAACTGGATGAAAAACCGCTGGTTTCGATTCTTATTCCATCCTCGGACCACGCGGAGGTATTGAAAAGGTGCATCGACTCCATACTCGAAAAAACAACCTATCCGAATTATGAGATACTGATCGTTGAAAACAACAGTAAACAGGAGGCCACCTTTGCCTATTACGAATCCCTGAAAAGCAACAGTCAAATCCAGCTGCTTCACTGGAAGGGAGCATTCAATTACTCTGCGCTCAACAATTTCGCGGCGGATCATGCAAAAGGTGAATACCTGCTGCTGCTCAACAACGACACGGAAGTCATTACACCTGATTGGATCAGTGAGATGCTCATGTTTGCCCAGCGCGGGGACGTGGGCGCTGTGGGGGCCAAATTGTACTATCCCGACGGGTCGGTGCAGCACGCCGGCATCGGTATCGGTCTGTTGACACTGGCGGGGCATTATCACCGCGGCTTCCCCCATGACGCACCAGGCTATATGGGAAGGCTGCAATATCAACAGAACGTTTCCGCGGTGACGGGTGCCTGCCTTTTGATCCGCGCCCAAGCCTACCGGGAGCTCGGCGGCATGGACGAAGCGCTGGCGGTGAATTTCAACGATGTGGACCTGTGTATGAAAATCCGGGAGAAAGGTCTTCTTATCGTTTTTACTCCTTTTGCGGAGCTGTACCATCACGAGTCTTTATCCAGGGGCGTGGATGAAGCGCCGGAAAAGCGGAAGCGGTACTTGCAGGAGGAAGCGCTTTTTAGAAGCCGCTGGGAAAAGCATCTGGCAGCCGGTGATCCATATTTCAGCCCCAACCTGGACCCGTTAAGAGAGGATTTTTCTTATCGGTAATGGAGGATTTGTCCTGCGCGCCGAATGATGCCTTATATTTGCGGAATACTATGCGCGAGGTGATGCTAATGGCCAAAAAAGGAATGCGAAGGCCTGATCCCAAAGCGCCGCACGGAACCGAAAGCAACAAAATAACGCACTTTCCCAAAAATGATGTGACACCTGTGCCGGAGATACAAGGCAAGGCCAAAAGTGGCCACGAAAAAGCAAACCCACCGCCAATACCATAATCAAAGGCCCCGGCAGCTGCCGGGGCCTTCCATGTTTCATTTTAAGCGCGATACATCACCACTTGGCATTGGCTGCTACGTTCACGCAATCCTGATGCTCCTCATCCACCCGGTCGGTGCCGTGGGTTTTGCTCTTGTAGAAGTGGATGCAGAAATGGCCATCGAAATTGTTGGAGGAAATGCTGTCGTCCTCATGCGGCATGCCGTTCATGGAGCATGCGTACACATGGCCATTGTACTTCACCAGAATCGGACGGCGGGCCCAGCTCCAGGAATCCCCGAAGATATCCTTCATGATGGCGGTATCCTCCTTGGAGATCGGCTCCGCATCCAGATGGTTGTAGCCTGACCAGCGCCTGCACTGAAATGTTTTGCCGGTGCGCACATCCTTGACCGTAAAGGTAGCGCCTTTGGGTATGGCATTGCTGCCGCCGTCAAACCAACTCAGCTTTTCCGTTTTGTACGTCTTTTCCTCCGCGTTGGCTGCCTTTTCCCCAAAGAGAATATAGATGGTGGTTTTGCCGGCCACGCCGTCCTGGGACATGCTCTTGGACTTCTGGAAGGACTTCACCGCCGTTTCGGTGGCTTCCCCAAAGTCGCCGTCAACGGGGCCGCTGTAAAAGCCTTTCAGCTTCAATGCCTGCTGCAGCTTTTTTACCTTTGTACCACTGTCCCCCAATTCAGACGTGGCAGGCGCATCGCCGATATCGCCCAGGGTGCCGATGCCGTTCATTCCCTTTTCTTCCCCGGCAGGCTTGGCAGCCTCCTGCCCGAACAACGCCTTGATGGTGCCGTTGCCGGCCACGCCGTCCGCCGCAAGGCCCTTATCCTTTTGGTACTCCTTTACGGCCTCCTCTGTCAGGTCTCCAAAGTTTCCGTCGATGCTGCCGTCATAGATACCGACAATTTCCAAGGCCCGCTGAAGTTTTTTGACATCGCTGCCCGAATCGCCCTTGCGCATAGGTGCCGGCGCACCGCCCAGCTTGGCTATGGCCTTATCCTGTGCATCGCCGGTGCTCTGTGTCTTTTTTATATACTTCTTCATCACATAACCAGTATAGCGTCCATAGGATACCTTGTACCAATCGCCTGTGGAGGAGAGTATCTCCAGCGAATCTCCCCCGCTCAGCGTTTGCAGCGCCTTGGATTCCGTGTCCGCCTTTTGCCTTAGTATAAGTGAATCGGCGGTCACCTCTCCCCTTGGGGCCGCAAGCGCGCCTGAGGCTGTCATGAGGAGGATGGACGCCGCCAATGCAGCCCACGCCACCCGTCTTCCGGTATTCTTTTGAGGCTTGTTTTCCAATCGTGCCATGAAGATCCTCCCTTTCATCACCTAGGGACCGGCCTTACGAAAATGAGCTGACCGCTTCGGGGGAAGTCCGGCGGCGTCATTCTGTGGTCCCCTGGCGAATGCTGCTGGGCGGCGGTAACCGCTCTTCAGCCAAATATTTGCCCAAGGAAATTTGTTAAATTTCATCTGGCAGGAATGTTCCATTCCGAGGCTTAATATATTACGATTTTATTAAGATGTCAAGGCAATTCTCTGCCTTTTTACATTTCCACGAAATAATTAAGAAAAACGGTATATGTTTGCCTGCGGCTGCGGTTTGCATGCTTTCACCAAAGAACCCTTGACGAAAGCAAATTCAGTTGGTAAAATATACATAATATCATTGTGGCCGTGCCGTTAATATGTTGTTATAAATTTATATGGGGGCATTTTTATGAGCTTTTCCGACAGGGTCACCATGGCATTTTTGGAAGAAGACAACGCGCAGCGCGCTTTTTTCAGGCTGCGCCCCCTACTGAACAGCACAGGGCCCTGCACGGAAGAAGATTTGTCCGTTTTGCCTGACGAGGGCTTTGCACGCATCGTACCGGACAAAAACGAGCAAGCTAATTTTAAGGACAGGATGCGCACGCTGGGCCATCTTTGCTTAATAGATCTTACACCTTTTCCGCCCGAAGCAAATAAAATACGCACCAATAAGAACTACTCCCCCGACAGGGGTGAAAAGAATCAGTACATCCTTTACTCCGATGTGATCCACGCCCTGCCGGAATCCCTTGTATTTGAAGTGGCGTTCGCAAATTCACAGGAGGAAATCATGGAAAAGGCGTCATCGCTTTTGACGCCTTTGAAATACGTATGTGTAAACGAACAGTGGTATGGGCCTATTGGAACCGGCCAGGCGGTCTCCGCTGCCCAAAGGCCTCCCCTCAAGGAAAATCTACACACCCTGTCCTTCCCGGACGGAAAACAGCGCACGTTCTATTGGCCGCCGGCTGCATCCATCCTGCAGATCGTTCAGGAAGCGGAAGAACAGGCGAAAGAGGAAATCATAACAATTGCCGCTGAGGAGCCCCGGCTGGTCGCCTTGGATACAGCCGCGGCGGCACAGCAGCCGCTGCAATTAAGGAGCACACCGGTGGTGCAGATGCCCATCCGCGCCGCCGTGCCGGAAGACACGGCCCTGTCAGGCACGCCGCTTTTCGCGGGTGCCGTGCAGCGTTCGCGGCTGAACAGAACCCGCAACCCCCTGCACGAGGTGGTGGATGCCCAGTGGCGGGCGGCCAAGTATGAGGCGCCCAGCGCTCAATTGCAGCAAGGTGCCAACCTGCGCCATGTGGATAACCCGTTGGAGCGGTTCAAGGAGGCAGCGGAGGGGGCCTGGGCTATCCCGGAGGCGCAGCAGCATGTGTTGGAAACGCTGCTAAACCTGCCCGGCATGCAAAAACGGCTGGAGAAGATGTTCCACGCCGGGGAGCCGGACAGCCTTCTGGTCGCCTCCATGCGGCGCCAACTGCAGGAGCTGGAAGCGGAACGCCTTGCCCTGCTCATCCAGCTGGATAAAGCCAAGGAAAACAAGGCCGCCTTCCGGGAGGAAGTGCTGGCCGCTGCCCAGCAGGAGCATACCATCAAATTAAAGCAATTGCGGGAGGAGATCGCCGCTTGCCAGGAAGCGGAGGCTGCCTTGCTGAAACAGCTCCAGGAGCTCATCGACCAGCGCAGCGCGCTGCAAGCGGTGTGCGATGAACTGATGCAGGGCGACCTGCCGGCCCGCTTGCAGGCTTTCGCCAAGGGATGCCACCTATCTATGGATAAATCGCCCCTGCCCATCCGGCTGTCGCCCATCGTGGGCACAAAAACAGCGCCTGCCCGTATGATCGCCGCGCTGCAGGATGCTTTCAACAGGGAATGGGGCGTACTCAAGCAGGAAGATGCGGTGCATTTTCTTACCCTTTTCTCCCTGTGCTCCAGGGTGCAGCTGGTGCACCCAAGCCTTTCGGAGGCGGCGCGTTTTGCCAGGCTTTGCATGGAAGCGCTGGGGCTGCGGTCCGCGTTCGCCATACAATCCTGCTCCGACCAAAACGTTGCGGTAGAAGCCTCCACCTGCACCATGAGTCCCGTATGCTTCGCCACGCCGCACGTATGTCCGGAGGAAGGAAGTGCCGGCCTGAAAACGCTTTTGCTGTCTAAGTCGCCCGCCGCGCATATAAACAATCTGGGCTACGAGCTGTCCCCCTGGCCTGTCGTCATACTGCCGGACGCGGTCCATTCCTTCCTGCCCCCGCCTTCCCCCGTCACGGCAGACGCGATGCCTGCCATATCCCTGGAGTCGCTGCGTGAATTTACAGCGCCCGTGGGCGAAGTGAGCCAAGAAGTGCTGCGCTGGCTGGGAGAGCTAAAGGATGCCATGGCCGCCGCGCAGCAGCCCCTACCCTGGGCGGTTGGCCACATGATGGCCGCCTATTTGGGAACGGCAGGCACCTGGATGCAGGGCGGGATCGCAGCCGCGGCCGATTATGCCTTTATGGCCTGGATTGTACCGCTTGCCCTCCAGCAGGAAAAACTTCTGAAGGCCTTGACGCCGCTTCTGCCTTCGCTGCCCAGGTCAAGCGCCATACTGAAATAGCTGCACTATTGAATACAAAAAGGAAGCCGGAAACAGTTCGTTCCCCGGCTTCCTATTTTTTTGACAACTTGTTATTGCGCTTGTTCCCGCGTCAGCACCAGCGTTTCCCTTGGCCCAACCGCTATTTCCCCGGTAACTTCTTTTTCTGCCAGCAAGTCACGCCATTTTCCCGGTATCGTGACGGTATTTGCCACCGGCCGGAAATTGGAAACAAACAAGTATTCACGTCCATCCGTCCCTACGCGGCTGGATACGCCGATGCCCATGAGCGCTTGCGCAACCAGCGGCATAACGCCCGCTTCCTTCGCGGCATGGCGGTAAAAATCGCGCAGGAAATCCTCCCCCGTGCGCGCCGCGATAAAGTAGCACGAACCTTTGCCAAAGCTATTCCTGGTCAGCGCCGGCCTGCCTGCGTAAAAATCCTGCCCATAGGCGGCAAGGGTATCGGCAGTCTTTGCATACACCAGCTCACAAAAATCTACGGCCTCGTAGGTTTTTCCCTGCCAAGAAAAGCTGTTCTTCATTCCAGGGAAGAGCGCGTCCACCTCTTCGGCCCAAAGCCCAGTAAGATCCATAAAGGGGCCGGGGAAACCGCCCAGGAAGCAGAGGTCCTCCTCGTTCACATAACCGGAAACATAGGTGAGCACAAAGATTCCGCCTGATTGGACAAACGCGCGGACCCTGCCGGCGAACCCCTCCCGCAGCATGTAGCACATAGGTGCGCTGACGATTTTATAGGGCGAGAGATCAGCCGTCTGATCAATGATGTCCACGCCAAAGCCCTCGCGGTACAACGATGCGTGATGATCACGAACCGTTTTTTCATAGCCTTTGTCCACAAGGCCGAACTTGGCATCCTCCAAAGCCCAGCGGTTTTCCCAGTCGTACAAAAGAGCGATTTTATTTTCTGGTGCGGAGCCAGCGATATCCTTCAGCTTTTGAAGCGTTTCCCCCACTTGCACGACATCCCGGAAAGTGCGCGTATCCTCATGCCCTGCATGGTCCGCCACGGCACCATGAAATTTTTCGGAGCTGCCGCGGCTTTTGCGGAACTGGAAATACTGCACGGAATCCGAGCCGTGGGCAATGGCCTGCAAACCCTGCAAAAGGACAGTGCCGGGCCGGCGCAGCGCGTTCACCTGCTGCCAGTTCACTGGCCCGGGGCTTGATTCCATCATCAAAAACGGCTTCCCGCCCCCCACACCGCGCATCAGGTCATGGTTGAACGCCGTATGCGCGCCTACCTGCACATCCTGCTCCGTGCCAGTCCAAACGGGATAGTTGTCCCAGCTGGCCCGGTCCATCAGCTTGCCCAGGGCAAAATAGTCGATACCCGGGAAAGTGGACATCAAATTGGTGGTACAGGGTATCTCGGGGGTAATCCGTTTTAGTGGCTCCACCTCATTTAGATAAAAATCGCAATGCTGTTGGGAGGTAAAACGGCGCCAGGCGAGCTTTGGCCCGTGGCTCTCGTTTTCCCCCAGCCAGGATGGGGAGGTAGGGCTTTCAATCTGGTCAAAGCTGTTGAAGCGGTGCGACCAGAACTGGTTCCACCAGGCATCATTCAGGTTTTCAATGGTGCCATACCGCTTTTGAAGCCAATTCTGAAAAGCCTTCTGGCACAGCGGGCAGTGGCATTCGCCGCTGTACTCGTTGGAGATGTGCCACATTTTCAGGGCGGGATGATCCTTATACCGCAGTGCCAGCCGTTCATTGATTGCAGCCACCTTCCCGCGGTATACGGGAGATGTCAGGCAGTGGTTGTGGCGTCCGCCGTACAGGTGATGCAGGCGCTCGTTGTTCACCCGCAGTACTTCGGGATATTTCCGCGCGAGCCATGGCGGCCTGGCCCCGCTGGGCGTGGCCAGGATGGCCGCAATCCCGTTTTCGGCCAGCATATCCATGACCTCGTCCAGCCAGGCAAAGTCATACTTCCCCTCCTCCGGCTCCAGGTGCGCCCAGGAGAAGATACCTACGGTAAGGGTATTGATTCCAGCCTTGCGGGCCAACTCCATATCCTTTTTCCAAATTTCATCCTTTTGCTTGAGCCATTGCTCCGGGTTATAGTCCCCGCCGTGCAAGAGCGCGTGGACTCCCTTCATCAGGGGTGGATGCTGGGCCATAATTTTCTCCTTTATTAAATCATATCACCGTAAAGCGAAGAACCGCGCCGCCTTCCATATGCACCTCACCGGGTGCCTTCTTTTGCACGGGCGATGCGCCGCACGATATATTTTCAGCCCCGTGCACCGCCACGGAATAAGGCTTTTTTGAATCGGTCTCGACCGTATATTCGCTGCCATCGCGCCGGACCACGAAGGTTGCCGCGGTATTGCCATTCAGATCCGGTATCACGGTGGTAATCCGCGCACCGTCCCGGATTCCGAACAAATGCAGCGTCAGACCATCCGCGTAGTCGTAGTCCGGTTTGCTATCAATGCTTCCCATGGGCAGTACGGTGTTTTCCCGCACATACAGGGGCAGGGTCATAAAGCCGTGGGTTTCCTTGCGCCATTTCCCGCCCGGCACCACCTCGCCTGTCAGCAGGCCGGTCCACTCCCCTTCCGGCAGATAACAGTCCACTTGATGATCCTTTCGGAAGACAGGCGCTACCAAAAGGCTATCCCCCAGCATGTACTGGCGGTCCAGCATTTGAGCTGTGATATCCTCCGGGAATTCCAGCATCATGGGCCGCATCACGGGGACGCCCGATTGATGGGCTTCCACGGCCTTGCCGAATATGTAGGGCATCAGGCGGCATTTAAGCTTGACAAAGAAGCGCACCACATCGCAGGCTTCCCCGTCGAAAAGCCACGGTACCCGGTAGCTGGACGATCCGTGCAGCCGGCTGTGGGTGGATAGCAGCCCAAACGCCACCCAGCGCTTGTACACATCCGCCGGGGCCGTCTGTTCAAAGCCGGAGATGTCATGGCTCCAGAATCCAAAGCCGCTGTGGGCCAGCGACAAGCCGCCCCGCAGCGTCTCCGCCATGGAAACGAAGCTGGCGCTGTTGTCGCCGCCCCAATGGACGGGAAACTGCTGCCCGCCGGCCGTGGCGCTGCGGGCAAACAGCACAGCCTCTCCCTTCCCGCGGCATTCCTCCAGAAGGTCAAACACCATTTTGTTGTACAGGTGCGTGTAATAATTGTGCATGCGCAGGGAATCGCTGCCGTCAAAATAGGCGATGTCCTTCACCGGGATGCGCTCGCCAAAGTCCGTCTTGAAGCAATCCACACCCATTTCAAGCAGTTGGCGTAGGTAACCGCAATACCAGTCCCTGGCCTCAGGATTGGTTACATCAAGGATGCCCATGCCCGCCTGCCACCGGTCAGTCTGCCAGACGTCGCCGTTTGTTTTCTTCAGCAGATACCCCTTCTCCATCCCTTCCGTGAACAGGGGGCTTTGCTGGGCAATGTAGGGATTGAGCCATACGCAGATGCGCAAATCCCGCTCCTTGTAACGCCTGAGCATGCCGCGGGGATCGGGGAAGGTTTCTCCGTCCCATTCAAAATCGCACCAGTTCAAGCCCTTCATCCAGAAGCAGTCAAAATGGAACACGTGCAGGGGGATGTCCCTGTCCGCCATGCCCTGGATAAAGGAGGATATGGTGGCTTCGTCATAGCTGGTGGTGAAGCTGGTGGTCAGCCACAGACCGAAGGACCAGGCCGGGGGCAGTGCGGGTTTTCCCGTCAGCTTTGTGTAGCGCATCAGCACTTCCTTGGGTGTGGGGCCATAAATCACATGATAAACCAGCGTTTCACCCTCCACGGAGAACTGCACGCGCTCCACCTTTTCGCTGGCTACCTCAAAGGATACGTCGGAGGGATCATCCACAAACACGCCATAGCCGCGATTGGTCATGTAGAAGGGCACGTTTTTGTAGGCCAGCTCGCTGGCCGTGCCGCCGTCCTCGTTCCACATTTCAACATTTTGGCCGTTTTTCAAATATGGTGTGAACCTTTCCCCCAAGCCATAAACCCATTCCCCCACATCCAGCATCAGGGAGTCGGACATGTACGCCTTCCCCGTCTCCGAATGATAGGCGTGGGCCATGCCATGGTAGCCGCTGGTGGTAAGCAGATTTCCGTCGCCCAGGTAATCCACCCGCCAGGCGTTCGCTTCCTTGCTGATGCGGGCGCAAAGCGGCCCGCTTTGAAAGGTGCAGCTTTGGTCATTTTCATCGATTGCCGGGGAAACCGGGCTTTCATTTATCCCAAAGCAGGGTGTTTTGGCCCGGCCGCCCTTGAAGTGCGTTACGGAAACGCGGATAACACCCTCCATAGGCGCGGTGAAAGTGACCTCCAGCACCGGTCCGTCCAGCGTATTGCCGCGGTTGGCCAAATGCCTGTTGATGGCCAGAACCTCGAGGCTTTTTTCCGTTTTCTTAACGCGGCAGCATTCCACGGCATAACCCAGTTTGAAATCAGGCCGTGTCACCCAATAGCCGTATGTAAACCGCATAGGCACCCTCCTGCTCGTATGAACAATGATTCCGACCGCATGAAAAGCTATCTTTGTATTCGCGAACAGCCTATGCTTCCCCTTCCTGCCGTATCATTTTCCATGCAACGGTCATGCTTTTGGCTTTTTTCCTTTTGATGTATAATAGGATAAAGGCGACCGTTCTCATGAAGGAGGGCCAAATAATGACCGGCGGTGTGGATACTTCCCTGTATTCCGAGTATTTTCCCTTTTGGCCGGAATTGACTCCGGAACAAAAAAGCTATATGGCAAGCCATGCCGCGCTGCTGTGCTACCGGAAGGGTACCAACATACACAGCGGCGATAATGAGTGCGTGGGTATGATCCTTGTAAGAACGGGTGAGCTGCGCGTATACATGCTTTCGGAGGAGGGGCGTGAGATCACCCTGTACAGGCTGAAGGAAGGCGACATATGCGTTCTCTCCGCCTCCTGCGTGTTAAGTACCATCACCTTCGACGTGCATGTGGACGCGGAAACGGACAGCGAGGTGCTGTTATTGCACGCGGCTGCCTTCGCGGAGCTGTCCCGCCAGAACGTATATGTGGAAAAGTTCTCGTACCAGCTGGCCACAGAGCGGTTTTCCGATGTGATGTGGACCATGCAGCAGGTACTTTTCATGAGCTTTGACAAGCGCCTGGCCATATTTTTGCTGGATGAGATGAACAGGTCGGAGGAGGATACCATCCGCCTGACCCACGAGCAAATTGCCAAGTATGTGGGTTCCGCCCGGGAGGTAGTGACCAGGATGCTCAAGTATTTCAGCGGGGAAGGCATCGTATCCCTGTCCCGGGGCGGTATCCAGGTGATTGATAAAAAGAAGCTGCGGAGCCTGACAGAATAAAATGCGCCCCTTTCCGCCAAGGAAAGGGGCGTATCTTATTTGAGGCTTGCCTGCCCGCAAGCCTTTATCAGCCTAATAAGCCGCGTCCTGTTGTCATAGGCCAGCAGGAATTCCTCATACTCCGCGCCGTCAAAGGCCGATCCCTGCGCCTCCTGCGCTTTTTGACAGCTCAGGCCCGTCCGCTGCTCGAAAATAGCACAGGGATAATCCGCACAGTCTGCGCAGCTTACAAGCTGCCTGGACATTACGCACGCCCTGACGGGACAGTGATTGTCCACGCGGCGCGCGTCGTTTTTCATGCAGCGGCAGCCGTCGCACAAGATTTCCTCCGGCGCGTAATGCAGGCCGTAGTACTTTTCCCATACCCTGGCCAGCTCCGCCCTTTGGTCATTCTTTTGAACGTTTTTCACATAGGCCTTGCAAAGGTCGCAGCGGTAGCCGCACATGGTGATGGCTTTTTCGTCCGGCTTTTTCTTGATGGCCGTAAGATGTATGATATCCTGCACCAGGCTGCTGTCCTCAAGGGGGATGAATACCCATTTGCCGTCGTGATAGATACGGCTTTCATCATAGCGGGCCTGCATGGCTTTTGAAAATTGATCCCGCTGCATTTCAAAGCTGTCCCGCTCTTCCTTCCCGAACACCAGCAGCACCACCGGGCCAGATTCCCGCATGCTGATGGTCAGAAGTGTCTTGCCGCCACGGCGGAACCTGCATTCCCCTTTTGCGTCGCACTGCTCCTCCATGGCGTAGCGGGTGCTGATATGGCCGATCAGCTTTTCCACAGCCTCCAGGGCAGACACAGTCCATTTGTCCCGGAACTTGAGCAGCGCATTTTCCATGATGGTCCCGCTTTCGTATTTGTGTCTGCGATACATATGTATTCACTTTATAGGTACAAAGCCAAAAAATCAAGTTCCGGTGTGAATGCACACATATTCAAAACCGCCGTCCCGCTTAAAAGACGGCGGTTTTCTTTTGTAGAGGCGCGTCATTTCCTGATTGATTTTCTTCTGTGCTGCTTTGCCTCATACAGGTACTTGTCCGCTTCGCCGATGATGGTGCTGACCTCCAGGCCCTGGCTGCATGTGAATTTCGCCACGCCTACCGATGCCTCCACATAATAGGGCTTATCCGGCCGGCTGTTGTACTCCTCACAGGCGGCTTTGAACCTTGTTTTGAAGAAGCAGCCGAAATTCGGCTTGTCCGTAATGAACATGCCGACAAATTCGTCGCCGCCAATCCTTGCGATCAGGTCCATATCGTCCGTGATTTCCCTGAGGATGGCACTTACCGTGTGCAGTGCGCTATCCCCTTCCGAATGGCCGAAGGTATCGTTGATTTCTTTCAGATGATCCAGGTCCATGAATACGCAGTAAGCCGTTTTGCCTACGTTTTCCCTGTTCCTGCGGATGGCCCTTTGTATGAAACCCCTGCGGTTTAATAACCCGCAAAGCTGGTCATATTCCGACAGGAAATTGAGAATCTCGTTTTTCTCGCGCATATCCTCCAACTCGTTGGAGATGATCTTTTCCTTGCGTTTTAAATCCAAAAAGTTCATCAGCATGCCAAGCTGAAGGCCGATCACATGCAAAAACGGCATAAGCCCCACATCGGCATCGCACATCAGCATACCGTAATGCATTTCCCCGGAGAAGATGCTGAAGGCCATCAAATGTTCGGCGTTTTTGAACACAGGCAGCATATCATAGATCTGGTCTTGCGTGACCACCGGCATTTGCGAGCGTGGATAGGCCTTTGTCTCGTCCCCGCTGTGATAGGCCGCCAGGCGCATTTTCTGGGGCGGTGCCCAAACGCCCTGGCCCCTGCGGCAGATTTGCGGCTCTTCCAAGAGGAACAGGAACACGCTGTCCATCTTCAATAGGCGCAGCCTCTCTACCACGCTTTTGAACACACTTTCGTCCTCGTCGTCACGGTCTACCAAATCGCGTATGAATTCCGGCATGAACCACGACTGCATGCGGAAATCTTCAAACCGCTCGTTGATGCCGCGCAGATCGTTGGAATACAGGTACTGCTGCGCCAGGGCCACCGCGACGGAAATTTTGCGGATGGTTTGCTCGTTTTTTTCATAGCGGAAAAGCTGCTGCAAAAAATCGCCCATGTGCCTGGCCAGGGTGAATATGGAGATATCCTTTAATTGAAGCTCTTCATGCATCCAGTTAAACAGCGCAATCTTGTCCACTTCCTCCTGCTGCGCAAGGGAGGCAAGGCTGTAAAAATGCCTGAGGCATTTTCCCAGCAGCGCGCCGTAACGGCCTACTTCATTGTCTTTGTAGCGATTGGGTACATCCTTCATGATGTTGGCGATGATCATATCCAATATGCTTTCCTGATCCAGCGCATCCGGTTTTGTCAGCGGATAGCCTGCCGCCTGTCCGCAGCCGCAGGAGCCGCGCACGTGAAACTGCGTTTTCAATTCCACCGGCGTCACGCGCTGCCCTTCCGCCAGGCTGGCGGCCTGCATGACTGCCAGCTCGCCCATTTTATACGCATCCTGGGATACGCTGGTAAGCGGCGGCTCCAGGGACCGGGCAATGGAAAAATCATCGAAGCCCGTAACCGCAAGGCCGCTGCCGATGGCAATGCCGCGCCTGCGGCATTCCCGGTATCCTGCCTTCGCCATTTCGTCGTTGCAGAAGGCTATGGCTTCCACGTCCGGGTTATCGTCGAGGACCTGTGCCACCAGTTCATCGGCAAACTCGGAGAAATCACCGTATACCACCATCTTGTCTGTCACCGGAAGGCCGTATTTCGCCATGGTATCCTTGTAGGCACGCATGCGCTCCCTGGCGTCGGAATGCCCCTCCGGCCCGGAAATGATGGCGATTCTTTTGAATCCGTGCACCTTGATCAAATGTTCAATGCACCGTTTGAAGCTGTGGTAGTTATCCACGGTAATATAGGATTTGTCAGGCAGATCGACGCTTATATTCTCCTGAAGGAAAACATAGGGCGTATCGCGGTACCGGTCCAGGAACGTTTTGCGCCCGTCCACGCCGGCAAAGCCGGTGAAGGCGCCGCACGCGACAATAAGCGCGTCTGCCCCCACCAGGGTGGTGTAGCCGTATATGCTGTTGTAATAATAGGCTTCCTGCTGATTAAGTCCCGCCTTCATAGGCGCCGCATGCTTCTGCACGCCCAGCAGAAAAATGAGATGCACTTGCCGGCGCATGGCCCCATTGTACATGCCCCGCATCAATTCCCATATAAAATCATTGCTGACATCGCCAAGCAATACACATATTGTTTTCTTCGCTTTTGCACCGTTTCGGCCCATATAGATTTCCCCTTATAATAAGCGTACTATTAACGATGCATATATTATATGTATATACTATCATTCAGATAAACAAAATACAACAATAAGCATGAAAATTATCGAAAAAATGGAAGGAAATTAACTATTTTGACTATTTTACATCGGCCAATTGCTATTGAAACTAGTAAAAAGTGCAGGCCATATCGATAGCCTGAGCTCATGAATTTTGATTTTGAGGCTAGTTCAGTTTAACTGTTTTCTTTATATCTTCCCTTCCCTAAAGAGTCTTATTCAAAAAATCTTGCATTTTGTCAACTTCACTTCACAATCAAACACTTACATCTTAAGACATTTTGCACATTCTATGCCTTTTTGATTTTCTTTTTGTCTTAACCAATCCCATTAAAAAACTAAAAAGCAACAAGTAAATTGAGCTATATATTCCCCACCCAATAGGGAATATTTCGACATTTCAGAATATTATTATATTTACGAAATTTATTATCGGGAAGATGCAGTATGTGATAAACCCAAGTAATGCTGAGATAATTAGGATACGCAAGTTAAACTTTTCCACTAGTACCTTGATGAATTTATCCATATGATTTCTCCTCTCAGCTTGTACTAAGTTCGATATTAATAATATGCTGGACATGCAATATGATTCCTAGCGTTGCAAGAAAAATATAATTTCTTGCCCACTAACTGCATGTAGTATATATTATTGCTGAATATAGAGAAATAATTCCATCACTTGCAAAATTCCTTATCGTCTGCCGTCAAATTAAGGGGAATATCAGGACAAATAAATAACCCCGTCTTGTGACGGGGTATCAAAAATCATATTCATTACTTAGTATCTTTTATATCAGTAAATAATTTCCCTGCATCACAAAGCTTTTTAATATCTGCATATATTTCAGGTTTCAGCATTATATCTGCATGAATATCACCATCATTTACTGAACCACACGGAATTTCAATTATCCATTTTGTCTCGCTAAGTATATAATACCTATCGTCCGAATATTTCAGAGAAATGGATTCATTATTGTTTAGTATGAACGATTTCAGCATTTTGGCACATCCATTTGGCAATAACTCGTATTTTGCAATATGTTCTTTTTCTTCCCTCGCTAATTTTTCTTGAAATTCTTGTGCTTCTTTCATTACTTTTTCTTGAAGTTCAATCGCTTCCTTTTGTATTTTTTTGTTCTCATTATACTTCTTAATTAACCATCCAAAAAAGAGGAATAGCACGTACCAAACAACTGAATAGACAATCAACAGCCAAACCCAAGTTCCTTCAGTTTTCGATGCTAATAAAGTATTTAAGGGGAAGTCATCAGGGACAATTAACCTTGTCACCAAACCAAATAAAAAAGAAGCTAATATTCTTTTTATATCAAGCAACTCCAGAACTTTTGTAAGAACCTGTGCCCAATCCATTCTGTGATATCCTCCTTTCATATATTTTTATTGTACACCTATAGTTACTTTACGTAAACCAGAATTGTGCTATAATGGAAAAATATTCTGAAAGGTGGAATTTTTATGTGGCCATCGAAAAAGCACGTTTTGACTGATTACTACATCAGAAGCGGGTTAACAGAAAAGCATCGTTGTACTCCAGAAGAAAACTCTGAGATAGCAAAAACCGTGATAGAAGGCATTCCACTAAATGACGAAATTTACGAATTCATAGATTCATCAACAATTAAAGGAACCGGTAATTACTATAGATTACAGATTATTTCCTTGCTTTCCAAAATAAAAAATATGCTGATTTTCTTTGTAACTGTAACAGCCGTAGGAATTGCCGCAGGCTTAATATATCGGTATTCATTGTCAAGGAATTTTCGTTATTAATACAAATAGAATCCCTACCAATTATAGCAGGTTCTCAGGTATAATTATTATACCTAATTACGAGGTTCGATTTTTTTAATATGACTTCACTTAAAGTTAAGTCCATCACTTTTTTTAATTTTTCGGCTAAACCGAACATGATACCTTTTTTATATCCGATAATGGAAAGGGTTATTGAAAGTAGCACAATATAAACCCATTTGGGTAAGTCAGCTATTAGTTCCGCAAAAATCACTAAAGCTATCCCACTCAACATAACTGTGCCTTCCTTTCAACACGGGTATTTTATCACAACAGTAATAAAAAAACCTGCCAATCAAAGGCAGGGTTTCTTGTTGTTATGCGGTTATACTACCCTTCCATGAAGTGTCTTGCCTGATTTAGTGCGAGTATTAGCCAGTGCTGCATATTTTTCTACTTTTTTTAAGTCTGGTGCGCACAGGTTTTCAAGCAACTTGCAATGCACGACTTCCGGCTATAAAATAGTTATGAAAAAAAACCGCTGAAACACTAGAAAGCTAGTAATTTCAACGGTTTTCTTTCTGGCGGAGAGTTAGGGATTTGAACCCTAGGTGGGGTATAAGCCCACACACGATTTCCAGTCGTGCGCCTTAGACCACTCAGCCAACTCTCCATATCGCTGCATCGGCAACGAACAACATTATACAGGCTGCCTTGTCCTGTGTCAAGCAATTCCCAGAAAAAACAGAGCATCATACTTTAACGACTTTTCAGATGTCGCTTTGTATGCTAGACTTATACTGAAATCGTGGAAAGGGGACAAACCATGCAGAAGATTCCATTTCGCGACCTTAATATTTCGGTATCCAGGCTCGGCTTTGGCGCCATGCGGCTGCCGACGAAGGAAGCCGGCCAAAAGCGCGTGATCAACAGGGAGGAAGCCGTGGCGATGATCCGCCACGCCATAGACCAGGGCGTCAATTACATGGATACGGCGTATCCGTATCACGGAGGCGAAAGCGAACTGGTTATGGGCGAAGCGCTGCAAAACGGCTACCGCGAGAAGGTAGTGCTTGCCACAAAGCTTCCTGTCTGGCTGGTGAAAAAGCGGGAGGACATGGACCGCTTTTTGGATGAACAGCTCATGAAGCTGAAAACGGATCATGTAGACTTTTATCTGCTGCACGCGCTGAACAAAAACTCGTTTGAGCAGATGCAGAAGCTGGATTATCCCGAATTTCTGGATAAGGCTGTGGCCAGCGGAAAAATCCGCTACCCATCCTTCTCCTTCCATGACGAAGCGGACCTGTTTCCGAAAATCATCGACGATTATCCCTGGAAAATGGCTCAAATACAATTGAACCTGCTGGACGGGGAATACCAGGCCGGGCTAGATGGCATGCGCTATGCATCAGCCAAGGGCTTAGGCATCGTGGTGATGGAGCCGCTTCGGGGCGGGGCGCTTGTAACGCCGCCTGCGGAGGTGAAAGCGCTCTATCATGCCTTCCCTGTCCGCCGCAGCAGCGTGGAGTGGGCCTTCCGCTACCTGTACAACATGCCGGAGGTTATGACCATATTAAGCGGCATGAGCACCATGGAGCAGGTGAAGGACAATCTTCGCATTTTTGAAAGCGCCGCCGCAAACGTTGTAACGCCGGAGGAGGAAGCGCTTTTTGCCAAGGTGAAGGAAGCATATCTAAGCCGTATAAAAACAAACTGCACCGGCTGCAACTATTGCCAGCCCTGCCCCAAAAACGTAGCCATCCCCAACATATTCCGGGGATATGACAATGCGGCCATGCTGGATACAAAGCCAGAGTTTATGAACCGCTACAAAGCGATGACGGAAGAAAAAAAGGACGCCAGCCTGTGCGTTTCCTGCGGCATATGCCAGAAGGCCTGCCCGCAGCATCTGCCCATCATACAATACTTGAAGGAAATCAGGGCGGAATACGAAAGCAGCCTGTAAGCAGTCCGAATCCTACGCGAATCACCAGAGCGAGAACAATAAATGTGAGAAAGCGCACGCCCATTTGGGCTGTGCGCTTTTCGCTGTCTGCATGATTGGATCAATCACCACTCCGCTTATGCTTGAAGCCGGCCGAAAATACCATACCCGCCATGCGGAAGGCCGCGGCACCCCATATGCGTCGTGCCGGGGGAGTTGTTTCCGCCGTGCCAGTCTGATCCGCCCGTCACAAGAAGATGATGGGCCATGGCCATGGTTTCATATTTTTGAGATTCCTCCGCCGTGTGGCTGGGATGGTAAATTTCCAGCCCTTCCACACCTGCCCGGATGAGCTCCAGCACCACACTGTCGCTGCCGATGCTCTTGGGGTGTGCAATGACAGGTATGCCATGCGCCGCCTTGATGATCTGTATCGCGTCCAGAGCGGTCATCTTTTCCGTTTCTATGAACCCGGAGCCTGTGGGCAGGAAATAGGTATGGAACATTTCCCGAAGCGTCATGCCGGCAGCTTGCACGCCATCTTTTTCCATGGCGGCCGCCACATGCACGCCGGAAAGGCGCGGCTGGTCAGGATGATGCTGCAACACCTTATTCCAGTCGTAATCCAACAGACCCTGCGCTTTTAAGTTTTCGAAATTGATCCTTGTGTTCTCCGTCTTGTCCTGGGATATCTGTTCGATAAAGCCGGCCAGTGCGCTGCTGTGTACATCGATATAGTAGCCCAGCATATGCAGCAGCCTGCGGTTGGCGATGGTGGAAACCTCGATGGCGGGTATCAGTTGAACGCTGCCTGGCAAATTGTCTCGCAGCGCCGCCTGCACACCGCGGACGGAATCATGGTCCGCTATGGCGATTACCCGCAAACCGTTCTCCTGCGCCAGCCGGAACAAGTCCCTTGGCGTATCCGTTCCGTCGGAATAGGTGGAGTGTAAATGAAGGTCAGCATACATGGAGCATACTCCCTCCCCTGTAAAGATCATCCTTCCACGGACATCATACGCCGGGGGATATGTACTGTCAACCGTATGCATGACATGATGTTTACTGTAACGCAGCCTCCGCCGTGCCATCCACCCGGATCAACCGGTCATGCACATGAACCGTAAGGGCCGGCCCCTTCATGAGCGTCAAGCGGCAAAGGCCCTGCTCCACGGCGCACTCCAGCAGGCTGTCCCTGTACCGGAAGCGGAAACGGTAGCCCTGCCAGCCGGCGGGGATGCGCGGCCGGAGCGTCAGGCCGTCCTTTTTAATGCGCAGGCCGGCAAACCCCGCGACGATGGAAAGGTAGGTGCCGCCAAGGTTGGCGGTGTGCAGCCCGTCCTTGGTGTTGCCGTGCTCGTTGTGTATATCCATAAAGGCTGTTCTTGAGAAGTATTCCTCCGCCTTTTTCATGTCGTTCAGCCTGGAGGCCATGATGGAGAATACGCATGCGGACAGGGAGGAATCATGGGTGGTGACCTTCTCGTAATAGGCATAGCTGCGGGCCATGGTCTGCTCATCCGTAAGGTCTTCGAACAGGAAATGGGCCAGCACCGTATCCGCCTGCTTGCACACCTGATGGCGGTACAAAAACAGGGGATGGTAGTGCAAAAGCAGAGGAAAATGATCCTTGGGGATTTGGGAAAGGTCCAGTATCTCTTTTGAAAGGAAGGTATCGTCCTGGGCGGGGATGTCCAAGCTTTCATCATAAGGCAGGTGCATGCTTTCCCCCGCGTGCCAGAATTCGGCCAGCTCCTTATCGGTGATGGACAGTTTTTCCTGAAGCGGCTGATAAAGCCCCTCGTTTTGAAGGCGCTCACATATTTCCGCCGCGTACAGCAGGTTTTCCCTGGCGGCGGCGTTTGTGTAATAGTTGTTATTCACGATGCAGGTGTATTCGTCCGGGCCAGTCACGGCATCGATACGGAAGGTACCATCCTGCATGTGGCCGGCATCCAGCCACAGCCTGGCCACCTCCACCAGCACCTCCGCCCCAAATTCCGCCATGAACTGTACATCGTCCGTGGCCAGATAGTATTGGATGAAGGAATGGGCCACGTCGCCGCTTAGATGGTACTGGGCGGAACCGGAGGGAAAATATCCGGAGCACTCCGGGCCTGTGATGGTACGCCACGGATAAAGCGCGCCTTTTTTGTGGCCCATCAGCCTTGCGTGAGCCCTGGCGCTGTCCAGTATGCCATACCTGTACATAAGCAGCCGCCTGGCCAGTTCTCTGTCGGTGAGCAGGAAAAAGGGAAAGATGTAGATTTCCGTATCCCAGAAATAATGACCCTCATAGCCTTCCCCGCTGAGGCCCTTAGCGGCCACGTTGGATACCCGGTCCCGGCCGGCGGACTGCAAAAGCTGGTACAGGCTGTAATCCACGCACTGCTGCAGTTGACTGTTCCCGAATATCTCTACCCGTGCGCTTTTCCAGAAGGCTGCTAGGTATTCCCTTTGCTTGTCACGCAGAGCAGGGAGGCCTTCCCTGCGCACAGAGCGCATGATGGCGGCGGCATCCGCCGCTGGGTCAGCATGGCGGCGCTGGTCGGTAAAAACGCACCATTTCAACAGCACAACCTTTTGGCCTTTCGCGATGCTTCCCGAAAAGCGCGTGCTGACGCAGGCGGATTGCGTATCGCAGAAGGCTTCGAAATCCCCCGTCACATCATGGTAGACCGCCGAGACCATGGAAAGGTGCGAGCTTTTCGTCCGGCATGCTATCAGGGATACGTCGTCCTCGCACCAGACTTTTTCCGCCTGCAGGTGGGCATGCGGATGGGCCGCGACGCGGGGATCGCCTGGATCGGCGTAGTTGGTCACATTGGCGTCCTGCAGGGAAAGAAACGACAGCAGCCCCTCGTAATCCAGGGATTCCACCTCATACTGCAAAAGGAACAGTTCCTTTTGCGTGAAGGAGGCCATGCGGCGAATGGTGATTTGAAGCTCCCCGCCTTCTTTTAGGCGCCAGCGGACACGGCGCACCGCCTCCCCCGCGGCCATATCCAGTTCTCTTTCATGGGATACAAGCCCGCCGGCATAGGGGTCGAAGACCTCGTCCCCCGCATACAGCTTCACCGTCTGAACATCGGGTACATTGACGATGGTCTGCTGCGTTTCGGGAAAGCCGTACAGCTTCTCCCCGTATAATATGGCCTTCGTATCGTAATAAGCGTTGATGTATGTTCCGCGGATGGAGGCGGTGCCCTCCGGCGCTCCCTCCTCCGGGCTGTTCCTGATGCCTATGTAACCGTTTGCGGTGTGGAACAGCGTTTCCATCAGGGCCGTTTCGTTTTTATCCAAACCATGTCGCATGAATTGCATTGATTCTCATTCCTGACCGCGCCGGCAGGTCTGCCGGCCGCAAATTTATTCTGGAAACAGCATGGATGATCGTCACGATGGCGGCGCATTTTATATGATTCGCACCGGCGGCGTTGGCTTGATTATACTTTTTTTCTGTTTCCAGGTATATCACACATCCTCAGTATATGTTATAATTCCTACATCGTTTTGCGAAACAAACAGAAAACCGGAAGTGTTGTTGAATATGCTGCTTTCCGATATCTCACACCTAGCCAAGCTGTTTCATCACGCCACAAGGCTTCCCATGGCGATCTATGACGGCGAAAACCGCCTTCTTTCGCTGCCGGAGGATATCAAAAACGCCGCAGCGCTCATGGAGGGGAAAACTCCCCTGGCCATTTTGATGCCCAGCCCGCAGCAGGCTTTGACTGCGCAGTACCTGAGCAACGTTTATCAGGAGCAATTCATTTATTTTGAAACGGAAAGCGGAACGCTGCTTTTGTGCGGCCCGTTTGTCATCATGACGCCCACCGACGGGGAAATTCAGCGGCTGATACGCACGCTGAAACTGCCCCTGAACAAAAGGGAGGTGTTTTCCTCCCATTTGAAGTCACTGCCGCTATTGTCAGAGGACAATTATTTTTATGCGGGCAAGCTGCTGGAAAGGCTGTTTTCCGGCGGGGAAAAGATGCCGGGCCCTTCCCCCGCCCTGATGCCGGATATGAACAAGCCGTATTTTGAGCAGACATATGAAAACAGAATGGCGCAGTTCCAGCACCCGCCCTATTTCCTGGAGCAGGAGGAAGTGCACCTTATCAAGCAGGGCGACAGAGAAAACGCCTTGAAAATCCTGTCGGAAATCAATCGCTTGAAACGCGCGACGCTGGCCAAGGACCCGCTGCGCTCTTTGAAAAACTCCCTCATCTGCAGCTGCACGCTGTTCACAAGGGCCGCCATACAGGGCGGCGTGCCGGCGGATGAGGCTTTCACGCTCTCCGATGCTTTCATACAATCCATAGAGGAAACCCAAAGCCTGAGCTCGCTGGATACGCTGGAAGAGACGATGATGCTCAAGTTCATCGACCAGGTCGCCTCCCGCCATGTCGCGGCGCGCTCCAGCATGATCCGCAACGCCGCCTCCTATATCGACCATCATCTGTCTGAAAAGCTGACTGTGCCCCTCATTGCCAGCCACATTTACGTCCATCCCGATTATCTGTCCAACCGGTTCAAGCAGGAGATGAACGAATCCATCACAAGCTATATTCAACGGCGCCGCATCGAGGAAGCGTGCCATTTTCTTCGCTACAGTCAAAGCACCGTGTCGGAAATCGCGGTCTTTTATCAATTCTGCTCCCAGAGTCACTTTATTCAGGTATTCAAAAGATACATGGGCATGACCCCGGTGCAGTACAAAAACGCCATGTATTAGGACCGTGGATCATACCGGAAACCGGATGGAGCGGCTTTCTTCAAAGGCTTCCAATATCTCCTGGGTGATAAGTCCGCTCAAGCCGGTGGTGTCATCCTCCTCCAAACCATGGAGCACACGCACCACATGGCGGATGTAGGGCATTTGCACATGCTCCAAAGCAGCAAAGGAAATGCGTTCCTCCCTGCCTTCCCTTGTCAAAACAACAGGCTCCATATCCATCATGGAAAAACGCAAAACGCCCGTGCTTCCATAAACGACAGCTTCATCCCTGTGCTCCGCCGCGTGGAAGCTTAGCTGCAGCGCGCCCTGTACGCCTGATGTAAACCGGAGGAACCCGCTGGTCACATCATTCACATCATAGATACCGCCGGCATTGGCGGAGATTCCGGAGGCCAGGGCCACATCGCCCAGCACAAAGCGGAGCGTATCCACCATATGGGACCCGATATCATACAAAAGGCCGCCGCCGGCTTCCTTTTTGGAAAGGAGCCATGCTCGCTCCTGGTTGAATATGGGAGCGGGGCAGGCGTAGCAGTACTGGAAAGAAAGGACCTGGCCGATCGCGCCGGAATCCAGCAAGTCCTTGATCCTTTTGAATTTCTCCTGTCCCCGGCGGTAATAGGCCACAAAAAGCTTTACGCCGCCTGCCTTGCAGGCTTCCATCATCTCACGGCACTCCTGGACGGTGGTAGCCATGGGTTTTTCCACATACACATGCTTGCCGTGCCGGGCGGCCTCCAGCGTGTAGAAATGATGCATATGGGGCGGCGTGGCAATGTAGACGGCATCGATTTGCGGGTCGGTCAATAAATCCAGGTAGTTGGGGGAATACTTTTCCACCCCATGACGCAACGCATAATCTTTGAGCTTTTCAGGATCGCGGCGCATCACGGCCGCAAGCCTTGCGCCTTCAATTTTTTGAAAAGCAGGACCGCTTTTCTTCTCCGTCACATCGCCGCAGCCAATGATGCCAAAGCCGATGGTGTTCATCATGCTTCCTCCCCGCCTTGCGTGTTCAGTTCCCAGCCCAGGTCGTTGTGGTAGATCATTTGGGCGGTCATTCCCCCATCCACCACAAAGTTTTGCCCGGTGATGAAGGAGGCCTGTTCGCCGCACAGAAACAGGCATATGGCCGCGATATCCTCCGGCCTGCCCACACGGCGGCTGGGATGCTGCAACAGGTCGCCCGCGGAATAGGGGGACAGATGCCCTTGCCGTTGGTATTCCCCGGTATCGATCCAGCCGGGGCTGACGGCATTCACCCGCACCCTGCCCGCAAGGCTCACCGCCAGCGCATGGGTCAGCGCGCTGATTCCACCCTTGGCGGCCGTATAGCTCTCCGTATCCGGCTGGGACATGAAAGCCCTGGTAGAGGCGATGTTCACCACCGACGCGCCTGTTTGCATGCGGGGAAGAAGCAGGCTGCACAGCATATAAGCGGCGGTAACACCCAGGGAAAGGACATAGGAAAAATCCTCGTACGTGCACCCGGACAGGATGCCTTTTTTGGAAACGCAGGCATTGTTGATCAGCGTGTCCACCGTGCCGAACCGGTCCGTTACAGCATCGGCAAAGGACAAAAGGGCGTCCTTTTGCGCCATATCGCCGCAATAAAAAAGGCTTTGAACACCTTGCCCCTTCAGTTTCAATGAGAGCTCTTCCCCGCGGTCCCGGTCCGTATCCGAGAAGGCCACTGCATACCCCTGCTTTGCGAATTCCTCCACGATGCACCGGCCAATGCCGTTCGCGCCGCCGGTAACAACACATACCTTACTCATTGCGCCCCCTCCTGTTTTCCTTTCAGTTCCACCAATACTATTTCCGGGGGATTGAAAATGCGGGGCAGCTCGGGATAGTACGAGAGACCCCGGCTAACAAGCAGGCTCGTTCCGTCTACGTCATACAAGCCGCCCGCATACTTTGGAAAATAACCCTGATTGGGGGCATACAGGCCGTTGAGCACAAAGGGGATGCGCACCTGCCCGCCATGGGTGTGGCCTGACAGCACAAGATCAAACCCCAAATCGCCATACTCCATGATAAAATCCGGCCTATGGGCAACGAGTATGTTATACCCATTCCTGTCGATAGAATCAAAGGTGCGCAGCGCCCTGCGGTAGGCGTCATCCTCCCATTCGCCGGGTGAGGCCGGGGCCATGGAAGGATCGTCCATGCCGGAGATGAACAGATGCTGCCCTTTCAGCGTAAGCTCTGCTGTTTGTCCCGCAAGGACGGTGACGCCAAAGTCAGAGATAGCCGCTTTGATGTTCTTGATGTCTCCGCTCCAGTAATCATGGCTGCCTGTAACATAATAACACGGCGCGATACCGGCGATACCCGCAAGCAGCAGCTCCATCCCCGTAAATGGATTCCTGTCGTCCGCCATGTCGCCGGACAGGAAGATTATATCTGGCTTGAGCTCCTTCACACGGCGGATGAGTGGCTCCTGGCCCGGTTCATAGATATAGCTGTGCAGATCGGTGAGCAGAACGGCCCGGATGGCTTCTCCCGCATTCAGCTTTGCGGACTGCACCTCATACCGGGCTATGGTAAGGCCCCGGTAAAAGGCCGCAAAAGCAAACGAAAAGATCAGGGCAAGGGCAATGCCAAATGCAATAAATCTTTTTTTCGTCCTTTGTTTCATTTCCGTTTCTCCTTTGTATAATCATTGTACGTGCATCCATTGGCAATTTCAACTGTTCCGGAATAATTTAGGTGTTCCAAACAGAATGAAATGACTGCGACGCCGTTTGCCGCACGCTTGTTCCAATATCCAAATCCTGCTATACTTTTGCTATCGACCGCTGCCCTTTGTCCGTAAAAAATTCAACAAGGAGGTGTCCCTTACGTATATCGCAAACGAACAAAGGTATTCCGCCATGCAGTACCGCCGCTGCGGTTCAAGCGGCATCCGGCTCCCCTTTCTGTCCCTGGGCCTGTGGCACAATTTCGGCGGGAAAGTGCCCTATGAAAACGCGCGGGAAATGGTGCTGGGCAGCTTCGATATGGGCATCACCCATTTTGATCTGGCCAACAACTACGGCCCTCCGCCCGGCTCCGCGGAGGAGACCTTCGGCCGCATACTGAAAAAGGAATTAGGCGCCTACCGGGATGAGCTGTTCATTTCCTCCAAGGCCGGATACTACATGTGGCCCGGCCCCTACGGCGACTTGGGGAGCAAAAAGTACATTGTCTCCTCCTGCGACCAAAGCCTAAAGCGCCTGGGGCTTGATTATGTGGATCTGTTCTACCACCACAGGCCCGACCCCAACACACCCCTGGAGGAGACCATGGACGCGCTGGCCACCCTTGTCCATCAGGGAAAGGCGCTGTATGTGGGGCTTTCCAACTACAACGGACAGGATACGTTAAAGGCCAGCCGCATTTTGAAGGAGATGGGCATCCATTGCCTGATCCACCAGCCCCACTATTCCATGCTTCACCGTGTATGGGAAACGGAAGGGCTGTTTGACGTGCTGAGGAGTGAAGGCATCGGCTGCATCGCCTTCTCCCCGCTGGCGCAGGGGTTGCTGACGGACAGGTATTTTGCCGGCATCCCCGCCGATTCCAGGGCAATCACCTCCGGCGTGTTTTTGAAGCCGGAGACCATCACGGAAGAAAAGGTTCAAAAGGCCAAAAAGCTGGATGAGATCGCAAGGCGACGTGGTCAAAAGCTATCCCAGATGGCCCTTGCCTGGGCGCTGCGTGATACCGTCATGACATCGCTTATTATTGGAGCCAGCCGCTTAAGCCAGATTCAGGAGAATCTGCAAGCTATGGAAAACGCGGCTTTTACTTGCGAGGAGCTTGCGGAAATTGACTCGGTCCTGGCAGGCTAATATCACTGTGAAGCGCCGCCCTTGATAGCATGGCTGCAGAAAATTTTATATATTTGTTGAGGGCACAGCCAAAAAGCTGTGCCCTCTTTTCTTACTCTTTCTCCACCTTCCGGCGAACAGACATCGTAATTATTGCTGGCGGGCGATATATAAACAAAGAATTTCTCAAAATCCAAACACCATTAGCCGAATAAAAAATATGCTGATACTGGAAGGTAGTTGACTGCCTTGCCATTTCAGATTACGGAACTACTGATGAGGTGAATAGTGTGAACGAATACTGGGGTAAACAGCGCGGCTATGAAAAAGGCAACGGCTACGCTAAGCAGTACGAACAGGAAAAATCCTATGGCGGCTATGCCAAGTGCGATCATGAAAAGCGTTGTGACTATGAAAAGAAATGCGATCATGACAAGCGCTATGACTATGATAAGCAATGCGATCATGACAAGCATTGCGATTATGAGAAACGCTGTCCGAAGCCTTGCTACCCGCCCAAGGTTTGCGAAGACAAGGCTTGCCACTTCTGCGGCTATGTATGGCGCAAGTGCCCCTGCTGCGGCAAGTGCTGCTGCTGCAAGGTATGGATCTGCAATGATTACTATTACTACCTTTGCAGCGAATGCGGCGAGCTTTTCTGGACCTATTGCGAAGAGGATTGCTACAAGAAGTAACGCCGTCTTTTTCATGAACCCATATGCCATGTAACCCCCGGCCATGCCGGGGGTTACACTTCACATGATGCAATTACACGTTCAAGCAAGCCGCGGCTTCTGCCCCGGTGAGCGCCTCTTTTTGCAGAAGCTTTTCCCACATACCGTTCCATGCTTCCCTGTTCTTTGTCAGCACGTCTGTCGCCAGGCGGTATGCCTGCTCCAAGAGGTTCAGCGCGCCCAATTGTTTTTGATCCTTGCCGGCCAGCATCATTTCAAAGGGTTTGTCGGAATCCGGGCCCATGCCCCATTCCGATGCCATGCGGCCGGCGATTTCCGCCGCCTTTTGCAGGTCATTGGCCGCACCGGTGGTAACATCATTCGGCCCGAAGGCAATTTCCTCCGCCGCCCGGCCGGCCAACGCCACCGCCATATGGTTCAAAAGCTCATTGCGGGTGTGGAACATCTTTTCCGGCGCGATGGACATGCTGTATCCGGCGGCGCCTTTTGTGGAAGGTATGATGGAGACTCGGCTCAATTTGCTTTCGGGCAGGAGCAGCAATGTGGCCAAGGCATGGCCCGCCTCATGAACGGCTGTAATCTTCCGCTCCTTCTCCTGAGTTTCCTTATTGTTCTTTTCCTCACCCACCAACGCCGCGTTGAAGGCATAATCGATGTCTTCCTTGCAGATGGCTTCAGCCTGACGGCGCGCGGCATGGATCGCCGCCTCGTTTAAAACGCTTTCCAGCCGGGCGCCGGAGAACATGGCTGTCTGCGCGGCGATATCCTGAAAGGATACGTCCTCCGCCATGGGCTTGTCCTTGGCATGAACCTTCAGAATTTGAAGCCGTTCGCTGAGCCCGGGCAGGGGCACCTCGATCTGCCGGTCGAAACGGCCGGCGCGAAGCAGCGCCTCATCCAGCGTATCCGGACGGTTGGTGGCCGCCAGCACAACGATGCCTTCCTTGTTGGAAAAGCCGGACATCTCGGTCAGCAGCGCGTTGAGCGTCTGCTCCCGCTCGTCATTGGCGTTGTCGCGTTTTTTGCCGATAGCGTCGATTTCATCAATGAAGATCACGCCGCGCCCGGCCTTGCGCGCCTTTTGGAACAGGGTGCGGATGCGGCTAGCGCCCACGCCTACATATACCTGTACAAAGTCCGCGCCGCTGACGGCGAAGAAGGGCACGCCGGCTTCCCCGGCCAGTGCTCTTGCCATCAGCGTCTTGCCGGTGCCCGGAGGTCCGTACAGAAGCACGCCGCGGGGTATTCTGGCGCCGTATTTGGCAAAGTACTCCGGTGTCTTGATGAAATCCACCAGGTCGCGCATGCTGCGCAGCGCTTCATCATTGGCCGCCACATTTTTAAATGTAACGGAAGGGATTTCGCGGCTTTCCTCAATGGCGGCGTATTTGGCAAGGCCGGTGGCCCCTTTGGTCCGTGACCGCATGAGGACCACCAATACCAGCGCCAGCATCCCGGCGCCCAGCACCGTTCCCAGCTGGCCGGCGGACTGTTCCTCCACCGCGATGCCGGATTTTAACAGCGTGCTTTTCAGCGTGTCATCCCGCGGATTGGGTGTCTGTGCTTTGGAGCCGTCGGTCAAAACTACCGTCATGTCGGCCGTATCGCTCAAAATGACGGTTCGGACCTTTCCTTGCTCCACCTGTTCCAAGAAGGCGGGATAGGAGATGGCTGCCGGGCGTTTCATCTGCTCCGAAGCAAACAGCCCCAGCGCGGTCGCGAGTATCGCCGAAAACAGCAACATCGAAATTTTGCTCCTATTTTTCACATTTCCCACCTCTTTCTATTGATCATTTTGTACAGACAACAGTATACAGAATGAATTAATACTTGTAAACGGTACATTCTGGCGTTGATTTTCCAGTGTGTATTTCTATTGGAACGGGCAGGATATGCACAGGCATCAGCACGTGAAAGGCGGCTTGTTCGGTGAAAGCGGAAGAGAAGAAAAAAATGCATCCCCGCAAGAAAAAAGACACTGACGCGCAAGCGCAATCCCCTTCAGCGCCGGTTGTGGGCACGCCGGAGGAAAAGCAGGCGGCTGCTCCCGGGAAAAAGGAAACAGCCGCGGAGGATCACGCTGCGGCTGCCGTTGGCAAAAAGCGGATGAAAAAAGAAAAACATTCGGAAAACGGCGGCAAAAAAAAGCGCCACATATTCCGGAACATCCTGCTGGCTTTGGCGTCGCTGTTTGTCGGGCTGCTGGTCTTTGCGTTCTTTTATTTTGACGTGCCGCACTGGCAGAGGCTGGACGTGAACAAAATCACATCCATTGCGCAGACGGGCAGCATCTACGATGCCGGCGGCAGCTTTGTAACCGCGATACAGGGCAAGGAGAACCGTACCGTCGTACCCCTTTCCGATGTACCGATGCATGTTCGCCAAGCGTTTTTGGCGGCGGAGGATTTGCGGTTCTACAACCATTTCGGAGTGGACCTGGTTCGCTTTTTCGGCGCGGCAGTAGCCAACCTGAAAACCATGAGCTTTTCGGAAGGCTTCAGCACCATCAGCCAGCAATTGATCAAGCTCAGCCATTTGAGCGCCAAGAAGACCATTGCCCGCAAACTGGAGGAGGTCTACCTTGCGCTGCAGTTGGAAAACCGGTTCACCAAGGATCAAATCTTTGAAATGTACCTGAACTTCGTTTATTTCGGCAACGGCGCGTACGGTTTGCAGGCAGCCAGCCGGACGTATTTTGACAAGGATGTCAAGGACCTTACGGTAGCCCAGGCCGCCAGCCTGGCAGCCATACTGAAGGCCACCACGACCTATTCCCCCACCCTGAATCCGGAGAACAACAAAAACCGCCAGCGCTACATATTGAATACCATGCTGGAAAACGGAATGATAGATGATGCAACCCACCAGGCTGCGCTTGCGGAGGATATCAACCTGGTGGAGGGCAAGCCCATCGTAACGGCTTACGGCTGGTTTGTGGACGCCGTGCTCAGCGAAGCGGAGGATATGTTGGATGTGTCGGCGGAGACGCTGCTGGGCAGCGGCTACCGCATAGATACCACCCTGGACCCCAGGGTTCAGGATATCGCTGACGCGCAATACAAAGAAAATATTTTCCCGGCCAATGCCTCCGATGGAACCAAGGTGCAAAGCGCCATGGCGTGCCTGGACATCAAAACGGGGGCTGTGAGGGCGATTGTGGGCGGGCGGGAATATACCGTGCTCCGCGGCCTCAACAGGGCCACGCAGCTTCGGCGCCAGCCGGGTTCGGCGCTCAAGCCGCTGGCCGTGTACGCGCCGGCGCTGGAGAACTTCGGCTATACCACCGCCAGCGTATTGAAGGATGAGCCTACCAACTTCAGCGGCTACAAGCCCCGCAACAGCGGCGACGCGTATTACGGCAGCGTCACCGTGCGCACCGCGCTGCAGTACAGCCTCAACGTATCCACCGTATCACTGTTGCAGCAAATCGGTATTGAGGCGGCCCGCAATTACCTGACAAAGACAGGCATCCCCCTGGATAAACGGGACGCGAACCTTTCCCTGGCGTTGGGCTCCCTCACATACGGCGTTTCGCCGGTGCAGCTGGCAGCGGCGTACGCGCCGTTTGCCAACCAGGGCTACTACAACGCGCCATACTTTATCGAAAAGATCACGGACAGCACTGGCAAGGTCGTGTACCAGCACCAGCCCAACCCTCAAAGAGTGCTGTCGGTACAGACCGCCTACCTGATGACAAACCTCCTGGAAACAGTCACCTCCGCAGGTACGGGCGCAAAGCTGTCCGGTGCGGGCACGCCGGTAGCCGGCAAGACGGGAACCGTGAATTTGCAGGGCGGAGGCACGCGGGATATATGGATGGCCGCATACAATACGGAGATCACCACCGCCGTATGGATGGGCTTTGACAATCCGGACAGCAAGCACCGCATATCCGGCACCATTTCCGGCGGTGACAATACCGCCACCTTGAGCCGCAACTTTTTCAGAGCGATTTATCAAGGGAGGTCCAAACCGCAGTTTGACAAGCCGGGCGGCATTGTATCCCTGGAGCTGGATAAAAAGTCGGTGGAGTGGCGGGGCGAGGCCATGCTGGCGGTGGATATCACCCCCAAGGCGTACCGGTTTAAAGAGGTGTTCACGGCCTCCAACCATCCCACCAAACGAAGCGATATCTGGAACCCGCCGCGGACCCCCAACAGCTTTTATGTGACCCACAATGAAAGCGGCAACCCGCTTCTTGTAATACAGCCGGCGGATTATGCCGTCTACCGGATCCAGCGCGACGCCGTGGGCGAGTCCTTTGTGCTGACGGAGCTGTGGGGCTCCGCCGGAGAAACGCTGTACTATGCCGATACAAAGGCGGTGCCGGGCGTTACCTACACCTACCGTGTGATCCCGGTACACGCGGAGCTGTTGATCAACGGCATCGTACTGGAAGGCGTTCAAAGCGTGCAGGTGGCCCAGGCCAGGTCGCCTTCCACAGGCAATATTTTGAATGACATGTTCGGCTTCCTCTTTGGCGCCGACGCGCAAAATGAAAGCCCCGGCAGCACAGCGCCGCCGGGGATCACGGAAAACACAAGCTCCATCTTCTGGAAATGATACGTTAGCCTTTTCGCTCGTTTTTCTCAATTTGCTCATTGAGCAGGTTGATGTTGCCGCAGCCCATGGTAATCACAAGGTCGCCGGGCTGCCAGTGGGCGCGAAGGTAGGCCTCCGTGTCGTTGAAGGTGGGCGTCAGGTGGGCATCGACCCCATGATCCCGCATGCCGCTGACCACCATGGAAGCGTGGATGTCGCCGGGGTCCTTTTCCCTTGCTGCGTAGATATCCGTTACCAGCGTGATGTCGGCCTCGCTTGTGCAGGTAAGGTAATCGTTGAACAAGCGTTTGACCCGGCTGTAGGTATGCGGCTGCATCACCGCCCACAGGCGGTTGTGGGGCTGCAGCTTGGCGATGGACAGGGCGTTGCGCATTTCCGTGGGGTTGTGGCCGTAATCATGATACAGCTTCACGCCCTGCACAACACCGGTCAGTTCAAAGCGGCGGTGGGCACCTGAAAACCGGTTCAGGGAAGCCGCCGCCTTTTCCATATCCGCCCCCAGGCGGTAGGCGCAGGCCAAAGCCGCTAGGCCGTTGAGCACATTGAAACCGCCCGGTACGGCCATGTTCACATGGCAAAGCTTCTTGCCCTTGTAAAGCAGGTCAAACTCGCCGCGGCCCAGGGCATCATAACGAAGCTGATCCGGCCGCCAGTCGTTTGCGTCACCCAAGCCATATGTCTGCGTTTCCTGGGAAAGGCTGTCAAACAGCTTGACGACCCGGAAATCATCGCCCCAGCCGATGGCTAGACCATTCCCCGGCAGAAGGGACAAAAATTTCCCGAAAGCATCCTGAATGTCATCAATATCCCGGTAATAATCCAGGTGATCTTCCTCAATATTCAAAACAACCGCAATGGTAGGCCGCATGGACAGGAAGCTCCCGCTGAATTCGCAGGCTTCCGCGATGAAGGCATCCCCGTTTCCGATGCGGGTACTGCCGCCCACGGCATCCAGACGTCCGCCGATATGAATGGTGGGGTCCAGACCGCCTTCCATTAAAATCTGTGAAAGCATGGCGGTGGTGGTGGTCTTGCCGTGGGTGCCGCTGATGCCCACCGCTTTTTCGTACCCCTCCATCAGCTGGCCCAGCAAAACCGCCCGCTCCATGCTGGGGATCATCAGGCGCTTCAATTCCATCCTCTCCGGGTTATCCGGCAGGATGGCGGCGGAATACACGGCCACATCGGCGCCGTGCACATTCTCCGCCCTGTGGCCTATGGCTACCTGGATGCCAATGGCCTCCAGCTTTTCCACGCTGTGGCTGTGCACGTTATCCGAGCCGGAGACAATGTACCCTTTTTCCACAAGCATCTGAGCGAGCCCGGACATGCTGGAGCCGCCGATGCCGATCATGTGCACCCGCTTGCCTTGATAATCCCGGATGTGGGGCGTCTGCATAGAGTCACCTGCTCCTTTTTGCGGCGTAGGAACCGCTTTGCTATTATACGCCGAATTCCTGGGAATAATCAACACCTATACCGCCGGTGCGCGTGATGCCCTGTTTGGCTTTATTATACGGCCCGGTTTTGCGCAAGCGGCCCGCAAGGCAGGCATTATCAGCCTTTTTGGCGTTTGCGGCAGGTATGGTTCGCCTTTCATATGTATGGTGCCTTTGTTCATTTGATTACCAGGTTGACACGTGCGAACACATGTTCTATAATGATTTTGAAGGAGGGGTTGCCATGGAGACGGTGCAGGCCAGACAGCTGTTGACGCCCCTTCAAGCGACGGATGATTTTTTCCACAGCGACTACAACCTGAACCTGTACAGGGGATGCAGCCATGGCTGCATCTATTGCGATTCCCGGTCGGTTTGCTATCAGCTGGACAGATTTGACCAGGTTCGCGTCAAGGCGGATGCCCTTTCCATGCTGCGGGAGGAGCTGCGCCTGAAACGCAGGACAGGCCTTGTTTCCACCGGGGCCATGAGCGACCCTTACAATCCGTTTGAGGCGGAAATGGAAATCACCCGCGGGGCCTTCATGCTATTGAGGCAGTATGGTTTTGGGGCGGGCTTCACCACCAAGTCGGCCTTGGCCGCAAGGGATGCGGATATCCTTCACGACATACAGCGGGGGGCCCCGGTCAGGGCATGCTTTTCCATCACCTGCGCGCAAGATGATCTCAGCATGAAAATTGAGCCCGCCTCCTCCCCCGCCTCCAAACGTTTTGAGGCACTGGAAGCGCTGTCCAGGGCCGGCATCTTTGCAGGTGTATGGCTCAATCCGGTGCTTCCCTTTATAACGGATACGGAAGAAAATATACTTGCCATCCTCCGCAGGACAAAGGAATGCGGAGGCCAGTTCATTGTATGTCATTTCGGCATGACGCTGCGCACCGGCAACCGCGAGTATTTTTATCAGGCGCTGGACAGGGATTTCCCCGGCATAAAAGCGAGATATGCCAAGGCCTTTGGGCTGGACTACATGTGCCCAAGCCCACGGGCAAGGGAACTGGGTGAGGTCTTTTACAAAGAGTGCGAACGGCTTCATCTCCACTGCCGCTTCCCCGATATCAACAAAGCCATGTTTGCAAGGCAATCCAGGCAAATCAGTATGTTCGCAACATAAAACCCCGGCGGAGGATGAATCTCCGCCGGGGTTATGCTTATTGTCCGCCGTTATGGCGCAGCAGTCGGCACGAGGTAAGGATCGGCTGTTACGGTCGGCCCAGGTGTAGCCACCGGGGCAGGCGTTGCCAGCACATCGGCATAGATTGCCTTTTGCGTGGCTTCGCCGGCAATGCCGTCAGCCTTCAGGCCGTTGGCCTTCTGGAACGCTTTCACCGCGTTGATTGTGCCGCCATAATAGCCGCCGGTGACTGTCCCGTTGTAATAACCCATTTCCTTCAGCTTCATCTGCAGCCAGTACACGTCCTCACCCTTGGCGCCCTTTTTCAGGGTCCTGAAGGGCATTGGCGGCTTTTCCGTGCTGCTGTAAGCGGGAGGCGGCGTGGGCGCCGGGGTGGACTTGGGCAGCATTCTGCTCTTGTCCAGCGCGGCAGGCTTCAAAGACTGCGTCAGTTCCGGGTCGGAGGGCAGCTTGTTGGTGACGGTGACTACAACACCCTTGCCAAGGTTTTCATACACCCACTTCGCATCATGAACCAGAAGGCGGATGCAGCCGTGGGAGGCCCTGGAGCCCAGATCATAATAAGAACCGGTAGCCAGGTCCATGACATTGGTGGAGTTGTAGATCACGGAGTGGAATGCGATTCCGCTGTTGATACGCGTCCAGTATTGCGCCCAGCCGCCGCCCCATTTGGGGAAGGTGGCCCAGCGGGCGGTTCTGCCGTTCAGCGTCCAGTCGCCAAGATCGCTGGGGAAAGCCTTGGTTCCTGTGGAGCAGATCATCTGCCGCACAAGCTCGGTAAAATCGCCGTTCGCATCGCGTCCGTACACGTTGACCACCTGATTGGTGACGTCCACCGTGACGGCGTAAGGGACCGGCGTGGGGACGGGGGTGGGCTTGGGCGTGGCGGAAGCGTTGGACACATCCTGGCTGTTAAAGATCATATCCCAGGTTTCCTTGCCGACGATGCCATCCACTTTCAGCGCGTTATGCAGCTGGAAGGCGTTTACCGCGTCCCTGGTCTGATTCATGAAATTGCCGGAGATGGGGCCCGCATAGAAGCCAAGCTCCGCCAGCCTTGTTTGAAGCTGCTTCACCTTGCTGCCGGTAGAACCGCGCTGCAGCTTTTTGGTGAACTCTATGTTCTGCAAGGAGGGAGCGGGCGTAGCTACACCAGCCGTTACAGCGTCGGGAGCTGGTGTGAGCGCCGGGGCCGGCGTCGGCGTGGCCGCCTGCTTGGGCAGCGCTTTTTCCGCATCGTACAACAGCTCAAGCGTCTTCACATCGGCCTTGCCGGTAACGGCCAGCCCGTTTGCGTTCTGGAAGGAATGAATGGCATAATACGTGCCCTCCAGATACTTGCCGCTGATTTTTCCATTGTAATAACCAAGCTCGGTGAGCCGGGTTTGAAGCGTTTTCACTTCTTCGCCGGTGTCACCTTTTTCCAAGGGACGGTACATAACCGCATAAAGCAGTTCCTGCGTTTGTACATCGGCAATGCCCGTTGATTCCAGACCGAAGTCTTCTTGGAATGCGCGGATGGCCGCCTGGGTGCCCTCGCGGTAATTTCCGCTGATTTTTCCGCTGTAGTATGTAAGCTCGGTGAGCCTCGTCTGCAGCTGGGCCACCGCATCCCCGTTGTCCCCGTATTGGAGTGAAACCATCTGGGTGGGCTTGGTTTCCTGTGTTTGCTGTCCGTTGCTTTCCGCCATTGCCGACAGGCTGGTAAGAAGGACCGCGCACACCATCATCCAAACAACAAGTTTTTTCATTGGGACACCTCAGTTATTATGAGAACTAGAAATGTACATTTCCATAACATAGGACGATTCACCTGCCCATTTGGTTGCATATATGCAAATAGTATTCTTTAACTCGACAAAAAAATTATTTATGGCTGCCGCAGTATGGTGAAGTTTTTCATGTGGGTTTCTTTCCCTGGCATGATCAGAAACCGTAAAATAAGCTTCCATGCCGGGCGGCGAACCATACCCTTCATGAAAGCCTGTCGAAAAACCTAGAACCCCAAAGGCCTAATCCAATCGGACTTATCACGCCTTATTCATCAAGTTGATCTATTTCCCAACGCTTTGCAGCGCCGCTTTCAACTGATCAAACAGCCCCTGTGTTTCTTCATGCGTTCCGGCATTGATATAGAAAACAGTGCCGTTTTGCTGAAAAGAAATGAAGGGAGGCTTGGAGGCATCAACGTAAAGACGTGCCTTTGTACCATCCGCCAGATCAAAAGCTCCCTTGTATTTGCTGCCCAAACCCGATCCGTTGGTCTTTTTGCCAATGGCGGGCACCGCGTCTTTCATCTCCAGTCCGGTGATCTCATTCAGCGGCACCGTTACACCGAACGATCCCTGAATTTGCAGATTTCCCCCATCCAGCAAAAATCCGGTAGGTCTCTGCTCCATTGACACCATCCATATTACCACCGCGGCGATGACCACAATCAAAACAAGAGCGATTGCGTTTTTTACTTTCATATAGTGATTCCATTCCTTTTGTACATTTTTGATTATCCCGCGGCCATTTTACATCAATGATAAAAAATTGTCAATTTCGGGCAGACAGTTGCACTTGCATTATAGGATGCCTGGGGATATAATTTGCAAAAAATGGAGGTGGAAGCATGAGCCATACCGCATTGATCCGGCTGGCCACGGCGCAGGACAGCGAACGATTGTTGAAAATTTACGGACCCTTTGTGCAGCATACGGCCGTTTCTTTTGAATATTCGGTTCCGGAGGAAGGCGAGTTCAAAAGGCGCATGGAAACCGTTCTGGAAAAGCTGCCATGGCTGGTTTGTGAAATGGAAGGCGTAATCGTAGGGTATGCCTACGCCTCCATGCACAAGGCCCGGGCAGCCTATCAATGGTCGGTAGACTCATCTGTTTATGTAGAACCACGTTATCACGGGAAGCATATCGGCACAGCCTTATATACAGCACTGTTTGATATTGTGAGGCTCCTGGGCTATTACAACGTCTATGCCGGCGTTGCGCTGCCCAACGCGAAAAGTGAGGGCCTGCATGAGGCCTTTGGTTTTGTGCCTATCGGTGTCTTTCACCATGTGGGATACAAGCTTGGCGCCTGGCACGATGTGAAAAGGTTCGAGCTTGCGCTTGCCGAACCTTGTGATATGCCGGAAAGACCGAAACTGATCCATGAGGTTAATGGAACTGAAGACTTCTCAAATATATTGGAGCGCGCAGCCGCCATGGTATTGATGTGATTATAAATCAAGCTGCATAACGATTTCCCCATCGTTTTCTTCTCCGTTTCTATAAAAGCCTATACCGGCATACAGCTTTTCGGCGACGCGGTTTTCCGGTTCAAAGGAAAGCCTGATGTTTTTTGCGCCGATGGAGGAGAAATAGGCAATGATCTTGCCCAGGGCTACTTTTCCGTAGCCCTGATGCTGGAAGCGTTTATCAATCATGAACCGCCACAGCCAATACTCTTCTTTTGCAGGATCCACGTAGAGCATCGGTCACCGGCTTGATCTGTTGCTTGAAGTGTTCGATGTGCGCGGCCACCTTGACCATAACATTCCGCATCGGAGCAATTTTCTTCTCCAAAGCATTCAGGGCCTTCATGGCCGCGCTGTTTTTCACCTTAATGTCATGCTTCTTCTTGCTGGCCGCATCCAGCCGGGCGGACATTTTCTGTACATCCTTGTCAAAGGCGCTGGTGTAACGCCGGGCCTTTTTGATGACCGCCGTGTAGTTGTTCCGCAGGGCAAGCACCGTTGTAACCTTACGCGCCATACCTTCACCCCCATTATTAGGTACAAAAAAGCACCAGCCTTTTTAGCTGATGCTTATATTATCTGATCGACATATTGGAATTGTCGCTTATGGCTGCATGAATGCTTCGGAATGAGCATTGGCATATCGCAGCATGACATTATTAAAATCCAGTTTTCCCCACAGTTCCACATATGCATTGTCAAAATTGTCGTAGGGATATCGTTCATACTGCGCGATGAAATCATCTATTGTATCAGTCTGGAAAGAGCTTAAGTCAGTCGGATCGATCTGATTATCTGACAGAAATGACTCGTATAGAATCCCCATCGGCTCCAATCCAATCATTTGAAGGCTATCTATTACTCTTGTAGCATAGGAAGAACCGCAATTAACAAAGAATTGACAGAGTCCGCCATTTTGTACTTCCATGTCTAAAATAGCTGCAACATACATTACTTGAGCAGATTCCGGGAGCGTATCAAACTGTATATCATCTCCCGGCCCGGCTGTGATATCAAGTAATGAGAAATACAATTCTTCATAATCAGTGAAGTGCACATCAATCATCCCTTCGCTCGTTGAATGTTCAGCATGTACTGCTGCGTGCGGAAGAAATCCAAAAGCGATTACTATCAAAAGGATTAATAATCCCTTTCTTGAGATAGGCAGCCAACATCTATATGCTTCCTGCTTCTTAAGCAATTGTGTACGCCTCCTTTTAATTGGTAATTCCTGTTTATCGAGGGATATTCCATTGAAATATACCAAATGATGAAGTAACTGTAAAGAAGAAAATCTCACCCTTCGCCATTTGCAGCAGATCGACCACCGGCATAATGTTCTTTTGACCTTTCAGGGCCTTGTTGACTTCTACCCGCTACGCCTCATGGTTGACGCAGGCCTGGCAGTCCCAAAAGTAAGAAAGCATTCAAATTAAGTCAAGAAAAAGCCGGATGAATGGGACAGCGCTTGGGACATTCGTTCCAAGTGGACCACCCCGCTTACAGCGCACATCTTCCGCCACAACTACATAACGATGCTCTACCATTCCGGGTTTGACGCCGTAACTACCATGCGTATTGTAGGACATACAGATTATCAGACAACGGTAAACATTTACACCCACTTGCAAAGCCAACACCATGAACAGGTCAAAAATTCCATCGACAACATCACAGAGAAGATAAAAACGGATCAGAGATTGCTTATGATCGCCAGGTAATCGATACTCTCTTAACGAACTTCCCCTTGAAAACGCATGTTTTTCAAGGGGTTTTGCTTTACACGTAATATACGGAAATGAAAATGTATTCATTCCCTATGCAAAAACAACTTTACTTTCAGATTCGAAAATCCGTTCATGGAATAAGGGCTAAATAAAAAGTTGCACAAAAGTTGCACAAGGGTTCTGAAAGCACTCAAAAATGGTTACATTCCATAAATAAAAACCCCTCGAAAACATAATGTTTTCAAGGGGTTTCGCTCTGGTACACCATTAGGGACTCGAACCCTAGACACCCTGATTAAGAGTCAGGTGCTCTACCAACTGAGCTAATGGTGCGCATCGCCGGCGCTTGTGGTTTCCGTTGCCGACGAAGAATATTATACACGCTTCCCGGCATATGTCAAGCGAAAAAACCAAATTTTTGCGAAGGTTTTTTCATGCGCCCAACATTGCCCAAACATTCATATAAGGCCGCCCGTGCTCCGCTTTTTGGATATGGCCATGGCGGTTAAAAGGGCAGCGGCGCCAAAGCCCAGCACGATGAGCATGTTAAATAGCACCGGGGAGACATCGTTCAAGGAAAATCTGGGGAGGGCTGCGATGATATGGTTGCTTTTGATATACCAGTAGGAGGGCGTAAAGCTGGCGATGGTAAGCACCGTTTTGCCCAGCATGAACTGGGGCACGAACGCGCCGCTTAAGAAGCTGAAGGCCAGTGTAAGCGTGTTTTGCAGCGGGGCCTGGGCATTGCGCTTTTTGATCAGCGTGCCCAGAAGAAAGCTGATGCCAAGGCACGCGACAGTGAACACAAAGGCGTTCAGGCAGAGCCAGAGCCCCTGGAGGGACAGCATATCCCTGGCGTGAACGATGACACCCAGGCCGGACATAAGCGCCCAGCAGACCGTGCCGAATACCAGGTTGGCCAGGAACATCTGCAAATTCATGCTGTGGGTGGGGAGCGGCGCGCATAGATTCCGATGCTTTAGGTCCGCCTGGTTAAACGACAGCATGAACGTGGTCACGCCCAAGATCAGCACGGCAAACAAGGTGTAGGACATATAGTTGAACACAAATAGGTACTGACCCTCTGTCGGACGCGCCGGCGCGCTTTTTTCCACCCGCACGGGCGCAGCCTGATTCAAGTCGGCACGGACCAGCCGGGCAAGCTCTGCCTGGTTGTTCCCCTTGCCATATTTCACATACAGCGCGGCGGTATTGAAGTATTTGTCCACCAGTGTCTGCAAAAACACCGCGTTGGAGGAATCGGGCGTGCCGGCTGTCTCCAGTTTCACATCTTCACCGCTTAAAAACGCCTGGGCAAAGCCTTTGGGAATCTTCACGGCATATTCCACCGTGTGGAAGAAAAGCGCATCCTGCAGTTCATCGCCCTTGGCGTCCATAGCCTGAAGGGCGGTTTGCTCCGACATATACTCCGTGAAGCCAGTCACCAGAGCGCTCATTTCATCCTCGTTGACGATGGCGACCTTGGGCTTTACTGCGGAAAAGGAGGCAGTCTGCGGCGCTGCATTGGTATAGAAGGTAGAGACCAGGAAAGTCATCAGCAGAAAAATCATGATGTACATGATCAGCTGTCCGCGGTTGCTGCGGATGACCTTGAAGTAAACCTTAAAGACTTGCATACTTGCGCCTCCTTATGGCACGGTAGATAAGCAGGCAGAACAGAACCGAGAAGGCGGCTAGAAGCCCAACGTTGAGCCAGAACCGGCTATGGTCCGCATAGTAGTACAGGGCATAGAAGCCATCGGCTACCAGCGTAGCCGGGTTGAGATAGGCAGCCGGGGGGAATGCCTTGGCTATGAGATACTTCATCTCCACAAACATCAGCCCGGAGAAGAAGGAAAGAATCATGCTGACGGAGACGAGGATCCCTGTGGTGGCTCCTTCGCTTTTGCGGCCGATGGCCGCCACCGCGGCGCCGAAGGTGATGCCCATCACACTGCCCACAAAGCTCAATATGAGCACATAACCTGTCTGGCTGCCGAATTCAACACCCAGTACAAAGCGCAGGAAGGCGATTACGATCAGCATCTCGGTATACTGTATGAGCAAACTGGCGGACAGGCCGGACAAGAAGACCTTGAGCTTGTGAACCGGTGCTACGCTGATCCTGGCGCCCTGGGCCGAAAGGTTTGCCTGTACATCCATGACTTCCTGCGCACCGAAGAAGCTGCCGTACAGGCAAGTCATGGCCAGCAGCGCATAGAAGTACGCCAGCAGCGTTTCCGGCTTGGGCATGCCGCCCAGCGGTTTCGTAAAGGTTTTGGAAGCGTTCAGGTCGCTTAACAGGCCGGTGAAGGCAGCGGCCGGGTTTTGCGATAGCAGCGTTTCCGCCGTGCGGCTCATCTGCAAATACCCATCCAGGAAGGATTTCAGGATCGTTTGGTTCAGGCCTGAGGATTGAACCGTGGCGTGCAATCCGTCCTCCAGGTCTACATATCCGGCAACGGAACCGGAAGAAAGCATTTCGCGGGCCTTGTCGAGGCTCACCGCGGAAACGGAGAAAAGCGCATCCTCCCCAGCGGAGGCCTCCCGAAGTACGGTGCGGAACACTGTATCCGTGCGGTAGGCATCATTGTCCACCACGGCAATGGGGATCTGATGGAACGCTTCGGCTGTATACAGGTTGGCAAACGCCAGGCTGAAGAACACGGAAAGCAGGATGGGAAACAGCAGCGTCCAGAAAACCATTTCCCTGTTGCGCAAAAGATATTTCAGCCGGTAGAAAAACACATGGCGAAACAAATGAATCCCCTCCTAATCCCGCAGCTGCTTTCCTGTGATTTCCAGGAAAACATCATTGAGGGTGGGCAGTACGGAATATACCTGGCCAAAGGAAACGTTGTTGTTTTTCAGACAATCCAGCAGGTGAACCAGATTGCGGCTGCCGCTTACGAATTTTACAATGAGCTCACGGCCGTCATATTCGGCTGTATTGAGGCCCGGCAGCGCGCGAATGCAATCCATGGCGGCCTGGCTCAGGTCCAGCGCCTCCACCGTGACCTTTTCCCCTACCTTGATCATGGACTTCAGCTCTTCCTTGGTGCCCAGGGCAATGACCTGGCCCTTGTCCATGATGGCGATGCGGGAGCAGATCTGCTCCACCTCCTCCATATAGTGGGAGGTGTATACGATGGTGGCGCCTTCCCGGTTCAGGCGCTGTATGCCTTCCAGGATGCTATTGCGGCTCTGGGGGTCGACCGCGACGGTAGGCTCATCCAAAATGATGAGCTTCGGCTTGTGGGCGATGCCGCAGGCGATGTTCAGCCGGCGCAAAAGGCCGCCGCTTAATTTCTTGGGGAAGAATTTGCGGAATTCCTTCAACCCGACAAATTCGATGGCTTCCTCTACCAGGGAGGCGCGCTTTGCCTTGTCCTTTACATACAGGCCGCAGAAGTAATCGATGTTTTCCTGAACGGTCAGCTCGTTGAACACCGCCACATTCTGCATGACGATGCCGATATCCCGCTTGATATCGTAAGCATCCGGCGTCATGGGCTTGCCAAAGACGCGGATGTCGCCCTTGTCGTATTTTAAAAGAGAAAGCAGGCAGTTGATGGCGGTGGTCTTGCCGGAGCCGTTGGGTCCCAGCAGGCCAAAGATTTCCCCCTGCGCCACCTGAAGGTTGAAATGATCCAGGGCGATCAAATCGCCGTATCGCTTGACAAGATTGCTGATGGAAATTACCATTTTTGTTCCCCCTCCTTGTTCGTGACCATTGTAGCCTTTTTCATAAGGTGACGGTAGTGAGGAACAGCCAAATACGGCATGACAAATGTCATATTCGGAAAATCGGCTTCTTCCTTTTTTGACATATATCATGGCGCGGTAATGTATACCTGCACAACGCGGCCTTCTTCCTACTTGTAAGGCTTGAATAATTAGCGTAAAATGGAAAAAGCGGAAGGGGGAACGCCTGTGCACGAGCTGTTGGACAAGGGCTTTTTGCTTGTATGCTGCCTTGCGGCGGGGCTGATGCACAATGCTGACCCCATGCTGGCCGTACCTTTTATTATAGCCGTCGCGGTCAGCGCCGCCAACAGCTTCAAAAGCTCTCCCTGGCTTCGCGGAATCGGATTTTGCCTGATCCTCCTGCTAAGCTTATGGGAGCCATCCTTCCTTTTGTTTATGCCTCTTTGTTTATACGATTTGTTCCTTACCAAACAAATCTTTTTCGCGTTGCTTCTTCCTCCGCCGCTTATTGTAGCCTTCCCCGCTCTGAAATGGGAACTTATGGCCTTGCTGCTGCTGTTTTCTGTTTTCGCCCTTCTCACCAGGTATAAAACAGTGAGATACCAGCGCCTGATGGAAAACCACAACCGGTTAAGGGATAACACGGCGGAGCTGTCCATGCGGCTGGAAAGCACCAACAGGGAGCTTCGCCTTCACCAGGATGAGCAGGTCCATACCGCCATGCTCAAGGAGCGGAACCGCATCGCAAGGGAAATTCACGACAACGTGGGGCATCTGTTATCCAGCGCCATGCTGCAAATCGGCGCACTGCTGGCCATCCCTCAAGCGGAAAGTATGCGTAAGCAGCTGCTCACTTTAAAGGGTACGCTTTCGGAGGGAATGAACAGCATTAGGCAGAGTGTGCACGGGCTGCATGACGATTCAGTAGACCTGCAGGACGAGCTGTCAGGATTGGTCAGAAACTTTACCTTCTGCAGCGCCGCGCTGGATTATGATGTGGAAACGAACCCCGACAGGCGGATCAAGTACGCTTTCGCTGCGGTGGTGAAGGAAGCGCTCTCCAATATCGCCAAACACTCGAACGCCACACAAGTATCTGTTACCATACGGGAGCATCCCGCGCTGTATCAATTGGATATCCGGGACAACGGGAAAAACGCCGTCTACCACCCCGAATCGTCGGGCGGCATCGGCATACGGAACATGGCCAGCAGGGTGGCGGACTTAAATGGCCGCATCCTGGTGACCACGGACAAGGGATTTCACATCTTCATCTCGATACCGAAGGAGGAACATCCATGAAAATCGTGATTGTGGACGATGACAAGCTGGTTTGCTCCTCCCTGAAGATCATGCTGGAGGCCGGTGGGCAGATTACAGTGGCCGCAATGGGGCACGATGGCCCGGCGGCGGTGCGGCTGTACGAGCAGCACAGGCCCGACGTAATGCTAATGGATATCCGCATGGGCGCGACCCTTGGGTTGGACGCCGCGGAGGAGATACTGCGCCTGTATCCGGAGGCGAAAATCCTATTCCTGACCACGTTCTCCGATAACGAGTACATCATACGGGCATTGAAGATCGGCGGGAAAGGGTATCTGCTCAAGGAAGACTTTGAATCCATCGCCCCGGCCATTGGGGCTGTTTATGCAGGGCAGCACGTGTTCGGCCAGCCTGTTATGGAAAAGCTGCCGGACCTGATGGGACAAGCAAGAAAAGCGCCGGCACCCATCCCCTTAAGCGAAAAAGAGGAACAGGTGCTGGCGCTGGTAGCCGAGGGTAAGAACAACAAGGAGATCGCCGCCGAGCTGTTTTTAAGCGAGGGCACGGTGCGCAATTACATCAGCCTGATGCTGGAAAAACTGGCCCTGCGCAACAGGACGGAGCTGGCGGTCTATTACTACAAGAACAAGTAATCTACTCCTTTTGACACAGGATGCCCAGGACCATGGATTCCTCCGTCAGGGAATCGCCTTTGAGACTCCCCCACACTGCCCGGACGGCAAAGCCATTCAGTTGCAGCTCATTTTTGATGGATTCGGGCGTATAGTAGGTTTGCCATATGCGGTAGACAGTGAAATCAAAGTCCTGCACCGCGTGCAGGTCACATGCAACCGACATCTCGGGATAAAAGAAGGTTTTCGAAAGCGCCATATACGGGTGAGGCCGCCAGAAGCCCGATTCCGCCGCTTCCCAATACGGGGCGACGCTTTTTTGCAGCCTTTGAAAATCCTTGCTGCTGTGAACGTCCAAGGCGAAATAGCCGCCAGGCTTCAGTGATTCGTGGACGTTGCCCAATAACGTCCGGCGAAGTTCAGGTGGCAGCACCCCGAAATCCTTGGAGACCATAATGGCCGCATCATAGCAGTTTGTGCCGAAGGGCTGCAGGTAGCTGGCGTTCACAAATGCGGCCTGCCGGCCGGCGTTCAACTCTCTGGCATAGCGGATGGAGTTTTCCGAACGGTCAATGCCGGTAACGGAAAAGCCAAGCCCGGTGAGCTCCCTGGCATACAGCCCGGGCCCGCACCCCAGGTCCACGATAGCCGCAGCTTTTCGCAGCCCCATGGCATCAGGGAGATGGCGGCAGATGGCGGCAATGGTCTCCGGCTTGTAGCTGGCGGCATCCGTATCCGGCGAAAGATGCGCCTTGAGCATTTCCCCGGAGATATGGGGATCGTTCCAAAGTTCAGCCCCGGGAGTAAATGGAATGGGGCGGTCAAGTTCCTTGATCCAATTTGAAGTAAGCATATAGATTCCTCCGTTATTTGTTATGGTGTATGACAGCAAACGAAAAAGGGACCCGTGCAGGCGGCGTCCCTTTTTAAACATCAGGGACACCGCTCATGGAAAGAACGCGCGGGCACAACAAAACAAGCCTTGCTTCCTTATGCTTGTGTTGGCTGCCTGCGCTTTCTTTCATTTCCAGAAAGGCCAGCGAACTGCCCCTTCCGGACGGTATCCCTCCAATAACGATATTTCGTTTGCTGTCCCCTGCATGATACCAACAAGCCGGATGTGTGTCAATAAACCAACGGTTTCAATCGGAAAAAGAAAATCACTTTATGCCCGCCACATACGGTACAATGCTGCCGCCATAGGGCATGACATATACATCCTTGCCCGTAAGGTCAAGACGGCTCTGAAGCATGGCTATATCACCGCAGGCCTCCAAGGCCATTGGCGCGACCACATCCGGCGGGAGCTTGGTGAGCATCAGCACCCGGGTTTTTGCGATGGCTTCGCAGGCGGCGTAGAAGATGTATCCCGATATGGTGAAACCTGCCCGCAGAGAAGCATCCAGCCTGCCCTCCGAAAGCGGTTTGATCCAATCGAAAAACGCGGGCGTTCCCCCGCCCTCCCGGCATTCCGCCAGGAAGACGAGCGTTCCCCCATCCTTCAGCGCCTGCGCGGCGTTAAGCAGTGTCTTTACGGACTGGTACAGGTTGATGTCCTTGGGATAGCCGCCGCAGCTTGCGATGACCACATCGGCCTTACGGGGTATGGGCAGGCCGAAAAGCTCCTGTACCTTCTTGCAGCTTTCCTCCCAGGCATGCAGCCAATGGCCGCAGAAAAGCGCACACAGCTCCTGCCGGCTGTTGACCACCAGGTTGATGCCGAAAGCGGGGTTTACAAACGCAGCCGCTTCCACCATGTCTTCATGAACGGGGTTTCCGGAAAGCACGCCCATGCCGATCTTGGGACTGGACCTTTGCGCATCCGGGTCCAGGGCATGGATGTGGTTTTGAAAAATCGTATCCTCGCCGCTGACGCCGGGGAGAATGCTCTTGCGGCCGCCGCCGAAACCGGACATCAAATGGTGTACGGTACCGCCAAGGAGTATGACTTTTCTGCCCACCGCCAGGGGATTTACCCGGACCTTTGTTCCCCGGGATGTTGTTCCGACAGTGATCAGTCCGCCTTCACAGTCGTGGTTTACGACCCGAAAGCGGCTGTATACCGGCGGCGATACAATCGTCTCAAGCTCCTGTACCGACTGCGGCCTGTGGGTGCCCAAGGCCACCAGGAATACGATGTTTTCTTCCGGCACGCCTATCTCATTGCACAGGTAATCCGCCAGCAGCGGGCAGATCCTGTCCTGGCGCATCCAGAACCTGGTGATATCGCTGATGACCACCGTCACCTTATCTTTTGGCGCAATTACATCCACTAAAGGCGGCGACCCGATGCAATCCACTGTCACAGCCCGCAGAAAAGCCGCAGCCAGGTCTTTCACGATGGGAGCCGGCTGCTCCTGAAGATAGGTTACAGAGGCCGCGCCGTCAAGGCACAGTTGAATTGTCCCATCACCGTATTTCAAATCAGCATACATGGTCTCACAACCTTTTGGTCTTGATAAGCATAGGCTGTCAAGGATAGAAAAAGGCCGCGGAAGGCATTCTTCCGCGGCCGAACGGTTACTTTTTCAGCGATTCCAGCGCGGCATTCACGGCTTCCACCACGGCTTTGGAGGAGTAGGTGGCTCCGGCCACGGCGTCCACATTCCTGCCAATTTCAAAGGGGCCGGTCTGGCCGATAAACTGGGCAATGAACGCTTCATCCTTCACCTTGGTGCCGAGGCCTTCTGTTTCTGCAAAGCTCGTGTTTTGGCCCACCGTCATGGACAGGACCTTGCCGGACTCGTCCACGGTAATCACTACTTCAATGGGGCTTTCGAAGCCTTCCTTCGTGGCTTTGGCGGTAATGCCCTGTGCAGCCGCTTCACCCACAGGCGGGAGGCTTTCGATGGCCGCATTCACGGCTTCCACCACACCCTTGGAAGAGTAGGTGGCCCCGGCCACGGCATCCACATTCCTGCCGATTTCAAAGGGGCCGGTCTTGCCGATGAACTGGGCAATGAACGCCTCGTCCTTCACCTTGGTGCCCAGGCCTTCTGTCTCGGCAAAGCTGCTATTCTGGCCTACCGTCATGGAAAGGATATTGCCGGCGGCATCTACGGTGATTACCACCTCGATGGGGCTTTCAAAGCCTTCCTTGGTGGCGCTGGCGGTACGTACATCGGTGGCGGGCTGTAAGCTTTCAAGCGCCTCGTTCAGCGCGTCTACCGCGCCTTTGGAGGAGTAAGTCGCCCCTGCCACAGCATCGACATCCTTACCCAACTCAAACGGGCCTGTTTTGCCGAGGAACTGGGAGGTAAACGCTTCTTCCCTTACCTTGGTGCCAAGGCCTTCGGTCTCGGCAAAGCTGGAGTTCTGCCCTACCGTTACGACAAGAATATTGCCTGCTTCATCCACGGTTACCACCACTTCGATGGGGCTTTCAAAGCCTTCCTTGGTGGCGCTTGCGGTGCGGCCCTGCGGGGCGGCGGTTGCTTCGGGGGCGGGAGTCTGCGTCGCTTCAGGTGTGGGGACGGGAGTCGCTTCGGGAGCGCCGCTCAAGGAGGCCAGCGCTTCGTTGACACCTTCTACAACAGCCTCGGAGGTAATGGTAGCGCCGGCGATGGCGTCCACATCAGTGCCCAGGGTGACGCTTCCCTTTTTCCCAATAAATTGGGAGGTGAAGCTTTCTTCCTTTGCCTTGGCGCCAAGGCCGTCCGTTTCGGCAAACTGGTCCCCGCCCACGGCAAGGGCGGTGATAGCACCGCTGTCGTCCACGGTTACGGTCACATCGACCTTGCCGGCAAACCCGTCTACCGTCACGGTGGATGATTTACCCTCAGCGGCTGCAGGCTTCGTTTCTGCGGAGGTCGGGGCGGCCGGCTCACCATTCAAGTTTACCAATACCGTATTCACGGCATCCACTACAGCTTGGGAGGAATAGGTGGCCCCGGTAACGGCGTCGATGTTCTCGCCCAGCTTGAAGGGCCCGGTCTTGCCGATAAATTGGGCTTTGAAGGCGTCTTCCTTCACCTTTTCGCCAAGCCCAGGCGTTTCATCAAAGCTGGAGTTTTCCCCTACCGTGATACCGATGATCTTGCCCGCATCATCCAGGGTAATGACCGTCTCAACGGGGCTTTCGTAGCCTTCTTTGATTGCTTTGCCTGTGCGCCCATCAGGCGATGCCGTAGGCACGGGGGCAGAACTGGGCTGGGGAGCCACCGTTTCGCCGCGCAGAGCAGCCAGCGCTTCGTTCACGCCGCTCACCACTGCGGTAGAGGTGATGGTAGCGCCGGAAACGGCATCCACATCCACACCCAGGGCGAGCTTTCCACTCTTGCCGATGAACTGATCGGTGAAAGCAGGCTCCTTCGCCTTGGCCCCATAACCGGGTGTTTCGTTAAACTGGTCGCCGCCCACGGTCATGGCGGTAATGACGCCGCTTTCATCCACGGTGATGGTGATTTCAACGGGACCGCCGAAGCCATCCTTCGTTACGGTCACGGTATTGCCTTCCACCTTGACTTCGCCGGCCGATTTGTCTTCAATGCTGACGCCGGCCACGGAGGCCATGTAGGTCCCCGCTTGGTTGACGCCCAGGACCACCGCGTTGGAGGTGATGGTGGCGCCGGCAATGGCGTCCACGTTATCCCGCAGCTTGGCAGGCAAAGTCAGGCCCGTGAACTGATCTGTAAAGCCGGGCTCCTTTGCTTTGGAACCCAGGCCGGCCGTTTCCGAGAAATTGGGGCCGCCTACGGAAATGCCGGTGAGCTTGCCGGTGAGATCCATGCCCACGACAATTTCAATCGGCCCGCCGTAGCCCTGTACCGTGGATTGGGCCACATAGCCGACGGCCTGGCCGCCCTTTAAGCCGCGGTAGCCGTTGTCCACGCCGCTGCCTTCCTGCACTTGAAGCGGTTCGAAAGTATCCGCATCGGCCAAAACGGCCTTGCGGGCAGCGTTGGATGCTTCCAGCCCGCGCTGCTCAATGGCGCCTTTTGTCAACTCATTGGTTCCCGCCAAAGCCAGGGCCGCCACCAACGATACAAGGAACAGCACCAGCCATCCCTGCGGTTTCTTCGGCGCCTTCTTTTCCATACTGTATTCCCTCCTGCACAATCTGCCCATGATAAGGACCCATATTTTGCATAAAGCCCGCTGCGGCAATAAACAGTCATTTCTGATGAAAAAAATTCCATAATAAAAAATTACCAACCATTTTGAGAGACTGCTTACCGCAAGATGGAAAAGCCTAGGAAAACGGGCTTGTCCCTTCAGGGAGCGGCAACAGGTGACGCACAGCCTTCCCAAACATCAAAAAAGAGCAGCGCCGAAACCAGCACCACATCCGGGCTTATGCGACCGTGCCTAAGCTTTCTCCCTTATTATTGCTGCTCATATCCCCTGAGAATGCAACATCCTGTACTGAGGCATTATACCATGCGCTTTTTTTGACTGTCAATTATGTTTGCAGATTTTCAATGCCTGTGCCCGGTTAATTATAGGGAATTTATGCATACTGCAAAGAATCATTCTTATTTTATATTGAAGAATTTGTTTAATTGTTGTTAAAACATCTTCAAAATCTTTGTTTAGTTATTGACAAAGCTTTGGGCAACCTTTAGAATATATCCGCATGGAAGTCATGGGCGCATGACAATAATACAGTATGGAGGAATACTCAATGCGTAACAAGATCGCCCTTCTCCTGGTCGTTGCCATGGTCACCATTCTTGCCTTTACCGCGTTTGCCTCGGCCGAACCCAAGCTTGGACAGGTGCAGTTCGCTGCCCATGGAACCAAGGCTTTCTGCGTAGCCACCGTTATCGTCGATGGCGACAAGATCGTGGATGCCCTGATTGATGAATTCCAGTTCGTAGATCCCGCTGTTTACACCAACCCCGTTCCGAATCCCGACACCTTCAAAAATGCCGATGGATTTGTTCTGGTTTCCAAGCGTGTAAACTCTGAAACCTACAGCGGAAACATGGCCACCAAGGGCGGCGCTACCCAGCCCCTGCTGACCTCCTACCAGGCTATCGAAGCTTTCGTTACCGGCAAGACCGTTGCTGAACTGGAAGCCTTCGCCGCCGAATTCGCCGCCAAGCTGGAAGGCAAAGAAGAAGCCGACAAGAAGCCCATCATCATGGACACCGTTTCCGGCAGCACCCTGACCGACACCCTGGGCTACATCCAGGCTCTGATCGCCGCCGCCAAGGCTGCCCAGTAATTCCACTACATAGAAAAAGCGCTTGCCTTCGGGCAGGCGCTTTTTTATATGGAAAGCATGTTCTGACATGGTATGATGTGTCCTGGCCGGTCCGGCAGGATTAGGGGGCAGCGCACTGCTCATGGCGGGTAATATCTGCTTTGCGGCCCGCTCTTGCGTGGTCTGCGGCCGTGCAGCCGCGGGAAACATACCTATATGTTTTTCTTGTCTTGCAGGATAAACCACCAGGGAAAGAAAAACCAGTGTTTCCTATGATACAGCAATGGATCCTTATCAGCCCGGCCGCCTGCCGGGCTTTTTCAGCGACTGCATAACCAGCTTCGCGGCGGTGCCTGTCAATATGCCCGTAACGACGCCAACCACCAGCAGCACCGAAAGATAATACATGAGGGAAGTTGTCTGCAAAACCAGCATTGCCATCAACACCTGCCCCACGTTGTGCATGGCGGCACCGGTAATGCTTACCCCCAGGATGCTGATATCCTTGATTCGCTTTACCAGCAGCATGGACGCCATGCTCAAAACCGAACCGGCTGCGCTGTACATGATGGTTTGAAGGTAACTGGGGATGTACAGCAATGGAACCATGACCTTGAGTACCATCAAAACAAGGGCTTCCTTTGTGCCGAGCATGTACAGCGCGAACAGCAGCACACCGTTGGCCAGGCCCAGCTTGATGCCGGGAATCCCCACGCCAAGGGGAATCAGCGACTCAACATAACCCAGTACCAGCATCAGTGCCAGAAGGACGGCCATCAAGGCCAGGCGTTCCGTTTTTTTTCTCACTGCGGTTGCTCCCCTGCTTCCTCGGGTGTAATAAGCTCCAGAACCACCTGGTTGGGAAGGCAGATAATCATATTGTTCAAAACGCGCGTATCGCGGTTATCAAGATTCACCGTACCCTGCTTGATGCAATCCTGATTGTCACAATTGGCGCTTTCCATAAAGATACTGTCCGGTGCAACATGAATGACATTGTCTCTGCCATTTGACTGGTGCAACCGGTAAGAGGTTTCCTTATGGATGGGCAGCGGGCTGTAACGCGTATCCCCCACCGTCAAAACAAGCAAAGCAATGGGCTCTGCTTGCACGGCAGTTTCCTGTCCGTTTTGCGCTGTGGGCGAGGGCAGCTCCGTCAGTATACGCAAGGGGTCGTTCTTCCCCGGAACGCCTAAACGGATACCGCTTCTGGTGAGGACGAATAACCCTAGCGCCATCAAAAGCGCGACAACGATGATCAGCCAATCCTTGCGTTTGAACATGCGGGCCTTCCTTTGCGGTTAATCCCTGTATACGCTGCGCAAGAGCGCGATTTCCTTTTGATAGCCTTCCACTTCGTTGGGCGTTTCCAGGTAGAAGGGCAGATTCTTAAGGACCGGATGGTTGATGACCCTGGTGAGGGCATCCAGGCCCAGATACCCCTCCCCGATCTTTTCATGCCTGTCCTTGTGGCTGCCAAAGGGATTCTTGGTATCGTTGATGTGGATGGCCTTCAAGCGGTCAATACCTATCACCTTGTCAAACTTTTCAAGCACCCCGTCCAGATCGTTGATCACATCATATCCCGCGTCATGCACGTGGCAGGTGTCCAGGCATACCCCTAACTTATCCTTCAGGTTGACCCGGTCAATGATTTCTCTTATTTCCTCAAAGGTGCCGCCCACCTCGCTGCCCTTGCCGGACATGGTCTCCAGCAGCACCAGGGTGGTCATCTCCGGCCAGAGAATTTCATTGAGCAGCTCCGAAATCAGGCGGATGCCTTCCTCTACGCCTTGCTGCACATGGCTGCCGGGGTGAAAATTGTACATACTGCCGGGGGTAAACTCCATGCGGCGCATATCGTCCGCCATGGTGTTCCTGGCAAATTCCCGTATGGAATCCGTAGCGGCGCAGGCGTTGAGCGTATACGGCGCATGGGCCAGTATGCTGCACATATTGTGTGCCCGGTAGAGTTCGAGGAATGCGGCCACATCCTTGGGATCGATCTCCTTGGCCGCGCCGCCCCGCGGATTGCGGGTAAAAAACTGGAAAGTGTCGGCATCGATTTGCACCGCCTCCTGCCCCATGTGCAAATAGCCCTTGGAAGCCGACAGGTGGCAGCCGATTTTCAGCATGGTGGTACCTCCTATGTCATTCGTCCCGTTCTTTTACGACAAGCCCCAGCAGCACGGCCAGATCGGCGGCCTGCAGGGTGGTAACAATGGCACCCTTCAAATCAGGGAGCGACACCTGCAGCCCCTGCAGGCCGCATGTGCGCAGATCAATATCCTTTAAAGGCGTCTGCTGGAAAAGAGATTGCGTCAGTTCGCAAGCGTCAAAGGAAGCGCTCAGTTTGCACCTGGAAAAGGCGGCGTTTGGAAGCTTCGATTTTTCAAAAATGACATCCTGGAGTTTGCTGTCGGCAAAGTTCACATAACCGCCGCTTACATCCAAAAAGCGTACATGGCGCAGGGAGACGTCTATAAAATCCGCTCCCATCAGCTTGCAGCCCTGAAACAGCGTTTTTTGAAAGGCAGCCTTTGAAAAATCACAGTTGGAAAAGTCGCATGCTTCAAACACCGTGTCCCGAAAGCCGGCCATTTCCATACTGCATTCCGAAAAGTCGCATTTTACAAACCTGCATCTATGCACATCCAGGCCCTTCACATCCTCCCCGGCAAAACTCTGGCCGGTAAAGACGCATTCCTCCACACGCTCGTCCCTGTTCAGCTTGTCCAAAAGGTCGGCGGAGGAATCCAGGTCCTGAGGTACATCAGGCGGCAAAACATGCATACACAAGGCGTTTCCTTTGCTGTGGAATGATTTATTGTACCACAATACGGCCTGCGCCCGCCAGATTTCCATAAAAAAAGACACCCCTTCCGCCATCGCAGACGGAAAGGGGCACACATTCCAATGATGATTACAGGTTGCTTCCGTTCCAGCCCCAGTGCTGCACTTCCTCGTACTTGACAAAGACGCGGTTTTCGGGGATTGCAAGCTCGCTGCTTAATATCTTGGTTACTTCCGCAGTCATTTTCCCATAGGCTGCCGGGGAAGCGGAACCGAACAGCTTGACCTCCACCATGGCGGCCGGCTCGCTGTTGGTGCCCTGAAAGTAGAGGTGGCAGCCGGGCTGAATGTTCAGCATGAGCCAGGTCTCACTCTTGCCTGGGATCAGGGAAATGGCCTTGCCCAGCTTCTGCTTTACGCTTTCCTCCTGGACGGGTGTGACGGCAACGCTTACCTTGGCATCAATGAACGGCATATTGGCTTCTCCCTTCTATACAGTCAGTTCATACGTTTCGCCCTGGGCATTGTATTCCAAAAGCAAGGGTCCGATGACCCCATTCAAGTACTCCTCCACCTGTTCCCGGCTGCGGCCAATGAAGAGCACGGGGTCGAGAAGCTTTTCCATGTCCTCCATGCTGATGCCGAATGCTGCGTCATTTGCGATACGCTCCAGCAGGTCGTTTTTGCCGCCGTGCTCCTTCACTACTTTCGCCGCGGCCTGGGCATGCACGCGTATCTTTTCATGCAACTCCTGCCGGTCGCCGCCGCGCTTGACCGCGTCCATGAGTATGTTTTCGCTGGCCATGAAGGGCAGCTCCTCCATCACCCGGCGGCGGATGACCTGTGGATACACCACCAGCCCGTCGCATACGTTTAGCAGGATGTTCAGGATGGCGTCCACGCCAAGGAACGCCTCCGCCACGGCGATGCGGCGGTTGGCGCTGTCGTCCAGGGTACGCTCGAACCACTGGGTTCCGGCGGTGAAGGCGGCATTCAGCACATCCACCATCACGTAGCGGGAAAGGGCGGTGATGCGCTCGGACCGCATGGGATTGCGCTTGTAAGGCATGGCGGAGGAACCGATTTGGCTTGTTTCAAATGGCTCCTCCATCTCCTTGAAGCCTTGCAAAAGCCGCAAGTCATAGGAGAACTTGCTGGCGCTTTGACCGATGCCGGCCAGGGAGCTGACCACCTGGTAATCCACCTTGCGGGAATAGGTCTGCCCGGAAACGGGCACGACCTTGGAAAAACCCATATCGGCGGCGATTTCCGCCTCCAGGGCCTTCACCTTTTCTCCGTCGCCGTCAAACAGCTCCACAAAGCTGGCCTGGGTGCCGGTGGTACCCTTGTTGCCCAGGAGGGCAAGGCTATCGATACGCTGCTGGATTTCCAGAAAATCCATATGCAGCTCATTCATCCACAGCGTGGCCCGCTTGCCCACGGTGGTCAATTGCGCGGGCTGCAGGTGTGTATAGGCCAGGGCGGGCAGGGCTTTGTACTGATCGGCGAATTTGGCCAGCAGGGCCAGCACGTTTAAAAGCTTGCGGCGAATGATCGCAAGCCCCTGCTTCATGACAATGATATCTGTATTGTCCCCCACGTAGCAGGAGGTAGCACCCAGGTGGATGATCCCCTGGGCCTTGGGACATTGAAGCCCGTAGGCGTAGACATGGCTCATCACATCGTGGCGGCATTCCTTTTCCCGCCGGAGGGCATCTTCGTAATTGATATCCTCCAAATGGGAAGCAAGCTCGTCGATCTGCTCCTGTGTGATGTTCAGCCCCATCTTCTTTTCCGCTTTGGCCAGGGAAAGCCACAGCCTGCGCCAGGTTCTGAACTTATTGCCATCGGAAAACACATACTGCATCTCCCGGCTGGCATACCGGGTGGAAAAGGGGCTCACGTATCCGCTATGATCCAAGAGATATACCCCCATTATCTGAAATAGTCTACGCCGCCTTCGAAAAGAGGCTGGTATTTGTCTCCGTCTACATTCTTATACAGGTATTCCCCGCTGCGTTCGGTATGGCACATCTTGCCCAGTATCCGCCCATCCAGGGAGGTGATGGCCTCGATGGCCGCATAGGAGCCGTTGGGGTTGTAAGGCAGCGCCATGGTGGGCTCCCCCGAAAGGTCCACGTATTGGGCCGCGATCTGCCCTTCCTTAGCAAGCTTACTAATCAACGCCTCCGGAGCCACAAATCGGCCTTCGCCGTGTGAAACGGCAATGGTGTGTATATCACCCACCTGGCATCTGGATAGCCAGGGTGATTTGTTGGACGCGACGCGGGTGTGCACCAGCTTGCTCTGATGGCGGCCGATGACGTTATAGGTAAGCGTCGGGCAGCTTTCATCGGTATCAATGATTTCGCCGAAGGGCAGAAGGCCCAGCTTGATCAGCGCCTGAAAGCCGTTGCAGATGCCCAGCATCAGGCCGTCCCGACGGAATAGCAGGTCATGGACGCTGTCCTTCATGCGGGGGTTCCTGAAAAAGGCGGTGATAAACTTGCCGGAGCCATCCGGCTCGTCGCCCGCGGAAAAACCGCCGGGGAGCACGATCATCTGGCACTCGGCGATCCGCTTCTGGGCATGAAGAAGGCTTTCCCCGATGGCGGAAGGCGTCAGATTATTGAGCACAAATACATCGGCGTCGGCCCCGGCGCGCTCTAAGGCACGCATGGTATCCACTTCACAGTTGGTGCCGGGGAAAACGGGAATAAACGCCCGCGGGCGCGCGCAGCCAATCTTTGGGGATACGCGCTCTTCCACAGCATAGGAGAAAACCTCCGGCTTGTCAACCTTTGCTTTGCCGCGGTAAGGGAATACGCTCTCCAGCTTGCTTTCCCAGACTTCCTGCACCAAGCCAAGGTCCACCGTCTCACCATAGGCGGCAAAGGCATACTCCTGGGCCGTGCAGCCCAGGGTTTCCCCGATCTCCATATCCTCGGTAAGCTCCAGAAGGAAGCTGCCGTACCTTAAGGAGAAAAGATCGCCTGCAAACTTTTTATCTAATACAAAGCCGATACCATTACCCAGTGCCATTTTGCAAAGCCCTTCGGCAATGCCGCCAAAGCCCACCGCCCAGGCGGAGCAGGCTTTTTTCTCTTTGCGCAGCATCTCCACCGTATCCAACGTCTTTAAAAAGCCGGCCGGATCATGAAGCGGATCGGATGAAAGCAGAACAACCTTGCGGCCCGGCTGCTTGAATTCGGGGGATACCACATGTTCCGCCCTGCCGGGGGCTACGGCAAAGGAAACCAGCGTGGGCGGCACATCCAAGTATTCAAACGAGCCGGACATGCTGTCCTTGCCGCCGATGGCGGCGATTCCAAAATCCAACTGTGCGTCCAGCGCGCCTAAAAGCGCCGCCAGGGGCTTGCCCCAGCGCTCGGGCTTTGTATGAAGGCGCTCAAAATATTCCTGGAAGGTCAAATAGGCATCCTTGCGGGAGAAGCCCGATGCCACAAGCTTGGCAACGCTTTCCGCCACAGCCAGGTAAGCCCCGTCATAGGGGCTTTGCTCCATGAGATAGGGGTTGAACCCGTATGCCATGCCGGAACAGGCATTGGTGGTTCCTGCTTGCAGCGGAATTTTGGCGGCCATGGCTTGAATCGGCGTTAATTGACGCTTGCCCCCAAAAGGCATGACTACGGTACCGGCGCCGATGGTGGCATCGAACCGTTCTACCAGGCCTTTTTTGCCGCAAACATTCAGGTCGGCCAGGAGAACGGTCAACTTGTCCCGAAGAGAGCCTGTAATTGCGGCTTGAGCGGTGTTCTCCCCCCGCTTTACCCAGGCGGAGGCATGCTTTTGCGCGCCGTTGGAATTCAAGAAATCCCGGCTCAAGTCCACAATGGTCTTGCCCCTGAAGGCCATGGTCAGGCGCTTTTGCTCCTTTATTTGTGCCACCACGGTTGCTTCTATGTTTTCTTTTTGGGCTTCCATCAGGAAGGATTCTACATCCTCCGGGGAAAGCACCACGGCCATACGCTCCTGGCTTTCGGAGATAGCCAGCTCCGTTCCGCTCAGGCCCTCGTACTTTTTGGGCACGGTATCCAGATCAATATGAAGGCCGTCGGCTAGCTCGCCAATGGCCACAGATACACCGCCGGCACCAAAGTCATTGCAGCGCTTGATCAGCCGAGTGACATCAGGGTTGCGGAACAGCCTTTGCAGCTTTCTTTCCGTAGGCGCGTTGCCCTTTTGCACCTCTGCCCCGCAGGTTTCGATGCTGGTGAGCTTGTGGGATTTGGAGGAGCCCGTAGCCCCGCCGCAGCCATCCCGGCCGGTGCGCCCGCCCAGAAGGACCACTATATCGCCGGGAGCCGGTGTTTCCCGGCGCACGTTGGCCTTGGGGGCGGCACCCAGCACTGCGCCAATCTCCATGCGCTTGGCCACATAGCCGGGATGGTAGATTTCATCCACCAGGCCGGTGGCCAAGCCGATCTGGTTGCCGTAGGAGCTGTAGCCGGCCGCGGCGGTGGTTGTCAGCTTGCGCTGGGGCAGCTTGCCCGGCAGCGTCTCATTTAGCGGAACAAGCGGGTCTGCTGCACCGGTCACCCGCATGGCCTGATACACATACGTGCGGCCGGAAAGGGGATCGCGGATGGCTCCGCCGATGCAGGTGGCCGCGCCGCCGAAGGGCTCAATCTCTGTGGGATGGTTGTGCGTTTCATTCTTGAACATCAAAAGCCATTGTTCCGGCTTTCCGTCCACATCCACGGTAATCTCAATGGAGCAGGCGTTGATTTCCTCGGATACGTCCAGGTTGGGAAGCTTTCCCCGCTTTTTCAGGTACTTGGCCCCGATGGTGGCGATGTCCATGAGGGTAATGGGCTTGTCCTTCCCCTCGTATACCGTTTCCCGAAGCTTCAAATACCGCAGAAAAGCCTTTTCCACCCGCTCCTGCTCGATATTCACCTCGTCCAATACCGTCAAAAAGGTGGTATGGCGGCAGTGATCCGACCAGTAGGTATCGATCATGCGGATTTCCGTTAAGCTAGGGTCCCTGTTTTCCGAAAGAAAATAATCCTGGCAGAAAAGAAGGTCGTCCGCATCCATGGCCAGGCCGTATTTGCGGACGAATTCGCCCACCGCGTCCCTGTCCAGCTTGCGAAAGCCGTAAAGTACCTCCGTCTCCTCCGGCTCGGGGTAGTCCACGTGCAGCGTATCCCGAGTTTGAAGGGAGGCTTCGCGGCTTTCCACGGGATTGATCACGTACTTCTTGATGCGCTGAATTTCCTCCTCCGACGGATTTCCATCAAGGAGATACACCCTGGCGGTGCGCACCGTGGGCCGCTCGCCCTGGGATACGAGCTGGATGCATTCCGCGCAGGAATCGGCCCGCTGGTCGAACTGGCCCGGCAATGATTCCACGGCAAAGACTGCAACGCCGTGAAAGGGCAATTCGGCATACGCGTTATCCAGCTGCGGCTCGAAGAATACGATGGGCTTGCAGGTTTCAAATATCGATTCGTCAATGCCCTCCACGTCATAGCGGTTGAACAGGCGAAGGCTCGTCACGCTTTGTATCCCCATCAACCCATGGATCTCCTGCAAAAGCTGGGCCGCTTCCACGGCATAAGGTTGTTTTTTCTCCACAAACAAACGAAAAACAGGCATGCCGGTTCCCCCTTTACCGTTTTACAGCGTTCAGGGCACGCTGCCCGATATCATGGCGCATATGCATACTCTCAAAGGAAATGGATTCGCAGGCATGATAGGCTTTGTTTACCGCTGCCTCCAGGGTTTCCGCCGTGGCTGTGACACCCAGCACCCGGCCGCCAGCGGTGACGATTTTGCCATCCAAAAGGCGCTTGGTTCCTGCGTGAAAGTGGTACACATTGGGTTCCTTTTGCTTATCCAAGCTCTTAATTTCTTTTCCGGTCTTGTAGGCTTTGGGATAACCGCCGCTGGCCAAAACCACGCAGCAGGATGCGCCTTGTGAAAAGGAAACTTCTGTTTTATCCAGCGTTTCGTCTATGGTGGCTTTCATGATGGTCAATAAGTCGCTTTGCAAAAGCGGCAGCACCGCCTGCGTTTCCGGATCGCCAAAACGGCAGTTGTATTCGATGACCTTGGGGCCATCAGATGTCAGCATCAGGCCAAAGTACAGGCAGCCCCGGAAGGTACGGTCTTCCTGATTCATGGCCTCAATGGTGGGCAGGAAGATTTCTCGCATACACCTTTGCGACATTTCAACCGTGTAATAGGGGTTGGGGGCGATGGCCCCCATGCCGCCGGTGTTGAGGCCCTGGTCAAAATCCAGCGCGCGCTTGTGGTCCATGGAGGATACCATGGGCTTGATGGTTTTTCCGTCGGTAAAGCACAAAACGGAAACCTCGGGACCGGTCAGGAATTCTTCTATAACCACCTGGCTTCCCGACGAGCCGAAGATTTTCTCCTCCATGATGCTGCGGATGGCCTCTTGGGCATCCGCGATGGACTCACAAATCAATACGCCCTTGCCCAGAGCCAGGCCATCGGCCTTGATAACACTGGGGTATTTGCAGGTGTTCAGGTATTCCAATGCCGCCTGCGTGTTGTCAAACGCTTCGTAGGCAGCAGTAGGGATATTGTACTTTTTCATAAGGCTTTTGCTGAATACCTTGCTGCCTTCGATGACGGCGGCTTTCTTGTCCGGACCGAAGGCGGGAATGCCCATTTCCTGCAGCAGGTCCACCAGGCCAAGGCATAGGGGATCATCGGGAGCCACCACAGCAAAGTCGATCTCTTTTTCTTTGGCAAAGGCGGCTACAGCCTGCACATCGGTGGCTTTGACGGGTACGCAAACAGCCTCCCCCTCCATGCCGCCATTGCCGGGGAGGACATAGATTTCCTTCACTTCAGGATTTTCCCGAAGCTTCTGCAAGATTGCATGCTCCCGGCCGCCGCCGCCCACCAATAACAGCTTCATGGCAAGCCCTCCCGTCAGTGGTGGAACAGGCGGATGCCCGTAAAGCACATGGCCATACCGAACGCATCACAGGTGGCGATCACCTGATCATCCCTCACCGAGCCGCCGGGCTGGGCTACATACGATACGCCGCTGCGCCTCGCCCTTTGGATGTTGTCGCCGAAGGGAAAGAAGGCGTCACTGCCAAGGGATACGCCCACAAGTTTGTCCGACCAGTTGCGGCGTTCCGTAGGGGTGAGAGGTTCCGGACGCGCGGTGAAAAACTGCCGCCAGCTGTTCTCCCCCAGCACGTCTTCGCAATCATCGGAGATATACAGGTCGATGGTATTGTCCCTATCCGGGCGGCCCAGCGAAGGCGCAAAGGGCAGCGCCAGTACCTTGGGATGCTGCCTCAGCCACCAGTTGTCCGCCTTATTGCCCGCCAGGCGCGTGCAGTGGATGCGGGACTGCTGGCCGGCGCCTACACCGATGACCTGCCCATCCGATACATAACATACGGAATTCGACTGGGTGTATTTGAGGGTGATCAGGGAAATAAGCAGATCCCTTTGCGCCTCCACAGGTATGGTCTTATTGGCAGTCACCACATTTTGAAGAAGGGACACGTCGATTTTCAGTTCATTCCGGCCCTGCTCGAAGGTAACGCCGAATACATCCTTTTGCTCGATGGGGTTTGGCGTGTACTCCGGATCAATCTGAACGATGTTGTAGGAGCCCTGGCGTTTTTGCTTTAATATCTCCAGCGCATCCGGCATGAAGCCAGGCGCAATGATACCGTCGGAAACTTCGGGCTTGATTAGTTGCGCCGTTTCCACATCGCACACGTCGGACAGTGCAATGAAATCGCCGAAAGAGGACATGCGGTCGGCTCCCCTGGCCCTGGCATAAGCGCAAGCCAAGGGGGAAAGCGTTTTATTGCCTGTAAAATATATCTGCCTGAGCGTGTCGGTAAGGGGAAGGCCCACCGCCGCCCCGGCGGGGCTCACATGCTTGAAGGAGGCCGCAGCGGGTAGGCCGGTGGCTGTTTTCAGCTCACGTACCAGCTGCCAGCCGTTGAGTGCATCCAGCAGGTTGATATAGCCAGGCCTGCCATTTAAGACCTGTATGGGCAACTCTCCATTCCGCAGAAATATGCGGGAGGGCTTTTGATTTGGATTGCAGCCGTATTTCAGTGCCAGTTCCCCGGCCATCGTCTTTCGCCTCGCTTACTTTACGTTTTTGTTGATGATCCTCGTACTTGTTTCCCCGTCTGCCAGGCGGACAAATCGCACAAACAGCGATACTTTATTGCTTTCATTCAAGCTTTCCCACAGGGACCGTGTAAAATCCTCAATGTCCGTATCCGGCAGCCTCACGCATACAGACTCCCCCTCGAAGGAGGGGATGGGGCTTCCGTCGCAGCGGTAGGTATGTATCAAATGACCTTCCCCCATGACGGGCTCCGGATATTCGAAAAAGGCGCGCTGCACGGAATCGGGATTGCCACCGCCGCTTTTCAATATGGAGAGACGGTAGGAGCAACGTCCATCCTTGACTGAAATCAGGCCGCTGATGCGGGGCGTAAAGTTCGGTGCGTCCGGCTCAAAGGTGCGGGTGCGGAGCGCTTCCTCAAAGCTTTTGCCGGATTGCAAGAACGCCATGATCGTGTCGGTTTGATCGCCGTTGGTGACAATGGTCTGATCATGAAAAACCCTCACCGGCGCGTAAATAATCAGCGATGGGTCGGTCAGCCTGGCGGGATCGAAAGCCTCGGTGCGGATGCCGCCGTCCTCTTGTACAAAAACACGGTTGCGGCTGTTTTCACTGCGGCCCATGATGAAATAAGCCATTACCGCATGCTCTTTCATTCTCCCAAACAGAATGCCGCGGCCCGGATAAGCATTTGCCGATAATACTTGAAACAAATCAGCCGACTTCGCCATATACCCTCCTGGACAAAGAAAGCTCCCGGCAGCAATCCTCCACCGCCCGGGGCAAAAGAACCCATTCCGCCTCCACCATCACGCGCTTTTGCAGCGTTTCCGGCGTATCCTCGGGGGAAACCTCCACCGCCCTTTGAGCGATGATCTCCCCGCCATCCGGCACTTCGTTCACGAAGTGGACGGTAGCACCTGTGACCTTCACACCGCAGGCAAGCGCCGCCTCATGCACCTTAAGGCCGTAGTATCCTGCTCCGCAAAAGGAGGGGATGAGGCTGGGATGTACATTGATGATGCGGCGTTCATAAGCAACGATGACGTTTTCAGGCACGATGTTCAAGAATCCCGCCAGCACTACAAAATCAATGCTGTTTTCGCGGAGGATGGAAAGCAGCATTTCCCCATAAGCAGTGGAGGAGACGCCCTTTTCTTTTTTCGCCACCAGCGCCGGAATGCCTGCCATCCTTGCCCGCTCTATAGCCAATGCGTCCACGCGGCTGGATACCACCAGCACGATTTCCCCGTGAGGAATCCGCCCGGCTGCCTTCGCATCCAATATGGCCTGCAGGTTGGTGCCGCCGCCGGATACCAGCACAGCCACCCTTACCATAGCTGCACGCCATCCTCTCCTGATACTACCTCGCCGATGATATATGCGTCCTCGCCCTGCGCATGCAAAATATTGAGCGCTTTGTCAGCCTGGACTTTTTTAACGGTCAGGCACATGCCCACGCCCATATTGAAGGTGTTGAACATATCCTTTTCCGGTACATTCCCGGCTTTGGCAATCATAGGAAAGATGGGCGGCGTTTTGACGGCGGCCTTTTCAATGCGGGCACAAAGGCCCTGCGGCAATGCCCTTGGCATGTTCTCGTAAAAGCCGCCGCCGGTAATGTGGGAGATGCCCAGTACATCCACTTCCTTGAGCAGCGCGAGCACTGGCTTCACATAGATTTTCGTGGGCATTAAAAACTCTTCGCCCAGGGACTTTTGAAGCTCTGTTTGATACCTGTGCAAAATGTCGCTTTCCACGTTGAATACCTTGCGCACCAGGGAAAAGCCGTTGGAATGCACGCCGGAGGAGGGCAAAGCGATCAGTACATCTCCAGGTTTCGTTTTTTCATGGTCGATGATTTGATCCTTATCGATTATGCCCACAGAGAACCCAGCAAGATCGTATTCATCCTGCGGATAAAAGCCCGGCATTTCCGCCGTTTCCCCGCCGATGAGCGCGCAGCCTGCACGCACGCAGCCTTCGGCCACACCGGCCACGATGGCGGCCACACGCTCCGGCAGGTTCTTGCCCACGGCTACATAATCCAGAAAGAAAAGGGGCCTGGCGCCGCAGCAAATGACATCGTTGACACACATGGCCACACAGTCGATGCCCACGGTGTCATGCTTGTCCATCACAAAGGCGATTTTCAGCTTCGTGCCCACCCCGTCGGTGCCGGAAACCAGTACGGGACGGCGCATTACCTCCGTGTTCAGCTCAAACAACCCGCCAAAGCCCCCGATACCGCTTAAAACGCCGGGGATCATGGTGCGGGCTACATGGCTTTTCATCAGCTCCACAGCCTTATAGCCAGCGGTGATGTCTACCCCCGCCGCCTTGTAGCTCTCGCTCTCGCTTTTCATTTTTGTTGCCTCCCGCTACTCTTTGTCGGTGATAGGTGTCTCAAAGCGCGATTTTCTTGTGCTTTTGGGCGGCGGAACGGGATAATCCCCCGTAAAACAGGCGGTGCAGAAGCCGCCGCAGTCATGGTCCGCCAGCTTGTCCAAAAAAGCGGTGTTCAAAAAGCCCAGGCTGTCCACACCGATAATGCCCCGCATCTGCTCCACCGTATGGTTATGGGCCAGCAAATTTTCCGTGGAATCGATGTCCGTGCCGAAATAGCAGGGATATTTGAAGGGAGGTGCGGACAAGCGAAGGTGCACCTCCGTGGCCCCGGCGTCGCGCAAAAGCTTTACGATCCTGGCGCTGGTGGTGCCCCGGACCACGGAGTCATCCACCAGGACCACGCGCTTGCCCTTTACGGTGGAGGTGATCACATTGAGTTTGATATGTACGGCATTTTGCCTTTGGGTCTGCTCAGGCTGAATGAAGGTGCGGCCGATGTACTTGTTCTTGATAAAGCCCAGCCCGTAGGGGATGCCGCTTTGGCGGGAGTAGCCGATGGCGGCATCGATGCCTGAATCCGGCACGCCCACAACCACATCTGCCTGGACGGGATGCTCCAGGGCCAAAAAAGCGCCGGCGCGGAGCCGGGCTACATGCACACTGGAACCCTCGATGACAGAATCGGGCCGGGAAAAATAGATGAATTCAAATACACAAAGGCTCCGCTTGCCTTTTTCTTTGGGGGGAATGCTTACAAGGCCCTGCTCCCCCGCCACCACGATTTCCCCGGGCAGCACATCGCGCACGAACTCCGCGCCGATGGCGTCCAGCGCGCAGGATTCGCTGGCGAAAACATACGCCGAGTCACCGATCCTGCCGACGCACAGCGGCCGAAAGCCCATGGGATCCCGGGCGGCGATCACCTTTTGCGGGCTCATGAGCACAATGGAATAGGCGCCGTGAATGTGCTCCATGGCCTTCATGACCGCATCTTCAATGGAAGGCGCGGTTAACCGCTCCTGGGTGATGGTATAGGCAATGACCTCTGTGTCGGAGGTGGTATGGAAGATAGCGCCGCGCTCCTCCAGCAGCTCCCGCAGCTCCGAGGCGTTGGTGAGGTTGCCGTTGTGGCAAAGGGCCATACCGCCCTTCAAATGGTTGATGAGCAGCGGCTGGGCATTCCCCCTGTTATGGCTGCCGGTGGTGGCATAGCGGCAGTGGCCCACCGCCGCCTGACCATCCTTCATGCCCTGCAGCACCTCTTTGGTAAAGACGTCGTTCACCAGCCCCACATCCTTATGGCAGGTGATGACGCCGCCGCTGTTCACGGCGATGCCGCAGCTTTCCTGGCCCCTGTGCTGCAAGGCGTAGAGCGCGTGGTAGGCGGAAGACACCACGCCCGCGCCGTCACTGCGCCAGATGCCGAACACGCCGCACTCCTCATGCACTTTATCGCCCAAAGAAAACTTATTCATTTACTCCCCCAAAAGGCGCTTCAAAATCTCCTGATACGCGTCTTCCACACCGCCCATATCCCGGCGGAAGCGGTCCTTGTCCAGCTTTTCATGGGTGAGGGTATCCCAGAAGCGGCATGTATCCGGAGAAATTTCATCCGCCAGCACGATTTCCCCGGAGGAGGTTTTACCAAATTCCAGCTTGAAATCGATCAGTTCGATGTTCAGGTCCTTTAAATACGCGGACAGGATATCGTTGACCTTCAGGGAATAGGCGGCGATCAGCGCCACCTCTTCCTCCGTAGCCCAGCCCATGGCGGCAATGTGGTATTCGTTCACCATGGGATCGCCCAGCGCGTCGTCCTTATAGCAATACTCCAAAACAGTCTTTAAAAGCTTCGTGCCCTCCGGCAGGCCCAGGCGCTTGGAAAGCGAACCCGCGGCGATATTGCGCACGATCACTTCCAGGGGGACGATGGTGACCTTCTTTACCAGTGTTTCACGGGGGGACAATTCGGCCACGAAATGGGTGGGGATGCCCTGCTTTTCCAGCAGCTTCATCAAATGGTTTGTGACGCGGTTGTTGATGGCGCCCTTGCCGGCGATGGAGCCTTTTTTCAGGCCGTTGAAGGCGGTGGCGTCGTCTTTGTAATCCACGAGATAAATTTCGGAATCGTCGGTGCGGAACACCTTCTTGGCCTTGCCCTCGTATACCTGCTCCAGCTTTGTCATCGTCATTTCCTCCCTATCACACATTCAGGCTTTTGTCTTTTTCCAATACAGCCTGCCGCATGGCGTCGCGCATGCTGCTTAGGCGAACAGCCAGGCCTTCCTCGCTCACGGAAAGAATTTGTGCTGCCAGGAGCGCAGCGTTCCCGGCGCCGTCGATAGCCACGGTGGCCACGGGGATACCCGTGGGCATCTGCACGGTGGACAATAGTGCGTCCAGCCCGTCCAGCGAGGATTTGATAGGGATGCCGATTACCGGCAGCGTTGTCTGCGCGGCCAGCGCGCCGGCCAGATGGGCGGCCTTCCCCGCCGCGGCGATGATCACGCCGAAATCGTTCTTCCTGGCATCCCTGGCAAAGGCCGCCGCCTCAAAAGGGGTGCGGTGGGCGGAAAAAACATGGGCTTCATACGGGATACCCAGCCCCTTCAGTTTATCAAACGCATCCTTGAGCACCGGCAGATCGCTGTCGCTCCCCATGATCACGGCTACCTTTTTCATATGCTGCCTCCTTATATAAGCTTATCCCGATAAACAAAAACGCACCGGCTCAAATAGTAAGCCGCTGCACCCAGACGCTTATGCAAAATCCCAGTCTCTTTCGGAAAGGCCCGCACGCTTCACAAGGGCGTCCATCCCCTTACGAAGCTGTGCCATCATCGCCACTTCCTTTCCGAACTATTTTTATATAGTAGAGTATAATATGCGGTTTGTCAATAGAATTTCCGAACATTATTGTTTTCTATTTAATTATCGTTAGCTTTTCATAGAGATGGACAACCTTCTTTCCATGTGGTATACGTGTTGCACAATACAAATGTATAATGAAAGGCTAAATAAACCCGCCTTCGCGGCGGGCTTACGGTCAAGCAACAACAATCCGAACATTCGCCGTTTGCAGCGCCGCAAGCAGCGGCCCTTCCGGCATTTTATCCGTGACCAGCACATCAAGGCTTCTCAACTCTCCCGACCGGCATAGAAAATACCTGTTCAGCTTCGCGCTGTCACACAAAAGCATGTGCCTTTCCCCTGCCTCCATCATACACCGCTTGACGGCCGCCTCCTCCGGCGCGCTTTCCCAAATGCCGGTCTCCGTCAGCCCCCTGCAGGAAAAAACAGTCCATGTGCCATGATGTCTATGGAGGAAGGATAATGCATCCTCGCCCGCCAGGGACGCGGAATTTTCCCGAAGGATGCCGCCGGTGCACAACACCTGCCGCCCCGGCACGGAAAACGCCTGGGCTGTAAGAAGTCCGCTGGTGATGACCGTCAGCGATTCCATGGACTTGAGATGCTCGCTGAGCGAAAGCGCCGAGGTGCTGGCATCGAGAATAAGCGTATCCCCAGGGGAAAAGAAACGGGCTGCCGCCTGGGCGATTGCCTGCTTTTCCAGCATCCGCTCCTGCCGCCTGGCAAGCAGGGGGATATCCTGAAAACGCTGCGCAGGCAGCACCGCTCCGCCCCGCGTTCTGCGGATGCGCCCCTCCTCCTCCATCAACTGAAGATCACGCCGGAGCGTCGCGCAGCTGACATACAGCCTGGCCGCCAGGCCCTCCACCGTAACGGTCTTCTCCGTTTCCAGAAGCTCCATGATCTTTTCCCGCCGTTCAAAGGGCAGCATGTATCAAACCTCTTTCGAACTTGATCGATTATTCATACAAATTGCGCATTTGCGCATCTGTACGCGATTTTGCCTCGGATAATGGACAGAATTGCGCAACGCAAGTATAATGAGTCTGCCAATCCTTGTCAAGAAGGAGGAACCGCATGAATACCGGAGCAACAGCCTTCGAACTAGCCCGGGAACAGTATGCCGTCCTAGGGGTGGATGTGGAAAAGGCGCTCCGCCTGGCGGCGGAAACACCCATATCGATGCACTGCTGGCAGGGCGATGACGTTTTGGGGTTTGAGGGGATTAAGAGCCTGACCGGCGGCATCGCCGCCACGGGCAATTATCCCGGCCGCGCACGCACGCCTGACGAATTGCGCATGGATATGGAAAAAGCCCTGTCCCTGCTGCCCGGCGTGCACAAGGTGAACCTGCACGCCAACTACCCGGATACGGCTGAAAAGGTGGACCGGGACCAACTGCAGCCCCGCCATTTTGCCGCCTGGGGGCAGTGGGCAAAGGAGAAGAAGCTGGGGCTGGATTTCAACACCACGTTCTTCTCCCATGAAAAAAGCGCAGGGGGTACCCTCACCCACCCCGACAAAAGCGTAAGGGAGTTCTGGGTTGCACACGCCAGGGCTGTCCGGGAAATTGCCGCGTACTTTTCCCGGGAAACGGGAAAGGTTTGCATCGTCAACCACTGGATTCCCGACGGGGATAAGGAGCTCCCGGTGGATGCCCTGTCCCCAAGGCTGCGGTTGATGGAAAGCCTGGACGCAATCTTCCAAAACGCGCCGGCCCATGAAAATGTGAAGGATTCCGTGGAGAGCAAGCTGTTTGGCATCGGCGCGGAATCATACACCCCCGGCTCCCACGAGTTCTACATGGGCTATGTACTCACCCGGCCCAACCTTCTTTTAACCATCGACGCCGGGCACTATCACCCCACGGAGAGCGTCGCGGTAAAAATTCCGGCCTTGCTGTGTTTTATGAAGGAGCTGCTTTTGCACGTAAGCCGCCCGGTGCGCTGGGACAGCGACCATGTGGTGCTCTTTGACGAGGAAACAAGGCAGATCATGCGGGAGATCGTACGGGCCGATGCGCTGAACCGTGTCTATCTGGCCACAGATTACTTCGACGCCTCCGTCAACCGCATCCTGGCCTGGGTTACGGGTCTGCGCAGCGCCCGCAAGGCATTACTGGCGGCGCTGCTGGAGCCAATCGAAATGCTGCGGGAGCTGGAGCAGGCGGGCGATTATTCCGCGCGGCTGGCCCTTTCGCAGGAAGCACTGGCCCTGCCCTGGGGCGCGGTATGGGAGGAGCTTTGCCGCAGGGAGGATACACCCCCCGGCGCAGGCTACATACAGGAAATTAAAAATTACGAAAAGAACGTACTATCAAAGCGTTCTTGATACAAGGAGATGCGTATTATGGAATTCCAATCCCTTCGGGAAATGATGTGCGATATCGGCCACAGGGTGTGGCAGCAGGGCTGGGTAGCCGCCAATGACGGCAACTTTACTGTCAAGGTTGGCGACGATTTGTTCTTGACCACGCCCACCGGAACATCCAAGGGCTTTTTGACGCCGGACATGATCCTGCTTATCAACAGCCGCTGCGAAAAGCAGGAGGACTCGAAGTATAACCCCTCCAGCGAGCTGCCCATGCACATGGGCTGCTACAGGGACCGCAAAGACATCGGCGCCGTGGTGCACGCCCATCCCCCGGCGGCCACCTCCTTTGCCATCGCCCATATTCCCCTGGACGAGTTCACCATGCCGGAGGCCATATTGACCATCGGCGCCGTGCCCATCGCGCCTTACGGCTGCCCCTCCACCCAGGAGATCCCCGACGCCGTCTCGCCCTATCTCGCGGACCATGACGCCATTCTCCTGGAAAACCATGGCGCGCTGACCGTGGGCGGGGACCTGATGACCGCCTACTACCGCATGGAGACGCTGGAGCTGTTCGCCAAGCTGTGCCTGAATACCCGCATCCTGGGCGGCGGTGTGGAGCTGCCCCGCAGCCGCATCGACGAACTCCTCTCCATGCGCAAGAAGTTTGGCTTGACCGGCCCCCACGGCGGCTATGAGAAGTTCCGCAAATAGGAGGGTGGCTTATGGCCCGTGCCGTCCTGGCTTTTGATCTGGGTGCGTCCTCCGGCCGTGCCATGCTGGCCCGGCTGGATAACGGCCATATCTCCCTTACGGAGGTGCACCGCTTCGAAAATGAGCCTGTGCAGCTTCACAGTACGCTGTACTGGGATTTTCCGAGGCTGATGCGGGAAATCTATATAGGGCTTCAAAAGGCGCATCAGGCCGGGCCGTATGAAAGCGTGGCCATCGACACATGGGGCGTGGATTTCGGACTTTTGGACGCGCAGGGCTATTTGATGGAAAACCCGGTGCACTACCGGGACGCGCGGACGGAGAGCGCGGTTCCGTGGGTATTTGAGCGCATTCCCAAGGGAGCGCTTTACGCCATCACCGGCATTCAGCACATGGCCCTCAACACAGTTTTTCAGTTGGCCGCCCTGAAAAAGGACCGCCAAGCCACGCTTGCCAGCGCCGCGGCGCTTTTGCCCATGCCCAACCTCATCGCCTACTTCCTTACGGGGAACAGGCAAGCGGAATACACCATGGCCTCCACCACGGAGCTTTTGCCCGCCGGCGAGAGCTGCTGGTCCCGGGAAATTTTCGATAAGCTCACGATTCCCTCAAAAATTTTCCCGCCCATCGTGCAGCCCGGAACCCCCTGCGGTATGCTGACAGATACATTGTGCGGGGAACTGAACCTCCCGCCCGTAATGGTCTGCAACACCGCCTGCCACGATACCGCCAGCGCGGTGGCCGCGGTGCCGGCCCGGGAGAAGGATTTCCTCTTCCTGTCCAGCGGTACCTGGTCGCTGATGGGCACGGAAACGGATGCACCTGTGGTAACGGCCGAAAGCAGGGACTGCAACTTCACCAATGAGGGCGGCGTTAACAAAACCACCCGCTTTTTGAAAAACATCATGGGACTGTGGATCGTGCAGGAATGCCGGCGCCACTGGGCTTTACTGGCGCCTGTATCCTACGGGGGATTGGCGCAGGAAGCGGAAGCGGCCCCGGCTTTTGCCTGCTTCATCGATCCGGACGATCCTAGCTTTCTCGCGCCGGGGGATATGCCGGAGCGCATTTGCAGGTACCTGAAAAATACGGGGCAGCCTGTGCCGGACACCCGCGGCGGCATCGTCCGCTGCATCTATGAAAGCCTGGCCATGACCTACAGGGCAACCGCGCTGACCATTTCCCGCCTCACCGGCAAAAAGTACGGCACGCTGTACGCGGTAGGCGGAGGCACCCAAGCATCTCTTTTAATGCAGATGTCTGCCGACGCCATGAACATGCCCGTGATGGCTGGCCCCTCGGAGGCCACGGCATTGGGCAACGCCATTGTGCAGCTCATTGCCCTGGGCGCGATAGAGGATGTTGCCCATGGCCGGAGCATGATATCGGCCTCCTTTGCGCCAAAGGCTTACCAGCCCCGGGACAAGGACGCATGGGAGCAGGCGTACCTGCGCTTTCTAAGGGTCACAGGCAAGTAAGCAAATGTCCTATACCCCCGCTTCCGGACTACAGTGGAGCGGGGGTTGTTTTTGCTGTTCAGGCTACACTACAGGGTGCCCAACCAGGCGTATGATTCAGACAAACATGAACTCATGCAAGACCTGATCAGAATTTCTTTTTCCTTTTGCCCGTATTTAATGTTTCGTTCATACAGACGGTATATTTTATATCCTGAAATACTGAACTGGAGGAAACACCATGCAGACTCGGAAAAAGCGGAAACGGAAAATTGTTTGGGCGGTGCTGTTTTTGGCAATAGCCCTGATTGTTGCCTACGGCATCTTTATGCGGCCTAAGGGGGCGCGTTATGACGAGGAGACGGCAAAGACACAGGATATCGTAACGTACTACAGCTTCTCCGGCAATGTGGAGCCGGGCGATGAGAAGGTGGTGACTTCCACCTATCCCGTTCGCGTAAAGACCCTTCCCATCGAGGAAGGCGCGGTGGTCAAGGAGGATGACGACATCATCATCCCCAAGAGCGGCAGCCGTGTGGAAGCCGGCATGGACGGCGTGCTGGCGGAAATCTATGTGGATGTGGATGATACCGTGCCCGCCGGGCGCGATTTGTTCCGCATCGCCGATTACGACCATCCCGTCATCGCCTTCCGTGTGGACGAGTATGACGTAGGCGCGTTAAGCCCCGGCATGGAGGTATCCGTATATGTTCAGGCGCTGGACAAGACGCTGACCGGCACCATTAAAGAAATCGCCCGTGAGGCCAATGTCTCCGGTAATATCGCCTACTATGACGCCAAGGTATCCGTGCCCCAGGACGGCACGCTGCGCATGGGCATGAGCGCTGAAGTAACGGTACTGAAGGACAAGGCCGAAATGGCCACCACCATATCCTTAAAAGCCGTGCAGTTTGACGATAGCAGCGAGCCTTACGTTTTCTGCTACAGCCGCGGCGAGGAGATCGTGCGCCAGCCTGTGCTGCTGGGCATCAACAACGGCAGCATTGTACAGGTGGTGGACGGCGTCAAGTCCGGCGAAACGGTGCTTATCCCCAGGGATGAAACCATGGCCGTGATGCCCTTCCGCAATCTGCGCGAACAGTAAGGAGCAACCGCATGCAAGAACCGATTGTGTCCATGCGTGACATACAAAAAATCTACCGTATGGGCGAAGAAGACCACCAGGTGCTAAAGGGCATCAGCTTTTCCGTGGAGAAGGGCGAATTTGTAGCCATCCTGGGCCCATCCGGTTCCGGCAAATCCACGCTGATGAACATTCTGGGCTGCCTGGATACGCCTACAAAAGGCGAATACATACTGCACGGCCGGCGCATACAGGAGCTGGATGAGGAAGACCTGGCCGCCGTGCGCAGCAAGGAAGTCGGCTTCATCTTTCAATCCTTCCAGCTTCTGCCCAGGATGAACGCGCTGCGCAACGTAATGCTGCCCCTGATTTACGCGGGCTTTCCCCCCAGGGACAGGGAAGCCATTGCACTGAAGATGCTGCAAAGGGTAGGCTTGTCGGACAAGATCAATCATTTCCCCAACCAACTGTCCGGCGGTCAGCAGCAGCGTGTGGCCATCGCCAGGGCGCTATCCACCAACCCAACCATTTTACTGGCAGATGAACCCACCGGTGCGCTGGATCAAAAAACGGGCCGGCAGGTAATGGCACTATTCCATGAGCTCAACGAGGAAGGCCATACCATCCTCATGATTACCCACGACGCATCCATCGCCGCCCACGCCAATAAAGTCGTCCGGCTGTTGGACGGGCGTCTGACGGAAGGGGAGGAAGAGGATGTTTAAAGAAAGCCTGGAAATGTCCCTGCAAAACATAAAAAGCAACAAGATGCGTTCGTTTTTGACGATGCTGGGCATCATCATCGGCGTTACGGCCATCATTGCGCTGATTACCACCGTACAGGGCGTGACGGATGAAGTAACATCCCAGTTTGAGGACCTTGGCGCCGGCAAGATCACCGTACGCGCTTCCGGCACGCCGCTGAAAAACGGCCTGTTTGACAGCGACATACAGAAGCTTCTGCAGCTTGAAAACGTATCGGGCATCTCCCCCACCGTATCCTTCTCCGCCAATGTGGTGGCTGAAAAGAAAGTGCTGGAGGATGTGAGCGTGGAAGGCCGCAACGACGTGTATTTCAGCAGCAACACAAAGTTGATAGGCACTGGCCGTGGGCTGACGCCCCTGGATATGGGCGTGGAAAACCGCGTGTGCGTCATCAACAAGATACTGGCCGACGAGTTGTTTTTCGGCCGGGAGCCGCTGGGGCAAAAGGTGCTGGTGGAAGGCCACACGTATACTATCGTGGGCATGCTGGACCCCGATGTGGCGGATGACATGATGTCTGCCATGAACCGCATGAACAGGCCCGAAAAGGACGCTAAGGTCATCATCCCCTACAAGGCGGCTTTGCGCATGACGGGGAGCAGCAACATCACCTCCCTGGAGGTGATTGTAGATGATCCCGCCCATACGGACGCCGTGGTGGACAGCCTGGAAGCGGAGCTTGCCCAGGCCTTCAACTTCAAGGACGACGCCTACTCCATCATCAACCTGGACAGCCTGTTAGATACCATGAACACCATGACCGGCATGATGACCACCATGCTGGCCGGCATCGCCTCCATTGCGTTACTGGTGGGCGGCATCGGCATCATGAACATGATGCTTGTCTCCGTCACCGAGCGCACCACGGAAATCGGCCTGCGCAAGGCACTTGGCGCGCAGCCAAGGCGCATACAGCTCCAATTTTTGATCGAGTCCGTCGTGCTCTCGCTGCTGGGCGGCGCGGGCGGCATTATACTCGGCAATTTGATCTCCCTCTTGGCGGCCATGGGCATCGGCTTCGAATTTGCCATCTCCCCCAGCGCCACCACACTGGCCTTCGGCTTCTCCGCCGCGGTGGGCGTGCTATTCGGCTGGGCACCGGCGCGCAAGGCATCCAGGCTCAACCCCATCGACGCGCTGCGAAGCAACTGAGCAGGGAAATTTCCCCTGTACAGAGAATTTGTTGTTTGTTTGCCAAAGGAGTAAATATGTTTAAAATCCTTGTGGTGGAAGATGACCCGAACTTGAGGCAGCTCATGTCCGTATTCCTGCGCAGGAACGGCTTTGAGGTCATGCGCGCCCAGGACGGCGAGGAGGCGCTTTCCGTCATGGAGAGCGCCATGCCGGACCTGATTATATGCGATATTATGATGCCGCGCATGGACGGCTTCGCCCTGACGCGGGATTTGCGCCAGGCTTATCCTGAGCTGCCGATTTTGATGGTTACGGCCAAGGAAGCCATAGATGACAAGCGCAAGGCCTATTCCCTGGGCACGGACGACTATATGGTCAAGCCCATTGAACTGGACGAGCTGCTGCTTCGGGTCAACGCGCTTTTGCGCCGCAGCCGCATCGCCACGGAGCGTGAACTGCGCGTTGGAGAAACGGTGCTCAATTATGATGCCTTGACGGTTTCCCGCAGGGATGTTACACTAAGCTTGACGAAAAAAGAGTTTTTGCTGCTGTTTAAATTAATGAGCTATCCCGGCCGCACCTTTACCCGCAGCCAGCTGATGGACGAGCTGTGGGGTATGGACGCCCAGAGCGACGAGCGGACGGTGGATGTGCATATCAAGCGCCTGCGGGAAAAATGCGGTGATTTTCCGGAATTCCGCATCGTAACCGTCAGGGGGCTTGGCTACCGGGCGGATAAACTTTTATGAAACACCCATTTTTTTTGAAGAAATTTCAAACGCGGCTGGTCGTGGTGCTCTGCCTGATGATCGTTGTCTCCTCCGGCATTTCTTTTGGTGTGTCCACGGTCATCAACAACAGGGCGCTGCTTCAGGAAATACGTGCGGACCAGCGCGGCGTGGCCGTATATGCGCTGGAGCTGTATCAAAAGACATTTCTCCCCGTGCAGGAGATTGCCAATATTTCCACCAGCGCCATCTACCAGATGGAAGTCATTGAAGATGTGGCAAGCCTTCCCCTTCATGCGGAAGAAATGAACCGCCTGGAGCTGGGCGAAGTCGTATCCCCGGAAATGAAGCTTCTTAACGCCCCTGTGACGTTCTTCAAAGCCGGGGAAAGCATATTTAGAATCAGCCTCCGCTCCCACGTGAATGTGTTCCGCAAGATGTCTATACGGGCTTTTTACACGCTGCTGATATGCGTATTCTCGTTTTTCCTGTTCGTTTTCCTTTCCACCAGGCGGATGCTCCGGCCCATCAGCCGTCTCACCGAGGCCACCCGCAAGGTGGCGGAGGGCGACTTTACCGTGCGGCTGCCCGCCGATCGCAGGGATGAGCTGGGCGACTTGATGGAAAATTTCAACAACATGGCACAGGAGCTTCAAAGCATAGAATATCTGCAAAAGGATTTCATCAGCAACGTATCCCACGAGTTTAAGACGCCTATCGCATCCATCCAGGGGTTCGCAACGCTGCTGAAAAGTCCCGAAACGACAAATGAGGAACGGGAAGAATACACCTCCATCATCATCAAGGAAAGCCAGCGGCTATCCCGGCTATCGCAGAACCTGCTTAGGCTTTCCAAACTGGAATACCAGCAGCGGTTGACGTCCCAAGAGCAATTTTCCTTGGATGAGCAGCTTCGGCAGACGGTGCTTTTGCTGGAGCCGGAGTGGGCGCAAAGGGAGATCCGCTGGGACGTGAACCTGGAAAACACCGTGATCCGCGGCGACGCGGAACTGATGCAGCAGGTATGGATCAATCTGCTGGAAAATGCCATCAAGTTTTCCCCCCAGGGCGGGGAAATTGCCCTTTCCCTGTACGTAAGCGACGTGGTGAAGGTACGCATCCGTGATCAGGGTATCGGCATGGACGAAAGTACGCAAGCGCGTATCTTCGAACGGTTTTACCAGGGTGACACATCCCACGCCCATGAAGGGAACGGGTTGGGTCTGCCCTTGGCCAAACGTATCATCGACCTGCATGGCGGCACACTGCGCGTGAAAAGCAGCCCCGGCCTGGGCAGCACCTTCACCGTGGAGTTAAAGCGCGCGGACCCGCCGGAAAGGAGCCCCTCATGACCCTTGCGGACAAACCCCTGCTAGCCAGGCTTACCCTCAAAAGCATTCAGGAGCTGTCGGACAGCTATCTGCAAATGCAGTGCCGCTACCAGTCGGCCATCCGGGAGGTACGCACGAAGCTGGAGAACCTGGACGAGGAGTTTCAGCTCCGCCACAAACGCAATCCCATCCACCACATGCAAAGCCGCCTTAAGACGGTACAGAGCATCACCGAAAAGCTGCAGCGCAGGAACCTGCCCGTATCCTTCGCATCGGCGGCCGAAAACCTGTACGACATCGCCGGCATCCGCGTCATCTGCTCGTATGTCAGCGATATCTACACGGTGGCCGACCTTTTGAAAAATCAGGACGACATCGTGCTGGTCAAGGAGCAGGATTACATCACTACCCCCAAGAAGAACGGCTACAGAAGCCTTCACCTGGTGGTGCAGGTGCCCGTCTTCCTGGCGGAAGGCAAGGTATGGGTGCCGGTGGAGGTTCAAATCCGCTCCATCGCCATGGACCTGTGGGCCAGCCTGGACCATCAATTGCGCTATAAGGAGCCTCAAAGAATCCCCAAGGAGCTTTCGGCGGAGCTTTTGCGCACAGCCAAGGACATGGCCGAGATAGACCTTCGGATGCAGCGCATATACAACATGGTGGAGAAGCTGGAAGGCGGCGGGACCGCCGGAAGCTGAACCCCGCATGGAAAAAGAAAACCCCGGGCATGATATTCCCTGTTTGTTGGGAGGGATGACATGGCCGGGGTTTTGTTTTGCATATTGGCCGGGGCCGCCATGAGCTTTCAAGGGGTGATCAATACACGGCTTGGCGACAAGATAGGGTTGTATGAATCCAATGTTTTTGTGCAGGGAACAGCCTTTTTACTTTCGCTGATTGTCCTGTGGATATTGGGCAAGGGGCAGTTTTCCGGCCTTTTGAAAATGCCCTGGTATTACTGGATGGGCGGCGTGCTGGGCCTGACCATCACCCTTACGGTGATGCTGGGCATACAAAACCTTACCCCCACCGTGGCCATTTCCACCATCCTTATCGCGCAGCTTCTGGCTGCCGCAATGATTGACGCGTTTGGCATACTGGGCACGGAAAAGGTGCCTTTTACCTGGAATAAATATGTGGGCATGGGGCTGTTGGTGGGCGGCGTGCTATTGTTCAAGTGGAAGGGATAGCACTTAGGTTGTCTTAAATTATGCAAGCCTAGCTTATCCTTAATTGGTAAGATGGATTTCGCATCTGCGGATGCGACCAAAGGGCTTTCCGATCCTCCATCTGGCTCAATCGTCGCCGCAGTTCGCTGCCGCTTCTGCGGCTCGTTTCGCCAGCCTCCTTCGCTCAGCCTATTGCCGCCACTGGCGGCGGCTGAGCTCGGGAGCCCTTTGGAAACCTTCGGCGGCCGTCTCGAAGAATAAGGATGATGTTAAGCCGCATATGTGACAGCTCCTCTTCACAATCTCTTCGTAATCCTATTAAGCCCGCACTATTCTCAGGCTACATAATAAGGCATACGGCCAGGAAATCTTGTAAGGATTGTTTGCTCCACAAATCTCGTATGAACGATTGAACGATCTATTCTAAGGAGCTATTGCCCCCTCGTTGCCCCCAACTACGAAGATACCATGTTCGGGCATCCTTGAAAGGAAGCCCGTTTTCTGTTATAGTGGAAATAGAAACCAGGAACAAAGGATGGAATGAACATGATCGTTCGCAAGCTTTACGAAAACGAAATCCTGGAAGCCGACCACATCTCCTCTCTGAGCTTTCATTGGCCGCTGGATGCCAGCGGGAAAACTCCGGAGGAATACGCCAAGGGTTTGCGAGAGAACCCCCAATCCAAAGGCGATTCCGGTGTTACCGATACATGGGGCGCTTTTACAGACGACAGTGAAATGATGGCCAGCCTGTGCGTGCTGCCCTATCAGGTGGAATTTGACGGAAATGAGGCGGCCATGGCGGGCATCGGCGCTGTTTGCACGTATCCCCAGCACAGGCGCAAGGGGGCCGTCAAGGCGATGTTTGCCGCACTGCTTCAGGAGCAGTATGAAAAAAAGGTACCCTTTTCCTATCTGTACCCTTTCAGCGAGCAGTTCTACGGCAGCTTCGGATATCACCGCTCCTGTGCCAGCGTCCTGTGGGATTTTGATTTGAAGGCCGTTCCCAACGCGCCGATCCCCGGCACCCTCCACCTGTACCGGCCCGGAAGCCCCATCGATGAATACAAAACCGCCTACAGGGCTTTTGCCTCCCGGTGGAACATGATGGTGTACCGGGACGATCTGGATTGGAAAACCGTAAAGACCGCCGATCCCTTCAAGGGAGAGATGCATGCTTTCCTCTACAAGGATCAAAGCGGCAAGCCTGCCGGATACCTGGTTTTCGAGAAAAAGGCCGGGGAAAAGGGACGGCGGATTTTAGGCTGCAAAGAAATCGCATTTGACGGCTTTGATACCCTGAAAGCGATTATGGCCTTTGCCAAAACGTTCGCCGCCGACTATGAGGGCATCTCCTTCTCCGTGCCTTCCACCATAAACCTCGATCATTTCTGCCTGGACTACCCCCAGTCGGAAACCACCCGGCAGTTCAAAATGAACGGCATGGCCCGCGCCATCCACGTGGAAGAAACACTGCGCCTGGCCAAATACATTGGTACAGGCTCGTTTTCTCTATATCTGCACGACGATTTTCTACCTCAGAACAACGGACTGTATAACGTCCGCTTTGAAAACGGAGCGGCAGCGGAAGTGGAATTCACGGCCCTGCCTGTCTGTCCCTTTGGCCAGACAAGCAGGCGGGACTTCGATGCGGAATTGACTGTGAACGTGTTTTCAGCCGCCATCCTGGGCAATTACGACACTTCCGATTTCACATACATGGACGGCGTAAAGGTGTATGGAAATCGGGAAACAATGGACCGGGTGTTCTACGCAAAGCCCTGCTGGATCAACAACTACTTTTAAACAAATCATTTGTGATTGGGAGCGCGGTAAAAACGCGCTCCTTTTTTGTTTGTCGAACGATTACCACATATCCTGCATAAACACCCATTTTTCGAGGAAGGATAGTGACTGTACACAGGCAAATACAGCTTACAGCATTTAAGGGGGGACAAGCATGCTCAACCACGCCAAACAGCGGGACAGGCTGACGGTGGCCCTAAGCGGTGAACTGGACCACTGCAGCGCAGTAAATATCCGCCGCGAGCTGGACGAACTCATCTCCGATCCTGTGGTGCGCCATCTGATGCTGGACATGGCGGACCTGAAATTTATGGATTCCTCGGGCATTGGCGTTATCCTGGGCCGGTACCGCATCCTGGCGGCCAGGGGCGGCAGCGTATGGGTCAGGAACATGAATCCTCAAATTAACCGCATCTTTCAACTCTCCGGCATGGCGCAGATCATCCATGTGGCAAGGCAGGAATAGGAGGCATGACGATGAACGGCAGGAATCATATGCAGCTATCTTTTTTGGGTTGCCCGGAGAACGAATCCTTTGCCCGCGTGGTGATCGCCGCCTTTGCCGTACAACTGAGCCCCACGGTGTCGGAGATTGCCGACATCAAGACGGCCGTCAGCGAAGCGGTAACCAATGCCATTATTCATGGCTACGAGGGCACCCAGGGTATCGTCACCATGAGTGCCTCCTACACGCCGGGAGGGGTTCTCACGGTGGAGATATCCGACAAGGGCAAGGGCATCGCCGATGTGGCCCAGGCCATGCAGCCCTTTTACACCTCCCACCCGGAGCAGGAGCGTTCCGGCATGGGCTTTGCCGTGATGCAGACGTTTATGGACGACGTGGAGGTGACCTCCACCCCAGGGCTTGGCACGGTGGTGCGCATGCGCAAGACCATCGCGGCGGCCCGCCACGAATGAGACAATGTACGATTACGGACAAGCGGATAGCCTGGAGCTGATAGCCCGCGCCAAGGAGGATGACAAGACGGCGCTGGAGGAAATGGTGCGCCGCAATCTGCCCCTGGTACGCTGCGTCTTAAAGCGCTTTTCCGCCTGGGGCCGGGACAGTGAGGAGCTGTACCAGCAGGGCTGCATGGGGCTTGTGAAAGCCATTCAGCGCTTTGATCTTGATGCGGGTGTTAAGTTTTCCACCTACGCGGTGCCCATGATCCTGGGCGAACTGCGAAGGTACCTTCGGGATGACAGCCCCGTGCATGTGGCCAGGACGGATAGGGAACGAGCCACGCTGGCCAGGAAGACCATCCGCATCCTGCGCCAGGCGCTGGGAAGGGAGCCCACGCTGCCGGAGGTCGCCAAGACCATGCGTATGTCCGCCGCGGAGCTGGTATTGCTGATGGAAACGGGAAAGCAGCCCGTATCCCTGGACAGCTCTCCCAGCGCCGATCAGCGGCTTTCCTGGGGGGAAATACTGCGCGATCCCCGCAGCGAGGCCTGGATGGAGCGGATGTTCCTGCGGGACCTGATCTCCCGGCTGCCCAAAACGGAGCAGTGGCTTTTGTATCTGCGCTACGCAGCGGAAAAAACACAGGCCGAAACGGCGGAGCTTTTGCACATGACCCAGGTGCAAATATCCCGGCTGGAGGCGCGGGTCAGGCTGACGCTGAGGGAGCAGTGGAATGAAACGGGATGATGAAAATCTTTCCATACGAGAAAAAACGAAAACTCCGGAGGGGCGGCGTCCCTACGGAGTTTGTATTTGCACTTGCCTGTTTTCGGGCATCCCCCAACGAAGCCAGTGGCAGCCTCATTTTCCTTTTCCGGCCGTACAATAGGGGCATGGGCGCAGAAAACTGTACGGCGCTTCGTTCAGCCGGCTTTGATCAATGATCGTCATAGGCAAATACTTTTCCCCTACGGAAGGGCATTTCGCATCCGAATGGTAAAACTTACCGCCTCTAGGATTATAGTATATATCGCCCTCCACCATTACCGGCGGCGCGGTGGGGTCAGGCTGCTGCGGCCAGAGCCTCACTTTTCCCGTCCCCGATAATACTGCCGTGTAGTCCGAGGCTATTTCGACTTCCCCGCCGGGCGAAAGGATTCTCACATCATACAGCGGCTGATATACGCCGTTTTCATCGGGCTCACGAAAAACAATCAGCCACGCCCGTCCGAGCGTCCCGTTTGGCAAGAGGCTTGGATCGAAAAAAGTGCAGTCCAGCTTCAACATATTAAGACGCTGGGCTTTTTCACCGAACTCCCGGTCAACGGTTGTTTGGGCAATAGACACGGCTTGTTCAAGCGTTATATCCTTGTCGTCAGGCAAACCTATATCGCGCCTTGCCGAACCATTGGAGTCACGGCCATAGGCGGATACAAACGCTGCCTTGTCCTGGTAGCTCCATAGCGCCCATGGCCCTTTTTCTGCCATCCATATTTCCCCTTGCTCTATGGCGGCCTTTTTCTCCTGTACGTTCTTTTTGCATTCCATGAGCCGCAGAGAAAAGTCTTCCGGATCCACACTTATGATTTTTCCGGTAGAAGAAGCGACATGCACGGAATAATACATACCCGCGTTTTCATGATAGTAGAATAACACCTGCCAGCGGCGCGGCACAACACCGCTTTGATTGGTGTAGGCTTCCCTTAAATCAGCCTCCGTTGTAAATTCCGCCAGAATCTCGCTGTCAGAACCGCAGGCCGTCAAAAATTGGTCTGTCGCGATCCGCACAGCTTCTTCCCTGGGCAAATCCCCGGGGCCAGGCTCAACAGGTGCCTCCGCCAGCGCCGGAAGGCAGGTCATGAAAAGAAGCAAGGCAAAAATCAGGATTTGCTTATTCACTTGATTTTCCTCCATATGCAGGTTTTGGAAACCTGTCTATGGAAGAGACGGATACGGGAAGCAAAAGCTTCCTGAAACCAATCTATTTACATGTTCTGATGAAGTGAAGTGCCTTTACTGCGCTTCCGGGCTACCGTACGTCCAGATACCTTTGCTGTCCCAGTTCATAATAATCCGAACCGAAGCAATCCACAGCTACGATCAGGGGCAAATCCTTCAGCGTCAGCCTCTTGATGGATTCTGTGCCCAAATCCTCATAGGCCACCACCTGGCAGGCGGTGACGCATTCCGCCATCAGCGCCGCGGCGCCGCCCACGGCGGCAAAATAAACGGCCGGATGCTCCTGCATGGCGGCCACTACTTGCGGGGAACGCTTTCCCTTGCCGATCATGGCCCGGAGGCCCAGGGACAAAAGCAGCGGCGTATACGCGTCCATCCGGGTGCTGGTGGTAGGCCCGATGGCACCCACGGCTTTGCCCGGCGGTGTAGGCGTTGGCCCAGCGTAATAGAGCGTTTCTCCGCTTAACGCGATAGGCAGGGCCTCCCCTTGTTCTATCGCTTTGGCCATCCGCTCATGGGCCGCGTCCCTGGCGGTGTAGACCACGCCGGATAAAAGCACGCTGTCCCCGGCGCGGAGGCTTTTCACATCCTCAAGGGAAAGAGGGGCGGTCAATTTGATTGCCATATGATCACATCCTTTGAAGGGCATGGATTGAATAAACCTGCCGGCATATGCTTTGTGCCGCGGGCGGGCGATTAAAAATGCGGAGGGATGTTTGCCGCCTACCAATCTTGTGTTCGGAACAAAAAAGCAAAGCTAATTGCTACAGCACCGCCTGCGCATGCCTCGTCACATGGCAGCCAACGTTCACCGCCACGGGCAGTCCGGCGATATGCGTGGGATAAGCCAATATCTTTACCCCAAGGCAGGTGGTTCTCCCTCCGAAACCCTGGGGGCCGATGCCCGTTTCATTCACCAGCGCAAGCAGTTCCTTTTCCAGCTCAGCATAGAAAGGGTCGGGATGCACTTCATCCAGTGGTACCATCAGTGCTTCCTTGGCCAGCTGCGTGACCTTTTCAAAGGTTCCGCCGATGCCCACCCCCAGAATCATGGGCGGACAGGGGTTTGGCCCGGCCAGGCGCACCGTTTCCAATACAAACCGCTTCACACCATCCAGCCCGTCGGAGGGGTTGAGCATGGCCACACGGCTCATGTTTTCGCTTCCAAAGCCCTTGGGGGCCACTTCAATTTTGATTTCATTACCGGGCACGATTCGGGTATGGATCACCGCCGGCGTGTTGTCGCCGGTATTTTTGCGGCGGAAGGGGTCGGCCACCACGGATTTTCGCAGAAAGCCTTCCTCATACCCCTTGCGGACCCCTTCGTTCACGGCATCCTCCAGGGAACCACCCGTGATGTGCACATCCTGGCCGACAGTCAAAAACACAACCGCCATCCCCGTATCCTGGCAGATGGCCATGTGCTGGTTTTGTGCGACCTCCGCATTCTTTTGAAGAATATGCAATATCTCAAGGGCAGGAGGATAGTCTTCTTCCTCCCCCGCTCTTTGCAGCGCACAGCCGATATCCTCATTCAAAAAGCAATTGGCCCGGATACACAACTCCTTCACCGTCTCGGTGATCCGGGCGGCAGCAATATTTCGCAGTTCTTCCATAAGCCCTCCCATCAGCCGTCCAAGAAATCCTTAACCTTCAGGGATGCCGCATAGGCAGCGTTTTTCTTTACCCCGGAGGATGTCAGCATGTCTACCGCATCCCGAAGCGTTGACCCGCTTAACATGGCTTCCAGGATGCGGGCTTCCAGGCTGACGGGCGGCGCCTTTTGATCCTCCTGCCTTGGTACATCATGAAGATCCAGCACTAGGCAGTACTCCCCTTTTTCCACATTGGGATTTTGCTGCATGGCGGTAAGCACGTCCAGTACGTTCCCCCGAAGGGTTAATTCATACCGCTTTGTCAGGTCACAGCAAACGGCGACGCGGGCCACGGGAAAGATTTCGGCAATGGCTTCCGTAAGTTCCACCACCCTGTGGGGCGATTCGTGCAGCACCGCTACAGGTGCGCCATGGCCGATTTGATTGAGCTTCTCCCGAAGCTCTTTTTTCTGGCGGGGCAAAAAGCCGTAGAAGGCAAACTCCGACGTGTCGAAACCGCATATGGAAAGCGCCGACGCCATGGCGGTGGGGCCTGGAATGGGGATTACCCTGATCCCCGCTTCCCAGGCGGCCTTCACCAAAAGATAGCCCGGGTCGGAGATGGCGGGCGTGCCGGCGTCGGTGGTCAGCGCCGCGTCGATGTTCTCCGCCAGCATTCTTTCAACGATTTTTTTGGACTTATTTTCCTCGTTGTGCTCATGGCAGCTTGTGAGTGGTGTATGGATGCCGAAATGGGAGGTAAGCCGCATGGTGACACGGGTATCCTCCGCCGCAATCAGGCCTACGCTCTTTAAGGTTTCCACGGCCCGGGGGCTCATATCGCCCAGATTGCCGATGGGGGTGGCGATGATATATAGGGTTGGCATGAATGCACCTCCCATTTTAAGGATTTCGCACCTGCTGGTGCGACCAAAGGGCTTTCCGATCGCCCTTTGGATTTCTTCGGAGGTATCCTCTTGATTTCATGATTTCTTTCAGCGAAGCAATTAAAGCCTCTCCACCACCCGCAGCTTGGCGCTGCGTGCGCGGGGATTGCGGGCCACTTCCTCCGGTGTTGGCTGCACCGCGCCGCCGGCCAGCACCTTGCCTACCGGCTTTTTGCCGCAGGTGCAAATAGGCGCTTTGGGCGGGCATACGCAGGGGTTTTGCATGGCGCGGAAGGCCAATTTCACCAGCCTGTCCTCCAGGGAATGAAAGGTGATCACGCATAGCCTGCCGCCAGGCTTCAAGCAATCCACAAAATCGGAAAGCGCTTGTGTAAGGGGCGTCAGTTCATCGTTCACAGCGATGCGGATGGCCTGGAAGGTACGGCGGGCGGGATGGCCCTCATCCTTCCTGCGCACCGCCTTGGGGATGGCGTCGTCAATAATGCGCACGAGGTCACCCGTGGTGGCGATGGGCGCGTTCCGGCGCCTTTCCGCCACAAACTGGGCGATACGGGCCGCCCACCGTTCCTCCCCATACGTAAGGAGCACCCGCGTTAGTTCCTGCTGGGAGATTTTTTGCAGCCATTCCGCCGCAGTGATGCCGGAGGTAGGGTCCATCCGCATATCCAGCGGCGCGTCCTCATGGTAGGAAAAGCCGCGCTCTGGAGTATCCAGCTGATGGGAGGATACGCCCAGGTCAATCAGCACGCCATCCAGCTTCGGGGCGCCCGCCTCTAAAAGCAGTGCCTTCACATCATGAAAGTTTCCCCGGATGGCATGAAATCCGGGATAGGCTTTAAGCCGGCCGGAAGCGGCTTCTATCGCCGCCGGGTCGCGGTCGATACCGTATAGTGATCCGCTATCTCCAACCACTTTCAGTATAGCCTCGCTGTGGCCTCCGCCGCCCAGGGTACCATCGGCATACGCGCCGCCGGGCCTTGCATCCAGCCATTGCAAAACCTCGTTCAGCATCACCGGCTCATGACGAAATTCCATGAGACCTCCCAATATCTTGATCGCAAGAAATTCATAAAAGACTCTCATCCTTCATGCCCAGCATGCCCCGCAGCGCCCCGGCCAGGTACAGGGAGCCGGCCGCGATGATTACGCCGCCCGGCCCGGCAAGCTCTTTTGCCCGCTTCAAACCTTCCTGCAGGCTGCCGGCCGCTTCCGCGTCGCAGCCTTCCTCCTGCAAAAGCGCCGCAAGCTCCTTGGCAGGCATAGCCCTATGGTTATCCGGCGTAACGGTGACTGCCTGCCCGGCCAAGGCTGCCATGTCGGCAAGCATTTTTCCGTTCAGCTTTTCCCGAAGCACGCCTGTTAAAAGCACCCGCTTTTCCTTTTGCAAAAACAGCTCCGTAAAGCTCCTCAGCGCCTCCACGCCCTGGGGGTTATGGGCACCGTCCAGCAGGACCCGGGGCGTTTTCTCGATCCACTCCAGCCGCGCCGGCCAGCGGACGTGCTCCATCCCCCGCCGCATGGCTTCGCGGCTTACCGGAAAGCCTTGCAAAAGGTCCATGGCCGAAAGCGCCGTCAGCGCGTTTTCTACCTGGTGCAGCCCCGGCAAGGGGATGCGCACATTCTCCATTCTGCCCTTGGGCAGGTCAAAATCCGCATTGCTTCCAAAAGCGTCCGCCTGATGGAATACCGCCTGCCGGTGGCGGAGCACCGTCAGTGGCGCCTTACTTTGCTGGCAGGCGGCGCGCACCACCGCCTCCGCCTCCTGGCGGGCGGGATACAGCACCATGGGGACAAAGGGCTTTGCGATACCCGCCTTCTCCCCAGCGATTTTCTCCAAGGTGTCCCCCAGGTATTCCATGTGATCCATGCCCAGCGCCGTAATCACCGACACCTGCGGCGTAATCACATTGGTAGGGTCCAGCCTGCCGCCCAAGCCCACCTCCACCACAGCGATGTCCACCTTCTCCTCCAGGAAAATCAGAAAAGCTGTGGCCGTGCCAAGCTCAAAGGCGGTTGGGTGTATTCCCTGACCCGCAAGGCTGTCCGCCGCATCCTTCACGCGGGACACGGCTCGGGCCAGGACATCGTCTGATACCGGCACCCCGCCGATACGGATTCGCTCGTTGTAAAACTGCAGAAAAGGAGAGGTGTACAGGCCGACCTTCAGCCCGCAGGCCCGCAGCATGCTGTCCAGCATGGCGCACACGGAGCCCTTGCCATTGGTGCCCGCCACGTGAATGGCGGGCACCGGAGTCATGGGTATATTCAATTGGTGAAGCAAAGCCCGGGTGTTTTCCAGCCCGTTCTTCGCGCCGGTATATTGGGCGGCATGAATATACTCTACCGCCTCTTTTGAATTCATCAGCCCATCCCCTTCAATTCGGCAATGCGCTTTTCCAGTGTAGCGGCCATCTGCTGGTTGGCGGAGAGCTTTTCCTTCTCCTGCTCGATAAGCTGCGCCGGCGCTTTTGCAATGAAGCCCGGGTTATTCAATTTCCCTGCCGCACGCTCAATTTCCTTCAACAGGTTCTCGTGCTCTTTTGTCAAGCGAGCGATTTCCTTTTCAAAATCCACCAGGTCGCCCAGCGGGATAAAGAGTTCACCGGCCAAGCACACGGCGCTCACCGTTTTTTCCGTAATCTGCGCCCGGTTAGCCATCAGTTCGCTGTGGGATACGCCCGCGAGCCTTTGGAAATACAGTTCGGCGTCAGACAGTGTCTTTCCCCAGCCTTCCGTCGGCAGCAGCATCAGACGGGTACGCTTGGAGGGGGCCACGTTCATTTCAGCACGGAGGTTGCGGATGGTCTTGATCATGTCCATCACGCCCTGCATGTGGTTTTCTTCTTCGGCAAAATCAAAGGCGGGGTCGGTCTGCGGCCATTGGGACAGCATCAAGAAGCCTTGCGAGCCTGGCATGTTCTTGTACACAGCCTCCGTCAGAAAGGGCATGAAGGGGTGCAGGAGCTTCAAGAGAGTCTCCAGCACGTGAATGAGCACTGCCTGGGCCGTAGCCTTGCTTTGACTGTCCTCGCCCATCAGGCGGCCCTTGGAAAGCTCGATATACCAGTCGCAGAATTCCGACCAGGCAAAATCGTAAATTTTTTGGGCAGCCAGGCCGAAGTCTCCGTCCTCCATGTGGGCGGTCACTTCCCGGATCGCCTGCTGACTGCGGGATAGAATCCACTGATCCGGCAGCAGCAGCTTTTTCCCGGCCAGCTCCTCGCGGGTGTCGGTATACATGAGCACAAAGCGGGAGGCGTTCCACACCTTGTTGGCAAAGTTTCTGGCAGCCTCCACCTTCTCGTTGGAATAGCGGGTGTCGTTGCCGGGGCTTACGCCCATGGCCAGGGAGAAGCGAAGCGCGTCGGCGCCGTACTGCTCGATGACATCCAGCGGGTCCACACCGTTGCCCAGGGATTTGGACATCTTGCGGCCCTTGTCATCCCGCACCAGGCCGTGGATGAGCACGGTATGGAAGGGTGTTTCCCCCATCTGCTCGATGCCGCTGAAGATCATCCGCGCCACCCAGAAGAAGATGATGTCATATCCGGTCACCAGCACATCGGTGGGATAGAAATACTTCAAATCCTCCGTATCGTCCGGCCAACCCAGGGTGGAGAAAGGCCACAAGGCCGAGGAGAACCAGGTGTCCAGCACATCCTCATCCTGGTGTAAATGGGCATTGCCGCACTTTACACAAGCTTTCGGCTCTTCCCTGGCCACGGTCATATGGCCGCAGTCATCGCAGTACCAGGCGGGGATGCGGTGGCCCCACCACAACTGACGGCTGATGCACCAGTCGCGGATGTTCTCCATCCAGTTGTAATACGTTTTGGAGAACCGCTCGGGCACAAAGTTCGTTTTGCCTTCCCGCACCGCGGCAAGGGCCGGCTCAGCCAGGGGCTTCATATTCACGAACCACTGGCGGCTCACCAGGGGTTCCACCGTCTTGTGGCAGCGGTAGCAGGTACCCACGTTGTGGGTATAGTCCTCGATTTTGATAAGCAGGCCAAGCTCCTTGAGGTCCTCCAGCACACGCTTGCGGCATTCCTGCTGGGTAAGGCCGGCATACCTGCCGGCAGCCTCGTTCATGGTGCCGTCATCATTGGTCACGCGCAGGATCGTCAAATTGTGCCGCTGGGCCACCTCAAAGTCATTGGGATCGTGGGCCGGGGTCATTTTCACCGCGCCGGTGCCGAACTCCTTATCCACATAGCTGTCGGCCACCACGGGAATCTCCCGGTCCATCAGCGGCAGGATCACGGCCTTGCCCACCAGGTGCGTATAACGTTCATCCTCCGGGTTCACAGCCACGCCTGTGTCGCCCAGCATGGTTTCCGGCCTAGTGGTAGCCACCACCACGCCAGCGCTTCCGTCCGCGCCGGGATAGCGGATGTGCCACAGGTGGGTAGCCTGCTCCTCATACTCCACCTCGGCATCGGAAAGGGCTGTACGGCACACGGGGCACCAGTTGATGATCCGGTCGCCCCTATAGATCAGATCCTTCTCGTACAGGCGCACAAACACTTCCCGCACGGCCTTGGAGCAGCCCTCGTCCATGGTGAAGCGTTCCCGGCTCCAGTCACAGCTGGCGCCCAGGCGGCGAAGCTGCTTTGTGATGCGCCCGCCGTACTCGGCCTTCCATTTCCAGGCGCGCTCCAAAAAGCCGTCCCGGCCGATATCCTCTTTTTTGAGACCTTCTTTGGCCATCTGCTCCACGATTTTCACTTCCGTGGCGATGGAAGCGTGGTCTGTGCCCGGCAGCCACAGCGTGGCGTCCCCCTTCATGCGGTGGTAGCGTACGGGGGCATCCTGCATGAGGCAGTCCATGGCGTGGCCCATGTGCAATTGTCCCGTGATGTTGGGCGGCGGCATCACGATGGTGAAGGTTTCTTTTCCGGGTATACGGCGGCCCACAAACGCGCCGGATTCTTCCCAGTTTTTATATATCTCTCCCTCGATAGCTTGGGGATTGAACACTTTTTCCATTTCCACAGCTTACTTCCTCCTTAAATATGGGTTCGCAGGATCAGTGATGCGAGCCTTAAGACGATCTTAGCCGTAATCATGGCTGATCCCCTCCCTTCGGAATGTAAAAGAAAAGAACTGCCCGCGTCCCGAAGGACGGAGCAGTTCCGTGGTACCACCTTGCTTTACGGCAAAAAGCCGCCTTTGAGCACGATCACGGGTGCGACCGGGCGAAGTAATCAAGCATACGCTCTTTCCCCCGCCGCCCTCCAAAGCGACCTTCCACCCAAACATGCCTGCGGGGCCTTTCAGCCGGCGAGCTCCGCTCTCTTGAGGATTTTGGATGTACTCCTCTTTTTCACAGGGCAAAAATGTAATGGAATTAGGCCTTTTTCTTGTCTTCTTCCATTTTGACGACCTGCTTGCCGTCATAATAGCCGCAATGCTTGCAGACCCTGTGGGACATCTTCATCTTGTGGCACTGGGGGCATTCGACGATGCCGGGAAGGGTCAGTTTCCAATTGGCCCGGCGGCTGTGCTTGCGGGCCTTGGAAGTTCTATACTTGGGAAGAGCCATGACTACACCTCCTCATCCTTTGTCAGCAATTGCTGCAGTGCCTCAAAAGGATGCTTTGCCTGCATTTCCTTCCGGCATGTGCATTGATTCTTGTTCAGGTTTTCCCCGCACACCGGGCAAAGACCTTTGCAGTTCTCCCCGCACACAAAGCGCATGGGAAGAGCCAATACGGCCATGGACAGCGCCAGGTGGCCAAGATCCAGCGAGCTGCCTTCAAATGCAAACTTGTCAGGATCCTCCGGGTCACCGTCCTGCACGAAGATTTCCCGGAAGGGAACCTTCAGATCCGCCTGCGAAGGGCCTAAGCACTTGGCGCAGCGGGCATGGGCGGCGGCGGTAAGCTGTCCCACAATCAACACGCTTTTCCCAGTGGCGCTGTAGTTGCCGCTGAGGGTGACCCCCTCAAAGGAGACCGGTTCCCCCAGGATATCCTGGGTGGGAATTTCGCCGCTCAGCTCAAAGGGAAACTCGGTGCCTTGCGTTCGAAGCGCCCGGGAAATATCCAAAAGCATGCCTTCACCTCAAAATGTGACCGTCGACTATTATAGAATGCGGGGCGATATTTGTCAATCTTTATTTTTGGAAGGATGTTACCTGCCGGCCACAAGCTCCAGTGTATCCCTGGCGATGACGATCTCCTCGTTGGTGGGGATCACCACCACCTTGACACGGCTGTCGTCGGTGGAGATGATGGCTTCCTCCCGGGTGTTGTTCTTGTTCAGGTCCAGCTTGGCGCCCAGGTATTCGAAGCCCTGCAGCACCATACTCCGAAGATTGATGTTGTTTTCGCCGATACCGGCGGTGAACACGATCACATCCACACCGTTCATGGCGGCGGCATACGCGCCGATGTACTTGCGGATGCCGTACACCAGCATTTCCCTGGCGGTGATAGCATCCTCATTACCGCTTGCGGCGGCCGCGTCGATGTCGCGCATGTCGCTGGAGATGCCGGAAAGGCCAACCAGGCCAGACTTCTTGTTCAGGATGTCCAGCACCTCATCCACCGTCTTGTGGTCGTTGTTGGCGATGAACTGCACCACGGCCGGGTCCAGGCTGCCGGAACGGGTTCCCATGACGACGCCTTCCAGGGGCGTGATGCCCATGCTGGTATCGATGCACTTGCCGTCCTTCACCGCGGCCAGGGAGGAGCCGTTGCCCAAGTGGCAGGTGATGATGCGCAGGCCTTCCACCGGCAGGCCTAAGAATTCGGCGGCACGCTTGCTCACATAGCGGTGGGAGGTACCGTGGAAGCCGTAGCGGCGCACCTTCAGGCGGGTATAGTATTCCTTGGGCACACCGTACAAATACGCCTTTTTGGGCATCGTTTGATGGAAAGCCGTGTCAAACACCGCTACGTTGGGCGTGCTGGGCATAATCTTCTGGCAGGCACGGATGCCCATCAGGTTGGCGGGGTTATGCAGCGGGCCCAGGGGGATGTTTTCTTCGATTGCGGCGATTACCGCGTCATTGACCAGAACGGAGCCCGAGAACTTTTCCCCGCCGTGGAGCACACGGTGGCCCACCGCTCCGATTTCATCCATGTTTTTCACGACGCCCTTTTCCTTGTCGGTAAGCGCCGCCAGCATGTACTGAATGCCTTCCACATGATCCTTCATGGGCGCCTGGGCCTCAAACACCTTGTCCCCGGCAGTCTGTTTGATCTTACTGCCCGCGATGCCAATGCGCTCCACCAGGCCCTTGGCCAGGATGGATTCATCCTGCATGTCGATCAGCTGGTACTTGAGCGATGAGGACCCGGCGTTTAGAATCAGAATTTTCATTTGATTAATTCTCCCCTTAAGCTTTACTGCGCCTTGACGGCGGTAATGGCCACGACGCTTACGATATCCTCAATGGAGCAGCCGCGGCTCAGGTCGTTCACAGGCTTGGCCAGGCCCTGTACGATGGGGCCGATGGCCTCCGCACTCGCAAGGCGCTGCACCAGCTTGTAGCCGATGTTGCCGGCCTGCAGGTCGGGGAAAATCAATACGTTGGCATGGCCGGCCACAGGGCTTCCGGGGCTCTTCAGTTTGCCCACGGATTCCACCAGCGCGGCATCCGCCTGGAGCTCGCCATCCACGTTCAGGGAAGGGGCCAGTGCCTTTACCTTTGCGGTGGCTTCCTGCACCTTGGTCACCAGCTCGTGGGATGCGCTGCCCTTGGTGGAGAAGGAAAGCATGGCCACCTTGGGGTCCATGCCCGTCAGCTCCTTGCCGGTCTGGGCGCTGGCGATGGCGATGGCAGCCAGCTCATCCGCCGTGGGGTTCGGGATCACGGCGCAGTCACCGAAGACCAGCACGCCGTCGGCGCCGTAGGGACTGCCCTCGGGCAGATCCATGATAAAGCAGGAGGAGACCACCGAGATGCCGGGAGCCGTCTTGATGATTTGCAGCGCCGGCCGCAGCGTGTTGCCGGTGGAGTTGATGGCGCCGGCCACCATACCATCGGCATCGCCTTTTTTCACCATCACCGTGGCGAAATACAGCGTGTTTTCGCGGACCAGCTTGTCCGCTTCCTCCGGAGTCATGCCCTTGCTCTTGCGAAGTTCATACAAAAGCTGCGCGTAAGGGGCGGTCTTTTCGCTGACGGCGGGATCCTCGATGCCAACGCCGGTCAGGTCCACTTGGTACTGGGCGGCCACCTTTTTGATCTCAACCGCGGGGCCTACCAGCGTGACACGGGCGACGCCTTCCTTCACAATGCGGGCCGAAGCCTGGACGGTGCGCGGCTCGGTGCCTTCCGCCAGGACGATATGCTTGACGTTTTGCCTGGCTTTTTCTTTGATCTTCTCCAAAGCGGACATAAACAAATGCCTCCTTGACATAAAAATGAACGCGAAAACGCGCATGCTATCCAACCAATCTATTATACAGGATTCCGGGTCGAAAAAAAAGGGTTCCTTCTGCTAAAATGAGAATAATCTTATGCAAATTCAGAAAATATCCAAGGAAAAAACAGCGGAAAGGAACCATTTATGGCCGCCGTTTCACCATATACGGTCTGCGGAGTAATCTGCGAATACAATCCATTCCACAAAGGCCATGCCTACCAGTTGCAAAAAGCAAGGGAGTTATCCGGCGCGCAGGTGATGGTCTGTGTCATGAGCGGGCCTTTCACCCAGCGGGGCGATGCCGCTATCGTTTCTCCCAGGGTGCGTGCAGAAATGGCATTACGCTGCGGCGCGGATGTGGTGGTGGAGCTTCCGGCGGCATACGCCGTGCGGGAGGCTGAGTTTTTCGCGCTGGGCGGTGTGTCCATTTTAGCTGCGCTGGGCGTGGGTTACATATCCTTCGGCTGTGAGAACAGTGATTTGTCAGGTTTGCGGCAAGCCGCAATGCTATTGGAAGAACCAACAGAAGAGTTCAGGGAATCCTTGCGTTCAGGGCTGGACAAAGGCTGGTCACATGCCAGGGCCCAGGGGGCCGCTTTGCAGCAATGCCTGGTACATGATGAGGGCGGTTATGTTTCCGCACCCAACAATGTGCTGGCCATCTGCTATCTTCGGGCCATCCTTCGCCTGGGCAGTACCGTGACACCCCTGCCTGTAAAGCGTTTGGGGGATTACCACGACACCGGCTGGCAGGAGGGCTTTGCCTCCGCCACGGCGGCCAGGGAGGCCATACGGCGCGGTGACTGGCATCAAATTGAAAAGATGATCCCGGAAAAAGCGCTGCCGATACTGAAAAAGGCACTGGAAGACGGCGCTGTACACCGCCAGGAAGCATTGGATATACTGCTACGGGAGAAGCTCCGTACCTTAAGCGAGGATGGTATGCTTCAATATCCCAACGTCGGCGAGGGGTTGGAGCACCGGCTTTCCCGACTTGCACCCCTGCATGTTTCCAAAAAGGATCTGTTGGCCGCACTGAAAACAAAGCGGTACACCCAAGCCCGCTTAAACCGGCTGCTGACACATTTCCTGTTGGATATGACCCAAAGCCGATTGAAAGCGTGTGCGCCTTGTTCCTACCGCCTGCTTGGCTTCCGTTCAGGTGCCCAGGCTTATTTAAGTTCCCTGCCCAAGGGACTTTTGTACACGAAAGCCGCACGCCAGGAAAAGGATGTATCTTTCCTCCTGGACATGACTGCCTATGATCTATGGTCCCTTGGCGCTTTCCTTCCCCTGGGAGAAGGATACAGGCAGCAAGTGGCAAAAATATGATGCGCCGCCTGAACTCCCAACGCAAAGACAATGCATTCTCTGATTCAAATAGGTAAAACCTACATGTGACATTAGAGCGATGGCTCTTGAATAATTTTTTACTTTGCCCTTTCTGCCTGATTCATGTGCTATAATGCATATGAAACCATATGCAAGGAGTTTATGAATGAATATCGGAAAAATCGCGGAGCTTCGAATCGGTGACCTTATAGCAAAGCTGCCCATCATTCAGGGCGGAATGGGGGTTGGCGTTTCGCTGTCCGGCTTGGCGTCAGCCGTTGCCAATCAAGGCGGCATTGGCGTGATAGCTGCCGCAGGTATAGGCATGCTGGAACAGGATGGTTCATCCAATTATCTGGAAGCAAATATAAGAGCACTGCGAAATGAAATCAGGAAAGCGCGAAAGCTCACACAAGGCATTATAGGCGTTAACATTATGGTTGCGCTGTCAAACTTTGCTGAGCTTGTGAAAACATCCATAGAGGAAGGCGTAGATGCCATATTCTCCGGGGCCGGATTGCCTTTGACCCTTCCCGAGTTTCTCAGCAAGGCATCCAAAACCAAACTCATTCCCATTGTTTCATCAGCCAAAGCAGCAACCCTTCTCATAAAAAAATGGGCAAGCAAATACGATTATGTACCAGATGCTTTTGTGGTGGAAGGCCCGAAGGCAGGAGGGCATCTCGGTTTCAAACCCGAGCAGATTGACGATCCGGAATATGCATTGGAAAAAATCGTCGTGGATGTAGTGAACAGCGTGAAACCGTTTGAAAATGAGATGGGCAAACCGATTCCAATCATCGCAGGCGGAGGCATATATACCGGCGAAGATATGTACAAAATCATGAAGTTAGGTGCATCAGGCGTTCAAATGGCGACCAGATTTGTTACCACCAACGAATGTGATGCATCCATCGATTTTAAGAACACGTATATACATGCCAGCAAGGAAGACATTGGCATCATCAAAAGCCCGGTTGGACTGCCTGGAAGAGTGATTGTCAATGATTTTATTCACAGCGTTAACGCCGGCCATAAAGCGCCGTTTCACTGTCCCTATCATTGCATCACAACCTGCGAATACAAAAACAGCCCCTACTGCATCGCAATTGCACTCATCAATGCCAAGAAGGGGATTCTTAAAAATGGTTTCGCGTTCGCAGGTGCAAATGCTTACAGAGCATCCGAAATAAGACCTGTTAAAGAAGTGTGCGATTATATAAAAGACGAGTACACGCAAGCGTCAGACAGCGACACCGAAAAAAGGGACAATCAACAGGATTAGTGCGCCAGCTAACAACAGGCAAATGGACATTGTACCATTTGCCTGTTGTTTTATTCTCTTCTTGCAGTCAATAAGAAAGTTCCTCCGGTCTTCCTGACCGGTACATATCCGCCAGTGCCTTCAGCTCCTCCTTGAATTCGTGCAAGGTCTGCTCCGGATCTTTTTTCAGGGTATCCAGCACCGTCATGGTAAAGGCGTCCGGACCGAATACTTTCCAGTCCTCCATAAGCAGCATGTGGGCACAGGAGCCGATGGCTTTGGAAAATTCGAACCGGCTTTGCGCGCCGCGCTGGTTTGGTTCGCCAACAATCAGATATTTTCCGTTCACGTGATTCTCATACAGGCTGACGCAGCCCACCTCGTCTGTTTCTTTATACGCCTTTTGAAGGCTTTTTCGTCTCTCCCGCGTATCCATGGCCATACCCCATTTCCTTAAGCATATCAGATAACAGATGCAAGCGCTCCGACAAAAGCTCATCGTCCTTTTGCAGCGCGTCCTGGAACAGGCGGATGTCTTCCTCAATGCAGGGATTGTCCAGGCAGACTTCCACCGTCATGGCATCCCCCTGCATGGGGATGCGGCCCAATTGGGGCTTCCCCTCGTCATACAGCTTGGGATACCTGTAGGCATCTTGAAAGTGCAGCTTCGCCTTGCAGATCAGCAAGGCCAGGTCAAGCACCCTGTGCAGCGGCAGCTCTTCCGACTGGCGCGACCACTTTTCCCCCGTATAGCGCCAGACCTTGGCGGATATATCCACCTTGCCGCGGTCATTCCATTGGGCCAGACCCAGGGATAAGCCTTGGGTGTCGGTATGATAAGCCGTGCGGCCGTCTACATTGGCGTAGTTTTCACTGACGATCACAGGCTTGTGCTTGAGTGTAACCGGAATCTTCATGTTCATCCTCCGTTTTTGTAATTTACTAATTTAGTATATTACTAAATTGAGGATATGTCAAGATATCGTTTGCAATTTCCGGAGCAGTCGCAATGAAGGTCATACGAAATATGGAATTCACGGTCATCCGCGAATCCAGGAAGCACGCACTGGTGGAGAAAATACTGTAAAGCGCACAGCAAAACACCCCTCTTCCATCTTGCTGGAAAAGGGGCGCTTTCTATGGGCATGGCAGACCTTGTTATTGGGCAGCCTTGCCGTTTTTTTCGCTTTTGTCGTTTTTTAAGGTAATGACCACGTGGCGGTTGGGTTCTTCCCCCTCACTGTGGGTGGTCACGGCCTCGTTGGCCTGCAGCGCGCTGTGCAGGATGCGGCGCTCATAGGGATTCATGGGCTCCAACACGACCTTGCGGCCGGTCTTGATGGCGCGGTTGGCCATGCGGTTGGCCAGGCGGGTCAAGGCCTCTTCCCGCTTGGCGCGGTAGTTTTCCGTATCCAGCGTCACACGGATATACTGTTCGGACCCCTTGTTCACCAGCAGACTGGTCAGATACTGCAGCGCGTCCAGCGTTTCGCCGCGGCGGCCGATCAAAATGCCCAGGGTGTCGCCCTGCATGTTGACAAGCACATTGCCTTCTTCATCCCTGGAAACGGCCACGCTGACACCCACGTCCATCAAAGCGGTCAGCGTCTGCAAGAACTGCTGCGCCTTTCCTTCGGGGGAAGCAGGATCTGCCTGGGGTGCCGGTGTTACCGGCTCCTGGGGCACGGCGGGCTTGTCCATTTCCTGACGGGTTTCCCGAATCTGCGGTTTGATCTCCCTGGGGGCAGCCTTGGGCGCGGGCCTTTTCTCTAATGGCTTTTTCTCCTGGGCGGCTTCCTTTTTGGGCTCATCCCGCCTGGATTCTGTCTTTACGGCTTCTTCTTTCCTTAACGGTTCCCGCTTGGGCTGTTCCTTTTTAGCGCTTTCTTCCCTGGGCCTGGCTTCACGGGCCGGCTTTTCGCTTTCCCTGGAAAGGGCGTTCCAGATGGATTCTTCTTCCTGCTCCTTGAGCGTCAGGCGCACTTTGGCCAGACGGCTTCCGAAAAGGCCGAACAGACCCTTGCTGCCTTCCTCCAGGATGTCGATGGTCACTTCGCCGATGGATACGCCAAGATGATCCAAACCGGCGGTTATGGCCTCCTCAATGGTTTTTGCCGATGATTCGTACGTCTTCATTTCACAGTCCCCTCTCCCACGGCGGCAGCTTTCTTTTCCTGCGCGTCAAAGTACTTATTGAGCAGCACGTTTTGCGCCGCGGCAATCAGGTTGGCCGTGACCCAGTACAGCGCAAAACCTGCGTTGGAGCTGAAGCAAATGAAAAGGGAAAAAATGGGGAAGAAATATTTCATGAAGTTGGCTGACCCCGGCTTTCCATCCTGGGCAGGCGTTTGCGGCATGGCGGAGCTCATCATGAACTGGGACAAAGCTGCCAGCAGCGGCAGGATAAAGAAACCGTTATAGTAGATGAATATATTCAGCTGCGCGATGAACAGGTTGACCGGCCTTTGCCAGACGGTGGGCTTCGCCACGTTTGTATACAGCTCGGAGCTGTTCAACACGCCGATGATCTTGTTCACGGTAGCCGTGGTGGCTTCCTTGGTGGAAAAATCAAAGGTGATTTTTTGATCCTCAGGGCGGCCCTGGTTGATGGTATCAATAGCCGCTTTTTGGTCTGCATCCAACTGGTTGTAGACGGCCAGCCAGTTTTCCGGCGCGACCTGCCTGATGCTGTTCTCGTCAGGCACCCTGGCCGCAAAGGGGCTGTCGGGCATCCAAATGTTTTCCACCCACAGCCAGCCCTGGTACTTGGGCTCGTTGCCGGAGAGATAGGTAAACACATGGCCGGCGATTTGCTCGTGGGCCAAAATGTTCATGGCGCCAAACATACCAAAGAGGATGGGCAGGGAGAGCAGCATGGGAAGGCAGCCGGACAGGGGGCTCACATGCTCCTTTTTGTAAAGCTCCATCGTCTTCTGATTGAGCTTTTCCTTATCGTTCTTGTACTTTTTCTGAAGGGCGGCGATTTGGGGCTGAAGCTTCTGGGTCCTGCGCATGCTCTTGCGGCTTTTGGCGTCCAGCGGCATCAAAAGAGCGCGGATCAGCAAGGTGAAAAGCACGATGGACCAGCCGTAATTGCCGACAACGGAATATATGCCAAGCAATATTGCCTTCAGGGGCTCGTTCAGGAATGGAAACATGTGGACTATTCCCTCCTAATAGTTACGTTTGTGTCCTCCGGCACTGGATCATACCCACCTTTGTGAAAAGGATTGCACCGCATAATCCTTCTAAACGCCATCCACCCGCCGCGAAGCGCCCCGTAGCGCTCAATGGCGGTCATGGCATACTGGGAGCAGGTGGGCTGAAAACGGCAGGCATCGGGCAGGTGCGGGCTGATATGCCGCTTGTAAAAGCGGATCATAGCCAAAAGCAGGCGTTTCATTTGGGCGTGGTCCCTTCTCTAAGCAGGTTCTGCTTTTTCAAAAGGTATGCCATCCCTTTTGCCAGGTCCTGATATGGGGTCTGACCGGCTCCGGGCCGGGCCACCACCACGTACCAGCCGGGCTTGACCAATGAAAGATAAGGGCGGAAGCATTCCCGCAGACGCCTTTTCACCAGGTTCCGCACCACGGCGTTGCCAATCTTTTTGCTGATGGAAAAGCCCACCTTAAGACCGGCACCCCTGGCGTGCAGGAGCACAATATCCTTGCAGGCCGAGCTTTTTCCCCGCCGGTATACGTACTGGAAATGTTTGTTTTTCCTTAAGCGGTATGTACGCTGCAAGCTACACCCTTCGTTTCAGGCGGGATCAAAGCAACCGATGGCAAAGACGCGCCGATGCGGACAGCCAAAATGCCCTTTCATACTGGAAAAGCCCGTACCCAATGCGCACGGTGGCAAGCAACGGGGCGGGCTGAGCCATGCAGACTTTTGTTTCCACCATCCTGTTAAACGGTCAAAACTTTACGGCCGCGGCGGCGGCGGGCAGCCAACACGCGACGCCCGTTCTTGGTGGACATCCGGGAGCGGAAGCCGTGCACCTTGCTGCGCTGGCGCTTTTTCGGCTGGAAAGTACGAAGCATAAAACAACACTCCTTGTTTTTACAAAAGTCTTGTATCTGTGACGCGCACCGAATTGAAGCGGCGCAAAATACCACAAAACAGCTATTCTAGTATACTAACCGGGCTAATAACTGTCAAGAGAAAGTTTATCTTTTTCCTTTTGTTTTTCCCATGTTTGACATCATCGCCCAAACAAGCTGGCGCGCGCCGTGTTTTTCTTGACAAGGGAACAAGCCATTGGCATAATGAAACCATCCATTTCCATGTATAGGCAAGGCAAGAAAAAGGAAAGGAGGAGGTATCCCGCGTGAAAAGCACCATCAAGGATATTGCAAGGCGGGCAGGTGTCTCCCCTTCCACGGTGAGCCGCGTCATATCCTGCAGCAACCGCATCAGTGATGAAACGCAAAGCAAGGTGCGGGCCATTATGGAGGAAATGAACTACCGGCCCAACCTGCTGGCCCGCTCGCTGGTGAACCGCACCGCCAGTGCCGTGGGTGTTTTCTCCGCGTTAAGCGCGGAAGAGTCCATGAAGCATCCCTTTTTTGCCGAAGCGCTCCGGGGAATAGGCACAACGGCCGCCCGGCACGGCCTTCACCTGCTGCTGGGGACAAGCCCCAGCCAGGAGGAGGATGGCCGCGTGGTCAAGGAAATGATGTTCTCCGGCATGATCGAGGGAATGATCCTCCTGTCCACGCTTCGGGATGATCCTGTGGCAGAGCTGCTGCACAGGAATAGTTTTCCCTTTGTGGTGATCGGTCATCCGTGCCATGGTGAAAACTACCACCGGGTGGACAGCGACAATGAAAAAGCAGGCCGCATGGTGACGGAGTATCTGCTGAAAAACGGCCACCGGCGCTTTTGTTACCTGGGCGCGGACGATTCCCTGAGCGTTACCGCCAAAAGGCAGACGGGGTTTGAAGCCGCGCTGCGGGATGCCGGCATCCCCGTTGTAAATGAAATGTTTCTGAAAAACCCCCTGGCTTCGGGTGATGAAACGCTGCCGTCTCCCCTATTGTCAAATAACGGCCCCACAGCGGTAGTGGCGCAGGACGACGCGCTGGCCATATGGCTGATGGGGGCTTTACAGAAGGCCGGCCGGCGCGTGCCGGAGGATGTATCCATCATCAGCTTCAACAACGCGGCTGTTTCAGCCTATACAACCCCGCCGCTTACAACCGTGGAGGTACACCCTTTCCTGTTGGGCGAGCAGGGAATGACTCTGTTGTTTGAATTGCTCAAGGAACCGGATATGAAACCCAATTGGGTGGAGGTACCCGTAGAACTGATAGAGCGCGGCAGTGTTTGCAAACCCAGGACCTGATGTATCCCCTAGCTGAAAAAGGCGCGAAATGCAAGGCATTCCATCGCGCCTTTTGTTATATTGATGCCCGGAGAGGAGGAAGCGTATGGGATGGCTGGAACGGATGAACCAGGTGCTTGCCTATATTGAGGAAAACCTGCAGGGAGAAGTCGACCTCCTTACGGCGGCCAGAATCGCATGCCAGTCGCCGTCCGGGCTGCAAAGGTTCTTTTCCATCGTTGCGGACGTATCGCTGTCGGAGTATATCCGCCGGCGCCGGCTTACGATGGCGGCGTTTGAACTGACCCACAGCGATATCAAGATCATCGACCTGGCACTTAAGTATGGTTACGATTCCCCGGAGGCCTTTGCCCGGGCGTTCGGTATCCTGCATGGCGTGTCCCCGTCCGCCGCGCGCGGCGAGGGAGTCCATTTGAAAGCCTATCCCCGCCTTTCTTTTCTACTGACACTCAAGGGGGATATACCGATGGACTACAGGATCGAAACCAGGGAAGCCTTTTCAATCTATGGCATCGAAGGTATCTTTACCGCCGAAAACCAGGAAAACTTCAAAGCCATACCGCGCTTTTGGCAGGATGTGATGGAAGACGGGCGCTTTGACAAGCTGATAGCTTCCATACCAGCCGGCAAAACCCTTGAAAACGGCCTTTGCGCCATCAACGCCATCTGCAGCTACAGGGAAACGGGCGGCTCCACCTTCCCCTATATGATCTTTGCTTTCCAAAAGGCGGGCAGCCGCACGGAGGGCTTCGAAAAAGCAACCGTTCCGGCCGCCACGTGGGCCATTTTCAAAAGCGAAACGTACCGCATTGAGGATACCGCCAAGGCCGTACAGGCGCTGAACCGCAGAATCTACACGGAATGGCTGCCCAACGCGCCTTATGAGCAGGTGGAAGGCTTCGACATGGAGCTTTATTACGGAGAGAACGATAAATGCTGGTCTGAGATCTGTATCATGGTGAAGCCGAAGAATTGAGCATATGGCTATCAGCGCGTGATCCATGCAGATTTGCCGCCTTCAAAGGAAGGCGGCAAATTTATTTGTTTTGGCGGCTTACTAACTTGACTGGTTACATCTCACTGAAAGAATCCGCATAAACAATGGGCGATCAAATCCGCTTGGGCAGGCATGCTTCAAAAATCGCGGCGCACCGTATACCGGCCGGTCATACGGCCGCATATGGCCCGCCGCCGCTGTATTCACCTTTCCATTTGCCCTTAAAACTGATATAAATATATATTTTTTTATCTTTTACATACATGATAAAAAATATGGGATAAAAACCATCCCTTCCGTACGTTTTTTGAAGGGAGTCTAAACGCACGCTCCTTTGTTTTTCTATTTAATTCGCCACTATATTGCTTCAATTTTGCGTCTTTTTTGCTTCGTTTCTTTTTTCCGGTGTTTACAGAGGCGCAATATGTGTTATACTAAAGCGAATGGACACCAAATTGAAAAAATTATCGGAAGCTTTTTTTCTCCTCGCGTCTGCCGTCGGCAGATGCTTCCACAGAAAGGCAGAGGAATTGTAGGATGACCAACCGCAGCAGATATTCCACCGCCCCGACGTACGGCATGCAGAAGCGGCCCGCGACTAAAAAGCAGGCAGCGCCCGCCGGGCCTGTTTATCCGCCGGCAGGTCCAGCCGCCCAGGGGCCTTATGCGCAGCCTATGACACCGGGGTATGGACAGCAGGGCGGAATGATGCCGCAGGCATCCGGCTACGCACAGCCGCAGCCTGCTTACGCCGCCCAGCCTACCGGCTTTTCACAGCCCGGATACGCGCCAAGGCAGCCTGTACAGCAGCCGCCCATGAGAAACACAGCCGCCGCCATTCAGCAGCCTATGCCGTATTATCCCCAGCAGCAGCCTTATACCGCGCAGCCTTTGCCGCAGGAATACGCCGTGCGGCCCGCCGCCCGCAGGAATGACAGATGGCTTCAAATTTTGCTTTTGGCTGTGCTGCCGGTGCTGTTTTTGCTTACGCTGCTCATTTCCACCTCCTTTTTGAAAATCGTTTTTGTGGGGCTTGGCATTACGGCCCTGATCGCCATGTGGATGCAGCGCTCCTTTGTGCCCAGCGCCCGGGCTACGCTGACACTGGTGTACGGCGCGCTGATCCTGGTCAGCGTCGTTTCGCTGATGACCGGCAACACACCTAAGGATGCACAAACATCCGCCCGCGGCGGCAGCACAGGCACGCAAAATCAGCAGCCCTCCAATACCAATCAGGTCCAGGGCAGCATGGTGCAGATGGGCCAGGATAACAATACCGCCACAACGCCCGCGCCTACGCCCACCATTGCGCCCGATTCGGGCGAAAACAGCGCTGCATGGCAAAGGCTGTTCCAATTTTTCAGCCTGTGGAACACCAACAAGGTCAATGAAATGCTGGATCTTGTTTCACCAACCTGGAAGGCGGCGCAGGCCGACCCCAGGACAGCGCTTTTCCTGATCACAGCGAACCGCATACCCAATGATTATATGTTCGAAAAAATATCCAATTCAGAGGCTGACTCCACCAGGACCATCACCATGACGGCTACCATCGACAGGCGCAACAACCGTCAGCCAGTGAAATTCCGTTTTCAGGTACTGATGCTCAAGGACAAAAATGAATGGTATGTGGACCCCAGCTCCCTGGCCAGCAATGAAACGGTAGACGATACCGCCGAGACAAACGGCGAGAACGGCGAGGATGGGGACAACACCGAAGCGACTGCCACGCCGAAGCCGGAGTCCACACCGGCGCCAAAAACCAAGCTGTATTACAATTCGGATGGCGGAAAGTACTACCATGCGGACGCGGAGTGCAGTAAGGTGGGCAAGGAATTCCTGCCTCTGGACGATTTCTATTACCGTGACCTGAATACCACCAAGTTCAAGCTCCTGCAGCCCTGCCCCTTCTGCGATGCGCCGGAGAGGCCGTAAGCAAGGCGAATGAATATGCAAAAACCGCGGAATTTGTCCGCGGTTTTTGTTTTGCCTTGCGCGAAGGAATGCGTGACGGCTTGTCAACAGGCAAATTCCCCGCCTGCCGGCTCTTGGCGTGTTTTTCAGGGATGGGGATTCCCTTTTCCCGGGTAATCGGTTATGATAGGGACTGATTCACAAAGGAGGCTTTCCATGGAACGGCAAAAGCGCGTCCTGGCCATACATGACATCTCCTGCGTCGGCCGCTGCTCCCTGACGGTGGCACTGCCCATCCTATCCTGCGCGGGCCTGGATACGGCGGTATTGCCCACAGCCATCCTTTCCACGCATACAGGCGGCTTTCAAGGCTATACATACCGTGACCTGACGGGGGACATGATGCACGTCACGGCCCACTGGAAAGGGCTTGGCCTGCGCTTTGACGCGTTGTATTCCGGCTTTTTGGGCTCCTATGATCAGATTGATCTGGTGGCTGGATTGATGGAGGATTTCCATTCGGAAAGCACGCTGCGCATGGTGGACCCGGTGATGGCGGACAACGGACGCCTGTATGCCACCTACACAAAGGAAATGGCGCAGGGTATGCACAGGCTGTGCCGCAAGGCGGATATCATCACGCCCAATATGACGGAAGCATGTATACTGCTGAATATACCCTACAAGCCGGAAGGCTTCAGCCGTGAAGAGACGGAGGACATGCTGCGCGGGCTGTGCTCCCTGGGACCCCGGATGGCGGTGATGACAGGTGTCACCCTGGGGCTTGACCAGCTTGGCACCGCCGCGTATGATGCCGCATCAGGCGAGGTCTCCTACGCCTTTAAGGGGCGGTACCCCGGCATTTTCCACGGCACGGGGGACATACTGGCCAGCGCCCTCTTGAGCGGCCTGATGAACGGAAAAAGCTTGAAGGATGCTGCCTCCCTGGCGGTGAAATTCACCCACCGCTGCATACAATACGCCCTGGAATCCGGCCAGGAAAAGCGCTTTGGCGTGCGTTTTGAAGCAGCGCTGCCGTATTTGATAGAGATGCTTCAACAGCAATGAGATGCTGGCCAATCGCATAAAAAAGCGGTGGAAGCGAAACGCTCCCACGGTCAGACTGTCAAAAAGCATCTTAGGAGGTATTGGAGGACCGAAGTCCTCCAATTCTAGATCGCAAACCAGCGACATGTGCGGTGGTTTGCGCGGGAATTTCGTAGAAATTCCTTCCTTGCCCGAGCAAACGGCCGCAAAGTGGCGTAGCCATTTTGCAGTGCAGCGAGGGTAAAACTCAAAAAAGTGGCATAGCCACTTTTTTGATACGCTGGCCGTGGAAGCGAAACGCTCCCACGGCTTTTTGCATTTACATTACTTTGTGAACATTGCCAGGGCTTCGTTGACGGCATCCACCACAGCAGTGGAGGAAACCGTTGCACCGGATACGGCATCCACATCCTGGCCCAATACGATAACGCCGGACTTGCCGATGAACTGGCTGGTGAAAGCATCCTCCCGCACCTTGTCGCCGATGCCGAAGGTTTCGGTGAAGTCCTTCCCGCCCACGGAAATGGCCTGGATGACGCCGCTTTCATCCAATACGACAGTCACAGCGATGGGGCCGATATTGCCCTGCTTTACGACAGTGACTACATTGTACCCGCCCTGGGCAATGACGCCGATGGCATCGTCCAATGTAACGGTCTTGCCGGCAGCCTGAAGTTCCGCCAGCGCCTTTTCGGCGGCGTCTGCCTTTTCGCCCGCTTCCTTGGCGGTGGCTTCCGCGGCCGCCTTATCCTTGAGCGCCGTTTCACTTTGCGCAAGCGCGGCATCCTTTTCGGTAACCGCAGCCTGTTTTGCCGTTTCGGCTTCCGCCAGCGCGCCTGTCAGCCTGTCGACATCCGCCTTTGCGGAAGCCAGTTCAGCCTTGATGCCATCAAGCTCCTGGCCAAGGGCCAGTATGCTATCCTGGGCAACCTTCAGATCGCCGGAAGTGGCGGTAATGGCTTTCAGGTCTTCCTCGGCCTTCAGCTTTGCCTGCTCCGCCGCGGTCAGCTTTTCCTGCAACACGGCAAGGTCGTCCTTCGCCTGCATGCTAGCTGTAGCGGCGGCCATCTCAGCGTTCTTGAACGCCGTGACAGCGTCGTCTCTTTCCTTGTCGGCCTGCGCTTTTAAATCCTCCGCGGTCTTCACGGCAGCCTGGGCAACGGCCAGATCATCCTTGGCCTTTTGATTTTCGTCCTGCGCTGTCTTCAATGCTGTTTCCGCATCCGCTTTGGCGCTAAGGGCAGCGGTCAATTCTTCATTGGCTGCCTTTGCAGCGGCTTCGGCGGCAGTCTTTTCATCCTGGGCCGTCTTCGCCGCGGTTTCGGCAGCGGCCTTCTCATCCTGCGCTGTCTTCGCGGCGGCCTCGGCGGCTACCCTCTCATCCTGGGCCGTCTTCGCGGCGGATTCGGCGGCGGCCTTCTCATCCTGCGCTGTCTTCGCGGCGGCTTCGGCGGCAGCCTTCTCATCCTGCGCTGTCTTAACAGCGGCTTCGGCGGTCTTCACAGCCTCATCCGCGGCGGCCTTGTCTTTGAGTGCTGCCTGCAGATTTGCATCAGCGGCCTTGGCGCTGTCTTCCGCTTTGGTCTTGTCCGCCAAGGCGGCATCCTTTTCCGCCTGCGCCGCAGCTACTTGATCCGTAAGATCAGCCACTTTTTTCTGAAGGTCCACAGTCTGCGTGCCGAGCGTATCTTTTTCTTTGACCACATTGTTGCGGTCGCCAATCAAAACGCCCACAGCAATGGCCAGAATCAATACGACTGCCAGTAGCGCCACGTAGGTTTTCTTCACCAAACACCACCCCTTATGCGATTTTTTATATGCAGGCATACGCCCTGCCGCCTTGTTCCGCTCTGCTGCGTTATTCTATGATACAATTGCCGTAATTAACCATTTAAAAGAAAAGATTCTCCATGATATGGAGAATCCCTTCTTCACTATATAAAAAAACAATATCCTTTCACAGCGATTACATGGCGCCGCGTCAGGGAACGAGCGGTTCCTCCGCCGCAGGCTGCTTTTCGGGCAGCCTTGGCAGGTCATTCAAAGTGGCTATGCCAAAATGCCCAAGGAAGGCATCTGTCGTGCCATACAGGATAGGCCGGCCCAGCGCTTCCTTCCTCCCCACCTCGCAAATGAGTCCCTTATGGGCCAGGGATTGAACGGAATAGTCGCATTTGACGCCGCGGATGGCTTCCACCTCGGCCTTTGTGACGGGCTGGCGGTAGGCCACCACAGCCAGCGTTTCCATGGCGGCCTGGGACAGGGACTGCTTTTGCACCGGCTGCAGCAGCTTTTCCACATAAGGGGCGTATTCGGCCCGCGTGGCCAACTGGATATGCTCGCCGAACCGCTTGAGGCGGATGCCCCGGCGGTTGAAATCATAATCGCTCTCCAAGGCGTCCACCGCCATGCTCAACTCCAGCGGGCTCAAATCCAGCGCTTTTTGAAGATCATTCAATAGCACCGGCTCCCCCGCGACAAACAAAATGGCCTCGATCACGGCCATTAATTCATTGGGCTGCAATGTCCTTTCTCCTCCCCGGATACAAGGTGATCTCTCCAAAGGTACCGCTTTGCTCCACGTAGGCCCTGTTCAGCCGCAGTATCTCCAGCAGCGCAAGGAACAGGGTCACCACCTCTTCCCGGCTGGGTGCTTCGCTGAATAAAAGCTCGAAGGTCATAGGCCCACGGCGCAGGCGTTTCATAATATGGCCCATGCATGCTTCGATGGTGAAGGAATCCCTGCGTATCTCTCTGTTGATGAAAACCGCTTCCTCCGGCTCCTCCGGTTTGCGGGCCAGGACCCTTGACAGCGCCTCCATCAGCCCCTGAAGCGTAAGCCCCGTCAGCTCAAAGGATGGGGGCGGAAGCGGGTATTCCTCCGGCAGCTTTTCATACATGGCGGCGGCCGCCTTCTCAAAATCCTGCAGGTTTTGTGCCGTTTCCTTGAAGCGCTTGTACTCCTCCAGGCGGCGGATCAGCGCCTCCTCCGGGCTTTCTTCCTCTTCCGTCTTGGGCGGCTTGGGCAAGAGCGCTCGGCTCTTGATTTCCAGCAGTGTCGCGGCCATGTTCAAAAACTCACTGGCGTCGTCCATATCGATATCTTCCGCGCCGCTGACGGAAGCGATGTACTGCTCGGTGATCTCCGATACGAATATATCCCGGATGTCCACCTTGGCCTTGCTGATTAAAAATAGCAGCAAATCCAGCGGCCCGTCAAACTGCTTCAAATGAATGTGTTGTGGCATATTTGCCGCCTCAGGCTGCGCCGGCCAGGCGGAGGAATACGTTGAGCACACCGCTTTCGATGGCGCCCCTCACCGCAGACATAATGCCAGACAGAATACCAGAAAAAACCAGTACCATCAGTACAATCTGCGACCCCTGGAAAAACTGGCGGTTCATATAAAGCTTTCCACGGAGCAAGAGATCGTTTACGATGTGAAACCCATCCAGCGGCGGAATGGGCAGCAGATTGAATATGCCCAGGCCGAGATTAATGGAAGAGAAAAGTAAAAGGAACCGCTGCACGTATTGCAACCAGGGTGTTTTCATAAACACCTCGAAAGAATTCCCCTTCCCCAAAACCAGGATCCCAAACCCCGGCCCATCGGAGGAAAGCAACGCTTTGGCCCCCAATTCCCCAATGAATTCAGGCCGCCACAAAAGGCCGTTGATGCCTACAGCCAGCGCCGTGGATACAATGAACAAGGTCAGATTTGTAGCAATCCCCGCCACAGACACCAAAAAATCATCCCTGCGGAAATTACTGAAATTCCTCGGATTTACAGGCACGGGCTTGGCCCAGCCGAAGCCCAGCAGAAACAGGCAGATGGTCCCAAAGGGATCCAAATGCTTCATAGGATTCAGGGACAGCCTCCCCAGCATTTTTGCGGTAGGATCGCCGCAGCGCCAGGCAACATAGCCATGGGCCACCTCATGCAGCGTCAGCGCCAGCAGCACGCAAGCCACCAAGTATAACAGGTAAATGAAGAACTGCAAAGGATCGGTTTGCAGCCAGCTAAACCAACTTTCCAGACGGCTCAAAAAATTCACGGACCCGGCCTCATTTCATGCGGTATTGGCACTGTCGCGCCGTATGTTCCATTATACCCCATCCATCGCCCGGTGCGCAAGCATCCCAAACCCTTACGCACGGCTAACTTTGGGCTATTCAAACCTTGTCCGATGCGCTATAATGAAAAATGGCCAAATCACGGGTGCAAAGGAGGACCTACCGTTGCGCAAACCGCTTATAAGCCTCTTGCTGGCGTGTGCCATTTTAGCTGCCTTCCTCCCGGCGCTTTCCGAACAAGCCCCTGAGGGAGGCAAAACCTTTATCCTCGCCGGGTTTGCGGGGGAAGATACACAGCAGGATATGAACGGCAACCTGTTCTTTCAGCGCAGGGAAGAAATGACAGGCATATCCATTGAGTTTCGCCAGTTTACCGAGTACGCGGCCTGGACGGCAGAAAAATCCAGGCTTTTTGCGGGGGACGAGCTGCCGGATGGTTTGTTCGGGGCGGAGCTTACGCCCAACGAGACGCTTGCTTATTTTGAAAGCGGCAAGCTGATTGACTTAAATCCCCTGCTGAAGGAAAACGCGCCAAACCTGTATGCCATTTTGGAGGCAAATCCGGACTGGCGCAAGACCATCACCCTGCCAAACGGGGCCATCGCAGCCCTGCCCGCCATTGATCCGCTGCGCGGCCAAAATGTGATGTGGATCAATCAGGCGTGGCTGGAGCGGCTGAAGCTTGCCGCGCCGACGGACGCCGCTTCGCTTATCGCTGTCCTGGAAGCTTTCAAGACAGGCGACCCCAACATGAACGGCCGGGCGGATGAAATTCCCCTCACCTTCCTGGGTCCCTGGGATCTGAAGTTCCTTGCCCATACCTTTGGTCTTACCGCCAATGACTATAACATCTATACCGATGATGCCGGCAAGGTACAGTTCATGCCCGCTTCTAATAAGTACCGTGAGTTTATCGCCTGGGTCACTGAGCTTTACAACGCCGGGCTGATTGACAGGGACGGCTTCCGTTCGGCGGATGCGCTGCGCAAGGTGACGGACGAAAAGGCCGCCATAACGTACGGCATCTTCTTTGGCCCCACGCCAACCACTTTCCTGCCAAACGCTCACGGGGACGAGTATGCCGTTCTGCCTCCGCTTCAATTCGAGGGCAGGCAGGTATACCGCAATATTTTAGGCCCGGTGATCCGGGGCACCTTTGCCATTACCAGCGCGTGCAAGGATCCGGCGGCGCTTCTTCAGTGGGTGGACTACATGTACGGAGAAGAAGGCGGAAAGCTGGCACTGATCGGCCAGGAAGGCGTGGAGTATACCTTCAATGAAAACGGGACCTGGCGCTGGATTCCTTCCCCCGAGCAGATTCAGAACGTTGTACAGGCCGCTACGCTCCGCAACAGCGATTTGTTTCCCATGTACAGCCCGGTGGACTTTCAATTGAAGCTGGAAGACGAGAAAGCCGCCCGGCTGCTCCGCTCCCTGAACGACTTTGGCCAGACGGCAACGCTGCCCTTCCCCCTTGTTACCCTTACGGAAGAACAGCAAAAGACAATAGGACCCATGCAGATGGAAATCGGGCGCTATGTGGATGAAAGCCTGGCCCGCTTTGTCATCGGGGAAGTGCCGCTGACGGATGAAAGCTGGCAGAATTACCTGACCACGCTGAAGGATATGGGTCTTGAGACCTTCGTTGCCTTCTGGCAGCAGGTGCTGGAGGAACAGGCCCGGTAAAGCACGCAGGAAGATGGAGGGAGCAATTACGCTATGAGCCAGTACGCCAATATGATCCGGGCTTTAAAAACCCCCTGGGTAATGCAGAGGCTGACCCACCTGTACGGGCGCAGGGATGGAATGCTGGTGGCCCAGACGGGCAGGTATATCCGGCTGTTAAAAAAACACGAGGAATTATTTAATGTAACCGGCGAGGTGCAATTGATCAGCGCGCCGGGCCGCACGGAGCTTTCGGGCAACCATACAGACCACAACAGGGGCAGGGTGCTGGCGGCGGCCGTGAACCTGGATACGGTGGCGGCCGTTTCCCGCAGGGACGACCTTACCGTGCACCTTTGCAGCGAAGGTTATCCCCCGGTGGAAGTATCTTTGGAGGAGCTTGCGCCCGTTCCCGCCGAGGAAGGCAAAACCGCCGCCCTGGTAAGGGGCGTCGCGGCACGGATGAAGGAGCTTGGCTACCCCATCGGCGGCTTTGACGCAGCCGTTACATCCAACGTGCTCTCCGGCAGCGGCCTAAGCTCCTCCGCCGCCTTTGAGGTCTTGCTTTGCGCCATATTGGACAGCCTGTATGGGAATTTTCAAATTACCGCGCCTGAGCGGGCCAAAATCGCGCAGTATGCCGAGAACCATTATTTCGGCAAGCCCAGCGGCCTGATGGATCAGATGGCCAGCTCCGTGGGCGGCCTGGTAGCCATCGATTTCAAGAAGGACGAGCCGGACATCAAGCCCCTGGCCTATGACTTTGCCGCCAAGGGATATGCGCTGGTGGTGGTCAGCACCGGTGGCAGCCACGACGACCTGACGGCGGATTACGCCACCATCCCCCAGGAAATGAAACAGGTAGCCGCCTGCTTTGGGGAGGATGTTTTGCGCCGTGTGCGGCCGGAGCAGCTTTTCCAGGAGCTTTCATCCGTACGCCAGAAGACGTCCGACAGGGCGGTGCTTCGGGCCATGCATTTCTTCCAGGAAAACAGCCGCGTGGCCGAGCAGACCGCGGCCCTGGAGCGGGATGATTTGCAGGCATTCTTCCGGGATGTTGTCGCCTCCGGGCGGTCCAGCTTCATGTACCTGCAAAATGTATACGCCAGGCCCAACGAGCAGCAGCTTTCCCTGGCCCTGGCATTGGCGGAAAGCCAGCTTGGCCATAGCGGCGCCTGGCGCGTGCACGGCGGCGGGTTTGCAGGCACCACGCTGAACTTTGTGCCGCTTGCGCAGGTAAATTCCTTCACGGAATCCATGGAGGCCGTGTTCGGCGCCCATTGCTGCCATCAACTGGACATCCGTCCCGAAGGCGCCGCGCGGATGGACGGGCTGGAGTGAAAAAGGCAAAATAAAGAATTGCACACAGTGCTGTGAAACTGTTGACAAACAGGTTCCGCCGTGCTATCATACCCGCGTATTCCACAATCGCATAGCACTTGAAGCTTCTTCGGGGCAGGGTGAAAATCCCTACCGGCGGTACAGCCCGCGAACCGTACACGCAAGTGTATGGCCGATCTGGTGAAATTCCAGAGCCGACAGTTAAAGTCTGGATGGTAGAAGAACTTTGCAAAGTATGTTTTTAGCCCCTGAACAGCTTTTGCTTCAGGGGCGTGCATATTTTAGGAGGCATTGCGATGAAACCCAAGGCGTATTTCACCACCCAAAGGATGACCCGTATCGCCCTGCTGGCGGCTGTTTCTTCCGTACTGTTTTTTCAGCCGGAGATTACGATCATTGGATTCTACAAACTCGATTTCAGTAACTTGCCTGTACTCTTGGGCGGTTTCTCCATGGGGCCGCTGGCGGGATTCATCATTCTGCTCCTGAAGAGCCTGACAGGCCTTTTGCATACTGAAAGCATGGGCGTAGGAGAACTCGCGGATCTGATCTTTGGCACAGCGCTTATGCTCCCCGCTGTTCTGATTTACCAAAGAAACAAAGATCGGAAGCATGCCCTTATCGGAATGATCGCAGGAACAGTCGCCCTGATTGTTTCCGGAGTGCTGGTTAATGCTTATCTGCTCGTCCCATTCTACACAAAAACAATGGGATTTACCAATGAAATGATTCTTGGTATGTTCCCGCCGTTCATCGATAGTTTGGAAAAAATGCTGTTCCTCGCTACAGCTCCGTTTAATCTGATCAAGGGCGTATCCATCAGTTTACTGACCTACATGCTGTACAGGCATCTGTCCCCCATGCTTCACGGACGCGGCGTCCGCAGCTAATGCCAGGGAGTGATCCTTTGATTTACACAACTCATTCCCCCCAAGAAACACGTTCCCTGGGCGAGGAGCTTTCAAGGCTCCTCCGCCCGGGGGACGTTTTGGTGCTTAGAGGCGAAATGGGCGCGGGCAAGAGCGAACTGACCCGCGGCATCGCCAGGGGGCTTTACATCGATGGCCCCATCGCCAGCCCCACCTTCACCATTTTGCAGGCGTACGATTCGGGCAGGCTTCCCCTGTACCATTTTGACTGGTACAGGATCATCCATCCGGAAGAACTGTATGAAATCGGCGCGGAGGAGTATCTTTCAGGCAGAGGCGTATCGGTGGTGGAATGGCCGGATAAGGCGCCGCATATGCTACCGGAGTCTTATTTGCAGATTTCCCTAGCCTATGGCGCAGGGGAAAACGAACGCGTCATCGAAATCACTCCCATGGGAGGCTATACGAACGCATCTCTTGGGAAGGATATCAAAGCATGAACATATTGGCGCTGGATACCACCGGCCCAGTGGCCGGAGTAGCGATACTGATAAACGGCGAGGCCGCCTATGAAGGCATGGCAGTCAACCAATTCACCCATTCGGCAAGCCTGATGCCCATGGTGGAGGAAAGCTTCTTACGATCGGGCCTCACAATAGCGGACATTGATCTGTTCGCGGTGACCACAGGCCCCGGTTCCTTTACAGGCGTCCGCATCGGCGTCAGCACCGTAAAAGGCTTGGCCCACGGGGCAGGCAGGCCATGCGTCGGCATCAATGCGCTGGAAGCATTGGCATTAGGCGTTCCGTTTTTCGAGGGTATTGTCTGCCCCATACAGGATGCAAGGGCGGGCCAGGTGTACGGTGCGGCGTTCAAGGCAGGCCTTCCGCCCACGCGGCTGATGGCGGACGAAGCGATGAAGCTGCCGGAATATATTGAAAAGCTTTCGGCCCTGGACGGTCCCTTTTTGTTTGTGGGAGACGGCGTGCCTGTCCATATGGAAATGATCCGGGCATATCTTCAGGAAAAAGCGCTTTTCGCCCCGGTGCACACAAGGTTCCTGCGTCCATTAAGCGTTGCGGTGCTGGCGGACCAATATAAAGATCAATCGGTAGATTATTTGACGCTCATGCCATACTATCTGCGCGCGCCCCAGGCGGAGCGCCAGCGCAGATCCAGGGAGGAATCACATGGAGCCTAAGGATGTCCTCGTGCGGAGAATGACGCTGAATGATATTGACGCAGTTCACCATATTGAAGCCGAAACATTTTCTTCACCGTGGAGCCGGGGCGCCTTTGAGGACGAACTGACGGAAAACAAGTGCGCCAGGTATCTTGTGGCGGAGGCAGGCGGGGAGATCATCGCTTACGCCGGGGCCTGGTTGGTGCTGGACGAATGCCACATTACCAACATCGCCGTCCGCCATGACAAGCGCGGCAAGGGCTACGGCCGGCTGATCACGCAAAGCCTGATTCAGTACGCCACGAACCTTGGCGCGTCCTTTGTGACGCTGGAGGTTCGGCGCACCAACTATACAGCCCAAGGCCTGTACAGAAGCCTGGGCTTTGTGCAGGTGGGCTGCCGACGGCGCTATTATGAGGACAACGGCGAGGACGCCATATTGATGGCCTGCCAGGCGCTGCCGCCGGTGGAGCCGGATTTTCGGGAAGAAGAAACAGTAGAAATGTAACGCTCAATAAACCAGAAACTCGCATTCCAGCCGGCCGTTGTACAGCCGGCGTTTTTTTTGCGCCCGGCGGCCAAAGTGCCTTTCAAAGCCGGGATGACTGCTCAAAACACCCATGCGCCAGCCTTCGTGCCTGTTTAAAAGGCTGTGCATCTGTCCATACAAGCTTTCAGCGGACCTTTTATCCCCCAGCCGCTCGCCGTATGGCGGATTGGCCAAAAAGACGCCGTTGCGTTCCTTAAGCGTAAGTTGGCGAAGGTCCCTTTCAAACACACGGATTCGGCCTTCCATGCCCGCTTGGGCGATGTGCCTGTTGCACAGTTCCAATGCGCCGGGATCAATGTCGCTGCCGGTGATCCCCTCAATCCTGCCGGGATCAAAGGCCGCCTGCGCCTTTTCCCGGATGGCCGCCCTTTCCCCCGCCGGGAAAAGCGGCCACTTATCGCAGGCAAACTCCCGGTTAAGCCCCGGTGCGCGGTTTGACTGCATCATGGCGGCCTCAATCAGTATGGTGCCTGTGCCGCAGCAGGGATCGTGCAGCGTCATCCCAGGCTTCCAGGGCGACAAACGGACCAAGGCAGCCGCCAGCGTTTCCCGAAGGGGCGCTTCCCCGTTCCAGGTGCGGTAGCCCCGGCGGTTCAGCGCTGTTCCGCTTAAGTCCAGCGTCAGCCGCGCCACATCGCCGTGAATGCTTACGTCAATGGGATACGCGGCCCCCGACTCGGTAAACCAGGCCATTTTGTATTTCTCTTTCAGCCGCTCCACAATGGCCTTTTTGGTAATGGACTGACAATCGCTGACGCTCATCAGCTGGCTTCTGGCACACTTGCCGGTAACAGGAAAGGCGGCATCCCTGGGCAGGTAATCCTCCCAGGAAACGGCCTTGACCGCCTGGAAAAGCTCTTCAAACGAAAGCACTTTTTCTTCCGCCAGAACAAGTAAAAGCCTGTCGGCGCAGCGCAGCCACAGCAAGGCCGCGTACGCCTCTGCGGGCGTCGCCTCAAACCGTGCCCCGCCCAGCTCGGCCTTCGCGTTTTTGATATTCAGCGCGCGCAATTCATCAGCCACCACGCCCTCCAGCCCGAAGGCGGCGGAAGCTATAAAAGTCAATGTGTTTTGAACAGCCATATTGTCCTCCTTCATCGGTTCATCCATTATAAGGATGGCGCCTGGGAAAGTCAATTATGGACATTGAGCGAAATTCCGTACCGAAAAACCGTGCTTGTGTAATCGTAAGGTTGACGGTATAATAAAAGTTGGCATTTTATACATAGGAGGCGAAGACATGTTTGCCCAGGTGATCGTGGATATCGTGCACGAAAACGTGGCGCATGTCTTTACCTATCGCGTACCGGAGGGATCAAGTATCACTCCGGGGACGCGGGTGCTTGTCCCCTTCGGGCCAAGAAAGGTGGAAGGGCTTGTCCTTTCCCTGTCCGAGGATACGGAATATCCCAAGGAAAAGATCAAAGCCATCGCGCGTACGCTGGAGGAATATCCTGCGGTGCTGCCGGCCTTGATTGATTTGAGCAGGGAGATGGCACAAACCGCCCACTGCCCGCTGGCGGAAACGCTGCGGCTGATGCTCCCCGCCGCCATGCGGGGCGGCAGGGTCAAGGAAAAGACGGAGCTTTACGCCAAGCTCAACATACCCAGGGAAGACATTGATGCGGCGGCTTTTGCCCAAAAGCGCTCGCCCCGCAGGGCGCTGCTGCTGACGCTGCTCAAGGACGGAGAGCCTCATCCCGTCAGGGAGCTTCAATTGATGGTCAAGGACCCCATGGAAGCTTTGAAAAAGCTGGAAGCCATGGGCCTTGTCCGTTTGACGCAGGAGGTTGTTTACCGCTCCCCCTATGAGGACATGACCGTAAGGGAGGTCGCCGACCCGCCCCTGATGGCCGCCCAGCAGGAAGCGCTGATGGAAATGGAGCCTGCCCTGAAAAATGGTGCGGGCGCGTTTCTACTCCACGGCGTTACCGGCTCCGGAAAGACCGAGGTATACATCCGCCTGGTCCGCAAGACCCTGGCGCAGGGCAAAGGCGCCATCGTGCTGGTGCCGGAAATCGCCCTGACGCCGCAAATGGTGCAGTGGTTCCGGGATAGGTTCGGCCCCGTGGCGGCTGTGCTGCATTCCCGCTTGTCCCAGGGAGAGCGGTTTGACGAATGGCGAAGGATACGACAGGGCCAGGCCAGGGTCGTGGTAGGAGCCCGTTCCGCCGTGTTCGCCCCGGTGGAAAGGCTGGGCCTCATCGTGGTGGACGAGGAGCACGAACAAAGCTATTTCAGCGAGCACCACCCCAGGTATGACGCCAGGGAGGTGGCCCAGAGCCGCTGCAAAAGGGAAGGCGGCGTGTTACTTTTAAGCAGCGCCACCCCAAGCATACTGTCGTTTGCCAAAGCGCTGCGGGGCGACTATACGCTGCTGGAGATGCCCAGCCGCGTCATGGACCGGCCGCTTCCCGAAGTAACCGTGGTGGACATGCGCAAGGAGCTGGAGGCCGGCAACCGATCCATATTCAGCTGTCTTCTTCAGCAAAAGTTGCGGGAATGCATGGAGCGCGGCAACCAGGCCATGCTGTTTTTGAACCGGCGCGGATACCAATCCTTCGTCTCCTGCCGCAGCTGCGGCTATGTGGTCAAGTGCGGCCAGTGCGACATCGCCATGACATACCACCAAACAGGCGGCGACGGGCGCATGCACTGCCACTATTGCGGCTTCGTGGCCAATCCCCCGGAGGTGTGCCCCCAGTGCGGAAGCAAATATATCCGCTACTTCGGCCTTGGCACCCAGAAGGTGGAGGAGGAAGTGCAAAAGCTGCTACCCGGCGTACCCGTGCTTCGCATGGACAATGACACCACAGGCGGGAAGGATGCCCATCACAAGATGCTTTCCAGCTTCCGGGCCGGGGATTACAAAATCCTGATCGGCACGCAGATGATCGCCAAGGGTCTAGATTTTCCCAATGTGACGCTGGTGGGCGTGGTGGCGGCAGATATGACGCTGAACCTGCCGGATTACCGCAGCCCGGAGCGCACCTTCCAGCTTTTGACCCAGGTGGCCGGCCGGGCCGGCCGGGCGAATGAGCCCGGCGAAGTGGTGGTGCAGACGTACAAGCCGGAGCATCCCGTGATCCTGTCTGCCGCCGCTCAGGATTACAGGGCCTTTTACCAAATGGAGTTTCAAAGGCGGCGCACGGGGCTGTATCCCCCCTTCACGGTATTATGCCGGCTGCTGGTGGAGAGCGAGCAGAGCCAGGAGGCGCAAAAAACATGCCAGCAGCTTCACGAGGCATGCCAGGCATATGTCAGGGAACATCCCATCCTGGAAAAGCGGGTCCTTTTGATGCGCATGGACGAAGCCCCCGTGAAAATGATCCGGGGCAAGACACGCTATCATGTGCTGTTCAAACTGTTTGAACACCCGGACATCCGCCCTCTGGCCGGATTTTTGAGCAATTTGGCCCTGGAGCAGTCCGGGCCGAAATCCCAGGTTTATTTTGAATGGAATCCCGCATCCATGATGTAGGGGCAGGAAAGGAAGATACAATGGGTATCCGTACTATTATCAAGATCGGTGACGAGGGGCTGCGCAAGGCAGCGAAACCCGTCGCGAAATTTGACCTTCGGTTATGGCTTTTGTTAAAGGATATGGCCGACACCATGTACAAGGCGGACGGTGCCGGGCTGGCCGCGCCCCAGGTGGGCATTTTGCGGCGCGTGGTAGTAGTGGATGACGGGAATGGTCTTGTTGAACTGGTCAATCCCGAGATTATCGAAAAAGAGGGTGAGCAGTGCGGGCCGGAAGGCTGCCTGAGCATCCCCGGCCGCCAGGGCCTTGTATGCCGTCCCCAAAAGGTGACGGTCCGCGCCCAGGACAGGCACGGCAAAACCTTTGAAAAAACGGGCGAAGGCCTGCTCGCCAGGGCGTTTTGCCATGAGATCGATCATTTGGACGGCGTACTATATGTGGACCTCATGGAACGGGAGATCTTTCCCGATGAGGAACCGGAGGATGAACACGCCGAAAAGGCTTTGAGGGAGTGACGGAATGCGCGTTGTTTTCATGGGCACTCCTGAATTTGCCGTGCCCTCCCTGCAGGGGCTGATTGATGCGGGCTATGAAATCGCCGGCGTTTTCACCCAGCCCGACAAGCCCAAGGGCCGGGGCAACAAGCTGACGCCTAGCCCCGTCAAGGAATGCGCCATGGCACACGGCATTCCCGTATTTCAGCCAAACCGCATCCGCAAGGATGGCGCGGAGGATTTACGGCGCCTTGCGCCGGACCTTTGCGTTACCGCCGCCTTCGGGCAGATATTGTCCCAGGAGATACTGGATATTCCCACGATCGGCACGGTGAACGTCCATGCCTCCCTTCTCCCCCGGCACCGTGGCAGCGCGCCTATCAACTGGTGCATCCTGATGGGAGACACAAAAACGGGCATCACCACCATGATGACCGACAAGGGCATCGACACGGGAGATATGCTGCTTCAGCGGGAAATGGATATCCTGCCCGGCGAAACAGCCGGCGAACTGAGCGTGAGGCTTTCCGCCCTGGGGGCGCAGACGCTGCTGGAAACGCTGGCCCTGATAAAAGAGGGCCGCTGCCCGCGCACACAGCAGGATCATGATGCGCATACGTACGAGCCCATGCTGAAAAAGGAAATGGGGCTTATTGACTGGCATAAAAGCGCCAGGGAGATTGAAAATCAAGTACGGGGCCTTGATCCCTGGCCGGGCACATATACGCCATTCCCGGAAGGGATATTAAAGATGACCAGGGTCCAATTGGTTGAAGGCTTAAAAGGCGTGCCGGGGCAGGTGCTCGCGGCCGACGGGAAGCAGGGGCTTATTATCGCGGCGGGAGAAGGCGCGGTGCGCATCCTCCGCCTGCAGGCTCCCGGCGGCAAACAAATGGACGCCAGGGATTATTTGCGCGGGCATCCGCTTCAAACAGGAATAACATGGCAGGAGAAGTCAGAATGAGCGATACGAAAAAACCCTTTCCCGGGAAAGCGGGCCAGGACAAGCCCCGCGGGGATAAACCCGCCTATGCCCGCCCCACGGGGGTAAGAAAAACAGGCGATAAACCTGCCTTTGCAAAACCCGCAGGAAACAGGCCAGAAGGCGACAAGCCCTCCGGGCCAAGGCCTACAGGAGACAAACCCGCGTATGCCCGTCCTGCCGGGGCAAGGCTTGCTGGGGATAAGCCCGCATACGCACGTCCTGCCGGGGCAAGGCCTGCCGGGGATAAGCCCGCATACGCCCGCCCTGCCGGCGCGAGGCCTGCTGGGGATAAACCCGCATACGCACGTCCTGCCGGGGCAAGGCCTGCTGGGGATAAGCCCGCATACGCACGTCCTGCCGGGGCTAGGCCTACCGGAGATAAGCCCGCATACGCACGCCCTGCCGGGGCTAGGCCTGCCGGGGACAAGCCCGCATACGCCCGCCCTGCCGGGGCAAGGCCTGCCGGGGATAAGCCCGCATACGCCCGTCCTGCCGGGGCTAGGCCTACTGGGGATAAGCCCGCATACGCCCGCCCTGCCGGGGCAAGGCCTGCCGGAGATAAGCCCGCATACGCCCGTCCTGCCGGGGCTAGGCCTGTCGGGGACAAACCTGCATACGCCCGTCCTGCTGGGGCCAGACCTGCCGGGGATAAGCCCGCATACGCCCGTCCTGCTGGAGCCCGCTCCGCAGGTGACAAACCCGCATATGCGCGTCCCGCTGGGGCCAGACCTGCCGGGGATAAGCCCGCATACGCACGCCCTGCCGGGGCCAGGCCTACCGGAGATAAGCCCGCATACGCACGCCCTGCTGGGGCCAGACCTGCTGGGGATAAGCCCGCATACGCACGCCCTGCCGGGGCCAGACCTGCGGGTGACAAGCCCGCATACGCCCGTCCCGCCGGAGGCAAGCCTTCCTACGCACGACCTGCCGGAGCAAAACCGTCTTTTGGCAAACCGCCGCAGCATGCGCCAAAGGGCCCTGTTGGTACAAGCGCACCCAAACGTTTCCGCCCCGCCGGTGACGCCGCGCCTATTCCCATTACCATGACGCTGGGCGCAAGGCGGCTGGCGCTAAACGTGCTGCAGGATGTGCACAGGGACGGCGCGTACGCTTCCCTGGCGCTGGACAAGCGCCTGAAGGAAAGCAGCTTAACCGCCCTGGACAAGCGCCTGGCGGCCAATATCGCCTACGGCACGCTGGAAAACCGCATCCGCATCGATTACGCGCTGGACAGCCTGCTGACCAAAACAGATGTGGACCCGCTGATCCGCGACATCCTGCGCATGAGCGCGTATCAGATTCTGTTCCTGGACAAGGTGCCCGACAGCGCCGCGGTAAACGAGGGCGTCAAGCTGTGCAAGGAAGCCGGGATGGAGCCGCTTTCCGGCTTTGTCAACGGCGTATTGCGCAACCTTTCCCGCCAGAAGGAAGAAATCGCCTGGCCAAAGCGGGAGGAGAACGAGGCGAGGTATCTGTCCATCGTGCATTCCGTACCGGAATGGCTGGTGGAAAGGCTGACGCAGGCGTATGGTGCGGAGATGGCGGAAAGCATCTGCTCCCACCGCACAGAGCAGCATTACACGCCCGTCCGCCCCAACCGCATGGCACTCGGCGATGAAGCGTTTGAGCAGCTTCTTGCAAAAAAAGTATGGAAAGCTGAAAAAGGGCAGGTCCCCCATGTGTGGCGCATCGGCGGCGCGGTGAACATTGGCGATGATACCGATTACCGCAAGGGTCTTTTCTCCATACAGGGGGAAAGCAGCGTGCTGGCGGCGGAGGCCGTAGGCGTCAAGCGCGGCATGCAGGTACTGGACGCCTGCGCGGCGCCGGGTGGAAAATCTGCGTTGATGGCGGAGATCATGGACGGCACGGGCCGCGTTCATGCCTGGGATCTGCATGAGCACCGCGTGGCCCTGATACAGGCGGTGGCCAAGCGGCTGCGTTTGGAAAACCTTCGCCCCATGGTGCGGGATGCTGCCCAGTACCGGGAGGAGCTTGAGGATTCCTTTGACGCGGTGCTGTTGGACGCGCCCTGCTCCGGTCTTGGCGTCATGCTGGAAAAGCCGGACGTCAAGTACAGGCAAACACCTGAGGCGGTTAACGCGCTGGTGCAAACGCAAAAGAAGCTGCTGGATACATGCTGCGCGTATGTGAAAAAGGGCGGCGTGCTTTTGTACGCCACTTGCTCCATACTGCCGGAGGAAAACGGGGATCAGATTGCCGCTTTCCTGACGGCTCATCCGGAGTTTTCCCTGGCGCCTTTGCCGGATTCCATCCCGGAAAAATACCGCCTGCTGTACGGCGATAAAGGCCTGCAGCTTTTCGCGCACCGCGACGGCCTGGAGGGCTTCTATATCGCGCGCCTTGTGAGGAAAGGAAACCAACGTGGATAAACCCCAATTATTGGGCTATTTGCCGGAGGAGCTTGCAGCCCTTTTCAAGGAGCAGGGCCAGCCCGCCTTTCGGGCGGAGCAGGTGTTCACCTGGTTGCACCGGGGTGCGGAATACGGGGATATGACAAACCTGCCCAAAGCGCTTAGGGACTGGCTTCAGGAAAACACCATCGCTCAGCCTGTTTCCATAATGGAGACCCATGTGTCCCGGCTGGATGGCACGGTAAAGTTCCTGTTCTCTTTAACAGATGGCAATTGCGTGGAAGGCGTGCTGATGAGCTACCACCACGGGCACACGCTTTGCATTTCGACGCAAGTGGGCTGCCGCATGGGCTGCACCTTTTGCGCCAGCACCATCGACGGGTGCGTAAGGAATCTGACTTCCGCCGAAATGATCGGGCAGATACAATGCGCCAACCGCCACCTAAACGGCGAAGGAAGGGTGCACAACATCGTATTGATGGGCAGCGGCGAGCCGCTGGACAACTACGATAACGTGATGCGGTTTTTTAGGCTGGTGAACCATGAAAAGGGGCTGAACATCAGCCTGCGCAGCGTTTCCTTAAGCACCTGCGGACTGGCGGATAAAATCCGCGAGCTGGCGGAGGAGGGCTTCCCGGTGACGCTGTCTGTGTCGCTGCACGCGCCTAACGACGAAATCAGAAAACAGACCATGCCAGTGGCCAAGGCCTACCCCATGGACGAATTGCTTTCCGCGTGCCGCTACTACATCGAGAAAACGGGCCGGCGGGTGATCTTCGAGTACGCACTCATCGACGGTGTCAACGCGGAGCCCAAACACGCTGAGGAACTGGCCTCAAGGCTGCGGGGCATGCAGTGCCATGTGAACGTGATCCCGCTGAACGCCGTGAAGGAGCGGGATTTGAAGGGTGTTACGGAGGAAAAGATACAAGGCTTTTTGAACACTCTTTCCAAAAAACACATATCGGCCACGCGCCGCCGGGAAATGGGCGACGATATACAGGGCGCCTGCGGCCAGCTGCGCAGGAAAACGCTGAACTTAGGATGAATGCTATCTATCCTATACCAAGGAGGGATACCATGATTGTGGCAGCCAGGACCCATGCCGGATGGGTAAGACCCAACAATCAGGATACGCTGCTTCTTGCCGGCCGGCTGTATGGCGTGGCCGACGGAATGGGCGGCCATAACGGCGGCGAGGTGGCCAGCAATACCGCCGCGGCGGTGATCGGCGATATGCTTTCCGGCATGGAGCCCAATGAAAAATGGCTGGAAACGGGCATACAGGCGGCTAACCGCAGGCTGTACGAGCAGCAAAGCCAGGATGCCGCGCTTAACGGCATGGGCACCACGGTGACCGTGCTGTGGGAAGGCAGCCATGAAGTATTTGTCGGCCATGTGGGCGACAGCCGCGCCTATTTATTGCGCGATGGCGTATTCACCCAGATCACCCAGGACCATTCCGTGGTGGCGGAGATGATGCGCCAGGGCATTCTCACCAAGGAAAAGGCCAAGAAGCATCCGTACAGGAATGTGATCACCAGGGCCGTGGGAACCTCCTCCGGCATTGATGTGGATGTGATCCGCAAGGACAAGCAGCCGGGCGATATCTGGCTCATCTGCTCCGACGGGCTGTACGGCATGGTGGATGAATCGGAAATCGAAAGCGCGCTCAAGACGCGGCCCCTGGAAGAGGCCGCGGAGCAGCTATTGAAACTGGCGCTGGACAACGGCGGACGAGACAACGTATCCCTTGTGCTGCTTATGGCAACGGAGGTGGCACAATGACGGGACGCATTATCGCCCAGCGGTATCAAATTTTGGACACCATCGGCAAAGGCGGCATGGCCATCGTCTACCGGGCCATCGACACCCGCACCGGCCACAGTGTAGCCATCAAGGTATTGCGGCCCGAGTTCAGCCAGGACGAGGAGTTTTTGAGCCGCTTCCAGCGGGAGGCCGAGGCCGCCAGCAAGGTATCCCACCACAACATCGTAAACCTTCTGGACGTGGGCATGGACGGCGACAGCCGCTACCTGGTGATGGAATATGTTCAGGGCAAGACGCTCAAGGAAGTCATCCGCCAAAAGGGCAAGCTCCCCTACACCACCGCGGCGCAAATCGCCATCCGCATCCTATCGGCGCTGCAGCATACCCACCGCAACGGCATCATCCACAGGGATATCAAGCCGCAAAACATTTTGGTGCAGTCGGAAGGCCACATCAAGGTGGCGGATTTCGGCATCGCCCGCATGGCCAACAGTTCCACCCTCACCAAGGGCGACAGCGTCATGGGCTCCGTGCATTATTTTTCGCCGGAGCAGGCTTCGGGCGACAATGTGGCGGAAACCAGCGATATCTACAGCGTGGGCGTGGTCATGTATGAAATGCTCACCGGCCAGGTGCCCTTTGACGGCGACAGCCCCGTGGCCGTGGCCATGCAGCATTTGCATAACAAACCAAGGCCCATATCGGAGATAAGCCCCGACGTGCCCGCTGCCGTAGCCCATGTGGTGGCGGTGGCCATGGAAAAGGAGCCCAGGTTCCGCTACCAGAGCGCGCTGGAGATGGCTACGGACCTGAAAAAGGCGCTGGAAGGCAAAGCGGACCTTACGGACCACAAGGGCGACAGCCAGCCCATCTCGCCCTTGAGCAGCCAGGGTACCGGCCCTGTGAAAACAGTCCGCAGCGATACGGCCCGCAGGCGGAGCGCGCTCCAGCAGCAGGCCAAAATCAAGCAAAGGATTCGAAAGACGCTGCGGTGGATGCTCACCGTTTTCATGGCTGTACTTGTGTTTATCGGACTGTTTCTTGGCGGAGCGCAGATCATCAATTACTTCAGCAACGGCAGCACTGCCCCGGACCTCATCGGCCAGGACGAGCAAACGGCCATCCGCATGAGCGAGCGGGCCGGGCTGAAGACGGAAGTACTCTATATCCACCATGCCACCGTACCGGCCGGCGTGGTCATATTGCAGACGCCGGAATATGATACGGATATGCGCAAGGGCGAGACCATCGTCCTTCACATATCCAAAGGCCCCGACCCCAATGTCCGCCTGGTGCCAAACGTTAAGGGCATGCTTTACGGCAGCGCCGTGCTGAATCTGCAAAACATGGGCATCCCCATGGCGGTCGCTGAAAAGGAAATTTCCACAGAGCCCATAGACACCATTCTTTCTCAAACACCGTTGGCCAACGAGCCCTACAATGCCGGCGATACGGTGCAGGTGGTGGTATCCGGCGGCAGTGCCATCGTCCCGGAGCTCTACCATTTAACGGATGAGGAAGCGCGGACATCGCTTACGCAAAGCGGCCTTGCGCCAGGAAACGTGCAAAAGAAGCAAGTGGCCGACAGCGCGCTGGACGGCAAGGTCATTGGCCAGCAGCCTGCTTCCGGCGTGCAGGTGATGCCGGGCACGGAGGTCAGCTACACCATAGCGGAATCGGACGGGATGCGCCACAAGGCGACCGTGACGCTCACTATCCCCAAAACCGCGTCCGGCGTCCATGTGCGGGTGACGCTGGTGGATTTTGACGGCGTGGAGATTGAGAAGTATGCCGCCGTCCACGCGGCGGACAGCGATCCCAACCCGGAGATCGAGCTGTACAGCAACATGCCGGGCGTGATGACCTATAAGGTCTATTTTGACGGCGAATTCAAATATGAGGGTACCGTAACGCTCAATTAGGAGGCTGACCTTAATTCATGGAGGGCAGGATCGTGCTGGGCCTGGGCGGGCTGTATACCGTAAGAGATGAAGCCGGAGTGGAATTTATACTCCGGGCCAAGGGCAAGTTCCGCCGCATGAAGCTGACGCCACTTGTTGGCGACAAAGTGGTATTTACACCCGGCACTGGCGACGAGCACGGATGGGTGGAGGAAATCCTTCCCCGCATATCCGTAAGCATTCGGCCCCCCGCCGCCAATGTGCAGCTATTGATCGTGGTGGTGGCGCCATCTCCCGCACCGGACCTAATGCTGGTGGATCGGCTGCTTGTTGGCGCGCGCCAGCAGCAGATGGATGTGCTGCTGATACTCAATAAACGGGAGCTGGATCCGGTTCTTCCAGTCCGGCTGGCCAGGGAATATGAAAACGCGGACATTTCCTTTCTGCCTGTAAGCGCCATCCAGGAGGAAGGGCTTGCGCAGCTGCGTGAGCATATGTGCGGGAAGCTGTGCTGCATGGCCGGCCAATCCGGCGTAGGAAAAAGCACGCTGCTCAACGCGCTGTTCGGCCTGTCGCTCAAGACGGGCGAAATCAGCCAGAGGATCGAACGCGGCCGCCATACCACACGCCACGCGGAGCTGCTGGAAAAGGATGGCCTGACGGTTTTGGATACCCCCGGCTTCAGCCTGTGGGAAATGGCGGAACCCATGGACCCCGTGCTTTTGCAGGATTTTTATCCTGAGTTTTTGCCCTATCAGGATCAATGCAAATTTTCCCCCTGCTACCACCACATGGAGCCCGGGTGCCGGGTGCTGGAGGCGGTGAGCAAGGGGGAGCTCAGCGCGGAGCGAATCGCAAGGTATCACTCGCTGCTGGGTGAATGGAAGCAGTTGTGGAGGGAACGGTATGATTAAGATTGCCCCATCCGTGCTGGCGGCAGATATCCTGCGCATGGGCGAGGATGTGCGCCGCATGATAGACGCCGGGTGCGACTGGCTGCATGTGGACATTATGGACGGCAACTTTGTGCCCAATCTATCCTACGGCCCGGCGCTGGTGAAGGCGCTGAAAAAAGAAGTGGCGCTTCCACTGGATGTCCACCTGATGGTCAAGCATCCGGAAAGCTTTATAGAAATCTTTGCCGCGGCGGGAGCACAAATCCTTACTGTTCATGAGGAAGTGGAGCATCCCCTGCAGTCTCTTATAGAAATGATTCATGATCTTGGATTAATGGCCGGCGCTTCCATCAAGCCGGGAACGCCTGTGAGAAATTTGGAAAAGTACCTGCCCATGCTGGATATGGTGCTTGTGATGACTGTGGAGCCGGGCTTTGGCGGACAGGCCTTTATGCCTGACATGGTGCAGAAGGTGCGTGAGCTGCGTGCCATGGGCTACCTTGGCATCATCGAGGTAGACGGCGGCGTTAGCCCGCAAAACGCAAAGCTGCTGATAGAAAGCGGCGCTACGGCGCTGGTGATGGGTACGGCACTCTTCACAGCGGATGATCCCGCCGGGATCATGCGGAATATTCGGGCCTTGGAACAAGAGAATGGATAGTCCGCTGAACGCAAACAGCCATATATCCTGCTGCTATACCGGGCACCGCCCGGAGCATTTGCCCTGGGGCCGCGATGAAACACGGCAGGACGGCATGGATTACTATTTGAAGCTGTGCCGGGCCACAGAGGATATGATTGAAGCGGGCTGCCGCGTTTTTTATTGCGGTATGGCCCGCGGCGTAGATACCATGGCCGCGCAAATCGTGCTGGGTTTAAGGGAAGCAAGGCCTGAGCTTGGGCTCAGGCTGATTGCGGTATGCCCCCACGCGGAACAAGCCTCCTTCTGGAGCTCAAAAGACAAGCATACGTATCAAATCCTGCTGGGCCTGGCCGATGAAGTGGTAACCATCGAGTCTAAGTATACCCCCTACTGCTTCCACCGCCGCAACAGGTACATGGTTGACAGGTGCGATTTTGTCATCGCCGGGTTTGACGGTGTCACCAAGGGCGGCACCGCCTCCACGGTGGCCTATGCCAGACACCGAGGCAAGCAAATACTGGTGGTCCCGCCCGCATAAAAGTGCCGGATTCCTGCCATGATACCCATGTAGGAGGGGCAGGAAATGACAGATCAGCGTTTTTTTAAGGAGCAGCAGCGGCAGGAGACCGGAAAGGATAAAAGCAACGAGCGGATATTGCTCACCCTTCCTGCAAAAAAGCACCGCATGAGCCGCAGGAAGGTAGAACACTGACAGACGCAAAAAAGCCGCGGGCAAACCCGAAGCGGCGTTGATGCGTCTTTTTTTAATGTCCTGATGGGCGGGATGGAGGGTGAGCGGATGCTTAGCAAAAGGAACACGGACAGAAAAAAAATCGTTGAAAAAAAAGTACAGAGCATCAACGAAAAGCACAAATCAGAAGAGCTTTCCGTCTCCCTGGATCAAAACATGGCCGTTATCAAAGGGCTTTTTTCCGATGTGGATATTTTGCGGATGAAGGTCGTACAAAACAATCAGGTAAAGGAATTACGCTTTGGCATAGCTTTTTGCGACGGCGTGGTGAACTCCTCCATCATCAATGACAATATATTAAGGCCGCTGATGATATCAGGCAGCGCCGTTCCCGGTCCATCCCTTTTGGATACGCTTCAAAACCAGGTGATTCAAATCGCGGAAGCGGAACAGACGACGGATTTTTTGAAAATCATCGAAGCCATAAGCTATGGGGACACGGTGCTGTTTGCCGATGGCATCGCAAAAGCGCTGCTGCTCAATACAAAGGGCTTTTCGACCCGTTCCACCACAGAGCCGGAAAGCGAAAAAATACTGAGCGGCCCCAGGGAGGGATTCACGGAATCCATCATGCAGAACCTTTCCTTCATACGCAGGAAGCTGCGCACCAACGAGCTGAAAATGAAATTCCTCTCCTTAGGCAGGCAGAGCAAAACCAGCATATGTGTATGCTACATAAACGGCATCGCCAATCAAGAAATAGTGGATGAGGTTTTCAAACGTCTGAACCAGATCGATATAGACGCTGTTCTGGACAGCAACTATATCACGGAATTAATCCGGGAAAAAAAATGGGCTTTGTTCCGCTCGGCGGGGCTTACAGAACGGCCGGATGTGACGGTAGGCAAGATGCTGGAGGGACGCGTCGCCATCCTGGTGGACGGTTCCCCCGTTGTCATTACCGTGCCCTATCTTTTCATTGAGAACTTCCAAAGCAGCGAAGATTATTACCTTAGCTTTTATTATACATCCTTCGCCAGGATGTTAAGGATCTTGGGTTTCTTTTTGACCGTCGGCGTGCCGGGCATCTATATCGCAGTGGTGGCCTTTCACCATGAAATGCTCCCTACTCCCCTGTTAATCAGCATTGCGGCCGAACGTTCAAGCGTACCGTTTCCGGCAGCGGTGGAAGCATTTATCATGCTGCTTGTTTTTGATATTCTTCGGGAAACAGGCATCCGAATGCCCACCAATGTAGGCCAGGCCCTGAGCATTGTCGGCGCGCTGGTCATTGGCCAGGCGGCTGTGGAGGCCAGGCTGGTAGCCGCGCCCATGATCATTGTGGTGGCTACCACGGGCATCACCAACCTTCTTGTGCCGAAACTCAACGCTCCTGTCATCTATCTTCGTTTTTTTATACTGGCACTATCCTCCTTTTTCGGGTTCTTCGGGTTTGTGCTGGCTACTTCCGCAATGATGATCCACATGCTGAATATAACCTCCTTTGGCGTGCCGCAAATATCGCTGGGGGGCAGCTTCCGCTTCCAGGGGATCAAGGATATAGCGTTCCGTGCGCCTTGGTGGAAAATGCATTTGCGTTCCAAGGGCATGACCCAAAATATTGTCCGCATGAGCGGGAAGGATGGGGAAGGCAATGCGTAAAAGAGCCTTATTGGCGGTTCTGTGCGTATCGCTTCTTTTCCTTTTGTGCGGATGCTGGAACTACAGGGGCCTGAATCAAATAGCCATTGTAGCAGGCATGGCCGTAGACATAGATCAGGAAAGCGGTGAATTGAGAGTGGTCTATGAAACGGTCGACGTATCCGATGCCAAGACCAGCGGACCAAAGCCAAGGCTCATCGAATCAACCGGGAAAACGATATTTGATGCGGCCAGAAACGCGAAAAAGCGCTTGGAAAAAAGACTGTTTTTCGGAAATGAGCAAATTCTGATCATAAGCGAAGAAATCGCCAAAACGGGGCACCTCATGCACTTGATTGACTGGTTCTTAAGGGACGCGGAGCTTAGGGAAACGGTGCATATCATTGTTTCCCAGGAAAAAACAGCCGCGGAGCTCCTTAGGGTGAAGGGGGTCAACAACCCCATCATCGCTTATGAGATAGGACAAATTGTCATGGATGACCAGACAGCGACTTCCTCTACCAGCAGCATCATGCTGTATCAAGTGTACGATACGCTGAAAACAGAAGGATTGGCCCTGGCACTTCCTGCCTTTCACAAGATTGTCAATAATGGGGAACCTGCCATCGAAGCCAATGGCATAGCTGTCTTTAAAGGGGAAACGATGCTGGGATACCTTACGCCGGAGCTCACCAAATACTACTTGTTTGTTGTGAATGAAGTGAAAGGGGGCATCCTGACCCTTTCCACAAAAGAGGGGAAAGAGGACAATGTATCCCTGGAAATTTCAGAAAACAGTTCAAAAACATCATTCTCCGTAGAGGATGGAAAACTGATGATCGAAGTGGACACGGAGGTCAGGGTATATCTGGCTGAAATCGGAGAAGAAATGGATGCATTGGATGAAGAAGCCATCACATCCCTGGAAGCGGCGGCCGGAGCAAAGCTCAAACGCGAAATGGAGAATGTGATCAAAAAGGTACAAACCGAGTACGGCGCTGATATATTCGGGTTTGGCAATGACATTCGCAAAAAAAACAATAAGCTGTGGAAATCCGTCTCCAGCTACTGGGATGCATTGTTCCCCACGCTGGATGTTACGGTTCATGCCAAAGTAAACATCGCAAACTCCGCTTACACGAAAAGCACCAAGCTGGAGGAGCCCAAGTGATCGCAGTGATTGTTGTTGTGACTTTCCTGGCCATCCTTGCCTTTGACCTGCTGCCCGAATGGAGTGCATTCGACACCAAGGGAAAAATCATATACTTCGCACTGATGCTTGTCAGCTTGAGCGTACTGATCCTTCATACTATGAATGTTCCGGTACCCTCCCCCACCATGCCGATTACGAAACTGATTGACGCTTTATTTCCCATGATCAAACAATGAAAACCGGATGCGGCAAACGGAAAGGAATGTGCCATGCGCAAGGAACCGATTACCCTATCCCAGGGGGTATTCATGCTAATCCTGTTTGTTTTTGGCAGCAGCGTGGTTGTCGGTGTCAGCGGCCAAGCGGGACAGGATGCGTGGATTTCCCTTCTTATGGCCGCCGTTATGATGGTTCCGCTGCTGCTCTTGTATGCCAGGATCATGCGCCTGTTCCCTGAAACGGACCTGTTCGACATCATGGAGATTTTATTTGGGAAGATCATCGGGAGGGTATTGATCCTGCTGGTTACTTGGTACGCGCTGCATCTTTGTGCCCTGGTGCTGCGCAATTTCACGGAATTTTTGCAGATTGTGGCGTTCCCGGAAACGCCCCAGCTTCCCATGATGCTGGCGCTTATCCTGGTTACGGCGTATTTGGCTAGAAGCGGGGAAAACATACTGGGCAAGTGGTCCATTATCATGTTCCCGATCGTAGCCCTCACAGTTCTTTTTACAATTCTTCTTGGTTTGGTGGATCTGGATTTTACCCATCTGGAGCCCGTATTAACGCAGGAATTTACCAAAATTGCCGGCGGCGCTTATCAAACATTGACCTTTCCCCTGGCGGAAACGGTTCTGTTCCTGTGCCTGGCCGGTGCGGTCAGGAAGGAAATCAACCCGTACAAGTTATACGGGTTCGCGATTGCCATCAGCACGGTCATATTGGTGCTGGTCATATTGCGCAATATTATGATTCTGGGAACACCCATGATCAGCGCATCCTATTTCCCTTCGTACACAACTGCCAGAATCCTGCATTTAGGTGATTTTCTGACGAGAATAGAAGGAACGATCACCATGAACTTTCTTCTGGCTGGAATCGTGAAGATTACGCTGTGCCTGACGGCAGCTTCCAAAGGGATTGCCAAGATATTTACCATACAGGAATACAAAAAAATGGTCATGCCCACCAGCATGCTGGCGGTTGCGCTGTGCGCCATCGTATACACCAGCGTCATGGAGATGTTTGGATTTTTGAAGTATTACCAGATTTACGCCATACCGTTCCAAATGATCATTCCATTGGCGGTATGGATCACTGCGGAAATCAAGAAAAAGAAGCAAGCCAAGAAACATGCCGCGGCGTGAGGTCTCCGCCAAAAAGAAAAGCGCCTGCCACGGCTTTCAAAGCATGGCATGGCGCTTTTTGCTCTCTTCCTCAGCTCAGGCTTATCTCCACCCGTACGCAGCGGCCCAGGCATGTCACTTCGTTTATCGCGACTGTTTCCGCACTGTATTCCCGGTCATAGCCTTGCAGCAGGAGCTGGAACCCTTCCAGCCTTTTGATTTTTTTCAGCATACGGCGGCCCTTGACCTCCACCAGCATGATGGCCCCGTCGATGGGGCTGGCGGCGGGAACAACCAGCGTCAGGTCGCCCTGGCAGATACGGAAGCCGCGAAGGGAATCATCAGGCACAAGATAATAATACACCTTATCCGGTGAGGCGTTTTCAATCTGCCCGTTCAGCACCGGCAAAAGCTTATGGTCGATTTCCTTCATGACGGCATTGTACACAGGCACGCGCTTCAAAACGCTTGTCAGCGCATCCAGCCAGATGGAACCGCCGATACCATCGCCCGAACTGGCAACAGGTTCTTCCGTTTTTTTTGCCTTGCTTTCCTGTACGGCCTTATTGATGGCAGGCTGCACAGTCTGCAAATCGACGGTGGCGGCGATATCATCCAGCGTAAAATCCGCCTCCGTCTGCTGCTTTAGGCCTATGCTTTTCAAGATGCGGCGGGCCTGGTCGTCGGCTATGATGCGGGTGCCCGCTTCCACATCCTGTAAAAAGCTTTCCGCCACGCCGCACTTTTTTGCCACCTGCTTGTGGGTAAGGCCCTGGCGAAGCCTTTCTGTTTTGATAAGATCGCCCAGCCGGCTCATAGGTTGTTCCTCCCGTATTTCGTATTTCTTACTCTGTCACTGTTTCATAAGGCCAGTCGATGATACCCCCAAAGTCATACACCTGGGTATATCCCATGGAAATCAGATCTTCACTGGCACTCTTGCTGCGATTGCCGCTGCGGCAGTATACAAGGATCGGCACATCCTTGTCAGGCAGCGCTTCCGCTGCCTTTTTGGCAATATCCGTATTGGGCAGCAGAAGCGCGCCGGAAATATGCCCCTGGTCATACTCTTCCTTTGTCCGCACATCCAGAACAATCACGTTCTTCAGGCTGTCCATCTTCTCCTTGGCTTCCCCGGACGTGATTTTTTTATACCCGGACTCTTTTTTGGGTGCGGAGCACCCGCAAAGCAATACTAGGCAGCACAGGCACATCACGAGCTTTTTGATCATAACCGGCTCTCCTTCAAAAAGCAAAACTGCCATGCCAGTATAACACACTTTTGCCCGGGGAAAAAGGCCCGGCTTGCACGCAAGATTGACATAAAATCTGCATGGCGCAAGGCAAAAGCCTTTTCCCCCCATAAAAAGTGTGCTATACTACGCAGTGTGTGTTTTTTGCCAGAACATTTTCCGGTAAGGAGGAAACAATTCGATGCAATACTCCAGAGAAGTCGAAGAAATGGTATGCGTCAAAAAGGGCCCGAACCATGGCCCCGCCCCCATCCCCGAAGAGGGCAAATGGGTACAAGCACGTGAGATCAAGGATATTTCCGGCCTGACCCACGGCGTGGGCTGGTGCGCACCCCAGCAGGGCGCCTGCAAGCTGACCCTGAACGTAAAGGACGGCGTCATTCAGGAAGCGCTGGTGGAGACCATCGGCTGCTCCGGCATGACCCATTCCGCCGCCATGGCCGCCGAGTTCCTCCCCGGCAAGACGGTGCTGGAGGCCCTGAATACCGACCTTGTCTGCGACGCCATCAACACTGCCATGCGCGAACTCTTCCTGCAGATCGCCTATGGCCGCACCCAGTCTGCCTTCTCCGAGAACGGCCTGCCCATCGGCGCCGGTCTGGAAGACCTGGGCAAGGGCCTGCGCAGTCAGATTGGCACCATGTACGGCACCCTGGAAAAGGGCGTCCGCTACCTGGAAATGGCCGAAGGCTACGTTTTGAAGATTGCTCTGGATGAAAATAAGGAAGTCATCGGCTATCAGTTTGTCCACCTGGGCAAGATGCTGGAAGCCATTAAGAAAGGCGTGGATCCCAAGGAAGCCTATGAAAAGAACATCGGCACCTACGGCCGTTTCGCCGAAGCGAAAGAATACATCGATCCCCGCCATAAGTAGACTTTGCAAGGATGAGGTGAGAAAGCAATGGCAACATTTGAAGGTTACGAAAGACGAATTGCTAAAATCGAAAAAGTGCTGGCCGAATACGGCTTTTCTTCCCTGGACGAAGTCAACGAAATGCTTCTGAAGAAGGGCATCGACGTTGGCGCCATCGTCCGGGGCATTCAGCCCATCGCCTTTGAAAACGCAGTTTGGGCCTATACGCTAGGCGCCGGCATCGCGGTCAAAAAGGGCATCACCACCGCTGCCCCCGCCGCTGAAGCCATTGGCCTTGGCCTGCAGGCTTTCTGCATTCCCGGCTCTGTGGCCGATCAGCGCGTTGTCGGTATCGGCCACGGCAACCTGGCCGCCATGCTCCTGCGTGAAGAGACCAAGTGCTTCTGCTTCCTGGCCGGCCACGAGAGCTTTGCCGCCGCCGAAGGCGCTATCGGTATCGCCCGCACCGCCAATAAGGTCCGTAAGGAGCCCCTGCGCGTGATTTTGAACGGCCTTGGCAAGGACGCCGCTTACGTCATCAGCCGCGTCAACGGCTTCACCTATGTGAAGACCCAGTATGACTATTACACCGGCGACTTGAAGATCGAAAAGGAAACCGCCTTCTCCTCTGGCGAAAAAGCCAAGGTCCGCGTGTACGGCGCCGATGATGTCAGCGAAGGCGTTGCCATCATGATCAAAGAGGGCGTGGATGTTTCCATTACCGGCAACTCCACCAACCCCACCCGCTTCCAGCACCCCGTGGCCGGCACCTACAAGAAGTGGTCTGTGGAAAACAAAAAGGCCTACTTCTCTGTCGCTTCCGGCGGCGGCACCGGCCGTACCCTGCATCCCGACAACATGGCCGCCGGCCCCGCCAGCTACGGCATGACCGATACCATGGGCCGCATGCACTCCGACGCCCAGTTCGCCGGTTCCTCCTCCGTGCCTGCCCACGTGGAAATGATGGGCCTCATCGGCATGGGCAACAATCCCATGGTGGGTGCCACCGTGGCTGTGGCCGTGGCCATCGAGGAGCACAGCAAATAAATATCCCCCCCCCAATATCAGGGCTTCCGAGCAATCGGAAGCCCTTTTATTGCGCCTTCTTGAACTTCATCCTACACAATTAGCAAATCGAGTTCTAAGGTTACTTCAATAAGGTACATAACAAGAGACATTTCTGCGTATCAAAACATTGACATTCCATTATTTTCTGTGTTAATGTGACAATAGCATGTGTGAAAGGGTTTACAAAAGATGAAGCGATTGACATGGATGTCCTTGTTTGCCATAATCCTCCTGTGGGTTTCTCTGGCATATGGCACGGTTGCCCCTCCGCTTACCTCTGCAGAATTACCCGCTCCGCCCTTCCAGCTTCCGGTCATCAGTGACATACAGTTTTCCGGCGATACCGTTTCTTTCTCCATGACAGGAGATTACAGCGATGTATTTGCTCTATTTTATGTACAAACACCCACAGACAGGGAACGCGTTCAGGTTGAATTCAACTTATCCGGCGGGCGCATGACAGCTTCCCTTTCCGATGTTCTGGCAAAGGGAACGGATTATTACATGAACGACATCAGGGTTGTTTTCGATTCTGCAGATTGTAGTTCACGGCTTAATTATTATGGAGACGGTGCTTTCAGAAACGGATCTTTTAATGACCTCCACACCGGTGCAAGGTATAATCTGAACGAGGATGCACAAGTATATGCATATAGACTGGATGATCTTGCTGCTTACTATAAAGATGGCATGCTGAGCAGCTATACCATCTACCATTCCAACGGATATGATGAATATGACAGTAACGGCGAATTGCTGGTATCTGAATTCAATGATCCGGTCACAGGGCAAATAACCATCACCCAATATCAAAACGGAGCGCTTCAAGCGAGATATATACGGGATAATGATGGTACCCAGCATAATTACGACGGCAGCGGCACGCTGCGTGCACGCATTACCGTAGACACAGATGGCGTCAGGACTGCACTGATCTACGATGTGAACGGTATACTGCGCAATACACGAATCCATAATGGAATCGAAGAGAAAACATATGATGCGGCCGGTATACTGCTCAGCCGTTCAGGCAGTGAAAGCGGGATTTGGTTTTATGAGGAATATAAAAACGCAGCGCTTCAAACAAGATATGAACAAGTCTTCATGCAGGGCGTATGGTATTTAGATACCTATAAAAATGGTGTGCTTGTAGAGCGGAGCCATGATGAAAATGGTGAGCAACTGCATTATGATTCACTTGGGAACTATTTAGGAAAAACCGTCATCAAAGGGTATGAGGAAAAGAGATATAATGCCAAGGGTCAATTAATTAAAACCGTGGTTGATCGTTTTGAAACCGCCATCACCTATGATGGCAAAAATAACTTTCTGCAACTGGAGTATAGCGACCCTTATTTTTCCGATACTTACCTGTTCGACGCAAAATCTGCTTTGTGGTATATCAACGGCGCGCTGTACGACGGTCCGCCGCCCTTGAATCTTTCAGAGATAAAACTCAGAACGCGCATCGTATGGTATCCAAACAATACCATCTGTTCCTTTGGGCCGAATTTCCGGGATATTGATCCTTCTCTCACCGATTTGTGGTACATGTTCACCCCCATTGACCTTTCCAAGGATGGCACACAGTCATTTGAGTTGATTGCCGGCAATATGTACGTGCTGGGCCAGGTGTTTGTGACAGTTTCAGGGGACAGCGTAACGGTAACGTACTCCACCATCAAGGAAGAAAACAATCATGTGTACATGAAAAGCGAATACCTGAACTTTTTCCCTGATCTTCAAAGGGTAACAACCGTTGTCCCTGAAGAAATCGGGCCAGGATTTGCCTTTGGCAAGCCCATCAGCATCCAAAAAGACCTGAACGGCGATACAAATGTGTTGTTGTTTATCAGAAATGTAGCCACTTTCCGCAATTATGTCACAAACGATACAATCCTTCGCCGATATTATAAGAATAACCCCAACCGCAAAAAACTGCGTGAACAAATGCTCCAAATGATGGATTGAAAAAACACCCATGTTACATGATGCCGGGGATGGTTCTTTGCAAGACAAAGAACCATCTCCCATTGCTTTTCTGTATATAAATCGACATCTCTTTTTTACGCTGCCTTCTGCAACGGTTTGCAAGAGGTTTGGATTTTTATATCCATTCCATTTTTGGAAAAAAGATGGTATGATATTATTAGATATAAATCGTGCTGATTCTTATATGTACCAAGGAGACGCAATGAAACGCACCGCCTATCACAAGCTGGTCAGGGACCGTATTCCGGAGGTCATCGAGGCATCCGGAAAGCAGGCGTTATTTCATACGGCAGATCATGATGCCATGATGGAATATCTGCATGAAAAACTGAAAGAAGAGGCGGCTGAGTATCTGCAAAGCAACTCGCTGGAAGAACTGGCCGACCTGCTGGAAGTCATACACGGAATAACCAAATGTATGGGCAAGGCCTGGGAGGAGGTGGAGGCTGTCCGTTTGGCAAAACGGCAGGAGCGTGGGGGCTTTGAAAACGGAATCGTGCTGACGGAGGTCATTGAGCCTTAGCCGCATATTGATTGGTCAAATTGGGAGGAGGAGTTTATATGGCTACCATCCAATGGAAAAAAATCGCGCAGGAAAAGGGTTTATCTTTTGATAACATGATGATGTACGGGTGGCTGAACAATTGTTATATTACGATGCGCCTGGTCGTTGATACCGTTCATTTTTACGTATACCTGCCAGCGAAGGAAGCCGCCGGTGAGGAGCAGAAGCAGGCTGCCGGGAACACGGATGTTTTGCGATTGCTGGAAAACACGATGGACAAGTTCAAGTTCTCCCGCCGCCGCGTGCATATGAACGGACAGACAGCGGTAGCTGAGTTTCAGAGCAAATTACAGTCCATGTACAAAGTGAGCGCGTTTATGGATGAAGTGACAGAGCTTTTGTCCTCATCCGGTTTTGCATCGGAAAAGGTATGCGGCCACTGCCATCTTCCATTGGAAGGCGATGGAGTGCCGGTCAATGTCAATGCGGCGGCTATTCCCATGCATGAAAGCTGCGCTGATCAGTTTGTGCAAACAGCGGCCTGGAATACGGATACAAAAAAGGGCAGCGTGCTCACCGGCATTCTGGGTTCCCTGCTGGGGGCTATCATCGGCGCGATCCCGTGGGCCGTCCTTTATGTGGTAGGCTACATGGCCAGCCTCACCGGCATTGTGATAGGGTATGTTATCAGCAAGGCATATGATATGCTTGGCGGCAGAAAAGGCCGGATCAAAATCGTGATCGTGCTTTTCTTCATCATTCTTTCTGTGGCGCTGGGGCAATTTGCCGGCACAACGTATCAGATTTCACAGCAGTACGATGAGGCCAAAGCCGGGCTGAAGCCCTTTGAGGAAATGATATACACCAAAACCGAGGCGCTGCAAGTTTTTTGGACGGAAATCCTGGCCTCGCCGGAAGCTATAGGCGGCCTGCTCAAAGACCTTGGCGTAGGCGTATTCTTCGCCCTTCTGGGAACGTTCACCATGCTTAGAAGCATCGGCCACGATGCCGTCAGCAAAAAGCCAAAAAGGCTTGCCGCTTAAACGGATATGCCGCATTCGCGAAATTTTACTATGTAGAAACACCTCATCAATCGACTTCGTCGACAGCTTCCCCTCAAGGGGAAGCCTGATTATTCTCTGTTTATGCTTTATGCCCGGAACAGAAAGAGGCTGCGGAGCTAATTCCGCAGCCTCTTCTATATGGAGTTCTATACGGCGTAAGCTTACCGCCAGGTATCCAGGATCTTGATGAAGCCTTCCATAAAGCCCGGCAGGCGCACATCCTGGGCGGCAACGCAGTTGAGCTTCGCTACCACCTTGCCATCCAGAAGAATCCGCACCGTGCCCAGCGTATCGCCCTTTAAGATGGGGGCTTGCACAGATTCCGGCAGCTCCACCTCCATGGCCAATTGCTTTTCCTGACCGACCCGAAGCAGCATGGAAAGACCACCGCCAAGCGCCGTATCCACCATATCCCGCGAGCCGCGGGTTACCGGAACCTGCTGGCCCAGTAAGTCGCCTTCCCTGGCGATGGTCACGCGGCGATAGGTGGAAAAGCCATAATCCAGCATGGCCCTGGCATCGTCAAACCTGGCCTGGCTCTTGGGGTTGCCCAGGACAACAGCCACCAGGCGCATGCCGTTCTTTTCGGCGGTGGCGCTGACGCAGAACTTGGCTTCGTCCGTAGAGCCGGTCTTGAAGCCGTCGCAGCCCTCATAGAAGCGGACCAGGCGGTTGGTGTTGGTCAGGTCCGTCACCCGCCCGCTGGGATGCCTGAGGGTGTCGATCCATACGCTGGAATACTTATGGTAGGCAGGATGCTTGCCCACCTCGCAGGAGAGCGTCATCACATCCCTGGCGGTGGTGTACTGCCCATCCTGGGGTAAGCCGGTGCAGTTTACATAATGGGTACTTAACATGCCAAGCTCTGCCGCACGGGCGTTCATGCGGTCTACAAAAACCGCTTCCGTCCCGGCATCGTGCTCCGCCAACGCGACAGCAGCATCATTGGCGCTGGCCATGATGGTACACTGCAGCAGCGTTTCCAACGGATAGGTGGCATCCGCGTCCAGCAGCGCCTGGCTGCCCTTGGCGGAGGCGGCATTCTTGGACACCATCACCTGGTCCGTAAGCGAAATTACTCCGCTGTTGATATCCTCCAGCAGGAGCAGCGCCGTCATCAGCTTGGTGATGGAGGCCACCTGCCGCTTCTCATC
>JAEZIN010000029.1 GCA_023436585.1 Bacillota bacterium | reverse complement strand
TTCGCCATTGTGCGGCCGTTTGCTCGGGCAAGGAAGGAATTTTTTCAAAATTCCAGCGCAAACCACCGCACATGTCGCTGGTTTGCGATCTAGAATCAGAGGGCTTCGGCCCTCCGATGCCTCCCGGGGGTTTTTTGATGGTCTGTAGAAGCGCGGCCAAGGCAGCCGCGCTTCTTTTAATCTACCTGCTTCTGATCAGCGAAAGCAGCCGGGCCAATGCTTCCGGCATACTGGGAACATGCTGCATAATGAATTGCATGATTTGTTCCCTCGTCGCAAAATCGGTGATCAGCGTGTATTCCCCCTGCACGGCTTTGCCTACGGCCACCCGGCCCACAGCAGCGCCGCCCACCGCCAGCTCAGATGCGACGGCCGCACCGCCCAAGGCATACACACCAATAGCGGCCCCACCGACAGCCACAAGCCCGATGCAGGCGCCACCCAGCGCGAATCCCCCCAGAGCAAAGCCACCCAAGGCCAGCAAAAGACCCAGGGATAATCCGCCAAGGCTTACAAGGCCCATGGCGAGACCGCCGATGCTTATCAACCCCAGGGCCACATCGCCAATGGCAATGATACCCTTGGCTACGCTAAGAGGACGGCTAAATCGTGAGAACTTGATATGCACAAGAGGCATACCCCAAACGCGTGTCTTGCTCACATATTCGTACGGCCCCTGCCGGTGTAAATAGCTCTTGATTTCCTTCAATTCCTCCACCACAGCGCTGTCCGCGGACGAGGGGGCGCTGATCGCGGCCGCCGCATCATCCCGCACCAAATAATCAACACTCACGCCGAAAATCGTTGCAATGGATATCAGCTTGTCAATTTCCGGCATGGCCGCGCCGGCCTCCCATTTGCTGACCGACTGCCGGGAAACCGAAAGCATGTCAGCCAGGTTCTCCTGGGAATAACCCTTTTCCCGCCGAAGCTGAAAAAGCCTATCTGAAAAAGCCATATCAAAACACCTCATTTGTTTTTTACATTCCAAGTATACCTTCGCGCAGTAAAAACCACAAGAACGCAAGGCCTTGCAATATGTCAACCACAGGTTGCGAACGCGAATTTTCACAATTTTCCACGCCGGAAGCGTGCCTCCCTCGTATATCATGAAATAATTCGCATCTTAAAACTGTTCGTCAATCCTATTCCGCACAGACATAATTCTTCCTTCCCGATTACAAAGGAACCATCATCTGCATGCATCCGACTTGTTGTGCGCAAACTACCTTCACGTCTTTTATGGAGGATTTTAAAGACATGCAGGCAGGCATTGCAGTTTTCGGTCTTTTGCTGCTGGCGGTGGTGGTTTTAATGCAGCGCAGGCGGCGATCAAGAACACTGCGGGATGTGCTTTTGGATGAAGGTCTCCACAGCCATTTGCAATCCTGCGCCGTCGCCATGACAGAAAAGGGCACCGGAAGGCTGCAAATGCCCATGAACATGCTGGCAAAGCTTCGGGCGACAGTGCTGGCGCTCATGAGCCGCGACCGGGAAAACCTGCTGCCCGCCGCCCAGTGGCTCACCGACAACGCCCGCATGCTGGAGGAAGCGCTCTTGTCCGTCCGCCTGGAATGGAAAAGAGCCTCCCGCCTTCCCAAGCTGACCACAGGAGAAATCAGAATCCAGAAATTCGCCCAGGAGCTTATTTCCCATACCAACGCCCACTTAAACGCCTCCAAGCTGATGGCGGCCGTGGCGGCCTGGCAGCAGGCCTCGCCGCTGACCCAGGCGGAACTCTGGTCGCTTCCCCTTGCCCTGAACATCACCCTTTTGCAGCTGGTAGACACCATGGCCAAGGAATGCTCCGCCATGCAAAAGGATTGCGACGCCGCGCCTCTGTGGGCTGCCCGGCTTACGGGCAAGCACCGGGAAGCGGCCCGCCGCCAGTTCAAGAACGCTCCCCAAAGCACGGCCTTCCTGGAGCGGCTGCTTTCCCTATTGCGGGAAACAGAGGATGCCCAGGCGCTTTCCTGGCTGGATGAAAAGCTGGCCGAAATGGACCTGCGCGTGTCCAGCATCGTGGAAAAAGAGCATACCCGCCAAACCAGCGACCGGCAGTGGATGGGCAACGCCATCACCTCCCTGCGCCGCCTGAGCCAGATTCCCTGGGGCGAAACACTGGAAAACATGAACCCCGTCCACGAGGTTCTAAGCCAGGACCCCGCCAATGTCTACTCCGCCATGGATTTTGAAAGCCGGGATATGTACCGCCGCCGGGTGCAGCTGTTCGCCTGGGAATGCCGCCTGCCCGAAAACCTGGTGGCCAGGGCAGCCGTTGCCTGCGCCAGGGACGGGGCGGAGGGTGCCCTGGACAGCCACATCGGCTACTACCTGATGGACGAGGGGCAAAGCGAGTTGATGAAAAAGCTGGGCGCCAGCCGGATCGCGGTCCGGGAGCATCAGTTCGCCCGCCGCCGCAGCAGGGGGCTGTATCTTTGCGCCCTGTGGCTTGGCGCCGTTATCGGCGTCATCACAGCCGAGCTCTTAATGCTCCCGCTGCCCTTTGTCCCTCTTTTTTTATTGCTCTGGTCGGAGCTTGCAAGGTACATATTACGGCGGGTCATCCGCCGCGTGCACACGCCGCGCACGCTGCCCCGGATGGAGATACAATCCCTGCCCGAAAAATACCGCACGCTTATCGTATGCCCGACGCTTCTATTAAACGCCGCTCAGGCCATGTCCATGGTCAGGCATTTGATGATCCTGCGTCACGCCAACCCGGATGAGCACCTTCATTTCATGCTTCTGGCCGACTTTGCCGACAGCCTGACCGCTGAGCAGGTCAGCGACCAGGAGATTTTGTCCGCCGCGAAGGCCGGCATCGAGGCGCTGAACCAGGAGTTCGGCGGCGGCTTTTCCTATCTGCAAAGGGCCCGGTCCTACAGCCAGCAGGAGCGGATGCACATGGGCCGGGAGCGCAAGCGCGGCGCGCTGGAAGCCCTCAACCGCATGCTTCTGGGGCTGCCCGGTGAGGATACCTTTCTGTACGCGTCCATCCGGCCGGAGGAGCTTGCAAACAAATACGCCTATGTCATCACCCTGGACAGCGATACCATCCTGCCGCCGGGCAGCGCGCTGCGCCTGATCGGGGCCATTGTTCACCCGCTGCAAAAGCGGCAGGTATTCAAGGGCCGGCTGCGGGGCAAGAGCATCCTCCAACCCCGGATGGAGGTGGCGGCGGATACGGTGCATACCCGCATCAACGCCATCCTGGGCGGCCGCGGCGGGGTGGACCCTTACAACGCCGCCGTCAGCGACCTGTACCAGGACCTGTGCAACACCGGTTCCTTTGCCGGCAAGGGCATCTATGATCCCGCCGCCTTTTATGAGGCGGTGGATGGCCGCGTTTCCCCCTACACCATATTAAGCCACGATCTGCTGGAGGGCGAGCTTTCCGGCAGCGCGCTGCTGGGCGACATCGCCCTGTACGACGGCCAGCCGGCCACCCTTAGAAGCTGGATGAAGCGCCTGCACCGCTGGACCAGGGGCGACTGGCAGCTTCTGCCCTGGCTTTTCCCCAAAATCTTCCCGGGCGGACGCCCGCAGAAAAACCCGCTTTCGCGGTTTTCCCGGCACAAGATATGGGATAACCTTCGCCGCAGCCTGGTCCCTGCCGCCCAGGCGGCGCTGCTTTTGTACGCCGCCGCCGCCGGCAGGCCCTATTTGATGCTCCTGCTCCTCTTCCTCCCTAGCCCCGCCGCGTTCTTTCATTGCAAGCCGCTGGCCGCTTTCTTTGTAAGGCTTTCCGCTTTGCCCTGCGAGGTGCAGACGCTTCTGGATGCCTTGCTACGAACCATCTACCGGGTAACTGTCTCCCACAAGCATATGCTGCAGTGGGTGACCGCCGCCCAGGCGGAACAGGGCGGCGCTTCCCCCTACACCTCCGGGCTGTGGGCGCACTGGGTGCTGGGCGGGGCCATGGCTGTGGCCTCGGTGGCCGCGGGCTGGGTGATCCCCGGCATTGTCCTTGCCGCTCTCTGGCTCGCCTTCCCCTTTGCCGCCCCCTTGCTGGACGCGCCGCTGTACCAGGAGCTTTATCTGGAGGAGGAGAAAAAGGGCCAGCTCAAGGACATGGCAAGGTCCACCTGGCGCTACTTTGAAAAGGTGGTCACCTCCTCCGACCACTACCTGCCCCCGGACAACCTGCAAATCCATCCCGACAAGGGGCTGGCCCACCGCACCTCCCCCACCAACATCGGATTGTACCTTTTATCCTGCGCCGCCGCGCAAACCCTGGGCTTCCTGGAACCGGATGAAATGGCCAGGCGCATGGAGAAAACCGTATCCGCCATGGAAAAGCTCCAGCAGTGGGAGGGCCACTTCTACAACTGGTACGATACAAGAACGCTGGAACCGTTAAAGCCCTGGTATGTTTCCTCTGTGGACAGCGGCAACCTGGCCGCCTGCCTCATGTGCTGCGCCCAGGTGATCCGCACGCTGGCCGCCTCCCTGGACGCGTCGCTGAGAAACCTTGCCGCCAGGATGGATGACCTGGCCCTTGGCATGAACTTCCGCAAGCTGTACGACCCGAAAGCGGAGCTGTTTTATGTTGGGATCGATACCAGGGAGGAGGAGCCCGGCGACTCGCGCTACGATCTGCTGGCCAGCGAATCCAGGCTCTTGAGCTTTGTGGCCGTCATGACGCGGCAAGTATCCCCACGCCACTGGTACCGGTTAAGCCGAACCCTGGTCAAGGCCAGGGGCAAGCCTACCCTGGTATCCTGGAGCGGTACCATGTTTGAATACCTCATGCCCAACCTGCTCCTGCCGCTTACCCGCAATACGCTGCTGGACACCGCCTGCCGCCGTGCGGTGGTCAACCAGATGCACCACCCCCACGGCGGCGTATGGGGCGTCAGCGAAAGCGGATATTACGCCTTTGACCCATCGCTGAACTATCAATACCAGGCCTTCGGCCTGCCCGCGCTGGCGCTTGGGAACATCCCGGCGGAGGGCGTGATCGCGCCTTACGCCAGCGGCCTGGCACTGCCGCTGTACCCCGAGGAATCAAGGGAAAACCTGATGAAAATGAAGTCCATGGGCTGGGACAGCCACCTGGGCTTTTTTGAGGCTGCCGATTTCAACTATGCCCGCATCGGCGAGGGCAAAACCTTCGAGCTGGTACGCAGCCACATGAGCCACCATCAGGGCATGCTCCTGTGCGCGCTGTGCAACCTGCTATCCAAAAACGCCCTGGTAAAATACTTCGACGCGCTGCCCAGTGCCCGCGCGTACAGCCTTTTGCTGCAGGAGAAGATGCCCAAAAACGCGCTGCATCCCAGAAAAGCCATGCCCCGGCCCCGGCCGGCGGCCGCCGGCCCCAAATGCGCCAGGCGCCAGGCGGCCATCCACAGCTTTCCGGTGGATGTTCATCTTCTGCACGGCAGCGGCACCACCCTTTGCGTCACCGCCCAGGGCGGCGGATACCTGGCCAGGGATGGCGTGATGATCTCGCGGTTCCGCGGCATGGCCGGGGATGAGGACGGCATTCAGTTTTATTTGCGGGATGCCCAGGAGGAACAGCTGTGGCAGCCCACCGCGCCGGACCTGCCCGGCGAAACGGTGTTTGAAACGGGCCAGGCGGTGTTCTCGCGGACGCACCTGGGCATTGAAAGCCGGCTTTCCTGCTTTGTCAACCCCCTGGACGGGGCGGCGCTGCACCTGATTGAAATCGTCAACCGTTCCAACCGGGAGCGGATGCTGGAGGCGGCCAGCTACTTCGAGCTGGCCTTGAGCGGCCAGCGGGCCGACTCCGCCCACCCGGCCTTCCGCAACCTGTTCATCGAAACCGACCGCGCCGGCAAAAACGGCATTGTTGCCCGCCGCAGGCCCCGGGACGGCAGCGATCCCCGCCGTGTCCTGATCCATTCCATGGGCTCCGACGTCAGCCTCATCCATACCGTGGCGCAAACGGACCGCTGCGCCTTTTTGGGCCGGGGCGGCAGCGCCCGCGCGCCCCAGCAGATGACGGAGAGCATGCGCACCGTCACGGGCCGGACAGGCGCCATGGTCAACCCCTGCATGAGCCTGCGCACACAGTTCATTCTCCCCGCCCACGGCCGGGCGCACCTTACGTTCTGTACCATGCTGGCGGATGAGGATCAGCAGCCCCAGGCCATCGCGGCAAGGTATGAAACGCCGGATGATTTGAAGCGCGCCCGGGAGCTGGCCATCACCCAGGGGCTTGTCTCCGCCAGGTACCTGGCCATCGACGTGGGAGGCCAGAACCTGTACGGCCGCCTGACCGGCTGCCTCATCTACGGCGGCCAGCCCGGTACTTCGCCCGAAAGCCCCGTACCCGTATCCTGGCAATCGCTGTGGGGCCTTGGCATCAGCGGCGACCTGCCCATTATCACCGTGGAAATCCACAAGCGCGAGCACCTGGCCCTGGCCAGGACGGCCCTGAGCGCCCATGCCTGGTGGCGGATCCACGGCGTATGGGTGGACCTGGCGCTTTTAAACTGCCATGGTGCGGACTATGACCAGCCCGTTCGGGATGCGCTGCGCGACCTGACCGCCTCCAGCCACGCCCGGGAGCTCATCGGAAAGCCGGGCGGCGTACACCTGTTGGACAGGCAGGCCATGTCCCCGGATGTGGAAAAGCTGCTGAAGGCGGCCTCACGGCTGTACCTGTCCGGCGAAAAGGGATCCCTTGGCGCGCACTTTAGGGCGCTGCAAACCCCGGCCAAGGCGCCGGCCGTCCTCTGGAAAAAGGAGTACGAAGCCTTTCCCATCCCCGTTCTTGCGCAAATGGAACGCTGGCAGTTTAACGGCTACGGCGGCTTTTCCATGCCGGAAGGCGATTTCGTCATCGATCTTCCCAAGGATGTCATGACCCCGGCGCCCTGGTGCAACCTGTTAAGCAGCCCCATCTTTGGCACGCTGGCGTCGGAAAGCGGGCCTGTCTTCACTTATGCCGGCAACAGCCACCATGGCCGCATCACCCGCTGGCCCAACGACCCCGTTTCCCCCAAGCCTGGGGAAGGCATCTGCCTTCGCGATGAAGACACGGGCGCACTGTTCTCCCCCTGCCGCTGGCCGCTGGGGGATGCCATGGCCTTCCGCGTCAGCCACAGCCCCGGCCTCACCGCCATACAGGGCTTTGGCATGGGCCTGGAAACAACGCTGCATATTTTCTCCGACCCGGAACACACCATAAGCCTGCGCACGCTGCGCCTAAGAAACACGGGGGAAGGCGAGCGCACCATACGCGTCTACCACTTCGCCGATTTCCTGCTGGGCGAAAGCGACCAGGCCGGGGAACTCACCTGCGCCTTTGCGGCAAGCGGCATGACCGTCATGGCGGAAAACCCCGGTTTTGCGGGCACAGCCTTCCTTTCCCTCACCGACCGCAGCGAAACGGCCGCCTCCACCGTGCTCACCAAGGGCAGCTTCTGGGGCCTGGGCGGCGCAAAGCCCATGGCGCTGGAAAAGGAAACACTGCCCTTGAGCGAGCCAGGTACCCTGGGGCTTGTGACGAGCGTGATCCACCTGCATCCGGGGCAAAGCGCTTCCGTCACCTTTGCGCTGGGCTCCGCACCCAATAGGGAGGAAGCGGACCAAATCATCACCCTTCTGGAAAAGGAAGGGGCATCAAAACGGCTGAAGGAAACGCAGCGCTACTGGGCTTCCGAGCTTACGCCCTTGCAGGTGCTGCTGCCCGACAGGGGTCTGAACCTGATGATGAACCGCTGGCTTCCCTACCAGGTGCGGGCCGCCAGGCTATACGCCAGGGCAGGCTTTTACCAGGCGGGCGGGGCCATCGGCTTCCGCGACCAGTTGCAGGATATGCTGGCCCTGTTGCACACCAGGCCGGAGGCCGTGCGCACGCACCTTCTTCAATGCGCGGCCCACCAGTTCGAGGAAGGCGATGTGCAGCACTGGTGGCATCCGCCGGCGCTGGGCGTGCGCACCCGCATCACCGACGACCTCCTCTTCCTGCCCTATGTCACCGCCGCCTATGTGGAAAAAACGGGGGACGAAGACGTGCTGCTGGAGCACGTGCCCTATTTGAAAGGTCCGCAAATACCCGAGGGCCAGGAGGATTGGTACGGCACACCCAAGGAAAGCGACTTTACGGAAACGTTGCTGGAACATTGTCTGCGGGCCATTAAAAAGGTGCGCCTGGGCAGCCACGGCCTGCCGCTCATGGGCGGCGGCGATTGGAATGACGGCATGAACCGCGTGGGCGAGCAAAAGGGCGAAAGCGTATGGCTGGGCTTTTTCCTGTGCGAGGTTTTAAACCGCTTCGCGCCTCTTACCCGCAAGGAAATTGCCGAGGAGCTGTATGAACTGCGCAAGGAGCTTTTGCAGAATATTGAACAGCACGCCTGGGACGGCGACTGGTACCTGCGCGCCTGGTACGACAACGGCAAGCCTCTTGGCAGCCGGGAAAGCCTTGGCTGCCAGATCGATAACCTGGCACAAAGCTGGAGCGTGCTTTCAGGGGCCAATCCCTTCCGGGCCGCAAGGGCCGTGGACAGTGCCTGGAACGTGCTGTACGACAGCCAGTGGCAGCTTTTGAAGCTCCTGCACCCGCCCTTTGACGGCGGTGAAAACCCCGGCTATATATCCGGTTACCTGCCTGGCGTGCGCGAAAACGGCGGCCAGTACTCCCATGCCGTGCCCTGGATGATCTGGGCGCTGCTGGAGCTGAATGACAAAAAGCGGGCCTGGGAGCTCATTCAGGCCATGCTGCCCATGAACCACGCCAAAACAAAGCAGGACGCCGACCGCTACCGGGTGGAGCCCTATGTCACAGTGGCGGATATCTACACCAATCCGGACCAGATGGGCCGTGGAGGCTGGACCTGGTATACCGGCAGCGCGGCCTGGCTGTACGTGGTCACGCTGGAAAAGCTGCTGGGCTTTGAAAAGCGGGGCGACAAGGTACGCCTTTCTCCCAATGTGCCCGATGAATGGGCGGAGTACACCATCACCTGCCGCTATGGCCGTGCCACCTACCACCTGACCGCCTCCCGGGAAACCGCGGAGCCCATACTGGACGGCGAACCGATTTTAAGTGGGTGGATTGCCTTCAAGGACGACGGAAGAATCCACGAAGCGCGCTTCCCCATGGCGGGGGCCAGAACGGCAGAATAGGACATGCAATGGGGCTGTCGTGCCAAGCGCATAATTGCATGAATATCCAAGAAGGTGGCATCCGAAGGTTTCCAAAGGCTCCGAAGCCGATGCGCCGCCTGTGGCGGATAAAGCGAGGCGGAGGAGGCCGGCGAAACAAGCAGTGCGAACGGCAGTGAGCAATGCGCAGATTGAGCTGGTCGGACCGATCGGAAAGCCCTTTGGTCGCGTCCGAAGACGCGAAGTCTTTCTTCTTGAATATCGATATACGGATTACGATGTTAGCACAACAGCCCCTTTGCTTATAATCGGCCGCAAGGCAGTATCATGCACAAATAAGGCAGTAAAAGAGGAAATGCGGAAAAGCATAGAGAAAACCGACACATCCAACAAAAAGGGATGCCACTCCGGCACCCCCTTTTTGTATCAATTATATGACGCAAATGAACCAAAGAAAGGCGGGTGAAGATTTTTCGACAAAATTTTTCGAAGCTTGCATCAAAACGAAAAAAAGACCGCTCTATATAGCGGTAGACACGAATGAGACAAAGGAGGATATCCCATGAAAAAGGTGGTTATTGGCTTGGTGGCGCTCATGCTCCTTTTCTCCATCAGCATGCCGGCATTGGCCACATCCGACACCCCGCCGCTGTCTGAAATTTCCCCGAACCTCGATTTCTCCGCCGGCAGCTGGTCCCCCCTCATGCTGAGGAGCACCAGCACGTACGCCTTCAGCTACCTGTACTTTGGCATCAGCAAGGTCAGCTCCACATCGGTCTATGTTACGGCGACAACACAGACCAACAAAACCTCCGACTGCTTAAGCCAGGTCATGTACCTGCAAAAATGGGTCGATGGCGCCTGGACCACGGTCAGGAACCGGGGATATTACGGATACAACGACGATGAAATTTCCGATTCCACCACATGGACGGTCGACACCGGGTATTATTACCGCCTCCGCACCGTTCACTCAGGGGATCTCGGTGCAGATTACATATCCAAAATGAGTTACACCGGCTCCATACTGGTCAATTAACCGCCCGCAGCCCATCCAGCGTGCTGAGGAATGCCTTTTCCTCCAGCGTAGCTCTGATCCGGACAATGCATCCCTGGACATACAACAATCCGTTCCAGCCGGCGTCCGTGCCCCAAACGTAGAACGTTCCTGCCGGGGCCGCATACACCTTGGATTCTTCCGGATAGATATTAGACCCCATTTCCCCCGGTGATTGCGATACGGAGAACTGAATCGAGTTGTTGTGATCCCGGTAGCCGTAGCGTATCTCCGTAAGCCCGTCATTCACTTTGGTCAGATCGACCTCTCCCAGCTTCATGTCACCGGGAAGCTTCGTTGGCTCGTACACGGGAATGCCATAGGACTCGTGAATTTCCTTCAAGGCTGCATAGCCTTCGCTCAAATTCGGAGTATCAAGCACCTGGTTCGGGTTCTTGGGCGGCGCATCCGCCGTTATATCCAATTGAAGGACATTGCCGATCCAAATCTGGGCGCGCTTGAAAAATCCGTTGGCGTTGCTCACCGGTACGGGGTCCAACACCGCAAAGACGCATACTCCTATCAAAAGGCAGGCTGTTGCGAACGCCACCCTCCGGGCCAAGCGCAGCCTGGCCTTTCTATTTTCCCGCCGCATATCCTTGGACCGGCTGTTCATCCTGTCTTTGCACGCCTGCAAAACAAGCCCCTTCATGTCGGAAAGCGGCATGATTTCCCCCTCGACCTGCGCAAACGCAAGAGCGCGGACCTTGGCCTCCGTCCTTTTCCTCTGTGTGCTATTCATCCTGCTCTCCTTCCTCCAGCCTGTCCCGCATAAGGTGCAGCGCCCGCTGGTACTTGGACCGTACGGTGTGATAATTCAGGCCGAGCCTTGCGGCGATCATTTTCAAGGTGTACTCCGTGGTGGATTTCATGACAACAATTTTCCTGGAATCCTCATCCAGCTCCTCCAGCGCTTTTTGCAAAAGGAGCATGTCTTCATACGATGCCAGGTGTTCCCCCATCTCCACGGCTTCATCAATCAGCCCCGTCAAAAGCCGCGCCTTGTTCCACAATGCCTGGAAGGAATATCTGGATATGTGGGCGTAGGATTCATGCCTGGTGATGGTAAACAGCCATTGGAAAAGCTTGCGTTTATCTCTTAGCTGATAATAGTTCGTTGCCGCCTTGATCAATACTTCCTGCATCACATCCTGCACATCCGCGGTATTGTTCAATATGCGGTAAGCCTCGCGCTTCAAGGCCCTTTCCATATCGGGCGTGATATGGCACATGAGCCATTCCCAGCGCTCCTCTATCGGCTCCGGCTCTTCCGCCAAAAAAAACGAAAACATTCGCTCACTCCCCGGGGTGCGTATATGCCCATTATAGCATGTATATACGATCCGTGCATGCTTTTTTCAATGATGCGCGCCACGTTGTATTTGTAACAAGGAAAAATGAGACATGAAACATCATAAGCGGCCTAAACGTATCACCTGTTCATCCACAGTTCGGTCATAGGGACATACCATATGAAAGACTGCATAAACGGACAAGCCTTGACATGGGAAAGCGCATACCCTACAATGTCCCAGGGAGGCTTTCTTCTCCCGTAATGAAAGACAGCCCGGAAGGAAACTATGACACGCGATGATTTTTTGCCGGTGAGCCCTGCGGATGTGCGCCGCCGGGGCTGGGATCAGCCGGATTTTGTATATGTCTGCGGGGAGGCCTATGTAGACCACCCCTCTTTTGGTCATGCCATCATCAGCCGCGTACTGGAAAACGCAGGCTACAAGGTGGCCATGCTTTGCCTGCCCCCCTTTCAGGATGAATCGGCCATCAAGCTTTTTGGCAAGCCGAAGCTGGCTTTTTTAGTATCCGCCGGCGTCATCGACAGCATGGTCAACCATTACACCGCAGCCAAAAAACGCAGGAATGAAGATGTGTACGCCCCCGGCGGAAAAGCAGGCATGCGCCCGGACCGGGCCACCATCGTCTACTGCAACCGCATCCGCAAGGCATATTCCGATGTGCCTATCATTATCGGCGGGCTGGAGGCGTCCCTGCGCCGCTTTTCCCATTACGATTACTGGGAGGACAAGGTGCGCCGCTCCATCCTGGTGGACAGCGGGGCCACGCTTTTATCCTTCGGCATGGGCGAAAAGTCCATTCTGGATTGTGCCGCCTGGCTGCGGGATGGCGCGCAGAAAGAAAAGCTTCCCGGTATCCGGGGCATATGCTATCTGCAAAAGGACAAGCCCGAGGGCATAGAGGAGGTCCCCTCCCACAGGGAGGTGGCAGCCGACAAGGCCGCCTACGCCAAAGCCTTCATGATCCAGTACAGCGAGCAGGACCCGTACCGCGGCAAGGCCCTATGCCAGCAGCAGGACACAAACCGCTGGCTGATCCAGACACCTCCGCCATATCCCCTTTCCCGGGAGGAGTTGGACGCGGTGTACGCATTACCCTACGTCAGGCGCTGGCACCCGGATTACGATGCGTTGGGCGGCGTGCCCGCCTTGGAAGAGGTGGAGTTTTCCGTCTCCGCCACAAGGGGCTGCTTTGGCGGCTGCAATTTTTGCGCCCTCACCTATCACCAGGGCCGCATCGTCACCTCCCGCAGCCCCGATTCCATCGTCAAGGAAGCGGAGATGCTCACAAAGCTTTCCGGCTTCAAGGGCTACATTCACGACGTGGGCGGCCCTACCGCCAATTTCCGCCGCGCCGCCTGCAAAAAGCAGTGTACCCAAGGCGCCTGCAAGGACAGGCAATGCCTGTACCCCAAGCCCTGCCGCCATTTGACCCCCGACCATTCCGAGCTTTTGTCCGTGCTGCGCCGCATCCGCGCGCTGGCGGGCGTGAAAAAGGTGTTCATCCGTTCCGGCCTGCGCTATGATTATCTTCTTCTGGACAAGGACGGAGCCTTCCTTCGGGAGCTTGTGCAGCACCATGTCAGCGGCCAATTGAAGGTGGCCCCGGAGCATGTGTCCCCCCGCGTTTTGTCACGCATGGGCAAGCCCGGCCGGGAGGTATACGACGCCTTCGTGCAAAAGTACAAGGCCGTCAACGAGCAGCTTGGCCTCAAGCAATTCTTGGTGCCCTATTTGATGAGCAGCCATCCCGGCAGCGACCTGAACGCCGCCATCGAGCTGGCTTTGTATATCCGGGATACGGGGCATCAGCCGGAGCAGGTGCAAGATTTTTACCCCACCCCCGGCACGCTTTCCACCTGCATGTTCTACACAGGCCTTGACCCCCGCACCATGGAAAGCGTGTTCGTGCCGCGGACACCCCATGACAAAGCCATGCAGCGCGCGCTTTTGCAGTACAAAAAGCCCCAAAACCGCCGTCTGGTATTGGAAGCCTTGCGCCTAACCGGCCGGGAAGACCTGATTGGCTTCGGCAAAAACTGCCTGGTCCCGCCGGGGGAAGGCTACAGGCAGCATCCAAGAGAGCGGGAAAGGCCGGAAGGAGCAGCGGACAAAGACCGCAGGGCAAGGCCATCCGGCATGACTCCGCCGCGGGCCGGCAGCGCCGGCAAGGGCCCGAAACCCTCCGCGCCCGCCAAACCGCAAAAGCCCCCCAGGGGCAAATACAGCGACAAGTGGGCCAAGGCAAAGAAAAAGTAAAAGAACGCGGGCGTGCTTTGAACTGCACCCCGCGTTCCTTTTTACGCTATCCTTTTCTTTGTCTGCCTATTGTTCATTCTGTCCGGGGAACAGTGCCGGCCCTTAGCCCAGCCTCAGCTCCGTCAGCACGCGGGATGCCACCTGTACAAGCTCCGTAAGATTCACAATCTCCAGGCTGCCAAAGGGGGCATCCAGCATCCGTTCCACGGCAAAGCGGTAAGCCTGCATCCGCTCCATCATATCCGCCGGATCGATGGCGCCGTTTTTATGGCGGGCGTCCATCATGATCCCGGCGATCCCATACCAGCAGCGGTTGATAAGGGCCATCAGCATATCGGCCATATGGTCCGGATGATACAGATGCACCATGCCCTCCTCCGATGCCTGCAGCAAAAGCACCTGCAGCCTTGGCAAAAACGCGTCTGCTATCGCCTGGCTGTACTGCGCATACAGCGTGCGGCCTGTTTCGGAAAAAATCATGGGCAAAAGCAGTGTCAGAAACTGCTCTTCTCCTTCGCGGATGGGCATTACAAAATGCATCAGCACATCGATGCGCTTCAAGCTCCCGGTTTCCCTGCCCAATGCCTCCTCCGCCTGGGTGAGCGCTTTTTCCGCCCTGCTTTGGCCAAGTGTTTCCAGCACAGCGTACTTGCTTTCAAAATGGTGGTAGAAGCTGCCCTTGCTGGTGCCAAGCACATCCAATAGGTCCTGCACGGAGGTCTGCTCATACCCCTTCAAATAAAACAACCGTTCGGCCACATCCAGTATGGCCTGCTTTTTCTCATCCCCCCGCCGCATGCTTCCACCTCCTTTCAATTTCAGTATATCCCGCGCACAAAACCCAGTCAAGCAAAGCCTGTGAGACTGGTTTTAGGTTCGCGCGGCAGCAAAGCCAAAAAAAGCGAAGACGGTTTGCCGTCTTCGCCATCAAAATCAATTGAATTCCACTGTCCGCTGATAAGCCCGGTAGTTGGAAGTGAACAGCTTTTCCCGCTTGAACTCCTGGCCGTCCTTGTACCACACCTTGTAAGTGTCCACCACATAACCTGTCCTGGCGTCAATGATTTCCTTGCTGGTTCCGGGGGCCAGGCTTGGGTTCTGCACGTATTTCACGTCGGAGGGCGGCTTCGTGGTCTTTACCACCTCGGATTTCAGATCGATGGAGACGCCATCCCCAAGGCTCATGCCGTATATCTCCACCGTTACCTTGCGGTCATTGTAATAGCTGATGATGAAAATGGGCGTATCCTTGTTGTTGCGGAACTTGAAGTCCAGGTTGGGCCAGTTGACGGTGGCATCCAGCCCCTTGGGCACATACGTGCTGGGCCAGGAATGGGGACTTCGGTCCACGATTTCCAAATCGGCCCTGGCCACCGCGTTGAACAGCGTGCTGGAGGTTTGGCACACGCCGCCGCCAATATCAGGCACAGCCTGTCCGCCGGCGATGGCGATGGCCTCCTTGTATCCTTTGCCTTCGGTGCGCTGCCCGGTGGTCTCGTTAAAGGAGAATACCTGCCCCGGCAATACCGTACGCCCGTTGACAGCCTTGGCAGACAAATCCACATTCGTATTGCGGTTGGAGTTGCTGGTGGTTTCGGTGGTATACCACGATACACGCTTGAAGTTGTTCATCAGCTGGACCTTGGTAATCGCCGGCTGGATGATTTCAGGCGTAAACGTGATCGTCTGGCCATATTCCTTGGCGTCCAGCTTGGCGATGACCTGCTGGTACAGCGCCTCGCCATCCACTTTCACGCCCACGGTCTCATCGGCAAAGGTGAACTTCTTGGTGCCAAAATCAAAGGTTTGAACCATGGCGTCCACAGGATTCCTGTTGATGCGGTTGACCATTTCATCGGTCAGCGTCCTGACAGCCGCCTTGTCATACGACATATGGGATGTAAGGAAGACATTCTGCTTGTACAGCGCTTCCGTGGCGGCCAAACGCTGCTCAAAAGGCGTCGCGGAGGCGTTTGCCGCCGCGGCAGCGCCTTGCCTGCCCTGCGCGTATGCCTGCTCCAGCACCTGATCCACATTGCGGGAAAGCGGCACCATCTGGCTGTTGATGGGGAACGAGCGGTTGCCGATATTCACCGTCAGGGAAAAGCCGCTGTCGGATTGGGAGGGGCTTGTTTGAAGCGCCGCCTTGGCCTGTTCCAGCGTCATATTTCCCACATGGACATTGTCCACATACACACCGGGATAAATGGTATCCTGGCTTATAAAGCTGCGCTTTGCCCTGTAATCGTTCATGAGGGCTGGATCCCACGTAATCAGCTTGCCGTTCATGAATGCTTGGTTGGGCATGCCCTTCCAGAATATGCCGAAAAGCTGCGGGGCCATAACAACCCCGATGCTTATCAGCCCCAGGGTGCAGATCATAATGATTGTGGCGTATAAAATGGGGTGTGTTTTCTTCCGCCTGGATGTGCCGGAGTAACCGTCTCCCCGGTATCCTGAACCGCCCTTGCCGTAAGGCTGCTCCCCCTCCCCGTTATAACGGGCGGAACGGCCCCCGGCACTGCGGCGTTCATATGCCTCAAAGGCCGGTGCCTGGCCGGGACTGGCACTGGCAACAGGGGGAAAGGACTGCTCAAAGGAGCGGTCGGCCACATTCCTGGCGCGAACGACTCGGGGCGTCGAAACCTGGTTTCGGCCCTGAGGATTCCTCCCGGAAGGGGTCTGTTCCATGAGTACGCTCCTCCATCCAAATGTTCTTACACTATAGGAACGGTCTTGACACCTAATTCCATGCCGGAATAAGGAATTATTACCCCTGCCCGTGCATCATCTTGAAAGAAAGTACCTGCAGGCTGTCGCTCAAATGCACGTTCACGATGGTTACGCTGTCAGGATGGTTCAAATCCGTCGGCGCAAAGTTCCAAATGCCTTTGACTCCCTTGTCCACCAGCCTGTTCAAAATCTGCTGGGCGCCTTTGGCGGGTATCGCCAGCACGCCAATATCCGCCTGGTTTTCCGCAAAAAACGCCTCCAGCGCATCGGTGCTTTGCACGGTGAGCCCCGCCACCTCCGTGCCTACCTTGCCGGGATCGGTGTCGAAGATAGCCACCGTCTGAAAGCCTTCCCGCAAAAAGGACGGGTAATTCGCTACCGCGCGGCCGATGTTTCCCGCTCCGACAATGACCATGCGGTGCTTTTTATCCAAGCCCAGGATCTCCGCGATATGCCCCTTCAGCTTGGACACCTCATAGCCATAGCCCTGGCGCCCAAAACCGCCGAAGCAATTGATGTCCTGCCTGATCTGGGACGCGGTAAGCTGCATCCGCCGGCCCAGCTCCTGGGATGATATCTGATGCACGCCTGCCGCTTCCAGTTCCCGCAGATGCCGGTAATAGCCCGGCAGCCTGCGAATAACGGCATCCGACACATAGCCTGCCACAAGCACTCCTCCTTTAGCGTTTTCCCGCGCGCGAAAAACGTACAGGAAATAAATCCCTTTCTGGTCTGTTGCATGTTATTATAGCATTCTGATATTTCCTTGGCAAGGAAATCAGGGATTTTTCCCTGTTCTAAATGGAAGAAAGGGGACGGATGTATTTATTCCGCCCCCTTGCGCTGATTATGCGAGTTTTCCGGCCGCCTGGAAAGCTACGAAAACATTCTTTCCAGCTCTTCGTACTTTTCATGGGTGATGAGTGCGTCATGCTGCGTTCCGTTCAATTGCACCACATAGGTCCAGCGGCCGTAAGGCGTAATGGCTTTGATGTGGTTCAGATTGATGATATAGGACTTGTGGCATCTGAAAAACACGCCGGGGTCCAGTCTGTCCTCCGTATCGCCCAGAGAGTCGCTGGTGATATACCGGCCTTCTCCCATGGTATAGATCACGGTGGCCCGCTCTTCCCGCTGTATCAGCAGTATATCCTGCATGTTCAAAAAGCTGACGCCATCCCTGTGGTGCAGCATCAGGCGGCCGGCCGCCGCCTGTTTGCGGGGCTTCAAGGCCGGCAGGGGTTTTTCCTCCCGGCGGGTGATACGGTCACGGGCCCTTTCCAGCGTTTTGATCACACGCTCCACCTTGAAGGGCTTAAGCAGGTAATCAAACGCGTACACCTCAAAAGCATCGCCCATGTACTGGTCATGGGCGGTAGCGAAAATGATTACGGTGGCCGGGTCCATGTCCTGTATGAGCCTCGCGCATTCCACGCCGCTCATTCCGGGCATTTCCACATCCACAAATACCACCTGAGGCCGCAGCTTTTCCGCAAGTTCCATAAGCGCGAGGCCGCTTTCGGCCTCGCCCGCAAGCGTGAACCCCTCCACCTTGGATATCATGTGGCGCATGACCGTGCGCATGCCGCTGTCATCATCGGCAATCACAACGCGGATATCGCTCAACGGGTTCCACACCGCCTTCTTTTGTCTTGTGGTCTGGTAAGAATCTCATGCATGACAACTGCCTGCATCAGTGAATCGCGTGTAAAGGAAAGATTTAAGGCAGGGCGCGTTTCCGCGGTCTGCTCCGCGGCAGGCACATCCTTTAGATTCGCCGTAAAGGCCAGGCTTCCTTCCGTACCGCCCAGGCTGCCATGCCATTGGGGTATGGGCTCCTGAGGATATGAAGTGCCTTCCCCCGGCTGGTAGGAAGAACCTGCGGCAGCGCCTAACGAAATGGTGGCCGGCCGCTGAAAAGCCGGAGCCGAGCCGGATACCCCTTCGCCGCCGCCCATACCTTCTCTATAAGCAGCCTCTTTCAGTGTTTTGTACGCGGGCGAAACCGGCACATTTTTTGCCGGTGTTTTGCCGGACATGGATTCCTCCACCGTCTTGGCTATATCGCCTATCATGCGCTGCCAAGGCTTCTCCGGCGAAGCGCCCTGATTCTGCTGGCCATTGGCGGATTGCTTCTTTGCCCACTTGATGATGGTATTGACAATGCCGATGATGACTAGAAAACCAAACAAACCTTCCATATCGCCGCCTCCTTTCCGAATTGCCCGGCGCCATGGTGCGCCGGGCAAAACGACTGGCTAGAGGACCGATTTATTTCTTGTGCAATTCCTCGGCGGGGGCTGCAGGTGCACTGGCCTTGGCGATGCCGTCACGCATGGTGGTGTCGGCGATCACGTTCTGCATTTGATAGTAATCCATCACGCCCAGCTTGCCTTCCCGAAGGGCGGTGGCCATGGCCTTGGGCACCTCGGCCTCGGCCTCCACCACCTTGGCGCGCATTTCCTGTACGGCGGCCTTCATTTCCTGCTCATGGGCGACAGCCATGGCCCGGCGTTCCTCGGCCTTGGCCTGGGCGATGCGCCTGTCGGCTTCCGCCTGGTCCATTTGCAGCTGCGCGCCGATGTTGCGGCCCACGTCCACGTCGGCGATGTCGATGGAGAGGATTTCAAACGCGGTGCCGGCGTCCAGGCCCTTGTTCAAAACCGTGCGGCTGATGAGGTCGGGGTTCTCCAGAACCGATTTATGGGTTTCGGCGGAACCAACGGTGGTGACGATGCCTTCACCGACGCGGGCGATAACCGTTTCTTCCCCGGCACCGCCCACCAGGCGCTCGATGTTGGTACGCACGGTGACACGTGCCTTGGCCCGAAGCTCGATACCGTCCTTGGCGATGGCGGCGACCACGGGGGTCTCGATGACCTTGGGGGTAACGCTCATCTGCACGGCGTGGAACACGTCGCGGCCAGCCAGGTCGATGGCACAGGCCTTTTCAAAGGCCATTTGAATATTGGCGCGCTGGGCGGCGATCAGGGCGTTGATGACCTTATCCACGTTACCGCCCGCCAGAAAGTGGGTTTCCAGCTTGGTGATGGTCAGGTTCAGGCCCGCCTTGTTCGCTTTTATCAGCGGAAGCACCAAACGGCTGGGCTGGATACGGCGGATGCGCATACCGATCAGTGTGCTGATGGAGATGTGCACGCCGGATGCCAGGGCGCTGATCCACAGCCCCAGGGGCACGAAGCGGAAGAGGATGGTGAGCGCAATCAGCGCTACGATTACGATAAAGATCAGCCAGAAATATGCATCCATGACCAGTTCTCCTCCCTATCATTTCCCCGCCGGCCTATCCGGCAGGTTGATTCTCATGAACGCTGGCGCACCATGATCTTGGCGCCGTCCACCTGCTCGATGCGCACCTTGGTATTGGCGGCCACGAATTCGCCCTCGGATACCACGTTCAAACGCACGCCGTCAAACTCGGCAATCCCCGCGGGCCGGAGCACCGTGGTGGTAGTCCCTTCCTTGCCCAGAAAAACATCCATATCTCCGGTGGCCGTATAGCCCGCCTCGGAGCTTTCCGCATGGTTCAATATAAAGCTGGATTTGGACAGCCGCCCCCTGGCGGCAGACTTTAGTGCGACCGATATGGTGATGGCAATTACCGCCAGGATCACAATGGTCATGCCAAGCGCGGCCACAGGCCCATGGTTGGCCCAGGTCATCCACACGGCGGCTATCTCCAGTACGATACCCGATATCCCCGGAAGGCCAAACCCCGGCAGGAACACTTCTGCTATCAAGAGGCCGATTCCTACCAGAAAGAATATAATGATGGGAAGAATATCCAACATATTATCTCCTCCTGTCCTGATGGTAAGAGTATATCACTTTTCTCTTTTCAGGAACAATAAAGAGCATCAATTATACAGGTTTTCGCTTCAACTGTCCGTTTTCATGACAAACGAAGCCAGGCCGCTTTTGATAGCCGCGTCCAGGGCGTTCAGGTCCTGGGCATACACCTGGCTGAGGGTTCGGTTATAGATGATGGAAGCGGGATGATACAGCGCGAACAACGGATACTCCCTGGCGTTTTCGTCGGAGGCTTGTACAGACACCAGATGAAAGCGCCCATGGTTTTCGCCTATGGTCCCCTTCCCCAGCAGGCTTTTTAACGCCACGTTCCCCAGCGTCACCAGTATCTCCGGCGACACCAGGCCGATCTCCTCCTTCAGCCAGGGCAGGAAAAGCCCGATCTCTTCCTTGGAGGGCGGGCGGTTGCTGACGCGCCCCTTTTCGCTGACCTTGGTGGGGCGTATCTTGACGACGTTGGATATGTAGATTTCCTCGCGCTTTAAATGAACGGATTCCAAAAAGGCGTCCAGGTTCTTGCCGGCCTTGCCCACAAACGGTTTCCCCTGCATCACTTCCTGCTCGCCGGGTGCTTCCCCGATGAGCATCAGGCGCGGCCTCTCAAATTTCCCCTCGCCAAAGACGATCACCTTGTCCTCCCCCGGCCACAGCGGCTGAAAAAAAGAAGCGCACCTGATCCGGAACGCCTTCATGGCATCATTCATGACAAACACCCCTTACACGATAATGGAGCAGGGAAATCATAACGAATCTCTTATAAGGATTGGATTTCGATAGGCCATTTATGTGTCCGCCATGATTCATACCGTTTCTTTATCATATTCCCCGTATATATCCCCGTACAAATGAAGCTCCATGAGCTTTTGCCGGACAGACTGCAGATCCTTCCACGCGTCCTTTTTCTTTTCTGCGTCCCTAAGCAGCGCGGAGGGATGATAGGTCGGCATCATCCATACGCCCTTGCGCTCAAACCATTTGCCCCGGTCCTTTGTGATGCGGATATCCTCCCCAAGGACCGTTCTTGCGGCGGTAGACCCCAGCAGAAGGATGATTTCCGGGCGGATAAGAGCAGCCTGCATGCGCAAAAAAGGCAGGCAGGCTTCCGCCTCCTGGGGCAATGGAACGCGGTTTTGCGGCGGGCGGCATTTGACCACATTGCAGATATATACCCGTTCCCGGGGGAGGCTGATGGCCGCCAGCATCCGCGTCAATAGCTGGCCGGCCGGGCCTACAAAGGCCAAGCCTTCCCTGTCTTCCACCTCGCCGGGGCCTTCGCCAATCAGCATGAGCCTTGCGCCGCGGTCGCCCTGGCCGGGCACCTTGCGGGTGCAGCCCGCCGCAAGGCCGCATACGGTGCACGCCTCAATCTGCCTGTGCAATTCCTCCCAGGTGATGGTGATCATGACCTGCCTCCGCTTCAGTACACTGGCCCCCGGGCACAACCTGCCGCGGGCCTTAAACAAAAGGCTACTGTATTCTCCTTTGCAGTATGGCGAACATGGAGCCCATATCCCCCACCAGCCAGTTGATCAGGTAAATGAGTATCGCCACCAATACCAGCACCACCACCATACCGGCGATGACGCTCAGAAAATCCATGACGCCTGCCGCAACGCGAAGGCGGCCCACATGCAGCAAATGCCGCTCCTCCGGATCACTTTCCAGAAAATCGACGTCATCCTCATACTCGCTGTCGTAATCGTAATCATCCTCGTAACGCTTCATAATAAAACCTCCTGGGTTTCCTTGCGCCGCTTTCACCAAATGCTTAAGAACGGCGCCATCCATACAACGGATGACGATGCCATCCGCTTGCTTACAAATAGTCCATCCAGGGCGCCGGCTCCTCCTGGCGGCCTGTGAGCTCACCCGCCTCCAAAAGGCCCGCAAATTGCTGCTGGCGAAGCGCCTCGTACAAAACCACCGCCACGGAATTGCTCAGATTCAGCGATCTGGCCCCCGGCCGCATGGGAATGCGGATGCATTTGTCGTACACGCTTTTTAAAAGCGTTTCCGGCAAGCCCTTGGTTTCGCAGCCGAATATCAAATAATCGTCGGGCTCATAGGCTGCCTCGGCGTAGGAGCGGGGCGCCTTGGTGGTGGCAAAATGCATGCGTGCGCCCTGGTGCTCCTTCATAAAATGCTCCAGGTCGTCGTATACACGGTAATCCATCATGTACCAGTAATCCAGCCCGGCCCTGCGCATGTACCTGTCGTCCAGGGAAAAGCCCAGCGGCTTTATCAAATGAAGCGTCGCCCCCGTGGCGGCGCATGTTCTTGCGATGTTGCCGGTGTTTTGGGGAATCTCAGGGTATACCAGTACGATGTGCATGGTGTTTTTCCTTTTTGTTGTTTTTCATCCTCTATTTTACCCCGGAATGCCGTTTGCTGCAAGAATTATCCGAAGGTCCAGGACGATCGGATGCATCCTCTCTTTTATCAAAAGTTTAAATGAGACCGCTTGGGCGTCCACACCCCTCACCTTGCTTTCACCGGCAAAAAATGATATGATGCCCTCTGTTTAGTGCGAAAGAGAGGCTGCTATCATGTCCCTTACGCCATATTATATCAGCATGGTTTTCATCAACATCATGTGGGGTCTTTCCTTCATTGCCAGCAAGCACGCATTGAATGTGGGCTTCACTCCCATGCAGCTTGCCCTTTGGCGGTATATCCTGACCGCCGCGGTGCTGGTGCCGGCGGTGTTTATCAAAGAAAAAAGAATGCGCCTTTGCAAAAAGGAAATCGTGCCCTTTATCCTTTCCAGCCTTTTCGGCATCACGCTGTACTACTTTTTCGAGTACCAGGGCATCAAGCGCACCAGCACGGTGAACGCATCGCTGATCCTGGCCGCCATCCCCATCCTGACGCTGATTGTGGACACGGTGGCCACGAAAACGAGGCTCCGGCCTGCGCAGGCGGTGGGATCGGTGTTGTCGCTGCTGGGTGTATACATGGTGGTGCGCTACGGTGGAACACAGGGGGAGACATCCATCGTTGGCGATTTGCTGGTGGTGGGGGCAAGCTTTGTTTGGGTGGGATACATCTTTGTCAGCCGCAAGCTTCGCAGCAGCCACACCAGCCTTTCCATGAACGCCTGGCAGGCGGTATTTTCGCTGCCGACACTGATCCTCTTCTCGTTGACGGAAACAGGCGACTTTAAGCCCATTCCCGTGGACGGCTGGCTTGCCATGGCCGGCCTTGCCCTCATTTGCAGCGCGCTGTGCTATTTTCTGTACGGCGATGCGCTGAGCCACTTAAGCCCGGTGGCTGTCTCCATATTCATCAACCTCATCCCCCTGGTGACCATCCTTGGCGGCGTGGTCTTTTTAAAGGAAACCGTTACGGTTTTACAAATGGCCGGCGGCCTTTTGATCGTCGCCAGCATCTTCCTGGTGAATCTGCCGGGCAAACGGATTATACAGCAAAAATAACGCTTGCAAATGGATTGCAATGGTGATAGAATAGGTTCGCTGTCGTGTGTAAACCCAAAGGAGGTGTTTTGAATGGGCAAGTTTTGTGAAGTATGTGAAAAGGGCGCAATGAATGGCAACAACGTTAGCCATTCCAACCGGAAAAGCGGCCGTCTTTGGGCTCCCAACGTGCAGAAGGTTCGCGTGCTGGTCAAAGGTGTTCCCCAGCGGCTGAACGTGTGCACCCGTTGCCTGCGCAGCGGAAACGTGGCCCGTGCCCTGCCGTCCAAGTCCGGCGAAGCCTGATTCCATCTTTTATATGCAAAACATGCCCGCTTGCACCGCAAGCGGGCTATTTTATTTCATCAAAATGGCAAGCCATTTTGATGAGTTCGCACGATTTCCTTGTGTGCTATGGTCCCTCCCGCGCTGCGCTTGGATGGCCCAAAGCACACGGCCAGGAAATCGTGTAAGGAATGTTTGCTACGCAAACTCCCGTGCACCCGGCAAAGCCGGGCGACACGATTTCTAAACGAGGGGCCGCGACCCCTCGTTGCTCCCCCAAAATATTTCGTAACTGTAATGAAGACCAAAGGAAAGGCAGATGATCTTCATGCTCGAAATCCGCGAAGTGACATCCCCCAAGGAAAAAAGCGCCATTGCCGAAACCATCCTTCGCGGGCTGCCGGGCTGGTTCGGCATCGAAGAGTCCACCGTCCAGTACATCAGGGAGGCCGCAGACTTGTTTTTGCTGTGCGCCTTTGAGGAAAACCGGCCCGTTGGCTTTGTAACCATACAGGAGAACTTCCCCTGCACCTGCGAAATCCATGCGATGGGCGTATTGCCGCAATGCCACCGAAAGGGCATCGGGCGGGAACTGGTGATGCAAAGCGCCAACAGGTACCGGGAGAAAGGATTCCATTACATGACGGTGAAAACCGTGGCCGCGCCGGAGGGCGGCGCGGAATACGAGCTCACCAGGGCTTTTTACAAGGCCATGGGCTTTTTGCCGCTGGATGTATTCCCAACCCTGTGGGATGAGCGGAACCCCTGCCTCTTTTTGTGCAAGCTCTTAAAAGCGCCGGAGGTTTGATCACTTCGCCGGGCAGCGCAGGCTGAGGATACTCCCTTCCGGATCCTTGATCCACACGCTGCGAAGGCCCCAGGGATGGGTCTGCGGCGGCTTGACGATTTGAGCACCCAGGTTTTGCAGTGCGTTCATCAGTGCATCCACATCCGCAACATCAAAGGACAGCACAGCCTTGCCGCTGCCCGCGCCGGCCATGGAGCCAGAAGCCATTTCCTCCATGCCCTTGATAGAGAAAATGGCCAACCCCGTGCCGGGGAAGTCCACATGATCCTCCCCCTCCCAATGGCCTTCTTCCCCAAGCAGCGCCTGATAGAATTCGGCCAGGGTGGGGGTGTTCTCTGCGACAAGGCATACGCCGGCGAATTTCATGGCGATCCTCCTTTGTGTATCCAATATGGTTCATAGCTACATCTTCTTGACCCCGATCATCATGCATGTATCGCAGCCTTGTGTAGGGCGGGGGCTTGCTCCCGCCGCATCGCAGGTACAAGAAGCCAAAATCCGGGCATGTCTGCTCCTGAAGCACACGGCGGGAGCAAGCCGCCGCCCTACAATAGCAATGAGCATGCGCAACAAGATCGGGAAAATGTCATAGTCATTTTCCCGAAAAGCTACAGCATTTCATACGTATTTACAATATCCCTGGCCACCTGCATCTTCGTCTGCCTGGTATCCATTGCCTGCTTTTCAATGTGGCGGTGGGCCTGCTGCTCCGTCATGCGCAGATATTGGATCAGCGCGCACTTGGCCCTGTCGACCATGCGCATTTCCTCGATCTTTTTCTGCAGCTTTTCGTTCTGATTTTGAAGCATCAGCATGCGGTTTCTGGCCGTCATGGAAAGGCGCAGCGCCTGGTCAAACAGCAGGCGCGCCACCGGCTTGGCTACCACCAGCACGCCGCTCTCCTCCACCTTCTGGCTGACCACGTCGGCCATCTCGGCCTTCACCAGCAGGATCACGCCCGACAGCGTGCTTTGGGCTGTCTTGACAGCCAAATCTATGCCCGGCTCATCGGTGAGCGGCGTATTGATGATGGTCAGGGCGTAGTCGCCCTGGTTGAGCATCCGCCGTGCCTCCGCGCCGTTTTGCGCCAGCACGCACTGGCTGAAGCCCGTACCGCTTAGCAGCGATTGCAAAAGGGCCTGGCTTTTTTCCGAACTGCCTACCAGCAGCGTCAATCCTTCCAACGTCATCCCCTCTTTCCCACCGAAAAATATCAGATGGTTTCAAAGTGACTTTGGAATACCTGCTGGGGGTCCTCCTGCCAATTTTTCCAGATGCGCTCCTTTTCCCTGATATAGGCTTCCAGCGTTGTTTTGGGCAGCACCGCTTTCAAAAACGCGCTTTCCTTGGCCAGGGCAATGGCTTCGCCCAAGTCAAGCGGCAAACGTACCAGGGATGGGTCGGGGTTCGATCTGTCGATGACGCCGCACAGGGCCGGGCCGGGTTCCACCTTGCTTTGAATCCCCTCCACAGCAGCCTCCAGCAAAAGGGCAAATAAAAGATACGGATTGGTGGCCGGGTCGGGGGAGCGAAGCTCCATGCGGGCATCGTTTCCCCAGGCGGCGGGAATACGTATCAGATGGGAGCGGTTCCCGAAGGACCAGCTCAAATAACCTGGCGCGCCGGAGGCCCCCAACCGGTGATAGCTGTTGGGCAGGGGGTTGCAGAACAAGGTGATCTCCTTCACGCGCCGCAGAATACCGCCAACGGCGTAACGCGCTTCATCGCAAAGCTCCGCGCCTGCGCGTTGGAATATGTTCTCTCCACCCCTGAAAAGGAACAGGTTCACATGCTGGCCGTTCCCGTTTCTGTCCGGCAGGGGCTTGGGCAGGAAGGAGGCGCGCAGCCCGTTGGAGGCGGCGATGGAGCGCACCACATCCTTGAAGGCCACCATTTGGTCTGCGGCGGTCAGGGCATCGGCAAGCTTGAAGTCAATCTCGTTTTGTCCGGGGCCCTGCTCGTGGTGGGAGGATTCGGGCTGTATATGCATGGCCTCCAGCGCGAGGCAAATCTCCCTGCGCACGTTTTCCCCCTTGTCATAGGGGGCCACATCCATGTACCCCGCCATGTCCTGGGGCGTTTTCGTGATCATGCCCTTGTCATCGGCCTCAAACAGGTAAAACTCGCACTTGGCCGCCACATGCATGGCAATTTGCTGCTCCGACGCCTTCTCCACCGCGCGGCGGAGTATGGCCCGGCCGTAGCTTTCATAGGGGCTGCCGCCGGGGTAAGCCAGGTCGCAGAAAAGACGGATCACCCGGCCGGACTGCGGGCGCCAGGGCAGCACCGACAGCGTTGTTGGATCGGGGATCAAATGCAGGTCCCCGCCAACGTCGGCAAACCCCCTCACCGCCGCCGCGTCAAAGGGAATGCAGCCTTCAAAGGCGCGGTTCAGTTCCCCAGGCTGAATGGATATGTTTTTCAGCCGGCCATACAGATCGCAAAAGGCCAGGCGGATAAATTTGACGTCGTTCTCCTCCACGAAGCGGATGACTTCCTGCTGGGTAATGTTCATGGCATAAGCCTCCTTCGTTGGCAGTTCCCGGATATTGGATGGATGGCCCGTATTATAGCATACGCCCGTTGTGTATTTCTACTCCTTCCCGCTATTTTATTTACCATGAGAGGCGGTGCGGGCAAAGGAACGCCTTGTACGGACGGCATTCGGGCGCTCTAAAACAATTTGCAATGTCTGTTTATTATTCATGCAAATTTCACGTTGGACGGCATCGATACAGTTAAAATAATTGAACAATATCCGAACATTATTACGAACATCCCAATTCGGATATGCAACATTCCGTTCCACAAATTCATTTTCATTTCCTGCAAAAATGCGTGCAGAACCATAAAAAAACATTTAGATACAACTAAAAAAGGATTGACAATTGTAAGGAAAAGGGTTATACTGCTCCCCATACAGCAAGGGCGCTGTGAGGAAACTCGCAGCACCCTTGTCTCATTTTTGAGGAAACGCCGGTGTGAAGCTCAAACGGCGATTCCCGCACTCTTTATGGAAACAGCCATCCGCCCAAAAGGCGGAACACGAATTTGTAGGAGGCAATCATTATGGCGAATGTGACGGAGCTTTTCGGCAGCATGGTATTCAATGACGCTATCATGCGGGCACGCCTGCCCAAGGAAACGTACCGCGCCTTGCAAAAGACGATTGATGAGGGCAAGCCCCTGGACCCGCAGGTAGCCAACATTGTTGCCAACGCCATGAAGGATTGGGCTGTGGAAAAGGGCGCCACCCACTACACCCATTGGTTCCAGCCCATGACCGGCATCACCGCCGAAAAGCACGACAGCTTCATCTCCCCCCAAAAGGGCGGCAGCGTGATCCTGGAGTTCAGCGGCAAGGAATTGATCAAAGGCGAGCCGGACGCATCCTCCTTCCCCTCCGGCGGCTTGCGCGCCACCTTCGAAGCGCGCGGCTACACCGCCTGGGACCCCACCTCCTACGCCTTTATCAAGGATAAGATTTTGTGCATCCCCACCGCTTTTTGCTCCTACGGCGGCGAAGCGCTGGACAAGAAGACCCCGCTTTTGCGCTCCATGGAAGCCCTCTCCAAGCAGGCGGTCCGCATTTTGAAGCTCTTTGGCCACGCGGATGTGAACCACGTGTTCTCCACCGTAGGCCCGGAGCAGGAATATTTCCTCATCGACAAGGCGCTGTATGAAAAGCGCCGCGACCTTATCTACACCGGCCGCACGCTCTACGGCGCCAAGCCGCCCAAGGGCCAGGAGCTGGAAGACCATTATTTCGGCACCATCAAGCCCCGCATCCAGGCCTTCATGGACACACTGAACGAGGAGCTTTGGAAGCTTGGCGTATTGGCCAAGACGGAGCATAACGAAGTGGCCCCCGCGCAGCACGAGCTGGCCCCCATTTTCTCCATCACCAACGTGGCCTCCGACCACAACCAGCTGGCCATGGAAATGATGAAGAAGGTTGCCGCCCGCTATGGGCTCACCTGCCTGCTTCACGAAAAGCCCTTTGCCGGCGTCAACGGCTCGGGCAAGCACAACAACTGGTCCATGGCCACCAGCACCGGCGCGAACCTGCTGGAGCCGGGCCAGACGCCCTATGAAAACGCCCAGTTCCTGCTCTTCCTGGCAGCAGTTTTGAAGGCCGTGGATGAGCATCAGGATATGCTCAGGGTTTCCGTGGCCAGCGCAGGCAACGATCACCGCTTGGGCGCCAACGAAGCGCCGCCGGCCATCGTATCCGTGTTCCTGGGCGAAGAGCTCACCGACATCGTGGAGTCTTTGACAACGGGCACAGCCTACAACAGCCGCAAGAAAACCGAAATGACCATCGGCGTGGATGTGCTGCCGCCGCTGCCCAAGGATTCCACCGACCGCAACCGCACATCGCCCTTTGCCTTCACCGGCAACAAGTTTGAGTTCCGCATGCTGGGCTCCTCCTTCTCGGTCAGCGGCCCCAACATCGTGCTCAACACCATTGTGGCCGAATCTCTCAAAATCTTTGCCGAAAAGCTGGAAGGCGCCAAGGATTTCACCGCCGCCCTGAACGAGCTGATCGTGAAGGAGCTTACGGACCACAAGCGCATCATCTTCAACGGCAACAACTATGCCGCCGAATGGGTGGTGGAAGCCGAAAGGCGCGGGCTGCTGAACCTGACCTCCACCGTGGCGGCACTGCCCTACTTTGTGAAGGAAAAGAACATCAAGCTCTTTACCGACCACAAGGTGTTCAGCGAAACGGAAATGCACAGCCGCTATGACATCCTGCTGGAAGGCTATGTAAAGGTCATCAGCATCGAAGCCTTCACCATGCTGGATATGGCCCGCAAGGATATCCTGCCCGCGGTGCTTGCCTATAGCAAGACCGTAGCCGACACGGCCGTCGCCAAGAAAGCGCTGATCCCCTCTTTGCCCCTTGCCTGTGAGGAAGCGCTGCTTTCCAAGCTGTCCGCGCTCACCGACTCCCTCTCCGCAAAGATTGAGGCGCTGGCCGATGCCATGGCCGACAACGGCGCCGGAGACCTCCTGGCCCACGCCACCTACAGCCGCGACAAGCTGGTGCCCGCCATGACGGAGCTTCGGGCCGTGGCCGACGAGCTGGAAACCCTCGTTTCGAAGGATTTCTGGCCGTTCCCCACCTACGGCGACCTGCTGTTCAATATCTAAAGCGCATCGCGGAAATGACTTTGTCATTTCCGCGTTTTTTTTAGGCCTATTTACCATGCAATTATGATTGGTTAAGAAAGGTTTCGCATCTGCGGATGCGACCAAAGGGCTTTCCGATCGCCCTTTGGAAACCTTCGGAAGACATCTTCTGGAACTTATAGGTGGGGACCTTAGAGGCCATTAACAATTACTTCTATTTGCAAAGATGGATGCTCCGAAGGTCCAGGGCTCCGTAGCCGAAGCGCCGCCTGCGGCGGATGAAGCGAGGCATAGGAGGCTGGCGAAACGAGCAGTGCGAACGGCAGTGAGCAATGCGGCGATTGAGCCAGATGGGTAGGAAAGCCCTGGTCGCGCCCGAAGGCGCGAAATATCTACTTTGAGAATTTCTTTGCTTCACACAGAATAGGCATATGTAACTGAAAGGCCCATGCCATTGCCGGCATGGGCCTTTACAATATCTTTCCTTCGCCTAATTGATCTTATTCTGCGTGGCCTGCCAGCCAAGATCAATGGCCTTTTGATGGGTTGTGGCGTAGTCGCCTATGGACGCCACCTCCGCCTGTGTGCGCGGGAAGTGGATGCACAGGTGGCCAGGGAAATTGTTGCTGGTATTGTGGTCGACGCCATGGGGATTGTCGTGGGTGGAGGCCATGTACACGCGTCCGTCACTCATAACCACCCATACGGGCTTGGGCGTCCAGGTATATTTTCCGCCGAAGGCCTGCACCATGATGGCCGTATCCGTAGCGCTTACGGGTTCAGAGTCGGCATGGGCGCCAATGCTGAACATATGCACCTTCCAGCTTAAGCCCGTATTGTAATCGTACACCGTGGCGTAGGGGTATGTTCTCGCGCGGGAGCGTATTTCCGTATACCAGTTGGCATATCGCACCTGGGAGGCCTTGGGCGCCGCATTTACCGCAGGCGCGGTAGGCTTGGGGGTGGCGGTTGCGCCGGGCACGGTAGGCGCCGGCTTGGCTGTGGCGCTGCCGAGTATGTTCAGTGTTTTCTCCCCCGCGACACCATCGGAGGGCAAACCGTTGTTGCTCTGGAATGCCTTCAAGGCCAGGAAGGTCTGAGCGCCGAATACGCCGTCCGCCTTGCCATTCATATATCCAAGATCGATAAGCGTCATCTGCATCGTCTTGACGGAATCGTTGCTGTCGCCTTGCCGCAAGATCGGAGGCGGAGTGGCGGGCGCGGTGGTGGGATTGGGCTTTGCCTCAGCGGAGTACAGCTTGCTGAGCGTTGTGGGGCCGGCCACGCCGTCCTGATTAAGCCCATTGGCCTTCTGGAAGGATTGCACCGCTGTCGACGTGCCGCTGCCGAAGTTGCCGTCCGCCTTGCCGGAAAGATACCCCAGTTGGATCAGCCGCTGCTGCAGCGATTTGACCTCATTGCCTGTGTTCCCCTGGCGCAGCGTGCTCAAATTGGGCGTAGGCGTCGGCGCGGGGGTTGGCGTCGGGGTGAAGGCGGAGCCGGGCACGGCATTGGCGCTGTATATTTTGACCTGCGTCTCATAACCGGCGATGCCGTCTGCCTTCAGGCCGTTGTTTTTTTGGAATGCCTTCACGGCGGCGATGTCCGCGGCCTGGTAGTCGCTGTCCATTTTCGCGGTATAATAGCCCAGCTCCGTGAGCCGCTTTTGCAGATTCAGCACCTGCACGCCCCTGGTGCCGCGCTGGATCACAATCGCATTCTCCTGCGTAAGCGGCGTGGTGGTGGGGATGGGCGATACCTCGCCGGCGGCTGCCAGCGCCGAGCCGCTGAACAACAGGTCTTGAGTGGTCTTTCCGGCCACGCCATCCTGGGTGAGGCCGTGCCGCCTTTGAAACGCGATCAGCGCGGTTACGCTGGCGTTGCCGAACTTTCCGTCGGCCGAACCGGTCAAATAGCCCAGTTCCTTCAATCGCTTTTGCACAGCCTTGGCAGCCGCCCCTTCATCCCCCTGGCGAACTGTTACGCCCGGCTGGGTGGGAATCGGGGAGGAGGACGTAGGCGCGGGTGTAACGGTGATGGCGCCCTTGGGCAAAGCGTCGCTGCTGTACAGCTTTGTCTGGGTGGCGCCGCCGGCCAGCCCATCCGCCTTCAGCCCGTTCTTTTCCTGGAAGGCCGTTACCGCCAATACGGTTTCCCTGGAGCACACACCATTGACGGAGCCTGTGTAGTACCGAAGCTGTGACAGGCGCTCCTGGAGTTTTTCCACGGCGTCGCCCATGTTTCCCTCGCGGATGGTCACGCCGTCTATGGGCGGCAAGGTCATGGCCTTGACCGTGTTGCCATCGGCATTGCGGGGCCTGTCCTCATACAAAAGGGCCTGCAGCATGGCGTCCGCCGTGCCTGTAACCGGCAGCCTGTTCTTCTCCTGGCAGTTTTTCACCGCCGTTTCCGTCTGGCTGCCGAATTTTCCATCCGCCGTGCCGGAAAGATATTTCAATTCTATCAAAACCTGCTGCAATGCCTTGACTTCTTTGCCGGCATCGCCTTTTTCCAGGTTCCTGTAATCGCTGTTCCCATTCGAGCTCGGCGGCGGAGTGGCTGTTGCGACTGTCCGAGTATAAACATAATCCGCCATCACATAGCCGCTCGTTCCGTTGTAGCGCACCTTCAGGTACTTGCCGCTCTCCGCTTCCACCGTAATCTCAGCGCCCAAAGGAATCCTTTCCAGCACAACGGAGGTGGAGGAAGCCGACCTGCGCATATTGACCTTGTCCCGGGTTGTCGTCTGATACGGGAAACCGGATACGTTCCCGCTTAAGGAGGATGGCTTGGCCGTAGGCGTGGGCGCGGCGCCTTCCCCAACGTATTTTTTCATGATGTATCCCGTGCGTTCATTGTAGGATACCTTGTAATAATCCCCGCTTTCCCCCAGCACGGTTACGGACTGGCCGCTTTCCAGCCTTTCCAGTACAACGGAACTGCTGTTGGGGCTGCGGCGCATGTTGACCTTGTCATTGGTCGAGGATATGTACGGATAACTGGCCGCCTGGGCAAGAGGGGTACAATACCCCATCATCAGCAGGATCACAAGGAACAAGGCATATCCCCGTCTGAATGAAATCTTTCCCTGTGCTCTGCTCATGGGCAACCCTCCAGCCAGTAATTTGGTTCGGCTTACCCATTTTATGACTCTTTTATGCCAATGTCAAGGGAGTTTCTTAATATTTGCGTAATATTTACATCTGTTGAGACATCATATCCCTTGGCATCGGCGGCTCCTTCATCACCCCAGGCCGCTTTTTCACCTGTTCATAAATAAAGCGGACGGCGTCATCATACGTATCCGGCAGCGCGTGCAGCGTCAGGACCAGCCAGAAGCGCGGGCTGTACAAAAGGATCTTGTCATTGTCTGACCAAAGGCCCACGCGCTTAAGTTCCGCCCATGGGATATGCTTCTCCTCCAGCATCCACTCGGGCTGTCCCAGCGATCCTATTTGCGCGTCCGGCGGGATCATGCGGAATATGCGTTTGATAAGGGAGGCCTTTGCCTGCCACACCTGCGCGTGCACACCTTTGCTATCCAGCACATAGCGCACTTCCTCCCGGCCGCGCGACATAAGCGCAATCAGTATGATGAAAAGCATAACCGCGGCCAGAATCATCATTAGGACCAGGAGCCCTTGGGAAAACAAGGCCTGCAAACCGACAAAGCCCTTGCGGCCCCATTCCACCCCGGTAATCACAAGCGCCAGCAGCCCAAGGACCGGCAAGGCCACCCTCAAACTATTGTTCCAGCTTAAAAAATCCTTCACGGGAGCAAGGCCGTAGGACCAGCTCAGGCGCAGGCCATTGGCCGGCAGCTTCTGACCGCACATTGGGCATGCCGAGCCCGGCATTACTTCCTGCTTGCACTTTTTACAAAAGGCCATGACTGGCACCGCGTTCACTCCCCTTCCGCCGCATTCACGCAACCCATTATACTGGAAACGGGCAGGCGGGACAAGCGGAAGGAGCCTCTTTAAAAATGCTGATTGCATAATGCGGCTGCAAATACAAAAAATAAAGAAAGACCAATAAATAAAGGAGAGAACACGATGTACAAATATTCCGGCCTGAATGACCTGCTGCGGGACAATAAGGAAGCAAGCGCCTTCTTTGCATCCCTTCCCGACTATGTCAAGGATGGCATCAGCAAGCGGGCAGACAATATCAATTCATTCGCTTCCCTGAAGACATACGCCAACAACCTGACCCAGGGCGACGACTGACCAGGGGCTTTGCCCCCTGGACCTCCACCCAAGGCTCCGTAGCCGAAGCGCCGGCTGTGCCGGATGAAGCGAGGCGGAGGAGGCTGGCGAAAAGGAGTAATGCGAGCAGGAGCGAAGCAGGGCGACTATTGAGCCAGATGGAATAGAATCCCTTGGGAATCCCCATATTCAGGTTAAAGCAAGCAAAACGAAATTATTAGTCAAACAACGTAGGGCGGGGGCTTGCTCCCGCCTTCCATTTTGGGTTTTACTTGAAAGGAACAATTGAAGTCATCTCAGGGAAAAACATGAATCTTCATTTGCAGATGGATTCATGCAATGCTATACTATAGGAAATCAATGGAGGTTCTTCAAATGATACAGAGCCATAGCCGCAAGATGACCGGGAAGATGGCTTCCAGCAATGTGCAAATTGTATTTGGATATATCCTGGCAATCCCTTGCGGACTCTCAGGAATCATACTCACCCTTTCCCCCAATTCCGATCCGTCCGCCGGCATCTCCGTTGCCGTTGTATTGTATGTGTTTATGATAGCAGGCTTGGTTCAGATCATTCGCGGAAAAAAACGCAAAACCCTCATTCAGCTCTTCAGGAAATTTGACGCGATACTTTCCACAAATTCATTCCGCTCCATGGAGCAATTGGCCTCTGCCGCGGGCATGCCCGTTGCGAAGACAGAGAAATACATTGTTGAATTGTTCGCCAAAGGTTATTTTGAAAACGCCTATTTTGATACGGAGCGAAACTGCATCGTATTTACAGGGGAAGTCCCTTCCGTTGAAGAAGCAAGCAATGCAGCGCAAGTGACAGAAGTCCCGGCGGAATATGCCCGTGTCACCTGCAATAGCTGCGGCGCGAAAAACAAAATCCAAAAAGGTACTGTAGTCAAGTGTGAATTCTGCGGCACGTATCTATCAGAAAGCTGATCCACGCCGTGAGAAGTTGATGCAAGGGCAGGAATAATTTGCATAAGGAAAGGCTGTTCCCTCACGATGTAATCGTATGGAAACAACCTTTTTTGTTGCCGCACGGCACAGTTTTTCATGCAATAGAAACGGCGGGAGCAAGCCCCCGCCCTACACCAAGCCAGATGACAATTCTATTTCCTTTATTAGTAGAAGTTTTTCCAAGTGGGGTGCGGGGAGAGGGATTTTTTCATAAAGCCCTTTCCCCGCCATTACCCACGTCTCTCAAACAAGCGCTTCGCCGGTCATTTCCTTGGGAACGGGGAGGCCCATGCTCTTGAGCATGGTAGGCGCGATATCCGCCAGGCGGCCTCCCTCGCGAAGCGTTTTGCCCGCAAACTCCGGCCCGACAGCGATAAAGGGCACCGGGAAGGTGGTATGGGCTGTGAAGGGCTCGCCGGTTACGGGGTCCACCATCTGGTCCGCGTTGCCGTGATCGGCGGTCACAAAGGCGCGTCCGCCGTTTTTCAAAATGGTCTCCACCACGCGGCCCACGCAGATATCCACCGCCTCCACGGCTTTCATGGCGGCTTCAATGATGCCGGTATGGCCCACCATATCGCAGTTGGCAAAGTTCAGGATCATCACATCATACTTTTGCTCGTTGATCAGCTCCACGGCCTTGTCCGTGACTTCATAAGCCGACATCTCAGGCTGCATATCGAAGGTGGCCACCTTGGAGGAGGGGATCATTACCCTGTCCTCTCCCTCGTTGGGCTTCTCCACGCCGCCGTTGAAGAAAAAGGTCACGTGGGCATACTTCTGGGTCTCAGCGATGCGCAGCTGTGTTTTGCCAAGGGAAGCCAGGTATTCCCCCATGGTGTTGTCCAAGGACGCGGGGGGATTCACCACTTGAAGGCCTGTAAATGTTTCATCATATTGGGTCATGCTCACAAATTGCAAGGGGAAGTATCCGTTTGCCCGCTGGAAGCCCTCAAAGTCCGGCTGAATGAAGGTGCGCGTGAGCTGCCGCGCCCTGTCCGGCCGGAAGTTGAAGAATATCACAGAATCACCTTCGCCGATGACGGCGGCGGGCTTTCCGTTTTTGAGCACAACGGTGGGCCTGACGAATTCATCCGTTTCATTCAGGGCATAGCTTTGCTCCACGGCCTGGGCGCCGGTTTCCGCGGTGGCCTGGCCATCGCCCAGCACCATGGCGTCGTAGGCCTTCTTTACGCGGTCCCACAGGTTGTCGCGGTCCATGGCCCAGTAGCGGCCCATGACGGTGGCGATTTCGCCCACGCCGATTTGCGCAAGCTTGTCCTGCAGTTCTTTTACAAACCCCAAGCCGCTGGTGGGCGGTACATCGCGGCCATCCAGGAAGCAGTGAACATACACCTTCGTAAGCCCGCGCTTTTTCGCCATCTCCAGCAGCGCGTACAGGTGGGTGTTGTGGCTGTGCACGCCGCCGTCGGAGAGTAAGCCCATCAGGTGCAAGGAAGTTCCGGCCTTCTTTGCGCTGTCCATGGCCCAAATGAGCGCTTCCTTTTCAAAGAAAACGCCGTCCTGTATGTCCTTGGTGATGCGTGTCAGTTCCTGATACACGATGCGGCCGGCGCCGATATTCAGGTGCCCCACCTCGCTGTTGCCCATCTGCCCGTCAGGCAGGCCCACGTTCATGCCGCTGGCCCCCAACTGGGTGTGGGGATATGCCTGAAAAAGCTTGTCCAGGTTGGGCGTGCCCTGCTGAAAGATGGCATTGCCCTCATGGCTGGGGTTCAGGCCGAACCCGTCCATGATAATGAGGGCGGTCATGGTTTTGTTCATGGATTAAAATCCTTTCCTTTGGTTTGCGGGTGCGACCAGGGCTTTCCGATCGCCCTGGACCTTCGGAGCCTCCTTTTATTGGTGCCCCTACTATAAATCGCTTACTTATCGAAACAAACCACCTTGGCAAAGTCCGCAGCCTTTAAGGAGGCACCGCCGATGAGGCCGCCGTCGATCTCGGGCTGGGCCATGAGCCCCTTGACGTTGCCGGGGTTCATGCTGCCGCCGTACTGAATGCGCACGGCGTCGGATACTTCCTTGCCATACCTGCGCTTGAGCGCGGTACGGATAACGCCGATGGTCTCGTTGGCCTGCTCGTCGGTGGCGGTGAGGCCTGTGCCGATGGCCCACACCGGCTCATAGGCGATGACGACGTTTTTGACCTGGTCGTCGGTCAAGCCGGTCAGGGCGATCAAGGTTTGGTATTCCACCAGCGCGTCGGTATAGCCGGCTTCCCGCTGCTCCTTCATTTCGCCTACGCACAGGATCACGGTGAGCCCGGCGGCGACGGCAGCCTTCACGCGTAGGTTCACGGTAGCGTCGGTCTCGCCGAAATATTGGCGGCGCTCGCTGTGGCCGATGATGACGTAATTCACGCCGGCGGCCTTGAGCATCTGGGCGGAAAGCTCGCCGGTATAGGCTCCGGATTCCTTCCAGTGCACATTTTGGGCACCCAGGCGGATGTTGGAGCCTTCGGCGGCTTCCTTCACGGCGGCAAAATCCACGGCAGGCACGCAGACGACGACCTCGCAGGCGGCGTCCTTGACCAGGGGCTTGAGCTCCGCAACAAGCTGGGCCGCCTCGGCGGGGGTTTTGTTCATTTTCCAGTTACCGGCGATGATAGGTGTGCGCATAACTGATACCACTTTCTTTCTTTACATCAATTGCATGATTTGCAGGTTTTAAGGTTTCGCTCCCGCGGGAGCGACCAAATGGCTTTCCGGTCGCCCTTTGGAAACCTTCGGAGGCGAAGATTGATTTTACCCTCCCAGAACTCAATCGCGTTCACATTGCACCTAAAAAAATATAACCCATTCTCATAGATACAGGCAGAGGGTATATACCCCCTGCCTATATATACCCAAACCTGGGATTCCCAAGGGATGTATCCCTTGGGCGAGGTCCAGGGGCAGAGCCCCTGGTTATTTGTCGTTCAGTGCCACCACGCCGGGCAGTTCCTTGCCCTCCAGGTATTCCAGGGAGGCGCCGCCGCCGGTGGACACGTGGGTCATTTTGTTGGCGAAGCCCATCTGCTCCACGGCCGCCGCGCTGTCGCCGCCGCCGATAATGGTTACGCCGCCGCAATCGGCCATGGCCCGGGCAATTTCCCTGGTGCCGTTGGCGAAGTTTTCAAACTCGAACACGCCCACGGGGCCGTTCCAGATAACGGTCTTGGCCTGCGCGATTTCGTTGGCGAAAATGATCTGCGTCTTGGGGCCAATGTCCATGCCCTCGAAGCCGTCGGGGATTTCCTTGGAATGAACGGTGATGCGAAGCGCGTCGTTGGAGAAGCTGTCGCCGGCCTCGTTGTCCACGGGCAGCAGGAGCTTGACGCCCTTTTGCTTGGCCTTTTCCATCAATTCCTTGGCCAATTCCACCTTGTCGGCTTCCAGCAGGGATTTGCCGATGTGGCCGCCCAGGGCCTTTTGGAAGGTGTAGGACATGCCGCCGCCGATGATCAACACATCCACCTTATCCAGCAGGTTGTTGATGACACCGATTTTATCGGAAACCTTGGCGCCGCCCAGAATCGCCACAAAGGGCCGCTCCGGGTTTTCCAGGGCCTTGCCCATGATGTTCAGTTCCTTGCCGATCAGGTAGCCGGCCACGGCGGGCAGGTAGTGGGCCACGCCCTCGGTGGAGGCATGGGCGCGGTGCGCGGTGCCGAAGGCATCGTTCACATAAATTTCCGCCAGAGACGCCAGCGCCTTGGCGAACTCGGGATCATTCTTTTCCTCTTCCTTGTGGAAGCGGACATTCTCCAGCATCATGGCTTCGCCGTCCTTGAGGGCGGCTGCCAGTTCCTTGGCGGAGGGGCCGATGACGTCGGAAGCCAGCTTGACTTCCTTGCCCAGCAGTTGGGAAAGGCGGTTCGCCACGGGCTTCAAGGAGTATTTCATGTCAAAGCCGCCCTTGGGCCGGCCCAGGTGAGAGCAAAGAATGACTTTGGCACCGTGCTGCAGAAGGTATTTGATGGTGGGCAGCGCGCCGCGGATGCGCGTTTCGTCGGTAATGATATTGTTTTCATCCAAGGGAACGTTGAAGTCGCAGCGGACGAGCACCGACTTTCCGGAGACCTGGATGTCCTCGATGGTCTTCTTTGCCATGGTACACACTCCTTATGCAAAAAAATTTGGTAATCGGTGTTGTATTGCCATCCCATAAAGGGCGTGCAATCGGTAATTGGAGTTTCGCGCCTGCGTGCGCGACCAGGGCTTTCCTACCCATCTATGGGCATGCACTTCCGTAACTTGCTTAAGACAGCAGGGCGATAATCTGCCTGGCGGCGCCTTCGTCGGTGACCAGCATTTCGTGTCGGTAATGGCGCAGCACCGCGATCATGGATTCGGCCTTTTTCTCGCCCGCCGCCACGGCAATCATCAGGCAGTTGGGCTTTAAGCGCCCCAGGTCGACGCCCACGCTGGAAGCCGTATACAAACAGTTTCCCTCGCGGTCAAAGTAATATCCAAAGGCTTCCGCCACCGCGCCTTCGGACAGGAGCTTTCTGGTGAGGCTCACCGGCAGATGCCGGTGCTTGGCCATTTCATCGGCCCGGCCGATGCCGTGCAGGATCACATCCGCCCGCTGTAAAAGCTCTATGGTTTCGCGTATCTCCGGCAGCTTGAGCATTTCCTGCATGGCCGCCGCGTCCATATGGTCGGGAAGGTGGATCAGCCGGTGATGCCCGCCAAGCTTCCTGGCGATTTCAGCCGCCAGGGTATTCGCCTGGGTTTCCACCGTGCGGCCCATGCCGCCCCTGGCCGGAACCACCATTACGTTCATGGGGGAGGACGGCTGCATATTGCGGGCCACCTCAGCCATGGTGCCGCCCCCGGTCACCGCCAGGGTATCGCCGCTTTGCAGGATACTGCGCAGCCGCTGTGCCGCCATGCGGCCCACATCATGAAGCACATGATTTTCCTCATCCGCGTTCCCCGCCGCCACGAATACGCGAGGCACGTTTAAAAGCCCGGACAAGGTGGTCTCCAGCGCGGTCAGGCCCCGCATGGCCCTGCTGAACTCCCGGGCGCCGGGCAAAACGGCCTCCGCCGACGGCGTCAGCGTCATCCCCGCCGCGTCCAGGTCTATAAATCCTTCCTCTTTGAGCACCGAAGCCACCGTGCGTATCTCCCGCTCCGGCAGGTTCAGCCGTGCGGCCAGCTGTCTGCGCCCCACCGGCTGCAGGACGGCGATGCGCTCCAGCACCAGCGCCCGAAGGCCCATTTCCCGGGCCAGATCGGGGGCAAGATGCTGCATCAGGTTCAGAAAATCCTCCTGCATACCTTCCCCTCCGGCGGGCTTAAAATGTCCCACTTGACCATTTTCGTCCCACAAAAGTATACATCAGCCGGGGCAAATCCGCAAGCCCCGGTAAGAAAAATGTGCGTACGGAAAGTTGTTTTCTTTCTGTCCTTGCGCGCATACAATGTGCCAAAAGGGGGCGCCGCCATGGAAAAAATGATACTGATTGCCTTTTATGCCGGGCTATTGATCCTTATTTACATAGCGGGCGTCCATGTGGAACCTTACAAGCCGGCCTGGAAGCTGCTGGAACGCGGCTTACTGGGCGTCGGCGTACTGATGGTGTGGAACCTGCTGGCCGCCCCTTTTGACCTGGCCATCGGGCTGAACCCTCTGACAGCCATCGTCACCGGCATGCTGGGCGTGCCTGGCCTGGGACTGCTGCTGATACTGCGAGTCATGTAGCAGGGGCTCTGCCCCTGCACCTCGGCAAAGGCTCCGTAGCCGAAGCGCCGCCTGTGGCGGATGAAGCGAGGCGGAGGAGGCTGGCGAAAAGGAGTGATGCAAGCGGCAGCGCAGCAGCGCGACTATTAAGCCAGCTGGAACACAGCCCCTTTGCAATCCCCATATTGAAGAGATACATAAAAACACTCAAATAACATCGATTTTATAGAACTAGATACTTAATTGGAGATGGCGTCCGAAGGTTTCCAAAGCCGATCGGAAAGCCCTTTGGTCGCGCTCGAAAGCGCGAAATCCTTCTTCGTAACTAGCATTGAACATCACACATCCACAACTTCTATATGATCCAACGCATCCTGGATGAGGGCCTCGCTATTAAGCAGCGCCTCCCCTTCCAGGATTTTTTCTTTTCTGGGCTTGGTGGCGGGATGGCGTGGCGTAAACACAGTGCAGCAGTCCTCATACGGCAGGGACGATGTTTCAAACGTGCCGATTTTCCTGGCCACGTCAATGATCTCCTGCTTGTCAAACCCGATCAGCGGCCTAAAAACAGGCAGCGACACCACTTCATCCGTGCACTGGAGCGCCTGCATGGTCTGGCTGGCCACCTGGCCGATGCTCTCGCCGGTGATTAGGCCATGGGAATGCTCCGCCTTGGCGATGCGCTCGGCAATGCGCATCATGTACCTGCGCATGATGAGGGTGGTATACTCCTCGGGGCATTTTTCGTGAATCTCCATCTGTATGCGGGTGAAGGGCACCACATGCACGCGAACTCCGCACAAGCTTTCGGAAAGGATGCGGGCCAAAGACAGCACCTTTTCCTTCGCCCGGTCGCTGGTATAGGGGAAGGAATGGAAATGCACGGCACTCACCGTTACGCCCCGCTTGGCGATCATGTAGCCGGCCACGGGGCTGTCGATGCCGCCGGACAATAAAAGCGTGGCCCGGCCATTGGTACCCACCGGCATGCCGCCGGCCGCGGGGATGGTCTTGGCGTACAGGTAGGCCATGTCCCTTATTTCTACGTTCAGCACATGCTCCGGGGTATGCACATCCACCGTAAGGCCCGGCAGCCTATTTAAAATATACTCCCCCATGCGGATGTTGATTTCCGGGGAGTCCAAAAAATAGCGTTTGTCGGAGCGGCGGGCGGTCACCTTGAAGGTGCCCTTGATATCCTTCATAACATCCACAGCGGCGGCGCAGACCGCGTCAAAGTCGGCCTTCTCCATCTCAATGGCGGGGCACACGGAATGCACGCCGAACACCTTGGTGACCCTGCGGATGCACTCGTTCATGTCCGCGCCGCTAACGAACACGCGGCTGTCATTGAGCCATACGGTTCCGCCCATTCCCCGGACAGACGCCTTGACCCTGTCCACCAGCATTCGCAGAAAATAAGGCCGGTTCAGGCCTTTCAAGTAAATTTCGCCAAAGCGGACCAGGAGCACCTCACGCATGATACAAATCCCCTTTAAAAACTAATAGAACTTGCTGTGCCAGATATTTAGGATTTCGCGCCTGCGGACGCAACCAAAGGGCTTTTCGATCGGTCCAGCTTGCTCAATAGTCGCATTGCTGCGCTAACGCTTGCACTGCTCCTTTTCGCAAGCCTCCTACGCCTAACCTAGTGCCGCCACTGGCGGCGGCTAGGCTCTGGAGCCTTTGGAAACCTTCGGAAGCATACGCAGAAAACAGGGATGGTTCAAGCCTTTTAAATAAATTTCACCAAAGCGGACAGGTAATACCTCACGTTGAATAAATCTACCTTTCCCTTATACAACTTCGTAAGATCACCACCAGGGGATAACTCCCATGCATTTGAGCAGAAGAAGCAAAGCGCAGACACCAAGATTGATTTTTCCGCAAACCAAAATGATCTTGTTCAGTACATTTTGTACCTTGTAGCGCTTGTCACGCTTGTCAAATCTAACTATCTGCAACGTTGTGCTTTCATTTAGCTTGGAAGAGGGAACGATATCCAGAAAGAAGACCAATACGGATCCGATGATATATGCTGTACTATACATACCACATCCTCCATCAGTCCGGACCTGTTTGAATATGGAAGAACTTGCAACCGCATCAACGCCTTTGATATCTGGACAATTGCTGATAATGCTCCTTTACTCTGCCCGCGGTGTAATCAATTTCCTCCTGTGTATTACATGCAGACAGACTAAACCGGATGGCGCTTTCCGCATCGGTTTGCGGCACAGCCATGGCCTTGAGTGTTTCCGATATCTTTTGCCTGCGGGAGGAGCAGGCAGAACCCATGCTGACATAGATACCGTCTCCGGCCAGGGCGTAAAGCATGGTCTCCGAGCGGACAGGCGGCAGGGAAATGTTCAAAATATGCGGCGCAGCGGCTGGGCTGCAAATATCAGGACCGTTGATCCGGGCGCCGGGGACAGCTTCCTTCAGCGCCCCATACAGCCGCGTCTTCAATTCTTGCATTGCATTCGCGGCGCCGGCAGGGTAGCTTTCCACCGCTGCCATCAGCCCCGCTATTCCCGGCGTGTTTTCCGTGCCGGACCGCAGCCCCTTTTCCTGGCCGCCGCCAAACTCCCGGGGGCTTACCTTATGCCCCTTTTGCAGCACCAGCGCGCCCACGCCCTTGGGGCCGTGGAGCTTGTGGGCGCTTAAGGCATAGGATTGTATGTTCAAAGCCTGCATGGAAAGGGGAACGCGCAAAAAGCCCTGGACGCCGTCCACATGAATGGCCGCCCTGGGGCAGAGGCTGTCCCGGAGCGCGGCAATCTCTTTCAGCGGCTGTATGGCCCCGGTTTCGTTGTTCACCTGCATTACGCAAATCAAATGCACGCTGTCATCCAGCAAGGTACGCAAGGCTTCCAAATCCGCCGTGCCGTCCTTCAGCACAGGGATTACGACAGGGGTATGGCCCATCCGTTCCGCCGCCAGGCAGCTTTGCTTTACGGCCGGATGCTCCACCGCCGAAAAAAGTACCTTGCCCGGCTTTTTGACGGTGGAAAGATAGCCTAAAATGGCCAGATTATCCGCTTCCGTGCCGCCGGCGGCAAAAATCACCTCCCCCGGTCCTGCCTGCAGCTGCTTTAGAAGCAGCGCCCGGCAGTCATCCATCCGCTTCTCCGCTTGGAGGGCGGGGCCGTAGGGGGAGGAGGGGTTGTAAAAGCCATCCCGCATGGCTGCCACAACGGCTTCAATTACCGTTTGCGACGGCCTTGTGGTGGCGCTGTTGTCCAGATATGCTTCCATTATGCCTGATAGGCGCCCCTTTGCAGGTATTTTTTGATCATTTCCACCATTTCAGCCGAAGGCTCCAGGATGATGACGCGCTTGTTTCCGTCCTTCACGAAATAGAAGTAATACAGCTCCGCTCCGCGGTTCAAAAACCAGTGATCCCTTTTGATGCCAGGCATGGAGATGTAACGCTGGAAGGAGGAAGAGGAAACCGGCCCGAAGGCCTCCACGTTCTTCACCCGCATGGTGCCCAGGTTTTTGCGCTTTTGGTTGTTGTACACCTTGGCAAAATCCATTTCCCCATTGGTGAAGGTGTACTCAAACTCCGTGCGCAGCCTGTCCCTGCGCAAAAAGAGGAGCACGGCGGTGCCGCCGCTTATGACGACCGTGATGACGGAGAAAATGTCGAAGGATGTCAGCAGAAACTGAAGCTGCATCACGGCGAACAGCGCCATGATCACCATCACCACCGCCGAAACGAAATACAGCACTTCGTCCAGCCCTTTGCTTTTCTTGACCACGATCTCTTCCATAAAGTGATCCATTTGTTCTTCCTCCTTGCGTATATCAAATCAGGAACAGTCCGGTAACGATCAGCCCCAGCAAAGCGCCGGCAAAAACCTCCAGAGGCGTATGGCCCACCAGTTCCTTCAATTCTTCCTCGGTGATGTGCTTGCCGTCCACCAGCATGTCATGCAGTATTTTGTTGATAACGGCGGCCTGGGTGCCTGTTTCCCTGCGCACGCCGGCCGCGTCATACATGACAATAATGGACAGGGCAAAGGAGATGGCAAAGACCGCCGTGTCAAAGCCCATTCTCGCCCCCACCATGGCGGTCAGCGCGACTACCAGCGCGCTGTGGGAACTGGGCATGCCGCCCGAGCCTAACCACCTGCGCCAGTTCAGCTCATGCTCCACCAGGTAATAGATGGGCACCTTCAGCGCCTGGGCAACAAACCAGGCTGTCATGGCGCATATCAGTATTTGATTCTGTAATACTCCAGCGATGCTATGCAACGAAACAACCGCCTCTTATCCACACATTTGCAACCGCACTTATTGTACCCGGTGAAGCATGCTTTGCGCAAGGTATACAAGAAAGTTTCCCTTTTGTTCAAAGACGGACAAGACCTTGACCGCCGCTTCCACGTGAAGGCGCGCATCCTCCCGCGCTTTTTCAACCCCCACGCAGGCGGGCCAGGTAAGCTTGCCGTGCTTTTCATCCATGCCCGTCCTTTTGCCCAGCAGCTTTTCCTCACCCTCGATGTCCAGCAGGTCATCCACAATCTGAAAGGCCACGCCAGTATGAAAGCCGTAATCCCTCACCGCGTTAAGCTCCGCCTGGGTGCCGCCGGCAAGTGCAAGCCCGGCCTCCACAGCCCCGGTTAACATATCCGCGGTCTTGTGGCGGTGGATGTAGGTCACCAGCGAGATGTCCGGCCTTTGCCCTTCCATGGACACATCCAGGGATTGGCCGGCCACCATGCCCGTGACGCCCGCACGGCGTGCGATGATGTTGGCGGCGGCGACTGCTTCAGGCGAAGCGAGCTTTACAGCTTGTTTTAGAATTGTTTCATAGGCCATATTGAGGAGCCCGTCCCCAGCCAGGATCGCCATGGCCTCCCCGTACACCCTGTGGCAGGTGGGCTTGCCCCGGCGAAGGTCGTCGTCATCCATGGCCGGCAGGTCATCATGGATCAGGGAATAGGTGTGGATCATCTCCAGCGCCGCGGCATAGGGCAATGCCGGAGACACATCTTCCTTTTTTAAAGCATAGGCCGCCAGCAGCATCACGGGCCGAAGCCGCTTGCCCCCCGCCATCAGGCTGTAGCGCATGGCCGCGCCCAACAGGCTTGGTATCTCATTGTCATTTGGCACCGTTTCCCCCAGTGGGATGGCGGATGCCAGCGCGCCTTCCACCATGGTCTGGTAGGTTACATACAACTCTTTCACGGCTCATACTCCGGCTTGTCTGTTCCCCGTGTTTCCCCTTGCAGGTTCAATTCCGTCAGCCTGCCCTGGGCTTTTTGCAGCTGGCTTTTCAGCGTTTGGGAAAGGGTCATGCCTTCCTCGTACAGGCGGAGCATATCCTCCAAGGGCAGGCCGCCCGTTTCCATGGTCTTTACCAGCACCTCGAATCTTTCCAGGGTCTGTTCAAAGGATTCCGCGTTTTTTACTTCACTCAAAGGGATTCCCCTCCTTTGTATCCAGGGCATCTGCCAGCACTCGCCCGTCTGAAAACAGCACCTTCAATCGATCACCTGGGGCAACGGCCTTTACCCCAGTCACGGGAACGCCGTCTTTTATCGCCAATGCGTAGCCCCTTTTCAATACCTGCATGGGGCCCAGGGCCGAAAGCTTGGCCTGCGTGGCGGAAAGCCGCGATTCCCGCAGCGCAAGCCCGGCCATGGCCGCGTTTTTCATGCGGGTGCAAAGCATATCCGCCCTGCTTTGCGCGGCCAGCACCTGCGCCCTGGGGTGCAAGGTTTGCAGCCAGTTCTGCGCCTTTAAAAGCCGCTCCCTGTATTTTAGAAGCGTTTTTTCCGCGCCGCCGGAAAGCCGCCGCGCCATTTCTTCTATGGTGAACAGCAGATCATCCAGAACCGGCACCGCCATTTCCGCCGCGGCGGAAGGGGTGGAAGCCCGCACATCCGCCACAAAATCAGCAATGGTGAAATCCGTTTCATGGCCCACAGCGGACACCACAGGAACGGGGCATGCCGCAATGGCCCGTGCCACTATCTCCTCGTTAAAGGCCCACAAATCCTCCATGGAGCCGCCGCCCCGGCCTACGATAATCACCGAGATACCGGGCATGCTGCCCAGCGTTTCGATTCCCCGCACGATGTCCTCCGCCGCGCCTTCCCCCTGCACCTGGGCCGGGAAAAGCACCAGCTCCATGCCGGGATGCCGCCGCCAGGATACCTGGCAGATGTCGCGTATCACCGCCCCTGTGCGGGAGGTGACGATGCCAACCTTGGAAGGTAAAAGCGGCAGGGGCCGCTTGCGGGCCGCATCGAACAATCCTTCCTTCTGCAGCTTCAGTTTCAACTGCTCAAAGCGCAGGAACAGATCCCCCAGGCCGTCTTCCTTCATTGCCTCGGCGTAAAACTGGTAAGCGCCGTCCCTGGGATACAGGCTCACGCTGCCCGTTAAAACTACCTGCATTCCGTCCCTTGGCACAAGGCGGACGGACAGGTTGTTCTGGCGGAACATGACACAGTTGATCCGCGCTGTGTCATCCTTTAAAGAAAAATACCAGTGGCCGGAGGTGTGGCGCTTGAAGTTGCTGATTTCCCCCTTCAGCCGCGTGTGCGAAAGCATGGGGTCCGCCGCCAGGGTGCGGCGCACATACTCATTGAGTTCGCCTACGGAAAGAACGCCGTCGAACGCTTTCATGCCTTTTTCTTAGCCAGGCGGGCGCCGGCAATTTGCAATGTATTGGCCATCAGCATGGCCACCGTCATCAGCCCCACGCCGCCGGGCACGGGGGATATGTATCCCGCCACCTGGGAGGCGGCCTCAAAATCCACATCGCCCACCACTTTGCCGTCCACGCGGTTGATGCCTACATCGATGACCAAAGCGCCGGGCTTTACCATATCGCCGGTAATGAATTTGGGCCTGCCCACCGCCGCCACCAGGATATCCGCCCTTCTTGTATGCGCGGCCAGGTCCCTGGTGCGGGAATGGCACATGGTCACCGTGGCGTTTTCCTGCATCAGCAGCATGGCGATGGGCTTGCCCACATTGTTGCTGCGGCCCACCACCACGGCTTCCTTGCCGGCAAGGGATACGCCGGTAGATTTGATCATTTCCATCACGCCCTTGGGCGTGCAGGCCACAATGGTATCCATGCCGCCGAACAGCCTGCCCATGTTGACCACATGAAAGCCGTCCACATCCTTTTCCGGCTTGATCAGCGACAGCGCAGCGGCCTCGTTCATGTGCCTGGGCAGGGGCACCTGCACCAGGATGCCATCGATATTTTCATCTTCATTGAAGCGGCGGATCAGCTCCTCCAGCTCCTGCTGGGTGGTGGCCTCCGGCAGGCGCAGTACGGTGGAGGCGATGCCGATCTCATGGCAGGCCTTTTCCTTGTTGCGCACATAGATTTGGCTGCCGGGGTCTTCCCCCACCAAAATCACAACAAGGCCGGGGGTGACACCGGCCGCCTTCAGCTCCTCCGTTTGAAGCCTCAATTTCTCTTTGACAGCCGCAGAGAGCACTTTCCCGTCAATCAGTTGTGCAGCCATGTTTCTCATCCTCCCCCAAGCTTTTGTATTGATTAAGGCCTAAAAGCGCCACGCCCACGGCGTTATCGCCGGAATAGGCGGGATGACCGAAATAAAGCGCCATGCTGGTATCCAGCTTGCGCATCCTGGTATTCAACAGTTCTCGGAAAAGCGGCGACGACGCCACTCCCCCCGCCACCAGTACGGAATGCAGCCCCGTTTTCCTTCCCGCACCGGCAATGAGCCTGGCCACCGTGCGGGCCAGGAAATCATATACCTCCGCCGCGGCGTCCTCCGGGGATTTTTCTCCGCTTTTCAGCCAGTTCGTCACTTTTGTTTCCGCCCCGGACAGGTGGCAATGCAGGTCGTCATCCGCCATGCTCACGGGGAGCAGGCTTTGCGGCTGCCCTTTTACCGCAAGCTTCTCCAGGTGCGGCCCGCAGGGAAAGGGCAGGTGAAGCAAAACGCCCACCCTGTCCACCAATTGCCCGGCGTTAAGGTCCAGCGTCCCGCCCACGCATGCTATGCCCCTGCCATGCACGTGCAGCACTTCCGTGGTGCCGCCCGACAGGTGCACCGCCAGAAACTCCGGGGCCTCAAGCCCCGAATCCAGCATGGCGGCTTTCACATGCCCCGCCTGGTGGGTGGTTTCAAAACAGGGGATGTGTAAAAGAGCGGCCAAGCCGCGCCCTTGCGCATCCCCTGCTAAAAACACAGGCATATAAGAGTCTTCGCCATCCCTGGGCTTTTTTGACACGCATACCGCGGCGATTTCATAAGGCGCGACTTTCTTGCCCAATTCCTCCAGGAGCCCCGGCAGCTGCCGCACGTGCTCAAACACCGCGTCGCTCTGCCGAAGCCCCCGGCTGCCCATAGGCACCGGCAGCAGCTTTCTGATGCTTGCGATGACACGTCCCAATTCATCCACCGCCGCCACGGAGGTGGTATAACAGCTTGTATCCAGCCCGATGACGGCCTTCACTTGTGCTTTTCTGCCTCTTTCCTGCGCAGGATGGAGCCCAGTACGCCGTTGATGAAGCGGCCGCCCGCCGGGTCGGAATATTTGCCGGCCAGCTCCACCGCCTCGTTGATGGCTACGCTGCCGGGCACATCGTCCCGAAAGAGAATTTCATACGTAGCCAGGCGAAGGATGGTCAAATCCACCCTGGCCATGCGGTCCAGCGACCAATCCACGCTGAACTCCTGAATGCTTTCGTCGATTTCATCCTGGTGGGCCGCGATGCCCGCCAGAACATCGTCAATATACCTCTGATCGTCCTTGGAAGGGGCTTCGCTGCCTTCGCCCATCTGCTCGTATACAAGCTCCAGCGTTTCCCCGCCGCCCTGGCCGCCCAGAAGCCGCTCATACACCATTTGCATCGCCGCAGCCCGTGCGGTCGTACGCGCCATAAAAAAAGCACTCCGTTCCTTGCGTTTTCCCTCTCAGCCGTCCTGGCGGGGAGGGAACCATTTGTTGATGGTGTTTTTGATAAAGTTCTGTTTGTCCTTCACCGCGCCGATGAAAAGGCCGATGGTGAACAGCAATACCACAAAAAGCGTTTTCCAGAAGCCGATAAACAGAAGCAAAAAGGCCAATACCACAAAGCCGATGCCCCAGATGAGGCCGTACTGCGGCGTACCGGGCTTGAACAGCTCCTTCAAAATTTCCTCAATGTTCTTCATGGTCATCCACCTCCTGGGTGTCAAGCGGATCCCTTAAGGATTCGTCGTCCTCCGTAAGGTCGAACATCATCGGCTCATCCTTTACTTCGGCCTTTCTGTTCAGCTCCGGAGGCATGGGCACGATGGCCGGCTGCTCCTTGTGGCCGAACAGCCGCTGGTGCAAAGGGCGCTTCTTTTCCTCATTGGTATCTGCCGCGGGCTCCGGAAAGGACGGCCCTTTCAGGTCAGGCTGCATCCTTTGCATCACCTGCGGCGCGGGCTGCTGCACCGGCTTTACGGCTGGTTGCACGCCGCTGACCGGCGGTGTCACCACCCGCTCGATACGCTCCACTCGTTCAGCCCTGTCGCTTCTTTCCGGCGGCGGCGCGGGCCTTTCCATCTGCTGTATCGGCACCTGCACAGGCCGTTCCATTTGCTGAATTGGCCTTGCGGGGGGCGGCGTTTCCACAGGCGCGGCCTTGGGGATGGCCTGCAAAAGCGTATCTGGCACAGAATAGGGGCTCTTCTCCGCCTTGATGCTGGCGGTCTCCACTTCCACCTTGACTTCTTTGACGTCAATGCCGGAACAGGAGGTGATGTACTGCTTGATCTGCTTTTGCAGTGTGCTGACCACCAGCGGTATGCTGACGCCGTTAGCCAGGCCGATGCGCAGATCCACCACCACGCCGTCGCGTGTGTTTTCGATGCGGTTGCTGACCACCGTCAGCTCCTCATGCTTGTCGACACACTTTTGCACCAGGTTTTCCATGGCGTGGATGGAAATGCTCAGCTCCCCATGCTCCGTCTTTTGAACGACAAAGCCCTTCTTACCCCTGCGCCGCAAAAGGATGGAGATGTTGTGGATGCCAAGCACCGCCATTACCGCGCCGGTGCCCAGCGCCACAAAGATTGGCATGCGGCCGATATCCTTGTTTTTCAGCGCGTCCATCCATGCATCGGGTATGCCTTTGAATGCCCAAACGAAGAAGACCAAGCCTGTGGCCAAAAGCAATAGTCCCGCCAATGCAGTCAGCAAACGGTCCCAAAAGCGCACCTTCACGCGGTACACCTCCCCCACTTAAAAAAAGCGCGGCGCTTGAAAACAAAAGCCACCGGCAGGCATCCTGCCGGCTGCTTATGCGCTATTCCTTCTTTTCTTCCTGTTCTTGTTCCGCAGTCTCCTCGGGAAGGACGGCCTCATCCTCTGTCTGAACGTCGTCTTCCGTTTCGTCCAGATCGTCCAGCTCCTCCGCCTCATCCTCCGGTTCGAGAAGGTCGCGCTCCTCCTCCATCTGATCCTCCACCAGCTCCACGGTGGCGGGGGGGATGGGCGTTTCTTCCTGTGCGTCTTCCTTCTTGGCCGTTACCTTCTTAAATGTTTCACCGCTGGCCAAAGCCGCGCTCTGCAGGCCCTTTTCCAGCGCCTTGTTTTCCTTTTCAAAGCTGACGCCCTGCACATGCACATCCACGCGCACCACGCGCAGCCCGGTCATGGTCTCAATGGCCTTGCGAACATTCTCCTGCGCATCGCGGGCGGCTTTTTGAATGGGCGTGCCGTACTCAACGATGACGTACAGGTCCACCGAGGTCTCCTCAGTGCCCAGTTCCACCTTAACGCCTCTTGTGATGTTCCTGTTCCGGCCCAGTATATCGGTCAGCCCGCCGCTGGTGACCATGCCGGCAATGCCATCCACCTCGCTGGTGGCCACCCCGGCGATGATAGCGATGACCTCATTGGCGTATGTAATGGTACCTGTGCTCTCAATATCTTTTTCCACGTTCAGGGGAAGATTGTCTTTCTTTGAAGGCATACCAAACGCACCTCCTTGCGGTTAAACAACAGTATAACAGATTTCCAGCCAAATGACAACGCCTGCGGCGTATCGATGAAATGGCTACGCCATTTCATCGAGTTCCGCACTTTTCACCTAAGAGCTTCGCTCTTGGCCGGTGAAAGGTGTAAGGAATGTTTGCTCCGCAAACGCCCCGCCCAGCTGGCAAAGCCAGCCGAGACGATTACAAACGAGGGGGCTTCGGCCCCCTCGTTGCTCTCCAGAAGATCAGCCTGCAGCTACGCTCGGATGCATAAACCGCGAATAAGGTCGGAGTTGCTTTTCTCTACTCCTTCCGCCGCCTGCGGGCCAGCCGAAAGCGACTGAGGGAGTAAATAAGTTCCAACAAGATTCTGTATTGGTTTCCCTACTTCCCCTACATAATCAAATATAGGGATTCTCAAGGGATATATCCCTTGAGCGGTGGGTCCAGGGAGGCAGAGCCTTCCTGGTCATGCTTCCGTTTTTATCTTCAGCAGCTTCAGCTGCTCTTCCTGCACCTGCGCCGGGGTATCCATCATCAGGCACGCACCGTTTTGTATCTTGGGGAAGGCCAGCACATCCCGCAGGCTTTCAGCACCTTTGAGGATCATCACCAGCCGGTCAATGCCGAAGGCAAACCCGCCGTGGGGCGGCGTGCCGTACTTGAAGGCCTCCAGCAGGAAGCCAAAGCGCGTCCATGCCTCCTCTTTGGTAAAGCCCAGCAGGCGGAACATGCGCTCCTGCAGATCGCTGGCATGAATACGGATGCTGCCCGAGCCCATCTCGATGCCGTTCATGACCAGGTCGTACGCCTTGGCCCGCACCCGGCCCGGATCGGTTTCCATCAGCGCGAAGTCCTCATCCATGGGGCTGGTGAAGGGATGGTGCATGGCGGCAAAGCGGTTGTCTTCCTCGTTCCACTCCAGGAGCGGGAATTCAGTGACCCAGAATAGGTTGTACTTTAAGCGATCGATAAGCCCCAATTGCGCACCCAGCTTCAAGCGGAGCTGGCCCAGGGCGGTCAGGGCCACGTACTTCTTGTCGGCAATCACGAACAGCGCGTCGCCTTTTTCCATGCCCATTTTGTCCATCAGCTTTTGCATGCTGTCCCCGGCCATGGCTTTTGCAAAGGAGGAGCGCACCGTGCCGTCGCTTTGCAGCGCGGCCCAGGCAAGACCCTTCACATGATAGGTTTTCACGAATTCAGAAAGCGCATCCATCTCCTTGCGGGACAGCTTATCCGCCGCGCCCTTGGCACAAATGGCAACAACACTCTTGTTTTCCGCCAATGCGCTTTCAAACACGGTGAAGCCGCAGCCCAAAACTGTCTCCCCAACATCGGAAATCGGCATTTCAAAGCGCGTGTCGGGCTTGTCGGAGCCATACGTTTCCATGGCGTGTTTCCAAGTCATGCGGGGCAGCGGCAGGGCGATATCAATGCCCATCACCTCATGGAACACCGTCTTGTAGGCGCGTTCCACCACACCCTGGATATCCTCCGGCTCGATGAAAGACATCTCCATGTCAAATTGCGTAAACTCCGGCTGCCTATCGGCCCGGCCATCCTCGTCGCGGAAGCAGCGGGCTACCTGATAATACCTGTCCATGCCGGCCAGCATCAAAAGCTGCTTGTAAATTTGCGGGCTTTGGGGCAACGCATAGAAGGTGCCGGGCTTGACGCGGGCGGGCACAAGATAGTCCCTCGCCCCCTCCGGCGTGGATTTTGTCAGAATCGGGGTTTCAATCTCCACAAAGCCTTCTCCATCCATGTGTTTCCGGAGCGTCGCCACCACTTTGTGCCGAAATCGCAACATATCCTGCATGGAGGGCCGGCGCAGGTCAAGGTACCTGTATTTCAGGCGCAGCGCTTCGGATTCCTTGCTGTCATCCTCGATATAGATGGGCGGCGTGTCGGCACGGTTGAGGATTTTGAGTTCCTTTACCATTACTTCGATTTTACCGGTGGGCAGCTTGTCGTTCACCGCTTCAGGCGCCCGCAGGGATACGATGCCCTTCACGGCCGCCACGAATTCGCCCCGCAGCTCTTCCGCCAAAGCAAACGTTTTTTGATCGCAGGTGTTGATATCGAATACCGCCTGCACGATGCCGGCCCGGTCACGGAGCCACACGAACAGGATGCCGCCCAGGTTCCTGGCCCGCTGCACCCAGCCCATCAAGGTTACTTCCTCATGGACCATGGTTTCCCTGACGTCGCCGCACATATGGCTGCGCTTCCAGCCGCCCAAAAATTCCGCCATAGGATTTATCCTCCTTCAATCGTTCAGTATTACGGTATCTCACACAGATGGCATCCGAAGGTTTCCAAAGGCTCCGTAACCCCGACCCCGCCTGTGGCGGGAATGGGAGGGGTGGAGGAGGCCCGCAAAAAGGAGCAGTGCAAGCGGCAGCGCAGCAATGCGACTATTGAGCGGGCTGGACCGACCGGAAAGCCCTTTGGTCGCGTCCGCAGACGCGAAACTCTTTACTATTTCATCATCTCAGCAATCGCCTCAGTAGCATCAGAAATCGGAACTTCCGTCTCTTCCCTGGTGCCCATATTCCTGACCTTCACAACGCCCTTTTGCAATTCATCCCCGCCCAAAATGGCGATAAGGGGAACACTGACCTTGTCGGCATACTTGAACTGGGCCTTGAGGCTTTTGCCCATGTGGTCACAGTCCGCCTTGACCCCCGCCTTGCGCAAAGACTGTACAAGCGCAAACGCCGGTATCCTGGCCTCATCCCCCAGGCTGGCCACAAACACATCCATCTGCCGGGATTGGTTAAGTTCTATCCCCTGGCTGTCCAGCAGCATCAGGATGCGCTCCAGCCCCATGCCGAAGCCCACCGCCGGCATCTCCGGCCCGCCCAGCTCCTCCACCAGCCGGTCATACCGCCCGCCGCCGCAAACAGTCAGGTTGCCCTGGGGCGTTTTGGTGATCAGCTCAAACACCGTTTTGGTGTAGTAATCCAGCCCGCGGACGATGCGGCTATCAATGGCATAGGGAATGCCCGCCGCCGAAAGGTACGATTGTAAGCTTGAAAAGTGACCGGAGCACTCCTCGCAAAGCATATCCAGCATGCTGGGGGCATCCTTTACAAGCTCCTGGCACTTTTCTTCCTTGCAATCCAGCGCCCGCAGGGGATTACGTTCGAACCGCTCCTGGCAGGTTTTGCATAAGTTCGCAAGCCGCTCACCAAGGAATTCCTTCAGCTTTGCGTGGTAGGCCGGCCGGCATTTGGGGCAGCCGATGCTGTTGATGTTCACAGTCAGGTTCGTTACGCCAAGCCCTTCCAGCATACGGAAGGCCAGGGCAATGATCTCCGCGTCCACCGACGGGTTCGGCGCGCCGAAACACTCCAGGCCGAACTGGTGATGCTCCCGCAGCCTGCCGGACTGAGGCGCCTCATACCGGAAGATAGGCGCGTTCAGGTAGTACATTTTGCAGGGAAGCACGTCGGCATACAGGTTATGCTCAATCAGCGCCCGCACGGCGCCGGCCGTCCCCTCGGGCTTTAAGGTGATGGAGCGGTCGCCCTTATCCTTGAAGGTGTACATTTCCTTCTGCACGATGTCGGTGGTATCGCCCACCCCGCGCAAAAACAGCTCCGTATGCTCAAATGCCGGGGTGCGCACCTCCCGGTAGCCCGCCCTGGCGGCGGCAGTCCGCATGATCGCTTCCAGCGCCTGCCAGCGCCCGCTCTCCTTGGGCAGCACATCCTTGGTGCCCCTGGGTGCCTGTGTCAGCATGTATTCTTCCTCCCTTGAGATATTACATAATCAGGAGATAGACATATGGTAACGGATTTCCCACACAGCCGTGCCATTGAACTCCTGGCTTTGCCTGGCGCCGTCCCGCATAAAGCCGAAACGCTCATATGCCCTTTGTGCCCGGTGGTTTTCCTCCAGTGTCCACAGCACGCAATCGGTAAAGCCCAGCTTTTTGAGCTCTTTTACCGCCCACTCAAGCATCATCTTTCCGAGCCCCTGATGCCAGTATTCCTTCAAAACATAAATGGAGACAATCTCCCCGCAGGTTTCAATAAGATCCCTGTCCCTGGTTCTTGTAAAGCTGGTTACGCCGATGACTCTGTCCCCGTCGGTCAGCACCGCAACATGATAGCCTTCCATCTTGGAAAAGCGGCCGCGGTATCTTTCCTCCCAGCTTTCATACGTCAGGCCGTCCAGGTAGCTCTTGGGAATCATGCCCTGATAGGCAGCCTTCCAGGTATCCACATACACGCGGCCCATGCCGTGGATGTCGTCCCAGGTGGCATATCTGATTTCCATGGAACGGAATTGATTCCCCTTTCCGGGTGGAGGCTTCAAAATAAAAAAACATCCCATGCCAACGCATGGGACGAATTTCACTTCTTCGTGGTGCCACCCCGCTTGAAAAGGCCTGCGCCTTTCCCACTCAAATCCCGGTAACGCGGGATACGCGCCTGCTCTCGCAGGAAGCTCCGGGGTGTCATTCCCCCATCCCTTGGCAAAGGGGCTTTCAGCCGATGGCCCCTCTCTCTTGATGCCGGAAACGGAGTACTATTCCCATCATCGCCGGATATGGGGGAATTATACAATGGGGAGGGAAGGATGTCAAGGGCAGCGTGCAGAGAAGCGAAAATAAGCGGTGAACACTTTTCCTGATTTTTCTTTCAATTTATGATAAAATAGCATCATTGTCTGTAGTCGTAGAGATGGAGTGATTCTATCATGCAAAAAATATCATTCGAAGCATTTGAAAAAATGATGCTGTACGATGTTGTCAAAAACCATGCCTGTATTGAGGTGGAATTCTCTGTTGACGGCGATCCTGCATACGATGGCTGCTACCTCGGGAAGACAGTTGATAAGGCGACGCACCAATGCGCATATTGGTACGGATTGGCGGAAGATGGATCACAGGCATATGATTATGATAACCCGGAAGCCTTTGTCAATGCGAAAGTCTTTCATGGCCGCAGTATAAAGCAGTTGTGGAGCAGAATATCGATATTCTCTATTGATGCGTGCCCTGTGGAAGAACGGCTTCCATTTTTTTTAGGGCTGGCTGATGGTCCCCGTTTTGGCCCAGCTTCATAAAAAAGCAAAAGCATTGGGGTAAGCAAAGGGACTATCGTGCCAGTCGAATAATTGTATAACTATTCGAGGAGATGGCATCCGAAGGTTCCCAAAGGGCGATCGGAAAGCCCTTTGGTCGCGTCCGAAGATGCGAAGTCCTTCTCCTCTAGCCATAACCCTTATTCCCTTTGCAAAATCATATGTCCCAAATCCGTCCTTGCCATTTTCCCATCCTTCAACACCCGCTGGCCCGCAATCAATACCTCGCTGATGCCATGGGGCATATCCTGCATGGTATCGGATGCCCGGACCTTCGCAGGGTCAAACACGGTGATATCCGCGTGACAGCCTTCCCTGATGTATCCGCGGTCCTTTAATTGATACCTGTCGGCGGTGGCGCCGGTCATCTGGCGCACGGTCTTTTCCAGTGTGCCTCGGGCATGGCCCCGGCGCAGAAACTCCGGAAAGCTGGAATAGCAGGCGGGGTTTTGCAGGCCTGTTTCCTCCACCCAGGCGTCAGTCATGTACAGGCACTTTTCGTCGCCCATCAGCCGCAGCAGGATTTCTTCGGTCAGATATTTGTGCATCAGCACCCGGCCCCGGCCTTCGCTTATCTCCACCAGCTTCAAATAGGCGCTCAAATCGCTCATACGCCATTCCTTGGCGATGTCATGCACGCTCTTGCCGCACAGGTGCTCATAGCCCTCCTTCACCCAGGTCAAAACGATATCGGGGAAGTCAAACCCCAGCAGCCGCTTGGTCACGCCGATTTCCAGCGCGATACGGGCGCGGGCGATGGGCGAGCGGCGCTTGTCCTCCGGCATGGACAAATACCAGGCGGGCAGGATCACCGTTATCACCGACGCGCCGCAGGCCATGGAATAGGAATCGTACAGGAAGGAAAGGCCCTCGGAGTTCACTTGATCGATGATCGCAAGCGCCTCATCCGCTGTTTTCCAGCTTTTGGCCCCCACAAAGATCAGGTGGGAAAACTGCACCTTGACGCCTGTCTCCCTGGCGATAGATACCATTTCATCCAGCGCCCGCAGGTTGTGGGCACGGCCGCCCACCGGCGGCTGGTAGGAGGTGGAGACGGCAGAGCACGCCCTGGCGTGAACGCTGAGGATTTTGTTGTGCTTCGCCGCGATCTTCGCGGCGCGCTTGAGTTCTTCGTAAGGCGCGTACCTGTCCGGCTCGTACATCAGCCCCAGGGAGATGCCGGCGGCACCGTCCAATAGCGCCTGTTCCATCAACTCATCCAGACGGTCAAGCTCCTTTTCGGTAAGCGGCCTGTTCTCATACCCGCTGATGGAGATGCGGCCGCTCATGTGGCCGTACAGGGGTATGATATTCACCGGCGGAGTGCCGTGTTTTTGCGCAAAGCCGCTCAAGGAGGGATCGGCGTCCAATGAAAAATCCGGTATGGAAAAAAGCCCGCTGCCAAGCAGATGCAGGTGGGGCGAATCCGCGTCAAAGCCAAAGGGCGAAAAGCCGCAGTTGCCGGTGACCTGGGTAGTGATCCCCTGGCTTACAAAGGGCAGAAAGTACTTTTGCAGATCGCGCCTGGACAGGAACCAGTCGTTGTGGGAGTGAGCGTCAACGAAGCCCGGCGCGACACATTTACCTGTGGCGTCAATGACCTCATCAGCCTGTATATCCAACAGGCTGCCGATGGCGGCAATGTGGCCATCCTTAAGAAGAATATCGGCGGTATAGGCCTTTTCATCCGTACCGTCAATGATCTGGCCGCCGGTTAGGAGTGTCGTCATGGGGCATACCTTCCTTCGCTAGAAAAAGATATCGCGTCTGCGGACGCGACCAAAGGGCTTTCCGGTCGCCCTTTGGGAACCTTCGGGAGCCATCTCCTTGAATTATCGCATACAATAATAGTAACCCTGCTTTGCAACGTTCGTTCCTCAAGCGAAAATGCATGCCTGTCCTTATCCTATCCCTAATGGAAGGTTTTCTGGGATGGGCGCGGGAAGGGCTTCTTTTTCAAAAGAAGCCCTTCCCGCCTTTATGCACATAACCTTACGACCCGAAATCCATCCGGTCGAATTCTTCCTGGGAGATGAGGACCTTACGCGGCTTGGCGCCGGCGGCCTGGCTGATGATGCCGCGCTTTGTCATCTCGTCGATGAGGCGGCCCGCCCGGGCGTAGCCAATGCGCATTTTTCTTTGCAGCATGGAAATGGAGGTTTGGCCTTCCTGGATGGCCATTTCAATGGCCTGGGACAAAAGCTCGTCCAGGGCATCCCCATCGTCGCCGGTGGCTTCCGCCGCGTCGGGGGCCATGCTGGAGGGGGAGTTGGTCTGGTCCAATATCTCCTGCACATTGGGGTCATAATCCGGGGTGGAATGGCAGCGGATGAAATCCGTAACCTTGTTCACCTCGTCGTCGGATACAAAGGAGCCCTGCACGCGCAGCGGGGCCAGCGCCCCGGCGGGGGCGTAGAGCATGTCCCCCTTGCCCAGCAGCTTTTCGGCCCCGGCCCGTTCCATAATGGTGCGGGCATCGATAGACGAGGCCACGGCGAAGGCGATACGGGAGGGCAGGTTGTTCTTGATAAGGCCGGTGATGACGTCCACCGACGGGCGCTGGGTGGCCACCACCAGGTGGATGCCGGCGGCCCGGGCCAACTGCGCGATACGGCAGATGGATTCCTCCACCTCGCGCTTGCTGGCCATCATCAGGTCCGCCAATTCATCGATGATGACAACAATGCGGGGCATGGCTTCCTCGCCCTCCATGAGGGCGGCATTGTAGCCGCTGATGCCGCGCACGTTGCGTTCCTTGAACTTTTGGTAGCGCTCCATCATTTCCTGAACGGCCCAGGTGAGCGCGCCGGAAGCCTTGTGGGGATCGCTGACCACGGGCGTCAAAAGGTGCGGTATGCCATTATAACACTGAAGCTCTACCACCTTGGGGTCGATTAGAAGCATGCGCACCTGCTTGGGCGAGGTGCGAAACAGCAGGCTGCAGATGATGCTGTTGATGCAAACAGACTTGCCGCTGCCGGTGGCGCCGGCGATCAAAAGGTGCGGCATCTTGGCAAGGTCGCAAATGATGGGGCTGCCGGCGATGTCCTTGCCCAGGGCAACGGACAGGGGCGAATCCGCCCTGTTCATCTCTTCGCTTTCCAGCACCTCGCGCAGGGATACGCTGATGATTTCCCGGTTGGGCACCTCCACCCCCACCAATGCCTTATTGGGGATGGGTGCCTCGATGCGCACGCCCCCGGCCGCCAGGTTCATGGCGATGGTGTCGGTAAGGCCGGTGATGCGCTTGACATTGATACCGGAAGCCAGCTCCAGCTCGAACCGTGTCACTGTCGGGCCGTGGGTGACCTGCTTGACCTGGGCGCTGATGCCAAAGCTTTGCAGCGTCTCCTCCAGGATGGCGGCCCGCTGCTCATCCTCCTGGCGTGTATCCAGCTGGGACCGCCTGGGCATTTTCAGCATATCCAGCGTGGGATAGGCGTAGGGCGGCGGAAGCTGCATTTGAAGCTGCTGCGTCTTCTTCGCTTTTTGCGGCGGCAGCTTCAAGTCAGGCTCGTCCATGCGCTGGCCGCTCATGCGGGGCTCCTGCGGGACTTTCGGCACGGACACGGATGGAAAATCAGGCTGCGCTGCGGCAGGCGCCGGCTTTTGCGAAGGATAGCGGATGGGCTTTAAAATGCTCCTGCGGCTGTCCAGCTGCTGGGCGGTATCCGGGTCCTCCTCCCAGGGCAGGTCATCCTCCCTGCTTGGCGGCGCGTAGGGCGATGGCTCGGCGGTTTTGCGGCCCCTGGCCTTTTTCATGGCCCCGGCCACATCCATCGGCGCGCTTGTATCAGCGGGCATAATGGTTTCATCGTACATTGCCGGGCCGCGCCACACGGGCCCGGGGGCGGGCGCCGGCTGTGCCTGCGCATCCCGGCGCCGCTGGTAGGCGGGTACAGGCGGGTTTTGCGCGTGGGCCGCCGCCTGCCTTTGGGCCTCCTGCTGGCGCCAGGCCTCTTCCTCCGCCTGCCTTTGCATGGCTATTTGATCTCTTTCCTCCCTGCGCTGGCTGGAGCGTTCCCGGAGGTTAAAGGCGATGGTCCGCACATCCAGCCTGGATAAAAGGATCAATAGGCCCAGGATGGAAATACCCAACACAGCCACGCCGCCCACAATGCCAAGGCCCAGATAGTACAGCGGCCAGGCCAGGAGCATGCCAATCAGGCCGCCGCTTTCACCCTTGGGGCTGCACAAAAGATACACGCGGCCAAGATAGGACAGGAAGCTTTCGGGATGCATATCATTGTCGGCCGCGTTGATGACGCCGATATAGTCCATCAGGGTGCGCTCAACATATGGGCCTCTTGTATCGGGATAGGTGGATACCAGCACAATCAGCGCCAGCAGGCAAAGATAGATGGCGAAGGAGAGCAGTATGGCCCGCACCTTCATCTTTTTTCTGGCGGAAAAGGCCACCAGCCCCCCGGCCCATATGATGTACAAGGGAAACAGCAAACACAGGCCGCCGGCCAGACCCTGGACCACCGGGCGGACAAGCTTGAATATTTCCACCTGCATTTCGCCCGGGTTCGTAACCAGGGATACGAAGGCCAGCGCACCCAAAACAATCAGCACGATCCCCAGGATGGTACGCAAAAGCAAGGCCTCCGGCGAATAGACCTGGGCCTTCTTTTTGGGCGCTGTTCCCCTTTGCTTTTGCATCTTTTTCCTCCGGGGCTTTGTGATAACTTACCTTTGCAACTGAACGCTTTCCAATATGCCTTCCTCGTTGGCGTGCAGGACCAGCTTGTTTGCACCAAAGGAATAGTAATCGCTGATCCCTGCGGACAGGCGGTAATCCCCGGCGGTGGACTCATCCAAATCCGCCGTGCTCCCCGGCTGGCCCAGGGCCGCGCGCCACTCTTCGGTGGTGGTGATGCCGGTCTGTATGCCGTACAGGTTGACCCTGTCCGCCCGGATGCCAAGCACCTGGCTGTGGTCATACTCCTCGGTGAGCGCATCGGTCAGAAGCCATATGCTGCGAAGCTCCGGGGCTTCCACCTCAAAGAACCTGCCGCCGGGATAATAGTCCGGGTCCACCAGAAGGCGGTATTCGTCCAGCCGCGCTATCAGGCTGTCGCCGATTTGCGCCCCGATGCCAGGCAGTTTCCCGGCAGATACATCTGCCGCGACACGGGCGGCGGTATCGGCGGTGATGTTCAGGAAATCGCCCGCGCCAAGGGTGGATAAGACGCTGCCCTGCGCGACATTCAAATAGTCCTTCAATTCATAATAGGAAAAGCTGCAGCCGCCGCTGTACCCCGAAAGCATGGAGAACTGATCCTGGGGGTAATAGAAGGTGATATAGTCAGGCGTCAGGAAGAAATTCTCCTTCGGGATGGGCGTCAGCGCATCGTTCTCCAGATAGCCGGACAGCAGGGGCTGCACCTCGTCCTCCAGCTTTTGCCCGATGAGCGCAAACGCGCCTTCCGCATCGGTAAACAGATCGGCTGATGTGATGGGCTGCCCGGTGAGAAGATTGTAATTGACGGTGGTGTAGGTCTGCCCCATCCGTCCGTTGGGCATTTCGCCATAGGCGGAAACGGCCGCGGAAAAGATACCGCTTGTCAGCGTTTCCCTGTACGTAACGTCAAGGCCCCATCCGCTTTCCGTAAGGCCGTTCAGGGTGTTTAAATGGCTCCCGATTTGCGCCGTATCATAAACGGCCTTGTTTACAGCATCCTGAATGGCCGCATCCGGATGTCCTTCCAATACGGGATAAGTTACGCTGCCAAATTCATTTTGCGCCGCTGCCGGCGTAACACGCACATCCGGAAGAGCGTCCGGCCCGGCAAGCGCCTGCGTGCCCATCACCATCAGGGCGGCCAGCAAAATGATCATGCCGCGGTATATACGTTTCATGAACGCACCTCCTTTATAGATTCTTATTTTACAACATTTGGCCCCCGCGCGCAAGGTTTGGGGCTTATGAGGCATGTTGCCATTTGATTCCACATATAGTACACTTATCGCACTATACGATGTAACCACATATTTCAATGCCAATGGAGGAAGGTAGTTTGTATACATTTCAATATCAGTTAACCGAGGATGATCATTTTGGGTACAGGCTGTGTCACAACTACACCACGAATGCATACCGGAAGAAGATTATACTGCACAAGTACCTTTACCCTGTACTATTAGTTGCCTGGGTCATATTTCTGGGGTTTGTATTCAATCACTTTCATATTGTCTATGCAATCTGCGGCGCCTATTCCATATGGAGGATTGTTTCCTTCAGAAAGCGCGTTGAACGAAATATTCGCAAATCGCTAAAACTGGAAAGTGAATCCGGTAAATCGCCATTCACCGCTCATATGAAGATGGCGTTCGGGGAAGAAAAAATTGAAATCACTTCAGAGGTTGCGGAATCACTGGCCAACTATTCGGCCATTGAAAGAATAGTTACAGGTCCAAACGCGCTGTATTTGTATACAAGCGCCTCTACGGCATTCATCCTGCCATACCGCATATTCGCCTCCGAAGAGGAGAAGGAGTCGTTTCTACAGTTCATCCAGCAAAAAACAAACGCTGCCCCAATCGCCGGTAAAACGAAATAAAGCGCGCCGATGTTGACGTACAAGCGTTGCCCATGGTAAAATATTGTGTTTCCATTGAAATCATGTTCCTTGGGAGGGGTATTATGTCCGGGCATTCCAAGTGGGCCAACATCAAGCATAAAAAGGGCAAGGCAGACGCGGAGCGCGGTAAGATATTTACCAAGATCGGCCGTGAAATTGCCATCGCCGTGAAAGAGGGCGGCAGCGACCCCAACGTCAACGGAAAGCTGCGGGACATCGTCGCCAAAGCCAAGGCCAGCAACGTGCCCAACGACAACATCGCCCGCTCCATCAAAAAGGCTGCCGGAGAGCTGGGCAACATCAACTATGAAGAAATCACCTATGAAGGCTATGCCCCCGGCGGCGTGGCCGTGATCGTGGAGGTCATCACCGACAGCCGCAACCGTTCGGCCAGCGATGTCCGCCACTGCTTTGCCAAGTACGGCGGCAACATGGGCACCACGGGCAGCGTGGGCTTCATGTTCGACGAAAAGGGCGTCATCGCCCTGGAGCGCACCCCGGGCCTTTCCGAGGACGACATGATGATGACCGCCCTGGATGCCGGCGCGGAAGACATGAAGGCTGAAGAGGACGCGTTTGTCATCTTCACCACCCCCGCCGATTTCCATAACGTGCGGGAAGCGCTGGAGAAGCAGGGCCTGTCCTTTCTCTCCGCCGAAGTGCAGAAAATTCCGCAGAACACCGTTGCGGTCAGCGACCCTGAAACAATCGAAAAGATTCAGAAGATGCTGGATATGCTGGAAGACAACGACGACGTGCAGAATGTTTTCCACAACGCGGAGCTTCCCGAAGAAGAGGAAGAGGACGACTAAATACTTATGGGGATGGCAATCATGCCATCCCCCTTTTACTATGAAATAGAAGCCGCCCTCCCGCGGCGTGATCGCGGGAGAGCGGCTTTTACGTTCACTTTTTCTCTGCTTTCCTATTTCAGCTTGACCTCAAAGGCGCCGGCCTCGTTGTACACGTTAAAGGGCATGATGGTTTTCCCGTCTACCGGCACCGGCGTCACCAAAACAGCGGCCTCCTCTTTTGTGGGTTCCCTGTATTCCATGGTATACGGCACGAAGGTGATTGCGTCGGGCATGTCGCCGGAGTAATCAAATTCACCGGTATAGGTGAAATGGGCCGGGTCCAGGTCACCGCTCAGGCCGCCGCCGTAATAACCGCCGCCGCCAAGTGTAAGGGCATTCCTGCCGCCTACGCGAGGCTCAAATTCAATGCCGGCCTCTTTCCCCGTTCCGTTTTTGAAATAGACATCAAAGGCCCAGGTGATTTTCCTGAAGGATGTCGTCACCTTGCCCATGACAACGGTGTATCCGTCGAACTCCAATTTGTCGCCGGTGTTTTTCACCGTATAGCTTTCGGGGACGGAAGCGGTCCAGGTGCATTCAACGGTCTCCAGCAATGTAAATGCTTCGGATTGGGCAAGCCGCGGGCCCAGCCGCTGTCTTTGATATTGCCCGAGGGTCATGCCTTCGGGGGCAGGCAGGATGACAGAATATTCATCAAGCGCATACCCGTAAGCCAGCAGTATTTTCTTTTGCACATAGGCGTCGCGGAAACGCTGCATGTATTCGTCCATGGGCGGGTCGCTTTCTTCTCCATAGAATTCCGCCATGTCGTAGGCCAGCTCCCAATTGGGCTTTAGCACCATAAAGGTCAGCGCCCACTGCACATCGCCGTCCGCTTCCCCCTCATAGATGCAGGCGTCCACGTTGTATTTGCCTTGAAAATCCATCTCCTTGTCCGGCACCCAGAAGCCGGAGTAGAAGTCGCCCCGGCAGCCTTCGACTTCCACCGGCAGCTCCCGCCCGCCGCAGGCGGCGGTGATCCTGGGGTATAGATACACCGGCTCCGCGCCTTCCTTGGGCTTGATATCCATGGCAATGGAGATGCTTTTGCCGTCAAACACAGCGTCGGTGACATACAGGGAAAAGAACTCATTCTCATAGCTTTTGTCTATGAGGGTGATATTTTTTTGGAATTCCTCACTGCTGTTTTCGTTGTAATCCTTCACGCTGTAGTGGGTCACAATGGCAAAGGCGGTGCCGGCCAGCAAAACCAGTATCAAAACCGCAATGAGCACAGTGCGCAATGTAAAGCGTTTCATGGGTACATCCTCCTTACACATAAGGAGCGCGCTTTCCATGCGTAGATGAAAGCTGACGGTGGTCTTGGCGAACGCACGGTCCAGATCAAATTCTTTCAAAGCTCAAGCGCCTCCTCTCCCGTCAAAATCTGTTTCATTCTGTTTCGCGCCCGATACAGGCGCGTGGTGACGGTGCCGGAAGGCAAACGCAAAATACGGGCAATCTCCTCCACAGAGTAGCCGTCCCGGTACTTTAAAGTAAGCGGCAGGCGGTATTTGATTTCCAGGGCGTACAGCGCGTCATGCAGCATCATGTCAAGGCACTCGTCTTCCCGCGTATGAACAGGCATGTGATTTTCCGGAATCTCCGCCACGGGCAGAACGCGCCTGTTTTTCTTGAGCATCTTCTTGCATTCATTGATGAGGATGCGCGTGGCCCAGGTTTTGAAATAGGCCTTTTGCTTCAGCTGCCCCCTGCACTGCCAGGCCTTCAGGGCAGATTCCTGCAAAACATCATCGCAGTCGGCGAAGGATAGGGAAAAGCTGCGGGCGATGCAAAACAGGGAACGCTCCATTCCCCCATAGGCCTCCACAAATTCCTCTCTTGTGATGACTTCCGTTTTTCTCATTCCTTCCGGGCGATCAGATCTGATTCACCCATTAGATATCGGAGGATGCCAATCCATTTCGTTGATTGTATCATTTTTACAGTTTATTTGTCCCAAATAAAAAGCGGGCGTTGATAAACGCCCGCATACGATTGAAACAAACCCTTGCGTCCGGTTTCCTTTATTCGATTTCTTCCCCATTGGCCAGCTTATCCAGCATATCCAGCCTCACCTGATGCCGCGTTTCATAAGCGGAGTCCAGCCACTCGTCCACCAGCATCTTGGCTACCTCGCTGCCCACGACCCTGGCGCCAAAGGCGATCATGTTGCAGTTGTTGTGCTCCTTGGCCATCCTGGCGGAATACGGATCGGAGCAAATAGCGCAGCGGATGCCCGGCACGCGGTTGGCCGCCAGGCCTATGCCGATGCCCGTGCCGCAGATCACGATGCCGCAGTCCACCTTCCCGGCCGCCACCGCCCTGGCCACCCGGGAGCCGTAGATGGGATAGTGGGAGGATTCCCTCGTCCCCGTCCCGAAATCCGTCACCGTGTGCCCTTTGCCTTCGAGATAAGCCTTGATAAGCAGCTTCATATCCACAGCTACATGATCGTTGCCAATGCCTATATGCATAATTTTCCTCCTCGCGCCGGCGCATTAGATTTCCTGTTCCCCATGTAGTATAAGACCGCGGAGCATCCGTGTCAATGAAGGCGGAGGCATGGCGTGTTGCATTCCCGTGCATCATGAAGTATACTGAGATGAAAAACACCGGGCCAGGCAGCCCGCCGGATTGTATTTCAACGCTTAAAGCGGGAGGTAACATCATGCGTTTGACCATGATCAGCATCGGTTCGACAGGTGATGTGCAGCCCTATGTGATCCTGGGGAAGGAAATGAAAAGACGCGGCCATGAAGTAAGGATCGCAGCCTTCAGCCCCTTTGAGAAATTGATCAAGGATTCGGGCCTTGATTTTTATCCTTTGGCCGGCGATGTGGTTAAGTTCATGGCCAGCATCATGAAGCCCGGCACCAATGGCATCAACTACCTGCAGCGGGTTCAAAACGCCATCCGGGATGTGGCGGGCCCGCTTTTGCAAAATATGCAAACCTCCTGCATTGGCGCGGAGGCCATCATTACCACCTTTTTCGGCTCCAGCATGTATTCCATTGCCGAAAAGAACAATGTGCCCTGCATACAGACGCAGTATTACCCCATGGATTACAACGATTTGGTCCCCATCTCCTCCGCTCCGGGGCTGAAGGCCGGCAAGGCGTGGAACAAAATGACCTACAAGGTGGGGTATCTGCTCATCAACTCCCTGGAGCACCGATACCTTACAGGCTGGCGCAAGGAGCAGGGCATGCGCGTGCGCAAAATCCGCCCCAAGCCCGATTATTCGGTGAACGGCCATCAGATCCCCGTGCTGTACGCCGTCAGCCCGCTGATGATGCCGCGCCCCCTTTCCTGGAATGAGCACATTCATATGACCGGCTTCTGGATGGAGCCCAAAGCGCCGGATTACACGCCCGATCCTTCCCTCCAGGCTTTCCTTGCCGCCGGGGAAAAGCCTGTTTATATCGGTTTTGGCTCCATGGTATCGGGGGACATGGGCAAAACGCTGGCCATCGTCCTGGAGGCGGTGGAGCAGGCGGGCATACGTGTCATACTGCAAAAGGGCTGGGGCGGCGCGGAGGTCACGGCCCCGTCCAGCCGTGTGTTTGTAGCGGATTATATCCCCCATGAATGGCTGTTTGAGCAGGTGGCGGCCGTGGTGCACCACGGTGGCGCCGGCACGACCGCGGCGGGGATTAAAGCAGGAAAGCCCACGCTGGTGATCCCCTTCGGCGGCGACCAGCCCTTCTGGGGCATGCGGGTGCGCGCGCTGGGGCTGGGGCCCAAACCCATCCGCCGTGAGTTTCTAACGGCAGAACGGCTGACCAAGGGCCTCATCGACCTGACGCAGACCAAATCCTACTGTGTAGCCGCCAAGGAGATGGGTATGCGCCTTCGCGAGGAAAACGGCACAACGATCGCGGCCGACATCATCGAGGAAGAAATCCAGCGCTGGCTGAGCGAAGATAAAACCAAAGCACGTTGACATCGGCCGCAAAGCCGCTGTCGAAGAAGATAAAGCATTGTGCCCTGCTTTACGGCAGGGCACAAACCATCAAAAAACCCCGGGAGGTTTCGGAGGGCCGTTTTCCATCTGGCTCAATCGGCGCACTGCTCACTGCCGTTCGCATTGTTTGTTTCGCCAGCCTCCCCCGCCTCTCCCCTATCCGCCACTGGCGGGGTCGAGGCTACGGAGCCCTCTGATTCTAGATCGCAAACCAGCGACATGTGCGGTGGTTTGCGCGGGAAATTCGAAGAATTTCCTTCCTTGCCCGAGCAAACGGCCGCACAATGGCGAAGCCAGTGTCAAGTAGCAGCGAGGGAAAAGCTCAACAAAGTGGCATAGCCACTTTGTTGATGCGCTGTGCCCTGCCGTACGGCAGGGCATTTTGCATTGACACACGTTCTTCCCCATGGTAAAATTTTCATAACATTGCAGACAGAAGAGAAAATCGCAATGAGGGCAGGGGCCGTCCTGTCCGAATTGGCATATGAAAAAGAAGTATCAAATCACTCCGGGAGGTGTTTGTATGAACAAAAAAATTCTCTCCTTCGCTTTGGCTATGCTGTTATTCCTGGCCGCGCTTGTGCCCGTTGGCGCATCCGCCTCCAACTTTTATCTGATTCCCGACAGCGACAGCCGCTACCTGACGGAGGAAGAGCTTTGGGAGTGGCAGTATACCGCCCTGGGCTTCATACTCAACGAAATCTTTGCCCGCCACGGCTTCCCCTTTGATCCCGACGGCAACTACTACGATTATTTCAACGCCCAGTCCTGGTATGAAGAGGACTATGATTTTTCCTACAGCAGCATCAACAGCGTTGAATGGCATAACGAGCATTTGGTCAAAGTGGTGCGCCAGCAGATGCGGGACATGGGCACAAAGAATCCGGAAGGAAAACCGGTGCCTAATATCGAGCCGGCCCTTTACAATATCCCGGATGAATTCGCGGAATATGTTTTCACCCCGGGGCAGAAGCTGAATGTATTCACCGGGCCAGGCACGGATTATGTGCGGGCGGCAAAGGGCAAGGCCATGACCAGCACCAACGGCACCGTCTATGTATGCGGCTGGGAAAACGGCTGGCTGCTGGTGCTGTATAGGGTCAGCAAGGGCGGCGCGCGCATCGGCTATGTGGACGGCTCCAAGATCAAGGGCGACGTGTACGCCGATTACCTGGAGTTTGAGTATATAAACGCCGTAACTACCCGCAACTGCTCCGTCACAGATGATCCGGTGAGCTCCTACTCCCCCCTGGGCTCACTGCGCAAAGGCGACACGGTAACCTACCTTTGCACCCTCCACAACGACAACGATTGGGCTTATATCGAGGCCCAGACAAGCGCAGGCCTTGTGCGGGGCTGTATCCCGCTCGAAGCGCTGAGGATGGAAGATTAGGCATCCGCAGGCGCCTTGACAAATCACGGCGCCCGGTTTATGATGCGATGAAGTGAATACAAACGTTTGCACAATGTGAAGGAGAAGGACTCATGGGCTTTTTGACGCACCCCTGGCATGTAACGGAGCAAAAATGGGACCCGGAAAGGATGCGGCTGGGGGAAAGCCTGTGCTCCCTTGGCAACGGATACATGGGCCTGCGCGGCAATTTTGAGGAGCAGTATACCGGCGACACCCACCGGGGCACGTACCTGGGCGGCGTGTGGTTCCCTGACAAGACAAGGGTGGGCTGGTGGAAAAACGGCTATCCCCAGTATTTCGGCAAGGTCATCAACGCGGTGAACCTCATCGGCATCGACGTGGCGGTGGACGGCGAGCCGCTGGATTTGAACCGCTATCCCGTGGTGAAATTCCTGCGGGAGGTAGATATGCTCCGCGGTGTCCTCCACCGGGTGGCCCTGGTGGAAATGGACAAGGGCACCGTGCGCATCGAAAGCCAGCGGTTTGTTTCCGTATTAAAAAAGGAGCTGCTGGCCATACGCTACACGGTCACGCCCTCCTTCCCGGCCCATATCGTAATGAAGCCCTACCTGGACGGCAACGTCAGGAATCTGGACGCCAATTATGATGAAATGTTCTGGGATATGCTGGAGGAAGGGCAGCAGGGCCAAGTGCTGGGCCTGCTTGCCAAAACAAAGGAAAATCCCTTCGGCGCGCCCAGGTTCGCCGTGGCCGCCGCCATGGGCGTTTATGCCCCCGGCATGACACTTGCCAGGCAGGAAACGTTAAAAGGCCGCTGCCAGGCGGTGTACGGCGCCAAGGCGGCCGCCGGGGAGGCGGTGTCGCTGGATAAGTTCTCCCTGGTGGTAACAAGCCGCGACCACGCGGAGGAAAGCTTGCTGCCCCTGGCCATAAGCCTTGCGGAAGCGGCTGTGGCGGAAGGATACGACGCCGCCATACAGGCTCACGAAGCGGGCTGGAAGCGACGCTGGGAGATGGCGGACGTACAAATTACCGGCGACGACGCGGCCCAGCAGGGCATACGCTTCAACCTGTTCCATCTTTTGTCCACCTATTCCGGGGAGGATGAGCGGCTGAACATCGGCCCCAAGGGCTTCACCGGCGAAAAGTACGGCGGAGCCACCTATTGGGATACGGAGGCCTACTGCCTGCCGGTATACATGGCCGTGGCCGGGGACAAGGTGGCGCGGCAGCTGCTTTTATACCGGCACAGGCAGCTTCCCGGCGCATTTCACAACGCCAGGCAACAGGGTCTTTCAGGCGCGCTTTACCCCATGGTCACCTTCACAGGCATCGAGTGCCACAACGAGTGGGAGATCACCTTTGAGGAGATCCACCGCAACGGCGCCATCGCCCACGCCATTTTCGACTATGTCACTTTCACCGGCGATACCGGGTATCTCAAAAACCAGGGGCTGGATGTGCTTTCCGGCATCGCAAGGTTCTGGCTCAGCCGCGTGCATTTTTCCAAACGCGCGGGACAGTACATGATCCACGGCGTCACCGGCCCCAACGAGTACGAGAACAATGTGAACAACAACTGGTACACCAACCGCATCGCCGCCTGGTGCTTAGGCTACACGCTGGAGGCCGCCCAAATGGCCACGCCTGCCAGGGTGAAGGAGGCGGGTTTGACAGAGGATGACCTCAAACACATGCGGGAAGTTGCCGCGAACATGTATTATCCCGAGGACAAGGACCTGGGCATCTTCGTGCAGCACGACACCTTCCTGGATAAAGATATAAGGCCGGCGGCGGACATTGATCCCGGCGACCGCCCCATCAACCAGCACTGGTCCTGGGACCGCATTCTGCGCTCCTGCTACATCAAGCAGGCGGATGTGCTGCAGGGCCTGTACTTCCTTGGCCACTTGTACGACAAGAACACAAAGAAGCTGAACTTTGACTTTTACGAGCCCATTACCGTGCATGAAAGCAGCCTCTCCCCCTGCGTGCACAGCATACTGGCGGCGGAGATCGGCTACCCCGAGAAGGCGGTGGAAATGTACCGCCGCACGGCACGCCTGGATTTGGACAACATCAACCGCGACACGGAGGACGGCCTGCATGTGACCAGCATGGCGGGAAGCTGGCTTTCCATCGCCCAGGGCTTTGCCGGCATGCGCACCGCGCAGGGATTGTCCTTCACCCCATTCCTGCCCGATTGCTGGCAAGGCTACGCCTTCAACGTGAACTACCGGGGCAGGCTGCTGCGGGTGGCTGTGAATGGAGAAGGCACCACCCTCACCCTTAAGGAAGGGGAACCGCTGACGCTTTCACTGTACGGCAAAAGCGTTGCGGTGGAAAAGGAAGTATCGATGGCTTTTCCCCAATGACAGGTCAATGCAATCCTGCGGAGGATGAATGAATCATCCTCCGTTTTTTGTTTGAAAGGTGAAATCTGTGATCCGGATTGGCACTATGCAAAACCTTTTGCAATCATCGGGGTGCAACCGCCCGCCTGACCCAGGTAAGCGGTTACCACTTTCACAAAAAGGATTTATGAAATGCAAGGCGAATTGCTTGTCCATACGCAAGGAGGAAAAGGCATGCAGGGCTATAACATCATCATGGTCTACAGCCGGGACAAAGCACGCTTACTGATGTGCAAGCGGCTTAAGGAACCCTATAAAGGTTTGTACAATCTAGTCGGCGGGAAAATCGAACCGGATGAGCCTGGCATCGATGCGGCCTACAGGGAACTGAATGAGGAGACAAGCATCGGGAAAGAGGATATCACCCTCCATCACCTGATGGATTTTACATACTATTATCAAGAATGCTATGTGGAAGTGTACGCAGGCAGACTAAGGCACGATGTGCTTGTCTCCGGAGATGAAAACGAGTTGTTCTGGTCGGATCTCGATCACAATTTTTTTGATATGGCCCTGTATGCCGGCGAAGGAAATATAGGGCATATGCTGGAACAGGTGAAGTTGAGCGGCATACTTCATGAGTAATCCATCCCCTCACCTGGCTCACCCGTTTTGCAATCCCCCATGGTTCCCTTTTACAGCACAGGCCCCCATCGCCAAAGATGGGGGCCTGTGCTTTCATTACTTTAAATCAGGCATTCCTTTCCGCTCGCATCTCTTTGCGCCATGCCCTTTTCTCTTGCTTCGCCGAAGGCAGCAAGCGGCTGGCAAAGCCCGCCAGGGACAGGCTGAAATAGGGATTTATCAGCGCCATAATCAACGGTAAGACCACTTGCCGAATTAGTTGCCCGGACACGGATGTATTCGTTAATGACAATGAGGGAAAAACCAGCAAGGCAACAATCAGCAGCGCAAATCCCCACCAATATACCGTAATACCATACCAAAGCAGGTGCCTCACCTGCCCTTTCATCATTCGAAAGGACGATTTCATCATCTCCGGCATGCTTTCCTGCGGACTCGTTACAAACAGGTACGGAACCAAAAAGAGGCGCAGCTCGATCCATGAGATCAACAGAACGATTACAATTGTCACAACCAATACGAATATGGCTAGTTCTTGTTGATGTATCGTTGGCATTCCGAACAAGCTTGAAAAATGCACAACCAAGGCAGGAATCTGCCAAATCAGGCCGACTGCCAAAACCTTTGGCAGCAATTTCGGGGATTTGACAAAATCAAAAAGCATGGACCATCGTGCATCTTTGCCCTTTGTCAGGTGCAGCAGCAGATGATAAAACCCCAGTATCATCACAGGTATCGTCACGAGTTGATAAATGATTTCGGGTAAATCATTCCCTATCAGATACGTCTTAACCGCATACCAAAGCAAATTGACCGAGGCGAACAGGAAAGAAATCCTCCACAGCATGCCCCTGTTCTGCCAGAACAGTTGAAAGGTACGTCTGCGCAACATCGCGTTTGTCTGCATGGAATCACACCATTCTTTTTTCATTTCACCAATTTTATTTATACATAGTGTAAAGCATCTCTCCCTTCATGTCTACCTTATTTTCCCAATTAGTAAAAGTTTTTCAGGGAAGGGTGCGGGAAGGGGGATTTTTTCAAAAAGCCCTCTTCCCGCAAGCTTTCGTGTTCGTTCCTGCCTTCTCCCGCACCCCCTCCCCCTTGCGGCATAGGATGAAGCATGATGCATAAGGGAGGAAAACAGGATGCGTGTTTGCGTGGTGGGCGGCGATGATCGCCTTCGCCTGCTGAACGGTCTATTCCAAAAAAAGGGATATGAAGCCGATACATGGGGCCAGGGCAGCGACGATGCGCCTAAAGCGCTGACCCGTGCCCAGGCAGTGGTGCTGCCATTTCCCAGGGCCAGCCGGGATGGATTTATCCCCGCGCCCAAGGGCAAACGGCCCATACCGGTACATGAGGTGGCTTCCCTGATCGGGGAAGGCGTTTGGGTCATGTCCGGCGCGCTGGATGAGGAGCTTGCCCACACCGCTTCCCAAAAGGACTGGCGGCTGCTTCTACCCAACTCCGACCCGACCTTTGAGGAACAAAACGCCATGCCCTCGGCGGAAGGGGCCATCTATGCCGCCATGCAAAAGGCCGACTATACCATATGCGGGAGCACCTGCTTGATCATCGGCCCCGGCCGCATCGGCCGCGAACTTGCCCGGATGCTCCTGGGCATAGGGGCCAAGGTGTTCATGGCCGCCCGCCGGGAGGAAGCGCTCAAGCAGGCGGCGGACATGGGCTGTGTTCCCGTACCCATGGAGGCGCTGCCCATCGCGGCCAGGGAAGCCGACATCCTGTTCAACACCGCGCCGGCCATGGTAGCCGGCGAGGCGGTCATGGCGGCTCTGCCCGCCCATGCCCTGGCCATCGACCTGGCCAGCGCGCCTTATGGCATCGATCTTACCGCTGCCGAACGCCACGGCATTAACGCCTGGCGGGAGGGGGGCATCCCCGGAAAATATTCCCCCCTGACGGCGGCCCGGCTGCTTCTTGACTACTTTGAGGCACACACGAAGGAGTGATCCATATGAACAGCACCCGCATAGGCTTTGCCCTAACGGGCTCGTTTTGCACCTTCGAAAAAGTATTTGAACAGATGCAGGAACTGGTGAACCGGGGGTACGACGTGCTCCCCATCCTGTCCTACAACGCGGGCCGGGAGGAAAACCGCTTCTTCTCCCCGGCGCAAATCCATCAAAAGCTGGAGGAGATTACGGGGAAGAAGCCTCTCACCACGCTGCATGAGGTGGAACCCCTTGGCCCCAAGAAGATGACGGACGTCTACGTACTGGCTCCCGCCACGGGCAATACCCTTGGCAAGCTGGCCAACTGCATATATGACACCCCGGCGCTGCTGGGCGCCAAGTCACATCTGCGCAACGGCCGGCCGCTGGTAATTGCCGTTTCCACCAATGACGGGCTGTCCATGAGCGCGTCCAACATCGGCCGGCTACTGGCTCTTGACAAGCACTATTTCGTTCCCTTCGGTCAGGATGACCCCTACAACAAGCCCCGCTCACTGGTAGCCCACTTCGACAAGCTCCCGCAAACCATCGCTTCCGCCCTGGCGGGCAATCAAATACAGCCGATGCTATTGATGGCGGATGCAAAATAGCGTAAAATACATGGCACATGGCGCTTGTCATTGTGGAAGCGCTATGATCCGCTTTGGAAATTATCTACCGGGTCTTGACGTATTGCAAAACCTTTGGTATACTAATCCATGCACAAAGAAGAAGCTGCCCGCTTCTCACCCTGCGAAACACTTTTGCATGGGTCATGGCAATGAATACATGCATATTCGTATGTAGCTTGCGGCGGGTGGTATCACCCGCCGCAATTTTGTGCACGTCAGTAAAGGAAGCGGCTTACCCGGACAAATTAACTGGAGGTGTATGGACATCGACACAGAACTGATGATCAATGAGGAGATTCGCGACAAGGAAGTACGCCTGATCGGCCAGGACGGCGCGCAGCTGGGCATTATGCCCACACGCAGGGCGATGGAGCTGGCGGAGGAGGCGCAGTTGGATCTGGTAAAGATCGTTCCCAACGCGCAGCCGCCCGTATGCAAGCTGATCGACTATGACAAGCACCGCTTTGAGCAGGCCAAACGCGAACGCGAACTTCGCAAAAATCAAAAGATCGTCTCCCTGAAGGAAGTGCAGCTGTCTGCCACCATCGAGGAAAACGATGTGCAGACCAAGGCGAAAAGCGCCATTCGCTTCCTGGAGGAAGGCGATAAAGTAAAAGTGTCGATCCGCTTCCGCGGCCGCCAGATCAGTCATTCCGAAATCGGCATGAAGGTCATGGCCGACTTCATTGAGCGGACCAAGGATTATTGCACGGTGGAACGCCGTCCCCTGCTGGATGGCCGCCACATGATCATGATCCTTGCGCCCAAGGCTGAAAAGGAAAGCTTTGCAGAGCGCAGTGCCAAGGCCCGCGCCAATGCCCAGCAGGCCGCAAACGCGGCCAATGCGCCGGCAAGCTCCACGGCAAATCAGCAATAACTAATTCAAAACCTTACCGCATCGCCACCGGTCCCTCTGCGCTTCTCACAGCGCCTTGGATGGGTGCGCACAAACGGAAGAACGAATTTAAATGCGGTAATGTTTTTCATTAGTACAAACCTTTGGAGAGGAGGATCATCATGCCTAAGCAAAAAACCCACCGCGGCGCCGCCAAGCGTTTCTCCATCACCAAGAACGGTATCGTGCGGCATAAACAGCAGAACGCCAACCATCAGGTGCACCTGAAGGCCACCAAGCGCACCCGCCACCTGCGCGCAGCCGGCGTCGTAGACAACAAGGCGGAGGCCCGCACCATCAAAGTTTTGCTGCCGTACAAATAAGCCTTTCAGGCTGAAGGAGGAAAAACCATGGCACGTATCAAAAGGGCTGTCAGCTCCCTGAAAAACCGCCGTAAAGTGCTGAAGCTGGCCAAAGGTTACTTTGGCGCCAAATCCAAGCAATACCATGCCGCGACTGAACAGGTCGCCCGTTCGCTGCGTTATGCCTTCACCGGCCGCAAGCTGCGCAAGCGCGACTTCCGCCGCCTGTGGATCACCCGTATCAACGCCGCCGCGCGCCTCAGCGGTATGAGCTACTCCACCTTTATCTCCGGCCTTAAGAAGAAGAACGTGGAAGTCAACCGCAAGATGCTGGCCGACCTGGCCGTCAACGATGCCCAGGGCTTCGCCCAGCTCGTGGAACTGGCCAAGAACTTTTAAGCGCGTGATCTGTGCATAAAAACCAGCCGTCCGGGTAGGACAGGCTGGTTTTTCTTATATATTGACCATCATTCAAACCGGTAAACGCGGACGAAGCATGTTTCAGGCTCTCCCCAATGGGCCGCATTCCCTGTGGCGGTGACGGCATACACCCCCATTGCGTCACATTGAAAAAACAGCACATCCCCCTTCAGGCGGTGCCTGGAAACCAAACGCAGTCCGCCGTCCAGTACAAACACCGAATTGCTAAGCCGGCCATACAGCAAACCGTTTTGATCCATGCAATCCACACTGCCCAAGCCGGGCAAATGTTCCGAAAAGCATTTTTGTCCGTCCAGATCCACCCGGACCACCTCCGACTCAAGCGCAACGAAGAACAGGCTTTTCTCCTGCGCATCCAGTACGCATCGGTCAAAGCGCGAATGGAATACGGGCCAGATTGTTTGGGGCAGTTCAAACGCAGAGCGCGTGGAGAATTCCTCATTCAGGGTCATGATGAACCAGCGGTTCTCCATGTGCGGTCCCGCTTCTCTTATGGCGCACAGCAGCCCGCCGCACTTTAGGTGCCTGAAATACAACTCGATGGCCTGCGGAAAGCTTCTCTGGCAAAGTATCTCCCCCAACGTGTCGACCTTGTACAGGGTAATGCCTGCCGGCAAATCCCTGGTGGCTGCATACACGCTCCCCTCATACTCCACCGCATCCCCACAAAACTGGCCACCGTCCAGCGTCTTTTGCCAGCGCGCGCATCCGTCAGCGGCGATGCAAATGAGCCAGCAGCGTCCCCATCCGAGCCTTTCGGTATCCTCTACCCATTGGGCGATGATGCTTCCGTCAGATAGCATGCAGGCAAACTGCTGTACATGTTCCGGGATGGGAAATTGCCTGAGCATAGAACCACCCAAAGCGTACTGCCGGGCTACAGGCCATGATGTCCTGCCAACGCCATAAGCGTGCACAGGTTCCAGCACCGTTGCCAGATTCCCGCTTGTCAGGATTTTTGTGAGCGTGCGCACGCGAACCTCTTCCCCCAGCAGCGGTTTTATCATGCCGTCCTTCAGGATGCATGGCTGGGTGCTGTTAGAGGGGTGGATGTTGTTATCATCCGGATAGGACAATGTCAATGCATCCCACCAATCGGCCGCCTTTGCATGTATCTCCTGGGTTAAAACAGCTTTTGTCCTGTTGTTGATTTTTCCAAACTGTTTTTGCTCTGCCTGATACACATCAAAAAGCGCATGGCCTTTTTCCCTTGGGAATGCATCAACCCCATCTGAAAGAAAATCCGTATCAATGACCAGCGCCACCCCCAGAAATTCCTCCAACAGCTCCGCCTTGCGCCGGGCATCCTCACAGTGCAATAGAAGGCGGAGCTTTTTCGTATCTTCCTTGTCCAGGGCAAGGCTCCGTTCCAGTTCGCTGACGCCCTTCATAGAAGGGGAGGGGTAATCAGTGTAATCGAAGATTCTCCTGCCGTCTTTCCACAGTCCAAGGGTTACATAATCATCATCAAAAAGGGAAAAGGAAAGCAAAGGCGCGCCCATGGCTTTGGATATGCGCTTTGCTTCCTTTTCCAATACATCCGGCCTGAAAGCCCTGTCCAGAATGCTGATCCAACCGTCGGACAGGCACAGTACCGTATGACCGAAGTTTTTCAGTTCATCCGCCCACTGTACATTCCTAGTATACAAATGAAGGTTTCCAAGCGTCGTACCCATGTCATTCCCTCATGCGCAGAACATAGTTCATGCTTTTCTTTCAGTATACCATAAGTATCCAGTACGAGAAAGAAAAAGGCACGGATAGCAATATCCGCAGCCTTTTGAGTCAGTAATATCTGATGGCCGGCTTTATCGGGCGGACCAAGGATTATTGCACGATGGAGCGCTACCCCCTCGCCATAAGATCATGGTCCTTGCACAAATCTTTCTAAATGCCTGCTTCGCTTACTTGGGAAGCAATTTTCTTGTTTTCAATCATCAGCAACAAGCTGAACAGTATCTCAATAACAGCCATCATGGCAGCTACTACGTAAGCCTGAAAATTCAACCCTAAAACCAGAGATAAAATTGGGATTAACACAGATAAGACCGTATAGGCCTTCGACCGATACAGCCATCCGTAAGGCAGCAGGTGGGCTCCGAAGATCATTGCCATTACCATCAGCATCTTTTCCGGTACAGCAGAATAAATCCACATCGCTATCAGAAGATACAGCATCTGGTTCACCGAAAAAAGAATCCCCAAATTCGTCAACGGATTTTCTTTATTCTGAAAATCGACTTTTATTCCCTTCGATATGACATATGCCAGAGGCATCAACGGGGCTGTACAGCAAAATGTAACCAGGTTTTTTGTCAGAACAGGCAGATTGGATGCATGTACCCCTATCAACGCGCACCAGATTACAACGGAAGCCAGAATGAAATGAAGCCCCTTCTTTTGCTTGAGCGCACAATCAAGGCGCAGCTGATCCAAAAGCATGAATATTCTCCTTCACAAGACACAAATAGTAAAAACTATCCATAAGTATAGTGGAAAAGGATAAAAATGTCCAGTTATGAGAAAGCAATCATTTCTGACAGGCACAAAAGCAGGCCGGGGGAGCATAGCCCCCTCGGCCTGTTGGTTATTGATGTCCTAATTTCGCTATTCGGCCTTTGTCATGGTCAGGGCAACCACTGTTTCACAAAGCCCCGGCGCTCTCAAATGCAGCTCTACCATCCCGGCCGTGAGGCCTGCCCGCACATACACGATGGCGCGGCCCATGAATGTGGAGCGTGCAGCGCTGGCATAACTGGTAAGATCTGTGGCGCTTCCATTTTCCAGACCCAGGAACTGCGCATCGCATGCCTTCTCTGTTCCCCTTGTACAAGTAACGGACAGCATGCCGGGAGCATAGTCACATCAAAGGCCGCGATGCAGCGTTCGTCCACCTGCGCAGAGCCAATCACTGTACCGTTCAATGTAAGCTCCGTATGATCGCCGTTGGTGAACACAAGCATCGGCACCGTTTCGCCGGGTGTTCCGGCCCAGGCAAAGCTGCCGCGCCAAAGCTCATTTGCCTTGCCTATGGCCAGATGAGCGCAAAGCTTGTCAGTCCACATCGCCTGCCGGTGGGCATACCGCGGCTTGATAAAACCCGCTGTATCCAAATGCCCGGCCTGGGCGACGCGGATGGGCCAATCATTGGGAATCTTTTTCTCGCATCCTTTCGCATTTTCACAAAAAAGAAACTGCCTCACCGCGTTTCATTCGCTTTGAGACAGCCCCTTTCTTCTTTAGAATAATCAGAATGTAATCGCAGATTATTCTAATCAAAAGTTAGAACCGTTATAATAGCTAGCAATTTTTTCGTCGCCCCCAATACTTACACCATCAACATCGAGATGGATATATACTCCATCGCTTTTAAATACAACGCTGTATAAGTATACTTGACCTGCCACAAGCGGAGGTGGACTGGGTAGTTCGACAATGCCTTCTGCTACGGTGAACGCCACATTTGTCACTTCTTCCAGACATGCCGCAATTTTCCCTGCAGCAGCTGCAATTTTAGCTATAAGCTTATCAGCAAGAATAGTAAATGCAATATCTTTCACCTTCCCAGCAATTACATCTTCTTGCGTTACTCTATATTCTGAAGTTACAGTGGTAGATGGTCTAACCAGCAGATAAGGACTTATTGGTATATCATGAAAATAATTTTCATATGTTGCATACACCTTGGTGTAGCCATAGTAGGTTTCTACACCTGGTTCAGGCGAATGTATAGTATGTATTATTGTTCCAGAATCATTTGCAGATAAACTGGCGAAGTTCTGGCTGCCAATACCATTTGGGAATGCAAGGTAAAGCAAGATAGTATCCCCTACATTCATGTTTTTTGTTGTGTAATTGACAGTGACTGTTTTTCCGCTTAATGAGACGTCATAGTCTAGATAGTAGCTAAGATCAGTAATCTTATCCCACATGGCATATAACAATGCTTTTCTAGTACCGGCACCTTCCACCAGGGGCAATTCACCTATGAGAGGTGATGCACATATTTGACCATTTACATCTTTCCACCCAGTGAATCTGTGTCCGCTTTTCGTTATTTCGCCTTCCCCAGGTAAAGCCAAGGCCTCACCTGGAGTTTTTTCCAAATGATAGTTACTGGTAATACCACCATCAGTATATAGATCGATTGTATAAACTTTCGGTGTCCATTGCGCACTGAAATCAGTATTTCGGGCCTTACAGGTATATTGTGCGCCCCCTGCATACAACATTTTTTCTTCCGCATCAAACCAGCCAGCAAAATCATAATACTCATTAGATGACTGAGTGGGCAGGTTAAAAGTTTCATTGAACATTCTGTGTTGAACAATAACTCCGCCTTGGCCACCCGTATATATAATATCGAATGAATCTTCCGCCCAATATACTTCAAGATTCACGTCGCGCCCACTATTGTACCCAGAGTTTACAAAATAAGTATTACCATCATCACCGTAATAGCCCATTACGTAGTAACCCAGTTTCTCCGCATCTTTTACGTGGTAGGTCACTTGATCATCTTGTTCAATTACGAAAGTATCTTCACCAATATAGTAGCCGTTATCAGGTTCTTTGATTCTTCCTCCATCCAGATGATAGATCATTCGAGGTTTCCGCCAGATCGCATAAAGAATTGTATCAGATACCATAACATACATCTGGCCAGGCTGGAAAAGTTTATTGGTAGAATTGTCTCTTGATTCAGACCAACCCGTAAAAATATACTGATAAAAAATACTTTGACCCTCGAATACTGGTAGTTCATTGGGCAGTGAGATGGGCTGGCCACGATACTCAATGATGCTTGAAGGCCCAATACTTCCGCCGTTGTAATCAAATGATAATGTGCACTTTGGTCTGACCTTCCAAACGGCATACAGCTTTAGGCTGGAAGTGATTGTGTAGTATGTGCCAATAAAGTAGGTGGCAGTACTAGTATCAGTTCCCCAACCTTCGAATGTATACCCATCTCTTTGGGGTACAACAATAGGAATCATAACACTTGTGTTATAGTCCCCATATACACTGGGAGGCGCGCCGAAACCGCCATTGGCGTCAAACGAAAATTCATATCTCTTGATTGACCATATCGCATACAGCGTTTGATCACACAACAGCGGAAAATTGTCGTTTGTTCTATAGGTGGCGGCAGTGGCGGTGCTGCTAGTGCTCCACCCCAGGAAAGAATAACCGGTTCTATTTATTGAAGAGCTGGGAATCGGCACGGACGCGCCTTGATAATCTTGAATACTGGGAGGCGCACCACTGCCGCCATTGGCACTAAAGGATAATGTACAGATGGGCTTGGCCACCCAGACAGCATACAGCGTTTTGCTGGAAGTGATTGTGTAGTTTCCACCGATGGTGTAGGAAACAGTAGTGTTAGTGCTGGAGGTTCCCCATCCCTGGAAATTATACCCTGTTCTTTGGGGTACAACGACGGGAATCGTAACGGTTGAATTATAGTCTCCAGATATGCTAGAAGGCGCACCGTAACCGCCGTTGGCGTCAAAGGTGAAGGTATATCGATTGATCGACCATACCGCATACAGCGTTTGATCACACAGCAGCGGAAAATTGTCGTTTGTTCTATAGGTGGCGGCCGTGGCGGTGCTGCTGGTGCTCCACCCCAGGAAAGAATAACCGGTTCTATTTATTGAAGAGCTGGGAATTGGTACGGACGCGCCTTGATAATCCTGAATACTGGGGGGCGCACCACTTCCGCCATTGGCACTAAAGGATAATGTACAGATGGGCTTGGCCACCCAGACAGCATACAGTGTTTTGCTGGAAGTGATTGTGTAGTTTCCACCAATGGTGTAGGAAACAGTAGTGGTAGTGCTGGAGGTTCCCCATCCCTGGAAATTATACCCTGTTCTTTGGGGTACAACGACGGGAATCGTAACGGTTGAATTATAGTCTCCAGATATGCTGGAAGGCGCACCGTAACCGCCATTAGCGTTAAAGGTGAAGGTATATCGATTGATCGACCATACTGCATAAAGTTTTCTGTTGGAATTCATTTTGATACTACCGCCTGGCTGGTAGGAGGCAGATGTGGCGGTACTGCTTGTTGAGTAACCCTTGAATGAGTATCCTGTTCTGGAAGGCCTGGGGCTTGATGGTATCGTTATGGTTTCACCAATTTCAGCATACTGCGTGGAAGGCACTCCACTGCCGCCATTGGCACTAAAGGTGAGCGTTACTTCGGTACTCCCAGCAAGGGCGATGGACTGACTAAATATGATGGAGAGGACAAGCAGCAACGACAAGATTGATTTGATTTTATTCATAACGCAATCTCCATTTTTTGTTAATATTACCATATAAATTATTTAAATGCAAATTTTATTTAAGAAATCATCGCCTTCAATGATCTTGTAGCCATGGGCACGCATCGCCAGCTGGACCGTATGAATATCCGCGTACCGGAGGATATGGCGGTGGTGGGCTGCAACGACCAGTTTTTCTCCGCCTACACCCACCCGCCGCTGACGACCTTGGACCTTCGCATCAGCGAGCTGGGCCGGCTGGCCGTTTCCTACCTGCTCAACTGGCAGGAGGGGCAAAGCTTCCTGCACCTGATGGAGAACACGCTCATCGTCCGGGAATCCTGCGGCGCAAAGCTGGGAAGTCACCTTGTTCGTGCGCATTTCCACCCACAAGCAAAATACGAAAATTCCGAAAACGATTGAAGCGCTTTAACACTTCCTATATAATGGGAGCAGAAGATTGTGAGACGATAAAACATTTTATTGCATAGGAGGGGAAATGCCTGTGTTGACAAAAACAAAGCGCCCGGGCCTGCTGCCGCTTGCCCTGATCCTTGCGGTCATCCTACTCCTTTTAGCTGTGCCCGCCCTGGCGCAGGGGGATAACCTGCTGGCCAACGGTAATTTTTCCAAGGGCAGTGCCGGTTGGGGCGTCTATCTGGAATCCGGCGGCCAGGCCACTTTCGCGCCTGACAGCCAAAAAGGCGTACTTGCCATCACCAACTCAGGGAAGCTGGACTACGCTGTTCAGCTGTATTACGACGGCTTCAAGCTGGATATGGGCGGTAAGTACCGCCTTGCCTTCACCGTGACTTCCTCCATCCCCCGGCAGATCACAGTCCGCATCCAGTTGAACGGGGGCGATTACCGGGGCTACATCCAGGATGAGATTGCATTGGAGGCTGAGGTGATAACGTGGATGTCGATTGATTTTGGGATGGGGGAAAAGACCGATCCTGCACCAAGGCTGTGCTTCAACTGCGGCACGCCCAACGATGCACAACCCCTTGAAGCCCATACTCTGACTTTTGAAAACGTGGAACTGATACTATTGGACAGCGCCAATGTAAAACAGGCGGATGCGGCACAAGCGGAGCAGGCCATTCTCGTGAACCAGACAGGCTACCTGCCGCAAGGTGAAAAGGTGGCGTTCTTCCGGAACAAGGCCCTGGGAACGGTGTTTGATGTCGTGGATGAGGGCGGAAAGACCGTTTATTCAGGCCAGCTGTTGGGCACGGCGTTTGATGTCGTGGATGAGGTAGGAAAGACCGTTTATTCAGGCCAGCTGTCCGCACCCATGGATGACCCGGCCTCCGGCGATACGGTATCCTTCGGCGACTTTTCCGCCCTCACCGCCCCGGGAACCTACCGCCTGCAGGCAAACGGGCAGGAATCCGTTCCTTTTGCGGTGGGTGAAAATGTCTATGACGGCAGCTTCCGGGATGTGGTCCGTTTTTTCTACTATCAGCGCTGCGGCATAAGCCTTCATAAAAATCAGGCCGGCGTTTTTGCCCATGACGCCTGCCACACGGGCTTGGCTACCGTATACGGGACCACAGAAACAAAGGACGTTTCAGGCGGCTGGCACGATGCCGGCGACTACGGCCGCTACGTGGTGCCCGGGGCCAAGGCGGCCGCCGATCTCCTGCTGGCCTATGAGGTAAGCCCCACCCTGTTCGGCGACGATTTTGATATCCCAGAAAGCGGGAACGGCATCCCGGATGTGCTGGACGAAGTCCGCTATGAACTAAACTGGATGCTGAAAATGCAGGATGAAAAGACGGGCGGCGTGTACCATAAGGTCACCTGCGAAAGCTTCCCCGGCACTGTGATGCCCGAAATGGAAACGGCACCGCTGATTTTGTGCCCTGTCTCCACAACCGCCACCGGGGATTTTGCCGCTGTCATGGCGCTGGCTTCCCGCATTTATAAGAATACGGACGGCGCCTTTTCGGATGCCTGCCTCGCGGCCTCGGAAAAGGCCTGGCAGTACCTGAACATCCACCCCAACGAAAACGGCGGATTCCATAACCCGCCCGGCATCGTCACCGGAGAATATGGCGACACCACCGATACGGATGAGCGCTATTGGGCGGCCTGCGAGCTGTACCATGCCACCGGCCGGGAGGAATACGGGGCAGCTGCCGCCAGCATGATCTCCGCCGGAAAATTGACCGGCTTTGGCTGGATGGACGTGGGCGCTTACGGCCACATGGCGTATCTCTCCATGGCCCAAAAGGCGGCGTCTTCCACCCTGGATCAGGTGAAGGCCACAGTGCTCAAGGAAGCAGAGGAACTGATGGCCCTGTCTCAAAAGGACGGATACAGAAATACCCTTGGGATGGATTATCCCTGGGGCAGCAACATGTCGGTGGCCAATCACGCCATGCACCTGCTGCTGGCCGCACAGCTTGATCCCGAAAAAGAAGAAGCGTACCTTAGTGCGGCCTGGCAGCACCTGCATTACCTGATGGGCGCCAACCCCACGGGCTACAGCTACATCACAGGGCACGGCGCCTTGTCTCCCACCGGTACCCACCACCGGCCAAGCCAGTATACAAAGCAGACGGTGCCCGGCATGCTGGCAGGCGGCCCCAACGCCGGTCTGAATGACCCTTATGCAAAAGCGGTGCTGAGTGGCCTGCCTCCCGCCAAGTGCTACACGGACAACGAACAGAGCTATTCCACCAATGAGGTGGCCATCTACTGGAACTCCCCGCTTGCCTATACCATGGCACTTTTGATGAAATAGCTCTTTGCCCGGGTGCACACATCCCGGGCATTTTTTTACGTTCCACCCCGTTTCTTGTAATGGGTCTTTCTGGTATAATAGGAGTGTTTGATTTCCATCCAAATAATCACGAAAAGAGGTCCTCGGTGCTTGAAACTGGACTACAAGGAAGTAGCGCTTGATGACAGGGAGTGGATGGACCGCCTCTTTGCCATGGGCGAGCGGGGCTCGCTGGAATACAGCTTTACCACCACCTTTCTATGGCGGCACATTTACCAGTTCAGGGCCGCCCGCATGGACGACTACCTGATCATACTATCCGAACCGAAAAAGCCCACCTACCTGTTTCCCGTCGGGCAGGGACCGCTGAACAAGGTGATCGAAACACTGGCGGAGGAGGTAAGGGAGCTTAACATCCCCCTCATTTTCAACACGGTTCTCCCCGGGGACAAGGCCAAGCTGGAGGCCATGTATCCTGGAAAGTTTGAATTTGAGCTTTGGCGCGACGGGGCGGACTACATCTATGAAACGCAAAGCCTGGCCACGCTTTCCGGCAAAAAGCTTGCCGCCAAGCGCAACCACATCCACCGCTTTACAGACAATCATCCCACCTGGCAGTACGAAAAGCTTTCCGAGCAAAACATCGATGATGCCCGGCAGATGAACCTGGCCTGGTGCCTGCAAGCCGGCTGCATGGAAGATTCCGGCCTCACAGACGAATACTGCGCGGTGGAGCAGGCCTTCCGCCACTTTTCGGAGCTGAGGCTGTCGGGCGGCCTGATCCGGGCGGAGGGGCGGGTGGTGGCCTTTTCCATTGGCGACCCGCTGAATGAAAACACGTTCCTTGTTCATTTTGAAAAGGCGTATTCCGACGTGCAGGGTGCCTATCCTATGATCAATCAGCAGTTCGTACTTAATAACTGCCTGGATTACGCTTACGTCAACCGGGAGGAAGACGCCGGCGTGCCGGGCCTTCGGCAGGCGAAGCTGTCCTACAATCCCCACAGGCTGGTGGAAAAATACATTGCGACATTAAAGGAGACAAGTTTGATATCATGATCCGGTTTGCGTCAGGCAGCGACCATGCGCTTTTGAAAAGGCTGTGGAGCGATATATTCGGCGATTCCCCCGACATGGTGGAGGATTATTTTCTTCGCCGCCACCGGGATGAAAACATGCTGGTGGAAGTCATCGGCGGGGACATCGCCGGCATGCTCACCATGCTGCCTTTGCGTTTGCTGTCCCCCGGCCGGTCCCTAAACGCCCGGTACATCTACGCGGTGGCAACCGCCATACCGTACCGGAACCAGGGGGTCAGCACCCGACTTTTGGACAGCGCCCATGAAATCATGAAAAGCCTGGGGGAAGCGGCGGCCATTTTGGTGCCCGCCTCCCCCAGCCTTTTTGATTTCTACCAAAAGCGCGGCTACAAAACCGCTTTTTCGCTGGATGTTATCCGCATGGATGCCGGTTTTTTGCCGGCATTTCCCGATAATGGGCGGTTTGCATCCTGTTCGGCTGCAGAATACACGCGCCTTCGGGACAGGGCCTTTGCCTCAAGCCGGCTGTATGCCTGCTGGGATGAAAGGTCCGTTCAATATGCCGTTTTCCCTCTTAGCCAGGAGGGGGGCGCCCTGCATTTGATATCCGGAAAGGGAGAAGGCTGCGCCGCCTGGGAACGGCAGGGGGATACGGTATTTGTCCGGGAGCTGGCCCTTGTGAACATGGATATATCCACAGCCCTATCCGTGCTGCACAGGGCGCTGAACGCGAAAGCCTATCAGGTCCGCCTGCCCGAAAGCAGCCTTCCCGGCGCGGATACGCTGCCCTTTGGCATGATCAAATGGCTGATCCCGGAACCCGCGTTATCCGGCACGCCGCCCTACCTGTCTCTGGCTTTGGATTGATTTGCCCCTTTTTGTGGGATGCTGGGAGGAATTTTCCAGCGTAAAACGTTATTCTGACAGGCAGGGTTCCTGCGCTATACGCCCCTCCCCGCCGACACCTCAGAAAGGAAGGAAAGCCCATGAAACGTTCTGCCCGTTTCCTGCTCTCCCTGCTTGCCTGCCTGTGCCTTATGTTCCCTCTTGGTGCCATGGCCGGCGAAACCAGCATCACACCTTTGGAGGATTCGGACTACAATTCCTACTGGTACTACTTTCCCGGTGTGGATGTGTCGATCCCGCTCAGGTTGGATGACCAGCTCCAGGTTTTGCTGGACAACATATATCAAAAAGCGCTGGGCATCGGCATGGCCGATTTCCCTGATACGTATTTCTCCTTCTTCGCCCTGAAAAACGAGAATCTCAATGGCATGTCCATCCTGGACATGGATGAGGCCGGCATAAGAATCATGCTTGATACGATCTCTTCCAAAGGCGCATCCCTTGATTATGAGGCTGTGGATGATCTGATTCCCGGCCAGCGGGTACTCCGGGTGAAGGAGGAGTCGGAAGACCTGTTTTCCGAGCATCTTCTGGCCCTCAAGGACGGATGGGTGCTCAACGCCATGGCCACCCGCCCGGACGGCGGCATCTCTTTATCCATGGAAGCCGCCTCCGCCCAGGAGAACATGCTTTTAAGCGCCGTCGCGCCGGAGGGAATATCCAAGCACTACAAAAGCTATACCCTGCCGGGGAGTGCCATCACCCTGACCGCTCCCGATTCCATGTTCATCACCCTCCTCACCGACTCCCCCGATTTCCTGCATTTTTCCCTGTGCCCGAAAAGGCCAGGCGCGCAATTTTCCGTGCTGCAGCTTTTCGCTGTCAGGGATGAGGCCTACAAGGGCAACACCGTTTTGACGCTCTCTAAGGAGAAAAAGGAAGAGGCGCTGAATATGCCCGGCGCCGGTTCCGCCTATGACAAGGATTCCCTTGCCGTAATGGATGATTTTCCAGAGAATATGCCCGTCCTTTCTTACACCAGCGGCGGAACCATGAGCCACCTGCTGGGTCTGCGGGACGGCTGGGCCTTGTACGCCAGCGTATTCCCCTACGCCAAGTTTATCCATCCCGACTGGGTGGATGCATTGCAGCAGGCGGCCATGCGCCAGCTGCTCAATGGGACGGAAGTCCTGCCGGATTGGCTTCCTGCCGTGCCCGTCACCTGGGAGGGGGATATGCTGCATTTCCCCCTTGCCACAAAGGTCATCGATATCCGCATTCCCAAGGGTTACGGGGTGGATGTCACCGAGGATACCGCCAATGGGCGGAGCGTTTTCCTGTATGCCCTGGACGGCTCAGCCAAATACTTTGGCATCTCCAGCGCCGCCTATGAGGAAATCACCGCGGAAGTAACCCTGACCCAGGGCTATACCAAGGAGGAACTGCAGGAAATTTGCGACAGCTCCACTGAAAGCATGAACGACCTGGGTCTAACTGGTTTCAGCGTCATCGCCGATGGACCCCTGGATCTGCCCACCGTGCACACCACCACGCAGGAGCAGGTATACGAGCAATATTACTGGAGCATGGACTCCCATGTCCTGTCCTTCTCTCTCACGAAAGACAGCCCCATCACCAAGGAGGAGTCGGAGCTTTTATTGGGCCTGGCCGTCGCGTTAAAGTAGCATCAGTGATACCATTTCCCCCCGCTCCGGGGGGATTTTTTTTCATTTTTTCAAAAGGGGGTTGACATCATGGACGGAGATGATATAATACCCTCAATTCCTAGTATTCCTGTATGAATAATGATATTGATGAGGGGGTTATCGTATGTCCGATCCGAAATACAACTGGCGGTTTGAAACGCTGCAGGTCCATGTAGGCCAGGAATCGCCCGATCCAGCCACCGACGCCCGGGCTGTGCCCATTTACCAAACCACCTCCTACGTGTTTCCCAGCGCAAAAAGTGCCGAGGCCCGCTTCAGCCTGTCGGAAGGAGGTAACATCTATTCCCGCATCATGAATCCCACCAGCGATGTGTTTGAAAAGCGTATCGCGGCGCTGGAAGGCGGCGTGGCTGCGCTGGCCACGGCCTCCGGTGCGGCCGCCATCACCTATTCCATACTGAACATCGCCTTTGCCGGGGATCACATCGTATCCGCCACCACCATCTATGGCGGCACGTACAACCTGTTCGCCCATACCCTTGCGGACTACGGCATCGGGGTAAGCTTCGTCCACCCGGACGAGGATGGGATCGAAGGGTTTGAAAAGGCCATCCGCGATAACACAAAGGCCATCTTCATTGAGTCCCTGGGCAACCCCAACTCCAGTATTGTGGATATCGCGGCCTACGCGGACCTGGCCCACAAATACGGCATTCCCCTGATTGTGGACAACACCTTCGCCACGCCCTACCTTTTGCGTCCCTTTGAGCATGGCGCCGACATCGTGGTGCATTCCGCCACCAAATTCATCGGCGGCCACGGCACGGCCATCGGCGGCGTTATCGTGGACGGCGGCACGTTCAATTGGGCAGCCTCCGGGAAGTTCCCCAAATTCACCACGCCGGATGTAAGCTATCACGGCCTGAAGCTGTGGGAAGCGGTGGGGAATCTTGCCTACATCATCCGCGCCAGGGTCATCCTGCTGCGGGATACCGGCGCTTCGCTGGCCCCCCTTAACTCCTTCCTCTTCCTGCAGGGGCTGGAAACGCTGTCGCTTCGGGTGGAACGCCATGTGTACAACACATTGAAAATCGTGGCGTTTTTGAAGAACCATCCCAAGGTGGCCCATGTGAACCACCCCTCGCTCCCCGAAAACGGCTACAAGGCGCTGTACGACAAGTACTTCCCCAAGGGTGCCGGCTCGATTTTCACCTTTGAAATCAAGGGCGGCGCAAAGGAGGCCAAGGCCTTCATCGACAGGCTCAAAATTTTCTCGCTGCTGGCCAACGTGGCGGATGTGAAATCCCTGGTGATCCATCCCGCCAGCACCACCCATTCCCAGATGACGGAGTCCGAACTGCCCAAAAGTGGCATCAGGCCCAGCACCATCCGCCTGTCGGTAGGTATCGAGCATGTGGACGACCTGATCGGGGATCTCAAACAAGCCTTTGACGCCATTGATTGATTCATGCTCGTGAAATCATTCCGGAGTATGAATACAGCAAAAGGCGCAGTCCGCAACCGGCTGCGCCTTTTTACGTGAGTCCTTAGGCAATAATCATGCTCTTGGCAAACATCCCGGCATTTCGGATATCCTCTTCGTTGGGCCGATCCTTGTTCATGCCGCCCAAATACTTCAAAAAGCTGTTTGTGTTGTAGCCCTTGCAGCTGAACTCTCCGACGACACGGTACCCCTTCGACTGCAGTATCTCCCGCAGGGCCGCATGATCCTTTTTGACCTTTCTTTCGCCCTGCACGGCGCTTGTGGAAAAGACAAAGCACTTTTTGCCCGAAACCGCCGGCAGGCTTTGCGCGAAATCCAGCAGCGGCTGATAATGCTTTCCGCTGTCGATGCCCGCGCCAAAGCCGACGAGGTCATATTGGGAAAGCTCCTCCGCCCGCGTTTCCGCAGGGCTGCTAATAACGGCACCGGTTACGCCGGCCATCGCCCCGGCCACCTTTTTCGTATTGTGATGATGGTACGAATACACCACGATCAGGCACCTCATACAGATTCCTTCCTTTCATACCCGAACACCTCGCCGATGGCCACCCCAAAGGCATCGGCAATCCGAAACGCCAGTTCCAGGGAAGGCGCGTACTTCCCCGCCTCCACCGCGATGATGGTCTGCCTGGAGACCCCCGCCTTTTCCGCCAGCTCCTGCTGCGTCATCTCGTTTGCAAAAAAGCGCAGCTTCCTGATGTTGTTTGTGATTTCAAGCTTATCGGCCATGCGCAATCCCTCTTTTGTAGTAATACATCTGCAGGATGCCTTCGCAGATGGAACCCAGGAAGAAGGCCACAAACAGGATGTTGAGCATCACCGCAGGCGCGAAACCCAGCGCCAGTGCCGCAAGAGCGGCCACAAAGCCGAAACCCGCCACGCTGAAGGAAGCCCGCATGGATTTGAGCCCGATCAGCTTATCCATCTCGTCCTCCACCATCTCCTGCTTGATTTCCTTTTCCACTTCCCCATCGTCCACCTTGCCGGTGCGTATCTGCTTTTTCACGGCGATGCCGATGGATAAAAGAATGTGAAACACAATCTGGATGACAATGGTGGCGGCCACCCCTATGCCGATGAAAACCAGCATCGCCCCGGCCCAATATTTCCAATCATCCGGAGCGGCCATGCCCGCCCGGACCTTGCCCAGCGCCCAGATGCCATAGGCAGCCAAAAGCAAAACCCCCGTACACACCGATACCATAGCTCTTTTTTCCTGATAAGACACTTTAGGCACACTCCTTTTTACAATTTGTCAATTACGACGCACTTAATATAACTCCTATTTTACATAATGTCAAGTCTTTTTTACATCAAGTAAAAAATTCTTTTTATTGTTTCTCGTGTGCGGTTCCGAATCGCCCTACCCCTTCCCAAATCAGGTCCAGATGGATGCACTTTTATTATTTTTTTGTCTGCATACAATCTCCACAATCGGATGCTATTCTTTCGGTCAGATGAACGGATGCTTAAGCGGCATCCCGGAAAGGAGTGACACCATGTCACAAACCCCTGCCGTAAAAAAACTGCAGGTAAAGGGCATGACCTGTACAGGCTGCGAAACGAGAATCGAGGGGGCACTGCTTGCCCTGCCCGGTGTCGCAAAAGCGCGAGCCCAGGTCAAGGATGGATCGGTGGAAATTACTTATGATCCTGCCCAAGTATCTATGGAAGCGTTTAAAAAAGCCGTTGAGGCTCAGGGCTACCAGGTGGAAGCAAATGAAAAGCAGGAAGTGAAAAGGTCAGGAGCCGTAAGGATCATCGGCCTCGTGGCCAGTATGCTGACCTTTATTCTGCTGGGTTCCCGCTTTGGTTGGTTCCAGGTTTTCAATTTCTTTCCGCTGGCCTCGCAGGATACCGGATATGGCATGCTGTTTATCATCGGACTATTGACATCCGTCCACTGCGTGGCCATGTGCGGGGGCATCAACCTGTCCCAGTGCATCGCGGGCGCGGGGGGCCAGGGCCGCTTTGCAGGTTTCATGCCCAGCCTGAAATATAACCTGGGCCGCGTGATTTCCTATACCGTCATCGGCGGCATCGTAGGCGCCATAGGCTCCGCGGTGCAGTTTTCCGGCACGGCCCGGGGATTTGTGCAGCTGCTGGCCGGCGTTTTCATGGTGTTCATGGGCCTGAGCCTTTCGGGCCTGGTGCCGGCGCTGGCCAGGTTCACGCCGCATCTGCCCAAAGCGCTGGGCAGAAAAATCGCCAAGGAAAAGAAACGCAGCAACAGCCCGCTGTATGTGGGTCTTTTGAACGGCCTGATGCCCTGCGGCCCCTTGCAGGCCATGCAGCTGTATGCCCTTTCCACCGGCAGCGTCTGGGGCGGGGCGTTAGCCATGCTGCTGTTCAGCCTGGGCACCGTGCCGCTGATGTTTATCCTTGGCGCGCTGTCCTCCATTTTGAGCCGTAGGTTCACCAAATATATGGTCACCGCCGGCGCTGTGCTGGTTGTGGTGATGGGCATTTCGATGTTCCAAAACGGCCTGGCTCTGTCGGGCATCGGCACAAGCACTGGCGTGGCGCAGAGCGAGCCCTCCCGGACGGAGGCAAAGGCTGAAAGCACGCCGGTCCCCTCCTCCTCCGCGACCGCAACGCAGGCCCCGTCCGCTGCCGCACAGGAAAACGTGCAGGAGATCACATCCGAGCTGACCGGCTACGGTTATCCGGCTATTACGGTCAAGGCGGGCGTCCCCGTCAAATGGACCATCAAGGCCCCCAAGGGCAGCATCAACGGCTGCAATAACGCGCTGGTGATCCCCGAATACAAAATTGAAAAAAAGCTGCAGACGGGCGACAATGTCATCGAGTTCACGCCAACCCGCACGGGCACGTTCAGCTATTCGTGCTGGATGGGTATGATCCGCAGCAACATCACCGTTGTGGAAAATGAGGATGCATCTGCCACCGCGCCGGCCGACGCCGCGGGGCAGAGCACCGAAGCCCCCGTTACCGACTTTTCCGCCTTTGTATTAAGCCCGGAAGCGACCGAGGACCCTGACGCGTTCCCATTGCTGCCGGGTGGCTGCTGCAACTAAATCACAAAAAAGAGCAACAAATTGCACCGCAGTGGGCAAGCTTCTTTCATAAAGGATTGGCGCGCTTTGAGCCGCCGGCCTGAAAGGAGAAGGAAGCATGCAAAGAAAGCATCTGCTGGCGCTTTGGTTTCTTTTGCTCCTGCCGCTTTCCGCATGCCGGTCCCTGGATGTGGTGGCCCGGGATTCCACAACCTCCTTCGAAGCAATCATCAATGGCATGCCGGACCGCGTTGTGCCGGATGAAAACATCGGCGGCTATGCGCTGGAAGCGCCAGACGGCAGCGCCAGGTTTCTATGGAGCAATGACTTCAGCAATTCGGCATACGATGTCTGGCTGGAAACGAATATCGCGCCCTTTGTGGAGGCCGGCCTGGATACCACTAGGGTGCCGGAGGACATAATCCACGAAGGTCTGCTGGTCATCGGCACGGACCTGGGCAGTAAACCGCCAAGCTATGAAGGGGAAGCTACCCCGATGAAAGCCTATGGGCAGATCGTGCAATACAGCAGGGACAGCATCGGCTACCATGCCGCGTTGGACCACTACGGCATCAGCCTTGGCGGCGGCCACATGTTTGAATGGGCCAAGGATGTTCAAACCAATGACAAGGACATCGTGTTTGTGCTGGACCCCAGGCCCTTTGCAGACGCGGGCGCCGATCCCAATGCAATCCCCGGCTGGGTTTTTGCCAAGGTGGAAACGGAGGACAGCAAGGGAAACAAGGTTCAAACGGACAAGCTTCTCAAAGCCTTCAACATTCAGTAGGCATCCAAATTAATATAGCTTCTGCGAAGTCTCGCAGAAGCATTTTTTTGGATTTTATTGCGCCAGGCCCATCCATCCCCTATACTATCAGCAGATGGTTGTTCGCGTGAGCATGAAGGAGGCAATGAAGTGCAGAAAAAATCGGATGGGCAGAATTACGCCCCCAAAGGAGCAGCCGCCCTGGTCTGCGGTCCTGGTGAATTCAAGGTGGGCGTCATCGGCCTGGATCACGGCCATATATACGGCATGTGCAACGGCCTTCAGGAAGCCGGGGCGGAGATCGCCCTGGTATACGACCCCGACCCTGAAAAGGTGGCCACTTTCCAAAAGGCCTATCCCAGTGTAAAGGCCGCCGCGTGCAAAGCGCAGGTGCTGGAGGACAGCGGCATTCAATTGGTCGCTTCCGCGGCCATCCCCTGTGACCGCGGGCCGCTGGGGCTGGACGCAATAGCCCACGGCAAGGATTACTTTACAGACAAACCGCCCTTTACAACCAAGGAACAGGTTCTTGCCGCCAGGGAGGCCGTGAAAACAACGGGCCGCAAGTATGCCGTTTACTACAGCGAGCGGCTGCATGTGGAAGCCGCCGTCTGCGCGGAGGAGCTGCTGCGGCAGGGCGCCATAGGCCGCGTGATCCAGGTGATGGGTATGGGTCCCCACCGGGCCGGCCTTGACAAGCGCCCCCAGTGGTTCTTTGAAAAAGAGCGGTACGGCGGCATCCTTACGGACATCGGCTGCCATCAAATTGAGCAGATTCTGTATTTCTCCGGCGCGAGGGATGGAAAAATACTATCCAGCCGCGTGGCCAACTACCATCACAAGCAGTACCCGGAGCTGGAGGATTACGGCGATGTGACGCTGCAGTGCGACAACGGGGCGTCCGGCTACTGCAGGGTGGACTGGTTCACCCCCGACGGCCTTGCCGCCTGGGGCGACGGGCGCACCTTCATCCTGGGTACGGACGGGTATATTGAGCTGCGCAAGTACATCGATGTGGCCCAAAGCAAGGAAGGCGACCAGGTAATCTGGGTCAACCAGGATGGGGAACACCGCATCCACGCGGCCGGCGCCTACGGCTTCCCCTATTTCGGCCGCCTGATCAGGGATTGCCTGGACAGGACGGACACGGCCATGGATCAGGAGCTTGTTTTCCGCTGCATCGAGCTGGCCATCGAGGCGGAGGAACTGGCCATACAAATTGAGTAGGAAGACCCTTTTATGATAGGGTATAACAAAGGGAAAGCATCCCAACGGCTGCTTTCCCTTCTTCGATATGTGAACCAGATGATGCTCTGTTTCTGGATGAGTCAGGCTCAGCCGGCCGCATTCCCGTTCTCCAGGGCTTCCTTGTAATCCAGGTAATCGTCAAAGCTCTCGCGGCGGTCAATGATGCCGCCGGGAATGATCTCGATCACGCGGTTGCCAACCGTCTGCATCACCTGATGGTCGCGGGAGGTAAAGAGCATGGTGCCCTTGAACTCTGCCATGCCTTCATTGAGGGCCGTAATGGATTCCAGGTCCAGGTGGTTGGTGGGTTCATCCATGATCAGCACATTGGCGCCCAGCACCATCATCTTGGCCAGCATGCAGCGCACCCGCTCGCCGCCGGAGAGAACCTTGGCCTGCTTTAAGGCCTCCTCGCCGGAGAACAGCATCCGGCCCAGCCAGCCGCGGATGGTCACCTCATGCTTGTCTTCGGAAAATTCCCGCAGCCAATCCACCAGCGTATATTCCACGCCGCTGAAATACTGCGTGCTGTCAGCCGGGAAATACGCCCGGCTGGTGGTGACCCCCCACTTGAACTCGCCCTCGTCGGGTTCCATCTCGCCCATCAATATTTGGAACAGGGTGGTGCGGGCCAGTTCATCCTTACCGGTGAAGGCGATTTTGTCGCCGGGCATGACCAGGAAGCTGACGTTGTCCAGCACTTTTCGGCCGCCCACCGTCTTGCTTATATTTTTAACAGTCAGTACATCATTGCCCACCTGCCGGTTCTGGTCAAAGTGGATAAACGGATACCGGCGGGAGGAAGGGATAAAGTTCTCCATTTGCAGGTTATCCAACAGCTTTTTGCGGGAGGTGGCCTGGCGGGATTTGGAGGCGTTGGCACTGAAACGGCGGATGAACTCCTCCAGCTCCTTTGCCTTTTCCTCATTGCGCTTGCGCTGGTCCCTGGCCTGCCTGGCCGCCAATTGCGTGTACTCGTACCAGAAATCGTAGTTGCCCACGTACATTTGAATCTTGCCAAAGTCGATGTCCACAATGTGGGTGCAGACATGATTCAAAAAGTGGCGGTCATGGGAGACCACGATCACGGTGTTGGGAAAATCCATCAAAAACTCTTCCAGCCATTTGATGGCGTGCAGGTCCAGGTTGTTGGTAGGCTCATCCATGAGCAATATGTCCGGTGTGGCAAACAGCGCCTGGGCAAGCAGAACCTTCACCTTGTAGGGGCCGTCCAGCTCCGCCATCTTCCTTTGGTGGTACGCCCCGGCAATGCCCAGGCCGTTCAATAGAATTTCCGCGTTGGTTTCGGCGTTCCAGCCGTCCAGCTCGGCAAACTCTCCTTCCAGGTCAGCCAAATGCAGACCGTCGGCGTCATTGAAATCAGGCTTGCTGTACAGCTTTTCTTTTTCCACCATGATCTCATGAAGCCTTTTATGGCCCATCAGCACGGTATCGATAACCGTATGCTCGTCAAAGGCAAAGTGATCCTGCCGCAAAACCGCAAGGCGCTCGCCCGGCTTTATGCTCACCTCGCCGCGGGTGGGCTCCAGTTCTCCGGAGAGTATTCTTAAAAACGTGGACTTTCCCGTGCCGTTGGCGCCGATCAGGCCGTAGCAGTTGCCTGCGGTGAACTGCACACTGACGTCCTTGAACAATTCCCTGCCGCCATATTGAAGCGATATTCCCTGTGCGCTGATCATATCTTCAACCAAAATCCCCTCATGATAATAACCTTTTTATTATAGCATACTGAGCGGACTTTGAATACCGCCAATTGTCCGCAGGCGCATCATGAGAAACGCCCCCCATCATGCAATGTTTCCCATTTTGATTCGTTCTATAAACAAAGGCGGAATAAACCGCCGGGAGGTATAGCGGCTTGAAGAAATTTGCAATCCTTGCGTTCGTATTGATGCTGTTTTACGCGGCAGCCTTTGCTGAGGGCATGAAAGTACCGACCATGGTATCGGCAGACGTCACACGGGAAGAGGTGTACGGTACATACGCCTTCAAAAAGCAGATCTATATGAATCCGCTCAGTTCTTTCCTTGCGCTTGATGGGTTTGAGGAGTACTACGAAATATCAAAGGATACCTTCTTCATTACAGATCAAAACGCGAACAGGAGAAGCATGCAGGTTACTTGTCAGCAGGAGGCATTCAGCGATGCGGCATTTCAGAGCAGCTTCCTGATGGAGGGCTTCGGAATTCCCGATATCACAGCTTTCCAGGAACGCCGCCAGTATATCATTTCAAACATTTCAGAAGGTATAGTCTACCGGCTGTACTTCTTGGATGACGAAATATGGCTGGCGCAGGTCCGCAAGGACAGCACCGGCAAATTGAAAAGCGAATATATCTGGAGCATCTATCAGGTGGAACGATATGAAGGCGAAATACCGGCCGCCGTTGCCATTACCGGTACACAGGATGGTGTGGAGGAGTTTCTGGCTTTGCAAGGGGATTATAACACACGTTATGACAAGGATACCTGCTATAACATCACGCCGGCCGGTATGAAGGAAGCCACCGGTTACTCGGTTTTCAAATATGATGCCTCCTGCGAGTCATATCTTTTATACGACGGCATTGTATATCCCCTGGGTGTGGGGTCGGGCGGCTTTGGCGTAACCAGCATGGAGCTTTGCGACCTGAATGGCGATGGCAAGCAGGAGCTGATCTTCACCTTTTCCTTCGGCTACGGCCTGCACCGCTCGCATGTAGCGTATTTTGACCCTGTACCCAAACAGATGGTTCCTATAGAATACATGCACGTCAACAGGGAGCTGATTGTGGCGAAGAATGGATTTGGCGGCCTATCCCTGTATGACGCAGAGATAACAAGCATGGATAGCTTTACGCAATTTGAAATGAAAAGCAATGGCCGTCTTGCGGATATCGTTTATGAGGAGGGGGAGGTCAGTTTAAGCCCTCTTCTTCAGAAATAAGGAACACATCCACCATTAAAAGCCTGTCGCTATTGCATGCCATGCAAAAGACCACATTCCTGTTTCAGGTAATGAAGCGCCTTGTCCTTCTCCTCACGCGACAGATTATCCTTAAGGATGCTCTGCGCGAACGCGTGAATATCCTCCAGCCTGCGGCGCAGCCTGAAAAAACACATCGCGTCCTCATTGACCCGGTAATCCTGATGCGCGGCCTGGTAGACGGCCATAAAATCCTGCCACGCGTCCGCGAAAAAGAAGGTGTCCGTAAAGGAAAAAAGATCGGCCTCCACCGGCGCGAGCCTCAACCCTTCCCAGTCGATGAGGAAAAGGCTTTCCCCTTGCATCAGGTTCCAGCCGTGTATGTCCGTGTGGCATAGGGCATAACGTATGGGAGCGTTACGCAAAGAGGCTGCTTCCCTTTCAAGGGCTGCGATGGCATATATCAGTTCTTTCTTATGCTCGGTAAACACATCATCCATCGGATCTACCTGGTGCGTATTCTCCAGCCAGCCGGCCAAGTCAGTGCAAAAGGAAACATCAAAGGTTTCACGCAAGCTTGTTGTGTTCACCGGTATCCCGGTATCATATTGATGCAGTTCGGCAACAATCTGCGCGATTTCGCGCGCCTGGCCAGGGCTTAATCGTCCACCGCCGATGGTTTGCCCATATATAAAAGGAAACACCATGTACAGATAATCCGCGTCTTCCTTTTTATACGCCCCGTCCTTGGCAAGGATAGGCGCTATCATTTTCCCGCGCAGCCTGGTGTTTTCATTCAGCCAAAGGACAGCTGGCATATACGCATCGATCCGCTCCACCCACCCCTTGGTGGATGGCTTGTTTTTATCGTACACCTTCAAAAAATAGTCGCCGCTGCCCGTATGCACCTTCCATGCGGAGGCGGACCAGCCCGCGGGTACCGCCTCAAGGGACAGCGCTTTAATGCCGTATTCGAGAAGAAGCATCTGCTCCACATTTTGAAGCATAACGGCACCTCCATTAGCTGCTGGCACTTTGATAATGCTTGAGTCCCAGGTTAAAAAGATAGCTGGTCAAAAACAGCCAGATAAACGGCCCCGCGATGCCCCACACGGCATACAGCGGCTCCATTTTTTTGAGAATGAACAGCGCTGGAAAATTGGTAATCACAAAGATGGGCAGCACGAAGGCGCCGATCTGCTGGATGAGCCGGCTATAAATGCCCATGGGCATATTGTTAAAATCCCAGGAGCTGTCCACCAGCCCGGCCAGGGAATTGGTCTTGATGAGCTTGAAGGCCAGTACCTGCGGCAGAAGGAACATGGCATAAGCGATCAAAGAGCCGGTGATGAGATACCCCATGTACCCCAGCACATCCAGCACGCCTACCGGCACCGCCATGCGGACAAGGCCGATCACCACCGCCACGATGCCCAGCAGCACATCCACCGTGAAAAGGGCGATGTCGCTGCGCTTGAGTGTTAAAATGAACTGCAGGGACACGGGCTTGACCAGCAGCAAATCCAGCTCCCCCGACTGCACCTGGCGGCCGATGCCGAACAGGTTCATCATATACATGCCGGCGTAAGGGCCGGTGGCGATCATGTAAGTGCCGAAGAACACCAGCACCTCGTCTGGCGTCAGTCCGTTGATGGGTACGCCGGTTTTGTAGATTACAATCATGTACACAATCTTGGCCAGAAAGTACCCCAATTCCATGGCGATGCCGGTAAAGAAATTCATGCGGTATTCCAATTGGCCCATGAGGCTGTTCTTCATTAAAATGCCCCACAAGGCCAGGTGCTTCTTGATCTCCTTCATGCAATCAGCCTCCCGCCGCCAGGAATTTTTTCGAGCCCAGGTTCCACAAAAGCCAACTGATCAATGTCATCAGCACGATCCAGATCATTTGGGATGCAATTCCCGCCAACACCGCTGTGCCGGTCACCGTGCCCACCAGCACATCCACCGGGAAGCCAACAGCATAGGCAAAGGGCAGGAATTTCAAAAGCCTGCATACAGTATCCCCGAATATCTCCAGGGGAAAGATGCCGCCGCTGAGTACCACGATGACAATGCGCACGGCCTCGAACAAAAACCCGATCTCCGACAGCCAGAAAGCCCACATGCCCACGCAGAAGAAAATCAAAAAGTTCAATATCAGCGCGCCCAGCAGTACCGGGATAAACAGAAGCACACCGGAAAGCTGTACCGGCGAAGCGTGAAAGTACAGCCCGACACCGGTAAGCGCCAGGGCCAGGAGAATCAATCCGCCCAGCAGCACGCCGATTTTCTGCCCCAGAAAGCAGCTAAGCCGGTAAGGGAGATAGCCCACTGGCCGGATGACATATTTGCTCAGGCCGCCGTTTTTGATATCGTCGTTGATGTCGTACTCAAAGCCCGTGCGCAAAAGCCGCCACAAGATGGCCGCCGAAACGGAGTAGGCCAGCATTTGATGATATTCCCGGCCGAAGAGCGCATCGGACCCCGCGCCTTTGTACAGCGCCTGCCACATAAAGATTTGAATGATGATGGGGAAGGCCGCGCTGGCCAGCCCCATCCAGAAATCCGCCCGGTAAGCCATGGTCTCCTTGAGCCCAAGGCCAAAGGAGTACAGGTATTTTCTCAGGGTCATTGCCCATTCCCCCCCGTATACAGCCGCGCTATGCCCTCCTCCACGGGAATATCCCCGATATTGAAATCCGTTACCGGCAGCGTTTCCAGCATCGTGCGGGAAATTTCGCGCACCTGGTCCCGATCCACTTCAATAACCGCCTGCATGCCCTCCCGGCTGCACAATATCCCGTAGCGGCTGAGGTCCATTTGCGCCGCTTCCTCGGTTTCAAAGGTGACCTGTATGCGCTTACGTTCGCCGAACAGGCCGTTGATCTTTTTCAGCTCCCCGTCATAGGCGATGGCTCCGTCGGCCACAACGATGGTGCGGCGGCACAGGTCCTCGATATCACTGATGGAATGGCTGGTCAACAGTACCGTGGTTTGCTTCTCCCGGTTGTAGCTGCGCAGAAACTCCCGGATGCGTTTTTGAGAAATAATGTCCAGGCCGATGGTGGGCTCATCCAGGAACATCACCTCGGGCTTGTGTAAAAGCGAGGCGATGAGCTCCATCTTCATCCTCTCGCCCAGCGACAGCCGCCGAACCTGCACGCCCATCAAATGCTTGACGTCCAAAAGTTCCGTCAGTTCGCCCAACGTCTTGCGGTACTCGGCTTCGTTGATTTCGTAAATGTGGCGGTTTAGCGCAAAGGATTCCACGGCAGGCAGGTCCCACCACAATTGACTCTTTTGCCCCATGACGATGGCAAAACGCATTTTGAAATCCTTTTTCCGCTCCCAGGGCACATAGCCCATGACGGAGGCGTGACCGGCAGTGGGAAAGAGAATGCCGGAAAGCATTTTCAGTGTAGTGGTTTTCCCCGCGCCGTTAGGGCCCAAAAAGCCAACCATCTCGCCCTTCTCCAGCGAGAAATCAATACCCTTCACGGCATGTTTGTACAGCTTCTCCCGGTGGAAAAGACTTCTAAAGGAGGCCTTCATGCCTTCCTCTTTTTTGGTATACTCAAATGTTTTTTTCAAATCGCGGACTTCAATCAGCGCCATGGGACACCATCCTCTTATGCAGTCTCAATGATTGCCTTGTGTCATTATAATCTTGCGCAAGGCGTTTGTACATGCAGTAAATATCTAAAATAAACCAAATATGGTGACATTTTGCCGCATGAAGCTATGGCTATTTTTGAGTCCCTAATCAAAAGAACCGCCTCCGCACGCAATCGTGCGGAGACGGCTCAGGGAATTCACAAAAAGGTTATTTGTTGGCCTCTTCCAGGTAGAACTCATAGGCTTGCTTATCGGTATAGCCTTCGTGCACGATCTTGCGGATGGATTCCGCCATCGCTACGGGATGCTCGCTCTGGAAGATGTTCCGGCCCATATCCAGGCCCCGGGCGCCGCCCTGCATGGAACGGTAGGCCAGGGTGAGGGCGTCGGGCTCGGAAAGCTTTTTGCCGCCGGCCACCACGATGGGCACGGGGCAGGCAGCCACGATTTCTTCAAAGTTGTCGCAGTAATAGGTCTTGATGATGTGCGCGCCCATTTCCGCCACAATACGGGTAGCCAGCTTGAAGAAGCGGTCGGTTCGCTCCATGTTCTTGCCCACAGCCACCACGCCCAGGGTGGGGATGGAGTAGCGATAACCTAAGTTGATGGTGCGGCTCAGGTTATCGATACTGGACAATTGTCCATCAGCGCCGATAAAGGTCTGCACCGCCAGGCAGTCCGCATTCATGCGGATGGAATCCTCGATGTCCACAGCAATGACTTCATGACTCAAATCCTCATCCAGCATGGAGGAGCCGGAGGATACGCGCAGCGCCACGGCCTTGCGGCAGTCCGGCGGCACACAGGAGCGCAGCGCGCCTCTTGTTCCCATCAGCACATCGATGCTGGGGATCAGCTGCGGAATCACGATGTCCAGCCGTTCCAGGCCGGCGGTCGATCCCATGAAATATCCGTGGTCAAAGGCAAACATAACCGTATTGCCGCTCTTGGGATCAAAGATGTTGGACAGGTGCTTTTTCATGCCCCAATCCAGGTTGTTGGAACCCTTCACATGAAAGCCCCCCTGATTGGCAAAGGGTTCATCCACGCGGTAGTTCTTGGCGACTTTGAGTGCTTCAATATCCGGCATTCGGGTCATCCTCCTTTAAAACACGGCAAGATAATATGCGTAAGTGTGGCCGCGATGCAGGGTCGCGGCCACACCTGCTGATAATGGGACAGGGTTGCGTATTAAACGTGGGTATTAGAAGTTGAAGTTGTCCATATTTTCGGCGGTGAACACAACGCGCTCGGGCAGGAGCACCACGCCGGAATCCTCAGCGGTGTAGGCGTTGGCATCCAGCACGGTGTTGGGCATCACTTCCACGGTGCCGATTTCAGGCACGTCGATCTTGTCGCCGACCTTGATGGTGTTGCCGCTGGCCAGGTAGTAGGCCAGGTAGCAGCCCAGGGCGCCCTGGACCTTGCAATCCCACAGGCCCCAGCGCTCGAGGATACCGGCGCGGCAATAGTCCTTCATGGAGTTGGGGGCGGCAAAGCCGGTGATGGAAACCTTGGTCTTGTCCAGACCCAGGTTCTGGGCGGCCTGCGCCTGGCCGGGCAGCGCGGTGGAGTCGTTGCAGATGATGCCGTCGATGTCGGGATGGGCGGTCAGGATTGATTCGCCGATGGTGATGGCCTTTTCGGCATCCTGCTCGCTGTAGTAGTTGTCGGGGGCAACGTTGACCCAGTTGGGGTAGATGGCCTTGATGTAGGCTTCGCCGGCTACCTGCCAGGAGTTCTGGTCGGCAACGGTGGCCTGGGAATAGTGCCAGGCGTACTTGATGGCATCCACAGCGGGATCCTTGCCGCGGTTCTTCAAGGAATCAGCCAGCATGTCCACCAGCATTTTGCCCAGGATGTCGGGGGTGCCCTGGGAAACCATCACGGTGCGGGCATCGCCGGAAACGTCGGAGTCCCAGGTGACGACGGCCAGGCCGGCATCCTTGGCTTCCTTCATGACAGCGTCCAGACCCGTGGCATCCAGAGAGGAAACGCACACGGCGTCAGCACCCTGCTGGATGGCGTTGTTGATGACGGTAACCTGGTTGGCCACAGCGGCTTCGGGGCTGCCGTCATACTTGACGGTGAAGCCGATCTTGGCGGCGTAGTCCTGGGCGCCCACATTGGCGCTCTCAAAGAAGGCGTTGCCGGTGAGCTTGGGTACGAACACAACGGTGATGTCGGCAGCGGAAGCGGCGACGATACCCGTCAGCATCACAACTGCCATCAGGGCAACCAGCAGCCTGGAAAGGAAACGTTTCATGAATTAACCCCTCCTGAACTTTCTATTTTACCGCGCGGCCCTGCGAACGCGCGATAACAACATGGTTGGGACCGGATATTTTCCGGCATTCCTTGGACAATTCCGCCTATTTGCGGATGGATTCCCGCCTGTGGAAGAGCCGGTGGAAGAAAATTTGGACCCTGGAATTCTGCATGGCGAACCGGATCGCCACGGATACCACCAGAAGTACGCCCACCGGGATATCGAGGTATTGGGTGCTGACCCCGGCCATGGAAAGCCCGAAGCGCAGTACCCCGATCAATAATGCTGCCAGGGCCGTGCCGATGACACTTCCGCTGCCGCCCAGGTTGGAGGTTCCCCCCAGCACTACGGCGGTGATGATGGGCAGCGTCAGCTCCTTGCCCAGGTCCGCCTTGGCGGTGCCAAGGTAGGCTGTTAAAAGGATGCCGGCCAGGGAGGCGCTCATGCCGGAGAGCATGTAGGTGCTCATGACGATGCGCTTTGTCTTGATGGCGCAGTAGGAGGCCGCGCTACGATTGACACCGCACAGGAACACCTTGCGCCCGTACTTTAAGCGGTGGAGCAGGATGTATGCCAGCAGGATGAGTCCCAAGAAGATGAACAGCTGGTACGGGATCACCTTGTCAATGCGGCCCTTGGCCATTTTGGTGAAGGCCTCGGGGAATCCGCTGATGCCTTTGTAGGCTTCGGTGGTAGAGAAGTTCGTTACCGCCAGGGCCAGGCCGGAATAGAGGAAGGAGCCGCCCAGCGTAACCACCATGGGCTGCACGCCCGTATAGGCCACAAAGAATCCGCTGAGCATGCCGCACAGCGCGCCGACTAAAAGCCCCAGGCCGCTGGCCAGCCAGATGCTCATGCCGGCGTCGTTCCACAGGACGCCGATGGTAATGGAGGTAAGGCCGACAATGGAACCGGACTGTATGTCCATGCCCCCGGTGATCAAAACAAAGGTCACAAACAGGGAGATGATGCAGATGGACATGAAGTCGTTGATGCTGCCAAGCAGTACCCGCGGCATCAGGAACTTGGGATTGATTTGGCCAAAGATCAGGATCTCGGCCACCAGCATCAGCAAAAGGTACAGTTCCCAGCGTTTCAGCAGTTTCTTCAGCCGGAGCTTATCCATGGTGCGCCTCCCCCGATACATCGTCGCCATGGGCGGTCCGGGCCACAAGGCGCGCCCGTCTGGCACGCTCCTTCGCCTGGCGCTGCAAAAGCGCGTCCGCCACCACGATGGTAATCAGCAGGATGCCGGTGATGGTGTTGTCGTAGTCGGATGAAAACTTCAGGAATACCAGCACACGGCTGATGGAGGCCATGATGGCCGCGCCTACCGCAGCGCCGATCACAGAGCCCACGCCGCCGGTCAGGCTGATGCCCCCCAGCACGCAGGCCGCGATGACCTTCATTTCATACCCGCTGCCGGCGGTAGGCGTTACAAAGCCTACCCGGCTTACATACAGGATGCCGCCTGCCGCGGCCAGCATGCCGCACAGCGCGAAGCTTGCCACCTTCACGCCTGTGACCGGAATGCCAAGCAGCGTCGCGCCGCCCAGGTTATCCCCCACCGCGGCCAGATACCGGCCCTTTTTGGTGCGGGTGAGAATGATATGGACGATTACCATAAACACCAGCGCGGACAAGTAAAACAGCGTGATGGGCCCTACACTTACCTGGGCCAGCGCCTTGAAGCCTGCGGGCAGGTTCTCCACCCACTTGCCTTCGGTGTACACGTACATCAGGCCCCGGACGATGCCGCTTAACCCCAGCGTCATAATAATGGAAGGAATGCGGAGCACCGTCACGCCCACACCGTTAACAAGGCCGATCACCAGACCGATGCTGACAGCGATCAGGGCGGCTACTGTCCAGTTGGAACCATCCCGGATCAGGGTGGCGAACACCGCCGCGCTCATGCCCATGGTGGCGCCAACGGAAACGTCAATCTCGCCGGTGATGATGACTAAAGCGATGCCGATGGCGATGATGGTGTATACCACGCCGCTGTTTAACGACAGCATGATGTTTTGAAAGGTCAGAAAGTTGGCATTCACCAGACCCACGCCCACGAACAGAAACACCAGAAAGAGGACGGAGGTCAGCTCGCGAACCTTCAGCAGCTTCTTGAGCAGAAGGACGCTTGTCTTGCCAAGGGTTTGCGGCTTGTTAAGCAAGCACCTCCCTCCTTTCATCCACCCCGAAGGCGGCTGCCATCAGGTTATCCTGGTTGATGTCCTGGCGCTGGAAGCTGCGGTTGATCCTGCCGCTGTACATGGTCACGGCCCGGTCACTTAATTCCACAATCTCCTCCATGTCGGAAGAAATCATCAATATCGCCAAGCCCTGCTCCTTCAATTGCTGTATGATGGCGTACACATCGCCGCGGGCCGCAGCGTCGATGCCGCGGGTAGGCTCATCCAGGATCAGCACCTTGGGCCGGAGCGAAAGGGCCCTGGCGATAATCACCTTTTGCTGATTGCCGCCGGAGAGGGAGCTCATCACCTGATCCTGGCCGGTGACCTTGGTGCGGAAGCTTTTTACAAACTCCGCGGTGAGTTTTTTCTCTTCCTTGAAGTTCATGAGAAGCTTGCTCATCCTGTCCAGGCAGGCGGCGGAGGTATTGGCCGCCACGTCGCTGATGCGGAAGATGCCGTTTAAAAACCTGTCCTCCGCCACGTAGCTTAGACCCAGGTCCATCACCTGCCTGGTGTTCATGCCGGTGATATCCTTGCCGCCCAAGTAAATCCTGCCGCTTTTGACTGTATCGCGGCCGAAGATGGTGGTGGCCAGCTCCGTGCGGCCCGCGCCGACCACGCCGGCCAAGCCCAGTATTTCGCCGGGATACACCTCAAAGCTGACATCCTTGAAGCCAAAGCCCGTCAGGTGTTCCACCTTCAGCACAGGCTCACCGGTTCTTTCAACGGGCACACCGCAGTTGTCGCCGATACATTCCCGTTCCTTCATGTCCGGAGGAAGAAGCCCCTTTACCAGCATCGCCCTGGTGAATTCACTTACGGGGCCGGAAAGGGTGATTACGCCGTCGCGCATGATGGCCACGTGGGTGGCAATCTCAAACACTTCCGTCAGGCGGTGGGTAATATAGATGAGGCTGATGCCCTTGGCTTTCAAATCCCGGATGATCTCAAACAGAGAGTTGACTTCGTTGAAGGTAAGCGAGCTGGTGGGTTCATCCAGGATAAGGATGCGGGCATCCCGCATGAGCCCGCGAAGAATCTCCACCAATTGCTGCTCGGCGATGGACAGGCTGTCCGCCTTGCGGTTTAAATCCAGCTTCCAGTCCAATTGCCCGATCAATTCCGCCAGCCTTTTATGCAGCTTGCTCTTTTTCTCCTTGAAGCCCATGATGATGTTTTCTTCCACCGTCATGTTGGGAAAGAGCATGGGTTCCTGGGGTACAAGGTATACGCCGTGGGCAAGGGCTACGGAGGGGCGGCTTAAGCGTACGGGCTGCCCTTTGATGCGCACCTCACCGTCGTCCGGCTGATAAATTCCCATGAGTATCTTGACCAGGGTACTCTTGCCGGCCCCATTGCCGCCGATGAGCGCCATAACCTCGCCGCTTGCAACGGAAAGATTGATGCCTTTGAGCACCGCGTTCAGCCCGAAGGCCTTGCGGATGCCATGCACAGAAATCATCATTTCGCTTACCGCGCCCGTCGTTTCGCTCACTCTGAGGCCTCCATGATCAAGTTATACATTTGTTCGCACCGCGAATATTTGAATGTTTGTTTTATCATACGCCATTTGTACGGGTCTGTCAACTGTTCCAGCCAAAATTTCTTTCCCGAATCAAACACAATGGACAGCATGGGCAATCTTGTCCACGCTTTCTTCTCCATATTTGCCATATTTAGCTTGAGTTCTTCTATTATATCTATTGATTGAATCTTCATTAGAATAGTTTCTGATTCTTGATTGACATACGAAACCAATGATGATATACTTTCTCTAAACGAACATAAGATTGTCCATTGAACTTTTGTAATCTTTGTGGAATGCCAGGATGCCAGGAGATTTCGGCAGCGGGCAAACCGGGAAAGAGGCAGCATGAACTACGAAGAGTCCCTGATGATCAAGACCTCCTGGTACTATTATTTTGAGAACATGACCCAGCAGCAGATCGCCGACGTGCTGGGCGTAAGCAGGCTGCGCGTGATCAAGCTGCTGGAGAAGGCCCGAGAGACGGGCATCATACAGTTCAAGCTGCGTCAGGACGGCGTGGACCGCATACAATTGGAAAAAACGCTGATGGAGCGCTATGGCCTGAAGGATGTATTTGTGGTGCCGGCCATGCCGGGCCGGACGGAGGTCAACGAAAACATCGCCAAGGCCGCCGCCATGTACGTTAGAGACAGGCTGTCAGAAAACAGCTTCATCAACATCGGTTACGGCGACACGCCCAGCCGGGTCTTGAACAACCTGGCCACCATGGCCCAGGACCCCATTTCCTGCGTGTCGCTAACCGGCGGCGTCAACTACTACCTGCCCGATACACGCTCCAACGTATTTAACGCAAAGCTGTACCTGATGCCTGCACCGCTTTTGGCCAGCTCCAGGGAGATGGCGGATGCCATGCGCGAGGAAGCCTCCGTGCTGGAAATTACCAGGATGGTGCGCCTGGCCTCCATATCCGTGGTCGGCATCGGCTCCATGCACGAATCGGCCACCATAATCAAATCCGGCATACTGAGCAAAAACGACTTCCTGTACCTGAGCATGAAGGGGGCCGTGGGCGACGTTTTGAGCCACTTCATCAACAAGGATGGGGAGCTTGTGGAATGCCCCGTGGAGGACCGGCTGATCAGCACCCCGCTTCACACGCTGCGGGAATTGAAAAACGTGATCGGCGTGGCCGCCGGGGAAGCCAAGGTGGACGCCATACGCGCCACGCTGCGGGGCAAGTACCTGAACGTATTGATTACAGACGAGCCTACCGCCATCAGTCTGGCGGAGGGAGATTAATATTTGCTCCGGCTCCCTCCGGGGAGCCGGAGCAGCCATGCGTATATAAGGGAGGGGAGGATTTTCATGGCGGGAAAATACCTCATGGCGCTTGATGCCGGCACGGGAAGCGTGCGCGCCGTTCTTTTTGATACGGCCGGACGTCAATTGGGCTGCGTGCAGAAGGAATGGTTTCACAGGGAGGACCCGCGGTACCCCGGCAGCATGGACTTTGATTGGATTAACAACTGGGGACTGGCATGCGATTGCATCCGCGAAGTGCTGGCGGAGACGAAGATTCCGGCCGGGGAGATTGCAGGCATCTCCACCACCTGTATGCGGGAGGGCATCGTTCTCTATGACGGGGAGGGCCGGGAGATATGGGCCTGCGCCAACGTCGATGCCCGCAGCGGCGACGAGGTGGGCCAATTGAAGCAGCTTGACCCTGCGCTGGAAAAGGAGCTGTACGGCATATCCGGCCAGACCTACGCCCTAGGCGCGCTGCCAAGGCTCCTCTGGGTCAAAAACAAGATGCCCGAGGTCTATGAAAAGACGGCCGTCCTGTCGATGTTCAACGACTGGCTCATTTACAGGCTGACCGGTGTGATGGCCAGCGAGCCCAGCAACGGCTGCACCACGGGCGTCTTCAACCTGGAAAGCAGGGATTGGGATGCCTCCATCGCCGCGCGCTGCGGCCTGAAGGATCACATTTTCCCCAAGGCGCTGGAGTGCGGCACGGTGGTAGCCCAGGTGAACGCGCAAGGCGCCGCGCAAACAGGGCTTAAGGAAGGTACCCCGGTGGTCACCGGCGGCGGCGACGCGCAATTGGGCTGCGTGGGTGTCGGGCTTACAAAACCCAACCAGGCCGCCGTTTTCGGGGGAAGCTTCTGGCAGTATGAATTCAATACGAAAAGCGCTGCCACCGATCCTGATTGCCGCGTGAGGGTCAACTGCCACGCCGTGCCCGGGCTGTGGCAGCATGAAGCCATCGCCTTCATGCCGGGCCTGGCCATGCGCTGGTACAGGGACGCCTTCTGCCAGGCGGAAAAGGAAGAGGCCGTAAAGCTGGGCCTTGATCCCTACCAATTGATGAACCGGGAAGCGGAAAAGGTGCCCGCCGGCTGCCATGGCATGATGTGCTCCTTCTCCGATGTGATGAACTACATCTCCTGGCGTCACGCCGCGCCGACCTTCGGCAACTTCGATTTTGATCCCTTGAAGTTCAACCGCTACACCTTCTACCGCGCCATCATGGAAAATGCCGCCTTGGTCACCAGGGGACATATGGATTTGGTGCGGGAGGCCGGCGGCGGAATGCCGGAGGAGATCATATTCGCGTCCGGTGCATCCAAAAGCCCGCTGTGGTGCCAAATCGTCGCCGATGTGATGGGGCTCCCGGTGAAGGTGCCCGTGGTAAAGGAAGCCACCGCGCTGGGCGCGGCCATTCTGGCAGGGTACGGCGTTGGGGTGTACCCAAGCATCCAGGAGGCTGCCCAAAAGCTGGTACGGTGGGAGAAGACATACCTGCCGGACAGTGAAAACCACGAAACCTACAATAAAATGTACACGGTCTGGCGGGAGTTCTACCAGGGCCAGCTTCAATTAAGCGACCGCCGCGTGACGCGATATATGTGGGCTGCCCCAGGCCTATAACTTAATGATAAAGGAGAGACCTGATATGTTTATCATCCATGAGGACGAGCGGGAATACCGCTTCCAAGACAGCGGCCCCAAATACCTGATGAAAGGCCCCCGCATGAACTTTGCGCTGGTACAGTTCCAGGCGGGGCAGGATTTCAAGGCCCATTATCACAAGGAAATGGAAGAAAACTTCTTTATCCTGGAAGGCGAAGTGGATGTGGTGGTGGACGGCACCGTGCATCACCTGACGCCGGGCCAGCTTATCCATATCGAGCCGGGCGAGATTCACTATCTTATCAACAAATACGCGGGCCCCGTGAAAATGATCTCCACCCTGGCCCCCTTTCGGGAAGTGGACAAGGTGGATGTGGAGAATTATTCCTATTAATACATGCTGTTTTCCAGATAGCATCGATGCAAAGCGCTTTTCGATGGCTGCAAAGCCATTGGGAGGCGCTTTGCATTTATTTTAAAATCATGATGACGGCTTTTGAAGCAAAGAGCAATACCACTCCTTGACATCAAAAACCGTGACCATTACAATACGTATAAGGCGTATAAACCTTTTGCCATACTATGCGGAAGAAACTTGTCAGCATCCGTTTCTTCCTTATTTTTAATGTACACCGGAGGAAAAATCATGGCGAAGAAAATTCTCGTGTTTGGAAGCTTTGTCGTAGACCTGACCAGCAGGACGCAGAAGTTTCCCATACCGGGGGAAACCGTAATCGGCAGCTCATTTGTGCTGGGCCCCGGCGGAAAGGGCTCCAACCAGGCGGTGGCGGCGCACCGGGCCGGCGCTGATGTCACACTGGCGACCAAGGTCGGCAAGGATGTATTTGGTGATGTCGCAAAGCGATTTTATGCCAGCGAAGGCATGAACACTGATCTCATTTTTGAAGACGCTGAAAAAGAGACTGGTACCGCCCTCATCATGGTCAATGAAAAAGAAAACCAGAACATGATACTGGTTGTCAGCGGCGCGTGCGGAAATATCACGGACGCGGATATAGAAAAGGCATCGGATCAGATCAGGAGCGCGGATATACTGCTGGTCCAGCTTGAGATCAATCTGGACGCGCTGGAGAAAATCGTCCGCATCGCGCATGAAAGCAGCACAAAAGTAATCCTGAACACCGCGCCTGCGCAGCATCTGCCGGACGAGCTGTTCCGGATGATCGATATTGTTACGCCCAACGAATCCGAAGCCAGCGTGCTGACCGGTGTACATGTTGCAAATTATGCGGATGCGCGAAAGGCAGCCGGTGTCTTCCTTCAAAAAGGCGTAAAAGGTGTTGTCATCACCATGGGCAGCCAGGGCGCCTACGTGACTGACGGGAAAAACGAAGACATCATTGAGCGGATCAAAGTCGACGTAATGGATACCACCGGCGCGGGCGACGCGTTCAACGGCGGGTTTGTCATGGCGCTGGCGGAAGGGAAGGATATCTTTGAGGCCGCACGCTACGGCAATGTGACAGGCGCGCTTGCCGTAACCAAGTTGGGCACGGCGCCCGCCATGCCGTATAGAAAAGATATACTCGCGCTTTATGACAAAATATATGGAAGAAAATAAACGTCAGAAAAGATATTCTTTTCTCTCTCGGCGCAATAAAAACGCCTCCCGTCGGACATACGTCCGCCGGGAGGCGTTTTGCTTTATAATGACTGCTACTTTTTCTTCCTGGACATATTCCACGTGGCCAGCAGGAAGAAGACAACGGCCGTGCCGATGAGCACCCACAGGCTGACAGCGGCGGAAAGCTCCGTGCCGCCAAGCTGGAAGGAAACGCCCATCGTCTGCCTGAACTCCCGGGAGGCCATGGCCGGCGCGCCGGCAAAGGCGGCCTGCAGCGGGTTTTCCATCATGACCTGTCTGAAAAGCACGCTGGCATGGGATACGGGGAAGAACTTGATCACCGACTGCACGGCCTCCGGCAGCTGCCCCACGGGGATGTACACGCCGGTCAAAAAGCCGATAAGCGTGCCCAGGATGGTGGAAGCCGTGGCAAAGGCGGTATTGCTTTTGAAGAAGGATACCAGGAAGAGCACCAGCGCCGTACTGGACAGAACAGACAAAAGCATTACGCCCAGCAGCTTTACAAGGCTGGCAGCGCCCAGCATCTGACCGCCGTAGGCGATGATGTAGGCTTCCGCCAGAACAAAGGTGATGACGGTCATGATCAGGCCGATGATGAAGGAGCTCAAAATGTATCCGCCCGCTAGGGTTGAGCGCTTGATGGGGGACGCGAAGAAATCCTTGCTGTTTTTCTTGGCGATGTCCTCGATCATAATGCCGAAAGCACCCATGGTGGTGGTGATGGAGGTAACACTCAGCAGCCCAGCCATGATCCAGCTGTCCAGCAGGAACCTGGCCCCCGCAACCTCCTTCATGCCGCCGGTGAGCATATCCCCCAGGAACAGCACATACAGGCCGATGATAATGAAGGCGGACAAAAGGGAAAAGAAGACTGCGGCGCGGTCGCGGAAGAATATCTTCAAATTGCGGGAAGCAAATTTCCATGTAATCATTCTCTGATCCCCTTTCCGGTGATGGCGATAAACGCATCGTCCATGCTGCCGCTGACCACTTCAAACACGGAGATCAAGCTTTCGCAGCCCTTCAATATGGGCAGGGCGTCCACCGTGCGCTTGAGCGGCACGGATACCATGACCCCGGCCGTTTCATAGGAAATGTTCAGGCCGCGAAGATAGGCCTGCAGCGCTTCCATATCGGTAGGCTCGATCTTCAGATGATCGCTGGAATACCTGTCCTTCAGTTCCGCAGGCGTGCCCTTGGCGGTAATGAGGCCTTTGTCGATCACAGCCACGTAATCGGCCCCGGCCGCCTCCTCCATGTAGTGGGTGGTCAAAAACACCGTCATGCCCTCCTGGCGCTGCAGGCTGCGGATGGTGTTCCAAACGCTTTGGCGCGTCTGGGGGTCCAGGCCCGTGGTGGGCTCATCCAGGAAAAGAATCTTCGGGGTGTTGACAAGCGCCCTGGCGATATCGGCCCGGCGGCGCTGGCCTCCGGATAGCTTGCCGTAAGGCCTGTCCAGGAAGGATTCCACCTCCGCGGCGTGGGCGGCTTTTTTTACGGCCTGTTTGCACTTTTCGCCCTTCAGGCCGTAAAAGGCGGCGCGGGCGGAAAGGTTCTCCCGCACGGTGAGCAGGGCATCCAGGATGCTGTCCTGAAACACGACGCCGATGCTTTCCCTGATCCTGGCGTCATCCTTGGAAAGGCCAAAGCCGTTCACCACCACATCGCCCGCGTCGGGCTTCAAAAGCGTGCAGATCATGTCGATGGTGGTGGACTTGCCTGCCCCGTTGGGGCCAAGAAACGCAAAGAGCGTCCCCGCGTCCACATAAAAGTCGATGCCCTTCACTGCCTCAACATCGCGGTAGCTTTTCTTGAGCCCGGCAACCTCAATGATCTTTTCCATCCGTTTCCCTCCATGCAATCGGTCGGAATTCCATACGTATCCATTTTATCAGACGGGCAGCCATTTATCATTGAAAAGCGCAAAGAATCAGATGAGTATTTCATGAGAAGGGTCCCCCGGCTGCTCTGGGCCTAGAATGACCGGGCCGCCGCCTTTACGCCCTTCCCCTGCCTTGCCGCCAGTACGGCAAAAGCCATGCCCAGGAGCAATATGAGCACACTCTTGAATATTTCCACCCTTGGAGATATTTCCGCAAGGGACTGGGCGGTGAAGTTGCTGGCCAAATGCATAAGCAAGGCGGAAAGGATGCTGCGCCGCGTACGAAGATAGACATGGCTCATGAGGAAGGACAGCCCCACCGACATCAGCAGGAACATCCAGAATCCCGTAATGCCAAAACCCATCTGTCCGTGCCAGGTTTGGGGCATGAAGTAAAGCGGAAGGTGCCACACGCCCCATATCAGCCCCAGCAGCGCAGATCCCTTGACAAAGCCGAAGCGGTCAAGCAGCTTGTCCAGTGCATAGCCGCGCCAGCCCAGCTCCTCGGAAAACGGGCCGGACATGAAGCTCAGCAATATCAAGGGGAAAAAGGAAAGGGGGCTTGCCACTATGGCCTTGGCGTTCACCATGCCGGGCAGCGTGCCGCCCAGCAGCACATCCAGGCCGATGGCGGCCGCGAAAATGACCGGGAAGACCAGCAGTATGAAAAGCCACCATACCGCCTTGATGCGCCCCGGCTGATAGATGCGGCGCAGATAGGAGATTCGCTCCTCCTTACCATTTGTCTTCATGGCCATGAACAGGCCCACAAAGGTAGGCGAGCATCCGCCAAGGATCAGCAGCACCATGCCGGTGCCCTGGTAAGGATCAAGCTTGTTGAGTATGATGGCAAAATAACAAACCCAGGTCCAAAGAAAAGTGAGCAGAAAGAACAGGGCAGTGTGCTTTGCATTCTTCTCCAGAATAACCCCTCCCTTTTTCTTGGCTAGCCAGCTTCCCATTGTTACAGCGTTCCCGGCGCAAAAGAGTAAACCTTGCTGTAGTTCTCCCCCATACAGATTTGAACCGTGCCCGTGGTGAGGTTATATCAAGAGCCTCCTCCACGCTGGCGGCGCGGTCCAGCACCAAGCGGATCATGGTGGTGGTATTGAGCATGATCTTATCCCCGGAAACAGGTGGCTCGGCATGCGGAACAGCCAGCAGTGCCATGGCTACGCCCTTTTCATTCATGCCGTCAAAAGGCAGGTAGGGCGCCGCCAGCGTAAGAAAGTTGGAGAAGGTGTATGGGGTGGGAAGGTAATCGCCGCCATAGCCCGCAAAGGCCAGGTTTACAATGCCGAGGGAGGAATACCCGTCATCCGGATCGGTTTTCAAAAGCAGCGCAGGCGCGGGGTCAAAGTCGAAATTCCTGGCAAAAATGCGCTGACCCTGTTCATTGGTGGCACAGAAGGCGGAGCAGGCGGCGGAGGCGATGTTCAGATCGATATCGATCCCCTTGAGCAGCCTTTTCATGATGAAGCGCTCGATCTCCTCGTCGCTCCGCGCGCCCGTTTTCAAAAAATCATTAAAGCCGTAATCCCCGTGATATGCCATTTGATATAGGGGATGAGCATCCACCTTTTTCAGGGAGGCAAGCGTCATAAGCTCATTGCGGAAAATCAGGAGGGCTGCCAGCAGCAATGCGGCAAGCAGTAGCAAACTGGCGTAAAGAATCCGGCGCGGCCTTTTTTTCATGGGTGCTCCTCCGAACAATGCAAATTAATCATAATCTGGTTACCTATGGGCGTCCGCCGGCATATTCGGCAATCTGCCTGAAAATTTCCGGCCAGAATGCCACCGACCCTGTATCTGTGCCGGTGCGCACAATCACCACGCTGTTTTCAGGGGACATATACAGGTACTGGCCGTATTTCCCGGCCGCGAAGAAGTCATGGCCGCCGCGGCTGTTTTCCATGCTGTACCACATGTACTGGTATCCGACTTTTCTGTCAGCAAGATATGCGCTGTCGGAATCGTTTGGGGCAAGCGGGGCAGGAGCGATGGCAGACTTTTTAATCCAACCGGCGCTCATTACATCCTGGCCGTTGAACGTTCCCTGATGCAGGAGCATGCTGCCGATTTTGGCAAAGTCGATGGAGCGGAAGTTCAAGCCGCTTTCCATTTTCTCAAACTTTGTTTCCTGGCTGTCCAGGCTCCAGGAGGCGTCGTATTCCGCTCCGATCCTATCCCATATCTTTTCGCCAAAGTAGCCGGCCACAGTCTGCCCGGTGCTGCGCTGAAGGATGATCCCCAACAGCAGCGGGTGGTAGTTGTTGTAGTGGAACTGGCCGTGATAGCTTTCGTCAATGCTTGTTTTGTTCAGCGCCAGATTGCGCAGGTCGGGCATGTAATACGTTTTTGCGTCATCCGTGAACCAGGCCAGCCCTTCCCGGTAGCTTATGGGCGAACGCATCAAAAGCAAATCCTCAATGGTGATGGACGCGAACCGCGTGTTTTTCCACTCGGGTATAAAGTCGGTGACAGGCTGAGCAACGCTCTTTATGTATCCATCCTGTATCGCCAGACCGATGAGAAGGGAATCAATGGACTTTACGGAGGAAAAGGAGGTATTGATGGAATCCCTCGCGCTGCCGTTGCAGTACTGTTCAAACACCACTGTGTCCTCTTTGATGACGATGAGGGATGTGGTGTCGTTGGACAAAGCTGCTTCGCTAACGGGTGACGTTTTGGTTTTTCCGGCCTCCACCTCATAGGTGACCTGCAGGCTCCCCAAGGAATCATCGATGCCATACGCATATTGGTAGGGGGTTTTGCTTTTTGCGATGACCCGCTCGGGGAAAAACATGTAATCCGTCACCTTGGATTCCCCGTTGATAAGCGCACGCCGCATATACTCCGGGCCATATATCGCGGCGGATACCGCCGCAAGGAACAGCAATGCGGCAGCGATGCCTGCAAGTGCAATCAGGATTCGGCGTAGCGCTTTTTTCATTGGCGTGCTCCTTGCGTAAGCCCCTTATGCGTTCTCCTGTATGACGACGTGGCAGCTTTCCCCATCCATCAGCGTGCTTTTCACCTGGATATGGTCCTTGGTAATTTTGCCACCCGACACATCGCCGATCATGGCGGTCATGGGGTCTAGGCACCAGCCGCGGCAGGCGTTGGCCCCGCCCATTTTTTTGCTCATGGCGCACAGCTTGCAAGCCGTAGCCGTGGCCACATACCCATCCGCAGCCTTCTCCACCTGCCAGTTGGCGCAGGCGAACACGTCGGACAAATTTGTGAATACCTGCTCCACAGTGGTGATCCCCAGCATTTTGTTCATAACCCCGGCGGTTTGCGCCTGACGCTCAGCCTTTTTTTCCACAATGTAGTCCAATACCTTCAGGTTGCCGTAGGTGTTTACGGTCTCGGCCACGGCAGCGGCGTAGGTGTTTTGCATCAGGGCCAGCTTCTTTTCGGTTTCCATATTCGTACCCTTTCTTATTTATCGTTCGTTAGGTTCATGCAACAATGCGGCATCTCAGGCGGATGTTCCCTGCCCCAGTATCACCGCCAGCTCTTCCCGGATCTCTTCCCTTTGCAGGGTTCTGTTTTTTACCACAATGCTTTCCACCAGGTTTTCCAACAGGTGCACCAGGGTACGTACCAGCACGACGCCGTTTTTTACGCCAGCCAAATGCGGCATGACCAGTTGATAGTGGCGCGGCAGGATGGACCTTTCCCACTTATCCATGATCTCGTTCAGTTCGCTGTCACCGTCAAAGGACAGGTACACCTTGACGCCAAGCCGGTAGACCTTCCTGTCATAGTCGCTGAGATCATGCAGCCGGTACACATATTCCGTGTAAAAATCCAGTATGTTTTCCGTTGGAAGCTGCGCGGCGTGGCGCTTGAGCAGTTCAAAATAGTCGTGCCGGATGATCTCGTGAAACAGCTCCTGCTTGCTTTGGTAATAGTAGTACACCATGGGCAGCGAGCATTCCACCGCCCTGGCGATGTTGCGGATGGTGGTGCCATGGTAACCGTCCCGGTCAAACTGGTCCACAGCCTTAAGCTTGATGCGCGTTTTCAAATCCTGATCCGTCAATTCTCTCAAACCCCTCCTTTTCTAACGTTCGTTAGCATCATACGCTTGGCAAGATAAAATGTCAACAGGTATTTGATAATTTTTTATCATGTGAAGGGTACTGAATTGCTGTTATGAAAAAACAGATAAATAAAAAGCGCGGAAGGCTCCATAACCTGTCCGCGCCGTATGGATTCCGGGTTTATTACCACTCCGCCACAGTGCCGTCATAGTTGCGCCAGACCGGGTTTTTCCAGTTGTGGCCTGCCCTGGCCGCTTCCTTCAGCTTTTCCTCGTCCACCTCAATGCCAAGGCCCGGCTTTTGCGGCACGCCGATAAAGCCATCCTGATAGGTAAAGAGCGACCTGTCCGCAAGATAATCCAGCAAATCGCTGCCCGCATTGTAATGGATGCCCAGGCTCTGCTCCTGAATGAACACGTTGGGCGTACAAAAATCCAATTGGACGCAGCTAGAAAGGGCCACCGGACCCAGCGGGCAGTGTGGCGCCACCGCCACATCAAACGCTTCCGCCATGGCGGCGATCTTCTTGCACTCGCTGATGCCGCCGGCATGGGAAAGATCGGGCTGGATGATGTCCACATACCCGTCGGTGAGAAGCTTTTTAAAATCCCACCGGCTGAACATCCTTTCCCCGGTAGCGATGGGGGTGGCGGTGTATTTTGTAATCTCCCGTAGCGCCTCATTGTTTTCGGAAAGCACCGGCTCCTCAATGAACATCAGGTGGTATGGGTCCAGCTCCTTGGCCAGAACCTTGGCCATGCTCTTGTGGACGCGGCCGTGAAAATCCACCGCGACATCCAGGTCATAGCCCAGGGCATCCCGGATGACGGCCACCCTTTCCAGCACCTGCTCCACCTTTTTAAAGGAGTCGATGTAGTGCATCTCTTCCGTGGCGTTCATCTTCACGGCGGAGTAGCCCTGCTTGAATTTCTCCCTGGCGGCAGCCGCGATGTCGCTGGGCCGGTCGCCGCCGATCCAGCAGTAGACCTTCAATTTGTCGCGGCACTTGCCGCCCAAAAGCTGATACACAGGCGCATTCAGCGCCTTGCCCTTGATATCCCACAGCGCCTGGTCGATGCCGGCAATGGCACTCATCACCTCCGGCCCGCCGCGATAAAAGCCGCCCCGGTACATGACCTGCCACAAATCCTCAATGTCCATGGGGTCCTTGCCCATAAAGTACGTTTGCAGTTCTTCCACGGCCGCCTTCACGGTGGCCGCGCGGCCTTCCACTACCGGTTCGCCCCAGCCGCAGATGCCTTCGTCGGTTGTAAGCTTTAAAAACAGCCAGCGCGGCGCGGCAGGGTAAAGCGCAAAACCCGTGATCTTCATTCTATTTTCCTCCCATATTAATATCAAATCATGCTGCAATTTGTATTCGTATACGAAAACATCATCTCCTGCCTTCTCAATCCCTGTTGACAAGGCTTGCCCGTTTTTTTATAGTAGGGCATATGGTACAAGCGTTATGCCTGCCCGCCAAAAGGAGGATGCTTCCTATGCCAGAATTTCCGGTGACGGACATGATCCGCCGACATAAGCTGATCGCCATACTTCGCGGCGTGCAAAAGGATAAGGTGCTGCCCCTTGCCCAGGCGCTGATTACAGGCGGCGTAAGGATACTGGAGTTTACATTCGACCACAGCGAACCTGATTTTGCTGAAGATACCTGTGAAAAGGTGGCCACGGTGCGGCAGGCGTTTGGGCATGAACTGATTATTGGCTGCGGCACTGTGCTGACCGTTAACGAGGCAGAGGCCGCTGCAGAAGCCGGGGCGGAGCTTGCTATCTCCCCGCATGTGGATGTGGAAATCATACGCCGTGCCAGGGCTCTTGGCATGGCCAGCATTCCGGGGGCCCTCACCCCTACGGAAATTGTGACGGCCCGCAGCGCAGGAGCGGATTTTGTGAAGCTCTTCCCTGCCGGCGAGCTGGGCCTTTCCTACATCAAAGCCATCCTTGCGCCGCTTGGCCACATCCCTCTGCTGGCGGTAGGCGGGGTGAAGCCGGAGAACGTCGGCGCGTTTTTAAGCGCGGGCGTCACAGGGTTTGGCGTGGGCAGCCAGATGGTGGAAAGCGCGGCGCTGGAGGATGGCGATTACAGCCGCATCACGCAAAAGGCTCTGGAATTTACCAAAGCCATCACCCAATGGGAGAACCGCCTATGAGCACATGCATGCTTGTGATCGACGGCGGCACGACAAACGTGCGCATCACCCTGCATAGCAGCCTGGGAGAAGCGCTTTGCGTCTATAAAAAGGAAGCGGGCGTCGCCCACACGGCGATAGACGGCCACAACGGAAGGATCAGGGACGCCGTCCGGGAGGGGTTCAATGAGCTGCTGAATCGGCACGGATATTCGGCGAGCAGCGTAACGAACTGCGTCGCCTACGGCATGATTACCAGCCGGGAGGGCTTGCTGGAAATCCCCCATTGCGTTGCCCCCGTGGACGCGGCCGGGCTTCACAAGGCTATGGTACAAAAGACTTTCCCCGAAATCGCGCCTTTCCCCATCCGGTTTATCCCCGGGGTGCGGAATTTTAACGGGGCGGTGGGCCTTGATAATTTCTCGCAAATGGATATGATGCGCGGGGAGGAAACGGAGGCCATTGGGCTCTGGCGCCTTTTAAACGCAAAAGACCCGTGCGTGATGGTTCTGCCGGGCTCGCATAACAAATTTGTGAAAATGGATGCCTCCGGTGCGATCCTTAACTGCATGACCACCATGTCCGGCGAGTTTTTGAGTGCACTGTCCCACCATACCATCCTATCCGGCGCGGTGGGCCGGGCATTCCTGGCGGAGGAGGAGTACGACAGGGAGACGGTGCTGGCGGGTTATTTAGAGGCCGAGCGCGCGGGCCTTAACCGGGCCGCCTTTGCCGGAAGGATTCTGTCCACGCTGGGCAAGCTCCCGCCTGGCAGGGTAGCGGGATACCTGCTGGGCGCGGTGCTGCAGGCAGACGCCCGGGCGCTGACAGCATATGCAAAGAAGGATACACATTTGATCCTTGCCGGGAAGCAGCCCGTGAAGCGCGCGCTATATGATGTGCTGACGGCAAACGGTTTCACGGATATCCTTGCCGTACCGGACGATATATGCGCACGGATGGGCGTCACCGGCGCCATGCATATTGCCGGCATCGCGGATTGAACGGAGGATGCGACATGGACTACGACAGCAGCCAAATATTGTGCCGGAAATGTCTTTTGGAGGGGATTGACGAAAAGGGGCTTCGGGAATACCTGGACGGCTATGCCGCCTCGCTGCCGCTGGAAATAAGAACGCCGGAGGCGGAATACAAAAGACGCCTGTCCCTTTGCGAGGAATGCGAAAGGCGCATACAGTACACCTGCACGCTGTGCGGCTGCTATATACAGGCCAGGGCCGCCAAGAAGCGTCAAAAATGCCCCATCCCGTACGCGCCCAGATGGAGCGCGGCGGAGGAAGCGGAGGAGACGGAGGAATAAGCGGGAAGGGGGCTTTTTGAAAAAAGCCCCCTTCCCGCACCCATCCCGAAAAACTTCAAATCAATATAGAATAAGGCTTACAGGTAAAGTTTCAATTGTTTGGGTGAGACCTTGGAGAGAAGGAGACGGTGCCGCCATTGACAAAGGAACTACGCCGGCGTATGCTTGCCCTATAGCTGGTGCGTTTTTCCAGCGGCATATTCTTATTGGGGGAGGTCGCGCCTATGTTGTTTGGTTATTGCACCTCGATGGGTGCGGCGGATGCCTCGGGTACCGGCTTGGAACGAATTCCCGCTTTGAAGCGGATAGGCTTTGACTATGTGGAGCTGCCCGTTGCGCAGATCATGAACATGGAGGAGGCGGCATTTGTCTCGGGGCCGCTTGCCATGGTCAGGGAATATGGCCTTCCCTGTCTGTGCATGAGCAACTTCTTCCCCGCCTCCATACGTTTGACGGGCCCGGAGGCGGAGCAGGATAAGGCGCTGGAGTATGCAAAGGCTGCTTTTGAGCGGGCCGGCCGCCTGGGCGCCAAGGTCATCGTATTTGGTTCCTCCGGCGCCAGGAACGTGCCCTGCTTTACGCCCATCGAAAAAGGACTGGATCAGATTGCCGCGCTGCTTCAACGCCTGGCTCCCATGGCGAAGGAATGCGGCATTACCATTGCCATCGAGCACCTGAACAGGCAGGAGTCCAACATCATCAACCGGTTTTCGGAGGCCTGCCTCATGGCCCGGCAGGTAAACCATCCCAACATAGGCGCGCTGCTGGACACATACCATATGACCCTTGCCGGGGAAACATACGGGGATGTATTGGAAGGCGGTACACTTTTGCGCCACGTGCATGTGGCCCGCACACTGGGCAGGTCGCTTCCCTGCCCCGGGGATGAGGAGGATTACGGCAGGCTGTTCGAAACGCTTGAAAAGTTAGGCTACGACGGCAGTATCAGCCTGGAAGCCTTTGTGCGCAAGGATTTTGAAAACGAAGCGGAAGCCGCGCTTAGGCACCTGCGCGCCTGCATGGGCAAGGCATAGCTGATGGCAGAGATTCAGTTCCGATCGATGGTTTCAATAGAAATTATTCCACATCCAGGGGCGTCTTGTACCCCGGCGCGGGAAAGGCTTTTGATAAAAGATCAATTTCCTCCGGGGAAAGCGGTGTGTTCAGCATGGCCGCGTTTTCCCTGGCGTGCTTTACGCTGCCCGCCTTAGGGATGGGAATCAAAAATGGATCGCGGAGGATGAAGCCCAGCAGCACCTGGGCAGGCGTAATATTACGGCGGGAGGCGATTTCCCGCACGGCCCGGCTGGAGAACAGCTCGGGTTTCAGCAAGCTTTGCTGGGCCAGGGGGCAGTAGGCCATAACGGGCACATGATGCTCCTTCATAAAAGGCAGCAGCTCGAATTCGATGCCCCTGGAACCCAGGTGATACAGCACCTGGTTCACGGCACAGTTCTTTCCGCCGGGAATGGAGAATAGCTCCTTCATATCCGATGTATCAAAATTCGACACGCCCCAGTTTAAGATCAGGCCGCGGCGCTTGAGTTCCTCCATGCATTCCACCGTCTCCGGAAGCGATGCCCCGCCGCGCCAGTGGAGCAGGTAGATATCCATATGCGTAATACCCATGCGGCGCAGGGAGTTTTCACAGGAGCGGAAGATGCGGCTTTTCCCCGCATTGTGGGGGTATACCTTGGAAACCAGGCACAGCTTTTCCCGCGGGATGCCCTGGATGGCCTCGCCCACCAGGGCTTCGGACCGGCCATCGCCGTACATTTCCGCGGTGTCGATCATGGTCATGCCAAGGCTGACACCTTCCCGCAGCGCGGCAATCTCCTCCGCCCGCCTGGCGGGATCGTCACCCATATGCCAGGTACCCTGGCCCATACGCGGAAGATTCATACGTATCTCCTTTGGGGGCATTGCCCCTGTTACATAAGTTTGACCAGCCGTACGTAAAAGCGCACCAGGTCATACAGCTTGTTTAGCTCTATCCGCTCATTGTTGGCGTGGATGGTGCGCCTCTCCTCCGCCGTCATGCGAAGGGGCGAGAAGCGGTACACATGCTTGCTGATGGCGGCGTAATGGCGGGAATCGGTGGCCGCCACCATCAGGTACGGCGAGACGGCAGCCTGGGGCCAGGTCTGGCCGATGGCTGTTATCAGCCTGTCCCAAGCCTCCCCTTCTGCGGGGGAGCAGGGGGAGGGATTGGTGCCGTTCAATATGGTCACCGACACGCGGCTGTCATTCACGGCCTTTTCCACATAGGCCCTGGCGCTCTCCACCGTATCGCCCGCCATGAGCCGCACGTTGGCCCCTACCGCTGCCTTGGGCGGCAGCACATTGTGCGCGGGGCTGCCGGACATTTGGGTAAAGGCGCAGGTGGTGCGGATAAGGGCGTTCATCTCCCCGCCCTTTTTGATGCACATGAGGTTCAACAAAGGCTTGAAGCACCACAGGTTGGAGAGGATCATTCGGTACAAAAAATTGGAGCGGCGGCCCAGGGTGTCAAACATGCGGAAAACGGCCGGGGTGAGCCGGAAGGGGAATGGCTTGCTTTCCACCCGCGTGACCGCCTTGGCCACAATGCCGACGGCGGTATGCGGCGGGGGCGTAGACGCGTGCCCACCGGCGGACACGGCCTCCAGGCCGATGTTCATGATGCCCTTTTCCCCCAGGCCGATCAGCGCGCAGGGCTCCTTGACACCGGGAAACACGTTATCCACCACGGCGCCGCCCTCATCCAGCACAAAGGTGGGGGTCACGTTCCTGCGCGCAAGCTCCGCTACAATGGCAGGCGCACCGGGGCCGAATATCTCCTCATCCCCTGAAAAGGCCAGGTAGATGTCGTTCTCGGGCACAAAGCCCTCGCCGATCAGCTTCTCCGCCGCCTCCATGACGCCCAGCAGCGTGCACTTGGTATCCAGCGTGCCCCGGCCCCACAGGACGCCGTTTTCGATGGCAGCGGAAAAGGGCGGCTTGTCCCAGGTGGCTTCCTGCACAGGCACCACGTCATAATGCGCCATCAAAACGCCTGGCTTATCGCTTTTCTTGCCGGGCCAGCGGTACAAAAGCCCCCGGCTGCCAATGCGCTCCTGCGGAAGCTTTTCGTGCAGGCGGGGATAGAGCTCCTTGAGCCGCGCGGGAAATTCCTCAAATACTGTTTCATCCTCCAGCGACTTATCCAGGTAGGAGACGGTCTTGCTGCGGATGATGGCCTGCATATTCGCGGCGACCCTGCCCTCCTCCAGCTTCACTTCCGTTGGGGACGCGGCCGGTTCCTGCTTCGGCCTGAAAGCAAGCGTACGCCCAAGGATGATAACGAAAAAGACGGCAATCACAGCGAGAATCCAAATAACGGTCATAACAACACATCCCTGCAAACGACATGAATAGGTTGGAACTTTTTTCATTGTAACAGCTTGCATAAGCAAAGTCCATAGGCTCCGAAGCCGAAGCGCCGCCTGTGGCTCCGGAACACCGCCCCTGCCAGTGGCAGAATAGGGCGGTGTGGAGGAGGCTGGCGAAAAGGAGCAATGCGAGCGGAAGCGAAGCAGGGCGACTATTGAGCCAGATGGAGGGATGAAGCGAGGCGGAGGAGGCTGGCGAAACGAGCAGTACGAGCGGCAGCGAGTAATGCGCCGATTAAGCCAGATGGAGGGGTAACACGGCGCGGAGATGCCTGCAAAGATAAAACCAAACAGGTCGGTCACCTGGTAAAATTCGGGTTGCATTTTCCCAATTCGTGGGATATAATTCTTCTATCAAACCAAAGGGGTGTCATGATGATTTACTGATCCTATTCACAACAGAAAGCTTGAGGCCCGAGGGGGCCCTGGTTTTGTTGGAATTGGATCAGTTGCATTATGACGCGGCGGGGTAATCAAGCCCCGACTGTTTTGTTGCGTATGATCCTTTCCGGCAAACCGGGAAGGATTTTTTTGTTACCCATCAACAGTAAAGGAATTTATATTCATGGAACTGACGCTTGAAACACAAAGGCTTACCCTGCGCCCGTTTGACCTATCCGATGTGCCCGCGGTGACGGAAATCACCACCCGTCCGCTTGTGTCAAGGTACATGACGGACATGGTCTACGACACCCCAGAAAGGGCGGAAGCATGGATACGCATGCTGGACCGCATATGCAATGAACAGGAGCCATGTGTGCTGCTAGCCATTGTGAAAAAAGGCGAAACGGAACCCATCGGCTATGTCGGGCTCCATCCAAAAGACACGCTGGATAACGAGGTGGAGATACTGTACGCCCTCTCAGACGAATACCAGGGCAGGGGCTACGTCACCGAAGCTGGAAAAGCGCTTGTGAACTGGTGCTTTTCCGCAACCTCCGTCCCGTACCTGGCCGCCATTGTGCAGCACAGCAACGCAGCCTCCTCCCGTGTTACGCAAAAGCTGGGCTTCATATACGAAGGCGAAAAGACGCTTCCCCACAACGGAATTTTGACCGCATTCCATTACTACCGGCTGTACGCCTGACAAGAAAGCGAGGATACAATATGCCTGCCACCTTCCGCAATTACTCCAAAGAAAAACTGTATACTGCGGACTATTTGAAGGTCAGGGAATTTCTGATCCGCCTCAACCGCGGAAAGGTTCAAGCCCCCAATTTCCCCTGGGGCCGCTGGGAATGGATGATCGGCCATGGCTGGCTGGATGACAGGTACCTTGATAAAATCGGCATCTGGGAATCGGACGGGGAAATCGTGGGCCTGGCCACGTATGAAAGCGGGCTGGGCGACGGGTTCTTCTGCCTGGATGAAAGGTTCTCCGCCTTAAAGGCCGAAATGCTGGACTATGCCCTTAAAAACCTTCAAAAGGATGGCAAGTTCCGCGCCATCATACCCGACAACGACAGGGAGTTCCAGCGCGTCGCGCGGAAGATGGGCTTTTGCCCCACAAGGGATGTGGAGCACATGGCCGCCATTGACTTGGATCAAAGCCTGCGCTACCAATTGCCGGAGGGCTTCTCCATTGTCAGCATGGCGGATAACTGGAACTGGCATCAGTACAACCGGTGCCTGTGGCGCGGCTTTGACCACCCCGGAAAGCCCGACACATCGAAGGAGCAGATTGCCATGCGCAAGCGGATGCTGTCCGGCCCCGGCGTCAACCCGGAAACCGTAATCTGCGTCGTAGCGCCCGATGGCAACTATGTATCCCATTGCGGCACCTGGTACATGCCCGGTGACACGTTCGCCCTGGTGGAGCCGGTAGCCACCGACCCCGATTACCGCAAGCTGGGCCTGGGCCGCGCGGCGGTGCTGGAGGCTATATCCCGCTGCGGCAAGCTGGGCGCCCCCCAGGCGTTTGTGGGCTCCAACCAGCAGTTTTATTACAACATCGGCTTTGATCCCATCCATACCGAGACCTGGTGGGAATACAAGGGATAAAAGCTGTTCACCCGCATTTTGGAGGATATGATCTATGGCCGCTCTGGAGAAAATGGACGCGTTTTTCAACGCCCGCGCGTTAAGCTATGATGACCACATGCTCAAAGATCTGGGCCTGGAGGAGTTTTATGAGGAAACCGCCAGGCAGCTTTACGGCCTGAAGGAGACGGACAGCCTTCTGGACCTGGGCTGCGGCACAGGGCTGGAGCTTGATAGGCTGCTTAACCAATGCCCCGGGCTATCTGTTACGGGCGTCGATGTCTCCCAAGCCATGCTGTCGCTGCTGAAAGCCAAATATCCCGGCAAAAATCTTCATTTGATCTGCGGCTCCTACTTTGATGTGCCCCTTGCGGACGGAGCCTACGGCTATGCGTTGTCCACCTACTCCCTGCACCACTTTGCCAAAGAGCAAAAGCGGGCTCTCTATCAAAGGATATACCGGGCATTAAAGCCCGCGGGGAAGTTTGTGCTGGGGGACTACACCGTGAAAACGCAGGAGGAAGAAGATTTTTACCTTGGCGAAAGCCTGCGCCTGTCAGGAGAAAACATGCCCGGCGGCTCGTACCATTACGATACGCCGTTCACACCGGGGACCGAAATGAAGCTCCTGAAGGAAGCCGGTTTCACGGATATCCGCGTCGCAAGGCAATGGGAGAACACCACTGTCTTTGTGGCAATCAAGCAGCCATCTGCATCTGCCCGGCGAGACCGGTGATCTCCTTCTTCCGCTTGTTTCCAAGGCCGGCGGGATACCCATACAGGCACTTTTCCAGCAGGGGCGCTTCCATAGGGGGGCGTCCCTGCGTCTTTTATGCATGATCGGTTCATCCACAGGATCTTCTTGCAGAGGCATCCTCAAAATCAATCAAAATATTACAGGTGTGGCGTGCGAAACAATCTGGCGAAAACAAGGATTATATGTTATATTTTAATACCGGAACGCTACTATGTTCATGACAAGAAAGGGAAGACATGCAGTCCAGTAAGCGGCACTTAAGGTTCTACCGGGGAGCCAGAGCGGTGCTGAGTCCAATGTTGAAACGGTTATTCTGTTATAAGGCGCTGCCCGCGCCGGATATAAGCGGGCCGTATATCGTAATCGCCAACCACACCACCGACCTTGACGCCTTATTCGTCAGCATCAGTTTTAAGAAGCACATGTATTTTGTGGCCAGCGAGCATCTGTTCCGCACGCGTGTATTGGGCGGCTTTTTAAAGTATTTCCTGGACCCCATCCCCAAACAGAAGGGCGGGGCGGATGTAAGCACCGCCATGCAGATGGTCAGAAGGCTGAAGAAGGGTTACAATATCGGCCTGTTCGCGGAAGGCAGCAAATCCTTCCATGGCAAGCCCTGCCCCGTGGTAAGCGCCACGGGCAGCCTGGTGAAGGCCTCCGGTGCGGCCCTTGTGACCTACCGGCTGGAGGGCGGCTATTTCACCAGCCCCCGCTGGGCCCACACCTTCCGCCGGGGCCGGATGCGGGGCTACCCTGTGCGCGTGTATACCCCCGGAGAGCTTGCGAATATGACGCCGGAACAGGTGAACGCGGCCATCGTGGCGGATATCGGGGAGGATGCCTATGCGCGCCAGGCGGAGGACCCCGTGGCTTACCGTGGAAAACGCCTGGCCCAGGGGCTGGAAAACGCGCTGTACATGTGCCCCCAATGTCAAAGCATCGGCACGCTTTACGGGGAGGACAACCGGTTTGCCTGTGCTTGCGGCCTGAGCGTAAAGCTTGACGAAATGGGCTATCTATCACCTGGACCATTCCATACCGTGGATGAATGGGGCCAATGGCAAAAGGAAAAGCTTCGGGAAAGGATTCAAAGCGGAAGCACCGCCGAGCTTTTTGCTGATGCGGATCAGGAGATCATCCGTATCCTTCCCGGCCATAAAACGGAGCCTGCCGCGCGCGGCAATCTGTCCGTCAGCAGGGAGGGCATGCGCTGCGGCGATTTTGCGCTGAAATGGCAGGATGTGCTGGGCGTAGAAGTGTTCGGAAAAAACAGCGTCGTATTTTCCGATATCAGGGGGAACCATTACCAGCTTCGTTCCCAAAAGGAACGAAGCGGGCTCAAATACCTGGATACATACAGAATCATGGCACAGCAACAGGAAGGAAGCGACTGATTTGGACTACTCCGCCGCCAACACAGGGCTATGGAACTTTTTTATCAACATGGGTATCCTGGCCGGATCGCTGCTTATCTCCAATGTGCTTTTGCGCAAAAGCACGCTGATCCGCAAGACGCTGATGCCCACATCGGTGCTGGCCGGCTTTTTGCTGCTGGCCCTTCGAAGCCTGGGAATTTTGAATCTGCCGGCCGCGTTTTTGGAAATGGTCACATACCACGGTATCGCCATCGGCTTCATTTCCCTGTCCCTGCGCAGCACCGCGGAAGGCGACAAGAGCCAGGGCAAGGGCTTCCAAAGCGGCGCGCTGATCATCAGCACATACATGATGCAGGCGGTGGCGGGGCTTGCCATATCCATCGCGCTTGGCTACACAGTCATGCCGGGGCTGTTCAAGGCCTCGGGCATCCTGCTGCCCATGGGCTACGGCCAGGGCGCCGGCCAGGCCAACAACGTGGGCAGCACGTATGAAGCGCTGGGGTTTGCGGGCGGCCAGTCCTTCGGCCTTTCCCTGGCGGCGGCAGGCTACCTTTGCGCCTGCGTGGTGGGCGTCATCTACCTGAATATCCGTTCCCGGCGCGGTCTGAAGGTCGGCAGGGACGCGGATATGCTGTCCGGCTCCATTACGGTGGACACCTTTGAGGACAAAGGCGAAGCGCCGCTTTCCGAATCGGTGGACAGGCTGTCCATTCAGGTGGCGCTGGTATTCCTCACATACCTCTTGACTTATCTTGTGACCCTTGGGCTGACAAAGGGAATCGGCGCGGCTTCCCAAAGCCTGGGGAGCCTCCTGTCGCCGCTTTTGTGGGGCTTCAATTTCATTACGGGCTCCATGCTGGCGCTTTTGATCCGCGCTGTCATGAAGGCGCTGCGCAAATCAAAGGTCATGACGCGCCAGTACCAAAACAATTATCTGCTCAGCCGCATTTCCGGCCTGGCCTTTGACCTGATGATCGTATCCGGCATCTCCTCGATCAATTTTTCGGAGCTTTCGGGCCTGTGGATCCCTTTCCTTTTGATGGCCGTGGCGGGTGGGGTAACCACCTTCTATTACCTGCGCTGGCTGTGCAAGGTGGTGTATCCCGGCTATGAGGAGGAGGCCTTCGTTTCCATGTACGGCATGCTGACGGGCACCATCAGCTCCGGCGTGATCCTGCTTCGGCAGCTTGATCCCACTTTCAAAACGCCGGCCGCCAACAACCTGATCACCGGCTCCAGCTTCGGCATTGTGCTGGGTGCGCCGCTGCTGATACTCATCGGCCTGGCGGCAAAATCAGCTGCCTTACTCTTTTTGACGCTGGGCCTGGCGGCGGTCTATATGGTGGTTTTGATCTTTGTGATGTACAAGGGCAGTAAAAAGAAATAGGAAACAACCTTCCAGTGCGCCGTTCAGACGGCGCTTTTTTGTTGGACAAATAGGCGTATGGTATGAATTTTGTTTTTTCCGTGAGATTTGTTTGACATCACAATTCGGCTGGTATATGATAGAATCGGAGTAATTTTTGAGGAGAATGCACATGCGGCAGCAATTAAGCTTGGGCAAGGGATGGTTTCCCATCCTGCTTGTGCTTTTTTTATGTGCTTCCGTATACATGTCCGGCAGTATGGGCAACGCCCAGGCCGCATATTCTCCAACGGTATCATATTTTATGCAGGCTGGAGAGCCGACGCCAGGGGAGGGCGGCCACGGGAAAAACCATAATGCCGCATCCCACGGGGGCATGACGCCAGCGCAGTCCCGGGACCTTATGCAGGAAGAAGAGATGCTTGAAACCCTTCTTGCTCTGGCGCCCGAACTGCCCAGCCAGCAAGCAACGGCCCATCCTGCGGTGCGCAGTCTGATGAATAAAAGGCCGCTGAGTGAATTGGCTTCCCAGACTGGGGGTCATGCGCCGCCTTTTTAATCTGCAGGCATCCTCTCTGGCGTGCCAGTCTGGCCGGCTTGGCATGCCTTGGCAAGCATGGGCATTATCCGGAATCTTTCGTGTGGAACATGTAAAAGACAAGGAGTGGGATTGCTATGAACTGGGCATGGATCGCTCTGGCAGTATCAGTTGTTTCCTTTATCGTGGCCTTCTATTTCTATCGCTGGGTGGAAAAGCTGCCCACCGCCGAAGGACCCTTGGCCGGCATCGGCCAACTGATCCGCAAAGGCGCTTTCACCTTCTTAAAGCGAGAATACAAGATTTTGGCTATCTTTATGGGCGTGGTATCCGTTCTGCTGTTCCTGTTCTTCCCCCATCCCATCTGGAGCACTGAAGGCAGCGTCATGCAGGGCGTATGGATGGTGGTTGCTTATGTTGCGGGCTCGCTGCTTTCCGCATCGGCTGGCTGGGTGGGCATTTCCATCGCCACCATTGCCAATGTGAAAGCCGCCACCGCTGCCCGTGAGGGCCTGGCGCCTTCCTTCATGGCGGGCTTCCGCGGCGGCGCCGTCATGGGCATGGCCGTTGTGGGCACCGCCTTGGCCGGCGCGGCCCTTCTGTCCATCATCTTCCCCGGCAACCATGACGTGGTGCTGGCCTTCTCCTTTGGCGCCAGCTCCCTGGCCCTGTTTGCCAAGGCCGGCGGCGGCATCTTCACCAAAACCGCCGACATCGCGGCTGACCTCACCGGCAAGGTGGAACTGGGCATCCCCGAGGATGACCCCCGTAACCCCGCCGTTATCGCCGATAACGTGGGCGACAACGTGGGCGACGTGGCCGGCATGGGCGCCGACCTGTTCGATTCCCAGGTAGCTTCCATCGCCGCGGCCATGGTTATCGCCCTGGGCCTTGGCCAGAGCAACCTGAACCTGATCTTCTGCTTCGGCGCGCTGGGCCTTCTGGCCTCCATTATCGGCGTGTTCGTTTCCAAGGTCGGCAAAGACGGCAACCCCGGCAAGGCGCTGAACAACGGAACATATCTTACCTGCGGCATCTTTGCCGTGCTGACCTTGGGCGCCTTCCTGCTGGGCGGCGCGGCCAATGGGTATGACCTGCGCCTGTGGGGCGCCGCCATGCTGGGCATGGTCGCCGGCGTCGTCATCGGCTTCACCAGCGAGTTCTTTACCGGCGATGACAAAAAGCCTGTTGCCAAGGTGGCCGAGGCCTGCAAGAGCGGCCCCGCCTTCACCATTTTAAGCGGCATCAGCTACGGCTTCATCTCCGCCTTCCCCTCCCTGTGCGGCATCGGCCTGGCGGCCCTTTTGTCCTATCACCTGTGCGCGCCCATCGGACCTGGCTACGCCATGCTGGGTATCGCATTCAGCGCCATCGGCATGCTGTCCGTGGTCGGCATGATCATCTCCAATGACGCGTATGGCCCCATCGTGGACAACGCCCGCGGCGTTGCCGAAATGGGCGGCTTGGGCGAAAAGGTTCTGGAAATCACCGACGAGCTGGATGCCGCCGGCAATACCGCCAAGGCAATCACCAAGGGCTTTGCCATCGGCGCCGCCGGTCTTACCGTTATTGCTCTGCTGGGCGCTTTCCAGGAGATCGTGCAGCAGGCTACCGGCAATGCAGTCTCCTTTGACCTGATGAACCCCACCGTATTCTTCGGCCTGCTGGTGGGCGTGGCGGTTCCCGCCGTGTTCTCCGCCATGCTGATGATGGGCGTCAACCGCAACGCGCAGCGTATGGTGGCCGAAATCCACCGCCAGTTCAAGGAAATCAAGGGCCTGCGCGAAGGCAAGCCCGGCGTGCACCCCGAATATGAAAAGTGCATCGACATCGCTACCAAAGGCGCTTTGAAGGAACTGATCCCCGCCGGCCTGGTGACCATCCTGGTTACCTTGGTAGTTGGATTTGTGGGCGGCGTCAACGCCATCAGCGGCTATCTGACCGGCAACATCACCTGCGGCCTCCTGCTGGCGCTGCTCATGAGCAACGCGGGCGGCCTGTGGGATAACGCCAAGAAGTTTATCGAATCCGGCAATATGGGTGGCAAGGGCTCCGACGCCCACAAGGCGGCCGTCATCGGCGACACGGTTGGCGATCCCTTCAAGGATACCGCCGGCCCCTCCATCAACACCCAGGTCACCGTGGTTTCCCTGATCTCCTCCCTCACCGCGGCCATGTTCCTGGCCTCCTCCCTGATCAAGTAACTCTCCCCGTAAGGCAATAGAAAGAATCCCGGAGGGATGCGGAATCTTCCGCTGCCCTCCGGGATTTTTTATCTTGACTTATCTTGGCCTGGCCCTCGTTACCTGGGCATCCAAATCAGCCAGATGAGGATGTATCCCGTCAGCACCGCCGCCAGGGTAAAGGGCACGCTGATCTTCATGAAAGTACCGGCGGCCACCTCATGCCCTTCCTTGCGCAGGATACCCAGGGCCGTAATGTTGGCCGACGCGCCGATAGGTGTCAGGTTGCCGCCCAGGGTAGCCCCGGCCAGAAGCCCAAAGTACAATATGGTGGGATCGACGCCAAGTTGCAGCGCGATGCTGGAAGTCACCGGCAGCATGGTGGCAATGTAGGGAATGTTGTCAATAAAGGCCGACAGGAGCACTGACGCCCAAGTAAGGAGCGTATAGATCAAAAACAGGTTGTTGCCGCTGACTAACACAAACAGCTTGGCGATTTCATCCACCACACCGGCTTCCTTGATGCCCTCGATGACAATGAACAGGCTGCCCAGCAAAAGCAGGGTGAACAAATCGATTTCCTTGAGGACCTTTGCCGCCGCCTTCGCATCTTTGGTACGGATCATTTCCCGTACAATGCCGATCACCATCAGGCTCATGCAGATGATGCCGTTGGTGGTGGCAGGCTTATTCGGTATAAAGGAAGCCAGGATCAAAAGCACCACTGTGCCCAGCAGCAGGATGGAAGGAAAATAATCCTCCACTTGTGTTTTTTCCGTCAAGTGTACCGGCTGGCTCTGCTTTCTGAACACCAGCAGCAGGATCAAAGCTGATACGATGGCGCCAACCTGCACCACAAAGAACATGCCGATCCGGCCCTTGAAGAAGAAGAAGTCCAGAAAGTCCATCCCGGCATATCCGCCCAAAAGGATGGAGGTGGTATCGCCCACCAGCGTTGCAGCGCCTTGCAGGTTGGAGGAAATGGCAATGGCGATGATGCTGGGCACGGGAGATATTTTCAACTTTTTGGCAATGGTCAGGGCTACGGGCGCCACCATCAGTACGGTGGCCACATTGTCCACAAAGGCGGAAATGATGCCCGCGAACAGCGCCAGGGCGATGATGGCCCATTTGACATTGGGGGTTTTGTCAATGATGTAGTCCGCCATCTTGGCCGGCATTCTCGATTCGATGAAAAGATATACAATGCCCATGGTGCCGGCGATCATCATCAGCACGTTCCAGTCCACCGCACCGAACACATTTTGCCCGGGAAGAATACCAAGGATGACGAAACAGGCGGCTGAGGCAAGCGCGATGTAAGCCCGGATTTTGGGGAAAAACAGAAGCAGTATGTAGGTTACGATAAAGATCCCCAGCGCAAGCAGCAAAAAAGCTCCTCCTCCCTACGGCCGCTCTCCAGCGGCGCACATTGGTTATATTCTAGCATATGCGGAAGGAAACGCATAGAGGTCATAACAGGTGCGGCAAAATCCATGTTCAGTCCCAATTGGAAAGAGCTTGATACAGGCCCGCCGCCTTCACTCTAGCCCCAATGGCAGCCACATCGGTAGTATACAGTTCCAATTCCTTTATCCGCTCAAACAAAACGGAGCCAGAGAATGTAAAACGCAGGGAAAGCCCCGAATCTAGTTGCAGCTTCTCCCGTACAAAGGCAACGGCCTCGCCCACCGCAAGGCTCCGGGGCAGAACAAGCAGGGGCATGTTCCTGCCATAGCGCACGGCATTGTGGCCTGCCAGCACGCCTGTTGCGATGGCCTCCGTATGCCCCACCAGGGGCCCGGCCTTTTCTCCCGCGCAAAACACATTGTTAAGGCCGGACACCTTCAATGCGTCATCCCTGGGCGCCATATCAAAAAAGCGCATGGAGTTGCCCTTTCCGCCGGCATACGGGTCCTCGTAACGGGCACATTCAAAGCCGGGGATGGAATGCAATTTGTGAATCTCAAAAAAGGTGACCATCAGCTTGGCGTGGCCCGTATCCAAAAGAATCAGGTTGTTGCAGAATTCCTCCAAGGCATACTGCTGGCAGGCCTTCTGGCCGAGGCGGTTTTCTTTTACATCCTCCGGCACGGGCAGTACAGCCACGCCCGTTTGATTCAACTGCTTCACCAGCCCAGGAGCAAGCGACTCCTTCATCAGCTTGCAGGCGCCGCTCATGGAGCCTAAGGAACCGTCGGCCCGGCGGGCGTTCATTTCCTTCACGCCGGCAAGGCCGCACAGGCTGACCCGGCCGCCGAAGCTTGGGCAGCGCATCATGCACATGACGCAGCCATTGCCATGCTTTGTGCAGTTGGCCACGGGGCCGAAAGTGCCTGTGGCATCAATAAACACATCCGCCTCATAGCGCCGCCCATCCTCCGTAAGCACAGCCTGAAGCCTGCTTCCATCCATTTGCGCTTTCACAGCGCGGGCCATGTAAGAAACCTGCACGCCCGCATTTTTCAGGCTATGCGCAACGGCGGCGGGCATGCGGGCCACATCGTACAAATCCGCGTGCTGATGGCCGGGAAAATCTATATTCTTATGGCGCAGGCAGGTATCCGCCAAAAGGAACAAATCGCCGCCGCCCATGGCGATGCATTCCTCCGCGGCGGTAAAGCGGCCGTTATTGCGCATGATGCCGCCCACAAGGCCCGTGCCCAGCAGCATATCCGTCCTCTCCAGCAGCGTGACATCAGCCCCGGATTTCCTGGCGCAAAGGGCCGCGGCACACCCTGCCCAGCCGCCGCCCACGATGACAATTTTCACATGATATCCCCCTATGCTTTTTCGCAGGCAGCTTGTCCACCCCTGCAGCCTACCCTCTCCCGTTTCAGCTTTCCCATGATCTGCGCTTATATGTTTTTCACGCTGATATAAGCTGGCTTATGGTGAACAGCAATACGGACGAGTGGCCCAAGGCAAAGCGACAAAGGATTGCTCTGGGCAAATTCATCGATTACAATGGAACAATGGCAATCAATCCGGGATTTTTTCCATGGATTTTGAAACGTTTCCCTTTTTTGTGCTACTAATAGGCAGGAGGTGATGTGGTGGAGAAATTCGAGGAGGTATATATACGGCACTTTCAGTACGTATACCGCTTCCTTCTGGGTCTGTGCCGCAACGCCTCCCTGGCAGAGGAGATTGCCCAGGAGACATTTGTCCGTGCAATGACACAATGGGAGAAATTTCAAGGGAGATGCGCGGTCAACACCTGGCTGCTGAGCATCGCGAAAAACATTTACTTTTCGAATTGCAGGCAAAAGCACAATGTTTCACTTGACGATATACAAATAGATGGCGGCATGTGCGTGGAGGAAGCGATTTTCGAGCGTGAAACAAAGCTTTCCCTGCACCGGCTGCTGCACAAGCTGCCGGAGCCGTACAAAGAGGTGTTTGCCCTGCGGATTTTCAGCGACCTTTCTCACCAGCAGATCGGCATGCTGTTTGAGAAAACGGATGCCTGGGCAAGGGTCACCTTTTACCGGGCAAAGGCCCTGCTGCAAGCCATGATGAGGGAGGAAAAGTTGGATGAACAACAATGAATGCAATGTGGCGCGGGATTTGATGCCCCTTGTCATCGACAAGGTGGCCAGTGAAGAGAGCAGCGCGCTGGTGGAGGCCCATGTGGCGGATTGTTCTGACTGCGCACAGGTCTATACAGATATGCAGGTCAAAGTGCCGGAGAATAAGGACATCGCGGAGGAAGTCTCCTTCGCGGCGGCCATGCGGCAGCTTCGCCGCACGGTAGGATGGCGGCGCATCAAGGTGATTATACTTTGTGCGGTCATCGCGCCGGCCATGCTGGTGGCTGGCTACTTGGCTTATGTGCATCTCTTTCTGGATATCAGCCGTCCCATGCCGCTTGACTGGTACAGCGTGAACCTGTCCCGGACAAAGGACGGAATCGTACTCGCAAGCATAGATAACACGGAAGGGTGGTCCAACTATTCGTATTCAGGCGGAATGGGACCAAACTACTCCGGTATTATCTATTTATCGTTTGATTGTCCGATCTTTCCCACAAAATCATCGGGATTTATGAAAAATCCCGAGTATACCAGTTATGTACAAATGCGCTGGCAAGATGGCAAATGCATGTACCCTGATGAAGAGGATAAGAACGTTATGCATCCTGTGAAGGAAATACGCAAGGGTACGGAAACCGAATATGAAACCCTTTACAAGGAGGGAGAGGATGTTCCGCTTTGTCCCCAGGCATTGGAGGAATACATCCATATTCAGAAAATCGGTACCGATCCGGACATATCCTTTGTATGGTTTCCTGTGAGCATTGTCCCTGAATGGCATTGATGGTATTCGGCCAGTCCTCTTTAAGATAAGTTCCATCAACGGTAACGCTTGTCACACATCTCCCTTATGTGGTATGCTTTTCTTGCCAATACAAGGAGGTATGTTTATGCAGGCAACCGAACTGGCTGTCGCCCATATCCAGGCATTATGCAAGATTCCAAGCCCCACCGGCTTTACGCGAAAGGCAGAACAGTATCTATTAAACGCCCTTACGCAAATGGGCTATGCGCCGGAGCATACCCCCAAGGGAACGGTGATCTGCCATCTGGGCGGTGAGGGCAACCCGCTGTTACTGTCCGCCCATGTGGATACATTGGGCGGCATGGTGCGCAGCGTAAAATCCAGCGGCCGGCTGCGCTATACCAAGATTGGCGGCTTTAACGATAACGCCATCGAAAATGAAAACTGCCTGGTCCATACACGGGACGGCAGGGTATATTCCGGCACGGTGCAGACCACCAAGGCCTCGACGCATGTATACGGCGACACGACCGACATGAAGCGCAGCGATGAAACGCTGGAGATTGTGCTGGACGAGATCGTGCGCAGCGCCGATGAAGTAAAGGCCCTGGGCATCGAAGCGGGAGATTTCATCAGCTGGGACGCCCGCACGGTGGTTACGGAATCGGGCTTCATCAAAAGCAGGCACCTGGACGACAAGGCCTCCAGCGGCATACTGCTGGCGTTGGCCCAAATGGTGAAGGACGGCGAGGTTCCCTTAAACCGCAGCGTGCACCTGATGTTTACCGTTTATGAGGAGGTGGGCCACGGCGCTTCCGCCTACCTGCCCAAGGATGTAAACGATATGATCGCCGTGGACATGGGCTGCGTGGGCGACGACCTTTCGTGCGATGAAACCATGGTATCCATCTGCGCCAAGGATTCCACGGGGCCCTTCAACTATGAGCTCACCAATGAGCTGGTGGCGCTGGCCAAGGAAAACGGCCTGCGCTACGCGTTGGATATCTATCCCCGCTATGGTTCCGACACCGCCACGGCCCTGGAGGCCGGCATGGAAGCCCGCCACGCGCTGGTGGGAACGGGGGTGTTCGCCTCCCACGGGTATGAAAGGACGCATAAGCTGGGCGTGGAGAATACTTTGAAGCTGCTGGCGGCATACGTATCGAAAAAATAGCATCATGCTGTGTCATCAGGCATGCAAAAAAGCTTTCAGGCGTTTATCGCCTGAAAGCTTTTTGCTTGATGGAATAGGCTGCATTATCCTTCCAAAGCGGCGACTTGCGCATCTGCCTTGTGGCCGGAAACAATGTTCTTCAGCCATATGCCTTTTTTTACGAGGATAACACCAATTGTACTCTTCACCAGTTCAATGGCATGTGAAATCGGAAAAAGGAGCATGATATCAAGGTTGGTCATGTGTACCAGGAAAAGTGCAAAGGGAATATGAATGCACCAGGAGAATACGCTGTCAAACAGGAACGTGACAATGGTGGACCCGCCTGAGCGCAGGGTAAAGTAGCTGCAATGGGCAACTGCGTTGATGGGCATCATGCAGGCGGCGGTCAGAATAAAACGTGCCGCAAGTACCCGTACACCTTCCTCTGTTTTGTACAACATAGGAAATACGGAGGAAAGTGAAGCCATCACACCGCCGACCAGCAGGCAGCAAAACACGCTGAAGCCCATCAGTTTCCAAACATCATTCCTGGCACGCTGCATATCATTGGCACCCAGCGCCTGCCCGATCATAATCGCAATGGCATTGCCCATGGAGATGAACACCACATTGAACAGGTTGCTGATGGCACTGGCAATATTGATGCCGCTTAAAACCATCAGCCCTCTCAAGGAGTATATCTGCATCAGCGTCGCCACGCCCATGGACCAAAATGCCTCATTCAGCAGAAGCGACATGCCCTTTTTCATCACCGCGCGCAAAAGCTTGGCCGGTACCCGCAGCGTGCGGTAAACGCCGCGCATAAAGCTGTAACGCAGGCTTTTATGCGTTCCGATAACAACAATGGCCAGCTCCACAAAGCGAGAAATGACCGTGGCAATGGCCGCGCCTCGCACCTCCAGCCTTGGAAAACCCAAAAAGCCGTAAATCAGCAGGGTATTGAAGCACAGGTTGGTCAACACCGCCGCTATGCTGGCCACCATGGGCAGCATTGTTTCTCCCGCTTCACGCAGCGTACCGGAATAGGCCTGGGTCAGCGCAAAGGGCAAAAGCCCCACCAGCATAATACTCAGGTACTCCCTGCCGCTAAGAAGCATGGCCTGTGCGGTTGCCGCCTCCCCTTCGCCTGTGAGGTAGATCAGGATCAACCGGTCCCCAAAGAAAATAAAGATGCCAAGCGCAATGAGAATGATGCTTAAACCCATCCACAACTTGATACGGAAGGTATTGCGAAAACCTTCCATATCTTTGGCGCCAAAAAACTGCGCGCCGAAGATGCCGGGACCGGACAGGCCGCCGAAAACGCACAGGTTGAATACAAACAAAAGCTGGTTGGCGATGGCTACGCCAGACATCTGCGCCGTGCCCAGCGATCCGACCATGATATTATCCAGCAGGTTCACAAAGTTGGAAATGCTGTTTTGTATAATGATGGGAACGATGATGGCAAGCACAGCGCCATAGAACCTGCGGTCGCCAATGAATGTTTTTTTGAACCGGTTGATGCCTTGCATTTGGTCCTCCTGCCGGGAAAAATGAACCCCGGAAGGTTTATTATATCATGACGCACTCTATGTGTACACCTGGCAATTGTGTGCAGCAAACCATTTTGTCATACTTTTTGCGCAAACAAAGGCTGCCGCGCTCACAACACTTTGTTGGCCAGCGCGGCAGCCCCATGTTTAATATAGATTGATTGGGATTTTCAATGAGCTTTGTCCCTTGCAAAGGGGTGCAGGGGACGGCGTCCCCTGCCTGTTACTCCCGGAATGGATCTGCCGCCGTGCCGGTGCCCTTGGTGAAAAAGAGGGTATCCAGCTTCAGGCGGATGGCGGGGCGGATGCCTGTCTGCGCGTCGTCAAAGCGCAGGCCGGGGCTGTACACCGCGCCGTTGTAATACACGATGGCCTGGCAGTTTTCGCCGGTGCCCGGCGTATTCAACCACCACCAGCCGGACCCGGAGGTGGACGCGTGCAGGCCTTTGGCCAATGCGTAGGGCGTACCCTGGGTTTGCCGGGCGGAGTCGGCGTTAAAGCCCAGCGCGGGATTTAAAACTTCCTCCTTGGCGAGGGGGAATACCTTGCCCTGGGTGCCGTATTGCAGGATGGCCGCCTGTTCAGCCGCGGAAAAAGCTTCATTGTAAAACGCGCTGTTCAGGAACGTTTGCAAGGAGCTGCCGGTAAAGCCGGTGAAGTCGGTGCCGGTGGCCATAGGCGCAGCATCCAGAATCTTGTCCGCAAGCAGAAGTGCCGTTCCGTTTTCCACAGACAGCACCCGCCAGAGGATGGGCGTTTTGCCTCCGCTCGTCTCCTGGGGATATGTGCCCAGGGAAACATACTGCCAGCTTTCCTGGTAACCCCGCAGCTTCAGGTTGATTTCATACCGGCCCTTCAGGTCCTGCGCCCGGCGGGCCGAGTCGCCGTAGGTTTCCAACGCCTCATACATGGCAATGGCCTGCTGCACCTTTTGGAAGCCGCCTTCCTTCTGGGCCGCTTCGGCAGCCTTGTACAGTTCCAGCCGGCAGCTTTCCGCCAGCATGGCGCTGTCCCGGTAGCTGCCCAGGGACGCGAAGGTTTCCAGGGCACCGGCATAGTCCTTTATTTTCAGAAGGTTCTGCGCCGTCTGATATTCCCGGGACAAGATTGCCTGCTGGCACGCTTCCGCGCGCTGCCTGCTGTCACTGTAGCTGCCAAGGGCCAGGAAGCCATCCATCGCCTTTTGATACTCGCCGCTGGCAAAAAGAGCCTGGGCAGACTCATAGGCCTTTTGAGGGATCATGGCCGTGCAGCTTTCCATGCGCCGAACACTGTCGCGGAAGGAACCAAGCTCCTGGTACGCTGTCTGGGCAGAGGCATATTCCTCCGACTGCTCCAGGCGTTTGGCCTCCACGTATTTTACATACAGCTCGCTGTTTTTAAAGTCGTCCAGGTTTTCAAAGTTGGTTTGCGCAAGGGTGTAATCCCCCGCCTCCAAGGCCATCAGCCCGGATACATACAGTACGAACTTCCCGGAATCCCAGTACTCGCCAAGCGCCTCAAACTCATACAGCGCCGCCTCGTACTCCCCTATGCCCAGCAAGTCCTGGGCATACATATACCTTGAGTCGGACGACCTGCCGCACCCGGTCAAAAGCATGATGCCCGCCAGCAACAGAGCCAATAAAGCAATGGCTTTCGTCTTGTTCCCAAACCCCTCTTTTTTCATGATGCACCCTCCTCCATGGATGCATTTTCCCCCGACAGCGGGAAAATTACGCAAAAAAGCGTCGGGTTCATCAAATCCTATTGTAAAATCAATAGACGAAAAGAGAGCCGATGCGCATCATGTGCTGTATGAATGGAGAAGGGGCAATGAGTTTGGTTCTATGGCCTCTTAATTGGCAAACACCTCATCCGGCGCTGCGCACCGCCTTTCCCTCAAGGGGAAGAATAAGGCGGAAGCAAGCCCCGCCTTACGCTGATTTATGATAGGCATTCCTGAGCCCGCAAAATAGAAAACGTCGCATGTTTCATGTAACAGTTTTACAAACCATGATGCCGGTTTCCTGAATTACATGGTGATCCAGCTTTCATCGGAAGGGTTCTTTTGGAAAGCTTCCAGGCGTGCGATGTCCTTTTCGGAAATGTAGCCTTCCTCCGCCGCCACCTTCACAAGCGTCGTGAAGTTTGTAAGGGAGTGATTCTCCACTTCGGCCTCTTTCAGCCTGCCGATGCCCTTTTGCATGCCGTAGGTGAAGATGGACGCGATGCCCAGCACCTGCGCACCAGCCTCCCGAAGCGCCTCCACCACCTCCACCACGGACCCGGCGGTAGAGATCAGGTCCTCCACCACGACGACTTTCTGCCCCATGGTTACCTTGCCCTCAATGCGGTTGTTGCGGCCGTGATCCTTGGCGGAGCCGCGGACGTAGGCCATGGGTAACTCCAGGATATCCGCCGCCAGCGCCGCGTGGGGAATGCCGGCGGTGGAGGTGCCGGCCACCAGTTCGCATTCCGGGTAATGTTTTCGGATCAGGGAGGCAAGCCCTTCCTCCACCTGTTTGCGCGCATCGGGGTAGGAAAGGATCAGCCGGTTGTCGCAATAGATGGGCGACTTGATGCCGCTGGCCCAGGTGAAGGGCTCCTCCGGACGGAGGAACACGGCCTCTATTTTGAGCAGCAGCTTTGCAATCTTCTTTTTCATAGGATTTCATCCTTTCTCAGCCCAGAAAGTCTGTTTTCACTTGCAGCCACGCGGCCTTGGGGTCGCCTGCGGCAGTGATGGGCCGGCCCACCACGATAAAATCGGAGCCCAGTTCCCGTGCTTTTTGGGGTGTAGTCACGCGTTTTTGATCGTCCACGCTGCCTTCGGGATAGCGTATGCCGGGGGTCACGGTAAGAAAGCCTTCCCCGCAGGCCGCTTTCACCAAGCGCACCTCCAGGGGTGAGCAGACAACGCCGTCCAGCCCGGCCGCCCAGGCATTTTGGGCATACAGGGCAACGGTGTCCTCCAGATTCTCCCGGATGAGCAGCTCCCGCTGCATGATCTCCTGGGAGGTGCTGGTAAGCTGCGTCACGGCAATCAAATCAATCTTCTTCCCTGAAGGCGCTCCCGCCGCCAACCCTTCCCTTGCCGCTTCCATCATGGCAATGGTTCCGGCGGCGTGGACATTCACCATATCCACATTAAGCCGGGCCAGGTTGGTCATGGCTTTTTTTACCGTATTGGGGATGTCGTGCAGCTTCAAATCCAGGAACACCGAAAAGCCGGCGTCTTTGATCTCCCGCACGATACCAGGCCCCTCGCCGTAAAAAAGCTCCATGCCGATCTTTACATAAGGCTTTTCCCCGTCAAAGCGGGCAAGGAAAGCCATGGTCTCGGCCCGGTTCTGAAAATCGCAGGCGATGATGACATTCTTCACTGATGCGACCTCCCAATAATGCCGGTCAGGCTTTTTATCCCATACCTGTCCATTTTCTCCGGCAGTTCCTCAACAATCTTCTTGCAGGCCCAGGGGTCCACCAGCGTCTGGGACCCCACCTGAACTGCGGACGCGCCGACGGACATCATTTCGATCACGTCGTCGGCGCAGGTGATTCCACCCACGCCGATGATAGGAATCTTGACCCGTTCATAGGCCTGGTAGACCATGCGCAACGCTACCGGTTTGATGGCCGGGCCGGAGAAGCCCGCCATTTTGGTGGATACGATGGGCTTGCCTGTGCGGGTATCCACCACCATGCCCAGCAGCGTATTGATCATGGTCAGGCCGTCGGCTCCGGCGTCCTCACAGGCTTTTGCGATCTCCCCGATATCCGTTACATTGGGCGACAGCTTCATAAACACGGGCTTTTTACACGCTTCCTTCACAGCTTTGCACACCGAAGCCGCACCTTCCGGCGTCACGCCAAAGGCCATGCCCCCGTGCTGCACATTGGGGCAGGAGACGTTCACCTCCAGGATGTCCACACTGTCCTGTTCATCCAGCATGGTAGCCACATTCACATACTCCTCCAGGGAAAATCCAGCCGCGGCGGCAATGACCACACCCTTGTACAGCCGGCGGAGCCTGGGCAGTTCCTGGGCGACGACCCCCTTGACGCCGGGATTTTGCAGGCCGATGGCGTTGAGCATGCCATCCCTGCATTCCGCCACCCTGGGCAGCGGATTGCCGCAGCGGGGCTCCAGTGTAGCCGACTTGATGGCGATGCCACCCAGCACATTGATATCGTAAAACCTGCTCATTTCATAGCCGAAGGCGAAGGTGCCGCTGGCGGGAATGACGGGGTTCTTTAGTTCCAGACCCGCAAGCTTTACAGAAAGATCGCTCACAGCTTCACCTCCTGACTTGTAAACACCGGGCCTTCCAGGCAGATGCGCTTCATGCCCGTTTGCATCTGGCAAGAGCAACTCATGCATACGCCAAAGCCGCAGCCCATGCGGGCCTCCAGGGAAAGCTGCCCTTCCTTGCCCAGGGCGTGCACCGCCTTGAGCATGGGCATGGGCCCGCAGGCGAAATAATAATCGTAATCAATCTGTTTGAGCGCGTCGGTGACAAAGCCCTTCATGCCATAGCTTCCGTCCACGGTGGACACAGTCACCTTTGCGCCAAGGTCTTCAAACTCCTTCACATAAAACACATCCGCCGCGGCGTTAAAGCCCAGCACGCAGTGCACATCCTCGGCTTTCAACTGCTGCATAAGCCCGTACAGGGGCGGCACGCCCACGCCGCCGCCGATAATGGCGATGCGCTTCCCCTTGGCGCTGGCTGGAGTAAAGCCGTTGCCAAGGCCCGTCAGCATATCCAGCTTATCCCCCTCATGAAGGTTCGACAAGCATGCCGTTCCTTTGCCCATGACCTTATAGATCATCTTCATGGATGTTACATCCCAGGTGCATACGCTGATGGGCCGGCGCAAAAACAAGCCGTCCAAATGCACGTCCACAAACTGGCCGGGATGCTTTAATGCGGAGGTATCCCCGGCCAGGGTGATTTCCCACACATCCCTGGCGATTGCGCGATTATCCTTTACCTCAAATGTACCTTGCGTGATCATACATACTCCTCACTATCGATGGTAGATACCTTCAAAGTGATCTCCTCCAGCACGTCCAGCAAAACCTGCACCGTATCCAGAGAAGTCATCACCGTCACGTTGTTTTCCACCGCCCAGCGGCGGATCAGGAAACCATCCCGCCGATTTAAGTCCCCCGCCTGCTCGCTGATGGTGTTGATGACGTAGGCCACGTACCCCAGCTTGATGGATTCATGAATTTCATAGCTGCCCTCGCTGATCTTTTTGCGCTTGCGGGTGCGGATGCCGTTTTCCTTTAGGAAAGCCGCGGTGCCTGCCGTGGCCTCGATATTGAAGCCCAGGTCGTAAAACCTTTTAATCAGCGGCAGCGCCCTTTGCTTATCCTCGTCTGCGATGGTGGCCAGCACCGTGCCGTAGTTGGACACCCGCATATTGGCGGCCTGCAGCGCCTTGTACAGCGCGCGGTTCAAGGTGTCGTCGTAGCCGATGGCCTCGCCCGTGGATTTCATCTCCGGAGAAAGATATGCGTCCGCGCCGCGAAGCTTGCTGAAGGAGAACACAGGGGCCTTCACATACCAGCGCTTGCGCTCCGGAGCCACGCAGGTCTTGTATCCCTGCATGGAAATGCTCTGCCCCAGGGCGATCTTGGTGGCGATGTTGGCCAGGCGCACCCCCGTGGCCTTGGAAATGAACGGCACCGTGCGGGAGGAGCGGGGGTTCACCTCGATGACGTACACCCTTTCCTGGTCGTCCACAATAAACTGCACGTTGAAGGGACCCTTGATGCCGATGCCCAGGCCCAGGCGGACGGTATAGTCCACTATCGTCTCCTTTACCTTTTTGCTTACGGAAAAGGGCGGGTAGACGCTGATGGAATCGCCGGAATGGACGCCGGTGCGCTCCACATGCTGCATGATGCCGGGGATGAACACATCGATCCCATCGCATACCGCGTCCACCTCCAGCTCTTTGCCGGAGATGTACCGGTCCACCAGCACCGGCTGGTCCTCGGTGACAAGCACCGCCTCGCTCAAATACCGCTTCAGCCCCTCGTCGTCATGCACGATCTGCATGGCCCGGCCGCCCAGTACATAGGAGGGCCGAACCAATACGGGATACCCGAGGGTATTGGCCGTTTCCAGCCCATCCTCAATCTTTGTCACGGCCCTTCCCGGCGGCTGGGGGATGTTCAGCTGATGCAGCGTCTTTTCAAAGCTATCGCGGTTCTCCGCCTTTTCGATGGCGTGCACGTCCGTGCCGATGATGGGCACGCCCAGCTTGTGCAGCCGGTCCGCCAGGTTGATAGCGGTCTGCCCGCCCAGGGAAACGATGACGCCGTAGGGCTTTTCCATATCGATGATGTTCATCACATCTTCCACGGTAAGCGGTTCAAAGTACAATTTGTCGCTGACGGAATAATCGGTGGACACTGTCTCCGGGTTGTTGTTGATGATGATGGCCTCGTAGCCCGCCTCCCGGATGGCCCAGATGGCGTGAACAGTGGAATAGTCGAACTCCACCCCCTGGCCGATGCGGATAGGCCCGGCGCCCAGCACCACCACGGACTTCTTGTCCGTAACAATGGACTCGTTTTCCGATTCGTAGGTGGAGAAGAAGTAGGGGATGTAGGAATCAAACTCGCTGGCGCAGGTGTCAATCATCTTGTACACCGGCAGAACCCCGTGCTTTTTGCGCAGGGTGTATATGTCCGACTCGCTCATGCGCCACCATTTGCCGATGTACCCGTCGGAAAGGCCCATGCGCTTGGCCGCGCGGAGCGTCTCCACATCGCCGATGTTTGCCTTGACCTCTTTTTCAAAATCGATGATCTTGCGTATCTTGCTGATGAAAAAGTAATCGATCTTGGTGATGTCGCAGATTCTGGCCGGGTCTTCGCCCCGGCGCAAAAGCTCCCCGATGGCATACAGCCGCTCGTCCGTAGGATTCTTGATGAGCTTCAAAAGCTCCTCCGTGGGCGTATGGTCAAATTTCTTCAGCCAGATATGCGTGACACCTGCCTCCAGGGAGCGTACAGCCTTTAAAAGGCTTTCCTCCATGGTGCGGCCGATGGCCATGATCTCGCCCGTGGCCTTCATTTGCGTGGAGAGCTGGCGGGAGGCCTTGTCGAACTTGTCAAAGGGGAACCTTGCGATCTTGGTGACCACATAGTCCAGCGCCGGCTCAAAGCTGGCCGGTGTGTTGGCGATGCGTATCTCATCCAGCGTCATGCCCACGGCGATCAGGGCGCTGACCCTGGCGATGGGATAGCCGCTGGCTTTGGAGGCCAGCGCGGAGGACCGGGAGACCCTGGGGTTCACCTCGATCACATAATACTGCATGGAAAAGGGGTCCAAAGCGAACTGTACGTTGCAGCCGCCTTCAATGTTCAAAGCCCGGATGAGCCGGAGCGCCGCGTCGCGCAGCATGTGGTATTCCTTGTTGGTCAGCGTCTGGGAGGGGCAGACCACAATGGAATCACCGGTATGCACGCCCACGGGGTCGATGTTCTCCATGTTGCAGATGGTAAGCGCCGTGTCGTTCCTGTCCCGCATAACCTCGTATTCGATTTCCTTGTAGCCCCGGATGGACTTTTCCACCAGCACCTGCTGTACAGGCGATAAAAGCAGCGCGTTTTCCGCTACTTCCAGCAATTCTTTTTCGTTATCCGCAAAGCCGCCGCCGGTGCCGCCCAGGGTGAACGCGGGCCTCAGCACCACGGGATAGCCGATCCTTTTGGCCACCTCCGTTGCCTGCCCCACGGTTTCAGCGATATCGGAGGCGATTACCGGCTCGCCGATTCGCTGGCAGAGGAGCTTGAACTTTTCCCTGTCCTCCGCCTGGGAAATGGAGTCAAACCCCGTTCCCAGTATTTCGCACCGGCACTCCCACAAAACGCCTTTCTGATACAACTGCATGGCCAGATTGAGGCCTGTCTGCCCGCCCAGGGTGGGCAAAAGCGCGTCGGGCCGCTCCTTGCGGATGATCTTGGCCACGTATTCCAGCGTCAGCGGCTCCATGTAGACCTTGCTGGCGATGTTGGTATCGGTCATTATGGTGGCCGGGTTGGAATTCACCAGGATCACCGTATATCCCTGCTCCTTCAGCGCCAGACATGCCTGGGTGCCAGAATAGTCGAACTCCGCCGCCTGGCCGATGACAATGGGGCCGGAGCCGATGACCAGTATTTTTTGGATGTCTGTGCGCTTAGGCATTTTGGCCCTCCTTTTGCGCTTTGTGCTCCTGCATGTGCGTAAGGAAAATGTCGAACAGGTAATCGCTGTCCTGAGGGCCTGGCGCGCTTTCCGGGTGGTACTGCACGCTGAAAATACGCTGGCTGTCGTTACGCAAGCCTTCGGCGGTGTTGTCCAGCAAATTCAGGTGGCTCATGTGCAAAGGCGTGCCGCGAAGCGAGTCCGCATCCACCGCAAAGGAGTGGTTCTGGCTGGTGAGCTCCACCTTGCCGTTAGCCATATTCTTCACCGGATGGTTGCCGCCCCGGTGGCCGAACTTCATTTTATACGTCCTCGCACCATTGGCCAGCGCGATCATCTGATGGCCCAGGCAGATGCCGAAAATGGGCAGTTTGCCTTGAAGCTCCTTCACCAGCCGCACCACCGGCTGCACATCCTCCGGGTCGCCGGGTCCGTTGGACAAGAACAGCCCATCTGGCCGCAGGGCCATCAGCGTTTCCGCCGGGGTATCATGGGGCACGATGGTCACATTGCAGCCCTTTTGGTTCAGCCTTCTTATTATGTTGTGCTTGATGCCGCAGTCCACCGCCACCACGCTGTAGCGGAAATTGGGCGTGCGGGAATACCACAGCTTTTTGCAGCTTACCCTGGCCACCTGGTCGTGGACCTCCGCCGTGCCGCGAAGGCGGTTGAGCCCTTCCTGTATATCACACGCAGCATCCGTAAGCAGCGCGCGCATGCTGCCCTCGTCCCGCAGCATCCTGGTGATCTGCCTGGTATCCACACCCTCGATGCCGGGGATTCCGTTCTCCGTCATCACTTCCCCCAGCGTCTTGGTGCAGCGGAAGTTGGAGGGGTCGTTGTTGTATTCCCGGACGATGAACCCGCCCAGCCGCGGCGTACGCGTTTCGTAATCCTCTTCGTTCAAACCGTAGTTGCCAATAAGGGGATAGGTCATGCACACCATCTGGCCGCAGTACGACGGGTCGGACAATATCTCCTGATAGCCTACCATGGATGTGTTGAACACCACTTCACATACCGTATCACACGCGGCGCCAAAGCCCGTGCCGTAAAACTCACGGCCGTTTTCAAAGATCAGCTTTCTGTCCGGACTGTTCATTTACTCTCCTTCCCCAAGGGCTCTGCCCTTGGGAATCCTGCCACAGGGATATATCCCTTTGGAATCCCTTATTTCATTTTTCTGTCTTACTACAGATAAAGCGCTTGTCAGAAGACGGCCTCCGAAGGTTTCCAAAGGGCGATCGGAAAGCCCTTTGGCCGCGCCCGCAGGCGCGAAATCCTTTATACCCGTCCATTTGAATTATCGACACGAATCGCCGCAGTGAAACGGATTTTCGTTAAAAATTTGTCTACCTTGAAAGAATGTAGCGGCCACCTGTCCGGTCAGCTCCATGCCGGCAAAGGGGGTAGCCCTGCCCATGGAAAGGAATTTTTCTGGCTCCACCCGCCAGGCCCGGGTCACATCCAGCACCGCGATATCCGCCCTGGCGCCTACCTTCAGCACTTGTTCCCGGCCAATCAGCCGGGCAGGCGCAGAAGTCAGCTTGTCCAGCAGATTTTCGATGGTCATCCTGCCCGTTTTTACCAGCGCCGTATAGCATACGGCAAAGGCTGTCTCCAGCCCCACCACGCCAAAGCTGCTTCGTTCAAGCCCCAGGCTTTTTTCCGCCAATGTATGCGGGGCATGGTCGGTAGCGATGCAGTCGATAGTGCCATCCAACAGCCCTTCCAGTATAGCCTCCCGGTCTTCCCGGCTGCGCAGGGGCGGGTTCATCTTGAACCGGCCGTCGTTTTCCGCGATATCCTCATCACAGAGCATGATTTGGTGCGGCGTGCACTCGCAGGTCACCGGGAGCCCCTGCTTCTTCGCCTTGCGGATCAGCTCCACGCTTTCCTTAGCGGAGACATGGCACACATGGTAGCGTACCCCGGTTTCCTTCACCAGCTTCATATCCCTTTGAATGGGAAGCCATTCGGCTTTGGAAGGGATGCCGGGCAAGGAAAAGCGCCTGGCGCAAGCACCGTCATGCACGCATCCGCTGGGCGGAATCAGGCTTTCATCCTCACAATGCGCCGCCAGCAAACCGTTCAGGGATGCGATCTTCATCATGGCCGCACGCATCATATCCTGTGACTGAACGCCCTTCCCATCATCCGAAAACCCGGCGCACAAGGGGGCAAGCGCTTCCATATCAGACAGCTCCTGTCCCTTTTCCCCTCGGGTGATGGAAGCGTAGGGAATCACCTCTACCAGCGAGTCCCTTTGGATGATATCAAGCTGCGTCTTAAGCGCTTCCAGGCTATCCGGCACAGGGTTCACGTTGGGCATGGCGCACACGGTGGTGAACCCACCGGCTGCCGCGGCCCTGGTGCCGGTGGCTATCGTCTCCTTGTGAGAAAGTCCAGGCTCCCGCAAGTGGACATGCACATCCACAAAGCCAGGCGACACGATCATCCCTTCGGCAGCAAATACCTCCGCCGCCGGTGCGCAGATGGTTTCGGCAATGATCTGCACAATGCCGTTCCCCATGAGCACATCGGCCCGCTTCAGGCCGCCTTCCGTGAACACCGTCCCGCCTTTTATCAATATCTGCTTTCCCATGTTCAGCCCTCTACCGCGCGCCTAAGCGCCGCCATGCGGACATACACGCCGTTTTCCATCTGCTTGAAGATGCGGGACCTTTCGCACTCCACCAGATCATCGGCAATCTCCACATTGCGGTTCACCGGCGCGGGATGCATGATGATCGCGCTTTTTTTCATGGAATCCACCCGTTTGCGGGTGAGGCCGTACCTTTGGTGGTATTCCTCCTGAGAGAGATGATCCCGCATACGGTGCCGCTCGTACTGAATGCGAAGCAGCATGACCACATCGCTGGTGGTGATGGCTTCCTCCAAATCCTCGGTGAACATTTCCGGCGCCATGTATTCCTCGGGCCCGGAAACCACCACCTTGACCCCCAGCCGGCGCATGATCTCATAATTGGTGTGGGCCACCCGGGAATGCCTCACATCCCCGATGATGGCCACCTTCAGGCCCGCAAAGCCGCCAAACTCCTGGCGAATGGTCAAAAGGTCCAGCAGCGACTGGGTGGGGTGGTTGCCCGTACCGTCGCCGCCATTTAAAATCGCGGCCCTCACATGGCCCAAAAGCTGCCGGTAGTATTCGTTTTCCGAGTGCCGGATCACCAATGCGTCCACCCCGAAGCTGTCGAACGTCTTCACTGTGTCGTAAAAGCTCTCATTCTTTTTCAGCGATGACGACTCCGGATGAAAAGAAACGACCCGCATCCCCAACTTCTCTTCTGCAACGCAGAAACTGTATTGGGTGCGGGTCGAAGCTTCAAAAAAAAGATTGCATGCGATTCTTCCTGATAAATTGGGAAAAACCGCTTTGTCCCGAAAGGCTTGCGCTTCCTCTATAAGCGCCACGACCTCCGAGACTTTGATATCACTGAGGGTTAACAGGTCTCTTGCCACGTCTCTTCCCCCTTATGCACATATTCGCGGCCTAGGCCACAAATTGTCTGATTATAGCATGGGGGTTGTCCAATGTCAACCGCCTGTCCCTCGCCTTTCAGAATTATTTTACAAGCCCGGATTCAGGCCCGCATTCGTGGCCGGCCGGCCACCGCGGATCATTTCCAGGCACATGCGGCCATTATGGTAAGGACACTTCCAGGGCTCGGCGATGGGCTTGGGGACAGGCTGGTCATGATTGTCAAGCGACCAGAACCATTCGCTCCCGGGCCGCTTGTCTAGGAAGTGATCCTGTATGTATTGCCAGATCGCTTCGGCAGAATCGAAGTATTCCGGCCTTTCTTCCCTGTGGGCGGCATGATAAAAGCCCACCACGGCTTCGGCCTGCACCCACCAAACGCGTGTTTTGTCTTTTATGCCGCGGTCGCATTCGTTATACAGGCATCGTCCGTCAAAGGCTTCTTCATATACGTGCCTTACCATGCTCCGCAGCACGGGGGTAGCTTTGGCGGTCAGGGAGGAATCTCCCAACACAAAAAGCGCCCGCTCCATCAGCCAGGAGGCCTCGATGTCATGGCCATAGGAATGCAGGTCCAGGATGGATTTCATCTGCCCGTCAAAGAAAACTTCCAAACGCTTTTTGTCCGGGTTATATACCTGATCAAGCAGTGTCATAAGGATGTAGCGCAGCCTTTCCCGCACGCGCGTGCTCCCGGTGACGGCCAAAAATTCCGAATAGGCTTCCAGCAGATGGAGCAGCGTGTTCATGGTCCTTTTCGCCATTACACCGTTTTCCGACAGTTTTGCATTGTCGACAGGTTTGAAATCCTCGTCAAACGCTTCCAGATAGCCGCAATCATCAACGCATCTGGCTTCGATCAGTTCAAACAGCTTCATGCACAGGGACAGCGCATTCTCATCCCGGCTCACCGCATAGTATGCCGCCAGCGCGTATACCCCGAATGCCTGGCAATAGGTGTGCTTGGTACCGTCTGCCACTGTGCCGCCGGAATTCAGCGACCAATACAGGCCGCCATGCTTTTCATCCCAAAACCGTTTGAGCATGGCATAGGCATGATCGGCATAAGGACGAAGGGATGTATCCCCCAGTTCTTTTTCGCAGGCGGAAAAGAACCACAGGATGCGGCTGTTCAATATACATCCCTTGACACTGCCCGCATGACGGGTCAAATCATAATCCACCAGGCCCACATATCCGCCATGGACATCATCCTTCAGCCCCATCCAGAAGGGCAGGATCACCCGGCGGAGATGGTCTTCAAACGCTTGATACAGCATGATATCACCTGACGCCTATTTCCGTATCCTCTTGTGTCAGCACGCTGTGCTCCTTGATGTAGGCCACCACGTCGTCCGCGTAGGTGAACGCAAGGCCCACATACGTATCCGCCGCACCGTAATAGATGGCGATGCGCCCGGTATCCTGATCCTGCAGCGTGGCGCAGGGAAAGCACACATTGGGCACAAAGCCCCGCTCCTCATACGGTTCCTCCGGAGTCAGAAGAAAATTCCGGCAGCGGTACAGAACGCGGCTGGGCTCATCGATATCTAGGATCGCCCCGCCGATGGAGTACACAAACCCGTTGCAGGTGCTTGCCACGCCATGGTAGAACAAAAGCCAGCCTTCGCTTGTTTCAATGGGCGCCGCGCCGCCGCCAATCTTGACGCTTTCCCACCAGGCGCTGCCGCGGCCCATGACGTGGCGATGGCGGCCCCAATAGACCATATCCGGGCTTTCGGATAAAAAGATGTCGCCAAAGGGCGTATGGCCGCTGTCCGAGGGGCGGGAAAGCAGCTTGTACATGCCGCCGACTCTTCTTGGAAAGAGCACGGCGTTGCGGTTAAAGGGGATAAAGGGGTTCTCCACACGGAGGAAGGTTTTAAAATCCCGTGTCCTGGCCATGCCGATGGAAGCGCCATAAAAGTCGGTGCACCAGAGGATATAATAGTCTTCCTCCACCTTAACAAGCCTCGGGTCGTAGGCGTAACGCGGCATAAAGGACTCGCCCGACTCATTTACAAAGGCAATCTTCTCGCTGTCGATATCCCAATGGATGCCATCAGCGCTGCAGCCCATATAGATATGGGGAACGCCATCCACCTGCTCGCCGCGGAGTACCGCCACAAAGCCGCCCTCAAAAGGGGCCACGGCGCTGTTGAAGATACGGGCCACGCCTGGGGCAGGATTGCGGCCGATGATGGGATTCTGGCTGTACCGCCACACAGGGGCATGATTGCGGTCGTTTCCCCGGTCCTGCCAGGGTATATTGGGCAGGCTTCCGCATTTTAACAGGGTTTCCTTTGGCATATGCAGTGCTCCTTTATCAAGCGTTCATGCATTCCGCTTCCGTGGCGCGAAGGTTTTTTACCGAATCCCTGTAGATTACCTGGCCGCTGATAACGATTCGGCCGGTATGGCCGCTTTGCCCGTGCAGCTTTTTACTCAGCGCCTTCACGGCCGCCTTGGCCATGGCATCCTGGTCCACCTGGAAGGTGGTCAGCGCGGGATTGCAGAGCCTGGCGAACAAAAAATCATCAAACCCGACGATGGATACATCCTCCGGCATTTTGTAGCCTTCTCGCTTCAACTGCCCCATCAAAAGATGGGCCATCTCGTCACAGTTGCACACAAAGGCCGTGGGCATTTGGGCGGGCAGAGCGACCTCCTTAAGCAGCCCGTTCTCGCCCCTGTCAGGCAGAATCCACTCCGGGCGAAGCGGTATGTTGTTTTGCAGCAGGGATTTGTAGTAGCCAAGATACCTGTCCAGTATGCTGCTGGTGGCATGGATGTCTCCCACGAAGGCAATATCCCGGTGGCCCATGTTCACCAGATGGTTCGTAAGCAAATAAGCGCCATAGACGCTGTCGCTGACCACGGAGGTAACGTCGGCATGCTCGGTGTAAAAATCCAGGAACACGCAGGGCAGATGTGTATCCAGCAGCGCCTGCATGTATTCCGGGCTGACCTGGCCCATGACCACCAGCGCGTTCACCTTACCGGAACGGATCATAACAGGCAGCTTGTTGCTTTGCTCATCCTGGGCGTACAGAATTTCCAAAATGCCGTAGCACGAAGCTTCGGCCAGCCTTTGCAGCAGCCTTTTATACAAGGCGGCGTAAAAGGAGTTGTCGCTGAAAAACCGGTCCGCCACCAGAATGCCCACATCCTGCCCGGCCTCCACCTTAAGTTGCTTGGCGGATGTTGTATATTGATAGCCCATTTCCCTGGCCTTGTCTATGATTTGCGCGCGGACAAAATCGCTGACGCCATCCTTGCCGCCCAGCGCTTTGGAGACCGTCACCGTGCTCACGCCCATGGCTTTGCCGATTTGCCGCATGGTTACCTGCTTGCTCAAGTGTATGCCCTCCCGTACAGTGTGCTGCATTGAAGCATATCACCGATTGCGGACTTTGTAAAGTAATTAACTTAACAACATACTTTACTTTTTTACTGTAAGCGTCCCCTTGCTGGTGAATTCTGTCCCGTCCGAAAACCTGCACAGGAACACCGTATCGTAGAAGGAGTTCTTAATACCCGATATATCCACCAAACCTTCATAATAGCCGCCGGTGGAAAGGGAAAGGGGTACATCCACCCCCGTCTTCAAAACGGTGTAGCGGATATCCACCACCGTACGCCCATAGGGCTTCACATCCGCCTGGAAGGTGAAATTCTCCTTGGCAAGAAGCTTGTTGGTGGCCGGGAAGATGATGGAAACAAAGGGCTCCTTTTGCAGCACAGCCACATTGCCATGGGAGTAGATATCGCCTGTGCGGTCCGCGAATATCACCCGGTCATCGTTGTAGAATGTGATGAAGTTGTCGGCCATTTCATGGCTGGTCTTGTCGCCGGGGCGCACATATGGCACCCAGAACTGCCCGTCAGTGAAGTTGGCCCAGACCAGAAAATAGCTGATACGGCTTGCCTTAGGGTCGGTGGACAGCGCATCCAGAATATCCGAAAACCAGGTAATGCTGCCTTGGTTGCCCTGCGGGGCCAGCCCCTCATAGCCCATTTTCAGTTGGCGAACGCCTGTTTCGCAAACAGCGGAGACTTTGCCACGGGCCGCCGCCAGGTCGGATACGATGGCGCAGCTTTGCTTGAGCCGGCTTAAGAAGCCTGCCGTGCTTTCCCCCGCGTCGTCGCAGTAATAGTCAAAGCCCAGCACATCCACATAATTGTCGCCGGGGTATCTTTTCAGATAGTCGTTGGCGCTGGTGACCGGGCCGTTGGGGGCGTACGCGTACAGGAAGTTATGTACATTCTTCGTATCCCGCAGGTATTCCACGGTGAAGCGGTACAGCTGCTGCGCCTGGGCATCGTTGCCGCTGGCGGAGCCCCACCAGAACCAGCCGCCGTTCCCCTCGTGATAGGGCCGCAGGAGGATCGGGATAGGCGTTCCGTCCTCCGTGACGCAATCCTTGGCAAAGGCCGCCACGGTGTCAAGGTAATTCAGAAGCTTTGGATGCGCCTCCCCGCCGGGGAGCACCGCGCGGATGGCGCCGGCCGTGACATCGCTGAATATGCCGCCGGTAACAAAATTGGGCATGTGCATGCTCATGGTGAGGATGGCGCCTGATTGATAGGCCGCCTTGGCGATGGACACGCTTTGATCGTATGTGCCCTCGCCGCCAAAGAGCGACAGACCGTCCAACCCCACAATGCCGGGATGCGCCCCCACCGCGTTTTGCACATCAGATTCCGTTCCGTCGGTCTTTGTAATGCTCACACCGTGATGCATGGCGTTTTGATGGCCAAAGAGTGTGTAGTCCCTGCCCACATCCCGAAGATATGCAAACAGCGACTTTGTTTCGGGCGTGGCGTTTTCATCCGCCAGGGGGATGGGCGCGGAGGTATCGATAACCGCGCTTTGCGGCGGTCTTCCGTTTACGGGCTTTACGGTAACGTTCACGCCCATGTAATCGCCTTGCCTGCGGGCAGAAAGCAGTACGTTATCCACCAGGATATCCCCCTCGTAAGCGGTGGAGGAGCCGGCGATGCCAACCGTCAGGCTGTCTATCGCCAAGTCGGATACAAAGCCGATTTCGTATAGAAGCGTAGTTGTTCCATCCGGATGGTCGGTAACCTTCTTGGGATAGTCGTTGCCCAGCGCCTTGAAGCCGCCGCCCGGCAGGATGGCGGTGGGCTGCACGCGGAAATCGCCGCCGCCCTTTAGGTACGCCTCGCTGCTTACGGTCAGCTCCAGGGCGAACAGGCCGTACCCTTTCAAATTCAAGCCGTTTAGAGGAACGTTCAGCTTGATCTCGGACCAGTCACGGCTTTTATCAAAGTGAAGGCCGCTAATCAGGAGGGCTTTGCGCTGCGGTTCATAGGCTATTTGATCCAGGGTAAAGCCGCCGGGGTACTCCCAGGAGCCTTCCACACCCCAGGAGCCGAGGCCGGTATCCGCATCCTCAAAGTCCCAGGTTTTCGCTTCCACCTTAGGGACATCCTCCGCCTTTTCAGGAATGGCCGTGAGGGTGATGTTCTCGAAGTAAATGCTGCCTGAAAAATCCGTGCCGGCTCCCGCCGCCACCAGGATCAGCTGGCTGTGGATGGCCGCGCCGGGCAGTTTTTGATCCACATGGGCAGATGTCCCCCCCTCCTGCATGCGGATTTCCGCAATCTCGCCGTCCGGCACCTGGTACCAGGAGGGCGTGTTCAGGCAGGTTTGCATCTTCACGCTGCCAGTCCCGCCGGTACCTTTGTCGGGCACAAAGTACACATCGTAGGAGATGCCCTCCATTTTGTGAAAGGCTGTGGAACCCACCGTCTTTAAGACGGCGGCGTCGCACCACCAGCTGTTTTTGTCAAAGGAGGCGGTAAGGCAAAGCGCCTGATTACCCGTTGCTGGGTTCACTGCCGTTGTGACCGCGGTATCACGGGCGGCCTTTCCGTATTCCGCCGTGACATCCTTCCACTTTTCGGGAGATACGGTTCCGGCCTGCATGGCCAGGGCGGAATAGCCCGGTATTATCACCAGCACCGCCAGCAGGCAGCAGACTAGTTTTCGAAACAGCTTCATGGCGCGCCTCCTTCACATGATGGTCCCATGTTGCATATCAACCCTCATTCCTTCACGCCGCCCAGGGTGAGGCCGTGGATGAAAAAGCGCTGCAGGAAGGGATAGGCCATCAGGATAGGCACGGTGGCCACCATGGTCATGGCCGCCCTGGTGGCCTGGGGCGTCACCGTCCTGGTGCCGGCGCCCATGGCACCGGCCATGTAGGCCGCTGTTTCGCTCTTGGCCTTCTGCGTGGACTGCAGCACCTTTTGCAGCTCAAACTGCAGCGTGGAGAGGGATTGGGTGGACCGGTTGTACAGGTTCACATCGAACCAGCTGTTCCACTGGCCCACGGCCACAAACAGCACAATGGTGGCGATTACCGGCAGCGACAGGGGGAATACGATGCCGAACAGTATCCTGTATTCGCTGGCCCCGTCGATACGGGCCGACTCGATCAGCGAATCCGGGATGGAGGAGTTGATGAAGGAACGGATGATCATGATGTTCCAGGCCGATACAAGCCCCGGCACGATGTACACCCAAAAGGTGCCCACCAGGCCCATGGAACGCATAAGCAGGTAATACGGTATGAGGCCGCCTCCAAAATACATGGTCATCACCAGGACGCGGCCGATGGCAATGCGAAGCACATACTCCTTGCGGCTTAGCGCATAGGACACGCACAGGCAGGACAGCAAACACGTCACCGCGCCAACCACCGTACGGAGTATGGAGATGACGGTGGCCTGGATCATGGTGGCGTCCTTGAATATCTTTTCGTAATTGTAGGTGGTGAATACCCGGGGCAAAAGCGTGATGCCCCCGGCCACGGAATCCTGAGCGTCGTTGAAGGACAAGGCGATGGTATTCAGGAAGGGGTAAATGGTCACGATGACCAGGAAGGTCAGGCAGAAGAAAACAGCCCCATCAAAGGTGCAGGTGTAAAAGGAGGGCGGATTGAGCATGTCGCGCTCCTGGCGCTTGCGCCGCGGCCAATCGGACACGGATTTGGAAATCAGGAGCACGGCGGCCAAAAGAGGCAGCAGCGCCTGCACATACGATATGGGCAGCGCCCGGATGGTGGCAATATACGCAAGGCTCAATATGCCGGAACACGCGCCAAAGAAAGCGGCAATGAATGCAGGGCATTTTTTGATCAGCGCCAAAATAACGACCAGGAACAGGCAGACGATGCCCAGTATGAAGGGAACATCACCACGGCTGACCACCGCCTGGGTGCGCTCCACATAAATCTTTTTATCCTCCGGCTTTGGGGTAGGCGTCGGGGTGAACATTTCGTTCTTCGTATCCACGGTCACGCCAAAGGCGTTTTCCATGCCGGTATATACCCGGCCCCTGACCACAATCTCCTTTTCCGGCAGGAACAGAGGCGCTTCCACCCCTTCCCACAGCGTCATCTGGCTTGCAGGCTTGGGCGTGACGCCGGGAGCGTATATGTACCGGTTGCGGATATAATAGTCATCCGTATACCCGCCGTAGGGAAGGAACAAAAGCGCGAAGGAAAGCGCGCACAGGAGAACGGATAGAAAGCGTTTTGCCATGCTGCGCCCCCCTTTCAAAACAGCCGCTCGCCGTCGATGGCGGAGGAGGCCCGGTTGGCGGAAAACACCAGGATAAAGGCCACGAGGGAGTTCATGATCCCGGCCGCCGTACCCTGGGGAATGCTCTTTTTCAGGTCGCTGCCCTTCACGTCGCCCCAGACCAGGTTATAGATGAAGGTATCCAGCGTTTGCGAAAAGTCGTACGTCACCGTGCGCTGCAAAAGCAGGATCTGCTCAAAGCCGGCCGACAGAAGCGAGCCCAATGACAGGATCATCAGTATTTTGATGGTGGGCATGATGGAGGGGATGGAGATATGCACGATGCGCTTGAAGCGGCCGGCCCCTTCTATGGCGGCGGCCTCGTACAGGCCGTGGTCCACGCCGGTGAGCGCGGCCAGGTAGATGATGGCCCCCCAGCCCACCTCCTTCCACAGCTCCGCCAGCGCCACGATCACATAAAAGGTGGCGTTGTTCTCCAGCAGTACGGATTTATTGCTGCCGCCCCGAAGGGTCATCAAAAGCTTGCCCAGTATCCCCTCGGAAGGGGAAAGAATGTTGATCACCAGCGTCGCCGCCACCACCCAGGAAACAAAGTGGGGCAGGTAGCTGATGGTCTGCACGCCCCGTTTAAACCATTTGACGCGGACCTCGTTCAATATCAGCGCCAGCAGTATGGTGCAAAAGTAGCCCGTGACCAGTTTCAGGGAGGAAATGGCCAGGGTGTTTCGCACGGCATGAAAAAACGCCGGCCGGGAGACCACGTTTTCAAAGTTGTTCATGCCCTGGAAGGCGTTCAAATTCAGCCCGAAGGTGGTGGGGTCCGCTTGGAAAAAGGCGTAGGTCCAGCCCCAGAGCGGATAGTAATTGTTCACCAGCACAAAAAGCACAAAGGGAACAGACAGCACCATCAGTTGGCGCTGCCTTTTGAGCACCTTGAAAAGGCTGCTTTTCTGTAATAGAAGGTGCGTCTCCGTCACGCGCTTTTTCCGGGTTGCCATAGCATCCGCAAAGCATATACACGCGGCGACCAGCGCCAGTGCCATGGCCGTATACAGGCCAAAGCGCATATCGTTGTACAAAAAGCCGTATCTGGTGATGTCCACCGTATAGCCGTACTGCTGCATCAGGAAAAAGAGCAAAAACAATGCGGAGATAAGCCCTAAGAAAAAGGAAAGCAAAGCGCGGAGCTTTGGTATAAGCAGCAGGATCAGGCAAAGCGCAAGGCACGAAAGGCTGAAGCACAGATAGAAATTGCAATAGGCGGCATCCTCCGCCTTCACATAGTCTTCCAGCACCTTGGCAAAGCTCTTGCGGGAGGTGGAGGTAAGGCCGCTGTAATCATTGCCCAAGGCAATGGTAAACCCGATCTGGCCATCCACCCGAAGGCCGTCAGGATGGTGACGGATGCCTATAGGCGAAATGTATGTCAGCCCCGCTTTGGAAAGGGCTGGCGCCGCCCTGTTCATATCCGCAAAGGGCAGCGCAAAAGACGCAATGGCCAGCAATACCAAGAAAATCGCAAAGAGCCGGCGTACGCTGTACATGATTCACCTCCGAAAGAAAATCAGGGGGTGAGCCGGAGAGGCAAATGCTTTATCTGCATCAATGATTGCTTCATCATAGGGTCCCGAGAAGCGAGGGGGCGAAGGCCCCCTCGCTTTTGCAAACACGCATGTGATACCCGCGGACCCGAGGAAATGATTCCATCATTTCTTCGAATAGTCCACTCCCGTGCTGATCAGTACCCTTAAGCGGCATTGCTGGGTATAGTAGTCCTCCAGCAGCTCATAATCGATGGCTTCATAGGCGGCCTTGAACTCGGCATAGATGCCCTCAAACTCCTCGTCGGATTCCGCCATGATCATCTTGAACCAGTAGGTGTTGGGCTTCAGGTCGTTCAGTTGCTGCTTGACGGCCAGCAGCGATTCTTCCGTGGGTTCGGGAATATCCCAGCCGTAGCCGTAGGGGCTCAAATACACATCGCCCACGAAAGGCGCCTGGGTAAAGGACATCACGCCCAGTTCCTCGGCAATGGCCTTGTACTCGGGGGTGACGGCATCGGCCATGGCGATGTCGGTATAGCTGAAGGTGCAGGGGCCGGAACCGTCGGAATACCACTGGGAAGCGGAGGGCAGCCGCGGGAAGCACTGGAAGAAGCCCTGCCAGATGCCGGTCTTGACCAGGTAGTCGTCGCTGGTGGCATACGTCACGCCATTGGTGGAAAGCGCGCCGCCCTTTTGCCTGGCGGTGTACTGCTCATCGGTAAAGGTGATCTTGCCGTCTGTGAGGTTATAATGGATGCCTTCGATGCCGTAGTTCCAGAGCTTCATGACATCCTCGCGGCACATGTCGTCGATGAACTGCACGGCACGCTCGATGTCCTTGCAGGCGGTGGTGATGCACAGGCCCTTCATGGTGCCCGTGACGGAAAGGCCGGCGTAGGTGTTGGGATAACCTTCCCCTACCAGCGGCATGGGGATGGGAAGCTGGTCATACTTTTGGTTGGTGGTCAGGTTCTGCATCTCGTTCCACTGAACGCGCCACAGCTCGTCATAGTAGGCCACCAAGGTGCCGGAGGACTTTTTGGCAATGTAGTCATCGTCGCTTTGCGAGAAGCTTTCCGGATCGATGACGCCCTCGCGGTAATATTTGTTGAGCAGCTTCGCCCAATCATAGCGGATTTGCATCATCTCGCGGTCATGGGCCTGATAGCCTTCCGCGGGATCGTAGTAGTAGCCGCCGGTGTTGTGCATGCCCACCAGCCTGTCACCGGCCTGCATGACCCAGGCGAAATCGGCGAATGGGTTCAGGGAGAAGCCAATGTAGGGGGTACCGTCCGCGGTGGTGGGGTGGGCGGCCAGGAAGGCCTTGATGGCCTCAAAGTATTCAGTGGCATTGGTGATGATCTTGTTGCCGTTTGCCTTGACGGCCTCCCGGCTCATCCAGAAGGCGGCGTTGGGATAGCCCACGGCCGGGGCTGCCACAAAGGGCGAGTAGCCGCCGTAGAGCGTGCCGTCATCGTTGTACTGCATGGCCAGGGTGTCGCCGTACAGCTTGACAAGGTTAGGCATTTTGCCGGCTTCTACATAAGGTGCCAGGTCCACCAGCACGCCGGCGTCCTTGTATACGTTGTAGGCGTCATGGGCGTTGATCAGGTCGGGCAGGCTGGAGCTTGCGATTTTCAGCGTAGCCTCGGATTTTTCTTCTGTGCCGACGATGTATTCCACCTGGAGCGTCACATCGCCCACGATCTTTTGAATCTCGGGCCAGATCTCGGTGTCGCCGGGCTGCACGGGATTGGACACGGTGTTGGAATCGCCCTGGAACACCGTGAAGGTGACGGGGGTGCGTGCTTCCTCGCCAATGGCGGGAAGGGTCGTAAGCGTCAGCAGCAAGGTCAGCGTCAGCACCGTAGCCAGGAACTTCTTCATAGGCCTTCCTCCTTTTATTTTGATGCCGACGGGCTGCATACTTTGCCGCTGCGCTGAATTGTTCGAAAACGTTTTAGATTCTGCGGAAAAGTTTCTTCTCCCGTGGCAGCAAATACGTGCGTTCCATGCGGGACGGAGTCAGTTTTCGATTCCCAATTTCATTAGCTAAATGGTATCATTTTGTTAGCTTCGCGTCAAGCACTATTTTCTTAAATATTGGAAAATATTCTGCGAAAAGGAAAGCACATGCCTTAATTGAATAAACTAATATGCATTTATTATGCAACTTGTCCATTTGGTTCGGAAGAGAAGGGATGCTGATCCGGCCAATTTATAATTGTTAGTTTTATTTAAGCTAAAATATAGTTAACGTTCATAATAAGCATAAATAAAACCTGCCCCGTTGGGACCATATAGGCCGGGGCAGGCATGAATGTCATTTCCAGTGGAGTATGCTTTTATTTCTCCCTTACGGCCACGCATTCCATTTCAATGGCCGCGTTTAGAGGCAGTCTGGAAACCTCCACACAGGTGCGGGCGGGAAAATCCTTGCCAAACGCTTCCCCGTAGAGCGTGTTGACAGATGCAAAATCGTTCAGATCCGTCAAAAAAACGGTGGCTTTCACCACATGATGAATGTCCATTTGAAGCTCCGACAATACGGTGCGGATGTTTTCAAACATTTGGGCAGCCTGCTTTAGCACACCGCCTTCCGCCAGCTTGCCCGCGGCAGGATCAATGCCCAGCATGCCGGACAAATAAACCGTGCCCGCAGCCTCCACTGCGGTGGAATACGGGCCGACCGCCTTGGGACCCTTCTGTGTCAAAAACCGGTTGACTGCCATGGTCTCCCTCACCTTTCCCTTGTTCCAACATAGATTCTGGCCGCGCGGGCCTTGTAGGTGTCTTCCGCCACCGGGATACGCTCAATTTCCACGCCATTGACTTTCTTGATCAGCATGGATGCCACCACATGGCCCTCACGAGCCTTCATGGAGGTATACTGCTCATCGACGTAGGTAACGTATTTGTGCTGCTTGTCCTTGACGATGTCCGGCTCCGCCGGGGCGGGGATCACTTCCAGCTCCTTGGTGGCAAGCTCATAGCTTACATCGCCCAGAGACTTGCCGTAAATCGAAACCTCGCAATAGAAACGCTTGCGGTTGGACGGGTCCGTTTTCACGGCGGCGGTGATATAGACCGGGGCGTCTGTATTGTTTTTGAACACAAAGTCGATCTTCCGGTTGCCGGACATGTACACGGTGGCGTCCATGCCAAACTTGGTGTATTTCACCGGATCGGAATGGGGCTCCCGGTCCAGAATCTCAAGCCCGGCGCATATGGCCGCCAGGTATATCGTGGTGCTGGCCTGGCATACGCCGCCGCCGATACCCGTCTCCAGTTCGCCGTAGGCATATTCCGGCGCCGGGAAGAAGCCGTTCTTTTCTGTCCGTGCGCCGACAACGCTGTTGAAGCTGAACTTATCCCCGGGCTCAAGCATTGTGCCGCTGATTTTTTCAAACGCCCGGCGAATGTTGTTTGTACGGTTTTCTTCGCTATTGGGATCAATGGCGGTGGTTGCCCTGTAGCGAAGGGCCACAGTCTCCCGTACAGCGGCCTCGGTCACTTCCGGCTGGCTGAAGGTGGGCACAATTTGAATGTCGCCGCTTTCCATATTGGCGACCTTTTCATAGATCATCTGCTTCAAGGGCTCAATGTCCAGGGACCGGCCCTGTACCTCGGGGATAAAGGTGAAAGGCTGCGAAGCATCATCGTTGAATGTATAGGAAGCGTTTTGCGGGGCCCGGTAGAGGTCATTCTTCAATTGCATCAGCATCGTGTCAACAGGCTGGGTATTGGCGCCGGGCGATGCGGAGTATGCCCTGAACTCCTGGGCCCTGACCATGTCCAGGTCCCGCTGCCTGTCAAAAACAGTGCCCTTGTGCCCTATGGCCCAGGCCGCGTTCAGCGCGGAATCCGTATCATAGGTAATCCCAAGCATGGAGCTGTTAATCTCCGTGTACATCTGGTCCCCGGCCATCAGACGGATGGACAGGCTGTCCGTTTTGTTTTGCGCACCGGCCCGGACAACGGCTACGCCATCCTTGGCCGTCATGCCGCCAAGATGTATATTGTCCACATACACATTAGGCAAAAACAAGCTGTCATACGGGCGTATTTCCAGCCATGCCTTCAGATAGATTGCACCAAAGGTCAATAGGCACAGGGCCAAGATCAAAAACAAAACGCGCCCCAGGCCTGACCCTTTCTTTCGCTTAAGTGCCACCGTGCCATTGGCGGAATACCCATAGCCCGCCGGTACGGACCGTGACGATGGCCTTGTTTGAGAGTCGGGCGCCGGCGGTCGTGGCCGTGCCTTCTCCTCAGGCTTCCTTGCAGTTCGGCGTGCCGTCGGGGAGGGGGGACGGTATCCTTGCTGATACATAAAGCTTCTCCCTGTAAAGCAGGTTCATCTATGGTGCGTGTTCATCATACAAACGTTACAGCCGCCCAAATGCTTCCAATAATTGAGAAACATCTTCGCCGGCTGTGGGCCAGTGGGAAAGCATGGCGCCTATGTCCATATGGCGCCCGTCCTGGCCGTGGAAATCGCTGCCCCCCGTTACCAGGAGGCCGCATTTTCGGGCCAGCTCGTCCCAAACCCTTGTCATGGCAGGCAGGTGGGATGGATGATATGCCTCCAGGCCCATCAATCCCTCGTCCTTCCACTCGTGTAGCAATAACCGGACGTCTTCCGGGTCCATTTTCAAAAGCCCAGGATGGGCGATCACGGGAACGGCCCCCTCTTCCCGAAGCAGGCGCACCACCTGGGACACCTTGCGCTTGGGCCGCGGCTCATAACCCGGCCGGCCGGGGGACAGGTACTTTTCAAACGCGTCGTACAGGCTGTCCACAAATCCCTTTTTCACCAGCACTCTGCCGATATGCGCACGCCCCAGGCTGTCTGCCTGAGGCGATGCAATCTCTTCCAGGCCGATAGCCAGGCCAAGCTGCTGGAGCTTTTTGACCATCAGCCTGATACGCTCTTCCCGTTCGCGGCGCATATCCCGCAAAAGGGAATGCAGCCGTTTCATGTCTTCCTGTATCCCATAGCCCAAAATATGGACTTCATTGGCGCCACCCGCGCTGATTTCCACGCCCGGAAGAATTTCAATATCCTCTGCCAGGGCCTGCCTTCGGGCCTTGTTCAGGCCATCCAGCGTATCATGATCGGTGATGGCCAAAAGGCTGATCCCTTTCCCCTTGGCAAGGCTTACAACCTGCGCAGGGGAAAACTGGCCGTCGGACGCATCGGTATGCACATGAAGATCGGGTCTTTGGTATTTTGGGCCAGGCTGCATGAAGTGCCTCCTTCCGGGTAATAGGGGCGGGCTATATCTGCCCGCCCTGGTCCCCGGTAAGGATACGGCGCATGTCGGGCTTGGGGGACGCGGGCTTCTCCGGTTTATCGCCCGTTTTGTCAGGCTCGGAGCGCATCTGCTTCTGCTCGGGTTCAGGCAGTTCCTTGCCCTCCATCACAGCGATGAACTCCTTGCGGGAAAGCGTTTCGTGCTTTAGCAGCGCCGCAGCCACGGCATGAAGCTTGTCGATGTTGTCCCTGATGATCTTGCGGGCCTTTTCGTAGCTTTCATCCAGCAGGCGGCGGACTTCCTTGTCGATCTGGTTGGCGACTTCCTCGGAATACTCCCTGGTATGGCCAAAATCCATGCCCACGAATACTTCCTGATCCTGGCCCAAATAAATGGTGCCCAGGGCGTCGCTCATGCCGAACTGGGTGACCATGCGGCGGCAAAGCTCGGTGGCGCGCTTTAAGTCGGAGGAGGAGCCGGTATAAATGTCCTCCAGCGCCTCCTGCTCGGCGGCGTGGCCGCCCAGCATCATGGCGATGGTGTCCAGGAGCATATTGCGGCCCATGTTGTCCCGCTCCTCGGTGGGCAGGGACAGGGTGTGGCCGGCGGCCTGGCCGCGGGGCACGATGGTAATCAAATGCACTTCGTCACAGCCCGGCAGCTCGTGGGCTACGAGGGCGTGGCCGGCTTCATGATAGGCCACCAGCTTCTTGTCCTTTTCATTTACCTTGTGGCTGCGCTTTTCAGGGCCCATTTGCACCCTGGCAATAGCGTCCACCAACATTTGCTGGTCAATTTCCTTCTTACGGCTGCGGGCGGCCAGGATGGCGGCCTCGTTCATTACGTTTTCCAGATCCGCGCCGGTGGAATATGGCGTGCGCTTGGCGATGTTCTCCAAGTCCACATCACGGCCCAGGGGCTTGCCTCTGGAATGCACCTTCAATATGTCGACGCGGCCGTTCATGTCGGGATAGTTCACCGTCACCTGGCGGTCAAAGCGGCCGGGCCGCAAAAGCGCCGGGTCAAGAATATCGCGGCGGTTGGTGGCCGCCATGACGATGACGCCTTCGTTGGTGGTGAAGCCGTCCATTTCCACCAGGAGCTGGTTCAGCGTCTGTTCACGTTCGTCATGCCCGCCGCCCAAGCCTGCGCCGCGGTGACGGCCTACGGCGTCGATTTCATCGATGAATACAATGGCGGGGGCGGCGCGCTTGGCCTGGTCGAACAGGTCACGAACGCGGCTTGCGCCGACGCCGACGAACATTTCCACAAAGTCGGAACCGGAAATGGTGAAGAAGGGCACGTTGGCCTCACCGGCCACAGCCTTGGCCAGCAGCGTTTTGCCTGTGCCCGGAGGGCCAACAAGCAGCACGCCCTTGGGGATGCGGGCGCCCATTTCGGTATAGCTTTGGGGGTTGCGCAGGAAATCCACCATTTCCCGCAGTTCTTCCTTTTCCTCATCCGCGCCGGCCACGTCGGCAAAGGTGATGCGGTTTTTGCTGGCATCCACCACGCGGGCACGGCTCTTGCCAAAGTTCATGACCTTGCTGTTGCCGCCGCCCTGCTGGCGCATGATAATGACCCAGAACAGAACGGAAACGCCGATAATCAAAAGGAAGGGAAGAAAATCAAGATACCACGGGGTTACAAGGGGAGCGCGGTAGGAGATGCCAAAGCCCAGGTCGCTGACGGATACCTGCTCGATAGGCACGTTCCGCTTGGTAGCCTCCATCTGGCGGACGGTTTCAATAAAGTCTTCGCCGATGGTGGTTTCAAAGTCATAATTCCTGTCGGGGAAATCACTTTGCGCGACCCTTGTGTCGCGCAGCATGCCCACCAGGCTGTTGTTGCGGATGGCCACGCTGGCCACCTCGTTATTCTTGATTTTTTCCAACAGCTGTGGATATTCGATTCTTTTGTTTTCTGTAAATCCAAAACCGCCGTTCAGCAGAACAGCGATGAGTATGAATGCGCTGATGAGCACCACATAGCCCATAAAGCCTCTGGATGTCCGCTTCAAAACAGGGTCCTCCTTCTGTCAAATTGAATTATCATTATAGCACAATCAATGTAGGAAAGCAAATTGCCGGTTCCCTCATTTGCTGTAAATTCTGGGGTGCAAAACGCCTATGTCAGGCAGGTTCCGGTACTTTTCATCGTAGTCCAGGCCATAGCCCACCACGAACGCATCGGGGATGGTAAAACAGCTGTAATCCGGCGAAAGCTCCACCCTGCGGCGGGCGGGCTTGTCCAGCAGTGTGACAATTTTGATGGAGGCGGGGCCGCGGTCCATCAAAGTGCGCGTCAGGTAGGAAAGCGTGAGGCCGGTATCCACGATATCCTCCACGATCAGCACATCCTGCCCTGTGATGTCCCTATCCAAATCCTTTAAAATGCGCACCACCCCGGAGGTCTTTGTGGCGCTGCCATAACTGGAGATGGCCATAAATTCCGTCTTTAAAGGCAGGTCGATTTCTCGAATCAAATCCGAGTAAAACAGCACCGCACCTTTTAATATGCCGATCATTACGGGCTCTTTCCCGGCGTAGTCCCGGGCAATGGTCTCCCCAAGCTTTTTGACGGCCTCTTTGATTTCTTCCCGCGTGATCAGGATGGATTCCAGATCGGCATACATCTGCGCGTCGCTGTGCATAACATAATCTCCTTACTGATTGGGTTGGTCATCCTTTGCAATATCCCATGGAAGCGGCCCTAAAAGCGTGAGCACCGTACCTTTTTGTGTGCCCGGCCTGATGGCCGCCGTTTGGGACGGGCCTATGCCCGGAATCCACAAAACTTCCGTTCCCCTGCATAACACCGGGAGCATATCCCGGAAGGGCCTGTCCACATGGCGGTTGATAAAAACCTCTTTAAGCGATTGAGTTCCTTCCCCGCCAAGCAGCCTGAAGGTGTCCCCCGGCCTTCTTGTGCGGAACACCGCACCTTCCAGCATAAGGCTGTCCAGCGCCTGGCATCTTATTCCGTCCCCCGGCCCAATCCCGGGATTCCAGGCTGCTGCTGTAAAGCTGAAGCCCTCAAAGCGCGTTTCACCATTAAGCGTAAGCGGTACGGCCGCCTTTTGCAATCTTTTCTGGGGCGGAATCAAGAAAAACCGGCTTATGCTGCGCTCCCCGCGGACATCATAAGGCAGGTTGACCGCGCTTGAGCCATAGCCGCTGATGCAACGAAGCATCTCCTCCGTCTTTTCAAAGCTCAGGGCTGTCATGTCCGCGTCAGGCTTTACAGGCATGATGGATACAGCTTGCTCTAAGAAGGCTCTGGCCATCCTCCGCCTAAAAGCGACATGATGCCCGTTAAACCCTTCCCTTTGAAAAAAGCAAAGGTCAGGTTCCATCCGGGCATTTTCCCGAAGCCATTTGAAAGCCTCTTCCCTCCACCAGCCTTCTTCCGAATCCATCAGCAATGCCGTGCGCCCAATGGCCTCCGTGCATCCGGGCGACAAGCGATGAAGGGCCGGCATCACCGAAAGCCGAAGGCTGTTGCGCAAGCCTTCCGGCTTTGCGTTTGTCTCATCCTCCCGCCAGGCAAGCCCTTCCTCCGCAAGCGCTTGTACCAGCGTATCATGCCGGAGGGACAAAAGGGGCCGGACAAGCAGGCCGCCGCAAAAGGGTACGGAGCGCGCCATACCGGCAAGCCCCGCGGGACCGCTGCCCCGCATCAAATGCATCAGCACCGTTTCGGCCTGGTCGTCCCCGTGGTGGGCCAGCAGCAGTGCGCCGGCGCCGCATGCCTGCATCGCTTTTGCAAAGCAGTCATAGCGCAAAATGCGGGCTGCTTCCTCCAGACCGCAACGCATGGCCTGCATCGCCTTTTTTACATCCACCGAATACAGATGGAGCGGCACGTGAAGCTCCATGCACAAATCCTTGACAAAGGCGGCGTCCTTCATTGATTCCCCGCCGCGAAGGCCATGCTCCACATGCACTGCCGCCAATGAAAAATCATGCGAATCCCGCAGAAGGGCCATCCCGTGCAAAAGAGCCACGGAGTCGGCGCCCCCCGACACGCCCGCCAGAAGAACCTTGCCGCCTTCCAATAAGTGAAGCGGTGCCAGTTCCCCGTTAAGCAGTGGCACAAGCTGGTTTCGCATGATGGTTTTCATGCGCCTATTGTACCTATTCCATGGCATGGACGCAAGAGTTTGTTCGTAATTTTTTCACCTTCTTCAAACAGATCCGGCATCACTCCCCCGCAGGCACGGAAACTGGATTGTAACCATACCTATTTCTTGACCTTTCAAGGTAATTATACCCGATGGCGCAAGCTTCGTAACTTTATGAAAATCGTAGGAAACACAAGATTTATTAAGATCGTACCGGAAATCATGCTATATCTACCCGATTTCCGCCCTTATTTTACTTTGACCTTCTTTGACTTTCATTATATAATCTGGCCATGGAAAGGGAAGCAATACAAAAAAGGTTCCCTTCCAACCAAAAAACAAAAACAAGATCAAATTGAAGGAGGATTTACGTATGTATAACATGATTCCTTTCAGGGGCCGCAGGGATTTGGGCCGGACCATCAGCAGCAGCCTGCTGAACGACAGCTTCTTCCGTTCCTTTTTCGACATGAGCGACTGGATGGGGAATGCCGGCTTCCGTGTGGACGTAAAGGACAAGGGCGACCACTATCTCCTGGATGCGGAGCTGCCCGGCGTGAACGAGGATCAAATTGATCTGACGGTGGACAATGATGTTTTGACCATTACCGCCAATGCCCGCACAGAGCACAAGGAGGAAAAGGACAATTACCTGTACTGTGAGCGCCGGGTGGGCCGCATGGAGCGCAGCTTCAGTCTGGACGGTATCCAGCAGGATAATATCAGCGCCGACTACAAAAACGGCGTGCTCACCGTAAAGCTGCCCAAGAACGCGCCTGAGCCGCCCAAGACCCAGAGGAAGATCGCCATCGGCGGCATCGGTCAGGGCGGCAACTAAGGTTTACGATAGTAGCCGGGGAAGGGTTTTTTGAAAAAACCCCTTCCCCGGACCCTATCCTAAAAACTTTAATAGGATTATCACATGATGAATATCCTAAAGAAGCATGACTGCTTTACCATAGATGGGCGAAGGGCGGGATGATCCCGCGGCCCAATAAAGGAATGAGTCCTTCCTTCTTCCTTTGCGGCCGCCTCCGGCTCATGCACCGGGGGCGGCTTTTTGTACTTTGCAGCCCTTGCAGTCGACCATGGAACATGATATCATTTCTCCGCATGCTATTGAATGCGCGGAGAGGAAGTCACCTATGCCAAGGTCTGCCCGGCAAACTTTCAACGAGTACATTCTTTTGACGATTGGCACGCTGTTTATAGCCATTGGTGTGTACTTCTTCAAGTTCCCCAACCATTTTTCCACCGGCGGCGTAAGCGGCATATCCATCATACTGGGCTATTACGTTCCAGGCTTGACAGCCGGCGCGTTTGTTTTTATCATCAACGCCGCGCTGCTGATTCTGGGCTTCGGGGTATTTGGCAAATCCTTTGGCTTGCGGACGGCTTATTCCAGCACGCTATTGTCCAGCGTGATCTGGGTCCTGGAGCGGGTGATACCCTTATCATCGCCGCTTACCACCCAGCCCCTGCTGGAGCTGATTTTCGCCGTGGCGCTGCCGGCAGTGGGTTCCGCCATCCTCTTCAATATTGGCGCCAGCAGCGGCGGCACCGACATCATCGCCATGCTGCTGAAAAAATATTCCTCGCTGAACATAGGCAACGCGCTGTTCGCGGTGGACTTCATCATCACCGTGGCCGCCCTCTTTGCCTTTGGTGTGGAAACGGGCCTGTTCTCCATCCTGGGCCTGCTGATAAAGGCACTGCTGGTGGATATGGTGCTGGAAAACATAAAGACCAATAAATGCTTTCACATCATCACGGCCGCGCCGGAGCCCATATTGCACTATATTGTGGACAACCTTCACAGGGGGGCTACCATCCTCAAGGGGGAAGGCGCCTATACCCATGAAAACCGCACGGTGCTTCTGACTGTGGTCAACCGCACCCAGGCCGTTCACCTCCGCCAGTTTGCCAGGGAGGTGGACCCCCGCTGCTTCATACTGATTACCAACACGGGCGAGATCATTGGCAAAGGGTTTAGGGGCGTTTTATAAAGCCCCATCATATGGAGGTGTTGTCATGCCCGCGGTGCTGGGCGCAATCGTCGGCCTGTTATATTCCGTTATGAACCTGTTCAACGCGCAGCTTAGTCAAATATACGGCAATTCCTTTGCCACAGTGATTATTCATATTGCCGGCCTGATCTGTGTTCTGCCGCTGACCATCAAGCATCTTTTCAAGAAAAAGCGCGCCCCCTTTTTGCTTCACATGGGTGGCGTGCTTGGCATATTTACCGTGATCACCAGCAACCTGGGCGTCACGGTGCTGGGCGTGACGGCCACGCTGTCCCTGACGCTGCTGGGGCAGATGGCCTGCAGTATGGTATTTGATCAATTCGGCCTGTGGGGATTTGCCAAAATGAAGTTCAGATGGGAAAAAGCCGTCAGCCTCCTGCTGATTGGTCTGGGAGTGGCGGTGATGATGCTATGGTAATCGCGGTCGCAGGCGCCATTTTAAGCGGCATCACCATCGTGCTGGCCCGCATGGTCAATGCCAGGCTGGCGCAAAAGTGCGGCGTGCCCTACAGCTCGCTGATGAATTACATCACGGGACTCACAGGCTCGCTGATTGCCTTTTTTGTGACAGGCGCTGTGATAAAGACTGCCTTCCCTGCGGCGGGCGGCTCCATTTTCATATACATTGGCGGCGCGCTGGGCCTTGTCAGCATATATGTGCTGAACAGAATTACCCATAAGTTGCCGGCCACGCAGCTGACGCTGCTGATCTTTGTAGGCCAGCTCTTTTCAGGCCTGCTGCTGGACTACTTTGCCACCCACAAATTTTCACCGGGAACGCTGGCGGGCGGACTACTGGTGCTGGCCGGGCTGGCGGTAAACATCTGGGGGGACAGAAGGAGCCGGGAGTAGTATATTCGCCGTATTGAACGCTGTCAGCTGTAATCTGGCAGCTTTTTTTCTTGCGCTGATTAACTTAAAAATATTTTTCAACTAACTTGACAATAATACTATATAGTACTATCCTATATAGGGAGGTGATTGACATCAAAACCTACGGAGGCTTTTTGATCTCCAGAATCCATCAGCTGCAGGCACGTGCCTTTGAAAAGCTGCTGCGGGAAAGCGGCGTAGACGCCTTCAACGGCGCCCAGGGCAGAATTCTGTATGTTCTTTGGGAGCATGAAACGCTGACCATCACCGAGATTGGCCGCCTGACCTCGCTGGCGAAAACCACACTCACCAGCATGCTGGACAGAATGGAACAGGCGGGCCTGCTTATGCGTGTTCCCGACAAAAAGAACCGGCGGCAAATTTTTGTCACCATCACTGAAAAGGCCAAGGGTTACAAGGCAGATTACGACCGGGTGTCGGAGCAGATGAACGTTTTGTTTTATCAGGGCTTTTCACAGGATCAGGCCGAAACCTTCGAAAACACGCTGCGGAAAATCATCGATAATTTAGAGAAAAAGGGTGGGGATATGGAATGAACGAACAAAACAAGCAGGATATCAAAAAGCTGGTGGAGAGCAGCCGCGACATCATCGTCTGCTCCATCGACGACAATGGCTTTCCCAACGCAAAAACCATGTTCCAGTTAAAGGGCGAGGGGTTGCACACCTTTTGGTTTTCCACCAACACCTCCGCCATCCGCACCGGGCAGTTTCAAAAGCGCCCGGAAGCCTGCATCTACTTTGTGGATCACGCGGACTTTCACGGCCTGATGCTGACAGGGCGCATGCAGGTATTGCCGGACAACGAAACAAAGCTGTCCTTTTGGAAGGACGGGGACGAAAAATATTATCCCCTGGGGCCGACCGATCCGGACTACAGCATTTTGAAATTCACAGCGGAAAACGGCAACTACTACCACGGCTTGCAAAAGCACCTGTTCAGTGTACAAGCGTTTGAGGAGTAACATATATGCCCTACCAGCAGGTAAATGATTGTTCTATTTTCTATGAAGATATCGGCATCGGCGAACACATACTGTTTTTGCATAGCGGATACAGCCGCGGCATTATCGCCTTCAGCGGGCAGATACAGCCCTTCTTTCATACCTACCGCTGCCTGCTGCCGGATTTTCGGGGCCATGGCCGGACGACAAGCGAGAGCCGGGACTGGGATACGCCCATTATTGCCGAAGACATGGCCTGTTTTTTGCTGGCGCTTGGCATCAGCAAAGCCCACCTCATTGGCTACAGCCTGGGCGGCGGCGTGGCGCTGCACCTGGCGGCAAAGTATCCCGGGTTGGTGAAAAGCATCATCACCATCGGCTGCGGGGGCCAGGCGGACCCCGCCGGCTCTGAGGATTTTACACCGGAAGCATTGATCACAAACCGCCAGGATGCAATCATCGAACGGATGAAGGTTCTCCACGCGGAGGCCCACGGCGGCGACTGGCAGCACCACATGCGCATGAGCGTGCGGGACTGGCGGCTGTATCCCAGCCTGACGGAGGAAGACTGGCAAAGGCTTACCATGCCCATGCTGCTCATAGGCGGGGAAAACGATGCTTTCGCCTCGCCGCAACGGCTGACGGAAATGCGGGGCAGGTGCCCCCAGGCCGAAATCTACAGCGTGCCCGGCGCGGGACACCGGCCCCATATGCCAACCGAGCAGGTAAAGGAAGTTAACGAGCGGATGCTGAACTTTTTGAAGAGGGTCGGATAGTCAAATACTTACACCAATACAGGCAAAATGGCGCGGTTCCAAAAGAACTGCGCCATTTCATTCGTCAGCGGGTGAGGAAGGCCAAGCCGTCTTCCTCAGGATATTAAGCTGCCAGCGGGCCTGTGCCGCTTTCGATGACCTTGAGGATTTCGCGTTCCTCCCCCGTCAGTGCGTCAATGTACACCAGATACTGCGAATCATCCCAGGCGGCCGTAAACTCATAGCACAGCTTTTCTGTGCCCCGGAAGGGAATCAGGCAAAGCCGTGTTTGCAGTATCTCCAGGCGGCTGCTGACCATGGCCCTGGCGTCTTCCTCGGTGATCTTCGGTTTTTCCAGCACCCGCTGCCTGTGGTTCATCCAATAGTTGTTGGCCTCGATGCCCACGATATCCCCGGTATCCATGCGCACCTGTACCTTTACAAGGTCCGGGTACAACAGCACGCCGTCCTGCACGGCGGCATAGTTGATCACCGCCAGGCCGTTGTACACCTGGTAGTAGCTTTCCACCATTTCCCCAAAGCCCCTGCTTAAAAGGAACTCCTTGGCTTTTGCCTTGCACTGGTCCACGTTGAGCGTTTGGGCAAATTCGGCGTGCTCGGGCATCATCCACAGCACCTTGCCGCCCTGGCGGGTGACTTCCACCGTCAGCGCATCATCCGGAATGGTGACGGTGACGCCCCAAGCGGGGATCGCGCCTTCAATCGCGGCCGCTTCCCGGACACCCGTCACGCGCTCGGCGCCGACAAAGGCCTTGGCAATTTCCAATGCCTGCTCCTTGGTGATCTGCTCCTGGGGCAAACCCTGCGGCGAGCCCATGTGCCTGGCGTCGGAAAACGCGCCGTCATAGATGAGGGTGGGATAATCGATGCCGTTGTCCTTGTCCCCCACCTGTTCCATGGGCCTGGCCTGCGCCTGCATATCCTGATAGAACAGAGGGGCATCCGCTGAGTACCGCATGCTTTGGGATATCATTTGCTGCTGGGCCGCCTGCAGCTGGCCCGACAGCAGAACGCAGTTGGTAAGAAGCTGGCTCAACTGCTGCATGTCCGTATCATTCAGCGGTGTGCCATTGGCCACCTTGAGCACCAGGGTATCCGTATAGTCGCCCACCTGTCCTGCAAACTTCACCGTAGGCTCCATGGCCACGTGGGACAGGGGCAGCACGGTCAGGTTGTTTTGCACCTCCCAGGCCTGGCGGCTGAGGTCCGACAAGAGGTCTACCCCTGTTTGAGGCGTGCCGGAAACCAGCAGCTTGTTCATTTTGATTTCCATGCTCTGAAGCTGGCTGATGGTATCCAGCACGGCGCTGTAATACACATCCTCCAGCGTGTTTGCGATACGAGCTGCCTTCTGCCCCTGGTAGACGGCCGTCCCGATGGCCGCCACCAGCGCCAGGGACAGGAAGGTGTACATGATCATATGATGCTTTTTTTGCATGCGCTTCCCTCCCTAGATGGCAAAATTGTGCCGGCCGATAGACAAAGTGATCTGCCGCGTCCAAATCCAACTGCTGGTAGCCGTAGCGGGGTTATAATAATAGATTGAGCCGCCGGTGGGGTCCCAGCCGTTCATGGCATCCCTGGCAGCCCGAATGCTGTCCTGGCTGGGGGTCAGGTTGATCTGCCCGTCCCAGACGGCGTCAAACGCGCCGGGCTGGTACACAACGCCGCTGATGGTGTTGGGAAAGGACGGGCTTTTTACGCGGTTCAATACCACCGCGCCCACCGCCACCTGGCCGATGTAGGGCTCGCCCCGGGCCTCGCCGTTGATGAGCCGGGCCAGGGTGTATACCTCGCTGTCATTGAAGCTGCCCACGGAGACGGCCCCGCCGGATAGCGTGATGCCCAGCGCCGCCGCCGTGGTCGGGCCTACTACACCGTCCGCCTTCAGCCCGTTCTTGCGCTGGAATAAAACCACCGCATTGTACGTTTCCTGCCCAAAATAGCCCGTTACCGAGCCGTCATAATAGCCCCATTGCTTTAATTTTTTCTGTACATTGCTCACCTGGTCGCCCTGGGAGCCCCAGGCTACCACCTGGGCAAAGGCTATCTGCATGGTGGCCAAGAGAAAGATGCCCACCGCCAACGTAGCCAATGCCGATATTTTCCCTCTTTGCCTGAGCAAGGTATTTCCCCCTTTTTGTTTCCCGTTCAGGCAAAGTATGGCATCCTTTGCGCAAAATCATACGGGGGTGAAAAGGGGCCAGGAACGAAAAACATCGAACGTCCACCAGGTAAAGGATTCCTCCGTACCAATAGGCGCCTGGTCCTGGGGCATGGGCGTTTCCGGCGAAGAAAGGCTCAGGCAGAGGCTGGGGAACAGCACGCACCACCAGTTTTTGCCCTCGCCCTTGCCAAGCACGATGCGCAGCGCCTTGTATTCCCCCGCAGGCACCAAAACATTGCCGTACCACCTGTCAGGAAAGGGAAACACGCCTATCTGGGCCGACACCTCCCCCGCAAAGCCTTCCTCCCTGGCGGCCGACACGGCCGCATCCTCCAGCGCCTGCCTGTTTTCATTCAGGAAGGCCATCATATCATCCGCGCTTTCATTCCTTAAAAGGGCATCACGCCAAGCCGCAAGCACCTTGTCCCGCACGCAGAGCTTGATACGCTGGTTTTCATCGTCATCGCCGGCGGCGATGACATGCAGGCGGATGATCTCCCCGGTTTTTAGCGCCTCCCGCAGTTTCATTTCCTCAGTTTGGGCAAAAGCCGTGCGGCCCGTCAGCATAAGGACCGCCAGCATACAGAAAAGCACCCTGCGCATGCAGTTACCTCCTTCAGGTTTCTGCATACAGGGTGCCCGGGGTCCATACATTTTATGTATGCTAATACAATTGGGAATAATCGGAAAGTCAGGGAGTTACTCCTCCTGGAATATTAGCCCCTCCAGGCAGGTGTGGGTCATATAGCAAGCCGGCCACCGCCTTTTCAGCGCCGCCCACGCGGAGCGGGCATGCACGGCGCTGGCAAACACGCCGTACACGGCGGAGCCGCTCCCCGTCATCATGGCCTGCCGCGCGCCATGAAGCTTAAGCGCCTGCACCGCGGTGCGGATCTCCGGGCGCAGGGTCTCGCTGGTGGGCTGCAGGGCGTTGCCCATGGCGCGGCATAGCGCATGCAAATCCCCCTGCTCCAAGGCCGAAATGGCGGACAGTGTATCCGGCCTTAATGATTCGGGAATCTTCTCCCACTCCAGGGTTGTGAAAACCTTTTTGGTGCCCAGGCCCCGGCAGGGCTGCACCACCACCAGCCAGAACTGGCGAGCGCATTGAAGCGGCTCCAGTATTTCGCCTATGCCCCTGGCCCGCGCAAGGCCGCCTGCCAGGCAAAAGGGCACATCTGCCCCGGCCTTCAGGCCGATTTTTTGGAGCTCCGCCAAAGAGAGGGAAAGACCCCAAAGCTTGTTCAGCCCGGCCAGGACGGCCGCGGCATCCGCGCTGCCCCCGCCCATGCCGGCCCCGATGGGTATGTTTTTTTGCAGGTGGATGTCTGCGCCGGCTTCGCAGCCAACAGCCTCTTTCAGCGCCTTGGCGGCCTTTAGAACCAGGTTGTCCTCCGTATCCGGCACCCTTGCCCCCTGGGACAGGCGAAGCGTCAGCGATTCGCCGGGCAGGATGGTGATGATATCGCAAAGCGCAACCGACTGCAAAAGCATGTCCAGCTGATGATAGCCGTCCGGCTGCCTGCCCAATACATCCAGCGTCCAGTTGATCTTGGCCCGGGCCATCACCTGCATGTCCATCCCCCCTGGGTGCCATTATAGCAAAGGGGCGAGCCCCCTTCAAGAAAATGATTCATTTGCTCCCCGAATATGCGGCCCTGAAAGCGACATTCTGCTTATCCCTGTTTTCATTGCGGTGTCCCTCATGGTATAATGATAGTATCCATTGGAAAGGGGATGACACCATGCGTACAAACTCCATCCCCGTGTTGTTATCCGTCACCGGACAAAGCCAGCAGGACGGCCAGCAGGAGGAAAGAATCCACCTGGTCACTACCGGGCAGCTGAACAAGACGGAGCGGGGTTTTTCCCTGCACTATGAGGAAACACAGCCAGACAACGGCGAAACCAGCCACATCACGCTGGATATGGAAAAGGGCAGCGTCACCATGATCAGGGACGGCTCCTATGCCACCAGCATGGTATTTGAAAAGGGGCGCCGCTTTCAAGGCAATTACCATACCCCCATGGGCGATCTGGAAATGGGGATTTATGCCACAAAGGTGCAATACTCCGCCAACGAGGAAAAAGGCGACGTATCGCTGCAATACCAGCTTGACCTGCAGGGGCAGTTTGTAGCCATGCACGAGCTGAAAGTTCTTTTCGTGCGGCAGGATGCGCCTTCATGACGGATTTGATGCATGACCTGCGCCGGGAGGCAAACGGCCTGTTTGAAAAGGCTGGCCTCCCTGGCCGTAAGCCCTTTTTGCGCCGGGCGCAAAGCGATGATTCCCTTTTGTGCAGCGATGCGCCAAGACGGCTTTGCGATCCAGCTTGCGCAGCGCAGCTGTTTCACAAAGCGGGGCTTTTTATCCTGGAACGGGACGGATTGTGGTTTTTTGACGCGCGAATGCTGGATTACGGGCGGCTTGACGCATCCCTACCCCTGGCCATACCCCCTACGCCGGATAAGGAAAAATATCTGGATATATGGTCTGTATGCCGGGTGCTGCTCAGCCACCCCGCCGAAGTATTAAGTCAGCCGCTGTGGGCTGTGCGCCGCACGTTAAAAGCCCTGGAGGCCGGCGAGGCCAATGTCCTTTCTTTGGCGGAAAGCCTTCCCCCGCTTCTATCAGAGCTTCTGCGAAAAAAAGAACCTCTGCCCACCCTGGCCGGAAAGCTGCTGGCCCGGTGGCTGAATCAAAAGATGCGTGAGGAGATGATTTGATGCTCATCACCTATTACGGGCATGCCCTGTTCGCCCTGGAAACAGCGGATGGGCGTACGCTTGTGGCCGATCCCTACGATGCGTCCGTGGGTTACCCCATGGGCAGCCTTCAGGGGGATATCGTTACCGTCAGCCACGAGCACCATGACCACAACAACACATCCTTGGTGGAGGGAAGCCCCGCTGTCCTCCGGTGTGAAGGCATATTTGATCCTTTGCCCGGCGTGCGGGTTACCGGATTCCCATCCTTCCACGATGGGGAACAGGGCATCCGCCGCGGCAGAAACATGATGTTCCTGATGGAAACGGACGGCTTGCGGCTTTTGCACCTGGGCGACCTTGGGCACCTCCTTGACCAGGATACCTGCGCAAAAATTGGCCGGGTGGATGTATTGATGGTGCCGGTGGGCGGTTATTACACCGTCGACGCGAATCAGGCGGCGGAAATCTGCCAGGCCTTAAGGCCCCGGATCACCATCCCCATGCACTATAAAACCTCAGCCAGCGAAAGGCTGCCCATCGCGCCGGTGGACGATTTCCTCAGCGTACTGAATGTACATCCCACCCCCATGCCCATCCTGCGCGTAACCAAGGAGGACCTGGCCCAGCAGCCTTATGTGGCGCTGCTTGCGCCAAGAGCGCTGCCCGTCTCCTTCCGCTGAAACAAAGAACACTTACAAAACAAGGCCCTGGGGGCCAGGCTTTAAGCCGGTTTGGACAAGCCTTCCTCCTATTTTCCCATGGGGCGAATTCTCCCGAATTATACATTGACAGGTGCTTACCTGGCTATTACAATATACACATTGTGTTTTTACATATGCCGGCAGCGTCCGCTGGACCGGCGTTTCATTATGCGTAAAAAGGAGCGTCCCAAATGGCTGCGAAGTTCGTGTTCGTCACCGGCGGCGTCGTATCCTCCCTGGGCAAAGGCATCACTACCGCTTCCCTGGGCCGCCTTTTAAAGGCCCGCGGATTCAAGGTCTCCCTCCAAAAAATCGACCCTTATTACAATGTCGACCCGGGTCTTTTAAGCCCCCTGCAGCACGGCGAAGCATTTATCACCGACGACGGCGTCGCCGCCGACCTGGACCTTGGCCATTACGAGCGCTTTACCGACGTGCACCTTACGGGGGAAGCCAGCGTCACCACCGGCAAGATTCACAAGCTTGTGATGGAGCGGGAGCTGCGCGGCGAGTACAAGGGCGGCACCGTGCAGGTGGTGCCCCATGTGACCAACGAAATAAAGCAGTCCATTTGGTCCGCCGCCCAGGACAGCGGCGCGGACATAGCGCTGGTGGAGATCGGCGGCACGGTGGGCGATATGGAATCCGCCCCGTTCCTGGAGGCCATACGGCAAATGCGCTGGGACTTAAGCGACCAGGACAGCTGCTTTATCCATGTCACGCTGCTGCCCTACATATCGGTAGCGGGAGAATTGAAAACAAAGCCCACCCAGCACTCGGTGAAAAACCTGCGGGCCATCGGCATCCAGCCGGATGTGATCGTCTGCCGCACGGAAAAGCGCATCACCAGGGAAGCCAAAGAAAAAATCGCGCTGTTTTGCAATGTGAAGGCAAGCCACGTCATACAAAACGTGGATGTGGATTCCCTGTACGAAGTGCCCCTGATGATGGAGGAGGAAGGCCTGGCGGGCATCGTCTGCGAGCAGCTTGGCCTGGACCATCCCGTCAGCGACATGAGCGGATGGATAAAAATGCTGGAGCGGTACCGCCATCCCGAATCCCAGACGAAGGTGGCGCTGGTAGGCAAGTATGTGGCCCTCCGGGACGCCTACCTGTCCGTGGCGGAAGCACTTACCCATGCCGGGATTGAACTGAAATCCTCGGTAGCCATTGAGTGGATCAATTCGGAAACTGTCACCCAGGAAAACGCCGCCAATATATTGAGCGGATTTGACGGCATTATCGTCCCCGGCGGCTTTGGCGACAGAGGCGCGGAAGGCATCATTGCCACAGCTGCCTTTGCCAGGCAGAACCGGGTGCCCTTCCTGGCCATCGGCTTTGGCATGCAGCTGGCCGTGGTGGAAGCGTGCCGGAACCTCTTGCATCTTACAAGCGCCAATTCGGCAGAAGTGGACCCGCAAACGCCGCACCCCGTGGTATACATACCTGAAAACCGCCTTTGCCAGAACGGCAACCGCAGCGCCGCCCGCATGGGCGCCGGCGACGTGCTGCTGCAGGAGGGGATGATCCGGTCCCTGTACGGCAGCGAAACGGTGCGGGAGCGCCACGGCAACCGCTATGAGGTAGCCCCCATCTATGTCGGTGCCCTTAACGAAAAAGGCTTTTTGTGCGTCGGCCGGTGCGGCCAGGAAGGGTATCCCGAAGCCTTTGAGGTAAAGGACCATCCTTTCTATGCCGCGGTGCTGTACCACCCCGAGTTCCTGTCCCGTCCCGACAGGGCCCATCCCCTGTTTACGGGCTTTATCCGCGCCGCGCTAAAAAAATAACAGTCATAACAACGCCCCCGCTTCTCACTTTGAGAAACGGGGGCGTTGCTTGATTCCTATATTATTGTATGGTCTCGACCTTTGTTTTCAAATCAGTAAGCAGCGTCAAAAGCTGCGATTGCGGTTCCTTCGTCTGCTGCCCCGTTTGCAGCCTGGCGTCAAACGCGTCGATGACCGAATAAATCGTGTCAAACATGCCCACATCCACAACCTGCTGGCCGTTTCCCCTCAGTCCCACATGGATCTGCTGCAGCGTTTGCATGGCGTATACATGCTGCCTCAGCTTACCCAAAAGGTTGGTGGTGGTTGACCCTCCCGTTCTGGACAGGTTGTTGACCTGGGTGATGGCCTGTCCGGCTTCATTGCGCATGCGCTCACGGTAAAGCGTCTGCTCCCTGGCCTCAAACCGCATGGCGCCGCCGCCCACAACAGCCAGCACCACCACGGCGATCACAAGCAATATGGACAGCACTTTGCCAACCTGCTGCCTTAAATGCTGCGCTCCCGTATTGCCCCGCATTTGCTGCGAATAACGGTACATGTTATTCCTCCTTTGAATGAACGCTTTTCTATGCTGTGCTGAAGGCGGACACCTTGCCCCTCCGAACATTCCTCCGCCTTGATAAAATAAACGCTTATACAGACGCTGCCGGGCCATATGCCGCGACAATAGGCCCCTTATTATACCACACATCCATCAGGTGGTAAAGTACCCGGGAAAATGGCAGGAGAAACATGGTAAAGTGGTTTTATATTGCCTTGATTCCTGCCATTTTTATGCATCAGGGGAGAATGCCCCACATCAGGTGATACCGTGCCCCGCAGGCGGTTCTCTATGACCATACAACGATACAGGATACCCCATTCATTGCGTATTGATGCCCTGCCACTCCACCATTTTGCCATGCAACCAAATAGTCCTGATATGATCATCAATAAAAAGAAGCCTTCCAATTGGAAAGCTTCCTTTGGCTGATATAAGCGTGACATTTAGGCAAAGGGCTGCTCAGTCTGCCCCGCTTCCCTGACACGGTCCAGCCATTCCAGCGTAAGCGCGCGGAACAAACCGGCCTGCTCGATTTGCAGGTTATGCCCGGCCCTGTCCAGTATGGCATAGGAAGCGCGGGGATAGTTCTCCAGAATGCTGAAGGCATCCCGGTAACCGACGCTTGCGTCCTGGCGCCCCAAGAGGATCAGCGCAGGATTCGGATACGGCTGATCGAGTTTATCCACATCAAAGGTGAAGGCATACCCATTTTCGCGGAACCAGTCCAGAAACGCATTATCGGCAATATGAATCCCCGAAAGAACCTCGTCGCGGAATCTTTCCCACGTTTCCATTGTCTGAACGACGTGCACATCGGAAAATTCATCCGCCTCGGAGGGGGTAAGCTGCGCTATCAGCGCATCCTCTCTTTTCAAAACCACATGCTTGGGCAGTATCCGCTTGGAAAAATCCGGTTCGATGGCGGGGCACAAAAGCATCAACCCAGCCACGCGGTCCGCCGCACGGTGGATGATACCCCTGGCCAGGTATCCGCCGTAGGATTCCCCTGCCAGCAAGAACCGCTCGCCGGGGATCACCTGGTCGATAAAGGCAAGCAGTATCTCCAGCATCACATCGGAATTTTTTATCCAGGGTGCGCTTTTCGTTTGACCCATGCCGGGCAGGTCGACATAGATCCTCCTGTACCCATTAAGCTCCTGAAAAATGGGCTCCAGACAGCCGCTCATCAGCCTGCTGTCCACATGGTAACCATGAATCATCAAAACCGGCTGCCCCCGCCCGATGGATTCATAGTGGATGGCAAGATTCTTGACTGTGCATTCCATATCGATTCGATCCTTTCCTCCGGCACTGCCGGCTGTGGGAAGTGTATCAGAATTCCACTATTTGTCAATACATTGCTCCTCATCAGACGGATATGCACACAAAAAAAGGACCGCCGGTTGATGCGGCGGTCCTGCTTGTATACTTGCTAGATGTTTGCCCAGGCCGGCAGCTTTTTTAAAAGCCGTAAGGCCGTTTCCCTGGCGGCTGCCTCATCAAGTCCTTGCGTCTGCATCAGAAAATGGGTAGTTCCCTCCAGCTTTTCGGGGTAGGACTGCATGGCGCCGTCCTCCCTGGCACAGTAGCGGCAGTAGTCTTTCGTTTCATCCTTCATGGCAAAATCCTCTGGCCTGGCCATGGGCATACCGCAGGCAATGCAGGTTTTCATGGGTTTCTCTCCTTCTCTTACCATTTTAATTGCAATGATCGGGCGCGAGCCCCTTTTCACCTCTCACAGGTTTTGTAAAACGCCTGCAAGTCCTTTTTCGTACCTTCAGGCAGGTAAGCATCCTTGATCCCATCCACTGCACCCTGCAGGCCGTACAGCATATGCAGGCAAGCGCCGGGATCAATTAGCCTGATGCGCAAGAATGCCTCCTTGCTGCCGGTCTCCTTCAATTGCGCTTCGGTATAGATACCGATCTGATTCAAATTTTTCTCCAGAACCTTCCCCACATTCGGCAGCCTGGTCAACTCTCCCATCATCATTTCACTCCCAGCAGCTTCAAGTAAGCAGCCATGATTTCGGGGCCGTGCTGCACAATCACGCTGCCCTCCGGGGCGAACAGGTCCCCGTTTTGCAGATAGTGATGCACAAGCCCGATCCACATATTAAAAAGCAGATAGGGCGGGATGTCCCCAACCGCTTCCTCCCGTGTCAGCGCGCCGCAAAAATGATGGGAAAGAGCAGATTGAATCCCTACAAAGCTGTCCCTTGCCCCTTGAGGCAGCAGCCTTGCCTCCAGCAAAAGACGGGTGTAGAAGCCTTCAAACTCGCCTATCCCCTGCAAGTGGGCCGCCAGCACCTGCGCAAGCGTGCCCCCTGCCTGGGAGAGCGCATGGGTGCGCGCGGCGATTTCCCCTCCGTAATGGCCTGCCACCGCCTCAATCAAATCCTCCTGCGATTTGAAATGAACAAACACCGTGCCGTGGGACACCCCTGCCTCCCTGGCGATATCCTCCACACGGCTTTGCATGATCCCCTGCCGCGAGAACACACGATAAGCGGCCATAAGAAGCCTCTCCCGCGTTTGCTCCTTTTGCTGCTGGCGAATGCTCGTTTTCAAATCGATGACTCCTTAATCACTGACTATATGGTCATTATATTTCCCCGTGCCAATCCTGTCAAGAGGGATTTGAAACTTTTTTCCATCGTCCTGCAAATCCCGCTTGACAAAAGGAGTTCCCTCCGCTACAATCTTTCCAATTGAAAACAAACGCGATGATCGGGATCAGTATCCCACAAACTCTTTCAGAGAGATGCCGGATGGTGCAAGGCATAAGGGTTTGCGGAAGAACCTCACCCGCGAGCGGCCGCCTGAAAACGGGATCTTTTCCCGCAAGTAGCAGCGGACGGCAGGGCCCGTAAAAGCCCTTCACAAGCGGAGGCTTTCGCCTCAAGCAGAGTGGTACCGCGGATTCGTACAGACTCCGTCTCTGATATTATCAGGGACGGGGTCTTTTTATAGCAAAAGGAGGCGGTTTATCATGGCCATCACCACGCTCAGCGACTACACCATCCCCGGGCTGCTGCGCAAAAACGTACGGGAAATACCCGGCAACGACTGCGTTGTCGCCCCGGAATACAACATTCGCTGGAGCTGGCGGGAGTTCGACCGCCTGACGACGCTGGTAGCCAGAGGCATGCTGGCCATGGGGATCAAAAAGGGCGACCATGTGGCCATTTGGGCCACCAATTTGCCCGAATGGATGCTCACCATGTTCGCCACAGCCAAGATTGGCGCGATCCTGGTAACGGTGAACACCAATTACAAGCAGTTTGAGGTGGAGTACCTGCTGCGCCAGAGCGACGCCAAAATGCTGGTGATGATGCCCGAGAACAGGGACAATCCCTATCTTTCTCACATCGTGAACCTGCTGCCCTCCTTGATGGAAAAAAACCCGCAGGAGGTGGGCGACCTCGGCCTGCCGTTTTTGAAATCCGTGGTGCTCATCGGCGATTGCCCCAACCGGCCCATAGGCGCGCGGAGTTTCTCCGAATTCTATGACCTGGCGGAAACCGTACCGGAATCCGAAGTGGAAGCACTGATCGCCGCCGCCGGCACCCACGATGTCATCAACATGCAGTACACCTCCGGCACCACCGGCTTTCCCAAGGGCGTCATGCTCACCCACCACAACATCACCAACAACGGGCAATTTATGGGCGACCGCATGAAGTTCACGCCCGATGACCGGCTGCTGATCGTGGTGCCCCTGTTCCACTGCTTTGGCTGCGTGCTGGGCGTCATGACCTGCCTGACCCACGGCACCACCATGGTCTTGATGGAGCGGTACAATCCCTTAAAAGAAATGGAGATGCTGGTGGCGGAAAGGTGCACCGCGGTGCACGGCGTGCCTACCATGTTCATTGGCATGCTGGAGCACCCCGACTTTGACAAGTTTGATTTTTCGCACCTGCGCACCGGGATCATGGCCGGCTCCCCCTGCCCCATCAAGGCCATGCGCGATGTGAACACCAAAATGCACATGAACGAGATTACCATCGTTTTCGGACAGACGGAGTCCTCCCCCGGCATGACACAGTCCTCCGCCGATGATCCGCTGGAATTGCGTGTCGCCACCGTGGGCAAGCTGCTGCCCTGCACCGAAGGGAAAATCGTAAGTCCCGAAACAGGCCTGGAGCAGCCCCGCGGCGTGCCCGGCGAAATCGTGACCCGCGGCTACCTTGTCATGAAGGGCTACTACAAAATGCCCGAGGCCACCCGCCAGGCCATTGACAAGGATGGCTGGCTGCATACGGGCGATATCGGCACCATGGATGAGGATGGCAATTTCCGCATCACCGGCCGGCTGAAGGATATGATCATTCGCGGCGGCGAGAACATTTACCCCCGCGAAATTGAGGAATTTCTCTATACCCATCCCGCCATCCGCGATGTGCAGGTGGTGGGCGTCCCCGATGAAAAGTACGGCGAGGAAGTGCTGGCCTGCGTGATTCTCCGCGACGGCATGGAAGCCACTCAGGACGATATCATACAGTTCGTGAAGCATGGCATGTCCCGCTTCAAATCCCCCCGCTACGTCATCTTCATGAGTTCCTTCCCCATGACCGCCAGCGGCAAGATTCAAAAATACAAGCTTCGGGAAATGGGCGTGCAGGTGCTGAACCTGCAGTCCGCGGATGCCATCGAAACGGCATGACAACGCATGAAGATTGACAGCATCAATCGGACGGTCTTGAGGCTTTCATAAACTCGGATTTTGTACATATAACGAATATCTGCAGCATGTAAAACAGCATTAGGAGAGACGCTTATGAGTAAAATTGTGCGTTTTCTTGTCATCACATTTTTGCTGACCATTGCAATCCATGCATCTGCAGCGGCTGAGAACTCAATGTACGAATACGAGAGTGCTATGGGTTTTACCGTTCATATTCCAGCCTCCTGGCAGGTTTATGAAGATTGGGAGGACTATTTAACTGTTTTCCATGATGAAAACAGTTCCTTGATGATAGTCGATACAGGAAGAGGTGTAGGTTATGATCAAAACTATATGCAGACGTTGGCCGAGGATAAGCAAAAAAGAATCAGAGATAAACAGCCAGACTCAGAACTGATATCCATCCAGCAAACCAAGTTGGATGAGCTTGATTGTCTGAAAATCCATTCTTTTTACATGGGGCGGATGGAAAACATGTATCTGGCGTCTGCAGATGGTATATATGCAATTCTTGTTCTATATGACGAACCGCACGATATGGAGGCAATTGTTCAGTCCTTTCGTTTCAGCACACCAGGCTATCCCTTTGTGAATGATATATATCGCTCAGACCTGGGATTCTCGTTCAACGCACAAAAAGAATGGAAATATTTGCGTGACAACTGGCCCCTTTCCCTGATTGAACAGAGTAATATCTTTGCAAACGCTCAAGGAGAGTATTTATATATATACACCTCCCCTAAAAGCCCGCCAATCAATTTTTGTGTCTTTTCTTTTGGTCTGCAGGATATGTCCGATACCTTCCCTTCCAATGTCGCGAAGATATATATGGAACAATACAGACTCAGTGGATTTGAGGTAGATGAGTCCACAGAAACGATTTTTATCAACAACATCCCCTGGATTGTGCAAAAGATAACAACGAAGAGCGGGAATACACATTTTGCTTACTACGGCAATTTCTCGAATAAACTATTGATGATAAATGTACCTTCAGATAAGGCTGCGTGTGTAACGGAAGTCATTCTCCCCTCGCTCAGCGAGTAACGAATAGATCCCGATATCCACATGAGCTGTTTTGTGTTTCCTAGTGTATGAATAATCATTCACCGGCCTGAGTGTAACTGACAGGCCGGTTTCTCTTACTGACAGGCCGGTTTCTCTTTCTGCCACCCCCTGTATAAAGCGGCTCATTTATATCCACCAGCATGATACCATCCCGTGCTGAACACGACTTGGAATACATCCTGCTTCAAATCCTTTCCCGCTATAATCCACCTCCCATTTTCATATCAAAACCAAAACTTATATCTTTTCGACTTCTTACAAAATAAGTAATCTGCGAGATTTTGCGCAGAATTATCTTACAGAATCCTTACTTGACATATACTTTCCGACTATTTATAGTAGTTTGGGCGCATGCTGATACCGTCCGGTGAGATTTGCGCGATGAACCGGAAAGGCGCATGTAAGGAATGCAACAGCATCCGCTTTTACATATAACACTTGGGGTATTGCCGAAGGGCCGGCAAAATCTTTCATGAGGTTTTTTATGAGCGTAGATTTGGGCCAGTTTATTCAATTGATTACCACAAACCCGCTCCTTTTGACTACCGTACTTTTGACGCTGGGCGTTATTCTCGTCAATGGCTGGACGGATGCCCCCAACGCCATCGCCACTTGCGTATCCACCAGGGCCATCAATCCCAGGGCCGCCATCATCATGGCCGCCGTTTTCAACTTCCTGGGCGTGCTGGTGATGACCATGGTCAACTCCAAGGTTGCCATGACCATTTACAAAATGGTGGATTTTGGCGGTAACACGCAGGAAGCCACCGTTGCGCTGTGCGCGGCGCTGCTGGCCATTGTGATTTGGGCCACGGCGGCGTGGAAGTTCGGCATCCCAACCAGCGAAAGCCACGCGCTGATCGCCGGCCTTTCCGGCGCGGCCATCGCTCTGCACGGAAGTTTGAACGGCATCAACGGTTCGGAATGGGTCAAGGTGCTTTACGGCCTGGTACTTTCTACCTTCCTGGGCTTTGGCTCGGGGTATGTACTCACCAAAATCACCGAATTCCTTTGCCGCAACATCGAACGCAGGAAAACGGTAGGCTTTTTCAGAAACGCGCAGATTTTCGGCGGCGCCTCCATGGCCTTTATGCACGGCGCGCAGGATGGCCAGAAGTTCATGAGCGTTTTCCTGCTGGGCATTTTCCTGGCGGGCGGCCAGGGCACTGTGACCAACTTCACCATCCCCATCTGGCTGATGATCCTGTGCTCGCTGATCATGGGCCTTGGCACCTCCATCGGCGGCTACCGCATCATCAAATCCGTTGGCATGGACATGGTCAAGCTCCAGCCCCATCAGGGGTTTTCGGCAGACCTGGCCGCCGCCGGCTGCTTGCTGCTTTCCTCCGTCACAGGGATGCCGGTCAGCACCACCCATACCAAGACCACCGCCATCATGGGTGTTGGCGCTTCCATGCGCCTGTCCGCAGTGGACTGGTCCATCGTGAAGGACATGGTGCTCACCTGGGTGTTGACCTTCCCCGGCTGCGGCTTGCTGGGATATTTGATGGCCAGACTGTTCATGATGATCTTTTAAATCCGACTTCATTTTTGAAAGGAAGATAACGCCATGCCCAAACGGACATCGTATGACTATTTTCAAAGCTTTATTGATTACGCTGACTGCGCGCTGCGCGCCGCCGAATACCTGAACGAAACCATACTGAATTTTGATCCGGAAACGCTGCCGGCCAGGATGGACGCGCTGCACAGCATCGAGCATTTTGCCGATGAAATCAACCATAAGACCCTGGATCATCTGGCCAAGGAATTCCTTCCCCCCATCGACCGGGAGGATTTGGCCCTGCTGTCCTCGGCGATGGATGACGTGGTGGATGCCATTGATGATATCATGCGCCGTATGTGCATGTACAACGTTACAAAGCCCCGCCCCGAGGTGGAGAATCTGTGCGAACTGCTGGTTCGCTGCTGCAATGCCTTGAAGGAGCTTACCAAGGAGTTTCATCATTTCAAGAAATCATCCACCATCAAGAACTGCTTTGTTCAGATCAACTCCTTGGAAGCGGAAGGCGATACGCTGCACTTTCAGGCTGTGAACAAACTGTTTACCGGCGGGGAAAACGCACTTGATGTGATCATTTGGCGTGACATATTCGACGGCTTTGAATCCTGCTACGACGACTGCGAGCACGTGGCGGAGGTCATCGAGAGCGTTGTGCTGAAGAATAGCTGATTCCCATTGATTGCTGACTTTATAGCCGCCCTGGCTTTTGCCTGGGCGGCTATTTCGTTGCCAAGGCGCGGTACAGGCCTGTCACAGGTGCCCGTCCGCTTGCATTTATGGCAGATTCCCCATATAATGAAATTCCGCCAAGGGTAGTTACCTGCCCCTTTGGCGGGTCCACGTAAACAGGAGGCAGCCTGCTGATGAAAGAAATTTTCCTGGCCGAATACGGCATACTGCCTGGCATGGACATCTGGAAAAGACTGAATGCCCTGTTCAGCGAAAGCAATACGGATACGGTGTTTCATTTCGCGCCTGGCGAATATCATCTGCATTCCGCAAGCGCCGCGCCTTTCTCGGTCTCCCTGTCCAATTCCGACCAGCTCCCTGTTTTCAAAGCCGGCCTTAAGCTGGATCATATGCGAAGCATAAAAATAACCGGCCATGGCGCGAAGCTTTTGTGCCATGGACAGCTTTCGCCCATCGCCATCATGGATTGTACAAACATCACTATCGAGGATCTGACCATCGACTTCACCCCAACCCATAATGCGGAAGGCGTCATACTTCAAGCCACCCAGGAATGGGCGGACGTGGCGGTGGATACAACGAAGTATACCTACATGATACAGGATGAGCGGCTTTTCTTTTGGAACGGCGAAACGTTTGCGCCTACCTTTGGCGCCATCGAGTTCGACGCCGCCACCCTCCGCACCGCCTATCGGGCCGGGGACAGGTTCCGCTCCAAACGCCAGGAGGAAATATCCCAGGGCGTCCTCAGGTTTCACGGCAAGTTTGATCCGCTGCCTACCCCTGGGAATTACATAACGCTGCGCTTCAGCCCCCGCACCCACCCCGGCATCCTGGTGCATCACTGCGAGGATGTGGCGCTTTCCGGCATCACCCTGCACAACACCTGCGGCCTGGGGGTGCTGTCCCAGTTCAGCCGGGACTTGCGATATACCCGCATCACCATGCGGCAAAATCATGAACAAGGCCGCCGCGTCGTCTCCTGCCATGACGACGGGCTGCATTTTTCCAATAACTGCGGCAAGATCACCGTGGAGGATTGCTTCTTTCACGGTTTGATGGATGATCCCGTCAACGTGCACGGCACGGCGCTGCGCATAAAAACAATTACAGGCAAGCGCTCGCTTGCCGCGGAGTTTGTCCACCCCCAGTCTACCGCCTTCCCTTATTGGGCCGGCGCTGGTGATGAAGTATCCTTTATTGAGCACAAGGCCATGAACTCTATTGGCACGCTCAAGGCGGAAAGGTACAGTCTTCTTTCCGGAAATGACTGTGAGGTCACATTTGACAGTGACTTGCCAGCTCAATTAAAGCCTGGGGATGCGCTGGAGAACCTGTCCAACACGCCGCAGGTGGAAATCCGCGGCTGCCATTTCGGCTCCTGCCGGGCCAGGGGCGTCCTTGTTTCCACACCGCGTAAAGTCGTAATTGAAAACAATGTGTTCGAATCCTCCGGCAGCGCCATTTTGATTGCGGGCGACGCCAACTACTGGTTCGAAACCGGGGCATGCAGGGATGTTGTCATCCGCAAAAACGTATTCACGGAGCATTGCCTGACCTCCATGTACCAGTTCTGCGAAGGCGTAATCAGCATCTGCCCCGAGATTCCGGCACCCAAGAGGGACAAGCCCTTTCATGAAAACATACGCATAGAGGATAACACATTCCATGCTTTTGACGCGCCGCTGCTGTATGCCCTGAGCGTAAACGGCCTGACGTTTCAAAACAACACCGTTCAAAGAAGCCATGCCCATGCGCCCTGGCACCCCCGAAAGGCCATGGCCACCTTAAAAGCCTGCACCGGCGCGCAAATAAGCGGCAACCTTTTTTCGGGGGATGTCCTCTCCACGGAGGTTGCGCTGGAAGCATTTTAACTGCAATGTCCTTCCGCCCTTTACGGAAGCACTATGCCATGCTACAATATTTCTCACATGCACTGAACCTATTGATGAAAATATAGAGGGATTGCACGGCATCATAACGGAGGAAACCATCATGGAATTTGAACTGGTCGGCAAAATAGGCTCCATGGCCCTCATACGCAAGGAAGACAACGACATCGACTACAACATTTTTTCGCGCCTGGGCGCGGAGCTGAAGCCCGGCATGATCTGGGTCACCTCCGGCGCTACGGAAATCGGACGCCTGGATTATATAAAGCGCACCGGCCGGGAATTATGCGGCGATCCGGAGCAGGACAAGACCGATTACGCCGCCCAGGGCCAGTCCATATTGATGGAAAACTACCGCCAGTTCATACGCCCCGAGTACAGCGTGCGGCAGGTGCTGGTGGAACATACCCATTTTAACGACCCGGAAAAGCGGGAGCATATTCACAAGCTCCTCGTTAGGGCCGCCCAGCAGGGAGCCATCCCCATCATCAACTATAATGACCCCGTCAGCGACGAGGAAAACAGGAAGATGGAATTGGCCAACCGCCGCAAAAGCGGTGAGCCGGTAGTGGAGTGCGTGGACAACGATGAGACGGCCGCCGTCATCGCCGGGCTCGTCAAAGCCAAAATGCTGGTTCTTTTGACCTCTACCGAGGGCATTTATCAAAATCCCGCCGACCCCAATACCCTGGTTCGGGAAGTGACGGGCAGCACCATTGAGGATGTGGTAGCCTACGTACGCGTGCTGCAGCAAAACTGCGTCGGCGCCAGCCGGCTGGGAGCCAACGGCGCAAGGGCCAAGCTGGAATATGCCCTGGGACCTGTGAGAAACGGCACCACCGTCATCATCGGCCATGCCCGCCACCATTTGAGGGACCTTGTAAGCGGCGCGGTGCCCTGCACGCGCATCGGCCTGAAGTAACCAGGGGACGCAGTCCCCTGGATCCCTACCCAAGGGATGCAATCCCTTGGGAATCCCTTTCCTCTTCATATTCTATTGACATGCTCCTTATTATTACTTACAATGTCTTACGTAAGTAATAGTAAGGAGCGCTTTTTATGCCAGAAAAGTATTATACAGTGGAGCAGGCGGCAGAACTTTTGAAAATGCATGTAAAAACGGTGCAGCGCTACATCCGGGAAGGAAAGCTGCGCGCCAACAAGATAGGAAAAGGCTGGCGGATCACCGGGCATGACCTGAGCGTTTTCGCGGAAGGAACGCAGGAGAAAAAAGAAAGCCTTGCCGGCCCAGACATCCCGCAGGGAGAGAAGGTCAAAATATCCGCCGTGGCGGATATACAGGCTGTCGGGCGGGAGGAAGCCATCCGCATCATGAACACATTGACCGCCATCATGAACGTCAAGCCCCCGGAATACGGCGCATCCTCCCTTACGGCCCAGTATCTCGAGCAGGACAGGACGATCCGCATCATGCTGTGGGGCAATATACCCTTCATGGAAGCGATGCTGTCCTGCATCACTGCCCTGACAGACCCGGAAGGGCAGGGGTCAGTATGATTTACGTGTTCGAAAATGGGCTCAAGATGACTGTGCTCACCGAAAAGGAAAAGTGGCAAACTGTTTCGGATGCGCTGGATGATATGGCGGCGGCCTCGTACGACGGCTGCGTTGGCGTCATTGTGCCCAAGGAATGCCTGACGGAGGACTTTTTTGACCTTCGGACAGGCCTGGCGGGAGAAATCCTTCAAAAGTTTACCAACTACAAAATGAAAATCGCCGTTACCGGCGATTTCAGCGGCTATACAAGCAAAAGCCTTCGGGATTTTATCTATGAGAGCAACAAAGGCCGCCAGGTCTTTTTCAAAGCCAATTTGGAAGACGCCATGGCAGCCATCGCAAGGGCCATGGCCTGAAGCCACCGTCACTATGGTTTCAGTTCAGGCTCCTCCCAAAAAGCCAGGCCATGCTTATTGAGCACATCCTGCAGTATCCCAAGGGCCTTGGGCCCGAAACCGTGAAGCGACAAAAGTTCGGCCTTCGTATGCTTTGCCAGCTGCTCCACGGTTTCGATGCCTGCGGCTTTTAGTGCCCTGTGGGCCGGTGCGCCCAGTTTGATGCTTGCAAGGTCTGGCAGCATGGTATCCTCCCGTTATAAGTCCTATACATCGCCGATGATCTTGATCACCAGTTTTTCCAAGTTCATGATGCCATTGGTATAGCCTTGCGAGTTGTCCAGCGCGGCGTCGGCGATCTTCCTGTACGTGTCAATCCGGGCCTCGTACAGCCGGGCCACCTCATCCTTGCCTTTCAAGGCTAGCATGGGCCGGCGGTCCAGCTTGATGTCGGAAAGAATGTCCTCCAAAGGCCTGTCGATCAGGATAATAACGCCCTGATTTCGCATGATAAGCCGGTTTTCCTCCCGCATCACCATGCCGCCGCCGGTGGATATGATGGACGGCTTCTGGTCCGCCAGATACATCAAAAGATTGGTTTCCGCATTGCGGAAGGCCTGCTCTCCCGGCCCCTCAAAAATCTGCTGCACGGTCATGCCGGTCATTTCGGTGATCATGGTGTCCGTATCCACGTAGGGTACGCCCAGCCTTCCCGCCAGGCGCTTGCCCAGGCTGCTTTTTCCGCTGCCGGGCATCCCAATCAGGAAAACATGGCGGTCCATCATTGCTCGTCACCCCGATCCAGCATGCTCTCCTGCAAAAGGCGGCTCAAGCGCATAATCTCGGTAAAGAGCGCTTTCACGCTTTGTTCCAGGCTCTTGTCTAAGAGCATTTCCACCCGGCTTGACAATACCTGTTCCTCCCTGCCCGCGTCCAGCACGGGCAGATGGTTTTCCCGCTTATACTCCGCCACCCGGCGGCTTACCTCCATGCGCCGCTCGAACAGCGTAACCAGTTCCCGGTCGATTTCGTTAAGCTCCCGCCTAAGCGCGGCAATATCCCCGCTCATGGGGTTTCCTCCTCCTGTTCCGGCTTATCCCGGCCGGCCTTGTCCTTCCCCTTCTCCAAGGTGAATTCGAAGGCGGCTCCCCTTTCCGTGGGCAAAAGGCGGATGGCTTGCCCGTGGGCGTTAAGAATTCGCCGGCAGATACTCAGGCCCAGCCCCGTACCTTTTCCCGCGGTATGGGCCTTGTCCGCCTTGTAAAACCGTTCAAATATATGGGGCTGATCCTGGGGCAGGATGCCCGGGCCGTTGTCGGCCAGGGAAATAGAAACCAGCCTGCCTTCAAGGCGTGTCCGCCAGGCGATTTTGCCCTTTTCGGGGGTGAACTTCAGCGCGTTGTCCAGAAGGTTCACCACCACCTGCTCTATGCGGTCACTGTCCCCCCAACAATAGCACTGTTCCTGCTGAAAATCAACAGCCACTTCCAACTGTTTATGGTCTATATCCGTCATCCGCCGGATCAGCGCCCGGCGAATCATTTCGTTGATGTCAAAATCCTGGTAATTGGGTTTGGCCTCCCCCTGTTCCATGCGGCTTAAGTCCAGCAGGTCCGCAATGAGCTTGGTAAGGCGCTTGGCCTCGTCCCCCACGATTTTCAGATACTTTTGATGCTCCTCCGGGGGAATGGTGCCATCCTGCATCCCTTCCACAAAGCCCTGGATACTGGTCATGGGGGAGCGCAGCTCGTGGGAGACATTGGCCACAAACTCCCTGCGCGAATCCTCCGTACGCTTTAGCTGCCCGGCCATGGAGTTGAAGGAGGAGGCCAGCTCCCGTATTTCCAGCACGCCTTCCTCTTCCGCCCTTACATTGAACTTGCCCCTGGACATTTCCTTGGCCGCCAGGGACATCCCCTTTAACGGGTGCGTCAGCTGCTTGGCGATGAGGTACACGCTTATCACAGCCAGCAGTACGGCGATTCCGGCCCCGGCCAGCACCTGCCAGATGAGGTTCTTGAACTCCGCCTCCACCACCTGGGCGCTGGTGTGGATAAATACGGCCCCCAGCACAGACCCGTCCTGCAGCCAGGGCACAGCCACGGTAAACACCGGCCCGCCAAGGCCCGGCACATAGGTGCGTAGCTGCACTTCCTTGCCGGAGAGCACCTTGCTCATGGCATCGGCGATCTCCCTGCCGCTTAACGTCTGCGTGATATCAATATTATCCCGCAGTGTCGCTATCAGATTATGCAAAACATTCCTGTACCGGTCCACCACCAGGATGAAGGAGCCGAATTCGTCGTATACCTTCCTTGCTTTCCATTGCATGTACTGGTCAATGGAGGATTCGAGCCCGAAGTACCTGTCCCAATCGTCTATATCAATCTGGCCGGCCAGGTAGGCAATTTCCCTGGCCTGGCTTTTCAGCTCCTCCATGCGGGCATTGATCCTGTCATTGCGGATGGTGACATAGGAAAGCGATGCCCATACGGTAATGAGCATCAATAAAAGCCCCAGGAACACGGAAAACAGCCGGGCAAACATGCTGCGGAACATGGACGCCTCCCAACAATGCGGAACTACTTTACTTCAAACTTGTACCCGACGCCCCACACGGTGCGTATTTGCCAGCCGAACTCCTCACAGCCGGGCAGCTTTTCCCGGACCCTCTTGATGTGCACATCCACCGTGCGGCTGTCGCCGAAAAAGTCGTACCCCCATACCTTTTCCAGCAGCTGGTCCCTGGTGAAAACAAGGTTGGCGTTGGAGGCCAGGAAGTACAGTACCTCCAGCTCCTTGGGCGGCATTTCCACAAGCCTGCCCTGGTAGTGCACCTCGTATTGGCTCAGGCTCACCGTCAGGTTGGGAAAGGAGATCGCATCCCCCTTTTCTTCCGCGGCGCCCGGCTGGGTGCGGCGAAGCACCGCCTTGATCCTGGCCACCAGCTCCTTGGGCTCAAAGGGTTTGGTCAAATAATCATCCGCCCCCAGTTCCAGCCCCAGCACTTTGTCAAAGGTTTCATCCTTGGCGGTAAGCATGATGATGGGGATGGCGCTGAACTGGCGCACGGCGCGGCAAACCTGCCAGCCATCCATGCCGGGAAGCATGATATCCAGCAATAAAAGATTGGGCGGTCTGCGGCGGAAGGCGGCCAGGCCCTCATCACCGCGGACGGCGCTTTGCACCTCAAATCCTTCTTTTTCCAGGTAAAGCCGGATCAGTTGGCTGATGTTGGGATCATCGTCCACCAGGAGGATCATGGGCTTGTCCTTCATGACGTTCGCTCCTTTCGATAAAAGGACTTTGCCCTTTTATCGAGTTTTCACGATTTCCTTGTATGACACGCCGTCCTCGCAAGCTTCGGCCGTGCAGGCCATGCGGCCAGGAAATCGCGCAATGTATATTTGCTTCGCAAATCCCGCCCGTCCGGCAAAGCCGGACGATACGATTTCAAACGAGGGCGCTGCGGCTACCCCGGCTGGCTCAATCGTCGCGTTGGTTCGCTACCGCTTCCAACGCTTGTTTCGCCAGCTTCCTCCACTCCGCTCATATCCGCCACAGTCGGGAGCAGAGCTCCGGAACCCGTTTCACCCCGCAAATTTGCTCGAATCCTATTTTAACGTTACTACTGTGACCCCGCTCTCGCCTTCCCCAAACACGCCCAGGCGGAAGGATTTTACGTGGGGATGGCGGCGCAGGTGCTGCTGGATGCTGGCGCGGAGCACGCCGGTGCCCTTGCCGTGGATGATGGACACCTCGCCCAAGGAAGCCAGCACGGCCTCGTCTAGGTACTGATCCACCTCGGGAATCGCCTCATCGGTGGCTTTGCCCCTGATATCAAGCTCCATGGGCACGGTCCGTATGGCGGCACTGGTTTGTGTGTGAATGCGGACAGACTGCTTCTTGGGGGGCTCCTTCACAAGGCGGAGCTGGCTTATATGCGCCTTCAGCTTCATGATACCGGCCTGGAGCTGCACCTCGCCCTTGTCGTCGGGCTTGGAAAGAACCGTGCCCTTGGTATTGAGATGGACAATCTCCACCTCATCGCCGACGCGCAGGTCCCTTGGCGGCTCGGTGACGCGGAAGGAGGGCGTGGAAAGCCCTTCGCTTAATGATTCGATGCCGTCCTGCATGCGCTTGCGAAGCTGGTTCACCTGATGCTCGGGAGTCATGGCGCCTTCCTTTTTCAGGCGCTTGAGCTCGCTCAATATGGCTTCGGATTCGCGGCGGGCGTTTTCCATCACGCGCTTGGCGTCGTCCTTGGCCTTGCGCATGGCGGTCTCCCGCTTTTCTTCCATCTCCCGGCGCAGCTTTTCGGCCTCGTCCCGAAGCCGCACCGTCTCCTGGTGGGCCTCCTCGGTCAGCTTACGCTCCTTTTCCGCCACCTGCCGGTGGTATTCGGCGTTGGCGATAACATCCTCAAAGCGGATGGCATCGTGGCTTAACAGTTCCTTGGCGTCGTTGATAAGCGCTTCGGGCAGGCCCAGCTTGCGGGAGATTTCAAAGGCGTTGCTCTTACCCGGCACACCGATGGACAGGCGGTAGGTGGGCCGCAGCGTCTCCACGTCAAATTCCACGCTGGCGTTCTCTACACCCTGGGTGGACAGGGCGAATGCCTTCAGCTCGCTGTAGTGGGTGGTGGCCAGGGTGCGCACCTTTTCCTTCAGCAGATGGGAAAGGATGCTCTGGGCCAGCGCCGCGCCTTCGGTGGGATCGGTGCCGGCGCCCAGCTCATCAAAGAGCACCAGGTCCTTGGGCGTCACCCCGCGCACGATGGCCACGATGTTGGTCATGTGGGAGGAGAAGGTGGACAGGCTCTGCTCTATGCTCTGCTCATCGCCGATGTCGGCATGCACATTGTGAAAGATGGAAAGCTCCGTGCCAAGGTCCGCTGGCAGGTGCAGCCCGGCCTGCGCCATCAGGGCGAACAGGCCGACGGTTTTGAGGGTCACGGTCTTGCCGCCGGTGTTGGGGCCGGTGACCACCAGGGCGGTGAACTCCTCGCCCATCCACAGGTTCATGGGCACTACTTTTTGGGGATCGATCAAAGGGTGGCGGCCCCTTAAGATCTTTACAAAGCCGCGCTGGTTGAGTTTGGGCGCACAGGCGCGCATCTCCCTGGCCAGCGCGCCTTTGGCAAACACGAAATCCAGCCGGCTCAGGATGCTTATGTTATCCAGAAGTACCTTGGCGTACGGGGCCACCGCGGCGGACAGTGCCATCAGGATGCGCTCAATCTCCTGCTTTTCCTTGGCGATCCACTGCTTGATCTCATTGTTGATCTCCACCACCGCCATGGGCTCCACAAAGATGGTGGCCCCGCTGGAGGACTGGTCGTGAACCAGGCCGGGGACGCTGGAGCGGTATTCCAGCTTTACAGGCAGCACGTACCGGTCGTTGCGCACGGTGATAATGGGGTCCTGCAGGTATTTTTGGAAGGCAGCGCTGTGGAGCATGCTGTTGAGCTTTTCCCGCACCTTGTCATTACAGACGCGGATGTGGCGTCGGATGCCGGATAACTCCGCGCTGGCGCCGTCGGCGATCTCCTCCTCACTAATGATGGCTTCGGTGATCTCACGCTCCAGGTGCGACAAAACGGTGATTCCGGATGCCTGGCCGGTGATGAGGGGCGTGTTCTCCCGCTCCGTGACCAGGGAGGACCGCGCCGACCTGGCCGCGCGCAGGCAATCGGCGATATGCAGCAGGGACTTGGGGGACAAGGTGGCACCCTTATCCGCCAGGGTCAAATAGGATGTGATGTCCTCGAAGGGAATGAGGGGATTGCCGCCCAGATAGGTCAGTATCACCTGGGCCTCCTCGGTCTCCTGCTGCCATTGCGAAATTTCCGCCGGGTTGGCGGAGGGAATTAAATCGCGGCAAAGCTGAGCCCCCATGGGCGTCAGCGCCAGCAAGGAGAGCTGCTCGCGGATTTTTGTGAATTCCAGGACACGCAGGGTGCGCTCGGTCATATGTTTCATCCTCAATATTGGCGATAGTATTATCGTTCCGCTGGCGGGAACAGTAATTTCTTGGTTATCCGGTACATCTTTGCCTGAGCGCCGTAGGGGCGATTTGTAATCGCCCGCACGTTGCGGTAAAAACATGTCACTTGGCGGGCTCCGAAGCCGAAGCGCCGCCTGTGGCGGATGAAGCGAGGCGGAGGAGGCTGGCGAAACAAGCAGTGCGAACGGCAGTGAGCAATGCGCCGATTGAGACAGATGGGCACTTACAAATCGCCCCTACGGCATTGTTTGTTTATTGGCTTCTCTTCCGAAATCAGGTGGCAGCGTCCAGGTTACTCCACACCCCGGCGGAAATGCCCGGCGGTGCCGGCGGGGAGCTGGGTTTCGCAGGGCTCGCCTTTGCGCAGCGCGGCGAAGCAAGCGGTGATATCCAGCTGCTCTTGAACCGTTTCCGTAGTGAAGGTCACAAGCCAGCCGATTCCCCGCAGCTTGCCTAAGTGGGCGGAAAGGTTCAGGGGCAGGGTGTTGTACAAATGGATGATGCAGCCTTCCGGCAGCCGGGTCCGCAAAAGGGGGAACTCATGCTCCAGCCCGTCGGCGAAGCGCTTTCCCCGCAGGCTGTCATTTGAGCCCTGCTCGCACATGCGGCAGCTTTCATGGCCGGCGTGAAGCCCAAGGGCGGTGCGGGCCGGGCAGTGGTTCAGTGTCATCAGCCTGGTGCGCCCATATACCGGCAGCACCAGGGGGAGATTACTCAGGGGCAGCTTCTGCATTTCCTTTTCGTTCAATTCCGGCGATAACGTCTGCCAACTAATCCCCAGCCGTAAAAGCTCCGCAGCGGACCTTCCGTTCATCACCGGTACGCCTTCTCCCGCCGCCATGGGCAGTGTAAAGCCCGCGCCGGCCTGGCCGATGCTGCCCAGCACCACACCGGAAAGCAGCTCCCGATGGTCATTGGCCCAGTCCTTCAGGAATTCCAGCGTATCGGCCCTGGATTGAATGGGCAGCACCAACCATGTTCCCTTAGGCAATTGGGCGGCAGCAGCCTCAAGCGCAGATTCGGTATACATTTCCGGCGCATACAAAAAGGCATCCGCCCCGGCATCGAGAAATTTTTGTCCCAGGGAGGCGTCGGCACTTTGAACCAGCAGCCCCGGCGCAGCAGGCGTTTGTTCGGGAAAAGCCATCTCCGCAAGGGGAAGAAAATCCATAACGCGCTTGTTGAAGCTGGCGGCCCGCTTTTCGTACAGGTCATCCAACGCTTCCCTGCGCAGGGCATTGATGGCCGACACGGGCAGAAAACCGCCCTGACCTATCAAGCGGAGGCCGTTCAGCACAAAGGGCGTATCGCCTGTTTTGTTCAGGGCCCGCCTGGCGTTTTCCTCCGTCAGGGGCTTGGACTGGGCCGCGGCCACCGCCTCCCCCGTCACCTGGGCCGTCGTTTCGCCGTCTGTGACGGTCAATACGGCTTCTTCCCCAACATCCGCTTTCAGTATGGCATCCACCAGGATATGCGGCGCCCTGTACAGCATCGCCTGCATCAACTGCTCCGCGTCGGCAAGGCGCGCCATCTGGTCGCCCACCTGCGGCACAACGCCCTCCCGAAGCCTCACCAGGGCGGTTTCCCCGGCTTTTTGCCCCGGTCCGGAATAGGTGACCTCCTCCTCACGGCGGCTGCGGAACTGCAGACCATCCCCGTCATGAAGGTCTTTGTCCAGCTTCACCTGGGCAAACCCGGGTTTAACGCCCGTTACGCGACCGATCATAATGCCTCCGTGCCCCGGGCGTTCAGGATCGATGACGCCCGCATCCTGGCTGCCGCCTGGGTACCCTGTCATGAACCCGCCCCGGTGAAAAACCTGCCGAAGGGATTCCCTTTCGCTTTCGTCTGCAGGTTCAAACCTGCCCTCCGCCAAGGCGTCCAACGCCTGGCGGTAGGCCCGCGTTACCACCGCCACATACTCCGGCCGTTTCAGCCGCCCCTCGATCTTCAGGGCATGCACCCCGGCGGCCGAAAGCTCCGGCAGCTTGTCCCGCAGCATGATGTCCCTGGGGGAAAGCCAGTAGCCCCGGCGCCCGCCAAATTCATACATCATGCGGCAGGGCTGGGCGCACCGGCCTCGGTTGCCGCTGCGGCCGCCGGCCATGCTGGAAAACAAACATTGCCCGCTAACGCACACGCACATGGCACCGTGGACGAACACCTCGGTCTGAAGGCCTGTATCCGCCACGCGCTTGATTTCTGGGAGCGTGCACTCCCGCGCCAGCACCACCCTTTGGAAGCCTTCCCGCTGCAAAAGCCCTGCACCCTGCCGGTTGTGGATAGCCATCTGCGTGCTGGCATGGCGGGCAAGGGAAGGGAAGGAATCCCGCACGATGCCGGCCACGCCCAGATCCTGCAGGATCACCGCGTCCGCGCCGGACCGGTTGATAATGGAAAGCACCCGGTACACATCGGGGATTTCCTGTTCCTTCACCAGTGTGTTCACCGTCACATGCACGCGCACGTGGTACATGTGGCACAGCTTTACGGCTTCATAAAGGCCTTCCTCGTCAAAATTCCCGGCCCCCGCGCGTGCGCCAAAGGCGGTGTATCCAAGATACACCGCGTTGGCACCGTTATGTATGGCCGCAAGCAGGGCATCCCTGCTGCCGGCTGGGGCCAGAAGCTCCATGTATTATTTGGCCTCCCTTTTGCGGCTTTCTTTCGCACCCTGCCGGGCCATAAGCAGTTCCCGTCTTAGGCGCGTGTTCTCGTCATGGGCCTTGATCAATTCATCGGCAATGTTCAGGGCCGCCAGCACGGCCACCATGTTGGAAGGCAGATGGCTGGCGGTTTCGATCTCCTGAATTTTGCGGTCCACGTAAACACCAACCCGGTGCACATGTTCCGGAGGTTCGATGGATAACAGCGTATAATCCCGGCCTGCCACCTTCACAACGGTCTTGTGTTTTTCCATGAACACGCCCCCCTTTTCGCATGTCTCATTATATGCCATTTTTTAGCGCTAATCAATGTTCCGGTGTTGTTCCGGCAAGATCAATGTTCCGGCTGGATAGATGTTCCGGCTAGATAGATGTCCCGGCAAACAGAAAGGGCGCAGAAACAAGCCTAATGGCCGTAGCTGCGCCCTGTGAAAGACCTGATCCGCTTAGAGCTGCTCGAAGGGATAGGTTTTCCCAAATGTTTCCACACGGATGGACTTGATCACCTGGGGGGTGAGCGGCCTATCCTGCCTGTCGCGGGGGGTGGAAACGATGGCATCGGCCTGCTCCATACCGGTAAGCACCTTGCCAAAAGCGGCATAGCCGCCATCCAGGTGGGGCGATACGCTTGTCATTACAAAAAACTGTGATCCGGCGGAATCAGGCATATTGCTCCTGGCCATGCTCAATACGCCGTATGTATGCTTGAGGTTGTTGGCCACGCCGTTTTGCGAAAATTCCCCCTTGATGTGGTACCCGGGGCCGCCGGTGCCGGTGCCCTTGGGGCAGCCGCCCTGAATCATAAAACCGGGAATGACCCTGTGGAAAATAAGCCCATCGTAGAAGCCGCTGTTGGCCAGGGCGATGAAATTACCCACAGACTGCGGCGCGATATCGGGATACAGCTCACCCCGCATTTCCTTGCCATTTTCCAGTGTAATCACAAAAATGGGATACCCCGCTTGCTTTTCCTGTTCCGTCACAACAATCTCCCCTTCCTTATTCTCATTGCTCTTTCCATTCCAAACCTCCCGTACCAAGGCAAAGACAATAATCGCCACGGCCAGAAGGAACGTAAGAATCAAGATGGTCCTTCTCTTCATGTGCTTTCCTCCACATGTGTTCTATTGTATCCAATTTAGCCCTGGGATGCAAGTTTTTCCGCAAAAGGAGGTAAATGTCCGTATAATCCCAATTTGCTTGACAGCATCCCCTGCCAAAGGCATAATGGTAAAGTTACTCAAAGGGAAAGATGGAAAAGGTATGACTAAGAAAGCGTATGATTTGACCGAGGGCGGCATTCTTAAAAAGCTTTTGCAGGTTGCGGTGCCGATTATGGGCACGCAGCTGATGCAAATGGCATATAACCTGACCGACATGTTCTGGCTGGGCCGCATGCCCGATTCGGTTATGGCCGTGGCGGCCAGCGGGCTGGCAGGCATGTTCTTGTGGCTGGGCATGGCGCCGATGATGATCGGCCGCATGGGCTCGGAAATCGGTGTATCGCAAAACCTGGGCCGGGGCGACCGGGAAGCAGCCCAGGGGTTCGCGCAGGACGCAGCCCGCATGGCGCTTTTACTGGGTGTATTGTACGGGCTGGTGCTGTTATTGCTCGCCAGGCCGCTGGTTTCCCTGCTGCAGGTGCGGGAGAGGGACGTGTTTGACAACACCTGCGCCTACCTGCGCATTGTGGGGCTGGGCATACCGCTCACGTATGTATCGGCGGCCATCACCGGCGCGTTCAATGGCGCGGGCAATTCAAAGCTCAGCTTCTTTGCCAACGCCGTGGGCCTGATCGCCAATATGCTTCTGGATCCGCTGATGATTTTCATATTTGACCTTGGCGTTGCGGGCGCGGCGGGGGCCACGGTCATCGCCCAGGGCATTGTGTGCGTTTTATTCGTGGTATATGCCAAGCGGCATCCGCACAGGCCCTTTGAACGTTTTCGCCTGTGGGGGCGGATGAGCCGGGAAAAAATAGGCCAAATCGTGCGCTGGAGCCTGCCGGTGGCAATGGAGAGCGGCGCCTTTACGGCGCTCGCCATGGTGGTAACCAGCATGGTATCCGCGTGGTACGGCGAAACCGCCGTGGCCGTGCAGCGCGTAGGCAGTCAAATTGAGTCCCTTTCCTGGCTGATCGGCGGCGGATTCTCTTCCGCGGTCACTTCCTTCATAGGGCAAAATTACGGCGCGGGCAAGTGGACGCGTATCAGGCGCGGCTACCGCATTGCGCTGGGTTCGCTTCTTTTATGGGAAGTGGTGGTGACGCTGATGCTCATCTTCGGCGGCCGCTTCTTTTTCTCGCTCTTTTTGCACGAGCCGCCGGAAATACTCTCCATGGGCGCCACCTATTTGATGATCCTTTCTGGGTGCCAGCTGTTCATGGCCTTTGAGGGAGCCTGTGCGGGCACCTTCAGGGGCATAGGCGAAACGCTGCCGCCCAGCCTGTGCTCGATTCTCGCCAACCTGATCCGGCCGCTTACGTGCTGGCTGCTTGCCAAGTGGATGGGTTTGAACGGTCTATGGCTGGGCATCACCGTTTCCGCAGCGCTGCGCGGCCTGTTCATGCTTGTATGGTATACGCTGTACGAGCGGAGGATTCCCCGGGTGGATGCGCCTGCCTGCCCGCTGGATACGACCAGCGCAGCCTGAACACAAAAGGCACACCAGCTAAAGGGCGAACAGTTCGGCCTTTCTATCCAGCATATCTTGGAGCCTGTCGATGTAGACCGCCACGTTGCTTACGTTGGGCGCCCGCTCGATACGCCCTTCCCCGCCGATAATTCGCTTGGAGATGGCCCCTGCCCCCACCGCAAGGATGCTGGTGGTCTCCTCCATGATGTCCACATTGTACAGGCATTCATGGCCTGGCAGCGCGTAGCCCACGTTTTCCTGGTTGCCGGCCATATACTTTTGCCGGTACAGGTAGTAGGGCTTCATGCCCATGTCACGGGCAGCCTCCGCCCCCAAGCGCACCATCTGTGCCGTTTCCGCCCCGTCGGGCAGCGGCGTTTCCCATAGCCGCAAAAGGCTGGCGCGCTTTAACGCCAGGGTGTGCACGGTGAGGCTCTCGGGTCTTAGGATGCGTGCAAAGGAAAGTGTATACTCAAAATCGGATACCATTTCCCCCGGCAGGCCGGCGATGAGGTCCATGTTGATGGAGGAAAAGCCCATCTCCCTGGCCAGTTCGTATGCTTCGACTGTCTGTTCCGGCGTGTGGTCCCGGCCGATGCGCTGGAGGGTCTCGGCCTTCATGGATTGGGGGTTGATGGAGATCCGCCCGACCCCCGCGTCTAGGATGGCCTGAAGCTTCTCCCGGCTGATGGAATCGGGCCGACCGGCTTCCACAGTATATTCCATGGCATGGGGGAAATACGACGCCATGGCCTCCATCACCCTATGAAAAGCGCTCTCCGGCAGCGCTGTGGGCGTTCCGCCGCCCATATACACGGCCCGCAGCGCAAGGCCCGCATCCTTCATCAGCCGGGCCGTAAATTCCATCTCCCGGATCAGCGCGTCAACATACGGCGGCACCTGCAGCCCTTTCCCCAGCTCGCCGCTTAAAAAGGAGCAATAGGCACAGCGTGTGCGGCAAAAGGGGATGCCTATATAGACATCCGCCGCCTGCGGGTTGGGTGAAGGCATGGCGAGCTGTACGCTCACGATATCGGAAAGCAGACGCGCCTTGTCGGGATGCAGGTCAAAGACAGCTTCCACCTGCCCGGCCGCTTGCATGGGTGTAAGGCCCTCCCGCATGGCCTCGTAAACCAGCCGGGTGGGGCGGATGCCCGTCAGCGATCCCCAGGGAGGATGAAAGCCCGTTTCCGCCTTCAAAAGCTCGTAGAGCGCCTGCTTGCACAGCCGCTTGCGAAGCCGCTTATACAGCAAATCCTTCCCGTCACCGCAGGGTATGGCTGCCGTCTTTATGATCGTTTTGTCCTTCAGGGAAAGGGCGCATTCCCACACCCCGTCCCGCTCGGTCAGTTCATGGCGGATGCATTTGTCCGCTTCCGCTCCGCTATCGTTTACGGTAAAGCCGATTTCCCCATAAAACAGGCGGAGGACATCCGCCATTTCCGCCGACAATTCCGGCACGGGGGTATACAGGGCAACGTTCATTGAAAATACTCCTGCTCCAGGCCGATGGTGGTGGTGCTCTCATGGCCGGGATAGACGTTACATTCCTTTTGCAGAAGCAGCAGCCGCTTCATGGATTGATACAGATCATCCCAGCTTCCGCCGGGCAGGTCGGTGCGGCCATAGCCGTGGCGGAACATGGTATCCCCGGTAAAAAGCGCGCCACCGGCCTGATAGCACACGCTGCCCGGTGTGTGCCCAGGCGTATGCAGCACCGTAAACGGAATGCCGGCCGCCAAAAGGACGTCCCCTTCTTTTACCGAGGTGGCCTTGGCTGAAACAACAAGCTCCTGACCGATCATCACAGCCATGTTTTTCGCGGGATCGCGAAGCATGGGCTCGTCCAATGCGTGGATATACAGGGCGGTGTCTGGCCCAAGCACGCCTGCCACGCCGCCGATATGGTCAAAATGGCCGTGTGTCAACAAGACGGCGGCGACCTGCTTTCCCTTCACAGCCGCAAGAATGCGTTCCGGCTGCGCTCCCGGATCGATTAATACGCAGTCGTCCCGGTGAGGCAGCGACAATATATAGCAGTTGGCGCGGATGGGCCCCACCGCCAGCGTTTCTATCTGCAATTTGCTTTTCATAAGCACCTCTTAGAAGGTTTTCCTGCTATCCAGCAGGATGGTCACCGGACCGTCGTTCACAAGGGACACGGCCATTTCCGCCTGGAAAACGCCCGTCTCCACAGTAAGCCCGGCTTCGCGCCACCTTCGCACCAGGTCCATATACAGAGCATTGGCAGTTTCTGGCCGGGCCGCCTCGATAAAGCTGGGCCTGCGGCCGCCCCTCGCGTCACCCAGCAAGGTAAACTGGCTCACCGCCAGGATGCAGCCGCCCGCGTCGTGGAGGGACAGATTCATCTTGCCTTGATCGTCCTCAAAGATGCGCAGGTTGGGCACCTTGTCGAATATGTATTGCAGGTCCTTCTCCGTATCCCCCTGGGCCACGCCGATCAGGACCATCAATCCTTTACCGATTTTGCCCACTGTTTGGTCGTTTACCATAACAGAGGCGGAGGATACCCTTTGTACAACGCAGCGCATGAAGAAAGATTCCCCGTTTCTTTTCAGCTGAATACACTCTACACCGAAGCTATAATAAGATTTCGCACCTGCGGGTGCGACCAAAGGACTTTCCGATCGTCCTTTGGAAACCTTCGGAGGCAATCCTCTATATTGTAAGATAACGCTCTATCAGCTCGCGCCGCGGTAGACCTCCACCACATCGGAGCGGCGTTGAAGCTGCTTAATCACTTTGTCCAGCTGCTGGCGGCTGGTCACCTGTATCACCAGGGTGATGGTGCTGGTTTTGCTCTTTGTATTGAACTTGGCGCTGACGGCGCTGATGGGCACGTTCATTTCCCCGATATAAGTGGCCAGCTCTCCCAGCAGGCCCACATGATCGTAGGCGATGATTTGAATGCCGGCGTCGAAGGTGCCGGCGCTCTCCTCAGCCCAGCTGACCTCCACCATCCGGGCTTGCTCGCTTTCGTCCACGTTCACATTCACATTGATGCAGTCCGCCTTATGAATCGTAACACCCCTGCCCCTTGTGATATAGCCCACAATATCGTCACCGGGCACAGGGTTGCAGCACTTGGCAAAGCGCACCAGCATGCCCGATTCGCCCTTGACGTATATGCCGTGGGTGGGCTTGCCCCGGTTCTGCTTTTGCAAATCCTGGGGTGTAACATCCGGTATCTTGGGGGCCGGCGGGGCTTCGCGCAGGCGCTGCTCCTCCATGAGCTTCATCACCACATAGGTGGAAGCCATGCCGCCGTAGCCCACGGCACCATAAATATCATCGAGCTCGAAGAAGCCGTACTTTTTCAGTATGCCTTCGTAATACTCGGGCTTGGTGATGGAGCTTAAAGATACGCCGCGGCGCTTGGCCTCCTTTTCCACCATGTCCTTGCCCTTTTCCACGTTCTCCCCGCGCAGCTCGCGCTTGAAGAACTGCCGGATCTTCGCCTTGGCCTGCTGCGTCTTGACGATCTTCAGCCAGTCCATGCTGGGGCCCTTGGAGGCGGAGGAGGTGATAATATCCACACGGTCGCCTGTATCCAGCGTGGTGTCCAGGGGCACGATGCGGCCGTTCACCTTGGCACCCACGCAGCTGTTGCCCACGGCGCTGTGAATGCGGTAGGCAAAGTCCAGGGGCGTGGCGCCCTTTTGCATGTTCACCACATCGCCCTTGGGCGTAAACAGGAAGACTTCCTCGCTGAACAGGTCGGTTTTCAGCGAATCGATAAACTCCCGGCTGTCACGGGTTTCATTCTGCCAGTCCAGAATCTGGCGCAGCCAATACAGCTTGTTGTCCAGGTCTGTGGCGTTTTGGCTGCCTTCCTTGTAACGCCAGTGGGCGGCGATGCCGAACTCGGCGATGCGGTGCATCTCCCAGGTGCGTATCTGCACCTCAAAGGGGAAGGGCATCTTCCGCCCGCCCACCACGGTGGTGTGCAGGCTTTGGTACATATTGGCCTTGGGCACGGAAATGTAGTCCTTGAACCTGCCCGGCATCTGGTTCCATAACGTATGCACAATGCCCAGCACCGCGTAGCAGTCGGGCACGGTATCCACCAGCACGCGGATGGCAATCAGGTCGTATATCTGGTCAAAGGGCCTGTTTTGAAGCACCATTTTGCGGTAGATGCTGTACAGGTGCTTGGGCCGCCCGTCGATGTCGTAACGGATGTGCTGCTCGTCCAGCTTGGCGGTCAGTTCCGAGATCACCAGGCGGATGTTCTCCTCCCGCTCGGCTCGCTTCATGCCTACCTTTTGCACCACATCCTGATAGCCGGCCGGGTCGATGTAGCGAAGGGACAGGTCCTCCAGCTCCTGCTTGATGGCGAACACGCCCAGCCGGTGGGCCAAAGGCGCGTATATGTCCAGCGTTTCCCTGGCGATGGCCACCTGCCTCGCCTCCGGCTGGTAGCGCAAAGTACGCATGTTGTGCAGCCTGTCGGCCAGCTTGATGAGAACCACGCGGATGTCCTTGGACATGGCCAGGATCATCTTGCGCAGGCTTTCCGCCTGCTGCTCCTCCCGGTCCACAAAATCCAGCTTGGATAGCTTCGTGACGCCGTCCACCAGCCTGGCCACTTCCTCGCCGAATTCCTGCAGCACGTTGGGAAGGCACACGCCTTCGCAGTCTTCCACCGTGTCGTGCAAAAGGCCGGCGGCTATGGTGGGGGCGTCCATGGATAGCTCTGTCAGGATGCTGGCCACAAAGGCCGGATGGGTAAAATACGGCTCCCCGCTTTTGCGAAACTGGCCGGCATGGGCGTGCTCCGCATATTCATAAGCTTTTTTTACCAGGAGATAGCTGTCTCCCGGATGGTATTTCTGGACGCGCGCCAGGATCTGGTCCAGGGGCATGCATTCGCGGCTGATGTACGCGTACATATCCGGCCCTCCTTTCGCATCAGATGGATAAAGATTTCAGGGTTTGTAAAAGGCCGCTTTCGCCGGTACTGCGCTTTTTCATGGGAAGCATGGCAAAGGAGAAGGGTTCCTCCGTAAAGATCAACAGCTCCATTTCCATCAGGATATGAAGCCCGGCCATAAGCTGGACGCCGGTCAGCCCGGATATCAGCGCGAGTTTGTCGGGAGAAGCGCCGGGATGGCCCTTGGCCGCCTTGTACAGCGTTCGCAGGGAATCGTCGCAAAGCGCCAGGGGTTTCAAGAAATCCGTAAGCTCCCCGCTTCTTGGAAAAACCAGCACCCTGGCCCGCGGGCAGCGTTCCTCTATCATGGATGCTTCCCCGGGCACAAGCTCCCCATCCGCCAGGATCACAGTGCGCCAGCTATCGCCAAGCTCCGACAGCCGCGCCGGGTATAACAAGGTGTGAAATCCGCGCCGGTCATCAATTTTGCCGGCGACATGCAGCCTATCCCCATACGTAAGGCTTATGCGCCGGGCGGTATTCGGTGCGCGGGCCAGAATCAGCGTGCCCTGCACACCGCAAAGAGACTGTGCAAGTTCATATTCATCCGCCTGTATGTCAGCAGGGTGAATCTTATAAATATTCGCCATCATCCCCCGTATTTCCTGCAAAAGCACCGCCTGCGCCTTGTCCTCCCCCTCCGGAAGCTGCGCGCCTAAAGCGGGGCATATGGCTTTAATATTGCACTGCACGGATACGGTTCCGTTCCATTCGTTCAGCTCCGGGGAGAAAAGCACGTCCACCTTGTTTGGCATGGATTGCGCCATTTTGCCCAATTGAAAGGCAATACCGGAGCGAAGTGTTCCTTCCTTGTACAGGCTGCACTTTAAATGCGTGCCTTCCCGGCCCACGGGCCGCATATCCTGCACGGCAGCGTTTGACACCAGGAATACGGGATCGGGATTGCCAAGGCCTGTGGGCTGCAGAGACTTAAGCATACGCGCCATTCCCTCCGTTACCTCGCGAAGGGGGATTTCCAGGTCATATTCCCGGATGGGGACATATGCCTCAGGATTGCACCTGTCATTGATCAGCCCGTTCAGCCTTTTCTTAAGCTCCGGCACGTTATCCGCCTTCATGGTCAGGCCGGCGGCCTGCTCATGGCCGCCGAACCGTATGAAAAGATCGCTGCAGGCGGAAAGCATGGCGTGTATGTTCACACCGGGTATGGACCGAGCACTGCCCACACATTCATCGTCTGTTTTGGATAGCACAATGGACGGATAATGGAACCGCTCGGTGAGGCGGCTGGCAGCCAAACCGATGACGCCATGGTTCCAGCCTTCCTCCATAGCGATCAAAACGCGGTCTTCCAGAAAATCTGTTTCCGCCTCCACCTGCTTTAGCGCCTTATCAAAAATGTCCGCCTCCAGCTTTTGCCGGTGCGCGTTCTCGGTATTCAGTGTTTCCGCAAGCTCCATGGCACGTGCCGGATCGTCCGCCGTCAAAAGCTCCACGCCAAGGGACGCGCTTTTCAACCGCCCGCCGGCGTTCAGCCTCGGCGCCATTTGAAAAGCGACCTGCCCCGCCTTTACATCCTTCCCGTCCATGCCGGCTACTTCCATCAACGCTTTAATGCCCAGGCGTTTTGTGCCTGCCATCCTTTCAAGGCCCAGCGCCGCGATGGCCCTGTTCTCGCCCGACAGCGGCACAAGATCGGCGATGGTGGCCAAAGCGGCCAGGTCAAGGTACTCCTGTACCGCATCAAGGCCGCCCAGTGCCTGTATAAGCTTCATGGCCACACCCGCGCCGCAGAGGCGGCGGAAGGGATATTCCCCCATCAATGGATTGAGCACGGCGTCCGCCGCCGGTACCTCCGGCCCCAATTGGTGATGATCGGTGACGATCACACGCATGTGAAGCTCCTTGGCCAAGGCAACCTCCCTCACACTGGTAATGCCGCAATCCACGGTCAGAAGCAGCCCATACTCCCCGGCAAGCTTTTGCACCGCCTTAATGTTGAGGCCGTAGCCTTCCTCATGGCGGTTGGGAATGTAATAATCCGCCCTGGCGCCCATGCCCCGAAGCATCAAAAGCATGATGGAGGCGGCGCAAACGCCGTCCACATCGTAGTCCCCGTAAACCACGATAGGTATTTTGTTCTGCACGGCCTCCCGCAAGAGCGCAGCAGCCTTGTCCATGTCCCGCATCAGATACGGATCATGCAATTGTTGAATGGAGGGATTAAGAAATTGCTCCGCCTTTTCCCTTGTATCCACGCCGCGCATGGCCAAAAGCGAAGCAAACCAGCCGGGCAAGCCGGCCGGGGCATCGGGAATACCGCCGGGCATACTTTTTGCGACAAAGCGGAGCATCTGCAACCTCTCATAGTGGTAGTTTCTGTACAATCAATTGGTACAAAAGCGTTCTTCCGGCATCAAAGACGGAAGAACGCTTTTTCATTCCGATGGAATGGCCTTACATTCTATTTACGCGTTTTTCATGTGGCCGAATCTGGCAGGATTCTTCTTGACCGCCCTGGCGGTATGGATCAGGATCAGCCTGGAGGCGATCCAGGTGACAAGCAGGCTGGAGCCTACCGCGAAAAGGGCGGCGGAGGCAAAGCTGTGGAAGATGCCGATGGGCAGGACCAGCAGCACAAGGGCAACCGCTAGGCAGGCAACATGCACCTTCCATACGATTTGACGGACGGAAGCCCAGCCTTCCTTCAAGGAGACCTTGTGCATCCTGCCGGGACGCAGCCCCAGGGCAAACTTCTGAAGAAGCAAATCATTGGCCCATACAAACAGGCCAAAACCAAGGGCGATGCCTACAAGCCCAGGCAGCGTCAATTGCGCCATGGGGAACACAGCCAGCAGGAAGTAGGTGAAAATGACATGAATCCACAGCGCTAAGGCAACCGCCACACCGCCAAGCATGTAGCGGACAACAAAGTATGCCATGGCCGCCAGCATAAGCACGAGGCCGCCGATCACGAACAGGTTCAAAATGCCATCGCCCTGGGTGGCCGCCACATCGCCCACGGTGCCCTGGGTGAGCTTCACAGGCACCACGCCGGAACGAAGTACGTTGACCAGGTTACGCGCGCCTTCGATGGAAGCGATGGTAATCGTAATTTCGCCGTTGATGATGGCCTCGCCAACGGTTGCGGAGGCCAAAGTCTGGCCGTCCATTTGAATGGTCAGCACATTGCCCGCGTTCTCCGTGGAAGCGTCGGACAGCGCTTTTGTGCCCTGGTTGTCCAGCGAAATAAGGACTACCGGCTGGGCGCTGCCGGTGTTTGTACGAACGGAAGCGGATTTCACATGGCCGCCTTCCAGGAATGTGCCATCCGGGAAGGAGAAGACCAGATTTCCGCTGGCAGAAAGTACATATAAAACATCGCTTCTGTCCTTCGCGTTGGGGATTTCCACGCGGATCTTGCCTTCGGCAGTTTTTAACACAACGGAATCCAGATAGCCCTTTGAGGTCAGGCGTGTTTGCAGTATGGAAACGGTGTCGTTCAGCGCCTTATCCAGGTCAAGAACGCTTCCTTCGGGCAAAGCGGCCTCATATTCAACGAAGGAGCCGCCGCCGATGCCAAGGCCCAGGGGAACAGAAGCGGGCCAGTTGTCAGCGCTCACGAAGGGCACCCAGGATTTGAGCTTGTACAGCCCACGGCTGTCCAGGGGCATGCCGGTAATGGAAACGATGCCGATGACAAGGGTCAGTACCAGAACGGCTGCCAGAAACAGATAGGACCTTTTTTCCTCGCTCATCTTTGTACGGGACGGTTTTTCCGGCTTGTTCATCCTACGTTCGCATCCTTCTTTAATAGATTTGTTCATGCCTTAATGGAGATGCCGTCTAGCCGGACCTGTCCCCCAGCCAAAATGCCTGGTACACCGCCATGATATACGTGCTTTCCCCAAGAGGATGGCCATTGGCGTCGGCCTTTACCTGCGGCCGTATCGCCGATTGCCGTACAGACACGGCAACCGCTTCCTGAACCGCTACCCGGACCGGCGTGTTCTGATCTCCGCCCTGCTTTTCCACGGTGCCCACCTGGCCTATTAAGGCCTCAAAAGGCCGCCGGTTCTCAGCGGCAATCAGGTCAGCCGGTCCCTCGACCAATGCGGAGGCAAGCATCAAAAAAAGGAAAGCGCACAATACACATGCCAAAGCCCATCCCCATTTGTGCATGCGCCCGCCTCCCTCTTTGATCTATTTCCTTTTCGAACCCTCTCCCGGAAAAGCCGGTACAGCCGCGCCGCCCACCGGGACACGCGGTTATTATACTGTACCCGGCTGCCCAGCGTCAAGGAAATGCTTTCATAACCGTGTACAGGGAAAAAACTGCTGTTTGCTTACCATAATCTGTTTTCTTTTTCGATAATATATGATATGATTGCTAACAACATTGGTGGTTTTCGGCCGCCAGACCGCCGACAACCACATAGACATGTCCCATTGAAAAAAGGAGGAGCGCATCATGACCGAGAAGACCCGCAGCAACCAAAAGACAGTTACCATCCTGATGAGCATCGTGCTTATCGCCGCCCTGGTGCTCAGCTTCAGCCTGTTCCTGCAGAAAAACGCACTGCAGCAGAACGTTGACAAACTGACCGCCGATCTGAAGACTTCCGGGGATACGGTAGCCGCTTTGACGACGGAAAAGACAGCCTTGGAAGATGCCGTTAAAACTGCCCAGGCTTCCTATGATGATGCCGCCGCGAAATTGACAGCCCTGGAGGCCGAGCTGGTTACAGCCAAAGCGGACGCTGAACTGAAGCAGGCAGCGCTGGATACCGCCACCAAGGATAAGGATACCGCCGTCACAGCGCAAACCAATTTGACCGACGAACTGGCCGCCGCCAAGAAAGCAGCCGATGACGCCAATGCCAAGGTGACCGCGCTGGAAGCTGAAAAGCAGACCCTGACCACCAAGCTGAACGACGCCAACAAGCAGATCACAGACCTGACCGCCAAGGTGGCCAAGCTGGAAGCGGAGAACAAGGAACTGAAGGCGACGCCCAAGCCCACGGCTACCCCCACCCCGACCCCCACACCCAAGCCCACCCCCAGCCCCACGCCCAAGCCCTGATATCTTCGCAATTAAAACACCGGCGCAGCATTTTGCTGCGCCGGTTTCCATTTCATGCCTGTGAAGCTGTGTCCCTCCAAGGCTCCATACCATTTATCCGCCAAGCCCGCCCTGCATCTGCCTGATCAAATCATCCATGGCGTAAAGCCCGGCAGGCTTGTCCTTGATAAACGCCGCGGCCGCAACCGCCCCCTGGGCAAACACGGTCCTGTTCTGGGCGTCGTGGATCAGGGTCAGCGTCTCCCCAGCCCCGTAAAAGCCCACCTCGTGGGTGCCGGCAAGGGTTCCGCCGCGAATGGCATGGACACCGATTTCCCGGTGGTCCCTCATCTGCGTGCGGGATTCCCTTCCGGGCATCATTTCCCTTCCGCCGGGATAGCATTTGCTCAGCTCGTCAAAGAGCATCAACGCCGTGCCGCTGGGAGCGTCGATCTTTTTGTTGTGGTGGCGCTCAATAATCTCCACATCGAAGGCCTCGCCCAAGACGGACGCCGCCTGGCGGATCAGCGATTTCATCAAATTGATGCCAAGGCTCATGTTTGCGCTCTGGAAAATGGGGATCACCTGCGCCGCGTCCCGGATACGCTTCATATCGGCGGGATTGAAGCCTGTAGTGGCGATGACCGCCGGCATTTTCTCCCGCAGCGCATAGGCGGTAAGGTCCGGCAGTGTCTCCGGCCTGGTGAAATCCACGATCACATCGGCCTTTTCCTTTACCGAATCAAAGGAGGGGTAAACGGGAAAGCCCAGATCATCCCCGCAGGTTGACACATCCACACCGGCCGCAACGGTGATCTCCCGTTCCCGGCAAAGTTCCGCCACGGTCCGGCCCATGCGCCCGCAGGCCCCGCTGAGCAAAATTCGCATGCATACCCCTCCGATTTATCTTATAGCAGGCCCAGCGCCTTCATTTCCCTGGCAAGCCGCGCCTTGTTATCCGGCAGCATGGGCACCAGGGGCAGGCGGACCGTTTCCTCACAGCGGCCCATCAGGGAAAGCGCCGCCTTGACAGGCACGGGGCTCACCTCACAGAAAAGTGCCGACACGAAAGGATTGACCGCCAGCTGCAGCCGCAGCGATTCGCGCCAGTCGCCCCCATGGAAGGCCGCCACCAGATCGTGCATGAGCTTGGGCGCCGCATTGGCCGCCACGGAGATGACGCCGTCAAAGCCCAGGGACAAAAGGGGCGCCACATTGTCGTCGCTGCCGCTGTAGAAGGCGATGTCGTTTCCACTGAGCCTGACCATTTCCAGCATCTGCGATATATCGCCGCTGGCTTCCTTCATGGCCACGATGTTCTCGTGCTTTGCGATGATGGCCAGTGTCTCCGGCTTCATGTTCAGCCCCGTGCGGGCGGGCACGTTGTACACCACCACAGGCAGGCTGCCCTCGTCGGCAATGGCCAAATAGTGGGCCACAAGCCCGTGGGGGGAGGTTTTGTTGTAGTAGGGCGTTACGCAAAGCTGGGCGTCCGCACCAAGCGCTTTGGCTCGCTTCGCCGCCGCGATGGTCTTGCGGGTATCGTTTCCGCCGGTCCCCGCGATGACGGGCACCCGGCCGTTCACCCGCTCCACCACCCTTGCGATTACCGCGTCCTTCTCGGCATCGGTCATGGTGGAAGGCTCCCCTGTGGTGCCGCAGGCGATGATGGCCGCGGTGCCGTTTTCTAGCTGGAAATCCACCAGGGCGTCCAAGGCGTCCGCATCGACGCCATCCTGTGTAAAGGGCGTAACGATGGCTACGCCGCTGCCCCGAAAAAGTACGGTTTTCATGAATCCTCCTTCAAATGGAAGGCACGGGCACGGCTACTTCCTGGGAATATATCCCGTAGCGCACATAAGCTCCGCCGTGAGGACACCGCCCCCGGCCGCGCCCCGCACCGTGTTATGGGACAGGCAGACAAACTTGTAATCAAACAGCGCGTCCGGGCGGAGCCGGCCAATGGAAATGCCCATCCCTTTTTGAAAATCCCGGTCCAGCCTGGTTTGGGGCCGTGACGGATCGTCAAAATACTGCAGGAACGGCTTGGGTGCGCTGGGCAGGTCCAGCCGCTGCGCCTCGGTCTCAAAGTTCGCCCAGCGGTGAATGATTTCGCCCATATCGGGCTTGTTTTCAAAGGATACGGATACGGCCGCCAGGTGGCCGTCGGTAGCCGGCACACGGATGCACTGGGCGCTGATCAAAGGCTCCAGGGCAGGCTTGACAATTGGGCCCAGCTCCGTGTTCACAAGGCCGCCCCAAATCTTCAGCGGCTCCTGCTCGCTCTTTTCATCTTCGCCGCCGATGTAGGGGATCACGTTGTCCAGCATCTCCGGCCAGGAGGCAAAGGTCTTGCCGGCGCCGCTGATGGCCTGGTAGGTGCAGACGCTGACCTTTTTAATGCCAAAGTCCAAAAGCGGCGTTAAAGCGGGCACATAGCTCTGTATGGAGCAGTTGGGCTTGACGGCGATGAAACCCGTCTTCGTGCCCAGGCGCTTGCGCTGGGTATCGATCACCGCCGCGTGGGCAAAATTGATTTCCGGCACCATCATGGGTACATCCGGCAGCATGCGGCAGGCGCTGTTGTTGCTGATCACAGGCGTTTCCGTTTTGGCGTAGGCTTCTTCCAATGCCCTGGTTTCCTCTTTTTTCATGTCCACGGCGCAGAAAACAAAGTCCACCAAAGACGCCACTTCGTCTACGTTGGCGGCGTCCATCACGGGCAGACCGGCCACGTTTTGGGGAATGGGCATATCAAAAACCCAGCGTCCTTCCACGGCCTCGGCATATGTTTTCCCCGCGCTGCGGCTGCTTGCGGCCAACGCAACAATATCAAACCAGGGATGATTCCAAAGAAGCTGAACAAACCGCTGCCCTACCATACCAGTCGCGCCTACGATACCAACCCGGAATTTTTGCATGTGCAGCACCTCCATCCTATCCTATGCGTTTTCGGAAAAAAGAAATCATGGTGAAAAAAAACACACCGCCCGGCAGCCAGCCTTTGGGTGCGTACAAGCATGTGCAAAAAAGCGCCGGCCGCTTGGCCGTCATGCTGTATCAGCGCTCCAAAGGATTCTGCAATCCCATGACAGTTGCGGGATTATTCACCACGCACCCAAGGCTGTCCGTTAGGGGACCGGACCACCTTTCGGCATTTTTCCCTTTCCGCACGTGGGATAGAGCCCCCGCTCCCGCACATGCCTACTGATGAAAAACGCTCCTCTGACACGAAAAATATGAAATTCCCGGGATTGTTGGAAATATACCATACATCCATAGACTTGTCAACACAACAAATCCTCTTTTTTCAAAAAACAGCCGTTCCATTCCAAAACGCAACCCACGGTTGTCAAAATGGAACGAATTTGTCCCTCCGGAGGGCTTTTGATGTGTTATACTGGTTGCGGAGGTGAGGGTTATGACATTCCCCGAAAGGCTGCGCGAATTGCGTGCCTCATCCAATCTCAGCCAGGAGCAGCTGGCGCTGCAGCTAAACGTATCCCGGCAGGCCGTAGCGAAATGGGAAAACGGCAAGGCGCTGCCCGACCTGGACAGGGCCATAGCAATTGGCCGGTTATATAGGGTCACGCTGGACAGCCTGTTTCTGCCCCCCGAAGAATGCGTATCTCCATTAAGGAGCGATAGCAAAGACTTAAGCCGGGAAGCGCTGATTGATTTTCTTTTGCTGGCCAAGCAGAAAACCTATGCCGCCAAGAGCGGCGCGGTGGAATCCAGCCGGATGTTAAGCCACGACGCGGCGTACCGGGAAGGCGATTATTATTACCTGGATACGTATCTTGGCGGCAAATGCTTTTCCGGGGAAGAGGCCGTATGGATCAAGAATGTGCCCGTCTGGTCCATGAACTACGCGGGCCGGGTGACCGGCGAGGGCTTTTCCGGCGAATTTCTCAAGGAAGCGCTGATGCAGGTACCCAGGGAATACCCCTACCGAGGCCCCTTGTGCTTCCAGCAGGGAAGCCATGTGTACCATGCTGTGATCCAGGGGGATTTTGATTGGTATTCCGGCATGGAGGAGATTTTCTTTGAAAACCGCAAGGTTTTCGAGTGCATGTTCCACGGGGGAAAGATAGTATAAATGCCGCTCCGCCGAAGAACCGCGGCATCGATGCTCCCCGTTTCTTTATCCCGGCACCCAGGATGCTAAGCAAAGCGGGCGATTGCAAATCGCCCCTACAATGCAAAGTGTGAATTGGCTTCTCCTCCGGTGCTCACCCGAGCCGGCAGTGAAGTCAACAAACAAACTGCGATGTAGGGGCGATTTTCAATCGCCCGCCCGAACCGGCCCATAGCCATTACTGTAATGCGCAGTATAGGGCCAGGATTTGATCCGCCCTCGCCCCGGTACAAGCAGCCCCTTTATTCCTCCGCCCAATGCAGCGCCCGGTTTACGGCCTTGTGCCAGCCCTTCAGGTTATCCTCCCTTTGGGCCTTGCCCATTTGCGGGTCAAACTGCAGATCCCGCTGCCAAGCCTTAGCCGTCTCCTCCACAGAAGCGTATATCCCCACCGCCAGCCCGGCCAGCAAGGCAGCGCCAAGCGCTGTGGTTTCCATGACCGCGGGCCGGACTACGGGGATGTTCATGATATCCGCCTGGAACTGCATCAAAAAGCTGTTGGCGCTGGCCCCGCCATCCACCTGCATCCTTTCCGGCGAAAAGCCGCAGTCCGCAGCCATGGCGGTTAAAAGATCAGCCGACTGGTAAGCGATGGCCTCCAGCGCGGCCCGCACAATATGTGCCCGCCCGGTACCCCGGGTCAGGCCCACCATGGTCCCCCGGCTGTACATATCCCACCAAGGCGCGCCCAGGCCCGTGAAGGCGGGCACCAGATATACGCCGCCGGTATCCTTTACCGACGCGGCCAGGCTCTCGCTCTCCGCGGCGCTGGAAATCATTTTCAGCTCGTCCCGCAGCCATTGGATGGCCGCGCCGCCCATGAACACGCTGCCCTCCAGCGCATAATAAGGTTTCCCGCCGATGCGCCAGGCCATGGTGGTTAAAAGGCCGTGCCCGGATTTTACAGGCGCTTCCCCCGTGTTCATCAGCATGAAGCAGCCCGTGCCGTACGTGTTTTTCACCATGCCGGCCTTGTGGCAGGCCTGGCCGAACAGCGAAGCGTGCTGATCCCCCGCCATGGCCGCCACGGGAATGGGCCGGCCCAGGATGGATGTATCCAGCATGCCGACCACCTGTGCGCTGTCCACCACAACCGGCAGCACCTTTTCCGGTATATCCAGCATGGAAAGAAGCTCATTATCCCACTGCTGGGTGTGAAGATTGAAAAGCATGGTCCGGCTGGCGTTGGTGGCGTCGGTCACATGGGGGCGGCCCTCCACCAGGTGCCAGCATAGAAAGCTGTCCACCGTGCCAAAGCACAACTCCCCGGCTTCCGCCCGCTTGTGCAAATGGTATGTGTCCAATATCCACGCAAGCTTCGTGCCGGAAAAATAGGCGTCCGGCACAAGGCCGGTCTTATCTTTTATCAGCTCCGTCCTGCCCGCCGCCTTTAGGCGCTCCACATACGGTGCGGTGCGGCGGCACTGCCAGACGATGGCGTTGCAAACGCACTCGCCTGTGCTGCGGTCCCACACCAGGGTCGTCTCCCGCTGGTTGGTGATACCGATGGCGGCGATATCCTCCACGGCCACGCCGGAAAGCTTCACGGCTGTTCTAAGCGCCTCCACCTGCGACTCCAGTATGCTCTTGGGGTCATGCTCCACCCAGCCGGGCTTGGGGTAAATTTGCGGAAACTCGATGCCATGGGCAGAGAGCACCCGGCCGCTTTCCTCAAATACTACCGCCCGGGAGCTGGTGGTCCCCTGGTCCAGGGCAACCAAATACCGTTTGGCCATGCACGCTTCCCCTTTTCTTTTGTTCATTCCATAAAAACGGGGCCGTCCGCGGGAAAAGACAATACGCCTTTTCTTCCGCCGGATGGCCCCGCATACGTATCCCTTACTTGATTTTGATGCCGTAGATTTTGCTGATGCCCTTGCCGCTGGTGCCGACTACCAGCATATCGTTGTACACGGCGGGCGAGCCTGTGATGGCGCCTTCCAGCTGGATGCTGTTCATGACCACGCCGGTCTGCCCATCCATCAACTGCAGCACGCCCTCGCTATCGCCCTGAATGAGCCAGGCATCGCCGTTTTCATTGTACACGGCCACGGGGGAACTCCAGCTGAAGTGGGGCATGGACTGCTGCCAGACCACATGGCCCGTCTTTTTGTCCAGGGCGATAATTTGCCCGCCCTCGGGCGTCTTGGCCACGGTGAAAATGACCAGGTTGCCAATGCTCTGCTGGCCGATCACAGGCGATGCCATGCAGCCGCCGGCTTCTTTGGAGTCATATTCCACCTTCACAGGATAAGACCATTCCTGCTCGCCTGTCAGGGCGTTCAGCCTGCGTATGGTGCATGTGCCGTCCTTGCCCTGCTCTTTGACGGTGTTGCCTGTGTACAGCGCCAGCGCGCCATCCTCGTCAAAGTCCAATGCGATGGTGGCGTCGGTGTTGTCGTCGGCATCGATAGCCCACACAGGCTTCATGGTGTTGACGTCCACGCATTGCAGTATGCCCGTGGCGTCGGCGAAGTAGGCGTAATTCCCGTACATGGCGACGCTGCCTTCAATGCTGGTCAGCTTGCTCTCCTGCTTGGAGGTTTTCGCCTTGTAGGAGGTGATCTTGGGGTTGATGGTCAGCTTGGCCGTGCCCACATCAAAGTTCGTATCCAGCCATACGGTATAGAGCATGCCGTTTTCCCCGGCGACGATCATCGTATCGCTGTTCAGGTCCAGCAGCGAGGAGCCGTCAAACGAGCCGTTTACGCTGTAAGCGTTCTTGTTGCGGCCGTCGATGAACAGCATCTGCTTTTGATCGATGAGGTTGAACAGGAAGTATCCGATATCGCCGGTGCGGTTCTTGAGCATACTGACGCTCTGGCCCACGGAAAGCATGGGCATGCCCCTGGGATCGACGGAGACGGAGCTCTTTAAGGGATAGCCCACATTGATGGGATCGCGGGTGACCTGCCCGTCCGCCAGGTCCAGGAAGTAGATTTTACCGTCCTGGGAGGCGAGGATAACTTCCTTCAGGGCGGTAACGCCCTTCTTCGCGTCGTTGATGTTCATCATCTCGCGGACCTCCTTGGTCCACTTGACGATGGCGGGCTGCCCGGTCCAGCCGGCACCGTGATAGGAATCGATGCCGCCCATGGGCGAGCTCCACGCGACTTCCAGCTTGTTTTCCTGCACATCCACCGTGCCATAGGCTGCGTTTTGGCGGAAAGGCCCGCCGCGGAAGGTGAGCACAGCGCCTGACCAGGCCGCGTAATTGGCCGGACCGTTCATTTTGACGGGCACCGTGCGCTCAAACTCGTTCACGGCCTTGGTGCCGCTGTAAATCTTGGAGGTAAGCTTCAATTGCGCCGGGTCTGTGCCCTCCGTCGCGCCGGCGGCCATGTAAGGCATGGGGGTGGGGCTGGGGCTGGGCGACGGCGTAGGCTCCGGCGTAGCGGTAGGCTCGGGGGTGGGTTCCGGCGTGGCCGTCGGGGCGGGGGTGGCCGTGGGCGCTTCCGTCGGCTCAGCTGTGGGGCCGGGCGTTTCCTCCGCCCGCTGCTCCTCCGTCGGCGGCGGCGACTGGGTCGGCACAAACGGCGTTTCCGTCGGTGTTATAACAGGCGAGACAATGCTCACCTGCACCGACTTGCCGCTGTCCGTCCAGTTCCCGTCGGCCAGCATCTGGGCCGACATCAAGCCGGTATAGGCATCCTGGAGCGACATTTTCAGTGTCCAGATGCTTCTGTTTTCCTCGTCTACGGTTGGTATGTTTCCTTCCACCAGTACCTTGCCCTGGCTGTCCAAAACACGGACACCCTTGACCGTCTTGGTGGTGGTGATGGAGAAGGCCAGATCCACCGGCGCCTGGCCGGAGGAAGGAACCACCTGGAAATCCTGCACCTGGGCAGGCTCCTTCACTTCGGGGACGATGATGTTCTTCACACTGTCGTAAAAGAATCCAACTTCCTTGGTGATGGCATCCTTCACGTCGTTGAGCGTATTGATGATCCCGCCGCTTTGCGCTGTGTCCCTTGCGGGCAGTACGAAATACAAACCGCCCAGGAACAAAGCCGCAATCAGCACCAGGATCAAAAGCACCATCAGCCCGGCATGGCCGCGGCGGGGTGCTTCCTCCTCTTCCTCTTCCAGGTAGGAGGGCATAGGCTGGGGCTGCCTTGGCCTGACGGGAGCAAAATCCTCCTGCCTGGCGGGCCTGGCGTAATTGGCGCCCGGCGCCTGGGGCCTGCCCTGCCCGTAGATGGGACCGTTGTCCATGGGCGCACGATTCACAGGAGGCGTGCCTCGCATGGGGGGCGGCGCCATTCTCACATCCTCACGGGCGGGCATGTCCACGCCAGCGCCGGCATGCCGCTGGGAACGCCTATGGCGTTCATACCCCTGGGATGCGGACGGTGCCTGCGCGTTCATGGCGGGGGCCTCTTCCGGAGAACGGCTGACCCGCTTGCTTACATACTGTGTCTGGGCAGGGACGTATCTTGGTGCCGGCTCCTCCCCCATGGGCATGCGGACCCGGTCCGCACGCTGGGCCATGTCCTGCCGGAGGCCCTGAGGCGGAGGCACCTGTTCCGATTTTTCATACATCGCCCGGGCCGGGATACGGCCTTTCAGGCGATTCTGCTCATTATCGCTCAAAACACGGCACTCCTTTTCACTTCGAACCAGCTTCACCTATCTATTATACAAAATGTTCCGGTTATCCACAAGCAAAAATATTTCTTACTTGTAAATAATCATTTGTATATCCAATGGGAATCGTTCCCAAGGCGGCGGCATTTTATCCTTCGGAGGCAGTTTCAGGGCAGCCAAAACGCTTGTTTTTACATACATGTGTTTTCAAACAGCAATATTCGCTTTTCCTTTTTTGCGAAATGAATCATTTATTGTGCAAGCGGAATAAAAAAGGTGCTGTTCCAGCGGTCCAGGGCGCCGGGGAACCATTCCTCCCCGTATACGCTTTCCCCGAAAGTGCAGATAAACAATAGGATGCCAAGGCAGACGAATGGGTCCACATAACGCCTGTCGACGCTTAGCCGTGATTCACTTTCATATCCCTCAAAAATAGCTGCCTGCTGCCAGGGCTCCGTATAGTGGGAGGCCAGGCCGCCAAGATCCATATAGTAATACCCGTACCCCCACAGTCCGAAGTCTATAGGAGCAACAAAACCTTCACACAGGAGCATGTTGGACTTGGAAAGGTCGGAGTGCACAACGCCAAACGTCATGTCCTGCCCGTCCAACTCCTCCATCCGCCGCTTGATCTCTGTCAGGCAGCCTGTCATTCCCTGAACATAGGCGGGAGCGATTATGCCTGAACGGCCCATCTCCTGGAACCGGATGGCCATCCTGTCCATCAGTGCTTTGTCATAATCATGGCCGGCCGGGGCAGGCAGGTCCGCACAGGTTTGGAAGTGCCGATGCAGGCATGCCGTCATCCGGCCCACCTCACGCATTAGCTCCGGGGTGGTTTCCACTTCTTCCAGCGTATGGCCGGGCAGCCATGTAAGCAGTGTCGCAAGCTCCCCTCCGGAAAGCCTTGTCAAAATATCGCCGCGATTGTTCCTCACGGGAATCTGCACCGGTACAGCCGAATCCTCAGACAGTTTCATAAGGATTTGAAGCTCTCCCCGCAAAGCTGCTTCCTTCTCTACGGAGAACAGCAGTTGGGAAAAACCCTTCCGCGGTTTATGTATCCGCAGCACATACGATTTTTCCGCCCCGTCCGTCACCTTGTAGGTGGCATTTTCATTGTGGCGGATCAGTGTGGCTGAAGGGTTTCCCAGGGGATACGATTCCAGCGCTTCCCTCCATTGTGATTCGAGATTCATTCACCCTCCGCAAGCTTCATGCAAAGCTTATCATGGCTTAAGACCATGCCCATCTTTTGATAGAACCGGTGGCTCAGCGTACGTTCCTTTCGGCAGCAGACTTCCATCTGCGCGCAGCCATGATCAAGGGCAGCTGTCTTCATTTCATGAAACAGCCTCTGCCCAATGCCCTGCCCGCGGCAGCTTTCGCTTACGACAATCTCCTGGATTTCGCCTATCAGCGCGGCGTGGTGCAGCAGCCGCTGCATGTGCAGGCTGGAAAAGCCAATGACCTTTCCATCCCGTAAGGCGGCAAAGTAGCGGATGTCCTTGTTTTGCAGGTTCTTTGCATAAACGTCCGCAAAGCCCTGCCGATGAAGCTTAGCTCCCTCCAGCTCGCACATCAGGCCGTAAACTGCTTGTTCATGCTCCTTGAAAGCAGGCAGGATGATGATTTGCGCTTCCATCATTCCTCCGTTATTGTCTTCAGCCGCACCGGCACGCTCTCGTTATGTAAGTACTGCTTCAATGCCCCAATTTCCAGGGTCCTGAAATGGAACAGCGTAGCGGCCAGCGCCGCATCCGCGCCGCCGTCCGTGAGCACATCCCGAAAGTGGCGCATAGTCCCTGCCCCGCCAGAGGCGATCACGGGCACACCCACCGCATCGGCCACGGCTTTTGTAACGGGCAGGTCAAAGCCCTGGCCAACGCCGTCGGTGTCCATGCTGGTGAGCAGGATTTCTCCCGCTCCTCGCTTTACGCCCTCCACGGCCCATTCCAGCGCGTCCTTGCCGGTGTTCAAACGGCCGCCGTTGATGTATACATCCCAGCCCCCGCCGAACCGGCTTTTTACATCCATGGCCAGCACGATGCACTGGCTGCCGAAGCGCAGCGCCGCTTCCTCGATAAAATCGGGGTTCTTCACCGCCGGGCTGTTGATGGATACCTTGTCGGCCCCCAGGCGCAGCAAATCACGAATTTGAATCAAGTCCGTTATGCCCCCGCCCACCGTGAAAGGGATGAACACCTGCTCCGCCACCCGGGAGGTGACATTGAGCATGGTGCCCCGGCCCTCGTGGGAGGCGTTGATGTCCAGCAGCACCAGTTCATCCGCGCCTTGTCCGTTGTACCAGACGGCGCATTCCACCGGATCGCCGGCGTCGCGGATGTTCACGAAGTTGACGCCCTTCACCACACGGCCGTCCCGGATATCCAGGCAGGGAATGATGCGTTTCAACAGCATTTATTTGACCTCCCCATTCCAGGCGGCAAAGCGTTTCAGCATGTTCAATCCGTCCGCCCCGCTCTTTTCCGGGTGGAACTGGGCGGCCACCACCGTGCCTTTTTGCGCCACGGCGGTAAACGGTATGCCATAATCCGCAGTAGCCACCGTCCATTCGGGCGAAATGTCCGCCATGAGATACGAATGCACGAAATAGACACAGGGGTGCTGACCCGCGTCAAACAGCACGCAATTCTTTGTATCCAGCGTGTTCCAGCCCATGTGGGGGATTTTCAGGCCCATCTCCGGAAAGCGGGTGATGGTGCCGGGCAAAAGCCCCAGCCCCTCATAATGGCCGTTTTCCTCGCTGGCCTCATACATCAATTGCATGCCCAGGCAAATGCCCAGGAAGGGAATTTTCCGCTTGGCCACTTCCAGCGCCGCCTCCTGCAGGCCGGACTCCCTCAGGCGGGCCATGGCATCCCGGAAAGCGCCGACACCAGGCAGCACCACATGGTCCGCCGCCAGCACTTTTTTAGGATCGTCGGTGACCTCCGCCGGATAACCCAGAAACTCAAACGCCTTTTGCACGCTGCGCAGGTTGCCCATGCCGTAATCCATAATGGCGATCATAAGGAACCTCCCTCAGGCAGCAAGACCAATAAGGTTCGCCGCGTTTTTGAAAAGCATCCGCTCCATTTCCCCGGTGGAAAAGCCCAAAGCCTGCAGCCGGCTTATTTCCTCCCGCGGGGTCCACATGGGGTAGTCGGTGCCGAAAAGCACCCGGTCCACGCCGTAGTGCAATATGACATCCCTGGCTGCTTCCGGGGGCATGGCATACAGGCTGGAGGACGTGTCCACCCACACATTGGGCCGCCCGGCCAATATCCTGTGCGCATCCTGCCACTGGGACCAGCCTCCCAGGTGGGCGCAGATGGTTTGCATGCGGGGAAACCTGTCCAGCACCCTTGCCATGCGCTCCGGCCGGCTGTATTCATAGCGCTTGTCCCCGGTGTGGATTAAAAGCGGGATGCGCCCCTCAATGGCCTCATACATCGGAAACGCCTTTTCATCGTCGATGAAAAAATGCTGAAAATCCGGGTGCAGCTTCAAACCCATAAGCCCCAGGCCAATGGCCCTTTCAATCTCCTGCGCAATATGCGGATGGTCAGGGTGCATGGTGGCAAAGCCGGTCAAATGCTCATTTCCGCTGACCGCCCCCGCGATAAAATCGTTGATGCGGGCCACCTTTTCCCAGGTGACGGCCACGGAGTGCACTACCATGTTCGTGATCCCCGCCGCGGCCTCCTCTTTCAAAAGAGACTGCAATGTACCGTCGTGGTGCATGGGCAGGCGGTAGAATTCCCCGATGACGTCGGAAGCCTTTTGCGCGATGATATCGGGATAGATATGCGCGTGAACATCCAGGATGGGCATTTTCTCCTCCAGATAGCCATAGGGGCGCCGGCATTGCCGGCACCCCATTGTGCTACGCTTTTCTATACAGTATTTCTTCCCGCCGGGGCCCGTTGGACACCATGCGGATGGGCACGCCCACCTGCTTTTCCAGGTATGCCACGTACCGCTTGCAGTTCTCGGGCAGCTCCTCATACCGGCGTATGCCCCTGATATCGCACTCCCAGCCGGGAAGCGTGGTATACACGGGTTTGGCCCGCATGAGCTTGGGCGTGTTGGGGAATTGCTCCGTCTTTTCCCCGTCGATCTCATAGGCGATACAGACAGGAATCTCCTTCAAATAGCCCAGCACGTCCAGGTTGGTAAGCACCGTTTCCGTGCCGCCCTGCACCATCACGCCGTAGCGGGTGGCCACCGCGTCGAACCAGCCAACCCGGCGGGGCCGGCCGGTGGTGGCGCCGTATTCCCCGGCGTCGCCGCCGCGGTTGCGCAGCTCCACCGCCTCATCACCAAAAAGCTCCGTCACAAAGGGGCCGGCTCCCACGCAGCTGGAGTAGGCCTTGGTGACGCAATAGATATCCTTCATGTCCCAGGGCGGCACACCCGCGCCTACCGTACCATAGCCTGCCAGGGGCGAGGAGGAGGTGGTGTAGGGGTAGATGCCGTGGTCGGGATCGCGCAGGGAGCCCAGCTGCCCTTCCAGCAGGATGGTTTTGCCTTCCTTCACCGCCTGGTGCAGATACAATGTGGTATCGCACACCATGGGCCGAATCAGCCTGGCCAGGGACGTATACGTTTCCACCAGCGATTCCACATCGATGGGGGGCTTATCGTACAGGTGGGCCAATACGGGATTCTTGAGGGAGGCCACGTTTTGCAGCTTTTCCCGAAGCAGGTTTTCATCGTACAGCTGGCAAACCTGCAAGCCGATCTTCATGTATTTGTCGCCGTAAAAGGGAGCGATGCCCGATTTGGTGCTGCCGAAGGACTTGCCCCCCAGCCGCTCCTCCTCATACTTGTCAAAATCCACATGGTAGGGCATCATCACCTGCGCGCGGTCGGAAATCAGCACCTTGGGCTTGGGCACGCCCCGGCCCACCAGGGTGTTGAGCTCATGCAGCAGCGCCTCGATATTGAAGGCCACACCGGGCCCGATAACGTTCACAATATGCTGGTGGAATACGCCGGAAGGCAGCAAATGCAGGGCGAACTTGCCGTATTCGTTGATGATGGTATGGCCGGCGTTGGCTCCCCCCTGATAGCGGACAACAATGTCGCTCTTCTCCGCCAGTACGTCCGTCACTTTCCCCTTGCCCTCGTCTCCCCAATTGGCGCCAACGATGGTGCGGATCATGAGGCCCCTCCTTACTTTTGCCGGCTTCATTGCCGAAGGCCGCAGGCGCATAACAAAAGCGCCCTTACCTGTTATACAATACAAGGGCGCTTCTGTCAAGCGAACGGCAAGTACATACCATGCACTTTTTATTCGGCTTTTTTCGCGGTTTTACAGGCTTTTGAGCCTTTCTGTGGCCTTTACTGTCTTTTCCCGGGTATTAAAGGCGGTCAGGCGGAAATATCCCTCACCGCTGGGCCCGAAACCGGAGCCCGGCGTGCCCACCAGGTGGAGCTTTGTCAGCAACAGGTCGAAGAATTCCCAGGAGGTCATGCCGCCGGGCACCTTCAGCCAGATGTACGGCGCGTCCACGCCGCCGAACACCTTCATGCCCTGGGCAACCAGCGCTTCCCGGATGATCCTGGCATTCTCCATGTAATAGGCGATAGTCTCTTTAATCTGCTTCTGCCCTTCTGGAGTATAAACGGCGGCGGCGCCAGCCTGTACCGGGTAGCTGACACCGTTGAATTTGGTGGCCATGCGCCGCTTCCACAGGCTGTTCAAGGATACCTTTTCTCCGCCCGCGCCCAGACCTTTGACAGCATGGGGTACTACGGTGTAGGCGCAGCGTGTGCCGGTGAACCCGGCGGTTTTGGAGAAGGAGTTGCACTCAATGGCCACATCCTTTGCGCCTTCGATCTCATAGATGGACAGGGGAATTTGCGGCCGTGTCACATACGCCCTGTAGGCGGAGTCGTAGATGATCAGGCTGCCGTTCTCTTTTGCGTAGTCCACAAACACCTTCAGCTGCTCTTTTGTCAGTGTGGTGCCAGTGGGATTGTTGGGGTAGCACAGGTAGATCACATCCACCGGTTCCTTGGGCAGCGATGGCACAAAGCCGTTTTCTTCATTGCAGGCCAGGTATGTAAGGTTGGTCCATTTCCCGTCCGCGCCAAAGTCCCCCGCGCGGCCGGCCATGGCGTTGCTGTCCACGTACACGGGATACACAGGATCGGTAACGGCTATTTTACAGTCCGCGGAGAACAGCTCCTGTATGTTGCCCACGTCGCACTTGGCGCCGTCGGATATGAACACCTCGTCGAACTCCAGGGAAACGCCGCGCGACGCGTAATCGCTTTCCCGAATGGCGTTCACCAGAAAATCGTAGCCGAAATCCGGGCCGTAGCCCTTGAACGTCTTCACATCGGCCATCTCGTCCACAGCCATGTGCATGGCGTTAATCACGGCCGGGCACAGCGGCTGGGTCACATCGCCGATGCCAAGGCGTATGATGTCCGCGTTGGGGTTTTCCGCCTGAAAAGCCTTGACCCGCCGGGCGATCTCCGCGAAAAGATAGGAACCGGGCAGCTTTTGATAGTTTTCATTGATGCGCAGCATACTTTATCCTCCTCTTATGGTCGTATCATCAGCATTGCGTTTTATTTCAGCCAAACGCCGTCGAACACAAATTCCCCCGGCCCTTCCTGGTACACGTGATTGTCCTGCGCGGACCATTCCACCTGAAGATCCCCGCCCAGCAGCTTTACGGTAGCCCGGCGGTCCGCCTTGCCCTGCAATACGGAAGCCACCAGCGACGCGCAGGCGCCTGTGCCGCAGGCCATCGTCTCCCCCGATCCCCGCTCCCAGACCCGCATCTGAATCAGGTCGCGCCTTACGACCTTCACAAACTCCACATTGGTGCGCTGTGGAAAGATGGGATGGTTTTCAATCGGCGGGCCTGCTACCGGCAGGTTGATGATGTCCGGATCATCCACAAACAGCACGGCGTGGGGATTGCCCATGCTGACGCAAGTGATTTGGTACGTATGCCCCGCTGCCTGGATGCGCTGGTCCAGCACCATCTCCCCCGGCAGGTCCACCGGGATGAGCCTCGGGTTAAGCTCCGGCGTGCCCATATCCACCCGAACCTTTGTGACTAGGCCGTCTTCCACGGTAAGCTTCAAAGGCTTCAGCCCGCTTAAGGTGCGCAGCGTGATCTCCGTTTTGCGGGTAAGCCCCCGCTCGTACACATACTTGCCGATGCACCGGGATGCATTGCCGCACATTTGCGCCTCGCTGCCGTCGGCGTTGAAGATGCGCATCCCGAAATCCGCCGTGTCGCTTGGCTCAATCAAAACAAGGCCGTCGGACCCCACGCCAAAATGGGGCTTGCTCATGGCGATGGCCAGCTCCTGCGGGTTTTTCACGCTTTCCTCAAAGCAGTTCACATAAATATAGTCGTTGCCAATCCCGTGCATCTTGGTAAACCGCATGGTATCCGCTCCTTTTTTTCTGCAAAAAAGCAGGGATGTTTAACTCGTATTATATGGGAAAGTCCGAAAAACTTCCACCACCATCGAAAATGATGTAAAATCGTCACGCATTTGCAATAAATTGTTAAGGTGGTTGTTGACGAAAGTTTGTCCCAAATCTATAATAAAGGGACGAACCCCGGCATATACCTTGTCCAAGGAGGTGTGTATGCATGCAACTATTCCGTAAATTGGCTATCATTGTGGCGGCGGTGCTTCTGTTTTTGCCCATAAATACAGCTTTGGTGGAGGAGGGCGTATCCCAGCCGGATACGGCGGGCACCCCGGCCTTTGACCCCCTGAAGGATGGGGGGTACCTTCCGGAGGGGATGGAGCCCTTTATCCACAAGGATTGGGAGAACGGCTCCTGGCTGTATGTGACCCAGGACCTGCGGGTAGAGATTATCAGGTACCGCCAGGCAACGCCCACCAAGCTGGTGTGGTACATCGCCGATATCCGCAGCGAGAACGAACCCATGAAGACCATTACATTCAACGAGGAACGCCCGGGCCGCACCAACGGCCTGCCGGAGACCATGGCGCAAACGCACAAGGCAGTCTATGCCCAGAGCGGCGACTTCTACTCCTACCGGGTGGCCAACGACAAGCGGACAGGCATTATCATAAGAAACGGCGAAATCATCTACAGCAAAACCTACACCAAGCCCGTCATGGCGCTGCCCAGCCTTGACAACGCCGCCTTCTTTCCCACCGGTGACATGAAGGTGTTCGAATCCCACGAACATACGGCCCAGGAATACATCGACATGGGCGCGTCGGATGTACTGGCCTTCGGGCCTATCCTGCTTCGGGACGGCGTCATCAATCCCGTGATGTACACGAACTTCACTCACGAGGAGCCCCGCAGCGCCATCGGCATCATTGAGCCGGGCCACTATATCGGCATGCTGGTGGAAGGCCGCACCGAATTTTCGGACGGCTGCGGTCTGAAGTTCATGGCAGAAACGCTGTATGATCTGGGCTGCACCGATGCTTTAAACCTGGACGGCGGCGGAACCGCGGCCATGGTGTTCATGGGCGAAAGCGTGGAGCTGGGCAGCGGCCAGGGCGTTTCGGAGAACGGCAGGACCATCCCGGATATACTCGCTATCGGAACCTACAACTGACGAAAAGGCGGCGCGCAAATGATCCTGTTTTGCAGCGACTATCAAGAAGGGGCCCATCCCGCCATACTGGAAAGGCTTATGGCGGATAATTACCGGCAAAATCCCGGATATGGAACGGATGAACTCTGCCGGGAGGCGGCGGAGCTTATCAAGCAAGTTTGCCGGCGCCCGGATGGTGACGTTCACTTTCTGGTGGGCGGCACCCAGACCAACACCACCGTCATCTCCGCCGCGCTGCGCCCCCACCAGGGCGTGCTGTGCGCCCATACGGGGCACATCAGCGTGCATGAAACCGGCGCGATTGAAGCAACAGGGCATAAGGTGCTGGCGGTTGTAAGCCCCGACGGGAAGATCACCGCGGAACAGGTGGAAAGGGAAGTTGTTCTCCAGGCCGACTTTGAGCATACCGTCAAGCCCGGCATGGTGTACATCTCCTTTTCCACGGAGGTGGGCACGCTGTACACCCTGGCGGAACTGACCGCGCTTAGGGAGGTTTGCGACAAATACCATCTGTATTTGTTCCTGGACGGCGCGCGGCTGGGCTATGGCCTGTGCGGGGAAAAAAATGATGTGACCATCACCGATATCGCCAGGCTGTGCGATGTGTTCTATATCGGCGGCACCAAATTAGGCGCGCTGTTCGGCGAGGCGGTGGTCATACTGAATCCCGCGTTGAAGCCTGACTTCCGCTACTTCATCAAGCAGCGGGGCGGCATGCTGGCCAAAGGCTGGCTTTTAGGCCTGCAGTTTTTGACGCTATTCCAGGAAGACCGTTATCTTAAAATCGCCGCCCATGCCCAGCGCATGGCCATGGCATTAAGGGACGCGCTGCGCCGCCTGAACATACCCTTCCTGGTGGAGTCGCCCACCAACCAGCAGTTCCCCATCCTGCCGGACGCGGTTATCCAAAGCCTGTCGGGCAAGTACGCCTTTTCCTTCCAGGAAAAGACCGACGAAACCCACACCGCCGTACGCATCTGTACCTCCTGGGCCACCCGGGAAGAGGATGTGGAAGCGCTGATAAGGGACTTAGGGGACGCTGTCCCCTAAGAACCCCTGCCAAAGAGATATATCTCTTTGGAATCTCTGTTTTGGGTGAATGGAAAAATCCTGTGCTTCCCCTGCAATACATATGATATATGCGGAAGGACAAGTTTTTACTATATCCACGAGATTCGCTTTCCATAGGTTGCATAGGTGCGAATCACATACCAACTATGGGTCATTATATTCGCTTTTACGGGCGATTAAAAATCGCCCCTACAATTCCGCAAGGAGTTAGTTGTCGTCTCTTCCGGAGCACTTGCAAGCCGGAAGATACGCCAACCTTCTCAATACGGTGTAGGGGCGATTTTTAATCGCCCGCCTGTTTCACTTTAAGTCAACTTTCTCAACGCAAGTTCCTTTTGTACTCCTAATAATGGGATTCCAAAGGGATTTCATCCCTTTAGCAGGGGTGCGGGGACAGCGTCCCCTGCCTGCTACGCGCGGATTACGGCGTTAAACTCCTGCGCACAGGCCTTCAATACCTTTTCCATGGCGGCGGTGATCTCGGCTTCGGTAAGGGTGTGGTCGGCGGAGCGGAAGGTCAGGGAGAAGGCTACGGATTTTTTGCCCTCGCCCAATTGCGCGCCGCGGTACACGTCGAACATGCGGCATTCTTCCAGCAAAGCGCCGGCTGCCTTTTCCATAGCCGCCATAACGGGGCCAACAGGCTGATCCCCGGCCATGACCAAGGCCAGGTCGCGGCTTACGGCGGGATAGCGGGGCAGGGCCTTCACATCGCGCATGGGCACGGCAAGGGAACGGGCCAGGGCCAGATCGATTTCCGCTATGAGACCCCGTTCCGGCATATCGAAGGCATCCCTCACGTCGGGATGCACCTCACCCAGCACGGCCAGTACCTGCCCGTTTGCAAGAAGCTTGGCACAGCGGCCGGGATGGTGATAGCTTTCCCCGCCCGGTACGATTTCTGTTTTGATGCCTAGGCTGCCAAGCAGCGCCAATACAGCATCCCTGAGGGTGTAAAAATCCGCGTTTCCGCCATACAGCCCCATGCAAAGCGTGGGCGTTTCCGTGGGCAGACCTTCCGCCGTTGGCGTATTCGAATTGAACAAGGCAGCAATTTCATACAGCCAGGCCTTTTGATTGCCGCGGTTCATGTTCAGGGCCAGGGTTTGCAGCATGCCGGGAGCCAGGCTGGGCCGCATGACGCGGGTATCTTCCCCCAGGGGATTCAAAAGCGTCAGCGGCTTGTTCCGCCAATCCTCCTTGGAAAGATTCAGTTTCTCTATCGCCTTCTGGCTGATGAAGGAGAAGTTCATGATCTCGGAAAATCCCAGGCCGTTCAGCTTCATGCCCAGGGCGTCACGGAAGCGCATGGCCTCGCTGCGCCCGCCGGGGGTGGCCTCACCCCGCAGGCGCGTTGCGGGAATGGCTTCGTAGCCATAAACGCGAAGCACCTCTTCGGAAAGATCGGCTTCCCCTTCCACATCCTGGCGGAAGGCGGGCACGGTGGCTTCGATGATGTCGCCATCCTCCAGAACCTTGACCTCAAAGTGCAGGCTCGTCAAAATATCCACCATGGCTTGCTTGGGGATATTAACGCCGGTTCGCCTGGCGATCCTTGAAAGGGAAGCGCGGACCACCTGCGGCTTTTGCGGTTTGGGGTATACGTCGATGATGCCCGGCACCACATCCCCGGCATCCAAGAGGCCGATCAATTGGCAGGCCCGCTGCATGGCTTCCAGTGCCGTATTTGGGCTGACGCCCTTTTCGAAGCGGCCGCTGGCCTCCGTGCGCATGCCCAGGCTCCTGGCGGCCAGGCGCGTACCGGTGCGGTCGAAGGCGGCGCACTCGAACATCAAGGATTTTGTGGCTTCGGTGATCTCGCTTTCCTCGCCGCCCATGATGCCGGCCACGCCGGTGGGGCCTTCCCCGTCGCAGATAAGCAGCTCGATGCCGGTCAGCGCGCGTTCCTTGCCGTCCAGCGTTTTGATGGTTTCCCCAGCCGCCGCTTTGCGGACGATGATCTCCCCGCCCCGGACCCTGCCAAGGTCAAAAGCATGCATGGGATGGCCCGTTTCCAGCATAACGAAGTTGGTGATGTCCACCACATTGTTGATGGAGCGCATGCCGGCGCCGTACAGGTATTTGCGCAGCCACAGGGGTGAAGGCCCGACGCGTACGTTTTTTACGACCCTGGCCACATACCTGGGGCAGAAAGCCGCATCCTCCACTGTCACCTTTACATGGTCATGAACGCTGCCGTCTGATTCCTTCACTGTGATTTCCGGCTTTTGAAAGCTGGTCTTCAGGGCAACCGCAGCCTCCCGGGCAACGCCCCAAACGCACAGGCAGTCCGGCCTGTTGGCCAGAATCTCAAAATCCACCACCGTATCATCAAGCCCGAAGATGGTCTTCACGTCGGTGCCCAGGGGATACTCTTCCTGAAAAATGAGCAGCCCCGCGTCGCCCACGGAGGGGTACAACTCCTGGGGTACGTTCAGCTCCGTGGCGGCGCAGAGCATGCCCTCGCTCATGACGCCGCGCAGCTTGCCCTTTTTGATCTTCACGCCGCCGGGGAGGCGCGCCCCTTCCAGGGCTACGGGCACCAGGATGCCGGGCTTTACGTTGGGTGCTCCGCACACCACCTGCAAAGCCGCGCCCTGCCCCGCGTCCACGGAGCATACGTGCAGGTGGTCGCTGCCTTCCACCTTATCCACGGTGAGCACACGGCCCACCACCACTTTTTCGATATCCTCGCCTAAGGCTTCTACGCCTTCCACCGCCGTGCCGGTCCAGATCATGCGGTCCTGGTACGTTTTGGCGTCCACGGGGATGGGCGCGTAATCCTTGATCCATTGCATGGGAAGCTTCATATCCTAACCCTCCTCGTCTTAACGGAACTGCGACAGGAAACGCGTGTCTCCCTCGAACATCAGCCGCATATCCCGGATGCCGTAGCGCAGCGTGGCGATGCGGTCCAGGCCGATGCCGAAGGCAAAGCCGGAATAAACGCTGCTGTCGATGCCGCACATGTCCAGCACCTTGGGGTTCACCATGCCGCTGCCCAGCACCTCGATCCAGCCGGTGCCCTTGCAGATGCGGCAGCCGGCGCCATGGCAGGCCACGCAGGTCAGGTCCACCTCCGCGCTGGGCTCGGTGAAGGGGAAGAAGGAGGGACGGAAGCGGATCTGCATATCCGGCCCGTACAGCCGTTTGGCGAAGGCTTCCAGCGTGCCGCGAAGGTCGGCCATGGTCACATCCTTGTCCACCACAAGCCCTTCCAGTTGATGGAACACCGGCGAATGGGTGGCATCCACCTCATCGGCGCGGTAGACCCTGCCGGGGCAAATGACCCGGATGGGCGGCTTGCGGGAAAGCATGGTGCGCGCCTGGGCCGGGGAGGTGTGGGTGCGCAGCACCGTGTTTTCATCGATATAAAAGGTATCCTGGGCATCCCTGGCGGGATGGTTCTTGGGCATGTTGAGCAGCTCGAAGTTATAGTGGTCCAGCTCCACCTCCGGGCCCTCCACCACCTCAAAGCCCATGCCGGCAAAGCACTCCACCATGTCGCGGAGCACCAGCGTCACGGGGTGCGGCGTGCCGGCGGAAGGCAGTTCCCGCGGCTCGGTCACATCGATGGCCTCCCTGACCAGGGCCTCCTCCCGCTCCTTTTTGCCAAGCAGGGCCTGCTTTTCTTGAAGCAGCGTTTCAAACTCTTCCCGCGCCTTGTTGATCCATTGCCCGGCCTGGGGCCGCTCCTCGGGGCTTAACTGCCCCATCATGCGAAGCAGAGCAGTGAGGTCCCCCTTCTTGCCCAGCATGTTCACCTTCAGGCCATCCAGCGCCTGGGTGGAGGAGACATCTTTCAATTCTCCCGTGAGGCGCTCCCGCAAAGCACCGATCTGTTCCCGGATATCCATTTCGCATTCCCCTTTCCAATGCAGGCAATAAAAAAAGCCATCCTCCCACAAGACCTGTCATGGGACGAAGGCATACTGCCGCGTGTTACCACCCAAATTCCGCACAAGAGAAGCCTTATGCGCTCGCCGCTTTTAACGGGGGCGTACCCGTCCCTGCCTACTGCCCTTTTCGCCCGTTCCGCCTGCGGCGGCGCCAGGTACAGCAGCGCCATTATATAAATGGCCCTGCCTGGGCCGGCAAAACCGGCCCTCCAAAGTGGTTTAAGCGGGGAAGCTCGGGAGTGAATTTCCTGCGGGCTGTGCGGACGGCTTTCAGCCGGTGACCGTCCTCTCTTTGGCGCGACCCTTTTCGCAGGCGTTGTTCTCCGTCATCGCCTTTATGAAATCACATTATAATGCAAAACACCCTTTGTTGCAAGCGCCGTTTTTTCGGAAGCCGGAAAAAATTTACATAACCATCTGGAAGGCCTGCTCTTCAGGAAGCGGGCGGCTGAGCAGGTATCCCTGGATGTAGTCGCAGCGGTGGTCCATCAAATAGCGGCGCTGCTCCTCACGCTCCACGCCCTCGGCCACCACGCTGTGGCCCAGCTTGTGGGCCATGGAGATGATGTCCCCCACGATCACCTCGCCGGGGTCCAGCATCAAAAGCCCGTCTATAAACTGCTTGTCCAGCTTCAGGCAGCTGACGTTCAGTTCGTTTTCTCGCGCCAGGGATGAATATCCCGTCCCAAAGTCGTCGATGGAGATGGCGATCCCTTTTTCCCGGATGGCGCCCAGCTTTTCGTTGATCTTTTGATAGCTGTCGGAAAATACCGATTCGGTGATTTCCAATGTAATATTGCGCGCGTTAACTTTGGCGGCGGCAACCGCATCGAGAAGGTCGGGCAAAAAGTCGTCCCGCAGCAGCTGGATGGCGGAGATGTTGATGGAAACAACCTTGTCAGTGATACCGTTCGTCTCCAGGCGCTTTAAAAAGCCGCACGCGAGCCGTATGATTTTTTTGCCCAGAGGAACGATCAACTGCGCCTCCTCGGCTATGGGGATAAACTCGCCCGGCGGCACCTGCCCCGTCCCAACGCCCGCGAACCTGGCCAGCGCCTCAAAGCCGTAGATGGCGCCCGTCCCGGCATGGAAAATTGGCTGGTACACAAGATACAGCGAATGATCGCCTTCACTTCGCACACATTTGGCCAGCTCGGATTTAATCATCTCCTTGCGGTTGACGGCAGCCTCCATATCCCTGTCAAAGAAGCTGTATCTTACCGGCTGGTTCGCAGCCGCGTATTCGGCGGCTATGGAGGCAAGCTTCAATATATCGTCCACGTTGGTTTGGGTGCTCTCCAGCTCCAGAACGCCGACAGTCCCGTATACACGCGATTCGTTAAGGCACGCGTCCAGCGTATCGATCACATTCCGGCACAGTTTTTGAAGATCGGCCTTGCTTTCATACCGGCGGACATAGAAGATGAACCTGTCACCGGCAATTTGGAACAGGTGGCGCGACGGCGTCCACAATTCGGAAAGCTTGCCGGCAGCCTGCTTCACCAGGCTCTCGCCGTACACGTACCCATGGGTGGCATTGACCTTACCCAGATCGTGAAGGGTGATGAGCAGCAGCGCCTTTTTGATGGAGGCGTGATGATGAATATCCAGGGTGAGCATTTCCTCAAAATGATGCCCGTTGTAAACCCCCGTCAGAGGATCATGTTCGCTCAGATACTTAAGCTTGATTTCCTGCTGCTTGCGCTCGGTGATATCCATGACCAGCCCTTCCAGCGCAAGCACTTTCCCATCCTTGTCGAATACGCCCTGGCCCTGCTCCCAGACCCATTTGATTTCGCCCGCAGCGGTAATGATCTCATATTCCTCGTGAAATTGGGCCTTCTCCTTCAGGGTATGCTCCCATTTTCTGCGAATCGTGTCCCGGTATTTGGGCAAAATCAGATCAAAATAGCCTACTTTCCTTTCCTGCACGATGCTCTCCGGCGTATAGCCGGTCAGGGGCAGGCATCCCTGGGAGACAAATTCCACGGTCCAATAGGGATCATATTTCAGGCGGTAAGCCATGCCCGGAAGATTGCTCAGCAGCACGCTTTTGCTGCGCTCACTGTCCTCCAGTGCCTGCCCCATGGCCTTGCGTTTGGTAATATCCTCAATGATGCACAGATGGCTGAAGTCGGACAATTGATGCACATACAGGCGGGACATGATCATATGCACCCAAACCACAGTGCCGTCCGGCTTGATATAACGCTTTTCCATATCATAGCTGGCTATGGCGCCGGACTTCAAAAGCGCAAAGTTTTCTTTGTCCGCTTTCACATCCTCCGGATGGGTATAATCCTTCCAATTCAGGGCTGCCACTTCCTCCGGCGTTCTTCCCGCAATGTCCGAGTACCTGGGGTTGACAGCCGGGCTATCCCCAAAGATCGTATGCAGGTACTGGTTGCCGTGGCCGATGTAGATGCCAACGGTAGCCTGGTCGAAAATGGAGCGGAACAGCGTTTCGCTTGCCCTGAGCTTGCTTTCCGATTCCATCAGCTTGACCTTCTCCTTCAGCAACTCCGCGTTGGCCGCTTCCAGCAGCGAGTTGGCGGACTGGGCGCTTTGCTGAGCGGACATGGCCCTTTGAAGCGCCGGATATACCAGGCAGAAGATCATCACCGCTGTTGCCACCACGTAAAACACACCCTTGGCGATGCTCACCAGGGTTATGCTGGACAATTCCCTGAAAATGGATTCAACAATAAGATCGGAAAATACAATCCACAGGCAACCAACCGTCAGATAGATAAACGTAATCCGGATGGACTTCCCCAAGGCGCCGAGACGGGGATACTCTGCGCGCAGGTCTTGCTTCCCTTTGTGGTTTTTCATGCTTTTGTTGCGTGTCAGCATCGGCCTATCTCCCCTGAAACTGAGACTGGTCGGCTTGTAAACATGTGCGCCTAAGGATGCAGCCGTTTTGGAAATGCGGTCGGGCAGTCAATGCGGAAGTAGCAGGCAGCGCCCCTTATCATCATTATACATTTTCCTCACGCATTGCCATTTTCCTTCCTTTTTTGCGCAAAAGTTACGAAAAAAACCAAACGGCAATGTAATTGATTTCCATATTATCCGTTCATTACTATGTTCTTTCTGCTTTGAACACAGATTTTAGACTTTTTTCTCAGTTTTTACACATTTTATAAGTATAATCCAATTTATATGGATTACAAATGATGCCATGGAAAGGAACGAATTCATGAAAAGGTTAATCTGCCTGATTCTTTCCCTTATGCTTATTCTATCCTGCATCCCGGCCGCGCTTTGCCAGCAGCCTGCACCCGGCGGGGAAACCGAGACACCAATCTACTCGGCCTGCTCGGATACGAAATTCTTTATCCGCCTTGAAGCGGATGTGAACAGCAGAAAAGTGCAATATGTTTCTCCCCATGAAAAAATTTATGTATATGAGTACGGCCCGGACTGGTGCCGGATTTCGCTCAGAAACGCACGCGGCTACTGCAAGACAAAGTGGCTGCACCGTTTTTTCCCGCTTGACCCCATGGTGGCCACGGTGCCCGGCGCCATGCTGCAGGCCGGCATGGCCAAGGTTATAATGCCCATCCGCATTAAGACCGGCGGTTATGGCGGCAACGAGCTGGCCGAAGGGGATATGTTGTCCGTTTTAAGGTGGGAGGATGGGCAGGCCACAGTCAACATGATGCGGGAAACGGCAAGCATACCCGCCGGTCACCTTATCTTCACCCCGTTTGTGTCCTGGCGGGATGCAAAAGATGGGGATATCATCGGCGGCTTCACCACCTATTACAACGAAGAAACAGGCGGGAGCCTGAGTAGAAACAGGCAGTTCAATATTGAGCTTGTAGCCGGCAGGGTCACCGGAGCGGTGGTTCCCGCCGGAGAACTGTTTTCCTTCAAAGCGCTTTCCGGCGAAACGAGCCGCAAAAACGGATACCTGATGGCGCCCAATATCAGCCAGGATGGCAAGGGGTACGGCGGCGGTGTCTGCCAGCTGACCACCACATTATTCAACGCGGCGCTGGGGCTGCCCCTGAAAATTGAAACATGGAAAACGCACCAAAACAGCGGCGTAAGCTATGTGCCGAGGGATTTTGACGCAGCCATCAGTTCTTATAACGATTTCATCTTCCGGAATCTGCTGCCCTATCCCATCCGGATCGAAGCGCTGCCCCAGCATGGCGTGCTTACCGTGATCATCACAAGAGCCGCGACATAACAGGCGCCGGGGTTGCAAAACCGCGGCGGGCAGGGTAATCTATATGTATCCCCCGAAAAGAAAGGAAACCGCCATGCCTGCTGCTTTGTATTCCCTGCTCCTGTCCGATGCGGACAACACGCTCTTTGACTTTTATGCGGCGGAAAAAGCCGCGCTCAATGACGCATTATCCTTTTGCGGGCTGCCCTTCAGCGAGGAGACCGCCCATTTGTATTCCAGCATCAACGAATCGCTGTGGAAGGCTTATGAAAGAAAAGAAATCACCCAGGAAGAACTGCGCATAGAGCGCTTCGCACGGCTGCTTCACCATTTCCCCGGTACAGCCCACACGCCGGAGGAGGTGGGCAACTGCTTTACCGGCCGGCTGGGCCAGTACGCCTTTTTGATGCCGGGCGCTTTGGATTTTGTAAAGACGGTGCATGCGCATATGCCCATTGTGCTTGTCACCAACGGCATCGCCTCGGTGCAAAAATCAAGGCTTCAAAAATCGGAAATCGCGCCGTATATCGCCCATGCCGTTATCAGCGGGGAGATAGGTTCCTCAAAGCCTGACCCGACAATGCTGTTCGTCGCCATGGAAAAGATGGGCGTCACCGACAAAAGCCGCGTAATCTTATTGGGGGACAGCCTGACAGCCGATATCGAGGCCGCCCGCCGGGCGGGCATCGCATCCATTCACTTGTGCGGCAAAGGCTTAAGGCACAAGGAATCCCCCGCCCAATATCAGGCGGAAACGCTTTGCGATGCCTGTAAGATACTGTTAGGCGGTTGACAGGCATTTCTTATACGGCTTACAATACAGACACCCTACACCGTATGGCGGGAGGAAGGTGAGGCCCTTTTGACACCTGTTCCCCTGAAATTGAACAACATACAAAAAGGGTTCGGGAAGACGCCGGTATTAAAAGGTGTGGACCTGAGCCTTCACCCCGGAGAATTCTTCTCCCTGGTAGGCCCTTCCGGCTGCGGAAAAACCACACTGGCTGATATTCTTTCCGGGCTTATAAAGCCTTCCTTCGGGCGGGTGCTGCTTAACGGGCGGGACGTGACCGGCCTTGCGCCGGGCAAGCGCTGCCTGGCCGTTCTGTTTGTTGATACACCATTGTTCCCCATGCGTTCCGTCCTTTCCAATATCGCCTACGGGCTGATGCTCAGCGGCATTGGCCGCACGGAAAGGCGAGGCCGGGCCAAGCACATGCTGTCCCTTGCCGACCTTAACGGCACGGCGGATAAACGGCCCGGGGAACTGTCGCCCTACCAGTACAAAATGGCCATACTGGCCCGCGCTCTTGTTTCAAGGCCCCAGGTGCTGGTGCTGGATGATCCCTTCTGCGGCTTATTGGAAGTGGAGCGCCGGCGGATCCTGGCGTTTTTGAAGGCGCTGCAGCAGCAGTGGCATTTTTCCATACTGTATTTGACCCGTGACCGGGAGGAGGCCATGGCCGTCTCCCACCGCATGGCGCTGATGCTTTCCGGCAGGATAGAGCAGACGGGAACGCCGGAGGAAATCTACCACCATCCCGAGAGCATTGCCGCCACCCGGTTCATGGGTTCTTCCAACATGCTGCCCGGCGTGGTGGCTGCCAGGCGCCCGGACGGGCTGGTGGCCGTGGAAATGGACGGCCTTACCTTGACCGCCCAGGCTTTCGGGCCTCCCCCCTCCATTGGGGAGGATGTGATCCTTTGCCTGCGCCCCGAGCATGTGCGCCTGTTTGACACGCCCAGGCCCGACAGCCCGCTGAGCGGCCTTGTATCCGGCGTGCTTAAGGAGCAGGGCCGGTCCTATCAGGTGGTGACCCTGCCCACCGGGCGGGAGATACTGTGCGATGATTCTCAGGCGGAGCATTATGATGCCGGAACGCGCGTATTCCTCTGGTGGGATACAGCCAAGGCAGCCCTGATCGCCGGCGAAGAGGATATCTTGGCGGCGCCCAAAGCGCCTGCGGCTGTTGAGAAGGAGGTGCCGCTGTGAACCCTGTAAAGCGGGCCTTCCCTGTTCTTGTTTGGCTGGCGGGCTTTTTGCTCGCTCTTGCCTCTATCCTGTCCGGACTTTGGCTTTTACGGAATGCGGCGGTTGAGGCCGTATCGATACCCGACTTTTCAACGCTGCTTCAGCCCGGCAGCTTCCTGCTTTTGCTGCCGGAATTGGAAACAGCGCTGTACGCCACGCTGTTGTGCCTGTTTGTGGGATACCCGTCAGGGTGCCTGCTGGCGGCCTTTAAGCACCGTACGGCCTTTATTTCGGTTGTAATGCCCCTGTTTTCCTTGGGCGGCACTTTGATACTGCTTAGTGAAAAGCTCATTCCCCTGGTTCCTGATGCGTTTGTGCCGGCATTGATATTTTTGGATGCCATGCAGCTTCCCCGCTATCTGGTTATCTCCCTTTCGCTGCTGCCGCTGATGATACTGTGCGCCTGCTCCTTTACGGCGGCGGTGGATCCCGCCTTGGCAAGGGCGGCGCGGTGCCTTGGCGCATCCCGGTTTCGCGCATACCTTACGCTTTCTTTCCCCAGGGTATTAAAAGGCGTTCCGGCCGGCGCGGTGATGGTTTTCCTGCCCGCCCTGGGGCTTTCCCTGCTTACCGGTCCGGAAGCGGGAAGCGCCTTTGACTTTGCCGTTCCCTTCTTATCCGTGCTGATGTTTTTGACCCTGGCCGCCCTGTTGGTTTGTTTGCTGGTTCTGAACAAGACAAGGAGATTATCGCCATGCTGATTACGAATGCAACCGCCTATGTAAACGGACGGTTTTACGAACGGATGTCTGTCAAAGTAACAAACGGCCTCATCGCGGAGGCAGGTTCTTCCCTCGTGCCCGCTCCGTCGGAGGAAACGTTGGACCTGATGGGCGATTACCTTCTGCCGGGGTTTGTGGATGTGCACATTCACGCCTTTATGGGCATGGACACCATGCTGGGGGAGGAAGCCGTCCGCCATATGAGCCGGGAGCTGAAAAAGGGCGGCGTGGCCGCCTTTTTGCCCACCACCATGAGCGCTTCCATGCAGGATACGAAGACGGCCCTGGCCGGCATCGCCGCGGTGATGGAAAAGCCCGAAACAAGCGGCTCGATTGTAGCAGGCGCGCACATGGAAGCGCCGTTTTTAAGCGCGCACCGATGCGGGGCGCAGGTGGCCGCCCATTTTTTGCCCCCCTCCATGGAGGCCTGGCTGCAAATGACGGGGGAGTACGCTTCCGCCGTACGCATCATCACGCTGGCCCCGGAGCTGAACGGTGCCGAGGAATGGATACGCCAAATCGCATCGCGGGGGACAGTGGTATCCATCGGCCATTCCGACGCCACAAGCGAGCAGGCGCACCAGGCGGCGGATTGGGGCGCTACCCATGTCACCCACCTGTTCAACGCGCAAACGCCGCTGCACCACAGGGAGCCGGGCGTTCCCGGCGCGGCGCTGACGGACGACAGGCTGTACGCCGAAGTAATCTGCGACGGCATCCACCTGCACCCGGATATCCTCCGCCTGACCATACGCGCCAAGGGCAGGGAAAAGACGGTTTTGGTCACCGACGCCATGGAGGCCGCGGGAATGCCGGAGGGCACCTACCAGTTGGGCGGCCAGACGGTGTATGTAAAAGACGGCGCCGCCAGGCTTTCCACCGGCGTACTGGCCGGCTCCACCCTCACCATGGCAAAGGGGCTTAAAAACCTTATCCAATTCGGAATCAAACCGGAGGACGCCGTGTTTATGGCCACCCAAGCCCCCGCGGATTCCATTTGTGAAAAGCTGCTGGGCCGCATCACGCCCGGCGCGCCTGCCATATTCACCCGCTGGAACAAGGAATGGAGCATGCTTTCGGTAATCGGCTGACAATACAATCCGGCTTTTCAAGGAAAACGAATGAAGGGCGGGATTTCTACCAAAACTCCACCTGACAAATGCTTCGCCTTCCGGCATTTCTATTGCCTGGCAGGCGCTTTTGAGGTACAATAAAAGGGGATAATTTCCCCTTTCAGGAGGAGATTCATGGATAACAAGCCCTGCGGCGCGCCCTTTTTCGGGCCGTTTCTGCAAAAGATAAGGGAACGGATCCCGCAGGACCGGATTCTTTTACAGGCTCCCATGTCGGAGCATACCACGCTTCGCATCGGCGGTCCTGCCGATATACTGGTGACGGCGCAAAGCGCACAGGAGATCGCCTTCCTGGTGGCAAGCGCCAATGAATGCTGCATTCCCCTATTGATGCTGGGCAACGGCAGCAACCTGCTGGTGAAAGACGGGGGTATCCGCGGCCTGGTGGTCAAGTACGGGGAAGATATGGCTGCCATTTCCGTGGAGGGCACGGTATTGACCGCCAAGGCCGGGGCATCCCTGGCCGCGGTAGCCAAGGAGGCGGCCCGCCATGGCCTGGCAGGGCTGTGTTATGCCTGCGGCATACCCGGCACGGTGGGCGGCGGGGTGTACATGAACGCTGGCGCTTACGGCGGTGAGCTGAAGGAAGCCATTGTAGAGGTGGAGGCCATCACCGAGGAGGGCCTCATACGCACCTACACCGGGGAAGAGATGCATTTTGGGTACCGGCACAGCCGCGCGCAGGAGGAGATGCTGATTATCACCTCCGTCAAGTTCCAGCTCTATCCCGGCGACAAGGACGCCATCTGGGCGGACATGAAGGAGTTCAACCGCCGCCGCAACGAAAAGCAGCCCATGGACGTGCCAAGCGCCGGAAGCACCTTCAAGCGGCCGGAGGGCCATTTCGCCGGGCAGCTCATTGACCAGGCGGGGCTTCGCGGCGTAAAGGTGGGCGACGCCCAGGTCAGCGAAAAGCACGCGGGGTTTTTGGTGAACACCGGCAACGCCACCGCGGTGGATTTTTTGCAGCTGATCGCGCTGGTGCAGCATACCGTACAGGAAAAGCACGGCGTATGGCTGACGCCGGAGGTACGTATCGTGGGGGAGGACATCCCCATGCACTATATTTAATTTTGCTGCTTAGGAAGGAAGGAAAAGGGAATGCGGTTTTTGATCCTTACAGGCCTGTCCGGCGCGGGCAAAACGGTTGCCATCCGCTATCTGGAGGACCTGGGGGCCTTTTGCATCGACAACCTTCCTCCCATGATGATCATCAAGTTCATGGAGGCCTGCCAAACCTCCCCCATGCGGGTGCCCCTGGTGGCCATGGCGGTGGATGTCCGCAGCGGCGAGTTCTTCGATGCCGGAGCGGTGCGCAAGGTGATCAGCGAAACACGGGAGATCGGTTATCAGATTGAAACACTGTTTATGGAAGCCAGCGACGACGTGCTGGTGAGCCGTTACAAGGAAACCAGGCGCGACCATCCCCTGGCCAGCGAGAATGTGGGATTGCAGGAGGCCATCCTGGCCGAGCGGGAGCTTTTGCAGCCCCTTCGGGAAACGGCCAACTACCTCATCGATTCCAGCGCCCTTCGGCCCAGGGCCCTGCAAAAGATGCTGTCCGACATACTGACCACGCAGAACGATTCCCAGTACATGCGCCTGGAGATACTTTCCTTCGGCTTCAAGCGCGGCCTGCCCAGGGAAGGCGACCTGGTATTGGACGTGCGCTTTTTGCCCAACCCCTTTTATGTGGAAGGGCTGGGGCGGCACACGGGGCTGGACGAGGATGTGAAAACGTATGTGCTGGAGCATCCCGTAACGAAAGAATTTCTTGTAAAGACGCTGGATATGCTGCATTTTCTGCTGCCCCATTACCAGGAGGAAGGGAAGCACAGGCTGGTGGTGGCCATCGGCTGCACCGGCGGCGCCCACCGCAGCGTGGCCATTGCCGAGGAGCTTGCCGCGCGCCTGCGCAAGCAGGGGTACCGTGTGGATGTGAACCACAGGGACCTGGACCTGGAACAGGCGCATTGGAAAATGCTATAGCCTGTCGAGAAAATGATAAAATCATTTTCTCGAGTTCGCACGATTTCCTTGTAACCCTTCGCACTGTCCTTCACTACGCTCGGACAGCGCGAAAGCTTACGGCCAGGAAATCGTGTAAGGAAAGCTTGCTCCGCAAGCGCCCCGCCCGGACGGCGAAGCCGTCCGAGACGATTTTAAACGAAGGGGTTCCACCCCCTTCGTTACATCCCTGGAAGCTTGTTTAATTTATCTTTACTTTGCCGGCGACCTTATAAGGAGGGCATCTTGTCTTTTTCCTCCATCGCCAAGGATGAACTGGTAAGGCTTCCCTTTGGGAAGCCCTGCTGCATGCTCAGCGAATTGAGCGCGCTCTTGCAGACATCCGCCACCCTGTCCTTGCGGGGGGGCGGACAGGTTCGCCTTACCTTTCGGGTAGAAAACGCGGGGCTGGCCAGGCGCATCTTCCTTCTTTTGCGCACACTCCTTTCCATCACCCCATTGCTGCATTTTATACGCCACAGCCGCCTGGGCGGGCAGCGCAGCAGCGTACTGACCCTGGAAACGGAGGATGCCCAGAAGCTTCTGTCCGCCTTGGGCATGATGACCACCGGGGAGGACGGAACAAAGCACATGGTCCGCACCACGCCCAGGCACACCGCCCTTCGGCAGTGCTGCCGCAAAGCTTTTTTGCGAGGCGCGTTTTTGGGGGCCGGCTCCATCACCAACCCGGAAAAAGGGTATCATTTTGAAATCATCGCCGGCGAAGAGAACCTGGCATCCTCGTTGATCCGCTTGATGGAAAAATCTGGCCTGCCGGCCAAACAGATGTCCCGAAAGGGCACAATTGTGGTATACTTGAAGGAGAGCGAACAGATCGTATCCGCGCTGGGCCTGATGGGTGCCAATCAGGCGCTGCTGTCCCTGGAAAATACACGCGTCCACAAGAATGTAATGAACCATGTTAACCGTATGATGAACTGTGACACCTCCAACATGGAGAAGCAATTGGACGCCTCCCGCCGCCAGATCGAGGCCATACGCGCACTGTCCCTGTTAAAGGGCCTTGGCACGCTACCTCCATCCCTCCAGCAGGTGGCGCGCCTGAGGCTATCACAGCCGGATGCCACGCTTTCGCAGCTCGGCGAAATGCTGGACCCACCCCTTGGCAAATCCGGCGTCAATCACCGCCTGCGCAAGATCGTGGAGCTCTCGCAGGCGCTTCAAACACATAAGGAGGATGAACCATGATACGAAAAGAAGTCGCCCTGCCCGGCCGCGAGGCGCTGCAGCGCCGGACGGCAGCCCAGCTTGTACAGGTGGCCAGCCGCTTCGATGCACGCATCATGATCGAGCACCACAGCAAGGTCATAAACGCCAAGAGCATGCTGGGCCTTTTGTCCCTTGGCACCGCCATTGATGGGAAGCTTTATCTTGTGGCGGACGGCGAGGATGAGCAGAAGGCCGTGGACGCGATTGCGCGGCTGCTGGACAGCAATTTCGCCGAATGATTTATGGCTCTGTCTTCCTTCCGGCCGTGTCCGGGCGCATTTTTGCTGCAAAAAAACAGGCCGCGGGCATTTTCAGACGCCTGCGGCCTGTTCCTTTTTATTTTATCTTCGTGCCATTGCCATGACTTTATTTGTACGTTTGGCAGAAGACCTTTACAAACCAGTCCTTGGAGTGCAGCTTGTAGGATATTTTTTCATCCACCTGCAACTCCTCCGGCAGCGGCTCCATGTTCTCCTGCTTTTGGGCGGCTTCCTCCGTGCTGTCGTAATAGTATTGGTATTTCTTCACACGGCTGGATACGTTGCCCTCAATGGTGGTCAACAGATACCGGCCATCGCCCAGGTCCTTGACCTCCGTGACAAGGCCTGTATGGATGTTGTTATAAGCCTTTTTCGTTACGCTGTAAATTACCATGTATCCCGGCCTTGGGATATTGGTGGTGCGCTCCATCTTTTGATACCCCTTGAGGATTTTGCCAACACTTGCTTCACTGATGGCCCAGGTGGCGCTGTCATCCACCTTTTCCGCCTTCTCCACGCGGGACATGGGTATGCCGGCCTCATTGAAGCACCAGCCCACAAAAGCGCCGCACCAGCCGAATGCCACTCCTTCTTTTTTGGCGTACCACTTTGTGTATTTGTTCGCCCGCTTGATGCCCCTTAAGTCCAGGGTAACAAACTCGTTTTCCGCGGCGGCGATGGCCTTTTTTATCATTTCCGTAGGCACATTTTCATCCACCGTCAAAGCATAGGCGGTTTCCTTGCCGCCATCGGTTAATATAATTTGGCATTCGCCCTGGGCAATGGCGGTGATGTTCCCCATATCGTCCACGGAAGCTACGCTGGAATCAGTGGATTCCCACTTTTCCGCCTTGGGCGCGGCCATGGTTTCCCCGGGATGCATCACAAGCTGCAACTCCGTACCTTTTTCCTGCGCATAGGCCCCGGGCAGCAGCAGGCACAGGGCAAGCAGGAGAACAAATCTTTTGGACATACGTAAATCCCTCCGTTATCCATGAGTATACCACACTTATGGAAAATACGGAGGGAAAACAGCCAGCCTCCCGAAGGTTTTGCAATTGTGCATTCATGAGCGATACGAAAATTTCAGTCTTTCCGCATCAGGGCGACCCGGTAGGGGAAAAGCTCCGCGCGCATGATCCCCTTCCTCACCGCAGGATCGTTTTGCATGATGGTCTGGGCCTCCTCATCCGAACCGGCCTCGAAGAGGACGATGCCGAACGTCTTTTCGTTCAGGCCATCCGTTTTACCGGCCAGGATCAGCCTGCCTTCGGCCAGCATTTTTTGAAGCGCCTGAAAATGCTCGCTTACGATCGCCTCCTCCCGGGGCGTCCAGTTTTCCTCTGCCCATAAAGAAGGAATCAGCTTCAACACATATACATACTGCTTTTTGTCCTCTGCCATCGCGCGCTCCTTTCCAAGCCCTGCCGCTTTGCTATTCCTCCCGGTTTTCCCTGTCCCGCCTGCGCTGGACCAGGCCGGCCACAAGAGCGATCACCAGGCTTACCGCCGAGATGATGAACAATATCACCGAGGCCGAGTCCCCGCCGGGCGCAGCCTCCTGCACGGGCAGCGCGCCGTTTCGCAGCACCACAACGGCAGCCACCGCGGCCACCGCCACGGAAAACGCAGCCAGGACGATGGTTTTGCGCCGCCTGTGATGCGCGTTTTCTCCCGGCGGAAGAAACGCGTTGTTCAATATGATCCGCACCTGGTAGATGCCGGCGCACACGGTAAGCAGCGCCATCATGTTGGCCGGATAAGGAAGCCACTTGACACCCGCCCCGTTTAGCGCCGTATCGATCAGGATACCGTAAAGCAGCAGCATAAAGCACTGGTGGCCCACATGGTCGCGGTATGCCCGCTGCCTTTCATCCAAGCCCCTCTTGTCAAGATTCATGCGCATCCTCCTCCCAGAATAGATCATCCAATCTTTTCCCCAGCGCTTTGCAGATGGCAATGCATAAATGGATGGTGGGATTATAATCCCCGTTTTCGATGGCGTTGATGGTCTGCCTGGTTACGCCCACCGCCTCCGCCACATCCTTTTGCGACATATCCCGAAAGGCCCTGGCTGCCTTCAGGCGAAGGTTCTTGCCCATGATACCACCCTCCTTTCGCCTGTGATCACAGCCGAAGCATAACATAACTCAGACATAATGTCAACTATATCTTACTATTTGAAATTTAAATTTGATATTTCTTTATATGCAAAAGAAAAAGGGGCTGTCGCTCCCAGATCGCATTTTGCATAATGTTATTCAAGAAGAAGGATTTCGCGTCTTTGGACGCGACCAAAGGGCTTTCCGGTCGCCCTTTGGAAACCTTCGGACGCCATCTCTTGAATAGCTATACAATTATGCGACTAGCACGACGGCCCCCATAAAAGCCTGTCAAGCCTGGTATTGGATTTTCCTTGCGTTTCTGCCAAGGCGGATGGTGCCGGTCAGCAGCACGCACAGGAGGGATACGCCCACATCGGCGATGACCGCCAGCCACATATTGGCTATCCCCATCATGCCAAGCGCCATGACCAGCAATTTTACCGAAAGGGCCAGGGCTACGTTCACCCGTACAATGCGGGCTGTGCGACGGGCCGTTTTGATGCCCTCGGGCAATGCTGTCAATGTGCCGGCCGCCAGCACGCAATCGGCCGCTTCCATGGCGGCCTGGCTGCCGATACCGCCCATGGCAATGCCCACATGGGCGGCGGCCAGCACCGGCGCGTCGTTGATGCCATCCCCCACAAAGGCCACGCGGCGGCCGGAGGCGGCAATTTCCTTCACGGCTTGCACCTTGCCTTCCGGCAAAAGCCCGGCGCGGACATTCGAAATGGCGGGAAGGCTGTTCACCGCCTGCGCGCCCTTTTCCGAATCTCCGGTAAGCACGGTAACGGAGCCGACTTCCAACTGATGCAGCTGGTTCAAAACCTGGGGCGCTTCCTTGCGCAGTGCGTCGTTTAGGTGGAAGCTGCCAAGATATCTTCCGTTCACCGCGGCATGCACCTGATCGCCAGCATGCGCTGCGGGGATATCGACCTTGTTATCCGCAAGCAAGCTGACGCTGCCGCATATTATCTCACGCCCGTTTTCCCGTAGAAGGACGCCTTTGCCCGGTATCTCCTGATACGTTTCCGGCATTTGGGAAAGGGCATGGGAGGCAAGCCAATCCTGCGCCTGCCTGGAAGTAACGATGCTGCGGGCCAGGGGATGCTGCGCTTTGCTTTCCGCCAAAAGTGCCGCTTCCATCAATTCATCCGCCGGGACACCGTCGTTTGGACGCACCGCCTGCAGGCGGAACACGCCTTCCGTCAATGTGCCTGTTTTATCCAAAGCCAGCGCATCCACCTTCGCCAGCGCTTCCAGCGCCGCACCGCCCTTGATGAGCAGGCCTCGGCGGGCGCTGTCGCCCATACCGGCCACGTAACTTAGCGGTACGGACAGAACCAGGGCGCAGGGGCAGCTGATCATCAAAAGCAGCAGCGCGCGGTAGCCCCAATCGGCAAAGCTGCCCAGACCCAGCAGGGGCGGTAAAAGAAAGATCAATACGGCCGCGGCAACAACCGACGGCGTGTATATGGCGGCAAATTTGCCAAGGAACCGTTCCGGGGCGGCTTTCCTGGCCGCCTCCTCCCGCGTTAAGCGCAGGATGCGGGCAACGGTGCTTTCGGCGGCAGGCTTTTCACACAACACGCGAATCAGGGCACCTGTATTTTGACTGCCGGAGAGTACCTTGTCTCCAGGCGCACAGTTCACCGGGACGGCTTCGCCGGTAAGGGCGGAAAGGTCCAGAGCGCTGTAACCCAGCACAATTTCCCCGTCGACGGGTATCCGCTCCCCCGTGCGCACCTCCAGGATATCACCCGGCTGCACAGCGGAGGTAGGCATATCCACCACTTCCCCAAGCACCACATGGGCCGTATCGCTCACAAGCTTGGAAAGGGCCCGTATATCGGACCGGCCCTTTAGGACCGCCATATCCTGCAGCGTTTCGCCCACACGGTAAAACAGCATCACCGCAGCCGCCTCCATGCCTTCGTTCAGCGCCCAGGCTCCTATGGTGGCAATGGTCATCAGCAGCGTTTCATCCAGCGTCTGCCCGCTTTTCAAGCGTGTATACGCTGTCTTTATCACAGGAAAGCCGACCAGCAGATAGGAAGCAATCAATAATACCGTTTCGCCCAGCGGCCAGACGGATTCCAGCAGTACGCCGGCAATGAGAAGCATCAGGGAAGCACCGGCCGCCATAAAGGCCTGCTTGAATTCCTTCCGTTTGCCTTTCTCTTCTTTCACGGCATCGCCCGCGGTCTGCTCCTGCCAGTCAAGGACCTTCGCTTCCGGCTCTATGGCCTTCACCGCATCCCGGATTTGAGCCTCGATTTCCAAAGCGGGTTCCCCCGCAAATTCCACCGTCAGCCGCTGGGATGTAAAATGCACCTGCGCATTTTTCACGCCCGTAAGCGCGCTGACCGCATGCCCTATTTTCATGGCGCAGTTCGCGCAATCCAGGTCCTTCAGCCGGTAATTCCTGACCATAGGTCTTCCGCCTTTCGTCCCGGTGTTCGCCCGGAGTACAATAAGTGAGCGATCGCTCATATTTATTATATGCGCGACCGCTCATATGTGTCAAGAGTCATATGAATATATCTTCAATTATTTTGGGAAAGCAGGCGGCGTTTATTCCTCCTCGTTCATCTCCTCCATGATGACAGGCGCCATGCCCATCACATCCTCTACCGGAAGGCTGAAGGAGAAGCCGTGGCCGGGCGTTGAAAGGCCGGCGGATTTGCAGATTTCCTGCATGACGGCATGTTTTTGATCCCGGCGCAAAAGAATGAGCACCACTTCCTTTTCCGGCTGGATGGTGATGCCGAAGAATTTTTCCGCCTCCTCGCGGGCCGCGCTGCGGCCGTGCAAAACCGTGCCGCCCCGGGCCCCGGCCCTTGCGGCGGCCTCCGCCACCTGGTCTGAAAAACCGCGGTTCACAATCGTAATCACAAGACTATGCTCATGGTTGTCCATATCATTCACCTCGTATTTGGATGCCGTTTCCCTGCCGGGGGTATGATGCGCAAGCCCTGAAAGATAACTCAGCGTTTTTATTCCGCCCACGCTGGATAGTGGAACGGTGAAAGCGATGCCCCGGCCCGGCGCGTCCAGGCGCATGGCCTTAAGAAGCTTTCTGAGCACATGCAGGCCGCTTTCCGCCTGTATGGTGCTGATCACCACATCCTTTTCCGTTTCCCCCAGGCCCAGGTAGTTCAACAATGCTTTTCGGGCTGTGCCCCTGCCCAGCAGGATGGTATGGAAGAGCACGCCCTCCTTTATCAGAAGATCCGCCACGCTTTGTCCCTTGCCCCTGTCCACGATGGCCGCAAGAAGCTTCAAATGCACCGCCGGACCTTGCTTCACGGCGCAGGCGTCCTCTTTTTCCGCGCATGCGCCCTGCCCAAATTCCATGTTCTCCCCTCCTTGATAAATAAACGGAAAACCGTTACAGCTCAATGATGTCCTCGGATTCCGGAGCACTCTCTTCCTCCGGCAGCGGCGCCTGCCTGTCCTTATGGGATTTGAGCGAATATACAAGGCCCAGCACCTGGATGGTAATCAGCGGCGTCATGGCCACCATGGCCACTGTCCCGAAAGCATCCCTCATGATATTGCCACCCACGGCGGATGTGACGCCCATGGCGAAGGGCAGCAGAAACGTAGCCGTCATGGGCCCGGAAGCAACGCCGCCGGAATCGAAGGCGATGGCCGTAAAAATGCGGGGCACAAAGAAGGATAAAACCAGCGCCAGCAGGTACCCCGGCACCAGAAAGAACCACAGGCTGATGCCCGTCATGGCCCGCACCATGGACAGGCCAACGGACAGTGCCATACCCGCGGCAAGACTGCCCATCATCGCTTTTTTGGAAATGGTGCCGCCGGTCAGCTCCTCCACCTGTTCTACAAGCACATGTACGGCCGGCTCCGCCGACACAATAAAGTAGCCGATCACCATGCCCAGCGGGACCAGGATCCAACGAAAGGGCAGGGACGCGATCTGGCGGCCCAGCAGATTGCCTGCGGGCATAAAGCCCACGTTCACCCCGGCCAGGAAGACCACCAGGCCCAAGTAAGTGTACAATACACCCACCGCCATGCGGGCAAGCTGGCTTTTGGGCAGCTTCAGGTAACGCCACTGAAAGAAAAGGAACAGGGCTACCATGGGGCTCAGCGCAATGGCCACATCCCTGAAATAATGGGGCAAGGCATGGCCAAACAGCGCCAGCATATCGGTTGTGGTCCCGGGATTGTTCATTGCTGTCTCCAGAACAGCCTGCGGAGCGGCGGGATAGTATAGGCCCATCAGCGTTACCGCCAGGATCGGTCCAATGGAACACAGTGCAACCAGGCCGAAGGAATCGTCCTGCCCGCTCTTCCCGGCTCCCACACCGGCCACGCCGATGCCCAGTGCCAGTATGAAGGGCACCGTGATGGGGCCGGTGGTGACGCCTCCGGAATCGAAGGCCACCGCCAGATAATCCGGATTGGCAAAAGCCGTCAGGGCAAAAACGGCCAGATAAAAGATGATGAGCAGTATGCGCAGGGAAATCTGGAACACGATGCGCAAAACCGCCAGCACCAGAAACAACCCCACCCCCAAGGCGACCGCGCCGATAATCACGGCATCGGGCACGGCTGGGACCTGCCTGGCCAGCACGCTTAAGTCAGGCTCCGCGATGGTAATAAGTATGCCCATCAAAAAGGAAACCAGGATCATCAAATACAGCCTGCGCCGCCTGGTCAGGTGCGCGCCCATGTGCGTTCCCATGGGCATCATGGCCATATCCGCGCCCAAAGTGAAAAGACCCATGCCCAGGATCAGCATCAGCGCTCCCATCAAAAACAGCCCCAGAACGCCTACCTGCATGGGCGAAATGGTAAAGGCCAGCAGCAGAACGATTCCGGTGATGGGAAGGACGGAGGAAAGGGATTCCCGTACCTTGGATACCAGTTTTTTTCGCAATGAGTGTCCTCCTTTCGTCTAGGCGCCTTACTACTATCTGACATAGCTTAGGCGGAAAAAGGATACTTCTGTTTCGAGCATACCATGATCCCGGTCAAAAGGCAACCCGGAAAGAGTTGTTTTGCCAATGTATTCCTGCCTGCTTAATACAAAGCGCAGTATGAAAGAAACAATCCTGCCATACCTTGCCTGTTTCAGGAACATATGGTATACTCAACTTTGCATGATGGCCAAGACCATCCTCAGGGGGTCAAATGAAAGCTGCCACAAAAAGAAATTTGAATATCGCCTTCATTTTGGGCACCTTGCTGTTTATACTGATCATCGGTATCAACAACAATGAGCTAAAAAATATCGGACAGGCTTTTTCCAACATATCCCCCTTGTGGCTTGTGGCATGCCTGGGTGCCTGGGCTTGTTTTTTGCTATTGGAAAGCGCTTCTATTGCTTACTTTCTTTACAAGCAAGGTTACCCGCTGAATTTCAAGTACGTTATGTTCGTGTCGCTGATGGGCCTGTATTATTCAAACATCACGCCGGGAGCCAGCGGCGGGCAGCCTATGCAGGTATATTATCTAAAAAAAAGGGACGTACCCATCGGTGTCGGTTCCTCCGTGCTAACGCTGAAATTCTTCTGCTTCCAGCTTATGCTGCTGGTACTGGGCGGGATCGCCTGGATAGCCCAGCCCGGCTTTGTACAAGACCAGCTTTGGGGCCTGAAGGTGTTTTTGATCGCAGGCTACCTGTTCAATTCCTTCTCCGTATGCCTGATAATCTTCATGGTCGTCAACAAAAGGATGGTCCGTTTCTTCATCCTGCTGTTTATTCGTGTCGGCACGCTCATGCACATCTGCAAGGACCCCGTACAATCCGCCGCCAAATGGGAAGGTATACTGGCCACCTTCCACAGCAGCGTGATGCTGATCCGCAAAAGGCCAAAGGAGCTGCTTGTCCAGCTTTTTATCAACGGCCTTCAGGTGCTTTCCATCATGCTGGTGACCGTGTTCGTGTACCACGCGCTGGGCCTTCGCGGCATGCCCACCATACAAATTATAACCATGGCCCTGATGCTGTATATCAGCGCATCCTACACGCCGCTGCCCGGCGCTTCCGGCGCCCAGGAATTCGGCTTTTCCACCTACATGAAGAATATATTCCCGGCCACCGAAATGTTTTCCGCACTGCTTTTATGGCGGTTGTTCACTTACTATATGACGCTGGTGGTCGGAGCGATTACAACGGTTGTACAAACCACACGCGGCATCATAAAAGCGCCCTCCTCAAAGCTGGATGAACAGGCGGCACTTGTTCAAGCGCCATTTCAGACGCCGGAAGAGCAAAAAAATCCGGAAGAGGAAAATAAGGCCTGAGATCAGCAATACTGCGGGTTATCTGCATTTTGAGAAATCCTCCTTGATAAGAAGGGTTTCTTTTTTATGCCCCGGGCATACTTAACCAAAGGGAGATGAAAACATGCAGACAAAGCTTCAAAACCTGCTGGACAAAAACAATCAGGCGGCGGAATATTATTACTCCCTGCACGCCTCGGTGCGGGAGATCGTGGACAGCCACGCGGATGAAATCAAAACACAGGAGGACCTGATCCAGGTAGCCAACAGGGGCATGACCAATGTGCTGAAGGAGTACGGCGATATCTACATCGACAGCAGCCCCTATCCGGAGTAACGGATATCCATACGGCTGGGCTCCGCTGCGGAGCCCTTTTACATATAAGCCTGTCCGCAGGCAGAAAAGCATAATGCGCAAAGCCGCCGGAAAGAATAGGAAGGAAATATGAAGACCGCAAAAAAGGAGGTGGTTTTGTGCGCAATCAACAACAAGTACCCAATAGACTGATCAAGGAAACTTCGCCTTATCTCATACAGCATGCCAACAATCCCGTAGACTGGCATCCCTGGGGCGAGGAAGCCTTTGCAAAGGCAAGGCTTGAAAACAAGCCTGTCTTCCTTTCTGTTGGGTACAGCTAGTTTGTGCCGGTAAAGCACATGCCATTGGTGCCACGTAATGGCCCACGAATCGTTTGAGGATGCGGAAACTGCCGGGCTGCTCAATGAGCATTTCGTCCCGGTCAAGGTGGACAGGGAGGAAAGGCCGGATGTGGACGCGGTATACATGCAGGTATGCCAAGCCATGAACGGCTCCGGAGGCTGGCCGCTTTCGGTGTTCATGACGCCGGATCAGCATCCCTTTTTCGCCGGCACCTACTTTCCCAAAAAGCCGGCCTACGGCCAGCCCGGATTTGAGGATATCCTGAAGACCATTGCCCGCAGGTGGCGGGAGGACCCGGCCTCGCTGAAGGAAAACGGCCGGCAGGTTGCCCAGGCCTTCGCACAGTCGGCAACCCCCGCGGCCGGCAAAATGACCAGGGAGCTGATGCATCAGGCCAGGATGGAGCTGGATGCCCGCTTTGATGACCAGTTCGGCGGTTTTGGCAGCGCGCCTAAATTCCCAACACCGCACGTGCTGATGTTTTTGACGCGCTGGGCCATTTTGAAGCAGGACAAGCGTGCCCTGCATATGGCGGAGAAGACGCTGGCGGCCATGTACCGGGGCGGCATGTACGACCACCTGGGCGGCGGTTTCAGCCGCTATGCCACGGACAGGAAATGGCTGATCCCCCATTTTGAGAAAATGTTGTATGACAACGCGCTGTTGGCCATGGCGTACACCGAGGCGTTCCAGATTACGGGAAAGCCCCTGTACTGGCGTGTGGCAACCGCAACGCTTGACTACCTCATCCGCGAAATGACAAACCCGGAGGGCGGTTTTTACAGCGCCCAGGACGCGGATACGGGCGGTGAGGAAGGCGCCTACTACACCTTTACCCCGGCGGAAATAGAGAACGTACTTGGCGCGGCGGAGGGAAAGCGCTTCTGCCAGTTCTACGGCGTGACGGAAGGCGGCGTGCTGGAGGGAAAATCCATCCTGAACCGCCTTAACGATTCCCAGGAGGAAGAGGAGAATTTGCGGCCGCTTCGAAAAAAGCTGTACGAGTACCGCAAAAGCACCCGCACGCTCTTTACGGATGACAAGGTGCTCACCGAATGGAACGGCTTGGCCATAGCGGCGCTGTGCAAGGCGGCCTATGCCCTGAACAAGCCGGAATATTTGACCGCGGCGCATAAGGGGCTGATGTTTGCCCAAATGATGCTGACGGACAAGAACGGCGAACTGTATGCCTACTGGCGGGATGGAAAAGCAGGCGGGCGAGGCGGTCTTTCGGATTACGCAGCCATGGCATGGGCAAGCCTTGCCATGTACCGCACGGACTTTCAGGCCGGCCACATTCAAAAAGCCGAGCATCTGTGCCGGCTGATGGTCCGCAAATTCTTTGATGACAAGCAGGGCGACTTTTTCATGAACGAGGCGGAGGCGGGCCTTATCTTCAGGCCCAAGGAGCATTACGACGGCGCGGCGCCCTGCGGCAATTCCATGGCGGCCTATGTGCTGTTCGAGCTGTCCCGCCTGACGGGGGAAGACGCGTGGATGGAATACGCCACCCGCACGGTGGAAAAGCTGGCCGGCTCCGCGCAGGACCACCCATCCGGCTATTGCTTCGGGCTGGTGGCCGGGCTGGAGCGCTGCTTTCTGCCCGCGGAGGCAGTTTGCGTCGCCCGGGAGGAAAAGGATATCGAAGCCTTTGCCAAAGCTGTGGGGAAACACTTCCTGCCGCTTGGCTCCGCAGCGGCGCGGCACGCGCAGGCGGCCCATATGGACATGCCCGGCATATTAAAGGGCCGCGAAGCCATGGGCCACCCAGCCGCGTATTACCTGTGCCGGGAGGGCAGCTGTCAAGTGCCGGTATTTACGCTGGAAGAAATGGAAGAATCCCTGGCGGGCCTGAGCATGGTTCCCGGAAAACCGGGCGGCGCATGAGGTTATATTGATGTCCCTGGCGGTGTTTATTTTATGGGCGGCTCCCCTGCTGTTTGTCATGCGGCGCATACGCTTCTGGCGAGCGGTAGGGGAAAACCGCCATGCAAAGCGGCTTCAAGCAGCCGCATCCTTGGCGGTATCCATTGTGGTTCCGCTTTGCATGGCAACCCAAATTTACCTGTTATGGAAAATGGGCCTGGCGGGAATCGGAACGGCTCTCCCCCTGCACCTGTGCAGCTTTATGGGGGTATTAACGCCGTTCATGCTGCTTACAAAGTCCATCAGCCTGTTGGAATTCACGCTCTTTCTGGGCGTGCCCGGCGCGGCGGCCGCGCTTATTTTCCCGGCGGTGATGCCCAGCCCCTGGCCCTTTGCCATGGAAACCGCCTTTTATAGCCTGCACGCGCTGATTGTACTGGCGCCGTTTTTGCGTATGGCAAATGGAACCCGGCCAAGGCAGATGGCTTTGGGCCGGGTCTTTTTGTGGGGAAATATACTGCTGCTGCTTGTGATGGGCTTCAATTCCATATTCCAAACAAACTATTTTTTCCTGCGCAACGCACCGACAGGCACGCCTTTGTACTTTTTGCAAAGCCTGGGCCAGGCGGCCTACGTCGCCGCGCTGGAAATAGCTGCGCTGGTACTGCTGAAAGTGGAGACCGTGGCCTATAACCGGCTGACAAAGGCACAGACGCAAGGGTAACGCGGCAGCAGCCTTCAGCAGCCGATTTCGATGAAATTCCCTTCCGGATCGGCGATCCAGAAGTTCCGCTGCCCCCAGGGCTGTGTGACAGGCTCGCCCGTCAGGGATTGCACGCCCAAGGACTTAAGCCTACGGTATTCGATGTCCACATCCTCTTTTGAAGGAACGCCGATGCCGATCTCCATGGTTTGATTCAGCCCCCTGGGCGGACAGTATTCCAGCTTCATGGCTTCGGCGAACTGCTTCCTGTCAAACATAAACAATCCGCCGTCTTTTACTTTGAAGCTGGCAAACGGCCCGCCGTCCCAGTCGGCTTCAAAACCAAGGATATCCCGGTAGAAGGATACCATTTTCTCTACGTTCTCCACAAAAAGGCCCGTATGCACACTGTTGGATAGGATACTCATAGAAGGTCCTCCTGTTCGAAGTGGAATGCGAGAATCGCCCCAAGGAATGAAAACGAAGGTGCCTTAACCTCCTTCTGCCGCCTGCGGGCGGCACCTCCCTCCAGAGGGAGGCTCGAGAAGGGCTACCCCAGGGGGCTGCAGACGAAGGAGGCCGGGGGAGGTCTGCCGTATCCGCCGCATTTGCTTTTGGGGGCAGTATTATTTACATACCATTATCAAGACCTATTATATGCCCTATATGATTGATTGCAAAGCAAATCCCGCCTGCACATGTGCAGGCGGGAATAAATGCGTCAGCGATTTTCACGAAAGCCGAAAGCTTACATATACGATCCGCCGGATACCACCAGACATTCGCCGGTGATAAAGCTGGAATCGTCGGAGCACAGGAAGGCTGCCGCCGCGGCCAGCTCCTCCGGCTCGCCCAGCCGTTCCATGGGGATGGCGGCCAGGAACTTTTGCATAACCTGCTCGGGCACGGCGCGCAGCATATCGGTATTGATGTAGCTGGGGGCGATGCAGTTCACAGTCACGCGGCTTCTGGCCACTTCCCTGGCCAGGCACTTGGTGAAGCCGATGACGCCGCCCTTGGATGCGCCGTAGTTGGTCTGCCCGATATTTCCGAAAGCGGATACGGAGGCCAGGTTCACAATCTTGCCGTACTTGCGCTCCCGCATACCGGGCACAACCGCCTTGCAGCAGTAGTACATGCTGTTCAGGTTCACGTCGATTACGGAAAGCCACTGCTCGTCGGTCATTTTGTGGAGCATGGCATCCCTGGTGATGCCGGCGTTGTTGACCAGTATGTCGATGCGGCCAAACCGCCGCTCGATCTGCCCGAACACTTCCAGAACGCTATCGCTCTTAGATACGTTACACACGTGGGCCCCCGCCCGTTTTCCCTCCGGATCGATAGCCGACGCGGCTTCCTCCAGCTTTTGCGCGTTCAAATCCAGCAGCGCCACATACTCCGCCCCATCATCATAGAGCCGCTTGGCGATGGCCGCGCCGATGCCCTGGGCCGCGCCGGTGACCACGGCAATTTTGCCTGAAAAACGCATGATCATTTCCTCCCCTTTATTAAGGCTGCAGTTTCAATACCGCGTCGTACAGCGCGTTCTCGTCACCCACGTTGCCGGGGAAGATCACATAGGGCATGCGGGGGAACTTGCTTTCCGGCCCGGTAAGCCATACCGGTACGCCCTTTAAAATCTGTCCCAGCACCAGCGCCTTTTTTGCCCGAAGGCCTTTTACGCCTACGTCGCTGGAGGTGATGCCGCCCTTGGCGATGATGAAGTTGGGCCGCACGGTAAGATTACCGGCGATGCCGGCCACCGCGTCCGATATGCGCACCGACAGGCGCAGCTCCTCTTCCTTGTCGGCGGTGTTCAGGTCCAGCCTGTCCCGGCGTGTATATACGGCCACGGTGCGGCCGGCCTTGATTTCTTCTTCCACAATGGCGATGACGCGCTTTTGTTCTTCGGCAAGCTTGCTTTCGTCTACCGCCAGGTGCTGGTTGAACTCCACAAAGGTGATGAAGTCAGCCTTCTGAAGCTGCTCCAATTGCTGGGTGGTGCGCTTCACATGGGACCCGATGAGGATCAGGCCGCCGTTTTTGTTTTCCTTGTCGGCAAGCTCTTCCCTTGAAAGCACTTCCCGGCCCTGTATGCCGCCCAGTACCCTGGTGAGCGCCGCGGCGCTGCGGAACAGGAATTCCTTCCCCTTGTTCAGGGCGGAAACCAGGGCAGTGACGAAGACTTCCACATCTGCGTAATCGATGGCGTTGACCGCCACTTTCCCGAAATTCGAAACAGATAGCAGCTTTTGCTCGATGGATGCGTAGTCAAGGCTGCGCAATTCAGCAAGTGTAACGCATGTCACATCTTCCTTTTTATACGCGCCGCCGTTCTTTTCTTCGATCCATTCGCACAGGTTGGAGCTTACGTAGCCAAACGTCTTGTCCCCGGCAAACTCCGTCTGCCCGGCGGGGGTCAAAACATCGCCTGATGCCACGTAATGCACATTATCGATGGTGTAGCGCCCGCCCTCCAAAAAGAAGGGCAGCAGAATCTCGCCGTCAATTTTTTTGTTTGCTTCTCGCTCCAACGTTTCGCGAAGCACCTGCGTTTCCAGGGGATAATGCCCGCGCAGCGTGGAATCACCGCGGCTGATCAAAAGAAACTGCTTGCCGGTTTCCCGGGATACCTTCAACACCCTGCGGGCAATCTCCTCATGCACTGAGGCAGTCTTTTTACCATCGAAGCTGCGAGAATTGGTGAGGATGAAGAAGATGGATTCGGGGCTTTCAAAGCCGGCCCGGATGCTTTCCTCCGACCAGTCGGTGTACACGTACACCCCATGGACCGTCTGCACGCCGGTGGGATCATCGTCCAGGACGACGATTTTACGGTGAAGGGCGGAAAGCGCGGCTTGCAGGTTTTGGGATACCAATACATGGTCATAGGCCGGATAGGCGGCAAGGGCGGATTGCTTGTTGAGGATTTGCTCGTTCAAAGGGTGTCACTTCCTTTGGGTGGCGCTATATGCTTTCTATCTGCTAATGCATGGATAACTAGCGCAGCGGCGAATGATTCACTGCTTCGGTTGGATAAAGTATTGCTATTCAAGAGAAAGGACTTCGCGTCTTCGGACGCGACCAAAGGGCTTTCCGGTCGGTCCAGCCAGCTCAATAGTCGCATTGCGGCGCTGCCGCTTGCACTGCTCCTTTTGGCTGCCCTCCTCCAACCCTCTCATTCCCGCTACAGGCGGAATCGGGGTTTCGAAGCCTTTGGAAACCTTCGGTCGCCATCTGCCTGGTTGATTGTACAAAATCGCGCGAATAGCAAGTTATCTCCGAGTACAAATGTTAAACCAGTAGGATGACCAGAAGTTTGGCTGAACCCATGATGCTGGAAAAAGCGAAAGTGCCTTTTCCTGTACTGGGGTTCTCAAGGGATATATCCCTTGAGCGGTGGGGTTAGGGGAGGAGGTGCCTCCCCTACAGTGCCTCAAACAGCACGCTCATGCCCTGGCCGCCGCCGATGCAAAGGGTGGCGAGGCCGTAGCGGATGCTGCGCCGGCGCATTTCGTTGATGAGCTTGATGGAGATGATGGCACCGGTGGCGCCGATGGGATGGCCCAGTGCGATACCGGAACCGTTGACGTTGACGATATCGGGGTTCAGGCCCAGTTCCTTGATGCACCCCACCGCCTGGGCGGCAAAGGCCTCGTTGAGCTCTACCAGGCCGATATCGGATAGGGACAGGCCGGTCTTTTTTAGAAGCTTGCGGGTGGAATCCACGGGCCCCAGGCCCATGTATTTGGGGTCGACGCCGGCGCAGGCAAAATCCACCACACGGGCAATAGGCATAACGCCCAGCTCCGACGCCTTTTCGCGGGATACGATCACCAGGGCGGCCGCGCCGTCATTGATGCCGCTGGCATTGCCGGCCGTGACCACGCCGTCGGACTTCACGAAGGGTTTCAATTTCGCAAGCTTGTCAAGGCTGGTATCGCGGGGATGCTCATCGGTGTCAAACACCGTAACTTCACCTTTGCCTTTTAGCTCCACAGGCACGATTTCTTCCTTGAACAGCCCGTTTTCAATAGCGGCCCTGGCCAGGCGCTGTCCCTTAAGCGCATAGGCGTCCAGTTCTTCCCTTGTAAGGCCGTACCTTTGCGCAATGTTCTCAGCGGTGACGGCGATATGCACCTTCTCGCCAGAAGTGGGCTCGCACAGCGCGGTGGTCAGCGCGTCCAGCAAGGCCGTTTCTTGAACGCCCATGCGCATGCCGAAGCGTGCATCCTGCAAGGTGTAGGGATAATTGGACATGCTTTCCGCACCGCCGGCCAAGGTGACATCGGCATCGCCGGACTCAATCAGCTGGGAGGCCGTGACGATGGCCTGCAGGCCGGAGGCGCACATTCTGTTCACCGTCTGGGCGGAGGCCGTTTCCGGCACGCCGGAAGAAAGCCCCACCAGCCGGGAGAGGAAAGCGTTCAGGCCGTACTGCCCAACGCATCCGAATACAACCTCATCCACCATTGCGGCGGGCACACGGGAGCGCTCCAGCGCGGACCTGGCCGCGATGGCGCCAAGCTCTATGGCCGTTTTGCTTTTCAAGCTGCCGCCAAATGTGCCGATGGCGGTACGGGCCATGGATACGATCACTGACTTTTGAAACATAACGGCCTCCTAGAAATTGACCTTGTCGCGGCCCTTCAGTTGAAGCTGCTCCCGGGCGTCGTCGGGTTTGGCAATCTCAAAGTCCAAATCCTCAAGGATGCGCACGATCTTTGATACCTGCTCGCCGCTGGACTTGGCCAGCTCGCCGTTGGGCTTGATATACAAGCCGTCTTCCAGGCCCACCCGCACGTTGCCGCCGTTTAAAGCCATCATGGCCGCCATGCGGAACATGCGCCGGCCGGGGGCTACGGTGCAGTACTGCACATCCGGTCCGAACATTTTCTTTGCCTGGTCGATGATGAAAAGCATGCCCTCGTTGCTGATGGGCATGGCACCCATGATGCCGGGCACGAACTGCAGATAAATGGGCTTGCGCACGATGCCCTTTTGCACGAAGTGATGGAGGTTCGCCAACTGGCCATAATCGAACAGTTCGAATTCCGGCCGCGTATCGCAGGAGTTCATCATATTGATGCAGTACTCGATGTCGCGGAAGGTGTTCTTGAACAGGTTATCCCAGGTACGTTCGATAAAGGGCCTCTCCCATTCGTACTCAAAGGTGCCGATCTCGTCGGCCAGGCGGGAGAAGCAAAAGTTGATGGTGCCGCCGTTGGCGGAGGCAATCTCCGGGCTGAAGCGCGGGATTACGGCAAACCGCTCCTCCACCGTCATGCCCTGGGCACCGCCGGTGGTGATGCCGATGACCACGTCGCTCTGCTTTTTGATGCGGGAGAGAATGTATTCGAAGGTATCGTAATCGGCGGTGGGCTTTCCATCCTCCGCCCGGCGGGCGTGAATGTGCACCACGGCCGCGCCGGCCTTGGCGGCGTTTACCGCGTCTTCAATAATCATATCGGGGTTGCGGGGCAGGTACCTGGACATGCTGGGCGTATGTACGCCGCCGGTGACGGCCGCGCTGACGATGATTTTCCGCTGCGATTTGGGTGCCATGATTCATTCCTCCTTATGGTCGGGTAAGTTCATACACCATGAGCATAGCGTAGGGCGGGGGCTTGCTCCCGCCGTATGCAGATCATATCCTGTTTCTGTATGATACGTGCGGCGGGAGCAAGCCCCCGCCCTACACTTTTCTTGTGAGGATGGTAAAGCCCGTATCCAAAGATGCATATAGTTTCGTTTGCCATCATATATGGGCAACATCCTTCAACATGCGAAGGGATTGCCTTGCTTCGCACAAGTCAGCGGCAAGATCAATCTCCAGCGTCACCGCGCCTTGATAGCCCACGCCGTACAGTCTTCTTATGCGCGCGGTATGCAGCTCCCGCTTTTCAGGTTTCAGGAACCAGCGCATTTTCGGGCTGCCCGCGTCATCGGAGATATGGGCATGCACAATGTCGCCGATAAATGGAGAAAGCGGGATATCCGCTTCCCCGCTGTGCTCCATGTTATAAAAGTCCAGGACGACTTTGACATTTTCCATATTCACCGCGTGTACGATGCTTTGGGCTTCATATATGCTGTTGATGAAGTTGCAATAGCAAGGCCCCAGCGCTTCCACACAGACGTAAATGTTCTGTTCGGCAAAGACCTCCGCCGTGACGGCGAAGAATTCTTCCGCCTGGCGCATGGCCAGGTGACGGTCAAACCCCTCCGGAAGGCCGCGGGACATGGGCGAACCGATCCCCACCACCTGGACATTCAGCGCCGCTGCCCGATCCATGATGCGCAGCGCGTATTCCCGGGCGGCCGGGGCAGAAAAGCCCGGCCCGGCAATCCTTACCTCCGGCGGGCAGTAGGCGTTAAAACCCAGGCAGGGCAAGCCCTCCGCCTGTATCATGCGCCGAAGGTCGGAAAATGCCGCCAGATCCATGGCACAGACATTGCGCCCGGAAAGCTCAACGTAATCAAATCCGGCCTGAACCAACAAGGGGTAATCCGCAGGGGTGGCGACACAGCCGCATTTCATAACCGTCAGCGCTTGTCGATGTAGGAGATGCCGAATTCATCCAGCCTGCGGACAAGGTCGGCATCCATTAGCTCGATGATGCTGATCTCCGCCAGGTACTGCACCTCACAGCCGGGCTCCAGGTGGCCGGCGTAGCTGCCATTTTCCCCGTAGCAGACGATATGCAGGTGCGGCTCCCCATCGATGATCAAGCCCTGGATGGCGCCGATTTCTGTCGGCTCTTCCTTGGTGATAAATATATTCAGAGGATCATTCTCAAGGCTGCCGATACGGTGGAACACGATTTTTCGGGCGGAGCCAATGCCGGAGGTCACGATGCCGGCGCGTATGTTCAAGCGCTTTATTTCACTTTGGATGGATTCCAGGACCAGTTCGCCCTTGCCAAGGTGCATAACCACGTGGCGGCCATACTTGTCTCCAACATGCGTTTTCATGGGAAAGGACTTCCTTTCAGCGATAGTGCGATTAACCTTTGAGCGAGCCCGCAGTGATCCCCTCCACAAGATACCGCTGGAACACAATGAACAGCGTGAAAAGCGGCAGCAAAGACAGGCAGGACATGGCAAACAGTGCGCCCCAGGAGCTCTGCCCCGTGGCATCCACGAACATGCGCAGCGCCAGGGATACGGTAAACTTGCCGGGGTCGGACAGGTAGATCATCTGCGAGAAAAAGTCGTTCCATGTCCAGATAAAGGTGAAGATGGCCACCGTCACCAGCGCGGGCACGGACAGCGGGAAAATAAAGTAGCCGAAAATGTGAAAGGTGTTGCAGCCGTCGATCCGCGGCGCTTCCAAAAGCTCATTACTGATGGTGCGCATGAACTGGGTCAGCAGGAATACGAAGAACCCTTCCGTGGCAAAGAACTTGGGTATAACCAGCGGCAGGAATGTATCCACCCAGCCGATCTTGTTGAAAACAATGTACTGCGGGATCAGGCGCACATGGAAGGGCAGCATCAGCGTGCCCAGCATGATGGTGAACAGAAAACCCCTCAGCCTGAAATTCAGCTTGGAGAAGGCGTATGCCGCCATGGAGCAGGACAGTATGTTGCCGATCATGCACAAACCCGCGACGAGGAACGAGTTTCCGAAAAAGTGCAGGAAGCCGTATCCCGACACACCCTTCAGGCCGCTTTGGTAATTGCTGAGGGTAGGCGCCAGCGGAAAGAAATTCGTTCCCGAAAAGATCTCCCCGTTTGTCTTGAACGACGCGCTGAGCATCCATAAAAGGGGATACAGCATCGAAAAGCCGAACAGGAGGATCAGGATGTGATACGCAGCATTGCGTGCGTACCTGTGTTTCAACGTGCTCCCCCCTTTTCCACGTCATCATAGTAGACCCACTTGTTGGCGGCGGCAAACATCAGCGCGGTCACAATGGCAATAATCACAAGCAGCACCCAGGCCATGGCGGAGGCATAACCCATGGCGAACTGCCGGAATCCCTTCAAATACAGATACAGCGTGTAGAACATGGTGGAATCCATGGGGCCGCCGGTGCCCTGGCTGATGATGTACGAGGGCGTAAACGCCTGGAATGCGTTGATAATGGTCATCACCAGGTTGAAAAACACCATGGGCGTCAATAAGGGCAGCGTGATCTTGAAGAATATTTGCACCTTGTTGGCTCCGTCAATCTCGGCCGCCTCGTAATAGTCGACGGGAATCTGCTTTAACCCGCCCAGGAACACCACCATGGATGACCCAAACTGCCAGACGGCCAGGGCCACCAGCGTGGAAAGCACGGTGGATGGGGTGGCGATCCAGTTCTTGCCCACGATGCCGAACAGGTCCAGCAGGCGGTTGATGACGCCTGTCTTGTTGAATATCTGGCGCCACAGCAGGGCCACTGCCACGCTGCCGCCAAAAAGGGACGGAAGGTAAAAGATCGCCCTGTACAAGCGCACGCCGCGCCTGTTTTTCTTGAGCACCGTCGCCAGCAGCAGCGCGAAGGAGAGCTGCAGGGGGATGCTGCATCCCACATAGGTGAAGGTGACCTGCAGGCTCTTTATAAGCCGCTGATCACGGGCCATGTCCAGGTAATTGGCAAGGCCGATAAATTTGGGCGCGGTAGCCATGTCATACTGGGTGAGGGAAAAATACAGCGACATGAACATTGGGATGACGGTGAAGCATAGCAGGCCGATGAGCCATGGGCCAAGGAAAACATATGCCTCCCACGGCCTGTTTGTGTGGGACTTTTTCAAGGCATCAGCCTCCTTTTTGGAAAATGCAAGGAAACCGCAGGACGTTACAAGCTTGAACCTGGAAAGAGGGGAAAGCCGGACGGACTACATGCAGCGCTGTACGGCTTTCCCCGCATTAATGGGAATCTTGCTGAACAACCCTCGCGAAATTACTTCGAGCGGATCGCGACAGCCTGGTCGTAGAGTTCCTTGGCGGCGTCAGCGGGAGTCTTGGCGTCAAACTGCACGGCTTCGCCGATGCTCTTGAAGAGCGCGTCGATCTCGGAAGCGCCGGTGGGCGGATAGATGGTAGGCGTGGCGATCTCGGACAGCTTGTTCACGAAGTCCAGGATATCCAACTGGTTCGCGTCCAGCTTGGCCATGTAGGCATCCTTCAGGTTCAGGTTGCCGGGCACGCCCTGGTCCAGCCCAAAGATGCCCAGAGCCGCTTCGGTATTCAGCCAGAAGTTGATCAGCTTGGCAGCGGCCAGCTTCTTTTCGGGGCTGGACTTGGCATAGATGGCAAAGTGCGCGCCTTCGGGGAATTCGCCGACTTTGCCGCCATTAAGGGAGGGAATGCGGATGGCGCTGACGGTCTTGTTGGGGAAGGTGGTGCGGTAGAGCTTCAGCTGGTTGATGGGCACCTGGGTCAAGAGCACCATATCGCGGGAGAAGGTGCTGTCTTCCAGGGTGGCGGTGGCATATTCGGTGGCGGTCGCCGCATCGGGGATGATGCCGGCATCGCGGAATTCTTTCCACATGGTGAACCATTTTTCCACGTCTTCGGCGGTGAAGTTGATGGCGCCGTTTACGTCATACAGCTCGCGGCCGTTCTGGCGGACAAAGTAACGGAAGGAGTTGATGTTGGTGGACATGTCGTTCATGAGCCACACATCGGCCTTGCCGGCAGCATCCAGGGCCGCGCGGACCTGTGTGCCCACTTCCTTCATGTCGTCATACGTCCAGTCGAAGGCGGGGGCATCGATGCCCAGTTCCTTGAAAAGGCCGTCATTGACGAACACGCTGGTGAAGGTGACGCCCATGGGCATCATGTAGGTCACGCCGTTCACAACGCCGGTGTTAAGGGTGCCTTGCGCCCAGCCATCGGTGGAGATGATGCCATCTTTGATGTACTGATCAAGGGGCTCCACCATGCCACGGCTGATATAGTCGGAGGCGTACTGGGGGTGCATGCCCATGAAGTCAGGAGCGTTGCCGCCGGCTACCTGGACAGAGAGCTTATCCCAGTAGTCAGTCCAGCTTACGGGCTCTGAGACAACCTTGATATCAGGGTTGGCTTTGGTGAATTCGGCCACAATGGAGTTGTACAGTTCAAAGCGTTTGGTGTCTCCCCACCAGGCGGCACGGATCTCCTCCTCGGCCAGGGCACTGGCGCATAGCGGCAGCAGCAGCACAAGCGTTAAGAGCAGGGCCAACATCTTCTTCATGGATAGATACCTCCTATTTTATTACTTTACCGGTTCCACCGGTATAACCGTCTCATCCAGCTCCCAGTTGAGCTTCTTGTACAGGTTCTGGCGGCCTTCCTTGTCGCCGTTCATTTCCTGCCAGGCGTACTTGGCAACGTCCCAGGCAGCCTTGCGGGGCACGACGATGACGCCGTCGTTGTCGGCGATGATCACGTCGCCGGGATACACGGCCACGCCGCCGATGGCAACCGGGATATCCTTTTCCAGATAGCGGATACGGGCCTGGTCCATGCCCTGGGAGACATGCTTAGACCATACGGGCACCTTCTGCAGAATGACTTCATCCGTATCGCGGATGCCGCCGCCATTGGTCAAAAAGCCAACGCAGCCCTTCAAAAGTGCGGTGAGGGTGTTGTTGGAGCCCAGGAGGCCCACATCCAGGCCGGCGATGTCCAGCGCCACAAAGTCGCCGGGCTCGATGTCGTTCATCCACGGATCGGTGCAGATTTCACGGTAGTACATATGCGCCCACTGGGTATAATCGTCTCCGGTGACGGTGGGAGCGGGGCCTTCATAGGGCAGATAACGGGCGGTGCGGGCGATGCCCACCACATGGGTGCGCCACAGGGGGCGGATGCTCTTGTCCACGGTGCCGTAGTGGTGGTACCCCATCCAGTCCATACCATCGCGGACGTCGGTTACGCGGCAGGGCTTGAACACCTCAATAAGCTTTTGGTTCTCTTCCTGGTATGTCATTTTTATCGCTCCTTAAGACGCCTGTTTATTCTTTTCGGCGCTTTTGATGGTTTCATTATAACGGGTTATAGAACTAATTTCTACTCATTTTTTGTTCTTTGTATTTCTTATTTTATGTTCTTTTCGAAATTCTGCCTCGACCTTCTCATTTTTTGTTCTAATCCATTCACTTTTTGCGCAGGATCAATATGCCATTACGCACAATAGTACGATGCCTTTTTGGGGCCAAATATCCAGTTTGCCACACAGACAAATGAACTTCCCATATTTTGCGCAAATCTTCGCATTATTTGGGCTCATCCGATATATATTCCATTTTTTGTTCTGATATCAGATGGAATATATCAATTCATTGCATGCCATTTTACCTGCGCGGCAGAAATTTGCCGGATGGATGCCGGCCAATAAAGGAAGGGCATAGTACTTATAAATTACGGGCGTTCCGGTGCTGTACAGTAAACGTTGAAAACAAATGAAACGGCGTGCGGGATGAACCTTCCCATACGCCGTTCCGTGATGATCTGAAATTCCATGAAGTTATACAGCCGCCCGCAGCCTTTCTTTCCCGCGACGGACCATACCGCTGACAGCGCTGCGCGTCATATGAAGCCGTGCGGCTGTTTCCTCGGATGTAAAGCCGTGGAGAAAGATCATCTGAATGGGTATGCGGTAACAGTCATCCAGCGCGTTCAGGGCAGAGCAAAAATCCATTCTGAAGACAACCTTCTCCTCACAAAGTGCAGAAAAAACAAGAAACGGAGCATTCCCAACACATATTTCATAGGTTCGCTTCTTTTTGCGTAGGATATTGTTGCATTCATTGAAAAGTATTCTCTTCAGCCACGATGCAAAAGCATCCTCCTTTGCCAGGTCCTCGCAATACATCCATGCCCGTACAAGCGCTTCCTGTACGGCATCCTCCGCATCAGTCCGATTACGCAAACGCGCGAAGGCCAAGCGGTATAAATGAGTCTGATACTCCGGCAGATGCTGGCACAGCGCCTCTTTGTACATAAGAATCCCCCATGAAAAGAATCAAGCCATAACCATTGACAAGGAGCAGGCGAATCAATTCATATTTCGCACGTAGATTCCTCCGCCCTGGACCGCATATCTTCCGTCGGACAGGAACCATGCTTTGGTATTGGGGATCAGTATGTTCTGCGGCAAATCGGCCGCCGGAGCAATGGGTGAGCCTGCGGTGCTTAATAACACCTGTCCCCTGATGGAAAATGCGATTTGATCCTTTGCGGGGTTATAGGCCAGGCCCCCCACGGCATAATGCGCAGTCCACATATCTGTATAATCAGATTTCTCCAACTGAACGGGGATGTCGAGCGGTATATCGCCTATTTCCCCGGTGTCCAAAGACATTTTCCTCATGGCAAGCGAACTTTCACCATCCTTCTGCAACAGAAGGACGTAACCGGGCGTATATTCGCAAACATCCAACGTACCCGGTATCTCCAATGTATCACAGCTCCCCGCAGCCAAATCGAATGCCAGGATCACAGGCTCAGCGGGGACATCGCCCGGCTTTTCCCAGGACAGGTCATAGTAGCCATACAGCTTCCCTCCGTACACGAAAGGGCGCCAGATGGAATTGGGATACGCGCTTCCGCTTTCCAGCAGGATAGACGTGTCCAGCCTGACGTCATTCCAAGCAATGCCGCCGTCCCCAATCTCGCCAAATTTCCCAGAAAACACATTGAACGCCCACAGCCTCCCGTCATGGACGACGAGATTGCAGACCACATTGTCAAGCTCCGCCTTTACGCTGCCGGACAGGTCCTTGTACAGCTCCTTCGTGTAACGCGGCCACTTGGGCAGCGGATAGCGCGGGGATGCCGTCAAATCGCCGGGGACCCACGTATATACCTGGCTGTCGCTCATGTAGGTATAGAACGTATCGTCTAAGAATGCATAGTCCCTTGGCGTATTCAGGCCGTTGTCCAGAAAGCCGTTGCTTTGCAAAAATGGCTCCGTAAAAGCCTCACTGTCCCCGGAGGATACAAGTGCGTTTGCGGCAGTCCCCAGGATCAAACACAGAATCAGTATCAACGCTGCGCATCTGCTTTTCATACTTATTGCCTCCCATTGATTGTTTTAGCGGTATCACTTCGTGCAGGGTCCGGTTCAGATATCACTCACTCTCCAAGGAAACCATTTTGATCATCTTGTTCATTTCGTCTATAAACAAATTCAGGTCCATTTGCCCGCCGGCATAACGCTCACACAGTTTTTGCATTTGCTGTTGTACAAGATTGCCGCTGGCCCCCAGATAAAGCGAATCTTCATAAAAGCGAATGGATGGGGCGACAAGACGGTACTTGGCAATCATGTCTGAACTGATCAGCCATCTTTGGTTCTCCCAGTTGTTCAGCCAGTCTTCCACATACTTTAAAACATCTTCCAAATCCCTGCGGTCTGTGCCTTCCGCGGACAACAGCGCTTCCTGCAGCTCCGCCTGCTTCCTTTTCATATCCTTGATATACGTATCGAATTTGGGGTCCTCATAAGGTTCACTCCTGTCCGGGTGCAGTGCATAATAGACACGCGGATTGTTTTTTACCCGGGCGGCATATTCCACAAACCGCAAAGCCGCATCGATATTGGGTGAAGTGGGATGAATCACCCAAACCTGCATGCTGGCGCGTGTGTTTTGCGGCTTACCTTCCTGAAAAGCAAGCGGGCATGGCGTAACATCGTTCGGGTTGATATCGTAAAGAAAATAGGAGCTTAAAGCGAGCGATGCCCGTTTTTCATCATAGAGCAGGGCTTCGTCATACTGCACATTGAAAATTTGACTTCTGTTCCCCCACTCATCCATGCTGACAAAGGAAGTGCTTCTGTTATCGGACTTGCGTACGGCACAAACTTGCTCCAGCTTTTTCAAAACACCAATAAGCGCAGGATCATTCAAATTGGGAAGACTACTGGTTTGACCGCATTGCTGCACATAGGCTTCGATCAAAAGCCGCACCCAATACGCATGGTCAAAATTCATGACAAAGCCGATATCGGGATAATCGTCGGCATACTCCGTCTCCCAAAGCAGCATGGCATCCATAAATTCATCATAGGTAACCGGGAGCGGTGTATCGCCAAATGCAAGGCCCCAAAACCCTTTGTTTACGTATGTCTGAACCAGGCGCAAAGCAACAGGATAGGCTGCCGGATGATTTTGTTCATCCGCTAAAAGCTGCTGTATGGACGGATACATATTGAGAACATCCTTGCCGATGATTTCGGAAGCACTCATATCCGCCACATAGCCTTTTCGCACAAGCGCCATATAGGCATGATCCAGGTTGATTTGATATATATCCGCATCCACAATACCTGTTCGTACGGATTGGGAAATATCGTCGGCCGTTGCCAGCTCATTGATTTCGGCCACCAATATATCAGGATTTTCTTTCACAAAATCATCGTATATCGCCCTGTTATAGGAGCCTGCCTTTATCCGCAGCGTTTTCTTCGCCAGCTGTTCCTGCGCCTGACGCACATATATGCCGCCATAGCAAACGGCGTACCGTCCATCCGGCAAAATCCATGCCGGCGATTCGGCTGTGATCCCGCTGGCGGGGACAAACGCAACCGCTTTAAAGGACGCATCTGACTGGCTCGCAAAAACCTGGCTTTGGGTCGTTATATAAATACTGCCGCTGGAGGCGTCATACGCAAGGCCCCCCAGGGCGGGGCTTTGTTGAAAGCCGGAGAGGGAGTAGGGCAAATCGGTTATATCCCCTGTCGACAGGTTCATAACACTCAGGCAATAGGTATTGCCTTTTTCTGCGCGCAGCATAAGAAGGGAACCGGGGGTATAGGGGCATATTCCCTGCGCGCCTTTGGTATCGAGCACAGTATAATTGCCGGAAGAAAGATCATACCGGAGCAATTCATATTCGCGGACAGCGGCGCCCCAGCCATCGTCCAGGGAGACAAACAGGAACAGACCGCCATCCTGCACAAAAGAATACGCGATACGTCGGGGGTATGCCGCGGCATTTGGGTTCAAAAGTGAAATATCAAGCTGCACATTCAACCAGGCAATGCCTTCTTTTGTGATTTGGCCTGCTTTGCCTGAGAAAACGTTAAAACCCCATAGCGCCCCATCGCCTGCCGCAATATAACTGACCGTGTTAAACAGCTTATCCCTGTCCTCTGAGGAAATGCCTTCATAGGACAAAAAGGCTCTTTGCGGCGGCTCGGGGAGCTTGCAGAGCAAAGCGGGCACAGACTCGCCCGGCTTCCATGTATATACGGACAGATTATCCAGATAAGCATAAAATGTATCGCCCAGCAATGCAACCGTTTGGATGTATACGGTTCCTTCCTCAGAAATACTGGCAGCTTGCATGAAGTCTTGTGTAAAAGCCTCCTCATCGCCCAAGCCTGCCGCCGTCGCCTGGATGGGAAAACCAGGATTGGCGAAAAGAGTAATGCTGAATGCGAGTACGAACGGCAAAAGCTTTTTCATCATACATTCTCCTTGATGGATTGTAATTTACCTTCATTTTAGTAATGGTGTTGCAACGGCAATTTGTGACGCACAGTGATTACGTAGAAGAAAAATAAATATGTTGGCGGCAGTTCCATATTTTGTGATATAATCCAGCAAGAAGGAGGAATGTGCTTGATTTCCCCTCAAAAGCGGCTTGATGAAATATGCTGTGAAAAGACATACAAGAAGCTATATGCGGTCGGTATGGAACTGACACGAAAGAACCCAGAAATTACAAATGCACTTCCCGATGCCATTCAAGATGTCTTTTTACTGCTGTGCAAGCGGTATTCTGTGCTCAGCCATCATGACTCAATAGAGGGATGGCTGGTGGTCGCGCTAAAATACCGGCTTATGGATATCAAAAAAGCCCATATACGTGATTCCAGGCATGTCGCTTTTTCATTGGACGATGATGATTGCCTTGCAGACCGCTTAAAGGCAGAAGCTGCACCGTCCTTAAGCAATCAGCCCATTTTTGAATTGATGGAGGAACGGCTGGCAGCCATGGAAGATGCTGTCGGGGCCGATAACATGTGCCTTGTGGAGTCTTACTATGGAAGCATTGAAGATGGCAAAGAAGTTGCCCAATTGCTAGGGATAACGCAAACAGCCTTGCGGAAAAGGGTAAGCCGGATTTGCATAAAGATCAGGGCCATGCACATGATAACCATCTTTTTTTTATTGATCAAGTCACAGATCAGAACATAAAAGCCATTATCAATCCGAGGTGGAAAAGCATGAAGGGCATTGCGCCAATACAGTGGAAATGGTTTCTTTTTCGAAACAGGTTCGTGCGCAGTATGGGTCATGACGACTTAAGAAACGTTGTAGATAGCTTGCTGGAAATGCCCCCCCGTCAGATGAATACACGATTGCTGGATTCTTGTCTTGCTGCACTCCATCCGGAAATTGATGATCCTGAATACAAAGCCCCCAGCCAGGAAAGAGTTCTGGCAAGCGTCAGGGATCATCTGCAGTCAACAGAACGGGCACAAATGCCGGCCAGGGATGCAGCCGCACAAAATCACAAAAATGACACCCGGATGAGAACGTACCGCCCGGCGCTGGTATCAGTAATTGTTCTGCTGACCGTCCTGCTTTTGGGAACGGCTATTGCGTATGCGCTCGGATATCCCATTTGGAATTATGCGTTCCATTGGGGGGAGGAGCAGCTGCGCATCGATATTGAAGTTATGGCCCCGGAAAGCGCAACAGAGCAAAAGCCGCTTGTGCAGCGTCAGGGAGTGGGGAAGGGGGATGCATTTGATGAAAGGCTAAAAGAACTGCAATTCGATCTTGCTCTCCCGCAGCTTCCGGACAAGTATAGCCTGTCAAGTATAGACAGCAGCACAAGCGGCGCGCTTAGCAGCTTGGTTGCCTTATATTCGGACGGTGAAACGGTATTGCACATTGCGATACAGAAGGTTGCAGGAGAAAGCGGAAAGGGTTCACAGGCCATTGAAAAGGATGGCGGAAATGAAGTTTTAACGATCTCGGGAAGAGATTACTATCTTTTCACCAACATTGACTCCATGGAGGCTCTTTGGATTTTTCCGCCCTATACCGTTCAGTTCGGCGGGAATCTCGATAGACAGGAGCTTGTAAGCCTGCTCAATACGATAGATGGAGGTGCGATAAAATGAAGAAGATCTTGCTCAGCTCGGTACTCTGCCTGATCTGTGTATGTTTTGCATCCGGTGCGCTTGCCGCAGAGGTTCAGCCTTATTCCAGCACGCTTATTATTTCCTGCAATGTCTTCATCAGCAGCAGCGGGACTACCATCTATGCTGACGCCAGCATATTGACCAACGTCACTTCCGATACGTTAGGATTCAGCTACATACGAATTCAGGAGTTGCGCGGCTCATCCTGGGTTACGGTGAAGAGCGTAACCGAACAATACAAGGCAAATGGAATAACATATTCTTATAGATTAAGTTATGCCGGCACTGCCGGAAAAGTATATCGTGCCACAACAGGGTTTTACGCAGAAGACGCCGGTTTGTCTGATAGCCGCAGCCGCACTTCGGAATCCTGCAGCATTTGATCATCGCTGATTGAAAATGAAGGTATCATGCCAAGAATTATTTCTGGCACGATACCTTTTTTGCTGTCATGGAGTTCTTAACCAAAATAGAGGGATTCTAAAGGGATTATATCCCTTTAGCGGGGTCCAGGGGCGGAGCTCCTGGCGGCGTGCTCCCCGGCCAGTATACCGCCGGCCCAGGCAAAGAGCAGGTTGAAACCGCCGCAGTCGCCGTCCACATCCAGCACTTCTCCCGCGGCATAAAGGCCGGGGGCAAGGCGGGAGGCCATGGTGCGGGGATCAAAATCAATAGTATCAATTCCCCCGGCCGTCACCTGGGCGCTGTCAAACCCCTGCACACCGGTGACGGCAAGCGGGAAGTCTTTCAAAAGGGAGGCCAGGGCGGAAATTTCGCCGGAGGAAAGGGAAGCGCACAAGCGGGACAGGGGGCCGATGCCGGCGCGCTTCAGCAGAGCCATGCCAAGGCGCGCATGCAGCCAACCCGAGAAAAACTGCTCCAAAGGCGCAGCGGAAAACAGTTCCGCACGGCGCGTTAGTGCGGAATACAGCCCGCTTTCTTCCATGTTGATGGCGGGAAGCAGATTGATATGCAGTGAGGACCCAGCGGCATCCCTGGCCAGCTGCATGGCCGCCACGCCGCTTACCCCGTATTCGGTGAACAGTATTTCGCCTTTTTCCCGATGGAGGATTGTATCCTTCCGTGTCAGCCATACTTCGGCTTGTGCCCGGATGCCGGCCAGGCCCCGTATGGGCTCTGTCTCCGTTTTCAGTTGGGTGATGGCGGGCTTCGGGGTGATCAGGCGGTGTCCCTGGGAAGTAAGCAGCGCGTAGGCGCTGCCGTCGCTGCCAAGCTTGGGGGCTGCCTTCCCGCCGCCGGTGACGACAACGGTGTCCGCCAAATAATGCTTGTCCCCCGTGTAAACAACCCAGCCGTTATTGCGCCTTTCGATCTTATAAACAGGTGCGTTGCACACAATCTCCACCCCATGGCGGGCACAGCCTAAACGCAGCACATCCAAAACAGAGGAAGCAAGGCCGCTGGCGGGATAGACCCGTCCCTCCTCCTCTTCCCGAAGTGTCAAGCCCAGGCTGTCAAAAAAGGCTGCCACCCGGCCTGTATCCGCATGGGCAAGCACCTCCTTGGCAAACGCTTCTCCGCCGTGATAGCGGAGCGGGCCAACGTTCATCACATTGCAGCGGCCGTTTCCGGTCGCCAATATTTTTTTGCCCACCCGGTCCATTTTTTCCAGCACGGTCACCTGGGCACCCTGCCGGGCCGCGCAGATGGCTGCCGTCAGCCCCGCCGCGCCGCCGCCTATAACAAGCACTTTCTTTTGCTTCACCCGCTCCACCTCCTCCCTATTATACCAAAAAAGCGGGCCTTTCCATAGAGCTTCCTATCCTGTTCGGTGTAGACTCCTTTCTTTTAGCAATAGGATAGGTATTTCGCCCCTGCGGGGGCGACCAGGGCTTTCCGCTCCTCCATCTGGCTCAATCAGCGCATTGCTCATTGCCATTCGCACTGCTTGTTTCGCCAGCCTCCTCCGCCTCGCATCATCCGCCACAGGCGGCGCTTCGGCTTCGGAGCCCTGGACCTTCGGGGAGCATCCTCTTTTGCTGTAAAAGTCTACATGAGATTGCTCTGTCATACTCTTCCACGGTTTTCTTTCCCCTCCCATCGTGGTACAATAAGGAAGTTCGAGTGAAGGAGGAAACCCATGCTGCGCCTAAACAGCCTGCCGCTGTCCTTGGATAGCGGGGAGAAAGAATTGCGCCTTGCCGCGGCAAGGAAGCTGAATGTCAAGGCCGAGGAGCTTCTATCCCTGCGCATTGTCAAAAAAAGCGTGGACGCCAGGGACAAAGGCGACGTGCATTTTGTGTACAGCGTGGATGTTTCCTTAAAGCTGGAGGACGACATGCTCCGCCGCCTGCGCTTTGGCACGGCTGCCAAGGTGGAGGAGGAAGACGCTCCCCGTCCGGCTCCCCAGGCCTCCTTTGCCCGCCGGCCGGTGGTGGCCGGGGCAGGCCCCGCGGGGTTGTTCGCGGCGCTGACGCTGGCCCAGGCAGGCGCCATGCCCATCCTCATCGAGCGGGGCAAGCCTGTAAATGAGCGTGCGAAGGACGTCGATACCCTTTTAAGCGAAGGCATTTTAAACGAGGAAAGCAACGTGCTCTTTGGCGAAGGCGGGGCTGGTGCCTTTTCCGATGGCAAGCTCACCACCGGCATCAAAAACCCGCTTTGCAGGAATGTGCTGCAGGCCTTGGTGCGCTGCGGCGCGCCGGAGGAGATACTATACCAGCAAAAGGCCCATATCGGCACGGACCTTCTGCGCGGCGTGGTCCAAAATCTCCGGGAGGAGATTCGTTCCCTTGGCGGCGAGGTGCTGTTTGAAACAAAGCTGACAGGCCTTCACATTGAAAAGGAAAAGCTGCGCGGCGTCACCGTATTGCGGGAAGGCCAAGAATATCAAATTGAAACAGATACCCTGATCCTGGCTACCGGCCACAGCGCCAGGGATACCGGCCGCATGGCGTATATAGCCGGCGTGCCCATGGCGCAAAAGCCCTTTTCCGTCGGCGCGCGCATCGAGCACCCGCAAACTCTTATCAACAAATCGCAATACGGCAAATTTGCCGGCCACCCAAAGCTTGGCGCGGCGGATTACAAGCTGAGTGTGCGCACATTGGACGGCCGCGGCGCGTACACCTTTTGCATGTGCCCGGGCGGCGTGGTGATTCCGGCCGCCAGCCAGCAGGGCGGCGTGTGCGTCAATGGCATGAGCTACCACGCAAGGGCCGGAGAAAACGCCAATGCCGCTTTGCTCATAGGCGTTTCACCCCTGGATTTCGGGGACGACCATCCCCTGGCGGGCTATGAGTACCAGCGTGCCCTGGAGCAGGCGGCTTTCAGGGCGGGCGGCGGCAAGTATTACGCCCCGGCGCAGCGCGTGGAGGATTTTCTTCAAGGCCGCGCCTCCACCCATTTGGGCAGCGTTGTGCCCACCTACCGCCCCGGTGTAACGCCGGCCGATCTTGCTGCCTGCCTGCCCAAGTACATTGTGGAAAATATGCGTATCGGCATACAGCAGATGGACAGGCAGTTAAGCGGCTTTGCCCATCCGGACGCGCTGCTGACGGGCGTGGAAACACGCTCCTCCTCCCCCGTGCGCATCCTCCGGGATGAAAACCACCAATCGGAGGTACGCGGCATCTTCCCCGCCGGGGAAGGGGCCGGGTACGCGGGCGGCATCATGAGCGCGGCGGTGGACGGCATCGCCTGCGCGCTAAAAGCAATGGAAAGGATACCGCATGCATGATAAAAGCCGTTATTTTTGACATGGACGGCGTATTGTTCGATACGGAACGACTGGGCATGATCCAGCAGCTGAAAGCCTGCAGGGAGATGGGCTATCCCGTGACGGAAGCGCTTTTAATGCGCACCATGGGCTCCAGCATGGCCGCGGCCCGTGTCATCCTGCTGAACGCGCTGGGGCAGGATTTCCCCTACGAAAAGATGATCGGCCGCTGGACAGAGCTTACGTTTGAGGACATGGCGCAAAACGGAATCCCCCAAAAGCCCGGCGTCCGGGAACTGCTGGGCGTGCTGAAGGAACGGGGCATCAAGGCCGCCGTGGCCACCTCCAACAACAGGTCGATTGTGGAAAGGTATATGGAACAGGCCGGCCTCACAAACAGCTTTGATGTGGTGGTGTGCGGCGATTCCATTCAAAAGAGCAAGCCTGACCCGGATATCTATCTTCTGGCCGCCGAGAAGCTTGGCGTGGCGCCGGTGGATTGCATGGGCGTGGAGGACTCCGTCAACGGTGTGAAGGCCGTCCGGGCGGCTGGCATGAAAAGCGTCATGGTACCAGACCTGATCCCCTATACCAGTGAGCTTGCGGCTTATGTGGATTACTGTGTCCCCACCTTGCATGATGTGATTCCCCTACTTTGACAAAGGAGTGATCTTATGCGCGCTTACGAACGGTTTTTAAAGTATGTATCCATTGACACCACCAGCGACGACAACGCCTCTGTCTGCCCCTCCACCGAAAGTCAAAAGGTACTGGGCCGGATGCTTGTAGAGGAAATGGCCGCCATGGGGATAAGCGGCAGCTGCATGGATGAAAACGGCTATGTGTACGGCTATATCCCGGCAAAAGGCAATACGGAAAAACCCGCCGTGGGTTTCATCGCCCACATGGACACCTCCAACGCCGTACCGGGCGGCCCTGTGAAGCCCCAAATTCTTGCCTACAAGGGCGGGGATATCGTTTTGCAGAACGGCCTGGTTATTACCGAGAAAGAATTCGACTTTTTAAAGGAACTGCAGGGCAAGAGCCTGATCGTCACCGACGGAAACACGCTGTTGGGGGCCGACGACAAGGCCGGTGTGGCCGAGATACTCACCATGTGCGAGCAGCTTTTAAAACCCAATGCTCCGGACCACGGCAAAATCTGCATCGCCTTTACGCCGGATGAGGAAATTGGTCACGGTGCCGACTTGTTCGACGTAAAAGGCTTCGGCGCGGCGTACGCCTATACGGTGGACGGCGGCGCGCTGGGCGAGATCGAGTATGAAAACTTCAACGCCGCCTCCGCCACGGTAAATATCCACGGCGTGAACATCCATCCCGGCAGCGCAAAGAACAAAATGCGCAACGCCTGCCTGCTGGCCATGGAATTCAACGCCATGCTGCCGCCCCAGGAGATACCCGCCTGCACGGAAGGGTATGAGGGCTTCCAGCACTTGAACTCCATCAAGGGGGAGGAGGAGCTCACCACCCTGCATTACATCATCCGCGACCATGACATGGATAGGTTCCTTATGAAGAAGGCACGGTTTGAGAAGATCGCGGCGTACCTGAATGAAAAGTACGGCGCCGGCACGGTGGAGCTTGCCCTCAGGGACAGCTATTTCAACATGCGGGAGCAACTGAAGGACCACATGTACATTGTGGAAAAGGCGAAAAGCGCCATGGAGGCCTGCGGCGTAACGCCCATCATACAGCCCATCCGCGGCGGCACGGACGGCGCCAGGCTTTCCTTCATGGGCCTGCCCTGCCCCAACCTGTCCACCGGCGGTTACAACTTCCATGGGCGAAGGGAATTGATCCCCATGGAAGCCATGGATGCCATGGTGGATGTGCTGCTGACCATTGTCAAAACGGTGTAATGAAGCATGCCGAAATCCGGGAAGGAGGCTCCTCCCGCCCATGAACGAATGGGCAGGTGCAATGCCATGACCTTACAAAAGCGCTCCCGGGGGAGCCGGTTTGTTTCCGGTTTCGTATTCCTGTCCCTGCTGTTGTCCATTGTCTATATTGTCATCCAATGGGTGAACGCCCCCGCCGGTCCTTCCGGCCCGGAGTATGAGAAGCTGAAAAGCGATTACGCGCTTCTGGTGGTGCAATGCCTGCTGGGTATACTGGCCATGCTGCTGCCGGGGTGGCTGGCGAGAAAATGGCGGCTTTCGATCCCATCCGGCATGATGATCCTTTATCTGTTGTTTTTGTATGCCGCCATCTACCTTGGCGATGTGCAAAGCTTTTATTACAGGATTCCGCATTGGGATATGATACTGCATGGCTTTTCCGGGGGCATGCTGGGCGCCCTGGCCTTTTCCTTTGTGCGCCTTGTCAGCAATTCCGACCGGGTGCAGGTGGAGCTGAATCCCCTGTTCACCGCCGTGTTTGCCTTTTGCTTCTCCATCACCCTGGGCGTTTTCTGGGAATTTTACGAGTATTCCTTTGACGGCGTGCTTGGCCTGAACATGCAGAAATTCCTGATGGAGGACGGCACGGCGCTATCAGGCCGCGAGGCGCTGTGCGACACCATGCAGGACCTTTTTACCGACGCGCTCGGCGCGCTGTTCACATCCCTTATCGGCTTTGTATCCCTCAAGCACAAAAAAGGCTGGGTGGAAAAAGTATTGCTCCAGCGCCAGCCCATGCGGGACGGGCAGAAGGATATATCCATCTGACCAACGCAAACGCCGCATGGATCACGGCTCCCCTCTGTCCCTCTTTTGAAACGCCTCAAATTCCATCCTTGCCATCTCGCTTTGATCAAAAAAGGCCAGCAGCACTTGAATGAGTTCCACCGTCCTTGCGCTGACCACATGCTCAATCAGCTCTGTTTCCAACAGCAGTTCCTTTGACCCTATCAAATGAAGAAAACGCTCCACGATCTGATGCCGGTGCAATAAATATGCGCCGGCATTTTTTCCTTTCTCCGTAGGCAGTATGATTTCATATTTGTCGTACTCCACAAAGCCCTTTTCTGACAGCTTCAATATCATTTTGGATGCGGAGGACGGCCGCACGTGCAGCGCCTCCGATAATTTGCCGATTCTGGTATACTGGCTTACCATGCACAGCCTGTACACCATTTCCAGATAATCCTCCATGGCGGGGGTCAGGCGGTCATGCTGCTTCTGCAAAAGCTCATACCCGCGCACGGTATGGAATTCCTTCCTGTTATCCTCTTTCATAGCCACACTCACCCCATCTTAGGATAAAACATTCTATTCGCGCGCCGCGCACTTTAGGCAGCGTCCCCGGCACACATTTGCCCGGGGGTCATATAGTTGGCTTAGGGAAAAACTTTCCCGCCTTATCCTGCATCAAGGAGTGAACACCATGGATTCAGCCATACCGCTTGCGCAGCTGAACATCGGCAAAAGGGCAAAGGTGCAGTCCCTTGCCTTTGACGGCGCAGCAAGGCGCCGCATACTGGACCTGGGCCTGATCGAAGGGACGGAAATCGCGTCCCTGTACAGGAGCCCATCCGGCAACCCGGTGGCTTATCTCATCCGCGGCGCGGTTATTGCGCTTCGGTCAGACATCGCCACCGGCATTATGGTCAGGGAATGCTGACCTATTACAAAAGCCTGCCAAGTACATCAGATGATATTGACAGCGAATCAAGGAGGAGCCTATGAGCCTGCCGCATGCGCCTATACTGTCCCATACCCGGAACAGGTATGGCCTTGACGCAAAAGCATTGCTGCCGGACGAAATTGTCATCGCACTGGCCGGAAACCCCAACGTGGGAAAAAGCACGGTATTCAACGGCCTGACGGGGCTCAAGCAGCATACTGGCAATTGGCCCGGGAAAACGGTCTCCAACGCCCAGGGCAAATACCGTCACAAGGACAGCCCCTTCCTGCTTACAGACCTGCCGGGGACCTATTCCCTGATGGCCAACTCCCAGGAAGAGGAGATTGCCAGGAACTTCATTTGCTTTGGTGAACCTCACGTAACGGTGATCGTCGCGGATGCCACCTGCCTGGAAAGAAACCTGAACCTTGTCCTGCAGGTGCTGGAGATCACCGACAAAGCCGTTCTGTGCGTCAATCTCATGGACGAGGCCAAAAAGAAAAAAATCAGCGTGGATATATCCATGCTTTCCAATAAGCTTGGCATCCCGGTGATCTCAGCCAGCGCCAGGGATGGCAAGGGGCTCAAGCAGCTGATGGATGCAGTGTATGATGTGTCCCGGGAATTGTACACCGCATCCCCCCTGCGCATATCCTACCGGGAAGAAATCGAGCATGCCGTCTCCATTTTCGAACCATCCCTGAAGAATGTGCTTCCCAAAGAACTCAACAGCCGCTGGACGGCCCTGCGATTGCTGGATGGTGAGGAAAGCATACTGCGCGCGCTTCACGATTATCTGGGCTATGATGTGCTCGGGGAAAAAGGCGTCCGGGAGAAATTGGAACAGGCATCGGGTTACCTTCTTTCATGCGGTATCACAAAAGAATCCATCCGGGATGAAATCATCTCAAGCATCGTAAGGTGCTGTGAAAACATCGCAAGGGAAGCCGTAACGCTAAAGGACAAACAGTATCACGCCCGCGACCGCCGCATCGACAGGATTCTCACTTCGCGCGCGACCGGCATCCCCATCATGATCCTGCTCTTTTTTATCATCTTCTGGATCACCATCGCCGGGGCCAACGCGCCTTCCGCACTGCTTTCGGACGGGCTTTTCTCATTGATCGAGCCTGCCAAGAACTTTTTATTCAGCATTTCGTTCCCAGCCTGGCTTGTGGGGCTTCTGGTGGACGGCATGTACAAAACGCTGGCCTGGGTTGTTTCCGTCATGCTGCCGCCCATGGCCATTTTCTTCCCGCTGTTTACCCTGCTGGAGGATTTGGGGTACCTGCCCCGTATCGCCTTCAACCTGGATAATTTCTTTCGAAAAGCCAATGCCCACGGCAAGCAGGCGCTGACCATGTGCATGGGCTTTGGCTGCAACGCCTGCGGCGTGACCGGCTGCCGCATCATCGATTCCCCCCGGGAACGTCTTATCGCCGTGCTTACCAACAACTTCGTGCCCTGCAATGGCCGCTTCCCCACGCTCATTGCCGTCATCACCATGTTCTTCGCGGCGGCCGGGGGGCTTGCCGGCATGGCGTCCTCCACGGTCCTGCTAACAGGCGTGGTGGTGCTGGGCGTACTGATGACGTTGGCCGTCTCCAAGGCACTATCGAAAACGCTTTTAAAGGGCGTTCCCTCCTCCTTCCAACTGGAGCTTCCGCCCTACCGGCGGCCGCAAATAGGCAAGGTTATCGTGCGCTCTGTGCTGGACCGCACGCTGTTCGTGCTGGGCAGGGCCGTTATGGTTGCCGCGCCGGCCGGGCTTGTCATATGGCTGATGGCCAACCTAAAAATCGGAGATATCAGCATCCTTGCCCATTGCGCCGCTTTCCTGGACCCCTTCGCCCGGCTGATGGGGCTGGATGGCTATATCCTCACGGCTTTCATCCTGGGCTTTCCGGCCAACGAAATCGTCATCCCCATCCTGCTGATGAGCTACCTGTCCACCGGCTCCCTTACGGAGTTTGAGAGCCTTGCTCAGTTGCATGCGCTGCTTGTGAGTCATGGCTGGACATGGCTCACCGCCGTATGCGTGATGCTGTTTTCGCTGATGCACTGGCCCTGCGGCACCACCCTGATCACCATCCGCAAGGAGACGAAAAGCGCCAAATGGACGCTTGCCGCGTTTTTGATCCCCACCGCTGCAGGGATTGCCGCCTGTATGCTGTTGACTTGTTTTGTGCGGCTATTGGGTCTTGTATAGACAGAAGCCGCACAATGAAAAACCTGCCCCCTCCCAGACCGGATAGGGCAGGCTTTTAGTTGACCCTTATGAACGTTCACCCTAGTGCTCTATACAATAGAAACTTTTCCCTTACTGACCCTGATGAAGATCAGCAGCGAGGCAATGGTCGTAACCGTCAGTATCGACGCCAACGCCGCCGCCGTGCCGTCGCTCATGCGCATGACCTCCTGGTAAATGGCCACGGCAATGGTGGAGGTCCCCCCGGCGTAGAGCATGATGCTGGAGCTCAGCTCATTGATGCAGGTGATCCAGCTTAGCACCGCGCCGGAGAGGATGCCCGGCAGCATCAGCCTGGCCATTACGGTAAAGAACGTCTTCATGGGCGATACGCCAAGGCTGATGGACGCCTCCTCAATGCTGGGGTCCGTCTGGTACAAAAAGGCGCTGCCGGAGCGCACCGTATAGGGCAGCTTGCGCACCACATAGGAAATAATCATAATGGCCGCGGTGCCGGTCAAAATAATGGGCTTGCGGTTGAAGGCCACGATCAGGCAAACGCCCAGCACCGAGCCCGGGATGACGTAAGGGAACATGACCAGCGTGTCGATAAGGCCCGCCACCTTGCCGCGTTTACGCACCAGGATGTAGGAGATCAGCATCCCCAGCACCACGATGAACGCGATGGCCGCCACGGAAAAGTAATACGTATTGAAGATGTTGTGGCCCAGGCGGCTGGCGATGGTCTTGTAGTTGTCCAAGGTAAAGCCACCCACAAAGCCCGTAAAATCCGTCTTGATAAACGATGTCACCACCACTGTGATCTGCGGAAGCAGGCCGATCAGGGCCACCACTGCCACCGGCAGCGTTACGAGGAAGCGCTTGAGACCCTTGAGCTGAACTTCCTTGGGCGGCCGCAGCGCGGTCATGATGTAGTTGCGCCGTGCAATAAAGAATTTTTGTATAAACAGCACCGACAGCGAGCAGGCCACGATGATCACCGACAAGGCGCTTGCCATGTTGGCGTTGCCGCCCAGCTCGCTCATGTATTCGTTGTACACCAGCACAGGCAGCACCGTGTACCCTTCGCCGATGAGCATGGGTGTGCCAAAATCCGCCAGCGCAGTCATAAACACCATCACCGCCCCGGCCAGGATGGAGGGCAGCACCACCGGCAGCGTAACGGTAAACAGCCGGCGAAGCTTTGACGCGCCCAGGTTTTCTCCCGCTTCCTCCAGGGAGCTGTCAATGCTGGTCAGCGCGCCGGATACATACAGGTACACATAGGGGAACAGGTGGAAGGTGAACACCAATACAATGCCGCCCTGGCCGTATATGGTGGGCATGGTGATGCCGATGGCAGCAAACAGCTTGGTCACAAAGCCGGCCCGGCCAAACAGCAGTATCCAGGAATACGCGCCGATAAAGGGCGGGCTCATCAACGCCATGACGATGAAGATGTAAAACATCTTCTTGCCCCACACATTGTAACGCGTCATCAGGTAGGCCAGGGGTACCCCGATGAGCATGCAGGTGATGGTTGCTGAAATAGTTACCACAGCCGTGTTCTTCAGCGCGTTGTAATAATAGGCCCTGTTAAAGAACCGCTCATAGTTGTACAGCGTGAACCCTTCGGCCTTTTTGGAAAAAAAGCTGCGGGTTAATAGCGAAGAAAAAGGATATAGCAAAAACGCCAACATGGCCAGGATGACCGCTACCTTGACCCAGAACCAGAAATCAAGCCGCGGTTTTGATAGTAGCGCGCGGTGCGGGCGGACGGGTGCGCTGCCTAGCATGAGAGCACCTCCTGATCCATGGAAAACAGGCTGACGCTGCCTGGATCAAAGCTGACAAAGACCTCCGAGCCATCCGGCTTGATAGACAGCGCATCCTTTGTGTATTCGTTGAGCTGCACCGTCTGCCCGTTTTCCAGCAGCACCTCGTACTCAATAAAATCCCCCAGGAAGGTGGAAAGCTCAATCCGCCCACGAAGCCCTTCCCCTTCCCCCGCGGCAAACGTCAGCTGCTCGGGCCGGGCCGACAGCTTGCCCTTGCCCTTATAAGGGCGCTTTAGGCGGGTGCGCAGGCTGGTTTCGAAGCCCTCCAGGCGGACCAGGGCGTTTTGCGGGTCATCGCCGCCGATTTCGCAGCCCAGGAAGTTGGATATACCAATGAATCCCGCCACAAACGGGTTTTCAGGCTTTTTATAGATTTGATCTGGCTTGCCCACCTGCATGATGTGCCCGTCCTTCATCACCGCGATGCGGTCGGAGATGGACAGCGCCTCCTCCTGGTCGTGGGTCACATAGATGGTGGTAATGTTCAGTTGCCGCTGCAGCTTTTTGATGGTGGTGCGCATCTGCACCCTAAGCTTGGCATCCAGGTTGGACAGCGGCTCATCCATCAAAAGCACCTTCGGCTCGATAACAAAAGCCCTGGCAAGCGCCACCCGCTGCTGCTGACCGCCCGACAGTTCATTGGGCCGCCGGTCTTTCAAAGCGGAGATTTGCACCATTTCCAGCGCGGCAGCCACCCGGCGCTGGATATCCGCCTTAGGCACCTTTTGCGCCTTTAGGCCGTAGGCCACGTTTTCCGCAACGGTCAGGTGCGGGAAGATGGCATAGTTTTGGAACACCATGCCGATGCCGCGCTTGTGGGCCGGCACCTGGTTGATCAATTGATCGCCAAAGTAGATCTCGCCGCCGTCCACGGAGTTAAATCCGGCGATCATACGAAGCAGGGTGGTTTTGCCGCATCCGGAGGGGCCCAGCAGCGTGAAGAATTCGCCCTGCTCAATATGAAGGCTGACGCCGTCCACGGCGGTAAAGCTGCCGTACCGTTTTGTGGCATTTTGAATCACTACGCTATGGCTGTGCATGAAAATCCCTCCGCTATGACGCAATAAATTGGAAAAGAGGGGAGTTCAGTTTGAACCCCCCTCGGGTCAAATACTCCGAAGGTCCAGGGCTCCATAGCCCCGCCCCCGCCAGTGGCGGAATTGGGCGGGGCAAAGGAGGCTGGCGAAACGAGCAATGCGAACGGCAGTGAGCAGTGCGACGATTGAGCCAGCAGAGAGGAAAGCCCTGGTCGCGCCTGCAGGCGCGAAATCCCCTGCCCCTCGATTACTCTCCCGTGACAATATCCTGCCACTGTTCAATAATCGTTTCCTTGTTGTTGGCTGCCCAGTCAAAGTCATAATTGGTCAGGTCCAGCGTATCCAGCCCGGGCAGCGTGCCGGGGTTCATATCGCTGCGGACAGGCCGGCGCTTCCAGTTGGCGGACTGCTCGGTCTGGCATTCCACGCCGGTGACGAAATCGATGAACAGCTTGGCGTTGTCCATGTTGGGGGCGCCTTTGATCAGGGCCACGCCATCGGGCACAGCGCTGTTGCCGGCGGGATAGTTATATGCGAGGTTCGGCTTGTCGGTATACAGCACGGCAGACTTTTCAATGGTCACGCCAATGGGATATTCGCCGGAAGCCACCAGCTTGTGGCAGTTGCCGGAGCTGTCCTGCAGCTTGCCATCCAGGTTGGCATAGAAGGCCTTCACAAAATCCCAGCCGCCGCCCTCGGGGCCGCCGTGGGAGAAGATCATGGTGCAAAGCTGCGTGAAAGCGGAGCCGGATTTGGCGGGGGAAGCGTAAGCAATTTTGCCCTTCCACTTGGGATCCAGCAAATCATCCCAGGTCTTGGGGGCTTCTTCTTCCTTCACCAGGTCCTTGTTGTAGAAGATGACCATGGGCAGGGGCGATTCGCCGATCCACTTGTCATCGGCATCCTTATAGGCCTCGCCGATCACGGCATCATTGGCGCATACATAAGGCTCGAAATAATCCTTGAAAGCGGCCAGGGAGTCGGCACCGCCGCCCCAGAGCACGTCGGCCAGGGGATTTTCGGCCTCAGCGGCAATACGCTGAAGCAGCTCGCCCGTGCCGGCCGCCACAACCTGCACCTTGATGTTGGGATAGGCCTTTTCAAACAGCGCCACACCGGCGTTGAGGGGGTTGGCATCGTGGGGCGAATAAACAACCACCGTACCGGTGGCTTCCGCCAGGCCCGAAACCAGGGGCAGTGCCAGTAATAGGGCCAACAAAAGTCCGAGATACTTTCTCATGGTCAATCCCTCCGTTTGATTCTATGGAATTGGTCTCCATCCAAGAAACTGGTATCAGTATACTCCTATATATCATCAAGTTCAACAACATGTCTCAAACAAAATCCATACAAATAACTTACAAATCCTATACAATGCACTTTTCTGTTTACAAACGCAACAAAAAATTTTATAGTATACATATCTAGGGGAGACCGGGCAGGCTGAAGGTCTTTTTTGCTTGTCCGAAAACAGAAAAGGATGGATGGTATGGAAAGCGGCCTTCGGAAGAAGTACGGTCTTTTCACGGCAATTTCCATGGTGGTGGGCATCGTCATCGGCAGCGGCGTGTTTTTCAAGGCGGAAAAGGTGCTGAACGAAACCAACGGCAACATACCGCTGGGCATTGTGGCCTGGGGTGTGGTGGGCCTGATCATGATCATTTGCTCTTATGCGTTTGCCACCATGGCCACGCGCCACGAAAAGGTCAACGGCGTGGTGGACTACGCCGAGGTTTCCGTGGGCAAGCGGTACGGCTATTTCGTGGGTTGGTTCATGGCCACCATTTACCAGCCGACGCTGACATCCGTGCTGGCCTGGGTTTCGGCCCGCTATACCTGCGTGCTTTTAGGCTGGGACATCACCGGTGGCTCCTGCATGACCATCGCCGCCTTTTACCTCATTGCCATCTACGCCATCAACGCATTGTCCCCCGTGATCGCCGGCAGGTTCCAGGTGACCACGACGGTCATCAAGCTGATTCCGCTGACGCTGATGGCCGTGGCCGGCACCGTAATCGGCCTTACAAACGGCATGACGGTTCAAAATTTCACCCGTGTGGCCAGTGAGACGGCTGCCGCCGGCGGCGGATTGTTCGCGGCCATCGTGGCCGTGGCCTTCGCCTATGAAGGCTGGATCGTCGCCACCTCCATCAACGCGGAAATCAAGGATTCCAAGAAGAACCTGCCCCGGGCGCTGATGATCGGGGCCATCATCGTAGTCGCCGTCTACATCCTTTACTACATCGGCCTGGCCGGTGCGGTGCCCGCCGCGGAGCTGATGGCCAGCGGCCAGGACGGCGCGAAGCTGGCTTTCATGAACATATTCGGCCCGGTGGCCGGCACGCTCATCTTTGTGTTCATCATCGTATCCTGCCTGGGCACATTGAACGGCCTGATGCTGGGCTGCACCCGCGGCCTTTACTCCCTGGCCGCCAGGGGCTTGGGGCCCAAGCCCGGCATGTTCAAGCAGTTGGACGGCTCCACCAATATGCCCGCCAACTCCTCCATCATCGGCCTGCTCCTGTGTGGCTTCTGGCTTTTGTACTTCTATGGCGCCAATCTGACAGCCACCTGGTTCGGGCCCTTCAGCTTTGACACCTCCGAGCTGCCCATCGTGACGCTTTACGCGGGGTATATTCCCATCCTGCTCATGATGATGAAACGGGAAAAAGGGCTTACCACCTTCAAGCGCCTGGTGATGCCGGGCCTTGCGGTATTGAGCTGCGTGTTCATGGTGGTGGCCGCCTGTCTGGCCCACAAGATGGCTGTGGTGTACTATCTTGTGGTGTTTGCGGTAATCATGGCGGCAGGGATCTTCTACATGCCGAAAAATGCTGTCAAATAATCCAAAGAGCAACTTCTGTCGCGTATTCCAACTGCATGATATCTCACCGGCCGGCACATTGCCCGGCCGGTGTTTTTCATACAACCATCAGGCCGTGAAGCTGTCCCGTCCTTTGAAACATGTCTTAAATCCACTCTGGCCTGCGCAACCGTATTGCCTCTATCCCCCTGCTTCGGTTATAATGCGGTCATAAGCATATTCTGCACAGCGTTACTTGCATACTTGGCACGACCGAGCCTAAAAGGGTATCAGCAAAGATGGCAAATGAGAATACGGTAAAAATTCAATTGCACCGTCATCTGCAGGGATATAAAAATCAGACCCTGAGCTTTGAAATGGTCAAGGACCTCATGTCCTTTGTATTTGATATGGTGAAGGACCCCAGCGTCGCCTGGGTGTCCCAGGACAGCCATATCCGGCTTCTCAACGGCGTATTCAAAAAGGTCGGGCAAATCATCGACGACAAAGGCATCGCCGGTATCGAAGAATCCATTTGGTCCGCCTTTGTATTCAACAATCCGCCCGAAGCGCAGCATGTCATAGGCAGGCTTTTGCGATCAGGCCGGCCGGCGGAAGCGACTCAACCTATGGAAAAAGCCGCGGCCTCCGCCCCGGAAATAAAAGACGGCTCCGCGAAAGCTGCCGACAGCGAAGCCTTCTTCCGGCGCCTCCGCTTGGAACTGATAGCTTTTGAAAACAGGATCGCAAAAGTGGCGGAGACAGCCATCAAGGAAAGCCATGAGTCGGCCAAGCGGGCCGCATTGGATAGGATCGAGCTGGAATCCAGGCTGGCCATAGAGCGCGCGGAGATTGCCTCCCTTTTATCCAAAGGGCGGAGCGAGTATATCGCATGCCTGGAAGCACAAAGGGATGAAGTAAGGAATCTGCTCAGCGGTTACCTGGCAGGCCAGGAGAAAAGAGCAAAGCTTGCCGACAGCGCGATGGATATGCGGCTGCACGCCTTGGAATCCGTCATGGCCGTGGCAGAGGAGCAAATCAAATCCCAGCTTCACGGGCAGACGGACAAGAATCCGGCAGGCCCCGGAAAGGCGGAGAGCCCGCTGGATGCGCGCCTTATAAGTATGGAGCAGAAGTTGAAGGACGCGGAAGAGAAGGCCAACAAAAGTTCCAAAGCGTTCCGGCGTTTGGGCGCCTCCGCCGTTTTTGGTTTGATCGCCACGGTGGCAGGGTTTGGGGCTGTGATCTATTTGCTTATTGTGCGTCCATGAATTGCAGGAGAATTTCTTGAAAAACGGGCTTGTCGTTGTACTCGCAGTGGTTGAATCCTTCCATATGCCGGAAGGATACCTGATCGCCATAACCAGATTGCTTTAAAGCGGACAGCATCATAAGCGTCTGCTCATACCTGCCGGGTATGTCCATTTGCGCGCAGAGGAACAGCATGGGCGGATACGAACAATCCCGGCGGACATGGTACATAGGTGCGCGCTCATCCACCACAACCGCCTGGGTATCAAGCCCCGCTTCCCGAAGCACATTGAAATGCACCGTCGGCTGGCCAGCGTCAAAGATGAAACCGCCAAATACATCTGGTGTAAGCCCGTGAACTGCCAGATATTTTGCGTCGAAGCAAAGCATCATGGCAAGATATGCCCCTGCCGAGCTGCCGGCCAGGTAAAGCTTTTTGCCGGGATGGTGGCTGTCGCGGAACCTGGCCGCCCAGGCGGCTGCAGCCGCCGCGTCCAGAATAAAATCGGGACAATGCGCATTGGGATACAGCCTATAGCCCGGGGCGATCAGTGCGATTCCCTTTTCTGTTAATCCCGACAGAATAATAGCATCATCCTTGGTTCCCGCCTCCAAACCGCCACCGTGAAAATACACAAGAATGGCTCGCGTTTCCCCATCCGAAAAATAGACATCCAGCAATTGCCGTTCGTGCCCGTGACCGTAGGCGATGTTCTTTTGTATGCGCATGAAATCACCCGTCCCTTCAACGCTGATACTCAAAAACCCCCTTGCTCCGCTTGATTATCAAGGAAGCAAGGGGGACTTTCTGCTTTTCAGGCTTTTCCGGCTTCATACATGCACTTTTGTAATGCAACATGCCGGAGGTACACCGCGATTACTGCGCGTCCACCTTGGCCATGTAGGCGATGAGGTCCACAACCTTGTTGCTGTAGCCCCACTCGTTGTCATACCAGGCAACCAGCTTGACAAAGGTAGGTGTCAGGCTGATGCCGGCGGTGGCATCGAAGATGGAGGTGCGGGCGTCGTGGATGAAGTCGCTGGATACAACGGCGTCCTCGGTGTAGCCGATGATGCCGTTCCAACGCTCGCTCTGGGAAGCTTCCTTCATGGTGGCCATGATCTCTTCCATGGTGGCGGGGGTCTTGAGGTTCACGGTCAGGTCTACCACGGATACGTCGGCGGTGGGCACGCGGAAGGACATGCCGGTGAGCTTGCCCTTCAATTCGGGGATAACCACGCCCACGGCCTTGGCGGCGCCGGTGGAGGAGGGGATGATGTTGAAAGCCGCGCCGCGGCCGCCGCGCCAGTCCTTGTTGGAGGGGCCGTCGACGGTCTTCTGGGTGGCGGTGGTGGCATGCACGGTGGTCATGAGGCCATCGGCGATGCCGTACTTGTCATGGATGACCTTGGCCAAGGGGGCCAGGCAGTTGGTGGTGCAGGATGCGTTGGAAACCACCGTCATATCCTTGGTGTACTTGTCATTGTTGACACCCATGACGAACATGGGGGTTTCCTTGTCCTTGGCGGGAGCGGTGATGACAACCTTCTTGGCGCCGCCCACAAAGTGGGAGGAAGCGCCTTCCTGGGAGGTGAACACGCCGGTGGCCTCGGCGATGTATTCCGCGCCGGCATCCTTCCACGGAATTTCCTTGGGGTCCTTGCAGGCGTAAATCTTGATGGGCTTGCCATCCACGATCAGGGTCTTTTCCTCATGGCTGACGGCGATCGTGCCCTTGAACTGGCCGTGCACGGTGTCGTACCTGAGCATATATACCATGTAATCCAGATCGATGAACGGATCGTTTATCGCAACAACTTCAACATTTCCGCTTTCCAGCGCTGCACGGAAAACCATACGGCCGATGCGGCCGAATCCGTTAATACCAACTTTGACAGACATTGTTTTCCCTCCTATATCATGCTTGGCCCCACCCATGATTGTACAGAATATTCCCTGTTTTTGCAAGAGCTAAACCTTGCATTTCAAGGCTTTTTCACGTTGGATTGTGAAAAAAATCTCAAAATGCATCGTTAGGAAGGGATTTCGCGCCTGCTGGCGCGACCAAAGGGCTTTCCGATCGCCCTTTGGAAACCTTCGGTGTTTTCCAAGCGTAAAATAGCCTTTTTCAAACAGGCACAAATAGCATATCGCCAGAAGCGGCATCAGTTCATTTCAGCGAATCCGGGTTCAAGCACTGCAAATCTTCCGTCACGAACAGGCCATCCTTGCGCACCAGCTCACCGTCGAAGTACATTTCTCCGCCGCCGTATTCGGGGGTTTGAATGCACACCAGGTCCCAGTGGATGGTGCTCTTGTTGCCGTTGGGGCACTCGTCGTAGCAGTTGCCGGGGGTGAAGTGGAAGGAGCCGGCGATTTTTTCGTCAAACAGCGTATCCTTGATGGCGGAAGTGATGTAGGGGTTCACGCCGATGGCGAATTCGCCGATGTAGCGGGCGCCCTCGTCAGTGTCGAAAATCTCATTGATGCGCTTGGTGTCATTACCGGTGGCCTCAATGATCTTGCCATCCTTGAAGACCAGGCGGATGTTTTCATACGTGCGGCCATGATACAGGCTGGGGGTGTTGTATTGCAGCACACCGTTCACCGAATCGCGGATTGGCGCGGAAAACACCTCGCCGTCGGGTATGTTCAGCTCCCCGGCGCACTTGATGGCCGGCTGCCCTTTGATGGAAAAGGTCAAATCGGTGCCCTGGCCCACGATGCGCACCTTGTCCGTCCTTTGCATGCGGGCCACCAGATGGTCCATGGCCCGGCTCATCTTGCCGTAGTCCAGGTTGCACACGTTGAAGAAATGGTCTTCAAAGGCTTCGGTGCTCATGTTCGCCTGCTGGGCCATGCTGGGCAGCGGATAGCGCAGCACCACCCATTTTGTCTCGGGCACCCGGATTTCGGAGTGCACCAGCCGGGAGTAATGCTTGCCAAACAGAGTGATGTTCTCTCCGGGGACATCGGAGTATTCAAAGCTGTTGTCGCCGGCCCTGACGCCGATGTACGCCTGGCAGTCCTTCATGCGCATGGAATCGTACTTGGCCATCAGTTCCAGCTGCTCCTTGGTGTAACCCATGTACAGCGCCCGCTCCACGGTGGGCGCATGCAGCACCACCAGCGGTATGCCGCCGGCCTCATAGACCTTTTCTACCAGCGCCGCCGTAAATTCGTGGGGCACGCCGGTGCTTTCGATAAGTACGCGCTCGCCCTTTTCCACATGGCAGGAATAGTTCACCAGATTATGCGCCAACTGAATCATCCGCGGGTCTTTCATGTACCTTGGGCCTCCTGTTGAAAAGTTTATGGACAAGCGCCGCCGCGGGCTTTTCCAGCCCATAGGTCAGCGCCGATGCCAGCAAAAGAGCCGCGCCGAAACACGCAAGCGTGTACAGCGTCTGCCAGGGCTGCTCCCCAGCCTTGAAAGGTTCCGGATTGGTGTGGGGAAGAATATTCCACTCCTTCAGCCATACCGCCAGCACCTGATGCCAGATGTAGTAGTTGAAGGAAATAGCGGACAGGAACTTCATGACGGGATTCGCAAACAAAAGCTTGATGCCCTTGAATGCGAAGGCCAGACCCAGCATGAGAACAGATAAGGCTGCAGCCAGGAAAAACCGCTGGTTCATTTGGGACGCGCGGCCTGCCTCATACCCGATTAAGCCAGCGGCAGCCTGGGCTTTCATCAGCAGGATCACGGCGTATACCGCCGCGCAGGCAAGCACCGTTGCCGCAAGCCTTACATAAATAGGCCGGCCCTTGTATTTCCTTGCCAGGGCTACATACGCCCAAGCGGCCAGCATCCCCAGCGCGTAGACATCCAAAAAGGCCGGGAGCTGGTTGAACCACATAGCGGTAACCGCCGCATACAACTGCACCGTACCGCGATAGAAAAAGGAGAGGCCCATCATCAACGAAGCCGTAAGGAAGGGCTTCTTCAAAAAACCCCTGGCCAGCAGCGGAAAGATCAGGTATGCGTGCATCTCCACCCCCAGCGTCCACAGCGCGCCGTTAAGTGGCGTTTGCAGATAGGTCGCCGGGCTGAGCGTATGGGTGAAGGTCAGGTGCATGAACACATCCTTCAACAAGGCGGACACGGAATTGTACTTGCTCTGGGGGATGGCCACGGCAAACAGCATCACAAAAATGCAAAAATAATAGGAAGGGATGATCCTCATCACACGCTTGACATAAAAATCCCGCATGGATGGCAGCGTCCCGCCCTCCACCTTATGCCTGGCGTAAGGCAGGAACAGCAGAAATCCGCTGAGCAGAATCAGCCCATCCACAAATATGTAGCCGCTGCGCACCACAAAATCCAGGCTGACCTTTTCCCCAAACCAAGTGATATTGGGAAACAACCAGCTTTGCTGCCACACATGAAACCAGGCCACAAAAAACACGCACAGCGCGCGGACACCATCCAGCACGCCCACATGCTTCGTGTTGGCCAGGGGCTCTGCCCCTGGACCCTGCCAAAGGAATACTATTCCTTTGGAATCCTTCTCCTTTATCCTCAACAAACGCATGACTTCACTCCCAGTGAAATCTTATGAAGCAAAATAAGCACTATCTACATCGCTGTAGGGGCGATTATTAATCGCCCGGCTGCCGCATTGACCGCATGGTTAAGGAGAATTAAACGCGACAGCGATTTCGGCCGCTCACTGCGCCCTTGTCAGCTTGATGATGATATTCTGCCCGTTGCGGATATCCCGCAGCGTCATGCTCTCCTCATACACTGCGGTGACCTTGTGGGTCAGCGTCAGCCTTTCCTTTGTGACACCGGTGAGCATGGAGTAGTTGTTCACGTTGAAGAACAGCTCCTCCCCGTCGATGACGCAGGTTCCATTCTCCCTAAACTCCATAGCCACGCCTGTTTTGGACGTCCACTTGCCCAGCACAAGGTAGCAGTTGCGGGCCAGGCGCTTGCTGGTCACATCCTTATAGTCCGGTATGTTTTTATAGTAAGGCAGCGCCTCGTACGGTTTCCCGTCGGCATACAAGTCGTTGGCGTAATTGTAGTTGGCCACGTTGTACATGTCGTCCAGCCGCCTGTACTTTTGCGGCAGGCCGCCAAGCTCCACCTTGGAAAGAACGTCCACCACGGTCTTGTAATCCTTGTTGTCCATGGCCGCGTCCGCCTCTGTCATGACATTGGCATAATAGCCGTCAAAGCAGCTTTCGCTTTGCGCTGCGGCGTCCTGATATCCAGAGACAGCCGCGAACAGCCTTCCGGCCTGCGCCAGGTCGCCTGAATCCCTTACCCTGACCGCCAGCTCATAGTTGCTTTGCATGAACAGCGTTTGGGCATCCTGGTACTTGCCCAATTCCTTGAAGGCTGCGGAGGCCTTGTCCAGCTCGCCCGCGTCCAGCCAGATTTTTGCCTGGGCATAGTTGCAGGCTTTGATCTGGTCCTGGGCATCCTTGAATTTTCCCAGCGTGTTAAGCAGCGTCAGGGCCTCCTGGAATTCTCCCTTTTCCTTGTGAGTAAGGGCCAGTTGGTACCTTGCTTCCTTTAACTTTTCACCGGAATCGCTGTACCCGCTCAGATCTGCGTACCGGTCGATTGCGACGGTATAGTCGCCCGCCTCCAGGGCCTGTCCCGCCAGCGCGTACAGCGCATCCTGTATGCGGGTGGCGCTGTCGGAATAGGCGCCCAACTCCTGGTAGAGCGCCATGGCACTGTCATAATCCTTGGCGGCCATATAGGCGGAGGCCTGCTTGTACTTTACCTCCTGCACCTTTGTGGGGACATCCTTGTAATCGGGGATCTTCGCGTACTCCGCCAGCGCATCCTCGAACTTTGCCTGCTTTACAAGCTCCTGGGCGGGCAGATAGATGGCCTCCTTGGCCTTTTCGCCGGCATCCTGATAATTGGGTATCTGCAGGAACAGTTCCCGGGCATTTGCATATTCCTTCTTGCCCATCGCCTGCTCCGCCACGCGGTAAATGCACAGCGAAGCCAGGTCCATGGAGTCCTGGTAGCCCTTGATCTTCAGGAACATTTCCGCCGCTTTGCCGAAGTTGCCGGCCTCCATCGCCTTCTTGGCTGGCTCGTAAATGCACTGCGCAGCCTTGGTCAGGGAATCCAGGTAATCGGTGCCGGCTTTCAAATAATATTCGCCGGCGGCCTCATAATCCCCGGCCGCCTTCAAAAGCTCGCCCTTGGCGTAATAGGCCACCTTCAGCTTCTGATCCACATCGGTGTAGCCTGGAATCTGCTCCAGCAGCGAAATGGCCTGATCGTATTCCTTGTTGTTCAGCGCGGTGATGCCTGGCTTGTACACGCAGTCTATGGCCTCCGTGTCCGCCCCGGCGTATCCCTTCAGGTCATCGAAAATGGCTTTCGCCTCTGCGTACATACCCTGGCTCTTCAATGCCTTGCCTTTTTCGAACAAGGCTTCCTGCTGGCGGATTCTGGCATTGGAATAATCCGGTATTTGTCCAAAAAGTGCCGCCGACTCGTCGTATTTTTTCGTCTGCAGCAATTTATCGGCCCTTTGATACCGGGCTTCCATGGCCTTCTCCTGGGAATCCTCGTACTCGCCTAACTCGTCAAACAGCGCCTGCGCGTTGATGAGGGATGCTTCCGTGCCTGTTTTGAGATCACTGAGCGCCTGCTGGTAATCGCTTTTTAGTACCAGGGCGTCCGCGTCCAGATAACCGGGCATCTGGGCAAAGGCCGCTTTGGCCTCCCCGTACAAGCCCCTGTCGTACTGCTGTGTCGCCCGGATGTAGCGGTAATAGGGAATGCCGTGGAAATAGACGCCGTACGCCGCACCCAGCGCCGAAACCGTAATCAGGAAAGTCAATAGAACCCTGCGGCGGCGGTGTTTCTTCCTCTTTATGCGGGCTTCCCGCTCCAATTGCTGCTGGGAAGCCTGCATCCTGGCCCGGTGGGCGATTTGATCCAGCTCCTGTTCCCTGGCAGCCACCATATCCTCAATGGCAGTTTGATTGAACTGCTCAAAAACAGCCAGCTTTTCCCGCTGGCAGCGCCGGCAGTACGCCTCGCTGGCCGCGTTGGCCCGGCCGCAGACGCACAGCCATACCGCGCCCTGGTCCTGGGGATAACCAACGGCATCGGACCCGGCCACGAAGCGCAGCATCTCCAGCCTGCGGTTGTTGGGCAGCGTATTGGGCACATATTCCGACAGATGGGCATTGCCCCGGCGCCAGATGATGCCGTCGTCGAACCACACCTTTTCTATGACCAGTTCCATGCCGGCCGCCTGTGCGCCGCCTTCCATGACAAAGCCAACATCAAAGGTGGACGTAGGTTCGCCCTTTACGTCCTGCAGCCTTTCCACCTGCCGGCTTAACACCTCGCCCTGGGCATCGTACCCGGCCAGTGTCACCTGCATGCTCGTTACAACCTTGTCCGACAGGTTATATAAAAGCAGGTGGCAGGCTTCATCCGTCTCCGTAGGCAATTCATACCGCCACAGCTCCACCGGGCAGGTAAGGTCAATTTTCATCAGGCTTTCTCCCTTCTGATTCTATGGATGGCGGGAGCTTGTCCAGGGCATGGTTTTGGATTCACCAGGAATACAAAAACATCTCCGACAGCATGGTATCCGCAAAGATCATGTGCAGTGTCACGGTTTTCACATCCCCGCCACCTTCCACCGAAAAGGCGTAGCGCAGCGTGGATGTGGCGGCATCATATTCCGCCAGGCCATAGGGCGGCGTCTGTCCGTCCCCGTACAAAACCTCAGTGGCGGAGCCTTCAAACTCTCCCTCACTGTGGCGGAAGCGCATCAGCACACTGGAAAGCGTATCGCCCACCTGCACACCGCGGGGGCCTTCGAGCCCGCGCCGGCTGACGGCCAGTGTGTCCACGCGCCGGAATGTTTTATCTTTGCTGTAGACAAAGGTAATCTCGGCCGCGGGCCACTGGAGGATGCGAAGCCATTCCCCATTGTCGTCCTGCAGCCAGGACTCCGTTTCATATGCGCCCAGCGCCTCGATGGCTGTCTCCGGCGACAGGCCCAGAAAGTCAAGGCCGGAAAAGAGAAGGTCCTCCCTCTCAAAGGGATCAAGGTCCGTACCCACGCTGCTTTGGGGATAGGCGAAATAGGATTGATCCTTAAGCACCTCGGCAGCCTCCGCCACCCTCTGCGCGGCCTCCGCCTGGGTAATGGATACGGACAAACCGTAAGCCCGCACGGCGGTGATGTAGCCGTTGTTTATGCTGTACAAAAGACCGCAGTCGGTATACATGTCTTCATTTACGGATAGGCGTTCATGCACGGTATATTGCACTGTCTGCAGCTGCTGCCCATCCCGCTGTGCCCGGCTCAACAATACCTCCTCCGGCAGGCTGTCGGACAGGTACAGCACCGCGAAGTCGGGGCTGCCCAGCAGCGCCAAGTTTTCATTGGCATATGCGGACAGCAGCATTTGCTGCGTATCGGATATGCCTATCCCCCGGGGGCACCCCACACCGTACTCCGTTACGGTAACGGCATTAAGAACGCTTAAGTCCGTTAGCACCGGCGTATCCAGATACAAGGTGGCAAAATCGTACACGACCTCATACCCGTCCTCCGTCCACACTGCCTGCGCGCCCGACACAAGGGGCTCGGCCGCCCTGGCCTGGGAAAGGATCTGCGCAACCCAATCGTTCAGCTCCTTAAGTGTGAGCCCGCCCATATCCGTTTCGGAAGCCATACTATAAATAGGTACGGACATCATGAATGCCAGTGCCAGTATGATGGCAAGCCCCCTGTGCAAACGCTTCATAACCGCTCCTTTATGCCTGCAGCATGACGGTACAAAAACCCGCCTTTATGCCTGTTTGGCAATCCGTACATGTAGCCTATTTTATTGTACCCCATGACAGGCAGTCTGTATAGATAAAAATGTAAAAACACACCGGCCTGACGCAGCAATGGCCACCATTTTTTCATCCAAATGTTGGTAGGAGGCCTGTGCCGTCTTCCTCACTGCAATTTTTACCAAAACGGTAGATTTACATGTGCAAATTGCATTATGTTTCCAACGTTTTACAGAAGAAAGGAATCAGGTTATGATTCTATTGCATTTTTTTCGTTTTTTTGACCGGTATGACCGGGTTGAAATGCATAATTGGGGAAATATGCATTCAAAACGCATTGACACACCCATACGCACGCGCTATAATGTCACCACGAGCAATGGAGCATGGCAGGACGGTAGTCTGCATTCGATCTGTTGCTTTTGGTTTACCAAAGGCTCTGTCAACCGCCCCGGGAATCCATTTAAAGGGAGGAATCACCTGATGAAGAAAATGCTGTCCCTGCTGACCGTACTTGCACTGGTTTTGACGACCGTCTTCCTGCCGGCCATGGCCGAAAGCGCGCCCATCAAGATCGGCGCCATCTCCCCCAACACCGGCGACCTTGCCGCGTACGGCGAGGCAGTATCCAACGGCATTGACCTGGCCGTGGCAGAAATCAACGCCGCCGGCGGTGTGCTGGGCCGCCCCCTGGAAATCACCCACATGGATGACAAGGGTGACTCCACCGAAGGCGCCAACGCCTTCAACAAGCTGGTTTCCGATGGCGTGAAGGCCATCATCGGTTCCGTTACCTCCGGCGTAACGCAGGGCCTTGGCCTGCTGGCCATGGATGAAGGCATGCTCCTTCTGACCCCCACCGCCACCGCCGACACCGTCACCGACGGTCTGACGGGCGTATTCCGCGCCTGCTACAAGGATTCCTTCCAGGGCGAAGTCGCTGCCAAGCTGGCTGTTGACCTGGGCGTGAAGAAGGTAGCTGTGCTCTACGCTTCCGGCGATCCCTACTCCGCCGGCCTGTATGAGTCCTTCAAAGCCGCGGCGGCCTCGCTGGGCCTGGAACTCGTAGCGGAAGAAAGCACCGCCGGCGTCCATGACACGGACTTCACCACCCAGTTGACCAACATCGTCGCCTCCGGCGCCGAGCTGATCTTCGCCCCCTTCTACTATGACACCGTCGGCCCCAACATCGTGCCCCAGGCCCGCAATGCCGGCTTCACCGGTTACTTTGCCGGCGCTGACGGCTGGGATGGCACCATCCCCAACATGGTGGAAGACAAGACGCTGTACAACAAGAGCTACTTCGTCAACCACTATGCCGCCGATGATCCCTCCGAGAAGGTTCAGGGCTTCGTAAAGGCCTACACCGACATGTTCGGCGCCGAGAGCCTGAATGCCTTGGCCGCCCTGGCTTATGACTCCGTGTACATGCTCAAGAAGGCCATCGAGACCGCCGGCACCGACGATACCGCCGCCATCATCACCGCCATGACAGGCATGAGCTTTGAAGGCGTCACCGGCTCCTTCACGCTGGATGAGACCGGAACCCCCGCCAAGGCTGCTCCCGTCATTGAACTGGTCGACGGTACCGCCAAGTTCTACAAGAACATCTAAGCAGTTGCCGATAACCCGGCATACCGCTTACAGCCGTGGCAGGAAGAATCGATTTTTCTGCGTGCCCGGGACACGGGGCGGACCCAAAAGTCCGCCCCCCTTTTGTCTTTTTGCTATTTTTCTGATATCATATAGGAAGCTATTTTTCTGAAGAGAGGAAGATGTCAAGCATGGATGGGCTGATGCTTTTCATCCAACAGACCATCAATGGCTTGCGCGTGGGCAGTATCTACGCGCTGGTAGCGCTGGGCTATACCATGGTCTACGGGATCATCCGGCTGATCAATTTCGCCCATGGTGATTTTATCATGGTGGGCGGGTATGCCCTGGTATTTACCGTGCCCCTGATGATTTCCATTGGTATGCCCGCATGGCTGGCAGTTACCGCCGCGGTGATTGTCTGCGCTGTCGTGGGCGTGCTGGTGGAGAAGCTGGCCTACAGCCCGGTGAGGAAACGGGGCACCAAGATGTCCACCCTCATCACAGCCATCGCCATGAGCCTCTTTTTGGAGAATCTGGCCCAGGTGTTTTTCGGTGCGAACCCCAAGCAGGTAAAGACTTTGTTTACCCTTGCCCCGATCCGCTTTTACGGTTCGGGTGACGGCGTGGCGCAGCCGCCCGTGCTGTTCACGCTGGACGCCAATACGGTATTGACCATACTGATCGGCGTCACGATGATGGTGGCACTGTTCCTGTTTGTGAAATATACAAAGAGCGGCCAGGCCATGCGGGCCGTTTCGGAGGACAAGAATGCCGCGTTCCTGATGGGCATCAACGTCAACCGCACCATTTCGCTGACCTTCGCCATCGGCGCGGGATTGGCCGGCGTGGCTTCGCTGATGTATGCGGCCCAGTATCCCTCCATTACCAACACCATGGGCTCCATGCTGGGCCTGAAGGCTTTCGTGGCCGCGGTATTGGGCGGCATCGGCATCATCCCCGGCGCCATGCTGGGCGGTATCGTCATCGGCCTGGTGGAGAGCCTTTCTAAGGCCTACATCAAGGACCTGACGGGCGGCATCATTACATCGGCCTTCTCCGATGCCATCGTGTTCAGCATTTTGATCATCGTCCTACTGGTAAAGCCGGCCGGCATTCTGGGCAAGAATGTCGGCGAGAAAGTGTAGGTGGCAGTATGGCAAGACGCAAGGAAAGTTTTGTTGGGCTGCTTACAAGCCTTGCCGGCTTGGCGGTGCTCTGCCTGGCGCTTTGGGTGCTGGATACCCAGGGCGTCATCGACAGCTATATCCGGGGCATTTTGGTGCAATGCCTGTTCGCCATCATCATGGTGACATCCCTGAACCTGGCCACCGGCTTCCTGGGCCAGATCGCCCTGGGGCACGCCGGTTTTATGGCCATAGGCGCGTACACCTCGGGCCTGATTACCAAAGCGATAGGCGCTGCCGTAAAAGTGGGCAGCATAGCCCCGATTGATCCCCTGATCCAGTTTTTCATCGGCCTTCTGGGCGGCGCGCTGATGGCCGCCTTGTTCGGCCTGATCGTGGGCATCCCGGCGCTTCGGCTCCGGGGCGATTACCTGGCCATCATCACCCTGGGCTTCGGCGAAATTATACGCGTGGTAATACAGAACCTGAAGTTTGCCGGCGGCAAGGGGCTGGCTCAAGGCTCTGCGGGACAGCCGCTTATTGGGATCATGCGAATGAACAATATGTATGTTGTCTTTTGGATCGCCGTAGTGTGCGTGGGGCTGATATTTGCGTTCGTCCGCAGCAAGTTCGGCCGCGCCATCATGGCCATCCGTGAGGATGACATCGCGGCTTCCAGTGTAGCCGTGAACACCACGTTTTATAAAGTGCTCACCTTCACCGTTTCCGCCTTCTTCGCGGGCGTTGCCGGCGCGATATTCGCCCACCGGGGCACCGGTACCCTCCAGCCCAGCGACTTCGGTTTCTTGAAATCTACAGAATACGTCATCATGGTGGTGCTGGGCGGCATGGGTTCCCTGACAGGCTCGGTCATCGCCGCCATCGCGCTGTCCATCCTCCCCGAGCTGTTGCGCGCCTTTGCCGAATATCGCATGCTGGTCTATTCGGTGGTGCTGGTTATCGTCATGATCTTTAGGCCCATCGGCCTGTGCGGCAATTACGAATTCAGCCTTTACAGGGTAATCCGCAAAGGCTTACGACTGTTTTCCCCCAAACAAAAACAGCCCGCTGTAAAAGGAGGCGACTGACCCATGGCTGAACCACTTTTGAAAGCGACCAATCTGGGCATCGCCTTTGGCGGGCTGAAAGCCGTGAATCACTTCAACCTGGAAATCAACGAGGGTGAGCTGGTGGGTCTCATCGGGCCCAACGGTGCCGGCAAGACCACCGTATTCAATCTTCTTACGGGCGTTTACAAGCCGACGGAAGGCTCCATTTATCTTGGCGGGCGCAGAATGAACGGTAAAAAGACATACGAGATGGTAAACGCCGGTATCGCCCGCACGTTTCAGAATATCCGCCTGTTCAAAAAGATGACGGTGCTGGAGAACGTGCTCATTTCCTATACCGGGCGGCTGAAATACGGCCTGCTGGGGTCCCTTTTGCGGACGGCCAGCTTCTGGAAGGAAGAAAAGCAGATTCGCGACAGCGCCATGGAGCTGCTTTCCGTGTTCAATCTGCAGGACAAGGCGGGCTGGAATGCGGAAAATCTGCCCTATGGCCAGCAGCGCAAGCTGGAGATTGCCAGGGCCCTGGCCACCAACGCCAAGATGCTGCTGCTGGATGAGCCGGCGGCCGGCATGAACCCCACGGAAACGGCGGAGCTGCTTTCGTGCATCAACGTAATCCGCAAGAAGTTCCCCATCAGCATTCTTTTGATTGAGCATGACATGAGCCTGGTCATGAACATTTGTGAGCGCATTGTCGTCATCGACTACGGCGAGATCATCGCCCACGGCATACCCGACGAAATCGCACACAATCCCAAAGTCATCGCCGCTTATCTTGGCGAATAGGAGGGGTTCACAAAATGCTGAGCGTAAAAGACCTGCATGTGCATTACGGAGCCATCCACGCCATCAAGGGCGTTTCCCTGGAGGTAAATGAAGGGGAGATTGTGTCCCTCATTGGCGCCAACGGAGCGGGCAAGACCACCATCCTGCACACCATATCGGGATTGATCAAGGCCACATCCGGCGAAATCAGCTTGGGCAAAACGAATTTGCGGGCCACTGAGCCCTACAAGATCATCAACCTGGGCATGGCCCACGTACCGGAGGGCCGCCATGTGTTCGCCCGCATGACGGTAATGGAAAACCTGAAAATGGGCGCCTATGTGCTGGATAACAAGGATCAGGTCAGCAAGAACATGGAGGAAGTGTTTAAGAGCTTTCCCCGCCTGAAGGAGCGCGCGCGGCAGATCGCAGGAACGCTGTCCGGCGGCGAGCAACAGATGCTGGCCACCGGCCGGGCGCTGATGACCAACCCCAAAATCCTGCTGATGGATGAGCCCTCCATGGGCCTTTCCCCCATCCTGGTCAAAGAAATCTTCCGCATCATACAGTCGCTGCACGAGCGCGGCATTACCATACTGCTGGTGGAGCAGAACGCAAAGGTGGCGCTTTCCGTTTCCAGCCGTGCGTATGTGCTGGAGACCGGCACCATCGCCATGTCCGGCAAGGCCTCAGATTTGATGGAAGATGACCGGGTGAGGAAAGCGTATTTGGGAGCCTGAGTAATGAAAAAGTTGCCGCTGGAGCCATCGCTCCGGCGGTTTTTTTGTTGCTCTGCATTGACACATATTGTCCGCGCAATTATAATGTAATAGGACAATTGGTTCATAAACCATTGATATTCTGTTGTATATCAAGGATTTCGTGATTCACAACAATAATACATGTATTTCGGAGGTATTCCATGCAGATCCATTTGCACGATTCAGCCGCCCAAGTAGGAAAGGCTGCCGCCATACTGATTGCCGCGCAAGTCATGCAAAAACCGGACAGCGTGCTGGGGCTGGCTACCGGTTCCTCCCCCGTGCCCACTTATCAGCAGCTGATTGCGTGGCATAAAGAGGGCACGGTTGATTTTTCAAAAACAATCACCTTCAACCTGGATGAGTATGTGGGCATACCACCGTCGCACCCGGCCAGCTATCACGCCTTTATGGAGGAACAGCTCTTTTCCAAGGTGAACATCCGGCGCGAAAACATACATATCCCCGATGGCAGCGCCCGGAACCTGCAGCGGGAATGCAGCGATTACGACACCGCCATCTCCCGCGCCGGGGGCATCGACCTGCAGCTGCTTGGCATCGGCCGCAACGGCCATATCGGCTTCAATGAGCCCCACGAGCAGTTTGTGTATGGCTGCCATGTGGTGAACCTCACCGAGAGCACCATCGAGGCCAACCGCCGCTTCTTCGGCCCCGGGGAAGATGTGCCCAGGCAGGCCGTGAGCCTTGGCGTCGGAAGCATCATGAACGCGCAGCGCGTGCTCTTGATCGCCACCGGCCAAGACAAGGCGCAGGCTATCCGCCGGGCCATCCGGGAGGATGTGAACCCCCAGGTTCAGGCCTCCATACTGCGCACCCACCGCGACGTCATCTTCCTGCTGGACCGCGCTGCCGCCGGGCTGCTGTAACCAGGGGCGCCGCCCCTGGACCCCGGCAAAGGGATGATATCCCTTTGCAATCCCTGTACTATCAATGAAAAAAACACCGCCCTTCGCCTGACAAATAAAGGCGAGGGGCAGTATTCATTCTTGCTGCAATATTTAGTTTTTCCCTTTTATTTTCGCCAGTGCGTTATGCAGCGCGGTGATGACGCTTGAATCCGTTTCGCTCTTTAGGAGATGCTCCAGATGAGCGCGAAGCTTGGGATCGCCATACTCCGCCATAGCGCTTGCCACCGCGGCGCGGATGGCCGCCTCCGTGCTGCGCAGCAACGTCACCAGCGCATTATAGGATGCCTCGCCCTGAACCTTTCCCAACCCCGCGATGGCCGCCAGGCGTACCTTTTCATCCTTGCTGCCCGCCAGCTTGACAAGCTCGGCATCCTTCTTTTTTTCAATCAGCTTTTCCACCTTGGACACACTGTCTCCAAACATGTTATAACCTCCAATGAAATAATGAATACTGTATTCTATCACAACTTCATGAACATCCAATGAACGCAGGTTTCCCAAACATGCGCATTTAAATGAATGGAGAAGAAAAAGGAAAACTTTTCGTGCCTCACCGCCCACCAGGGCTTTCTGAATGGCCCTGGACCTTCGGTGAAACATATCATTTTCTGTTTGCTACTTGCTTCCCTTCGATAAAAATCCAAAGGAGGCTGCTCTGTTCGATGATACAGCCCTTGTCCATACCTCCGTCGATCTGCTATACTACCCAAAGCAATAAAATCTTAATGAGGAAGCTTATGACCAAGACATTGCTGACTGCCCATTCCGGATGTGACGGGACACAAGACAATTCCCTTACGTATATCGCCTACGCGCTGGCCCTTAATGCCGACTGCCTGGAGCTGGACATAAGAAAGGATCAAAATGGCGCGCTGGTCCTTAACCATGATGACGGCCCGGCCCACGCCATGCTTGCCGACGCCTTTTTGCAGCTTAAGAACCATCCCGAAAAGAAGCTGAACTGCGACTTAAAGCAGGAAGGCCTGGAGCTTGAGACCTATTCCCTAGCAAAGCAAATGGGGGTAGCCGGCCAGATCGTTTTCTCCGGTACCGTATCCAAGGATGCCGCCAGCGTAAAGCCGGACATCTTCCATTTGGTGCCATGGTTTGTGAACATCGAACTGCTTTTCCCCGAAATCAAGGCCATGGGGCTCACGGAGGCCGTAAAAGCACTGGGCGCAATCCCCATGGCGGATACGATACAGGCATTTATCCAGGACAACGGCGCGTGCTGCCTCAACACCCATCATTCCATTGCCAAAACGCCGCTGTATAAAGAGCTCATGGCAAGGGGCGTTTCCCTTTCGGTATGGACCCCGGACGATGAGCAGGTAATAAGGGGTTTCCTGGCGGATGCGGTGTACAACATTACCACCAGAAACGCAAAACGGGCATGCGAAATCAGAAAGGAACAAAGCTGATATATCCGCCGTGAAAAATATCCACTGTTCCCCAAGTTGGTGATTCCGGCTGACAACCTCCCCTGCGGCAGCAGATGTGTGAAAAAAGCCCCGCACAGCTTCATGTTTGTGCGGGGCAGTCTGTTGTGTTTACCGTTCTTCCTTGAAATAAGGCAGTCCCAGATGGGCCGGCGGCTCGTTCTCCCGGCTCTTTTTGAGAGAGACGGCCACAAGGACGATGATGGTAACGGCATACGGAAGCATCTTGAATATTTCTTGGGAGGAACGCGTCAGGTTTGGAATATAGAAGAAAAGCCAAAACAACGCTCCAAATAGATAGGAGCCCCAAATCCCGTGCAGAGGCTTCCAGCGCGCAAAGATGACAAGCGCCACGGCCAGCCAGCCCAATTTTTCGATGCCGGCATCATTGGCCCATGTCCCCTTGATATAGTCCATGGTGTAATACAGGCCGCCCAGGCCCGTGATGGCCGATCCCAAACAAATCGCGATATACTTGTATCTGGTCACGTGGATTCCCGCCGCCTCCGCCGTTGCCGGGTTCTCGCCCACCGCGCGCAGATTCAGGCCCGTGCGCGTTTTGTTCAGGAAATGGCTCAAAACAAACGCCAGGAGAATAGCGAGGTATACCATAAACCCGAGGCCCGAAAACACGCCGACGTTGTTCAGGAAGGGCAGCGTTGCCCGAAAGCCGCTGCTCGTTGTGGCGACCGATATTTGGCCCACGCCGCCGGCCATTTGATTCAGCGCTCCGCCAAAGAGGTTGGCCACGCCGGAGCCGAAAATGGTGAGCGTAAGGCCGGTAACGTTTTGGTTGGTGCGCAAGGTGGTCGTAAGGAAACAATATAGAAGCCCAGCCAGCAAAGATGCCGCCAGCGCGCATACCAGCGCGATGACAAGGCCCACAAACGCGATGGGTTCCGCGGTGGATTTTTCATACAGGAAGGACCCGGCCAGGCCCGCTATGCCGCCCAGGTACATGATGCCCGGCACGCCCAGGTTCAGGTTGCCCGACTTTTCGGTTAAAATCTCGCCCAGCGCGCCAAACAGGATCACCGTGCCGAAGACGATGGACGCCTGCAGCAGGGAAAACAGCTGCGCCATATCACTTCGCCTCCTTCTTTTGGCGGAATACGAGCCGGTAATTCACAAAGAACTCACTGCCCAATATAAAGAACAAAATAATGCCGGTCAGCATTTCGGAGGCGTAATCGTTCAGGTTGTACTGCGAGGCGATCTGTATGGCGCCCTTTCGCAGGAACATGAGCATCAATGAAACCAGAACCATGGCGGCGGCGTTGAATTTGGCAAGCCACACCACGATGATGGCGGTGAACCCGCGCCCGCCGGCGGTGCTGGTACTGATGGTATGCGAGGCCCCGGACACAGCGATAAAGCCCGCGATGCCACAAAGGGCGCCGGAGATGGTCATCGTGCGAAGTATGATATTTTTCACTTTCATGCCGACATAGTTCGCCGTGCGCTCGCTCTCACCCACCACGGCAATCTCGTAGCCTTGTTTGGTGAACCGCAAATAAACGTACATGCCTATGGTGAGCGCCAGCACAATGATTACAATAAACAAATACTGCTGGCCGAACAGGGGCGGCAGCCATCCTGCCTGGGTATTTTGATTGATGATGCCCACCGTGTTGGACCCGTAGGGATTTTCCCACTTGGCAACAAAAAACGAAGTCAATTGTATGGCCACATAGTTCATCATCAGCGTAAAAAGCGTTTCGTTTGTTTTATAAAGCGCCTTGAATGCCGCGGGAATAATGCCCCACACCGCTCCGGCCGCCGCGCTTAAGACAAACATCACGGTCAAAAGAAGCCAAGCCGGGAGGGACTTGCCAAAGTAGAGCATGCAGGCCGCGGTCACGATACCGCCCACAAGGACCTGACCCTCGGCGCCGATGTTCCAAAAACGCATTTTGAATGCCGGCGCAAGGCCGATGGCAATGCACAGGAGCATCATCGTATCGCGCACGGTGACCCATGTCCGCTTGGTGGTTCCAAACGCGCCGCTCCACATGGCCTCGTATACCTTCAGCGGGTTCAGCCTGACCATAAAATAGATGACAACCGCGCAGACAGCCAGGGAAAGAGCGATGGCCGCAAGCCGGATGCCCCAGGCTTTCCATGTTTTAATGGCATCGCGCTTTGTGATTCTGACAAAAGGCTCACTCACTCGGCTCATTTCTCCGTCTCCCCTCCGGTACCTGACATCATCAACCCCACCGTGCTCTTGTCGGCGGTCCTGCCATCCACAATGCCGCTGATGCGCCCGCCGCACATGACCAGAATGCGGTCGCACAGTTCCAGCAGTATGTCAAGGTCCTCTCCCACAAAAATGACGGCCGCGCCATTTTTCTTCTGCCGGTTGATGAGGTCATAAATGGTGTAGGATGAGTGAATGTCCAGGCCCCTGACGGCATAGGCCGTCATCAGCACCGTCGGCGAAGAGGATATCTCGCGCCCCACCAAAACTTTCTGCACGTTGCCGCCGGATAGACGCCTTACAGGGGTATCGAGGCTGGATGTGTCGACCTTGAGTTCATTGACCACTTTTTCGGCCAGGCTGCGCGGGGTTTTCCGCTCGGTCAGGAAGGACTTGCCGTTTCTGAAGCTGCGGAGCATCATGTTCTCCGTCAGGTCCATGTTCCCCACAAGCCCCATGCCAAGCCTGTCCTCCGGCACAAAGGAAAGCGCAACGCCCATGGCGGAAATATCGCCAGGCGCTTTCCCCACAAGCTCCTCCGGTTTATCCGTCTCGGGATGAATATACCGGATGCTGCCCGATTCCACCCTTTGAAGCCCGGCGATAGCCTCCAGCAGCTCCTTCTGCCCGCTGCCGGCAATGCCGGCGATGCCCAGTATCTCGCCGCTGCGCGCGGTGAAGGACACATGGTCAAGCCGCGTTACCCCGTCGATATCGCGGACCGTCAGATCCTCCACGACAAGGCGGGGCACAGGGTTTTCCGGCTCGGGGCGTTCGATGTTCAGTGTAACGGCGCGGCCCACCATCATGCTGGTCATCTGTTCCGCGTTTGACTGCGCCGTCTCCATTTCGCCCACGAAGCGCCCGCGGCGCAGCACCGCCACACGGTCGGAAATGGCCTCCACCTCGCGCAGCTTATGGGTGATGATGACGATGGCCTTGCCATCCCTGCGCATATTGTCAAGAACCTCAAACAGCCTGTCCGTCTCCTGGGGCGTCAGGACCGCGGTAGGCTCGTCCAGGATCAGTATATCGGCGTTGCGGTACAGGACCTTCACGATTTCCACGGTCTGCTTCTGGGAAACCGACATCTCGTACACTTTTTGCTCCGGGTCCACCTTAAAACCATACTGCGCGGCGATGGACCGGACCCTTTCACCCACGGCTTTCATATCCAGGCGCCCCTTGCCGGGCAGCCCCAGAATGATATTTTCTGCGGCCGTCAGCACGTCCACCAGCTTAAAGTGCTGGTGTATCATCCCGATCCCAAGGTCATGGGCATCCTTGGGACTGCGGATGACGACCTCGCGGTCGTCCACGATGATCTGCCCCTCATCAGGCAGATAGATGCCTGAGAGGATATTCATCAGCGTCGTTTTTCCGCTGCCGTTCTCCCCCAAAAGCGCGAGTATCTCCCCGCGGCGAATTTCCAGATAAACCTTATCGTTCGCTACCACAGAGCCGAAAGTTTTGGCTACGCCCTTCAACTGCACCGCAGTTCCTGTTGCTCCCAAGCTTGTCCACCCCTTGATCGCAGGATAACCCATTATAACATGAAAGGAGGGAAAGCCGCTTTATTGAGGCGGCTTTCCCGGCTTTTTTGCTGAAAAGTTTTATGTATCGTCAGTTGAGCTCGGTGATGCCGTCGATGCGCAGGCCGAAATACGGGGCACTGCGGAGCGTGGATTCCTGGAAGATGCCGTTTTCGATGGCTTCGCCGGTGTCGCCCACCCAGTCGCCGTTGGTATCAATGGCAAGATACGTGGTGGGGGTCTGGCCGCCAACGGTGAAGGTAGAGCAATCGAACACGTTCAGGCTGCCGTCCTTGATGGCGGCTTCCACTTCCGCCACTTTTTCCGCGGTGCCGGAGGCGCAGCTTGCGCCCAGCTCGGAGATCATGACGGCGCCCTGGTTGTAGCCTTCGGCCCAGTCGGTGGCAATGGCTTCGCCCTTTTGTGCCTGGCCGAAAGCGTAGGTGTAGTATACGCTCCAGTCGTTTTGAGCGCTGGTCAGGGCGGCGGTGGGGGCGGCGGAGAGCATGCTCACATTGTAGCCCACGCTGTATACGGTGGTGCCGGCGTTAAGCAGCGCTTCGCAGGCGGCGGGAGCGCCGGTGGAGTCGGCGTGCTGGCTGATGATGATGCTGCCGGCGGCAACCAGGGCGTTGGCGGCTTCCGCTTCGGCGGTGGGGTTATACCAGGCGTTTGTGTAGGAAACGGACATGACAACATTGCTTACCACGGATTTGACGCCAAGGTAGAAAGCGGTGTAGCCGGATACAACTTCGGCGTAAGGATAAGCGCCGACATAGCCTATTTTGATGTTGCCGTTTTCATCCTTGTTGGCGTCGGCCACTTTGCCGGCGGCCACAAGCTCTTGAAGCTTCATGCCGGCAACGACGCCGGACACATAGCGGGACTGATAGGTGTCATTGAACGCGTTCTTGAGGTTGGCAAGACCGGAGAGCCCGGCGGTGTCGCCTGTCATGGCAACAAAGGTCACCTCGGGGTTTTCGGTGGCAGCCTGCTGCATGTAGCTCTGATGGCCGTAGCTGTCGGAGAAGATATAGGTGCAGCCCTGTTCCACAAGATCGGTGGCGGTATCATAGCAGCTCTCGTCTTCGCTGACGTTGTATTTCCAAACGATCTGGTCTTCGGAAATGCCAAGGGCGGCCGCGGCTGTCTTGATGCCGCTGATGTGGGCAAAATCGTAACCGGTATTGTCGTCGTGGACCAGGATCACGCCGATCTTGACTTGGGGAGCCGAGCCCAGGGCAACAGCGGGCACGAGCATAAGTACCGCCAGCAGCAAAGCAATGATCTTCTTCATTGGTTTCCCTCCAAATACCGTATTTAGGCCTTTTATCAGAATCGCAGCGCGATCCCAGCAATATGGAATGGAGCATTCAGCTCCCGCCATGCCCGCGGACCTTGCCCAAAGGGGCCTGCACGCGGAACATTGAGAATTCAAACGTCCTGACGCACCAGGATTTTCCCATCCTGTATGGCATCGACGATGGCCAAGGACTTCACTTTGATCCCCAACTCCCGAAGCCGCTTCCCGCCGGGCTGGAATCCCTTTTCAATGCAGATCCCAACGCCCGCCAATACGCATCCGGCCTGGTGCAGTATGTCGCGGAGGCCGTCGATGGCCTCGCCGTTGGCCAGAAAATCATCGATGATCAGCACGCGCTGCCTTGGCTTCAAATACTCCCGGCTCACCCTTACGATGTTCTCCTGCCGGTGAGTGAAGGAGTATACGCGGCTTACATACACATCCTGACCCACATTGGTGGTTTCGCCTTTTTTGGCAAACACCACCGGGATATTCCCGAAGGCCTGGGCGGTTGTCACCGCGGCGGCAATGCCGCTGGCCTCGATGGTCAGGATCAGGTCCACGGGTTCTGTGCTGAAGGCCTCGTAAAAAGCTTGTCCCATCCGCGTCAGCAGCCCCACATCAATCCGGTGGTTCAGGAACATGTCCACCTTTACGATCTCGCTGCCGATGCCGCGCCCCCAGGCTTCAATGGCGTTTTTCAGTTCCTCCATTAAATGTACCTATGCCTCCTGCCGGAAAAACACGAACAAACCGGTTCCAACAATAGGATAATTCCAGTTCCATCCGCCATAATCCGAACATTTACCGGGAATATATGCGTATTGTACACTATTTTTCCGAACGATGCAAGCGGAAAATAAGCTTTTTTTCGCCTTTCCACTGCTGAATACCTATAGTGGAATATATTGGTTATGCGATAATAAATAGTAACAATCTGTAAAATTTTTGTAACAAGCGAACTTTTCCAATGATTTTTAGTCTAATATGATGTAGAATGGTATTACCTGTTACAAGTTTATCGGGAAGGGGGAATGCGCTTGGTACACGGGAAACGGGTAAAGCTTCTGTGGCTTTTGCCGGCGCTTGTATTCCTCCTCTCTTCCTGCATGGTCATACCCGCCATGAAGGCCGATGCTTCGGCCCCTATCGTCGCCCAGGATATAACAAGGCGGGCGCTGTATGTGGCCTGCGACCGTTTTTTGTCCCAGGAGGATACATGGCCTTCCTCCGGCAACAATATCGAAGCAGTGGCAAAGGCGCTCTCCGGCGGCAGCATGCCGTTTGCCTCACAGAAAAAGGAGAACAGCACCATCTCCACTGTGGAAGGATTGTCTCAGGCCATTAAGGATGCCTTCGGCGAAGCGGATGAAAACGATGTATCCTATTTTTATATCAGCACCCACGGCATATACGATGCCGCAAAGCCCAACCTGGATGCAGGACTGCTTTTATCCGACGGCGTAACGGAAGAGACGATTACAGCCCGCCAGTTGGAAGAGGCCTTTTCCTCCATATTGGGTACCAAGGTGCTGATCATTGACGCCTGCAACAGCGGCGCGTTCATCGGCAAGGGAATAAGCGGCGGCGCTACGGAGGCCGCCTTCCTGGGGCCCAATTACAAGGTGCTCACCAGCGCGGGCGGCAGCGAGGAAAGCTGGTACTGGTCCAGCCACAGGAACAGCCCCTATAGAATACAGGGTGCCAGCTACTTTTCTTCCGTGCTGACAGACGGGCTCGGCTACCACGGGGAATATGCCGCGGACCTGAACCGGGATGGACAGATCACGCTGACGGAATGCTATGGGTATCTGCTGGAGAACCATTCCGCTTCCACGCCCCAAAGCTATCCCCAGGAAGACGATTTTGTACTGTTCACGTACGATAAGGCCCGCAAAAGCCCCTCTCCCAAGCGGAACATTATTTCTGGCATCACATTCTACGATACGGTGCTGGACATACGCCAAAGCACCGCATCCTTTGAGTTCACCTCCGCCCGCCCGGTACAGGTGGCCTATCAAATGGTATACTATCAAAACGGCAAATGGCAATTTTCCACCGCCCCGCTGTATTTTGACGATCAGGAGATCAACGGGGATTTTGGCGACCAGCGTGGCGCCATATCCGCCGGCCGGAAGCAGCGCACGCTGGAGCTTGCGCCGCAGGGCGAGGATACGTACGGCTACGTCATGGTCCAGCTTGTCACCATTGATGATGACAATGCAACCATACACGGCAGCCGCGTGCTTTGCGTGCCGCCCATCAGCGGGGACCCGGAAGTATCGGTCAAAACGGATGCCGCGCTGGACATCACCAACGGCCGGGAGCTTTCCATACTGGTGAACCACAAATATCCCTGCCTCCTGTCCGTTTCCGTGGTGGACGCAAGCGGGAAGACCGTACGCCGTTTAAGCAGCCACCAGCCCACCAGGCCCCAGCAGTTGACACCGGCAGGCTCATTTTTCTACTGGAACGGCAAAAAAGCCGACGGCTCCTTCGCCGCGCCGGGCGATTACACGGTAAAAGTAACGGCCTACATCGGCGATGCGCCGTATGAGGCCGTTTCGGAACCGTTTACATTGCTGGATGCAGAATAGCCGGAAGAGCTAAAAACCGATATTCATATAGGCCGTTTCCGTCAGGCCGTTTTCCTTGGGGAAATGGAAGACGTGGAGCGGCTTTATTGTATCGGCTTTTGGGGGGCGGCTGTAGGTTGTGCGCTTCATATAGGTTTCCCCATGCAATATCTGATACGTTTCCTCCACGATCAGATAGGCGGAGTCCTTCCCGGGAATAAAAGATTTTTCCGCCTTCGCCCATGACTGGATGTCCGAAAGACTGGCATCCGCCGCGCGGAGTACAATATTTTGTTCATTCATTTCCACCAGCCGCACATTCGTAAGCCTGTCGATCTTCTGCGCGGAAACAGTGGCGGTGAGCTTCCTTTTTGTCAGTTTGCCATTGACGGTCTGTGTATTCTCTACGGTTTGGGTAAAGCTGCTGCCGGTGCCGTTGAGCATAAAGCGGACGCCGCCCTCATTGGCATATACCGTGCCGTCCGGACGCTGGTACACGGAAACAACCTTCAATTGCCTGGGGCTCTCGCTTTTCAAAATCAGGTGCACGCCTGCTTGTTCAGCCATATCCTTCAATATCCGGCCATTTTTGTCAATTTGTTCCTGAGGAATATATATGAGGAGGGTCTCCCCAGGCTTGAGCGTTCCCTCCCCGTCCATGCCCTCGGGCGGTTCCAAATACATATCGCGGAAGGACTGCACAGCATCGCCGTTCAGCCATATTTCCCTGTACTCCTGTTCCAGTATCTCCTGGTCACCCTCCTCCAGTACATAGATGGTACCCTTAAGCTCAATCTCCACGCCGTCATCTTTAAAGTTCAGGCTTGATGACACATCGGTCACTGAAGAACCAGTTTTTGTGGTATGCGCAAGCTCCTGTCTATCCTCGCCAGGCATCAGCATGTACGCAAGCATCACCTGCTCTGTATCGCTGTCCATGTCAAACACATGGCTTTCTTCGTTTTCTCAGCGGTCATACAGCAGCCAAAAGCCGCAGAAGGCGCCTTCCTGACCGTTTACAGAAGCATCCGTGCCCTCCGGCCGGGCCAGCGTGCAGCCGCTCAGCAGTGCCAGAAGCAGCAGGATATTAATCCAAAGCACTATCTGTTTCTTCATTGTTTTCTTCCTTCCCGTCAAAATGGACAATGTCCCCCACGTCGCACTGAAGATAAAAGCAGATGCGGTTGAGTGTGGAAAACCGGACGCCCTTTGCCTTGCCGCTGCGCAATATGGACATGTTGGCTTCCGTAATGCCCACTTTTTCGCACAGCTGCTTGGATGTCATTTTCAAAAGCTTCAGCCGGTCCTCGAGATTTACGACAATCGCCATATTCAAACCTCATATTTCATGGCCGGTTCATATCATCATTTGATTTTCTTTATATACGGCATAGCTGCGCTGAAGGTAGCGGCTTAGAAGCATCATGGCCAGGGAAACTGCCAGAACAAGAATAGGCGCGTCGCCGGAGAGATGAATGTTGTAAAGGCTCCTGGCCAATACAAGCTGCACCGCGCCAATGAGCAGCATCCCGCCCAGGGATACAAGGATCACCAGCCTGCACCGAAGCGCGATAGCCGCGGCGTAACGCTGGTTTTCTTCGTTGAAGTAGCTTTGCTCCAGGCCCCTGAGCAGCCGGTCCGCCAGGGGCAGAACGCCAAGCAATAAAATGGTCGGTGCGCTGTCGGTCAAAAAGCGTATGACGGCAATCAGCCCATCCCCGATGGGATAGGAGGCGCCGCCCCCGCTCATGGAAACATCCAGGCCGAAGGCAAATGCATCCCCGGAAGGCGGGGGCAGGGAGGCCAGCGCACCCCTTAAGTCCGCAACATTGATATAAAACACGGAAACGATCATGACGGCGCCCAGCACATGCATCAGCCGCCGCAATTGAAGCGGAATCCGTTCGGTATCCTGAATGACCTTGATGATCCAATAGGCAATCAGCAATGAATTGAAGTACACGCAAAGCAGCGCACTCTCCACCGGTTGCATATCCTGCGCTCCCCCCAATCCGGGATGGAACAGCGCCTGGATCATGGATGGGTTCACCATAAAATACAAAAGGAAGAACAAATACGCACTCATGGCGGCCAAAAGCAGTCGCAAAAGAATCCCCTTGGGCCGCCGGTTTTTGCGTACAAGCGGCAGCAGCGGCGTAAGGGAAGCCAGTACATAGATCAAAAGGGCCAGCGCGTTGCCCGCCCAGCCGGATAACGACAGCGCCCGAAGGCCGGCGCCGGCCCATGAAAAGGGCAGCGTCAGCGCATAAAGAAAATCCGCGCCGCCGCGGCTGTTTTGCCCAGCCAGGGCCAATGCAACACATACCACCGCCAATGCGCCTGCCGACCACCATTTTCTTTTCATCCTCGATCCTCCCGTGAAATTATCGATTTTCAATAATTTCACCGCCATTATATGCTTGGAATTATTGTTTGTCAATAATTTTCTCTGCTGCCAAAAGGAACTTCCCCGCCGAACCAACGCGCTGCGCCCCGGCGCATCCGGTATGAATGTTCCGGTCCAAGCTTGCTTTCGTGCCGTTTTCCTATATATCGCCGTGAGAAAAACCGTTTGAAGCTTGCAATATTTGCATGGAACCATGCCGGCCGGTCATCGTCTGATGTTTTGCATATGAAAATGCGCAACGGTGTTTAATGAAAGCGTGACATTGTGACGCCTTACCCCTGACCTACTATTACCGGACGCTTGCCGTCCGCTGAACCGCCCCCATGAAAGGAGCGTTTTTCCATGCAAATTATGAATGCACCCCGCACGCCAAAAAAGCGCATGCCTTCCGGCGGGCCCACACAACAAAAGAAGGCGTCGGTGATGCGCAGCCTGCTGGTGCTGCTTGGCGTGCTGGCGCTGATTGTTTCTGTCTTCCCCAAGGACCCGCTGACCCACGCCATTGCCTCCGTGCAGTCTCCTGACGGGCAAGCCCCCGCAGGCTCGCCTTCTATTGCCTACAAGGGGCTTGTGATCAGCGAAATTATGACAGCCAACAGCTCCGCCGTGCCGGATGACCATGGCGAATACAACGACTGGCTGGAGGTATGGAACAGTACCGGGCAGCCCATAAATATGAGCGGCGTCGGCCTATCCGACCGCAGCGACCGGATTCTGTTCCTTTTCCCGGATATGGTTTTGGAGCCAAATGGCCGGCTGGTTGTATTCGCTTCCGATACCAACAGCGCCGATGCCGCCGGCGCTCTGCACGCCAAGTTCAAGCTGTCTTCCTCCGGGGAAACGATTTACCTTTTTGACCCCGGTGCCTACGTTATAAATGAAGTGGCCGTGCCGATCCTGAATACTGACATCTCCTATGCCCTGCAAGCCGACGGAAAGTATGCGCAGACGAAGGATTGCACACCCGGCTTTGACAACACGGCGGAAGGCTTTCAAAGCTACCGCAGCGCCGATGTCATCACGGAAAGCACCATCCGCATCAATGAGGTCATGGCCGACGCCCGCACGGGCATCTATGATGAGGACGGGGAGCTCAGCGACTGGATTGAGCTGTACAACACTACAGACAAGGCCATATCGCTTAAGAACTTCGCGCTGAGCGACAAGGAAAGCGACCCTGTTCAGTGGCGATTCCCGCAGGACGCGGTGATCCCCGCCCACGGCTATTACCTGGTTTTCTGCAGCGGCAAGGACAGGCTGCTGGCAAACGATAAAATATCCCACACCAACTTCCGCTTAAGCGCGGAGCAGGAGACATTAATCCTTTCCGACAGCCGCGGACGGCTGATTGACCGGGCCCTGATCGACAACCTGCCCATGGATTCATCCCTGGGCAGGGACGGCGGCGGGAACTGGAAGGTGTATCAAACCGCCACCCCCGGCATGCCCAACAACGGCGAAGGAGCGGCCCAGGCGGACAGGAACCTGCGGGCCGCCAATACATCCAATGTATTCATATCGGAAGTGATGTCCTCCAGTGAGGAGGGAAGCGACTGGGTGGAGCTGTACAACGCCTCCGCCCAGTCTGTTTCCCTGGAAGGCTATGGCCTAAGCGACGACCTTGGCCGGCCCCGCAAGTGGCAGTTCCCCGCCGGCGCTGTGATAGCCCCAGGGGAATACAAAACCGTACTGCTGGACGGCACCGGCAGCCAGGCAAACGGCTACCACGCCAATTTTAAGCTCCTTAGGGCCGGCGGCGAAGCCGTAAGCTTCTCCGACAAAAGCGGCCGGGTGCTGGACAAAATCAGCATGCCGCAAATTCCCGCCAATGTTTCCTACGGCAGAAATATCGGAACAGATGGTTTTTTTTATTTTGATACCCCTACCATGGGCGGTGTCAACAGCAAGGGATATGCCAGCTTTGCGCTGCCGCCCTCGTTTTCCATAAAAGGCGGGCTGTACAGTGAAGCTGTTTCCGTAACCATCGATGTGCCGGATGGCGCCACCGTCCGTTATTCCCTGGACGGCAGCATCCCCACGCTGAAGCATCCCGCATATGACGGAAATCCCATTGCCGTAAATAAAACAACACCCATAAGGGCCAGGGCCTTTCAGGAGGGGCATCTGCCCGGTGAAACAGTGACGCAGACGTACTTTATCAATGAAAAAAACACGCTGCCCATCGTGTCCCTGGTAGCGGACCCGAATGAACTGTGGAACGAAGGAAGCGGCATGCTGGCCGCCGGCGGCACGCTGGACAAATCGGTCTTTCCCTTTAAGCTGACCAACGGAAACGCGCCCATCTACCGCACCCTGGGCAAGGAACCCCGTCCCGGATATGTGGAATACTATCTGCTGGACGGCACACAGGTTATATCCCAGGGGATGGAATTTGGCCTGCAAGGACAGTACAGCCTGGATATGCCGCAAAAATCATTCAAGGTCCGGGCCAATGCCGAACAGGGCGATCCCACATTTGAGGCGTCGCTGTTTGAAAGCCGGCCTTTCACGGAGTACAAATCCTTTGTGCTGCGCAACGGCGGCAACGACAACGTATGGACGCGCATCAATGACGACTATCAGTCGATGCTCATCGACAAGCTGGACACCACGGTCATCCATCAAGCCGTAAAACCTGTGGCAGTATACCTGAACGGCCAATACTGGGGCCATTACAACATGCGGGAGCGGGTGGACGAATACTTTGTGGCCCAGCATGAGGGGCTCCCCATGGAGCAGGCCGGGAACATGGACATTTTAGAAGCCAGCGGCACGGTGGTATTCGGCAGCAACCAGGAGTTCAAGAACCTGGTTGCCAAGGTGAAAACACTGTCCCCCGGCACGAACCCCGATCATTTGAAATACATCACCGACCGGGTGGATGTGGACAACTACTTTGACTACATGGCCCTGGAGTGGTTTTTCGGCAACTCCGACGCGGGCAACACCAGGTTCTACAAGCTCAAGGGCGAAGGGCAGAAATGGCGCTGGATCTTTTATGATTCGGATTACGGCATGTTCAATTCCGCCTACAACAGCCCTGTGTCCTACATGGACCCCAACGGCGCTGGGGATCAAAATGTGAACAACGCACTGATCCGCAAGCTCCTGGAGAACAAGGAGATGAAGGACAAATTCCTTACACGCATGGGCGTCATCTTTCAAACGCTGACCACCCAAAACATGCTGGATACGTTCAACGGCCTGGCATCCGGCATCGAGCCCGAAATGATGCTGCACTTTGAACGCTGGGCCAGGTACAACGAAAAAGCCATCAACGCGGACTCCCCCCTCACGGCGGACGGCGCAATGCGCTATTGGCATCAGCGGCTGGACCGTTCCCGCAACGTCATCAAAAAGCGCCCGACGCTCTATTACGGAATGGTGCAGGATTACTTCGGCCTGTCCAATTCCGCCATGGCGGAATACTTTGGCACAAAGCCGCCTATGCCCACGGACGCCCTGTAATGAATGATCCATCGTTTTCTTCCATGGTAAGAGGCTGCCGTGCCTGGGATTTTTCCCGGTACGGCAGCTTTTTCAATGAACGCCAGCAGTAAAGCGCTCCTGAAACAAGTAAGGTATATAAAAATTCATGCCTGCAAAATTTGCATGGGAATCTTTGTTTTTCGTTTTCGTCTGTCGGATTGTATGCTATAATGCAATATGACTCGCGCTTTATGCGCCCATCCCGGCGCTATCCCCGCCGGGCGTTTGACGCCCGTTTTTCCGTTTCCGAAAGGAGCATTTTTCCGATGCAGGTAACAACGATTCCGCGTTCGCCGCAAAAGCGCAGGCCGGCCGGTGGGCCCAAACGGAAGAAGCCTTCCGTATTGCCCGGCCTTTTTTTGCTGCTTGCGGTGCTTACCCTGATGGTCATGGTTCTCCCCAGGGAACCGCTGACCCATGCCATGACCTCTGTGCAGTCGCCTGATGGACAAGCCCCCCAGGGCACGCCCTCGGCCATCTACAAGGGGCTGGTGATCAGTGAGGTCATGTCCGCCAACAGCTCTGCCGTGCCCGATGAAAACGGCGAGTTCAATGACTGGCTGGAGGTATGGAACAGCTCCGACCATCCCATCGACATGAGCAACGTCGGCCTTTCCGACCGCAGCGACAGGATTCTGTTCCTTTTCCCGAATATAACCCTGCAGGCAGGCGAGCGGCTTGTTGTTTTTGCCTCCGACACAAACAGCGCGGACAGCGCGGGTGCACTGCACGCCAAGTTCAAGCTTTCCTCCGCCGGGGAGACAGTCTACCTGTTTGATCCCAGCGCTTATGTCATCTATAAAACCACCGTGCCCATCATGAACAGCGACGTGTCCTTTTCCATGCAGGCCGATGGAGTTACCTTTGCGCAAACGCAGGAATACAGCCCCGGCTTTGAAAACACGCAGGAAGGCTTTTTGGCCTACCGCAACGCCAATGCCGTTACGGAAGGCGCCATCCGCATCAACGAGGTGATGGCGGACGCCAAGACGGGCATCCTGGACGAGGATGGGGAGCTTAGCGACTGGATCGAGCTGTACAACACCACGGACAGGACGCTTTCCCTGGATGGGTTTGCCTTGAGCGACAAGGAAAGCGATCCCCTGAAGTGGCGCTTCCCCAAGGAGGCGGTAATCGCTCCCCATAGCTATTATCTTGTCTTTTGCAGCGGAAAAGACAGAATCCTGGCCGCCGACAGAATCCCGCATACCAATTTCCGCATCAGCGCGGAGCGGGAGACCGTGATACTCTCCGACAGCCGCGGCAGGCAGATCGACCGGGCCTATATCGACAACCTGCCCATGGATTTTTCTTATGGCCGGGACGAGAGCGGCAATTGGACGACGTTTCAAACAGCCACGCCCAGATACCCCAATAACGGTGCCGGGGCCGCCCAGGCGGAAAAGGACCTGATGGCCGCCAATCCAACCAAAGTATACATCTCGGAAATCATGTCCTCCAGCGATGACCTAAACGACTGGG
>JAEZIN010000013.1 GCA_023436585.1 Bacillota bacterium | reverse complement strand
TGCAGGACCTGATCATGGAAGCCAGGGTTCCTGTGGAAGATGTCGTTGAGATCAAAAATGGCAAGCGGGTGAAATCCCAGCGGAAAATCTATCCCGGCTATGTGCTGGTGAAGATGATCGAAACCAGCGAAAGCTGGTATCTGGTGCGCAACACCCGTGGCGTAACCGGCTTTGTGGGCCCGGACAGCAAGCCTATTCCCCTCACTGAGGAAGAAGTTGAGAAGATGCTCAACTGCGAAAAACAGTCGGTGGAGTTTGGCATTGCCATTGGCGAAGAAGTTCGCATTCTTTCCGGTCCGCTTGAAAACTTCACCGGTACGGTTTTGGATGTGGATACCATCAGGCAGAAGCTGAATGTCAAGGTCAAAATGTTCCTTGGCCGCGAGATGCCTGTGGAAGTCGCCCTGGACCAGGTGGAGAAGGTTTAGCTTTACCGCCGGTCAGCCGGCGTGAAGGCTGCGGCTTCGGCCGCATGCTGCCGCCAAAACGGCGGGTGGGAGGAACGCAAACCGTTCCGCATGACCACATTTTGTAGGAGGTGCCATCTATATGGCAAAGAAAGTTACAGCCATCGTCAAGCTGCAGGTGAACGCGGCCAAGGCTACGCCCGCGCCGCCTATCGGCCCCGCGCTGGGTCAGCACGGTGTGAACATCCCCGGCTTTTGCAAGGAGTTTAACGAGCGCACGGCCAAGCAGGCCGGCATGGTGATCCCCGTGGTTATCACCGTCTACTCCGACCGTACCTTTACCTTCATCACCAAGACCCCGCCCGTGCCCAACCTGATCAAAAAGACGCTGGGCATCGAAAGCGGAAGCGCCAAGCCCAATAAGGACAAGGTGGCCAAGCTGACACAGGCGCAGGTCCGTGAAATCGCCACCACCAAGATGCCCGACTTGAATGCCGCCAGCATCGAGGCTGCCATGAGCATGGTGGCTGGAACCGCCCGCAGCATGGGCATCACCGTCGAAGAGTAAAGGCCAGTCGAGAAAATGGCTTACATTTTCTCGTCAGATCAATGTGGGAGGACAGAGTGCCGCTAATACCACATGGGAGGAAAGTTTGACATGAAACACGGCAAAAAATATGTAGACAGCAAAAAGCTGATCGATCCCCTTAAGGCGTATGATCCCGCCGAGGCCATGGACCTGGTGTTGAAGACCAGCAAGGCCAAGTTCGACGAGACCGTGGAGATTTCCGTCCGCCTGGGCGTTGACCCCCGCCACGCCGACCAGCAGGTCCGCGGCGCTGTGGTTTTGCCCCATGGCACCGGCCGCGTGATCCGCGTTCTGGTGTTCGCCAAGAACGACAAGGCCAAGGAAGCGGAAGCCGCGGGCGCCGATTTCGTGGGTGCCGAGGATATGGTGGCCAAGATTCAGAACGAGAACTGGTTCGGGTTTGACGTTTGCGTCGCCACCCCTGACATGATGGGCGTCGTCGGCCGTCTGGGCCGCGTGCTGGGCCCCAAGGGCCTCATGCCCAACCCCAAGTCCGGTACCGTGACCATGGACGTGGCCAAGGCCATCTCCGAGATCAAAGCCGGTAAGGTGGAATACAGGGTTGACAAAACGTCCATTGTGCACTGCCCCATCGGCAAGTCCTCCTTCGGCATGGATAAGCTGACGGAGAACCTCACCGCCCTGATGGATGCCATCAACAAGGCAAAGCCCTCCGCCGCCAAGGGTACCTACCTGCGCTCCGTCTATCTGAGCAGCACCATGGGCCCCGCCGTAAAGGTTAACGCGGCGAAGTTCTAAGCTTCGCTTTCAAGCAAAAGTGGTCAAGTGCGTTGCGCTTGACCACTTTTATTTGCTATTGCACGAACTGCTTGCGTGCATTCGGTGTCTCGTATCGTTTTCCGCCTTCACCCTGCCCATTTCCGCCGCTGGCGGGGGCAAGGCTTCGGAGCCTTCCATACATCCCCTTCGTTTTTTACGATAGGGTATAATATAGTTGCTGACCAGACATTGCCTTTTGGAAAGGTTTTCCGATTCGAAGCCTTGAGATGTACCAATTATTGTGGTATACTGTGAAAAAGCTTAGGCTATACCCGCCTGAAATATGAGGAATCTATGATGAAAATGCAGGAATCCGGCGAAAATTATTTGGAGTCCATCCTCGTACTTTCCCAGCAAAAGGGAATGGTACGTTCCATTGATATCGTCAATGCCATGAGCTTCAGCAAGCCCAGCATCAGCAACGCCATGCGCCGGCTGCGCGAAAACGGATATATCAATATGGACCGCAGCGGGTTTATCTCCCTGACGGACATGGGCCGCCAGGTGGCTGAATCGGTTTATGAGCGGCACAGACTTCTGACGGAATACTTGATGAGCCTTGGTGTCAGTGAAAAGACGGCTGCCGAGGATGCCTGCCGCGTGGAGCATGTGCTGAGCAAGGAAAGCTTCGACTGCATTAAAACGCACATGGAGCAAAAGGAATAGCGTAACCCCGACCATCTCTTATAATGGCAGTTCCCTGGCACAAAAGGAGAGGAAAGCCATGAATTTCGAAATGGCCGTATTGATACTCATGGGCCTTGGCGTGATCACGGCTGCCTTTGTGTACGTAAGCGACAAGCGGAATGTGAAGCTTGAATCCATCCGCATGGAGAAAATGCGCAACGGCGAGCTGTACCAGGAGCTGAACGACATTCTGCGCCGCCTGCGCAAACGGTATGTGGAGCAGGTTTTAATAAGGCGCGAGTGCATAGAATTCATTATGCTTGTCCCCGCCGGGCGGCGGGTGGTATTTTCCTTGGCAAGCCGCGGCTACCGCCCTTTGTCCATCCAGCGGCAGCGCACGCTATGCTTGCTGCTTAGCCAGGATCTGCCCGTACTGGGGGACAGGAGCAGGTTCACGCTGCGAAAAGCAAAACGGCCTCTTCCCAATGGGGAAGTGGCCGTCGAATATATCTACACCATGCGAATTGAGTATAAGGATGCGCTGAACAGGGCGCCTTATTATATGCAGAATTAAGTGTTTTCCCATACCGGCCCGCCCTTGATGGGCCGCTCCATCCTTGATTCCACATAGCACTGCAAGCTTTCAAACGGCGCGTCGCCGCCGGCGTACTGCGCGGCTGCTTCCGGGCCTTCCTGCAAAACCTTGTTCAGCCACACGGCCTGCCTTTGGGATAGGGGCAGGCCGTTTGCCGTCCTGGGGCATTTCATGCAGGCCAGGCCGCCCGCCTCGCAGTCAAAGAAAACGGGCTCCTCTTCCTCCAGCCTTCTTTCGCAGTGCACGCAATGCTTCAGCCGCGGCTTGTAGCCAAGCACCGAGGCGTAATGCAAAAGGAAGCCGGATACAAGGCCCCTTCTGTCCTCCTGCCCGTAAGCCAGGCGGTGAAGGGATTTTAATAGCAGCCAGAAGAGCGGGCCGCTCTCCTCATTGGGCTGAGCGGCAGCCTCGCACAGATTCAGCAGGTACGCGGCGCAGGACAAAAGACCGTAGTCCAGCCGAAGGGGATAAAAGCTGTCGTGCAGCGTGCAGGTGGTGAGAATATTCCTTTCATGCTGGGCAAACAGTACATACTCGCCTGTGCAGAACACCTCGCTGGCGCTCATCAGCGGTGATTTGGGCCGGCGGCACCCGCGGGACAAAACCTCCATGCGGCCCTGATTTGGTGTCAGCAGGGTGAGCATCCGGTCGTTGTCCCTATAGTTGACGCTTCGCAGCACAATGGCGGAAACAGTGACGGCAGGCATAGGCCCTCCAGCAGGTTTTGTAGGTTATGCTCCCATACAGCATATCACAATCGGGCGAGGATGGAAACAATCAGCTTCCCGTGGACCTGTATTTGCGTACACCCACACGCCATACCAGCAGCATGACGGCAAGGACCGCAAACCCCGCCAGGGGCGATACGAAGGCCGCCCAAGGGGCTTCCCCCATTAATGGCTTATCCAGCAGGTACGCGACGGGCATGTGGGTGGTCAGCGCGAAGGGAGCCACGAACAGGAACAGAAACCGCATGGGCCTGGGATAGATGTCAATGGGATACTGGCAGGAGGTGCGCCCGCCGTAGGTTAATATGTTCACCATTTCGATGCTTTTGACGGAGAAGAAGCACAATACCGCCTCGATTAAAAACAGGCCCGTAAACAGCGCGCCGGTGCCTAAGAGCGCTTCCAAAAGGCACAGCACCTTGCCGGGCGTCCATTGAAGGTTTGTCATACGGGTGGCCATTCCCATGGCGGCCAGCCCGATCAGCGTGGCGCCAAGCCGGCGGGGGTCCATCTGGCTGCAGAGCACTTGCGCCAGCGCGCCGCGGGGCCGCAGCAGCACCGTATCAAAGCCGCCCGACCGAACCATGCCGTCAAACGCTGTAATGCCGCGCGCAAACCATTCCACCAGGGAAAAGGCAAAGTGCATGATGCCAAAGAAAAGCAGGATTTCGCCGCCGCTCCATTTCCCAAGGGAGGTGAAGCGGTCAAACAGCAATAGCACGGCGCACAGCTCGCCGCCTGTCATTACCGCCATGGCGACGGTGTGCCAGAAGAAGGAGCCTGGGTATTGCAGGTGGCTTTTTAAAAGCATCCGGGAAGCGTGCAGGTAATACTTTACCGTATCCATCGTTACCCTCCCTGTATGGTGACACGGCGAAGGTTTCCGCGCCACAGCTTCCTTCCAAAGGCGGTCAGCAGGAAAAGCCAAAGAAGCTGCACGAAAAGGGACAGGAGGATATCCCCTCCGGCGTAGCTGCCCATGTACAGGCGGATGGGCATATCCAGCGCCTGGGCGAAGGGCTGGTAGCGGACGGCTGCCTGCCAGCTTTGAGGAAACAGCGTCAAGGGAAGGATGTTGCCGGAGAGAAAGAAAAAGATCATCTGCACCACGTTGCCTATGCCCCTGGAATCCAGCGTACGCATGGTAATCGCGTTTTGGATGCTGGCGATGGCGCTGATGCACATGAACCCCACCGCCAGGGAAATCAAGAATAGCAGCAGGGCGCCGACACTCTGCGGCGGGGAAATGCCCAGGGGTTGCGGCAGCAAAGATGCGAAAACGAACATGGGAAAAGCCCGCATGCCGCTGCCCACGATCTTCTGGGCCAGGGTGCGCAGGTACCAGTAGAAGTACGTGTCCACCGGCCGGCAAAGCTCATAGGCGATGCCGCCTGTCATAATGGCTTCGCTCAGGGCTGCTTCACTTCCCAGCAGCGCCCGGAAAAACGCCTGCTGCAGCCAGACATAGGTGACAACCTGCGAGAACGGCTCGGACGTATCGCCGCCGGAGCGGTACAGCGCGTCGTACAAAAAGATCAGCGCCAGGCCGAAGGCGATCTGGGTCAGCAGCCCGCCCAGGGCGGCGCCCCGGTACTGCGTTTCCAACAGCGCCCGCAGTTTAAAGGCGGTGAGATAAGTCTTCAGCTTTTCTTTCATAACGCCATCTCCCGGTACATGGCCGCAATTAGATGGTCCAGCTGCTGCTCCTGCACCGTAAGCTCGCTGAGCATGCCCGCCTTTTGCAGCAAAGACAACATCAGGTTGGTTGGCGTCTCCCGCTTGTCATACTGAATGAGGAAGCAGCCATCTTCCTCCCGGCTTACGATAGCCGAAGACGGAAGGTGGGGAAGGCCCCGCCCGTCGGCATAGCAGGCTTTGATAGCGCCCTGGGTGTCGTACCTGGATAACAGCGCGGGCAGAGCGCCATCATAGAGCAGGCTTCCCCGGCCAAGCACCATCACCCGGCTGCATAGCGCCGCGATGTCCGTCATGTCATGGGTGGTCAACAGGATGGTTGTGCCATGGTCCTTGTTTTCCCTGAGCAAAAAGGAGCGCAGGGCCAGCTTGCTTACCGCGTCCAGGCCGATGGTGGGTTCATCCAGAAACAGCAGCTTCGGGCTGTGAAGAAGGGAACCGCACAGTTCCGCACGCATCCTCTGCCCAAGGCTTAATAGCCTAAGCGGAGTTTGCAGGATGCTGCCAAGCTCCAGCGCGGAGCACAACTCATTAAGGCGCGTGTCATATTCCTTTTGGGGGACCCGGTAGATGTCTTTCAATAGAGAGTAGGAGTCCAGGACAGGCACATCCCACCAAAGCTGGGTGCGCTGGCCGAACACCACGCCGATATCCCGTACATGCGTTTTCCGTTCCAGCCAGGGCGTTCGCCCGCCGATGGATACTTCGCCGCTGTCTGGGGTCAAAATGCCGCTCAGGATTTTGACCGTGGTGGATTTGCCGGCGCCGTTGGGGCCGATATATCCCACCAGCTCCCCTGGCTCAATGGAAAAGGAGACATCCGTCAGCGCGGGAACAGATGTCTTTTCTCGGCGGAAAAGCCGCAGCCTTCCTTTTTCCATGCGGCGGCGCACCACAAACGTTTTGTGAAGATGCTTGACAGAAATGTAGGGCATATAAACTCCTTCGGTCGAAGAAAACAACAGGGTTTTTCATTATAGACGCAAAGGGAAGGGTTGTCAATCCTTCCCTTTGCGTATCAACAAAGTGGCTATCGCCATTTTGTTGAGCTTTTCCCTCGCTGCACTGCACATGTCACTGGTTTGCGATCTAGAATCGAAGGGCTTCGGCCCTCCGATACCTCCCGGGGTTTTTTGATGGTCTGAGGGAAGGGTTGTCAATCCTTCCCTTTTTGTATTTTAATTTGAAGGAAGATGTGTGTAATTCCTGCGCATTGTACCGATCCATGCAAATCGGACTCATCCAATTTTCTCCACTTTCGCTGCATTTCTCCGCAATGCCTTTTGTAATTCTTCCGCTGAAACAGAGGCCTGAAGAAGGGCTTGGCCGAACAGCCTTTCAAGTGACGGGAAAGAAAGGAAGATATTATCACTCATTTTGCACCTCAATAAGAATGATAAAAAAATCCGCATGTTTTCACATAAACAGTTGCGAAATTTTCGCGATATATACAGAGAAGGGGTCTTTGCCCTTTCTGGAAACCGGTCTTGCCCAGCGAATGGTTTGACAAATGCGTCGATCCATGTCATAATACGGCTAATGAATGACCAGCTTTCCAGAATCTGTACATCTTTATAAATGCGGTGCTGTGGGGGGCGCAACTTCATGGATGTAGGCGTCATCCTGATCCGGCTCTTTGTTAATATTACCCCGGTTCTGGCGGCGCTGTATACCTGGATGGGCATAAGATTTTTACGGCAAGGCAAGAAAAGCGGGAACCCCTGGTATGCCCTGGTGCTGATTTGCTGCGCCGTGTTTTCCATGGAATATTACCTGGAGATGCAGATTGATGATACCAGAGTGGAGCTTGCTCTGCGAAGTGTATCCTTTTTGGCGTTGGCCTTTCTGCCTTCCTGCGGCATCCTTTTCATCCGCCGCATGACATCGCCTGTGTCCATGCCACGCCCGCTTCAGGCAGCTTTGTTTTCTGTTACGTTAGTGCTGTGGCTGCTTTTTGTGCTTAACCCCTTTCATGGCTTGTATTATGGGGAACCCGTCCACCGGCTCATTGGCGGGTACAGTTCGCTGTACCTGAAAAAGGGGCCGCTGTTTTATGTCCTGTACGGGTATTGTCTTGTCTTCCTCGTCTATGCGCTGCGAAAGCTCCTGTCTGCTCTTCGTGCCACGAAGCAGCGGTCGGACAGGCATCGGTACAAGATGCTTATTGTTTTCTTTGCATCGCTTCTGCCTAGCGCTCTGTGGCTGCTTTTGGGGCTGGACAGGATCATTGATCCAACGCCCCTATTTCTTTTGTACCTGGGTTCCGTATGCCTTTGGGGAGAAGGCAAGAACGACCTGATGCTGACGCAGATCACCCGTTGGGATGCCATGTTTGGGGATTGCCTGGAGCCCGCTTTCCTGTTCCAAAGCGGGGATGACCTGAAAAAGGCCAACAAGGAAGCCCTTTTGCTACCCGGCGTTGCGGACATAAAACCGGAAGCGCTGAACAGCATCCTGGAACGCTCCATTGCCTACCGCGGTCCCGTAGGCTTTCCTATAGACGACCCCGTTCGCTGGCTGGATGTGCGCAAAAGCGTATTTGACGCACGCCGCGGGCTGAATCATTACCAGCTGACCGACGTTACGGACAGGCGCTGGCAGCACCAGCTCCTTCGGGCCAGCGAGGAACAGTACCGGCTTCTGATCACCCAAATGCAGCAGGGGTTGGCTGTATTTGATTCTTGCGCCGGCATGGAGCCTGAAGATTATGTGTGCCTGCACGGAAACGAAGCTTTCGCGAAGTCTGTTGGCATGGAAACCGCCTCTTCGCTGCCTGGAAAGCGGATGGGCGAGGTTTTTCCCATCATGGACGAGGGCTGGAAGGCGTCACTGTCCCGGGTGGCCAAGGGTGTGGATGTGCCGCGTTTCGAAAGGTACTGGCACGAAAAGGACAGGTATTTTGGCATCCGGGTGTATGCGCCGCTGCCCGGCCAAGTAGCGGTAATCCTCTCGGATATCACCGCGAGAAAAGCCATCGAGCAGGAATTGCGAACCAAGGATAAGCTTCTTTTGACCATTATCGGCCTTACGCAAGATCTGCTGGGCGTGCGAGAATTCAGGCAGATCATCCCCCGGGCGCTGAACATGGTGGGCGAAGCGCTGGATGTCAGCCGCGGATACTTGTTTGAGGCCAACTATAAAGACGGACGGCTTTGCTCGCTGGGTCAAAATGCCGAATGGTGCGCATTGGATGCGACACCACAGATCGGCAATCCCAGGCTGAAGGAAATGGATGCCGGCGATATGGGGGATTTGCTTGCCCTTCTTGGGCAGGGGAAGGCCTTCCTGGCCCATGTGGATGAAATGCCGGAGGACAGCGCGCGGGCGCTGCTCAAAGGCCAGGATATAAAGTCGATACTGATTCTGCCCGTGTTTGCGGGGGACTTGCTTTGGGGCTTCGTGGGCTTTGACGAGTGCCGGGTTAAAAGGGAATGGACCGTGATGGAGCAGAACGTGCTGCGCTTGTTTGCCGATTCCCTGGGCCGGGCTGTGGAGAGGTATGACAACGAGCAAAAGCTGCAAAGCGCGCAGGAGCGCAATACGGCCATGCTCCATGCCATCCCGGATCTGTTCTTCATCATCACGCCGGAGGGGCGGATCACCCACTATCATGCTTCCATACGGCCAGAAGAGACGAGCATGCCCCCGGAACGTTTCCTGAACAGGCTGGTGACGGATGTGTTCCCACAGGATACGGGAGACCCGATGCTCAGCCGTGTCCGGGAAGCACTATTGCAAAACGCGATGCAGGTGTTTGAGTATTCCATGGATTATTCGGGGAAGACCAGGCACTTTGAGGGGCGCGTGCTGCCCATCAACCGCGAGTCAGTGCTGCTTTTGGCCAGGGATATCACCGAGCGCAAGCTACGGTTGGAAAGGATTGAATACTTAAGCTTCCATGACCAGCTTACAGGGCTGTACAACCGGCGCTGGTACAAACAGCAGATCACGCGGATGGACAGGCCCGAAAACCTGCCCCTGTCCGTAATCATGGCGGACCTCAATGGTTTGAAGCTGACAAACGACGCTTTTGGCCATCAAATGGGAGATATTCTCCTGAAAAAGACGGCCGATGTGCTGCGGCGGATCTGTGAGGAGGAAACGGTCTTCCACCTGGGCGGAGATGAGTTTGTCATCATACTCCCCAAAACCGAAGGAAAGGCGGCGGAAGAAATCTGTCGGCGCATTCAGAAGGGGGTATCCTCAGAATCCGCCGGAATGCTTGTCTTCTCCGTGTCCATCGGTTATGCGGTCAAACACGAGGAGCCGGAATCCTATAGTGATATCTTCCGCCAGGCGGAGGATGACATGTACCGCCACAAGCTGAACGAAGGGGTGGAAATGCGCCGCCGCGCCGTGAATCAGATTTTGCAGACGCTGTACCTGCGAAGTCCTAGGGAAATGCAGCATTCCCAAAAGGTGGGGGAATTGTGCCAGAAGATTGCCCGTGTCATGGGTCTGAACCAGGAAGCGGTGGAGCAGGCATACCAGGCCGGCGTCATGCACGATATCGGCAAGATTGGCATCGATGAGGAGATATTGGAAAAAACAACGAGGCTGGACGATGGCGAGCTGAGGGAAATGAGGCGGCACAGCGAGGTGGGCTACCGCCTGCTCAATTCCGTTCACGGTCTTGCCCACATCGCGCCATTTGTGCTGGAGCACCATGAGCGCTGGGATGGTGCGGGTTACCCCAAGGGCATCGCAGGGGAGAAGATCGCCCAGATCGCCCGGATCATCGCCGTGGCCGACGGCTATGACGCCATGGTTTCCCCGCGCACCTACAAGCAGCCCATAACGCCGGCGGAGGCACTCGTGGAAGTGCGCCGCTGTGCCGGGAAGCAGTACGACCCCCGCGTAGCCCGGGCATTGGTGGAGGGTGTCATGGGAGGAAAGTGGGATCAAATGGATGCCCCGGTTCAGGGGGATGTGCCTGTGGCGGCCGGGTATGCCAGCGTAGGCTTTATGCAAAAAGCCGGCAGGCAGGAGGGGGCTAACCTGCAGGGGTGATATGTGTCACTCAACCGGCAGTATATGGAAGTTTATGTAGAGGCATAGAAACACATAAAAAACTTGCCCCGGCGGGACGCATTGGCTATACTGCTTGCATGCGGCCTGTCCGGGGCTTTTTGTGGAGGCATGTATGAAGGGAAAGGACAGCTTTCATCCCTATGCCATGACCACCATTTTGTTTTGGTCCATGGCTTTTCCTGTTACACACCTGGCTATGAAGCATTTTTCCGCTTACGGCCTGGGGCTTTTGCGGTACGCTGCGGCCAGCGCGGCCCTTTTGCCCATCGTGCTGCTGAAGAGGCTGAAGCCTCCAAGCTTTAAGGATGCCGGCTGGTTTCTTTTGTCCGGCGCGCTGGGTTTTGCTGTGTACATGGCCGTGTTCAACATCGGCAACAGCATGGTGACATCGGCCACCGCCAGCGTGATGCTGGCCGTGACGCCTGTGCTGACCGCCGTGCTGGCCCGCTTGTTTTACAAGGAAAGGCTGAAAATCCGCCAATGGATTGCCGTGGCCGTGGAGTTTTCCGGGATATTGATCCTGGCGCTGTGGCGGGGTGCGCCGACCGTCAATGAGGGCATTGAGGCGATGTGGAGTGCTGTGCTGGACGTCAATGAGGGCATCCTGTGGCTGATGGCGGCGGTGGTCTGCATCAGCCTGTACAACCTCATTCAGCGCAGGCTGACCAAAACGTACTCTTCGCTGCAGTCCGCCGTGTACAGCATCTTTTGCGGTACGCTGCTGCTGTGCGTATTTTTGCCAATAGGCATCGCGGAAGCGAAGACGGCCGCTTTGGAGCATTGGCTGTACGTGGCGCTGCTGGGCATATTCCCCAGCGCCATCGCCTACGTCACCTGGTCCGCCGCGTTCCAAAGGGCGCCCCGAACCAGCGATGTGAGCAATTATATGTTCATCACGCCCTTTTTGAGCGGCCTGGCAGGATTCCTGCTCAATGGGGAAACCCCGGATAACGCCACATTGGCGGGCGGTGCGGTGATCCTGTTCGGCGTGGCGCTGTTCAACTACAGGGGGCACGCCAGGAGCGCTGCCCCTGGACCCCGTCAAAGGGATACATCCCTTTGAAATCCCGAAATCAATATAGGCAATGAAGAATGATCCTATCTTGAAGTCTGATACCGAACAAAGCGGGCGATTGAAAATCGCCCCTACATCTGCAGGGAGTTAATGGACGCTTTTTCCGGGTATATTGGAGCCGGAAGAAAAGCCAATAGCTCTTTGCAACCGTAGGGGCGATTTTCAACTACTCTTTTAGCGTTCATAAGTGCTCAATTGTTGGGATCAATGAGCTGAATAGTGATGGGGGATTCACAAGGGATTATATCTCTTGAGCAGGGTTTTAAGGGGCAGAGCCCCTGGGTCAGTTGGTCATCACGGCGTTTAGCCAGGCCTCAGCCATCAGCGCGGAGCCGGCCGGCGTGGGGTGCACGCCGTCGGCGGCCCAGAAGGCAAGCTCCTGGCGGGTGCTGGCCTGGGCGAAGATGCCGTCGAAGGGAACATAGATGGCACCGTACTCCCTGGCCAGGGAACGGACGATATGAATCTTGGGGTCCAGGTCTTCCCGCCAGGCGGCCCGGTCTTCCGGGATGGTCAGCAAAAACGGCTCGCAAAGGATCAGGCTGGCATTGGTGCGGGTGCGTACGTCCTCCAGCATGGCACGGTAATGCTCTGAAAACTCGGCGGCCGTAGTACGGAGTTTGGAATCGAAAAAACGCCAGGTGTCATTGATGCCAATGAGGATGGATACCCAATCGGGCTGCAAGGCCACGCAGTCCTCCTGCCACCGCAAGCGCATATCACTTGCCCTGTCGCCGCTGACGCCGCGGTTCAAAAAAGTGATGCCCAGTTCAGGATAACGGGCGGAAAAGAGGCTGGCGGCGATATAGGCGTAGCCGAAGCCCAGGTTGTCAGGCTCCAGGCGGTTGCGCCCGCAGTCGGTGATGGAATCGCCCTGAAAGAGCACCAGATCGCCCTGCTGGAAGATGGGACGCATGGGTAGCACTCCTTTTCTGTTGTATAATGACACCTGGACAGGCTGAACGGTATCGATGCTTGAAGGATACACAACATGGCTGTTTTTGTCAAATAATTTTATTGCGGGGACATAGCGTAAGCTGCAGCTATTTCATTCTCGTCCTGTTTTTTGTGCGCAGGTAATGCGGCCGGACAGGGTTTGTGGTTGTATTCTGCATGAGGGTTCTTCTAAAATCATAGCGGTTAAAGGGCGCCCAAGGCGCCATGTAGGGCACGCCAAAGCTGTTGAGCGATACGAGATCTGCCACTATGGCAGTCAGGAACAAGACCGTTCCGAAGAAGCCGAGCATGCCGGTAAACAGCATCAGCATGAATTTCAGGATGCGGAAGGGATTGATCAGCGTGTAATCGGGGATGGCGAAGGATGCCAGCAGGGAAGTGGCCGCAATGATGAGAAGCAGCGGGCTGAATATGCCCGCCGATATGGCGGATTGACCGATGATGATGGCGCCGACAATACCTATGGCAGGGCCGATCTGTTTAGGTACCCTTAGCAGCGCCTCCCTGAGCAGCTCCACAATAAACTCCAGAATGAGCGCCCCTGTCAGCGCATCTGTGGGCACCCTTATACGCATTTCAGCCAGTGATATGACATAATCGCTGGGCAGAACATCTGAATGGAAGGAGGTGACGGCGATAAAGGTAGAGGACGCGGTCAATGCAATGAGGAGGGCGGCATACCGCAGAAGCCTTGCAAACAGCCCGAAAAACTTGTTGTCATACCTGTCATCGCATGAAATAAAGAATTCGCTGAAGGTCTTTGGCGCAAGCAAAGCGATGCCGCTGCCTTCAGCCAGCACCAGAACCTTCCCCTCCAGCAGGGATGTAAACGCCATGTCAGACCTTTCCACCAAACCAATCTGCGGGAAGAGCTGCATTTTATTGTTCAACAGAAACGCCTGCAGCTCACCGGACTCGCCGATGCCGTCCACATTGATCTTTTGTATTCTTTTTTGAACTTCCGCAACGACTGTTTCATTTGCGATATCTTCTATGTAGATCACGGCGACATGTGTTTTTGTGCGCGTGCCGACCTCATATTTGTTGATTCGTATATTTTGGTCCTTGACCCGGTAACGGATCAGCGACAGGTTCACATCAAGATTTTCGGTAAAACAGTCCTGCGGGCCACGGACGGTATAGGTAAGAGCCGGCGTGGGCACCGAACGGTGCTCCACTTTTCTGAAGTTTGCGACGATGTAGCAATTGTCGGTGGAAAAGAGGATGACCACCAGGCCGCCGAGAATATGCTCTTCAATTCTGCTCATGTCTGATTCCACCGAGCAGTCATCCGCATAAATGACGCCATCTATGACCTGCTGCGGGCTGACAAGCGTTTTGGCGGAGGCGCAATGCAGGATCAGGGGCTTTACAATGTTATCGGAAAGCAAGGCCCTGTCCGTGAGCTGGGAAATATAAAAGATTTTCACCATACCGCCCGGATAGGGAATTGAACGTTCCTTGAAATCCAGGTTCTTGGACTGGAGCATTGCTACAATTTCTTCGAAGGCACTTTTTTTCATGGTGTCCGCCGACCTTTCATCTCATCTCGTTCGTTTTATAATCGACCATATCACCTGCTTTGAGATCCACTTCAATATCTACAGATACACTGGCGTTGGGGAATTCATTTTGCCAGTCCAGTTTCTCAAACAGAACCGGATATTTGATGCGGAAGGTATCATCCATCTGCAGGTAATCCGTCTTGAATTCTTGCTGTGCCTGTGCGATTGCTTTCAAAACCTCGCTGTTTATCATCCCTTTGAGAAGTTCAGTCATTTTCTCAATATCCGTATTTTCCAAAGCATAGGGTGTCTTTTTATCCCCATACATCAATTCCGCCTCAAAAGCAAGCTCCACCGAAAAACTGATCTGGCCATTCTGATAGGATGCTTTCATATTGCGTTTTTGCAATACGGTCTCTATGGTAAACCTTAAATCCTTATACGGCACAATAAAGTGCGATTTGGCTTTGTCCGCCTTGAACATAATTAATCCCTTGGAATCCGCAACGGGGATAAAGCCGATAACCTTTGTGTCGTTTACCACCGAATAGCCAATCAACGCAATTTCTTTGTCCTGTAATCCGATGCAGGGTATCAACATGCCCGTATAGGATGTGGAGAGGTTTTCCAGAAGGCGCGACGTTGATCTTGAAAAGGACTCTCCCGTTTGATCAAGCGTCATAATCGTATGCTCCACCGAATAGCCGACGGATTCGCTTTGCTCGTGCACTTTCCTGAACAATTCATCCAGGTTCTCCCGGGTGATGATGGTGATCACCTTTTTCCGGTATGTTTCGTCAGCCCGGAGCCTGTACAGATATTCCACGATATCTTCTTTGGCAAATTCTTCTGTGAGCAGGAGCGTTCGAACCGAGCTGATAAAAATGGGGCGGTCGAATTGCCTGTCCAGGTTTTCGCGCGCTTCGGCCAACGTTTTGCCATGCGATTTCACTAAGTGGTACTTATCGCCCGCGCTCCCCCCTGAGGATTGGCCGACCTGGCTTGCCTGGATGTTTGCAATTTCGATATAGAACCATATTTCACCATCCTTTCGATCTACGGCAATCGTAGTGGCGATGATTTTTTTGTTGATATCAATGGCATCCACACAGCCGGTGACGGCCCCGGCGGCCAGCAGCAAGAAACATGTCAGGAGTATTTTGAAAAAGCGGTTCATAAACATCCTCACGCATTTGGTTGTTGGGCAGTATGCTTTTTTATTTTTGCAATGACAAAATACAGAACGGGAATAAACAGGCTGGAGACAAGAATTGGGTATGTGATGTGTTTATCGATAATATCATCGATATTTTTGATGCCCATAGCAATCAAACAAGAAGCGTATGAAAGTACGCCCAAAGATGCGACAATGACCAGCCGCTTTGCTTTGGGAAAGACCCTGCAAGAAAATTCAACCGCGGCAGTAAAGGCAAGGATTAGGCCCGCGAAAAGGCTGATGAGGCCAAAGGTGAGATAGAAAAGGTCCACCCTTTCCAGCACTGGCATTTCGGTCACCTTGATGGCTTCAATAAATGAGTCGTTGTAGATGATTGTATTGTTGATGCCCAGGCTCATGATGGTGCTCTCCACGACCAGTACATACAAAAGGCCGATAAACAGCAGTGCAGTAAATGCGATTTTGGGAGCGTTCTTGTTCACCATCGTAAATGGAACGATCAAAAGAACTTCAATACCGCTGTAAGACGTGATAAAGCCTTTTATGGCTTTCCATGAATTGCTTGTCTCGTTCGGGTTATAGAACGGCAGAATGTTTTCAACTGTGCCCTGGGTTAGCATAAGCACACATATTCCCACTGTGACGACAATAAAAATGACTCCATACAATTCAAACATACGGGCAATGTTAGTTACACCCTTATAGGATACGTAGCAAGCAAGCGAAATGGCAAAGAACAGTATGACAAATTCCGGCGTATTGGGAAGAAAGTTTGATTTGAACAGGCTGAGCATTACCAATTTTTCATAGATACCAATGGCCAGAAAAAACAATGCGAAATAGATAGCGGCCAGGTAGGACAGGAACTTTCCCGCGATTTCCTGGCTATAATCAAAAAATACCTTGCCTGGATACATGTTGTTCAAACATGTAATGAGGATGGAAATCAAGCAAATGGGATGGTAACTGCCAGAAGCAGTATCCAGCTGCTCCTGCCGGCTGTCTGCGCCGCAATTTGAGGCAGCTCGATGGTTGAATAGGAGGTGAGGGATAAAAACAGCATGAAAAACATTTGCCTGCTGGTAATGCTGTTTGCCAAGTTCTTCACCTCATCTTTTTATAGAACGAGCGTAGTTTTACCATTTTCTTCTCCATTTAGCCGCAATACAAAAACCCGCTTTCGGAACAGAGGCAATGGAAGCCTTTGTCCCATACACGGGTTTTTATATAAGACGATAAATCCGAGGATTCAGTCAGTGCACGGGTTGGCTGATGCGCCTGGCCCGGTGGATTCCGTTCTGATGCCAAAGGGGTACAGCGCCATGGCGGAGGGAAAATCCACAAAGCCCAGCCTTTCATACATGGGCCTGCCCATATCCGACGCGTTGAGGAGGATCCGCTGGCATTTTCTTTCCTTTGCTTCCCCGATGATCAGGGATAAAAGCTGGGTGGCGATGCCTTGCTTGCGAAAGGAGGGCAGGGTATAGACGCTGCCGATATACGCCGTTTTCCCGTTCGGGCACCAGTCATTGGGCGGCAGGGTGAAATAGGCGGCGCTGCCCATGGCGATGATTCCATCCTCTTTTTCTGCCACCCATGCGCAAAGGCTGCCGTCTGCCAGACTATTTTGTATGTACTCCCTTGTGTTTTTAAGGAGCATGACAAGAAACGCTTCGGGATAATCCTCTTCCTCCCGCAGCATGTCTTCCCGCAGCCGGCACAGAGCGTCAATATCCGAAAGGGTTGCTTTTCGATATTCCATGATGTGACTTCACTCGGCTTTCTTTTGTTATAGAAGGTAATGAAATACCCATTCCTGCAAGCATTTCTATGTTTTATTGCGAATCCATTATAACCCATAAAATGTGCTTATGAAAAGAGAACCCCACTTGCTCTGCAAGCGGGGTGATGATGAGAGTATGAAAGAACAAAGCCGGTATGTCATGCCTAATTATGGGGATTCCAAAGGGGCTGTGTCCCTTTGTTGGGAGTGCAGAGGGCAAAGCCCTCTGCCTACCGGCTCTTGTGGAACAGCAGCTTTTCATACCTTTCCCTGTCCGTGGTGCGGGTCAGTATCTCCAGTTCCTCATCGCCCATGACGGTATTGCGGCCCTGGGTATACAACACATCCACCTTATCCTTGATGGCGGCCACCAGCGGGTCCTGCTTTTGGATGGCGTGCTCACCCTTGAGTTTGAAGTAACCGTTCATCCAGTGCGCGATGCCTGCCAGGCCGCTGTGGCTGTCCACGGCCACGGAGGCGGGGCGGTTAAGGATCTTCGCGGTATCGAAAATGTTGTAGATTTCCTCATCCTTAAGCATACCGTCGGCGTGGATGCCGGCGCGGGTCACATTGAAGTGGCGGCCGACGAAAGGCTGGCGCGGGCTGATCTCAATGCCGATCTCCCGCTCCATGTAATCGGCGATCTCCGTGATGGCGGTCAGATCCATGCCGTCGGTGGTGCCGCGCATGGCCTGGTACTCGATGGCCATGGCCTCCAGAGGGCAGTTGCCGGTGCGCTCACCGATGCCCAGCAGCGAGCAGTTGATGCTGGCGCAGCCGTACAGCCAGGCTGTACCGGCGTTGCAGACCACCTTGTAGAAATCGTTGTGTCCGTGCCATTCCAGGTCTTCGGCGGGGACCTCGGCATAATGCCTAAGGCCGTAAATAATGCCCTGCACACTGCGGGGGAGCGCTGTGCCGGGATAGGATACGCCATAGCCCATGGTATCGCAGGCGCGGATTTTGATGGGCAGGCCGCTCTCCTGGCTTAAGCGCATCAGCTCCGTGGCAAAGGGCACCACAAAGCCATAGAAGTCCGCCCTGGTGATATCCTCAAAGTGGCAGCGGGGCTTGATACCCATTTCCAGCGCGGCGCGCACGATGGACAGGTATTTTTCCATGGCCTGGCCGCGGGTAAGATGCATTTTGTTGAAGATGTGGTAATCGCTGCAGGAGACAAGGATGCCCGTTTCCTTGACGCCCGCATCCTTCACCAATTGAAAATCCTTTTCACTGGCCCTGATCCAGGTGGTGATCTCGGGGAAGGGCAGGTCCAGCTCCTGGCAGCGGCGCAGCGCTTCCCTGTCCTTTTCGGTATAGAGGAAAAACTCGCTTTGCCGAACGATGCCCTTGGGGCCGCCCAGGCGGCTCATGAGCTTGAACAGTGTCACGATCTGGTCGACGGTGAAAGGCGATACGCTCTGCTGCCCATCCCGAAAGGTGGTATCGGTGATCCATATCTCATCCGGCATGTTGATGGGCACCAGGCGGTTGTTGAATGCGATTTTAGGGATAGAGGCGTAATCGAAGCTTTCCCTGTACAGGTTGGGTTCCTTCACATCTTGCAGGGAGTACTTGTACTTGGATTGCTGAATTAAGTTTGTACGCTTGTCAAACTTGAGCATTCGATTCACCTCTGCTTTTTATTTTGAAAAACCTTGAGCGCCCGGCTCCAGCATGGATACAAAGTGTTCGATGCGGTCCAGGCCTTTTTTGATATCATCCAGGGAGACGGCATAGCTCAAGCGGCAATAGCCCTCCGCTTCAAAGGCGACGCCGGGGACCACGGCCACCTTCTCCTCGGTGAGCAAAAGATCCGCAAAGTCCATGCTGCCAGTAATCTCCCAGCCGTTATACCTGCGGCCGATCAGCGCCTTCATGTTCATCATCACATAGAACGCTCCGGCCGGTTTTTTGCAGGATAGGCCCGGTATCCAGCCGATGTGCTCCACCATATAATTGCGCCGGTGCTCAAACTCCGCCGCCATATCCCTTACGCATTTCTGGTCGGCGTTAAGGGCCGTGACGCCCGCGTGCTGCGCGATGCTGTTGGGGTTGGAGGTGGCCTGGCTCTGGAAATTGCCCATGGCCTTGATGACATCCAGCGGGCCCGCGCAATAGCCGATGCGCCAGCCGGTCATGGCGTAGGACTTGCTCAGGCCATTGACCAGGAAGGTGCGGGATTTCGCGTCTTCCGATAGGGAGGCGATGGACACATGCCTGCGGCCGTCGTACAAAAGGTTTTCATAAATCTCATCACTGACGATAAAAAAATCATGCTCCCTTGCCAGGTCTGCGGCGCCTTCCAGCGCTTCCCGGGGCCAGATGCTGCCGTTGGGGTTGGATGGGCTGGTGATGATGATGGCTTTGGTGCGGGCCGTGATCTTTTCCGCAAGGGCCGCCTTGGAAGGCACAAAATCCGCCTCCTCGGTGGTTGCCACAAACACCGGCACACCGCCGGCCATACGGACCATCTCGGGATAGCTGACCCAGCAGGGTGTGGGGATCAGCACCTCGTCCCCGTCGTCCAGAATCGCCTGGAAGATGGTGAACAGGGAGTGCTTGGCGCCGTTGGATACAATAATTTCCGCGGGGGTATAGTTAAGGCCGTTATCCCTTTGCAGCTTCTGGCAGATGGCCTTGCGCAGGGCCAATGTTCCCTCGGATGGGGTATAACGTGTCATGCCCTGGGCGATGGCTTCGCGGGCAGCGTCGCATATATGCTGCGGCGTGGGAAAATCCGGTTCGCCGGCCCCAAAGCCCACCACATCCAGACCCTGCTGCTTCATATCCTTGGCTTTTGCGTCAATGCTCAGCGTAACCGATGGGGCGATGGCTTTACACATCCGGGAAATTGAACGCGACATGGGAGACTCCTCCTATGGTTTTTTGGACAAATAAAAAAACCGGCCTGCTTTGGGCCACGGGGCATTCCCTTGTAAAGGCTGCGCCGTTGCGGCCATTCTGCATGGTGATACATCCTATTCTACAAATTGGCGGCAGTTCCTGCTTCCAACAAGCCAATTTTCAAAATTTTATGCATATTTTTTTTCGCATCCTGCATTTCTTGTCTGACTTGTGTTTTCTGGCCGTCTCTTGGCCTTAGGTTCCATCCTTATTGTCTGCCGTTTTAGGCGCCTTGATGTGGCCGGGTGGAAAACTGGCTGTGCAGCATGGAGCAAGACGGCAGGGCGATCAAATTATTATGATTTGCCCTGCTTGACAAGGAATGGAAGACGATTTATAATTGAAAATAATTTCAACAATAAAGGAGCCGAACAGTGCCAAGGACAAAAGCGCAATTTGTAGCCATGCAGGAGGAAGCAAGGGGAAAAATTCTCGATGCCGGCCTTGTCTTGTTTGCAAGGAAAGGGTTGGCCGCTACGGGTGTTACGGAGATTGCCCGGGAGGCGGGGGTAAGCCTGGGCCTGATGTATCACTATTACGCCTCCAAGGAGGAGCTTTTTGCCGCGCTTGTGAACATGGCTCTTCAAGGCTCCGGGGAGGCATTGGGGAGTTTTCAGCAAAGCGGCAGCGGCGCTGCGGAGACAATTCGGGAAATATCGCGCATGGCGGCCGGAGTTTTGCAGCGGGAGAACAAAACAGCCTGGTACTTTCTGCTTCTGACGCAGGCGGCACTGGCGGGCCTGCTGCCGGCCGGTGGGGAAACCGGCGAACCCTTTTCCATACTGGAAAACGTGATCCGCGCAGGGCAGGAGCAGGGCACGGTAAAGGCCGGAGAACCGCGCCAGCTGGCCCAACTGTATTGGGCGGCTTTTCAGGGGCTTTGCCTGTACAAGATTACCATGCGCAGCTTTATGCCCCCCGAGCCGGGGCAGTTGGACGGCATCCTATTGAAGTGAGAGGAGATATTGCACAAATGAATGTGGAATGTTTGCACACCACCGGCCAGGATTGGGCCAATCATATTTCGCAGGAGCTGGATTCCAACGGCATGATCTGCATGGCGGCCATACTGGATGGATTGCCGGATGCCGATATTTTGAAGCAATCGGTGATGGACAGCATTGCTTTGCAGCCCGTTCTGGGCTGCAGGTTCGATTCACAGCAGGACCCGCTGGTATGGGTGCCCATAGGGGAAGGTGTGGAATGGTTTTCTATCCGGCAAGCTGAAGGCTGGACAGAAGGGATTCATGCCTTCCTTGGGGAAAAGTCGGAGCAAGAACAGCTTTCCGTGCGGCTTATTCCCTGCGAACCCAAGACGGTTCTGTGCATAAGGGTCAGCCACGCGGCCGCGGACGGAGCCGGAGCCAAGGGATATCTGTCGCTGCTGAACCGCCTGTACAACGCGCGCCTGGCGGGGGAGAAGCCGCCTGTATGTCAGGCGCAAAGCAAGGGGGAGGAGCAGGTGTTCAGGGCGTGCGGGATCGGGGATTTCCGAACGCTGCTTCGCAGGGAAGCAATACCTGCCGGACCGCTCGTGACCTTTCCCTATCAGGCTGTGAACGGCCAGGAAGTGCGCCATGCCTGGACCTCCGTTCCCTTGGCGCTGATAAAGGCTGTTCTCGGCTGCACGGTAAACGATCTTTTACTGGCCGCCTGCGTAAGAGCGCTGGCCGCCGGTACGGAAGGGGAGCAGCCGGTCGCCTTGAACATGACGGTGGACTTGAGGCGGTATCTTCCCCAAGCGGATGCGCCTGTGGTGTGCAACCTGTCGGGAATGGAAAAAGTGTGCCTTGCCGTATCGCCGGGGGAAGCCTTTGCGGATACTGCGACAAAAGCGGCCCGAGAAACATTGCGTATCAAGGCGGATCATCCGGGGCTGACCAGCGCGGCTTCCATGGCCTATCTGCGCATGCTGCCTTACGCAAAGGCCAGGGAAATATTGCGCGACGCGAGTCGGAGGGCAAGTGACTCGGGTTTGTCCGCGCCTATCGTGTCCAACCTGGGCTGGCTGTATGGGGGAGAAATGAGGTTTGGAGGCATACAGGTGACGGATGTCCTGCCGTTTACCCCGGCCATGCATGCCCCCGCCTTCATGATCGGTATGGGAAGCTATGGGGACCATATAACGCTGTCCGCCGGGTATTACGCGGAAGAACGGTCATCTGTGGATGTGGAACGGTTCCTGCATAGGGTCAAAGAAGAATTAACAGGATCAGGAAGATAGCAAAGGCGCCGGTCCGCCCGATAGGGAAGACCGGCGTTTGTTTTAGGACATATAGGTATCGTTACGGCATCGGCGGATAGATGGGATCCTTCATGGTGACCATATCCAGGGTATAGGTCTGGGCACGGATCAGGGTGTCGTCCTTGGCAAGCCGCTCCTCCACCACAAAGCACCAGCCGGGGGTGTAGGTCTGCTTGCTCATGCTGACATATACGGGTTTGATTTCTGTCAGCACACTGTAGCTGGCGTATAAGGTGAATGCCCCCCTGTTATTCCCGGCTTCTGTGCCGTCATATACCACATCTTTGGTGGTGGTGGAATCCACATAGAAGGTGGCCAGCCATTCCTTCAGGGCATCCTGCCAGGACACAGGAGCGATGGATAGGGGGGTGGCGGAAACCTCCCGGGGCAGGTCATAGATTTCCGCATAACTTATCCCACCGCCATCCTTCACACGGATATCGATTCCGGTGACACCGCCGGTCCCCGAATCCGGGCCGTTTGAACCAGGCCAGTAGTATTGGCGTGCCACGGGCAGGCCGCGCAGCGCCGGCAGCAACTCTATGGCGGTGTAATCAAGGTCTGCCTCGTCCAGGGTCTTCTTGCCCCATTCCTTCAGGTTACGGTTTTTGCTTCGGATAATCTTTTCCCAGTTTTCATTGTAGTCGCTGGTTTTCAATAGGCCGCCCCGGGGCATGGGGGTGAACACCCTGTCGATGTTCATGCCCGGGGCATAGGGCTCAAAGCCCAGCGACCTTGCAAAAGCCAGTGAGATTTCCTTTGCCCTTCCCTGCTCATCCGGTTTTACCGCAGGCGTGCCGTACGTACTTTGGGCGATGGGATCGTCCGGGAAATCGGGCCAAATTTGTTCGGGATAACCGTCTACTGTGCAATATGCCAGGGTCTTGGACAAGGATATTTGAACCTTCGCGCTCTCAGGCACCGCACCGCTTGCCTGTTCCATGGCGTTTAGCAGCCTGCCTTTGTCAAGGGGTTCAAAAACCACCTGCAGGGCCATCAGCTGTTCCTGGGTAAACGCCTGGGGAACGGGGCAATCCACCTTCAGCACCTGGCTTGGGTCGCGGAACCTAAGGATTTTCAGTGTGCCTGTAAGCCTGCCATCCTTCTCCACGATGGTGCTGATATCCGCGTCCTCCGCGTTGTAGTCGTTCCACACGCCGTTGGGATCGTTATTCTCGGCAAGGCCAGGGAACCAGGTCATGAGCAGCGCGGCGCAGGCGAGAAGAGCGGTGAACCTGCGTAAGTCCGCATACGGCTTTTGGGGCTTAGAAACTGTCATACATTGTCCTCCATTCTTGTTTACTAGGCGCCGCGGCCGTGATGGTCAGGGTGCTTTCTTCTTTTGTGAGGCTTCCGTACACCCAGCATGAAACGGGTACCGTCACCTGCATATCCCCGTTTTCATCCAGCATTTTTTCGTACTGCTCCGGGGTCACATCGATGAGGTCCACCGACAGGAAAAAGGTTTCGCCATCCTCCTCCGGCACCTGGTACCGGGTGGGCAGGATGTCTACGCCACCTACATTCAGGCGGGATAGATCCACCACCAGGGCCTGCTTGCCTTTGGGCAGCCATTCTTTAAGGGTGGTGATTTCATCGCCCCACCAGATGTTGTCCATGTTCATGCCATCCACCCCGAAATCCGACTGGCTTAAAAGGTGGAATTGATCGGGCTTGCCGGGCTCCGCGTGCAGGACGATGGAAAGCCGCATGTTGTTCCACACAAAATCCCTGACTGATACGGCGATCTGTTTTCCGTCATAGCTTTGGGAAAGAGGCTTTTGCACGCTGTCTTCCAAGGCCGCCCTATCCACGGGCATCGTGGTCCCGGTCAGAAAATCCAATACCCCAAGGCTGCCTGCCGCCAGCGCCCCGCCGCAAAGCAGCGCGAGGCATACGGCCATAATGACCAGCCGATGCGTCCGTTTTTTCTCGGGCTTTGTGCCGGCCATGTTCTTAAGCGAATGGGCAAGGCGGAGGGAAAAGCCCGCCGGGGTCTTTTCATACGCGCCGTCAAGATCAATCCCCAAAGGGGAAGAGGTTTGTTTCATCCTTGCGCCTCCGTTTCTTTCAATTGTTCACGCAATTGTTTCCTGGCGGAGGATAAGCGCCACTTGACCGTGCCCTGGGGGATGCCCATCAACCGGGCCGTTTCCGCCACGGTGAACCCTTCCAGGCAGTTGAGCACCAGGGGCAGGCGGAGTTTGTCGGGCAGAGCATGCAAAGCGTCCCGCAGCGCCGTATCCGGGGCCTCACCGGTGATGCTGTCCGGCACTTTCGCCATGACCAGCATTCTTTTTCGCTGGCGCATAAGGCTGCGGCATTCGTTGATGACGATGCGCATCAGCCATGCCCGAAAGTAGGCTTCTTCGGCCCGGTTCCGTTTTTCCCATGCCTTTCTCAGCGCCTCCTGCACGGCGTCGGCGCAATCGGTCCAGCTTGCAAGCATGCTTCGGGATACCCGGTACAGCGTGCGCTCCATGGCTGTGACTTCCCTTACGAAGGTTTCTTCGTCCACCACCAGGGGATCACTCCTCATTTGTTCTTGTTTCAAACGCGCGTTTGGCAGGCCTTTTTGTGCCTACACTACAATAACGTATAAGAAGGGCAAACGGTTGGAAAATTCTGAAATAATCTTCAGCAGCCGCCCGCGCAAACCTCTTTTTATAGATGTAAATTGTTCCATGTAATGCAAAAGTATGGAAGGCATATTCGTTGTATGGTCAGGAAAAAGGTGGGAGGGTAAGGTATGAAACGGCTGTTTGTTCTGTTTGTTTTTTTGTCCGCACTTGTGTTGTTCCCTTTGATTGGCTTTGCAGCGGGCGACGGGGCGGTAGTGAACAACCCCAACCCTGCCGACAGGCTTCATTTGCGCAAGGAGCCCAACGCGTCGTCGGCGTCCCTGGGCAAGTACTACAACGGTACATGGGTCACAGTCCTGGAATACCGGGACGACGGCTGGCAGAAGGTGGGCATCGGTCTGGCGGGCTGGGATGGCGGTAAAGAGGTCTACCAAAGGGTGGGCTACATGATGACGCAGTATCTGACCCATGACTTTGGCGGCGCGGCTCAAAAAGTCAAATCAGCCATGCCTGAATATGTGTTTGTGGAAACCGAAGGAAAGCTCTACAGCCAGCCAGACAAGAACAGTGAGTATCAAGCGCTTGCTTATGGAAGCCAGGTGCGCCTGATGGGATATACGGATACCTGGTGGCATGTTGCCGTCATCAAGAATAATGAAATTTACAAAACCGGGTTTATGCTCGCCAATAAGGGGTTGGGTACCCCCTCCATCGGCGTGGTCAACAATCCCAACGCCAAAGATAGGCTGAACCTTCGGACCGGCATCGATACCGCTTCCACTTCCCTGGGCAAGTATTATAGCGGCGTTAAGGTACAGGTACTAGCCTTCCAAGCGGATGGGTTGTGGGTGAAGGTGCGGATCGGGAATACGGAAGGGTATATGATGGCCAGTTATATATCTATCGGCAGCGAGTCCGGCAATGTGAAAAGCGCCATCCCCACCGTGCGCCTGACCACCGACAAGGTGAACCTTCGGGAAACGGCAAGCCTGACCGGGAAAGCGCTGGGCCAGTATGCCCTGGGCACCTCTGTAAAGGTGTGGGGTGTGTGCGGCACCTGGCTGCATGTGGAGGTGGGCGGCAAATCGGGCTATATGCTGGCTTCCATGCTGGCATCGCTGCCAGGGGAAGGCTCCGGGAGCACCCCCCCGCCGGTTGCCGACAAGGCGGCGAAGCTGAAGTCGGATGCCAATTTCCGGTCCAGTGCCAGCTATACGGGCACGGTCCTGGCCTATTTGGGAAAAGGGACCAAGGTGACCGTACAGAGCCAGAGCGGCGATTGGTACTATGTGCGCATCGGTACAACAGAGGCCTACGGCTGGATATTAAAGAGCCTGGTGAGCCTTATCTAAAAGCGGATAAAAGTTGTCCGGTATGCGGCAACGGTATGGATAACTGCGGATAAATAAGGGGAGGGAGAATCAATTCTCCCTCCCTGCTATATTTTTTTACTTTTCCTGCTTAAGCAGAGCTTCGATATGCTCGATGGCTTCCACATCCTTGGCCATGCTCCGGCGGCCTTCGTCCGCCAGGATCTTGCGGATGGCGGGGTCTGTAAATTTTTCATACCCTGCGGCATCCATGGTCACATGCTTCCACAGGAAGCCGCCGTAAGCGGAGCATTCCTTAAAGGCCGCGATGGCCGGAATCAAGTATTCCGTCCATTCGGGGTAATGGTCCGCCAGGTATTGGTAGTAATGGAGCGCTATGCCCCGCTCGTGGATTTGGCACAGCGAATCGCAGTAGACGAAGAAGCGCCCCTGGGCCGTATTGCTCCACACGTCTTCGCTCCACATTTCCCCCGACTGCGGCAGCAGCAGCCCTTTCAGGTGGGAGAAGTCATCGTGCTCCAGTTGGTGGAGCATCTGTTCCCAGGCGGCAAAGCCCACCAGCGCGCCGCGTATCTCATATTGCCTTGCATGGCTTGTGATGGCCCGGAAGGCGGCAAGGGCGCTCTCCCGCTGGGAGGGCACCGATTCGCTCTTTTCCAGGATGAGGTATCCAAACAGGCCTTCAAGCCAGTTTTCCTTTTTGAAGGGCGCATCCGGCCCGAAGCCCTCGGTATCCTGGAAGTAGTTCCAGCCGATAAGCACATCGCCGCCCTTTTCAAAGCCGTGTACCACGCAGCACTCCGGCGGTCCGATGATGCCCATGGCAATGACGGGGATGCCCTTTTCTATGGATTCCGTGATCTCTTCTCTGGCATTGTCCAAATTGTCATACGGGCCTTTCAGGCCCACAATATCCTTGAACAGGCGGATTTTCGCTGTCAGGCCAATGGCCTTCAATACCCGCAGGTGCGGCGCGAAAGGCGGCTCCTCGCAGGCCAGTATGTCGCAGTTGCCGCCGTTCCACTCACCGGGCCGCCAGGCCAGCCTGTTGCCTGCGCCGGACAAGGCCAAAAGCTCGGCGTAATGCCTGGGCGTGCCCATGCCGTGCAGCGCGGCGTACAGCGAGCCGACAAACGGCGTCAGGTAGGATTCCTGGCCAATGAACTGGGCGACGCGGGGCACGTTTTCAATAATGCGGCTTTCCATGTGGTCCCCTCCAAACAATATCCTTTGTTCCCGCCTGCATCCGCAGGCGTCATTTCAGCGCGGTGCCAATGGCCTCCGCAGCCTTGTGGTCCAGCTCGCGGCAGGTGTTCAATATGGAGACGATCTCCTGGATCACGGAAGGGTCCTTCAGTTTGGCCTGGGCATCCTCGCCTTCGCAAAGGCTGCTTAAGCGCCACATCAAATCGTGTATCCGACGGAAGTGGTCCGAGGCGGGAGCAAGGGCTTCCGTTTTCAACGCCTGCCCGGCTTCCTCTAAAAATTCCGCCGCAAAGGCACGGCGTTCGGCCAGGTCCCATATCTCCGGGTCGATGGTGGGACGTCCCGTAAAGGGCGACGGCCAGGCTGGTGCCTCTCTGAGCTTTGCAACCCATTCGTCATAAAAATTGCATTCCCTGCCGTGGGGACGGCCGGAGGAGTTCATTGCACACATTTGGCCCCGCCTTAAGGCCCGTCGGAAGATGGATTCCCTATCCTTCACATCTTCTGGTGCCCCGAGCGCTATGGCTGCCGCGTCTGCGCCGGTACTCCAATCCTGTATGAACTGGCAATCCTCCGGGGCAAAGGATTTGTTCGACATGTCGGCTCCGGGCACAAACGTCCAGCCTACAAGCGTTTCTCCGCCTTCCTCAAATCCCGTGGCTAAAACCACCCAGTCGCTTTTCGTTCTGCCCAGAAGCAGCACGGGATACCCCTGCTTAAGCGCGTCCAGCACCCAATCCTTCAATTGCTCCTGATCCCGCCATACGCCATGGACGCCCGGTACTTTGCTGGCGGCATATACCTTTACGGGTATGCCCTCCATGGCGAAGCAGTCCAGCAGCGGCTGCGCGCCTTCCTCCATGGTAAAGCGGAAATACTCCGCCGTGTCAAACAGAAATCGGAAGCCTTCCCCCGAAAGCCCAAGGTGCAGGTAGTAATCCTCATCAGACCGCCAGGTCCTGCTATGAGCGCTGAGCTCATGGGTGCGGTGCGCTCCGCCCAGGAGCACCTTCAGCGACATCATGGCCGAGGGGAAAGCCATGCTGTGGGGTACCAGGTGCGGTCCATCCCGGTTCACACGGCCGGCGTACGGAATGCGCACAGAATTTGGCAATACTGCCATTGCAGAGTCCCTCCTTGGTGTTATAATGGAAACAGTATACAATACGGATCAAAAGAAAAATGAACCGGAATTGCGGGGAGAGATATGGCGACGCCCCAGGAAGTTTTTTCACGGACGCTGGCCTATATCGAGGACAACCTGGATGCCGCGGTATCTTTGGAAGAGCTGACGGAGATAAGCGGCCTCAGCCGCTTCGCGCTCATCCGCCTCTTTTCCCGGCTGTGCGGGCTGACGCCCATGGAATATGCGCGGGGAAGGCGGCTTTCGTTAAGCATTCCCCAGCTAATGCGCGGGGACAGGATCATCGACATCGCTTTGGACGCGGGCTTTGAGCACGAGCAGTCATATATCAGGGCGTTCCGGGATGTGTTTCATATGACGCCGGCCCGTTTCCGCAGGCAGGAAAAGCCTGTTTCCATCGTGGATGTGCCCAGGTTCACGGGGTTCACCGTATCCCACAGCGGTATGCTGGGCAAGCCCAAGCTGCTGGCCCGGCCAGCCTTTTCCATGTGCGGCTCCCTGCGATGCTACAACTATGCAGATAATTTGATGGACGGAACGCCGCTTGTGGAAGGGCTGGCCGCTTTTACAAAGGAAAGCTACACCGCAGCGTGCCGAACATCGCCCCAAAATCAGTTTACCCACCTGTATCTGATTGAGGGGGAAGGGGAGCCGGGGGAGACGCGGTGGCAATGGCCGGCCGGCCAATGGGCGCAGTTTCAGTATATCGGCCTGCACCCTTTGGACAAGGAAGGCGCGCGGCGCATCCGACTGATGGCCTCCCTGGTGGCGGGCACCTGGTTTTCCGAGCGCGGCGCCCGCTGGGACGGGCAATTCATAGAGCATGTGGAAAAAAGCTGGCTGGGCGAGCAGTATTGCGAAGTGGAATTTCTCTGTCCGGTGGATGTGTACCCCAGGAACTGGGCGGATGGAATCATCCGGTAATGCCAAAATCAAAGGAGGACGCCATGCGGAAGGTCTTATTTAACAGGGACAGCGAGTGCATTCAACCGATTCGGGAGCTTATCGAAAACCAAAAGCACCGGACGATGGCTCTGTGGGCTGTGGATTGCGCCGGGCCGGTGCTTGCGCTTTTTGAAAGCAAGTACCCTTATGATCTACGCCCACGGGAAGCCATTGAGGCGGCAAAAGCCTGGATGCAGGGGGATATAAAGATGCCCGTGGCAAGAAAGGCGATCCTTGCCGCGCATCAGGCTGCCGGCGAGGTTGCTGATGACCGTGCCGCCTGTGCCGCCGCACGGGCCATCGGCCATGCCGCTGCCACTGTGCATACGGAGGCCCATGCGTTGGGCCTTGTGTTTTACGGGCTGACCGCATTTGTGCATGCAGCAGCCCCCGGGGATGCCGATAAGGTCGTAGCATCAGAATGCAAACGTTATTATGACAGGCTGCTTTATTGGCAGGAGCAAGCGGAGGATACGGAAAGAAAATGGGCACCCTTTCTGATGCGGGACGATGTCCCCAACAAGGAAAGGCTGCTGCGGCTGAAGATGGAGCAAAAGAAACTGCTGCGCTAAATAGCGCAAAGTGGCCGGGCAGCCTAGGCTGTCATTCTTGGAAGTATTCGTTCAGCTTTATTCATGTAAATTGTTCGCTGTTTCCCTCCTTTTGTGAACCTCACACGTCCGTTGTTCATCTATCCATTGACCGGTCAATTAAAAACTGGGGGCGCATGCATGACGAATGAAGAATTCGCCGGGCGCATCGTTGCTATGCAGGAAACGCTGTACCGTGTATCCTACAGCATCCTGCAAAAGCGGTGCGACCAGGAGGATGCCGTGCAGGAGGCCATCGGGAAGGCGTGGCAGCAAAGGGGAAAGCTTCGTGAGGATGCGGCAATGCAGAAGTGGGTCATCCGCATCCTAATCCACGAATGCTATGCTTTGCTGCGCTGCCGAAAGCGCGAAACGCCCGTGGATACGCTGCCGGAGTGGGAAACGCCGCCGGATGCGGATATTGCGCTGCACGAGCTGTTCCTTTCCCTGGAGGAGACTCTGCGCCTGCCCGCTGTTTTGCACTACATCGAAGGGTATGAGTTGAAGGACATTGCCCGCATGCTGCGGCTGCCCGCGGGCACCGTAAAATCCAGGCTGCACAGGGCGAGAAAAAAGATGAAGGAAACGTATGACGGACGGGAGGTATGCAGGGCATGAACGGACAGGAGTACAAAAACGCCTTCGGCAAGGCGCCGGAATCCTTCAAGAACCGCGTTGCCTTCGCGCTTACCCACGCGGAGGAGGAGCGGAAAGTGAAAAAGTTCAGTCTGAGGCTTGTTTTGATTGCCGGGATCGTTTTGATCCTGATGGCGGGCGTGGTGTACGCCGCCAGTACAGAATGGAGAGTATTGGATGTGCTTCATGCCAGGCATCATAAGGACCCCAGTGAAAGCCTGAAGGAAGTCATGAAAGGCAACAGCATAAGCAAGAGCTACGAGGCGGGAGAGTACCTGGTTACGCTGGAGGAAGCCGTGGCGGATGGCAGACTCATGTATATCACCGCCAATGTGCGCAGGAAGGATGGGGAGGAAGTGTATTTCCTGCCCATGAGTATTTCCTCCTTTATGCGCATAGGGGATGTGGTCGGTTCTCACTATGATGTCGATATGCCCTACAGCAATCCCCTGAATTATCAGGAAGGCTATACTGAGAAAATGGGAGAGCAGTCTGCGGTGGGGGATGAGCGGTCCTTCCGGCAGGCTTCCATGGATGACGGGAAAAGAATGGTCAACATCAATCTGTGGTTCAGCTATGGAGGAAAACACAATGAAAAGGCCTCCTTCACGATACTTCCCGACGGCAGCGTTTCCTTTGTGCTGAGTATGAATGTTCCATCGAAGGAAAAAACGGTGGATGTGGATTTGAACTTCCTGGCCAGGGAGGTGAACGATTCGGGGAATTATGTGGGCGAAAATGTTCAGGAGCATTTCCCGCTCACGCTGCCGGTCATGCCCAAGCTGGAAGTAAAATCAATCAATGCACGGGATGCCAAGGTGGAGGGGATGGACGTTGTGGTGGACCGGATGGAGGTTTTCCTGACTCCTCTTGCGCTGCATTATGAGCTGTTCTTTTCTACCGAAACCGATTTGACGAAGAATGAGGGGCCGAGGTTTTACTTCAGCTTCCGAAATGAGCAGGGCGAACGGATTGACATGGGGTTAGGACTGTGGATCAGGGTAAAACCTTTGGATGATCTTCATTATGTACAATCGGGCTCATTGTCCCTGGATCACATACCCGATATATTCTATATGAAAGGGTATATGTTGGGCGAAAAAGAATATTCGGGAAATGTTCAAATCAAAACAGAGTAAAGGAAAACAGTAATCGTCTTAAGGGAGTTGCCACGCTTCTTTCCGTACATCCTTAAAAGAAATGCCGCCTGCAAAAGCGGGATGCTTCCTTCCCTCCGTGGAAGCATTCACTCTTGCAGGCGGTACATTTGGCGCTTTGGAACCTTTATCGCGCCGGATCCTGCGTATATGTCATCGGCTCGCCGGTTGCCCGGCCACCGTCTTGTGTATAGGATAACCTAGCATTATGAAGCAAGCATGGAAAGAATGTGAACAAACGGCGAAAAATCCGACGCTCATGCGGTTTCTACATAAGTGAACGTGTGGCCCATGAAAGAAAAGGCCGGAGGCATTTGCCTCCGGCGCTTAGCGGTGTCAATACCCGCCTTCCATTTCTTTGAGCGCATCCGCTTCTTTCAGCGTGCCCTCTTTTTCCCTTCGGATGGCTTCCTCCATGATGGCTTCCGTGGCGCTGACGCCGCAGCGGGAAGCGCCAACGGCCCTGGCGGCCAGCACCGTATCCAGGTCCCGGATGCCGCCGGAGCCTTTGACGCGCATGGTATCCGGCACGCTTTTGCGCATGAGCTTCAAATCCTCAATGGTGCAACCCTTGGTGCCGTAGCCTGTGCTTGTCTTGACAAAGTCGGCCCCGGCCTCCTTGCTCAGGCGGCAGGCCCTTATCTTCTGCTCCTCGTTCAAGTAGCAGGTTTCCAGAATCACCTTCACAATGGCCCCAGCGGCATGGGCTTCCTTGACCACTTGGGCGATGTCGTTCAATACGTAATCATCGTCGCCGGATAAAAGCTTGCCGATATGGATGACCATATCCAGTTCGGTGCAACCGTCCGCCAGGGCCTGCCGGGCTTCAAACACCTTCGTTTCCGTTTTGTGCGCGCCGTGGGGAAAGCCTATCACTGTGCAGACCTTCACATCGCTGCCTTTTAGCAGTTTTGCTACCAGCGGCATATCGGCGGGGCGGGCGCAGACGGAAGCGGTGCCGTACTTCAGGGCCGTTTTGCAGCCTTTGATGATATCCTCTTCCGTTAAAAAGGGCTGGAGTGTGCTGTGGTCCAGCATCTTGGCAATGTCCTTGGCGGTGACGGGCATGAAAAAGCCTCCTTAAAAATGGAATATCATGTAATTCGGACAATCCTCGTCCAAAGCGTCCATATCATAGGATGGTTGCTATGGTTTTTAAACATTCGCCATTTGCATTACGTTCCCCTGCCGCCCCGCAGCAGGAGGAAGGATGCTTCTTTTTTGCTTTTTCGCTAAAGGATTGATTTTTCCCTTATATTCTCCTATAATTTAGACAAAACTTGCATTTTAATGCGCTGCTGATGGGTATGAAACGTTACTGACGGCGATTAGCAAAATACAGGAAGAAGGGACCGCTGTGGAAGTCTATGTAGCCAGGCAGCCCATATTCGACAAAGGCATGGGCATTGTCGGCTATGAGCTGCTGTACCGCCGGAGCATGAACAATTTTTTTGAAGGGGACGACGATAACCAGGCAACGGCCGATTTAATCAACAGCGCTTTTTTGGTGATGCAGTTTAATGAGCTCACCAGCGGGACAAGGGCGTTTATCAATTTTTCCACCGAAATGCTCATCAAGGAAATTCCCTTGCTTCTGCCCAAAGGGAATATCGTCGTAGAAATTGTTGAAAAGGTACAGGCCACCCAAGAGGTGCTGGATGCCTGCAAAAAGTTGAGAGCTGAAGGCTACATGATCGCCCTGGATGATTTTACCTTCCGGGAAGAGAGCATGGTTTTGCTGGATTGGGCTGACATCGTCAAGGTGGAATTCCCATCCGTAGATGTGGAGACGCAGCGCCGGTATATACAAAAGTACGGGAAACGCCTGAAATTTCTGGCGGAGAAGGTGGAAACGCGGGAAGAGTACCAGCTGGCCGCTGCCCTGGGATATGACTACTATCAGGGCTATTTTTTCAGCATGCCGGTGATTGAAAAGCGGAAGGAAATTGCCAGCCTGCCTACAGCCCTCCTGCGGATGATGAAGGAGCTGAACGGGCCGGAGCCGGACTATCAGGTGCTTACGGAAATCATTGAGACAGACGTGGGCCTTTCCTACAAGCTTTTACGGTTTGCGGGGTCCGTGTTCTTCGGCGCTCAAGGCGGCGTATATACCGTCAAGCAGGCGCTAATTCGCCTGGGCATCAGCGAGACCAAGAAATGGGTCTACCTGCTGCTATTAAAAAATGTACAGAGCGCGGAAAACAAGGAGCTGGTAAAGACCTGCCTCATCCGGGCCAAGTTTATGGAACTGCTGGCGCTGGAGGCCGGGGGCAACCGAAAGTATTACGACTACTTCCTGGCGGGGCTGTTCTCCTGCATCGATGTGCTTTTGGAAGGCACCATGGAAGAAGCTGTCCGGGACCTGCCCATCGCCGAAGAGGTGAAGGATGCTTTGCTGGGCAGCAAAAACGACGTCGCCTATGCGCTGCAGCTAATAATCTACCATGAAATGGGCAAGTGGGATGATATCGATCTTAGCACCTTCGCCCCGCATATGATCCGGGACAGGCTGATGAGCCTGTACATCCTGTCTTTGCAGTGGGCATTCAGCCTGGATACATGACGAAATTCAAAAGGCCTCTCGGCACGCATATTCTCCCCCATGCACTTTGGCATGGGGTTTTTGCTGTTGATGGCAACAGATACAATCCGCACGGCAAGGGATGACAACAAAAGCCATGAGCGTGCATTTCCTATGGGTTGTGTGTGTGGTAATATGTAGCTTGAAAAGCTGTAGGAGGCGTAAAAATGCGTTACGGATATTTTGATAATGCGGCCAAGGAATATGTGATCGACAGGGTGGATGTGCCCGTATCCTGGACCAATTATGTCGGCACCCAGCGGATGGGCGGCGTGCTCAACCATACGGCAGGCGGCTATGTCTGGCTGGATTCGCCCCAATATCACCGCATCACCCGCTTCCGGCCCAACGGCGTGCCCATGGACCGGCCCGGTCATTATGTTTACCTGCGGGATGCGGAAACGGGCAAATATTGGTCGGTGAGCTGGCAGCCTACGGGACTTCCCCTTGCACAGGCGAAGTATGCCTGCCGCCATGGGTTGAGTTACAGCAGGTATCTGTGCGAATACGAGGGCATTTCCGCCGCGCAGACCATATTCATACCAAGGAATGACAACGTCGTCTTGTGGGATGTGACGCTGGAGAACAAATCCGCCCAGGCGCGCAGGCTGGATTTGTTCGGGTATGTGGAGTTTTCTTTTCACCACATCGACATGGACAATCAAAACTTCCAGATGAGTCTGTACGCCACCGGTTCCAGGTTTGCGCAAGGTGCGGTGGAGTACGAGCTGCACTATGAAGAGGACAGTTATCAATACTTTACCGCCAGCTTTGAGCCCGAGAGCTTTGATTGCCTGCGGGACGCATTCATCGGCCCCTACCGCACGGAATCGAATCCCCTTGGCGTGGAAAAAGGGAAACTCTCCGGAAGCTTTGAAAAAACAGGCAACCACTGCGGAGCGCTGCATACCGGCCTTGAGTTAAAGCCGGGGGAAAAGAAGCGCGTGCTGTTCATCCTCGGCCAGGGCAACTGCTTGGAAGCAAAAAAGGCCAGGGAAAAGTACAGCTTCCCGGCGGTGGACGCGGCCTTTGCGGAGCTGGCCGCCTTCTGGGCGGAGAAGCTTTCCATGCTGCAGGTGACAACGCCCAACCCGGAAATGAACACCAGCCTGAACCTGTGGAACCTGTATCAAAGCGAGGTCAACGTCATGTTCTCCCGCTTTGCCTCCTTTATTGAGGTGGGCGGCCGGACGGGGCTTGGCTACCGGGATACGGCCCAGGACGCCATGTGCGTGCCCCATTCCAACCCCGACATGTGCCGCACGCGCATTACGCAGCTTTTACGCGGCCAGGTGCGGGAAGGGTACGGCCTGCACTTGTTTGATCCCGCCTGGTTTACGCCTGGCAAAAAGCAGTCCTTCCAGTCGCCCACGGTGGTGCCCACGCCCGACAAGAGCCAAATGATCCACGGTTTGAAGGATGTTTGCGCCGACGACGCGCTGTGGCTGATCCCGGCCATTTGCGAATATGTGCGGGAGACGGGAGACACGGACTTTTTCCATCAGGTGATCCCGTATGCCGATGGCGGCCAGGATACGGTGTACGAGCACATGAAAAAGATACTGGACTTTACTTACAGCCAGTTGGGCGCCCATGGCATCGCCAAGGGTCTGCGGGCTGACTGGAATGACTGCCTCAACCTGGGCGGCGGCGAAAGTGCCATGGTGGCCTTCCTGCATTTGTGGGCTTTGAGTCACTTCCTGTCTGCGGCCAATCACTTGAAGCGCAGCGAGGATGTACGCCTGTACAGGGCCATGGAAAAGGAAATGGCGGACAACTGCCGCCGTGTTCTGTGGAACGGCAAGTGGTTCATACGCGGTATTACGGGCAAAGGCGCGCCCATCGGCACGCTGGATTCCGCCGAAGGCAAGGTGCACCTGGAAAGCAACACCTGGGCTGTAATCTCCGGGGCGGTGACGAAGGAACAGGGCGAATCCGCCATGGACGCGGTGATGGAATACCTGTTTACGCCCTACGGGCTGATGCTCAACGCCCCCTCCTTCATCGTGCCCGACGACTCCATCGGCTTTGTGACACGCGTCTATCCCGGCGTGAAGGAAAACGGCGCCATCTTCAGCCATCCCAACCCCTGGGCCTGGGTGGCGGAGGCCATGCTGGGCCGGGGCGGCAAGGCCATGAAAATGTACAACGCGCTTTTGCCTGCCAGGCAAAACGACATGATCGAAATCCGCCAAAGTGAGCCCTACGCCTACTGCCAGTTTATTATGGGCAGGGAGCATACCGCCCATGGCCGGGCCAGGCACCCCTGGATGACGGGCAGCGCCGGTTGGGCCTACTATGCCGCCACCAGATATTTGCTGGGCATACGGCCTGAGTGGGACGGCCTGACAATCGATCCCTGCATCCCAGCGGAATGGGAAGGCTTCACGGCCACCCGCGTCTTCCGTGGCGCCACCTACCATATTACAGTCAAGAATCCCACGCATGTGGAAAAGGGCGTATCCCGGCTGCGCTTTGACGGGCAGGCGGTAGACCGCATTCCCGTATGCGAGGCCGGAACGGTGCACACGGTTGAAGTTGTGATGGGAAACGTGTAGAATATCGGAGAGGCGGGAAAGCCATGATCACGTTTGGCACGGGCGGCTGGCGGGCCATCATCGGCGAGGACTTTACCAAGGAAAACGTGCAGCGGCTGACTTTGGCCGTGGCCCGGCGCATGAAGGCGGAGGACGCGGCCACGCCGGGGTTTGTGATAGGCTATGACAGGCGGTTTTTATCCCGGGAGGCCGCGCGCTGGGCGGCGGAGGTGATGGCTGCCGAGCACATCCACACCTACCTTATCACCAGGGAGGCGCCTACGCCGCTGATTATGTTCACGGTGCGCTACTACGGGCTGCATTATGGCATGGCCGTTACCGCCAGCCATAATCCGGCGCTGTACAACGGCATCAAGCTGTTCACCAGGGGCGGGCGCGACGCCTCCCAGGAGGTTACGGAGCCCCTGGGGGAGAGCGCCAACGCCATCCGTGCGGATGAAGTATCGGCCATTCCCTACGACCAGGCGGTGCATCAGGGGCTGGTGGAGGAGATCAATCCCCAAAATCAGTATCTGGACGCCATCATCCGCGGCGTGAACATGGACGCCATCCGTTCCCGGAACCTGCGCATCATCCTGGACCCCATGTACGGCGTGAGCCGTACGTCGCTGCAGACGATCCTGCTCACCGCCAGGTGCGATGTCGACGTAATTCATGAGCGGCACGACGCGCTCTTTGGCGGAAGGCTGCCGGCCCCCAATGTAGAGACCTTGGGCGCGCTTCGCGGCGCGGTGTTGGAAAGCCGGGCGGACATCGGCATCGCCACCGACGGGGACGCCGACCGCATCGGCGTCATCGACGATACGGGCAGGTTCATCCACCCCAACGAAATCCTGGTGCTTTTATACTATTACCTGCTCAAGTACAAGCGCTGGCACGGCCCGGCTGTGCGCAACCTGGCCACTACCCATCTACTGGACAAGGTGGCGGCTGCCTTTGGCGAAACGTGCTACGAGGTGCCTGTAGGCTTCAAGCATATTTCGTCCGCCATGGAAAAGTACAACGCCGTCATCGGCGGCGAATCTTCCGGCGGGCTGACGGTGCGGGGACACATCCTGGGCAAGGACGGCATCCATGCCGCCACGCTGCTTGTGGAAATGATGGCCGTTACCGGGGAAAAATTAAGCGTCCTTACGCAAAGGATGTACAAGGAATTCGGCGAAGCTTATATGGCCGAATACGACTGGCCCTTTGAAAAGGAGCAAAAGGAACGGCTGCTTCGTTTATTGTTGGAGGAAAAGAAGCTGCCTGTCTTCCCCGAGGAAGTGAAAGCCGTTTCCTATATGGACGGCGTGAAGGTTCTTTTTGCCGATGGCTGGATCATCATCCGCTTCAGCGGCACGGAGCCCAGGCTCCGGGTCTTCTGCGAAATGCCCGACAGGCTGCGGGCGGAGGTCATGTGCATGACCGCCGCCAAGTTCCTGGGGCTGAACGTGTGATAACCGCAGGGGGCGAAATCAAAACATAATTTAACAGACGGCATGGAGGATTATGCCATGCTCCACAAGCTCCGCTCCTATAGGAAATCCCTGCGCCTGCGCATTCTTTTGATTGTGCTTTTGTGCTGGCTTTTGCCGGCCTTGGCGCTGGGGGGATATATGGGCGGAGTCTTTTTTGGCGCGCTGCAGGAAAAGACCGAAGCGGCGCTGAAATCCGGCGCGGAGTATGCCCAGACGCTGACCGTACAGATTATACAGCGGGCCATTACCCTGGCCAAGGATGTCACCTATGACGGGGAACTGGCCGGCGCCTATGCCAGCTTTGAGGCGGAAAGGCTCAGCTATTCAGACTTCTACCGCATCAGCCGAAATTACCTGGAACGCAAATACGGCCGGGATTCGCTTTTCACCTTCGCGGCCTACTTTCCCGTCAGCCGGCCGGATGCCTTCATGTATACTGTGGCCGGATATCAAAGTGCGCTGGATTTTCAGGAGAACTCCCAGCAGCTTGCCCTTCAGTTGGGGGAAAGCCTGGATACCAGGTGCGGCTTCGCCGGCTGGGACGGAAACCTTTATCTGGTGCGTAACCTGTACAACCTGCGCCTGGAGCGCTATGGGATGCTGGTGCTGGGCATGAACCTGCAGGAGCTGTTCGCCCCCCTGTACAGCGTAGGCGAAAAGTGGAACAGCGGCTATGACATCCTGCTGGGCGGCTACCGCAATTACCAGGATGGGGCGGTGGACTGGGCGGAAGAGCCGCTGGGTCTTTCGGAGCGCAAGGAAAACCTGGCCTATGTGCAGGGCCATACCGAGCGGGATTACACGCTGTATACCAGGGTGCAGGTGGACAAGGATTCCGTATACGCGCAGATGACGCAGTTCCGGCAGGTTCTGTTCCTGCTTGTGCTGGCCATCGTGCCTATCGGCATCGCCATTATGTGGTTTGTGCACAGGCGGATTTCCAAGCCCATTTTCCTGCTGGCCCAGGCCTCCCGCCGCATGGCGGACGGCGAGCTGGGCGTCACCGTGCCCATGCACGGCAAGGATGAATTGGGGCAGCTGGGCATCGCCTTCTCCAGTATGAGCATGCAGATCCGCCATCTTATTGATACAGCCTACAAGGAAGAGATTGCCTTGCGGGATGCACGCATCGAGGCCATGCAAAGCCGTATCAATCCCCACTTTTTAAACAACGCCCTGGAGATGATTAACTGGCAGGCCAGGATGGACAGCAACGAGGCTATCGCAGCCATGGTGGAAGCCCTCAGCGTGCTGTTAAACGCCAGCCTGGACAGGGGGGATCACCGCATGGTGCCCCTGTCGAAGGAGCTTTCCATCGCTGACGCTTATTTCTATTTTGTCAGGCTGCGCTTTGGCGAAAAGCTGACCATATTCAAGGATGTGAACCCCGCCCTTTTGCACTACAGCCTGCCACGCATGGTGATCCAGACACTGCTGGAAAACGCCATCGAGCACGGCATCGCCCCGGCCGGAGGCGGCCGAATCCGTTTGAATGTGTTCTCTGATGCTTCCTTTTTACATGTGGAGGTTCTCAACAACGGTAAACAGCTGACAAAAGAGGACCGGGAAAAGATCAATACCCTGCTCTATGAGGAGGGCCGCGGCGAAGGCCATGTGGGCATACGGAATGTAAGCCAGCGGCTGCGCCTGATTTACAGGGGCCGGGCCAGTCTGCGCATTACCCAGGACAACCATGGCGACACGGTTGCCACTATATTGATTCCGCTGGAGAAGGGGACGGCCGCGGAAGCAAAGGCAAAAGAGGATGCAGGCGCAATTGCCGGTATGTGAGTAGTCGACAGGCTGAATGATGCGTAAGAAAGTGTTGACCGCGAGGGTTTCGTACCTGCTGGCACAGCACCTATAATAGCAATTCTTATAAAAAAAAGGCTTTTCGTGGAGGAGAAGCTGTCACCGAAAGCGACTGATGAGGTGGAGATTCCAGCGTGCATGAATGGGGCAAACCACCTCATCCGGCGCTTCGCGCCACCTATTCCATCTGGCTCAATCAGCGCATTGCGAACGAGGGTTCGCACTACCATCCGGCTCAATCTGCGCGCTGCTGCGCTGCCGCTTGCATCGCTTGTTTCGCCGGCCTCCTTCATCTCGCTTCATCCGCCACAGGCGGCGCTCGATTTCGGAGCCTGTTTCGCCAGCCTCCTCCACACCGCCCTAATCTGCCACTGGCAGGGGCGGTGTGGAGGAGCCCTCAAAGGGAGGCTTTGGGCTGGTATTTCATCCTATTAAGTGATTGCAGCTTAAACCAAACACGCATCCAGCCGATCCCTATACCTCCATGTCCACATGCTGCATGGTGCCTGCCGTTCCGTTCTCCCTGACAAATATCCCGGTTCTGCGTATCGTTGCCTGGATTGAGCCCGCCTGCTCCAGTGTGAAGGGCGTTTCCGCGCTGCCCAAATAAATGGCCCCGATGCCCTTGGCTGAAAGCGCAAACAGCCTGTCCGCCCCGTTTTCATCTTTCACCCATATTTGCAGGCGGTCAAAGATGTCGTCATTTTCATCGATCCAATGATTTCCATCCTGATCGTATGCTGCAAGGTCGCGAAATCCGTTGCCGCTTAACGGGCCGAAAAGCTCGTCGCCGCTGTTGATGGCGCCATCCCCGTTCTTGTCCAGCGCCAGCAGGCCGCTGCCAGGCCCGACAAAGGATATTTGCTCGGTTTTCCCGTCGGCGTTTAAGTCAAAGGTGAACTTGCTGGCTGTGGCGGATGCGCTGGCGGCGGCAAAGTTTAAAACCAGCGGGTCCACCGCCTTCGCGTCGCCCAGGCGGATGGTGGTGCTTTCCGTAGCGGAGATGCTCCGCGCAAGCGCCAGGGAAATCTGCACATTGATTTGACGGCCGTCCCCGGTGGTTATTTGGGCGGTCGCGGCAAAAGCGGCCGATAAGCTTTGGGTGGCGGTCACCGTTTTGTTGTAGAGTATGCCCCAGCCAACACCGCCGGTGCCCTGCGGCACGGCGCCGCCCTGGGGCCTTATGTCTCCGCCGTCATCCCTGACCAATTTATCGGGGATGCGTATTTTGAAATCCTTGCCGGTCAGATGACTGATAAACTGCTCGATCAGCTTGATCTTCAGTTTATCCTCATCGCTGACTTCAAACGGCTTTTCCTCCGTCCTCTCCGGGCTTTTTGGGCTCACTGCCTGCAAAGCCCGTGTGGCAGAAATGCGCACGGCGTCCGCTGCCGTTACCCGAGCGGCTTCCACCCGGCCACCGCTGCCCCAAACGGTCAGCGACTCGGATACGGAAGCGCTTGTTTCGCGCCTGTGGCTGCTTGATAATTGTACGTTTGACGCTGCGATCCTCATGCGGCACGCATCCCTTTCCTGTTCTTTATCCTATATATCGGCCCATTTCCAAAAAGAATAAGCCGTCTGGCAACCCTTGCGGGATATACACGCGCATGTGCTTATGCTATAATTAATGAGATATTTTTTTGGAAATCATCCGTCACTCTGAAGGAGGAGCTTGCCAGTGAAGAAGCCGGCGGCTATATTTATAATGCTTACCCTATGCCTGGGCCTTGCGACCGCGGCGCCGGCAGAAGGTGTTACCCTCAAGACCGTATCCACCTTTGCCGGCACCGACGCTGCCGCGGGCGCCTATGTGGAGCTTTTAAGGGCCTGGGAAAAGGAAACCGGCAACAGGGTGGAGGATTCCTCCGCCACTTCGGATGAGGCCTGGAAAACAGGCGTATTGACCGATTTTGCAGCCGGCAATGAAGCGGATGTGCTTTTCTATTTTGCCAAGACTGCCGATTCAGGCCCCATCCTTGGCAGGGTGGTGCCCATCAGCGAAATCAACGCTGCCTATCCTGAGCTTCATTTGAAAGAGAATCCCTTAAGCGCCGAGGCCGGCGGTGTGATTTACTCCATCCCCGTCCGCCCCTACTGGGAAGGCTTGTTTGTCAACACCGACCTGTTTGAGCAGTACGGCCTTGATTTGCCCACCGACTGGGCAAAGCTGGAGGCCGCTATCCATAAATTCAATGAAGTGGGGATCGTCCCCATCTCCGTCAGCTTTGCCGATGTGCCGCACTATATCGCGGAATTTGCCATTTTGGCAAGCGGTACAAAGGAGGAGTACAAAGCCCGCCCCGCATGCTTGGAGCAGGTGCCCGGCTCCTGGAGAGAAGGCATGGCGCTGCTGAACAAGCTGTACAAGCTGGGTGCCTTCGCCAAGGATGCCAGCGCCACCACCGAGGCCGTCACCTCGCAACTGTTCCGCGACAAGAAGGCTGCCATGCAATTGGATGGCTCCTGGTTCGCCAACGGCATCCCTGAAGCCAATTGGGAAACCACCGCCGTCATGCCTTTCCCCGCCTATGCGCAGAATGCCGATTCCGACGCGTTCATCGGCGGCGTTTCGATGGGCTTTTACCTAAGCCGCAAGGCGTGGAACGATCCGGCCATCCGTGATGCGGCGGTGAACCTGCTGGCCTTTTTAACCAATGAGGAGAACGAGAGACGGCTGAGTACCTTCGCCTTTGGCGGCAGGCTGTTGGAATCGTCCTACAAGCTGCTGGACAACGAGCAGGCCATGCTCCCGCCTATACAGGATGCCATGAATTCCGAGGCCCGCAGCGCCTGGTTTGCCAGGATCCCTGCGTTGGTGGACGGCTCCGCCGATCCGGAAACGGTGTGGGCCGACGTTATGGCCCTGTGTCCCTTTGGCAAGTGATGCCGTTTATTATGTCCATATCCGCTGCGCCGCTTGAACAGGTACCTTTTTAAAGGGGTGGCATCATGTATTCCGTCGTATTGGTGGACGATGAACAGGTGATCCTGCAGGGCCTATTGCGCGTTGTCTCCTGGGAAGAATACGGCTGCCGTGTCATTGGCACTGCCAGCGACGGGGTGGAAGGCGCAGCCCTTATCCGCAAGCAGCGGCCGGATATCCTCCTGACCGATATCCGTATGCCCAACCGGGATGGCCTATCCATGGTAGCGGCACTGAAAAGTGAGTTTCCGCGGCTGCAAATCGCCGTACTCACCGCCTACCGGGATTTCGAGTATGCCCGCCAGGCCATACAGCTTGGCGTATGCCGGTATCTTTTAAAGCCCAGCAAAATGGAGGAACTGAAGGAAGCCATCGGCTTCATGACCGCCGCGCTGGACGCCATGCCGCCAGTAAACGAAGCGGAGGAAGCAGAGCAGCCGGGAAACGAAGCGGCCGGCAGCTTTGTGGTAAAAGCCGCTGTCAACTACCTGGAGCAGCACTATATGGAGCACATCACCCTGTCCCAGGTGGCCGACCACGTATTCGTCAGCCAGTGGCATCTGTCAAAGCTCATCAACCGCCACCTGAACAAGAATTTTTTTGATATTGTCAACCAGCTCCGCATTCAAAAGGCCAGGGAGCTTCTGCGCGATCCGGCTTTAAAGGTGCACGAGGTATCCGAACAGGTGGGCTTTTCCGATGTGGCGCATTTCTCCAAGAACTTCAAGCGATTAACTGGTAAATCTCCAGTGGAGTACCGCGCCGGGCTGTAGCCAGGGAGGCTGCGCCTCCCTGGACCCACCGCCAAAGGGATATATCGCTTTGGAATCCCTGGTTTATGTCCTATCCATTTACCGGATGGGGGATATGGTGCCTCTATATGGAGTGTGGACAATCTTCTGAAAAGGAGTATTTTTTTCGGTCAGCAGCTCTGACCGGAACGCACAGAGGCAAAATCGTAAAATAGTACCTGTGAATTGGAAAATAACTCCCATCGCAGGAAACATAAGTTCCCAACAGAACAAACCAATTGAGGAAGCCGCTGCATTCAATGCCAGCGGCTTCTTGCTTATAATAAGCGCATATGGCTGCCATGCCTAATTCGAAACGGAGGTACATATCATGAGGAAGATGCTTGCTCTGGCCTTGTCCCTGGTAATGATCCTTGCCCTGTGCTCCTTCGCCTCTGCGGAGACCAAGCTGATCACCGTGGGCTATGCCCAGGTGGGTCATGAATCCGACTGGCGCACCGCCAACACCCAGAACTACAACGACGTGTTTACCAAGGAAAACGGCTTCGAGCTGAGCCTGATCGACTGCGACAACGACAACGCCGTGCAGCTGGAGGCTGTCCGCAGCTTCATTCAGCAGGGCCTTGATTACATCGTGATCGCGCCCATCGAGACTGCCGGCTGGAACACCGTGCTGGCCGAAGCCAAGGAAGCCGGCATCCCCGTCATCATCGCGGACCGCGCTGTGGATGCGGAGCCCTCCGAGTACACCGCCCGCATCGGCACCAACATGGTCAAGGAAGGCGAAACCGCCGGCCTCTGGCTGGGTGAATACCTGGCCGGCAAGGAAGCGAACATTCTTGTGATCGAAGGCTCCGTCGGTTCTTCCGCCGCCCTGGGCCGCAGCGAGGGCTTCAACAACATCGCCAAGGACCATCCCGAATGGAAGATCCTCGACTCCCAGTCCGGTGACTTCACCCAGGCTGGCGGCCAGCAGGTTATGGAAAGCTTCATCAAGTCGTATGAAGGCAAGTTCAACGTGGTTGTTTGCCAGAACGACAACGAAGCCTATGGCGCGATGGATGCCATGGATGCCGCCGGCATCAAGTACGGCGTGGGCGGCGATGTGATCATCATCTCCTACGACGCCACCAAGGCAGGCCTCACGTACACCCTGGAAGGCAAGTTCCACTGCAACGTGGAGTGCAACCCCATCCAGGCGGAAATCGTGAAGGACATCATCCTGAAGCTCAGCAAAGGCGAAACCGTCGAAGCTTTCACCCTTGTGAAGGACGAAGCGTTCTGCGCCCCGGGCATCACCTCCCAGTATGCCACCACCATGACCGAGGAAGTCCTGGCCGGCCGCAAGTACTAATACCTGCCCAGCGGGTAATTGCCGGCATCGTATTTCATGAACGCAAGGATAAGTGGGAGAGGCCGGACAGCTCCTCCCACTTATCCGTTTATGCCGGCCGGGTCGGCATGACGCCCTGGTTCCCACAATATTGAGTATGGAAAGGAGCGGATGGCCATGGAGGAACAAGTCGTCCTGACCATGCGCGGCATTACCATGACCTTTCCCGGCGTGATAGCGCTGGACGATGTGGATTTCACGCTGCGCAAGGGTGAGATTCACGCGCTGATGGGGGAGAACGGTGCCGGCAAGTCCACACTCATCAAGTGTCTGACCGGCGTGCACGATTTTGACAAGGGCGTGATCCATGTGGATGGCATTGCGGGACCCGTCCGCAACCATTCTACGCTGGATGCGCAGCGGCACGGCATATCCACCGTGTACCAGGAGGTCAACCTTTGCCCCAACCTGAGCGTGGCGGAGAACCTGTTTATCGGCCGGGAACCGATGACGAAGCTGCGTACCATCGACCTGAAGGCCATGGCAAAAAGGGCACAAAGGCTGATGGAAGAGCTTGAATTGAAGATTGATGTCCTGCAGAACCTGGAGAACTACTCCCTGGCCCTGCAGCAGATGATTGCCATCGCCCGGGCGGTGGATATGGATTGCAAGGTGCTCATCCTGGACGAGCCGACCTCCTCACTGGATGACAATGAGGTGGAGAAGCTCTTTTCCCTTATGCGCAAGCTCAGGGACAAGGGGGTGGGCATCGTATTCGTAACGCACTTTTTGGAACAGGTGTACGCTGTTTGCGACCGCATCACCGTGCTGCGCAACGGGCAGCTGGTAGGTGAGTACCCCATTGGAGAGCTGCCCCGGGTGAAGCTGATCGCGGCCATGATGGGCAAGGACATCGATGACCTGGCAAATATAAAGCATGAAGGCAGCAAGGATTTGAAGGAAGAGCCGCTGATTGACGCCAGGAACCTGAGCCACGCGGGCAGGATCAAGCCTTTTGACCTTACGATCCGCAAGGGGGAGGTCGTGGGCCTTACTGGCTTGCTGGGCTCCGGCCGCAGCGAGCTGGCGCGCACCATCTACGGTGCGGACCGTGCGCATACGGGCACCTTAAGGGTCAAGGACAAGCAGGTCAGGATCACCCATCCCATTGATGCCATGAACCATGGCATGGGGCTTTTGCCGGATGACCGCAAGGCGGAGGGCATTATCGACGACCTGTCCGTACGTGAGAATATCATCCTGGCCATTCAGGCCCGGCGCGGTATGATGAAGCAATTGCCCGTGAAGGATCAGTGCGAGATTGCAGACAGGTTCATAGAGCTGCTAAAGATTAAAACTCCCGGCCGTGATACGCTGACCAGGCAGCTCTCCGGCGGCAATCAGCAGAAGGTGATCATCGCCAGGTGGCTGGCCACATCCCCGGATTTCCTCATCCTTGATGAGCCGACACGCGGTATTGACATCGGCACCAAAACGGAAATTCAGAAGCTGATTATAAGGCTTGCCGACGAGGGGAAGGGCATCATCTTCATTTCCTCCGAAATTGAGGAGATGCTGCGCACCTGCAGCCGGCTGGCCGTACTTCGGGACGGTGAAAAGGTGGGGGAACTGACGGGGGAAATGACGCAGGAGAGCGTTATGCATGCCATTGCGGGAGGTGAAAACGCATGAAAAAACTGAGAAAGATCACGCAAATGCGTTTGTTCCTGCCTGTCTTCAGCATGCTGCTGGTCATGGCGGTGAACGTCTTTTTTGACATTTCCAAAGGCAATGTGTTTTATAACTTCTTCACCATCACCATCAAGAACGACGTTCTCTACGGCCGTTTGGTGGATATATTGAACCGCGGCAGCGAGGCCGCCATCCTGGCCATCGGGATGACACTGGTGGTTTCCGCTTCCGCAGGCGCTGATATCTCCGTCGGCTCGGTGATGAGCCTGGCCGGCGGCGTGTGCTGTATGCTGCTGGCCGGCTTTGGCAACGTGAACGTGTCCGAGTACGCGGTACCCTTGTGGGTGGGCATCGCGGCAGGTATCCTGGTGGCTTGCCTGTGCGGGGCTTTCAATGGGTTACTCGTTTCCTACATGAACATCCAGCCCATGGTGGCGACGCTCATCCTGTATTCCGCAGGACGCGCCATCGGCCTTTTGCTTTGCAACAGCATGATCGTGTACATCCGCGTGCCTTCATTCAGGTTCTTTGGCGGATATGCCGGGATATTCCCTACGCCCATTCTGATTGCGGCGGCGTGCATCGCAGTCATGGCGCTGATCTTGAAGTTTACGGCGCTTGGCATGTTTGTGCAGAGCGTAGGCATTAACGCAAAGGCAGCCCGCATCGCTGGGTATCAGTCCAAGCGCATCATATTCACGGCATTTGTCATCAGCGGCCTGTGCGCTGGCATCGCTGGGCTTGTGGCCACCAGCCGCATCTACTCGGCTGATACCAATAACATCGGGCTCAACCTGGAGCTGGATGCCATCCTGGCCGTGGCCCTGGGCGGCAACAGCCTGGGGGGCGGCAAGTTCAAATTTGCCGGGTCCATTATCGGCGCATACACCATACAGGCCATTACCACCACGCTGCTCACGCTGGGCGTATCCTCGGCACAGGCGCCTGTGTTCAAGGCCATCATCGTCATCCTGATCGTGACCATACAGGCTCCGGCTGTAAAGGCATACTTTGCAAGGCGCGCCTCGCTGCGGGCGCATCATGCTAGCAAGGAGGCGGTAAGCGTATGATCAGCACTGTGCCGGCAAAACGGCTTCGCAGAAAAATGAACAGCAATGGCGTGCTGCTGCTCATTACCATCCTTTTGTTTGCGCTTATGTACCTGGCCGGCTGCGTCGTATATGCGGACAAAGGCTTTGGGTACCTGCAAACCTTTCTGAACATATTGATCAACAATTCCGGCCTGATCTGCGTGACTTGCGGCATGACCTGCGTGATGCTCACTGGCAGCATCGATATTTCGGTAGGCGCGCTGATCGCCATGGACTGCATGTTCATTGCCGTAGGCATCGAATTCTGGGGCATGTCGGCCCCGGTCCTTATGCTGCTGGTATTGTTGATCGGCGTGGTGTTCGGCCTTGTGCAGGGCCTATGCGTGGGGTACCTTGGCATCCAACCCTTCATCGTCACCATGGCCGGCATGTTCTTCGCTCGCGGCATGACAGCCATGATCAGTACCCAGCAGGTGACCATCAAGAGCAGCGAATTTTTCGTAGGCCTTGCCAATTTGAAGTTTGCAATCCCCTTCCAGATCGGCGCGTACCTCAACAAGGCAGGCAAGCTGATGGTGCCCTACATCCGCCTGCCGGTGATCATAGCGCTGGCGGTACTGGTCATCACATTTCTTCTGCTGCGTTATACGCGGTTCGGCCGCAGCCTTTATGCCGTAGGCGGCAACCAGCAGTCCGCCGCTTTGATGGGGCTTGATGTGAAAAGGACGCGCATGAAGGCGTATGTGCTTTCCAGCCTGCTTTGCTCCGTCGGCGGAATCTGCTACTGCCTCAATACCATGGCCGGCACCACAACCCAGGCGCTGGGCCTGGAAATGGACGCTATCTCCTCGGCGGTTATCGGCGGAACACTATTAACTGGCGGCGTGGGCAACGTGATCGGCTCATTTTTCGGCGTGCTCATCAACGGAACGATCTCCAGCCTGGTCAAGACCAACGGCAAGCTGGTTTCTTCCTGGTCCAACGTGGTGACGGCCCTGCTGCTTTGCTTCTTCATCATGCTGCAGGCGGTCTTTGCCAAATGGAAGGTGCGCGCCAAGAAGTAGGGAGATAGTGTGTCGCATGCTTTGCCGCAAAATGATTACGGTGGTCCCTTGACAGTGATTTCCATAGGAAGTTGATCTCACCATAGCATACTGCGTCATATCCTTGGGCGCCGCTTACAGCCGTCCTCCGCTGCGGCGCCCACTTTTCACATATTATCAAAGTGCCTCCTCGGAAAAACAAAAAAACAACCCTTGATTTTCATTTGGATGTATGATAAAATACTTTCTGCAACCGAAAAATGCATGGGATTATAGCTCAGTTGGTTAGAGCGCCACGTTGACATCGTGGAGGTCATTGGTTCGAGCCCAACTAATCCCACCAAAAAACCCTTGAGAAATCAAGGGTTTTTTCTTATGTGATCTGATGGGTACGGTATACGTAGCGTTAATTGGGTACGAAAGTGGGTACGGGGTGTAATGCTGCACACCCTTGCCACACTTTTGCCTTTTTTTCTGGCATCCGTGTCATTGTGTACACCCTTTGAACTCACAAAAAATCCCGGCGCTATCGCCGAGATTTTGTTGTACTATCCTTATTATTACCGGTTTTCGTGGCTGCCGGAAAGCAAACCGATCATATAGTTATTGTCACATTATGCGAAGGCGGCTGAAGATCACCCTTCTACTTCTCATACGGAGGGCGGTACGCGCCGAGCACTTGGCCGTCTATGGTCCTCGTTTTGCGATACACGCCGACATCGCCTATTTGTATGCCCTCGGGGTCTGATGTGTTGCCCTCGATCGTGGTGATCGTCTTGCCGCTCGCGCTGACGCTTTCGATGATCCCGATGTGGTCGTAACCCCCATTGCTCTGCCAGTCGAACAAAACAATGTCGCCGCGCTTATACCCGCTTGTGATCCAACGGCCTTGTTTCTTGGCAAGCGTCTTGTAGTTGCGCACCCCTTCGGCGACGGATTTGCGGGCGGAGTTCAGGCCGCCAAATGTCTTCGCCAACATCCCGGCGTCATACATGACTCTTGCGACAAATACGCCGCACCATGGCACCGCCATGCCTGTTTTCCCAAAGTACCAGTCGTTGAAGAAGATCAGGTTGCTGTCCGGCGGTTCTTCGATGGTGCCCAGATACTTGACTGCGGCACTTACGAGCTTGTTGACATTGTACATATATTGAGAGACCGTTACGGTGCACGTGACGAACTTGCCCCCATCCTTTGCTGTTGCAGTGATGGTTGCCTTACCGGCTTTCTTGGCTGTGATCAAGCCATTTTGGTCTACGGATGCCACCGATGATTTGCTGGTTTTATAACTGACAGCCTGGTTGGCCCCTTTGGGTGAGACCTCCGCCGTCAGCTGGAACGTGTCGCCTTTTTCAAGCGATAGTTTGGTATTGTTCAATTTCAGGCCCGTTACCGGTACGGTCACCTTGAACGTGATGCCGGCGGTCTGAAGCTCGGCGCCGCCTTCCCCGTAAACGACGGCTATCGCCTCATACGTGCCAGGGTCCGCACCTTTTGTATTCCAGCTGTCGTTTATTGTTTTTCCCGTTTTCGCTTTGCCTTCGTATACAATACCGGCGCCGGAACCATCTCGTTTATTGACAAAGAATTTGGTGTTTTTATAACCCATGCCTGTGATCACGGCGGTCATTTTCACTGCTTCGCCCGCTTTGTAGCTCTGCTTGGCCGTACTTAACTTCAGCGTCAGTGCCGGCTGAGCTGCGGCGGCTGAGCCAGTTTCAGCCAGTGCCGTCATGGGATTTGCCAGCGAAATAACGATACAAAGGGAAAGGCAAACGATTGTTATTAAACGGTGTCTCATCAATATTGCCTTTCTTGGCAATCCATGATTGCCATGTGTACTATTTCTTATCATACAAAAAAAAGATTGAAAAACAAGGGGGAGGGAAGAAACTACCAGTTTTACCTGTCCCTCTTTCTTTAGATTCCTTCCTTTTTTTTGAGTATGTCTGATATGAAGCACGTGTACCCCAGATGAGAAAAAGCGCAAGATTGGGCACAGGGAACAGTTCTCTGTTTTATCCGATATGTAAGAATAAACGGACGAGCAAGAAAGAAATGCTACTCATATCAAAGGTGTTTTTTTGCATTGGGCATATCGTCCATACTCTTGTCAGTTCATATACAAAAAAATGTCTCCTGGCGCGCTACACGCTTTCTTGTTCTGCCAATGCAGCGCCTATCCATTCTGAAGCCATACGCAATGCATTTATTCTGTTTCGCTGCAGTGTATGCTGTGAGGTCCCGGGCGAAAATTTCGTTTGTGCTTTTTCGCTTCTGCTAATCATGGAGTCTAGCGCTCGGATTGCCCCCCGTAAATCTTCCTGCATAATTTTATCTGTATTGACCGTCTCGCTGTTCATCAGCTTGGTCGCGATGTATAACGCCTTGAGATTATCTTGCAGCATTTTGTGCTGCCATGTTCCAGGCACCAGCTTCTGCTGTGCTTTTTCAGACTTGCTGATTAGGGAGGCTATAGGTCGGAGTGCTTCTTTTAATTCCTCTTCAGATATGTTTCTCATTCCGTCTCCTCTCGAGGCAAATCCATCATGCACCCTGTTTTCACAACAGGGAAGTGTAAAGAACATCCCGCGTGCAGCCTATCCTTTCGGATCACAAAGATCATCATAGCGAGGAAGTTGTGTCTGAACTCAGCGAATCGAGCTGGGTTTTCTTCATTCTTCATCATTATTCTCTTTGAACCATTCAAAGGCCAGGCAGCATCCTCACACCTCTCCCGCCATCAAAACTTCTGTTGTCCCATTCCCGTCTACATATACAATCCCCTTCCCATCGTCTTGGAAGGTCAATAGGCCGTGAACATCCACCGCCGCGTCGCCGTAAGACCTAGGTGGGCTGACCCGCCTTAATGTGTTGGTGCGCTGGGCCGCGTCCACAAAGCCTTCGTATGCTTCCGGGGCTACGCTGCCATCCTCCTGAAGGAAAAGAACCTCCGTACCCTGTGTGCCAAGGGTCAGCCGCCCGTCCGGTGTGAACATTGTTACGGATGCATCCACATTCAAATCCTTCGAAAGATCCGATTGCAGGTATACAACCCGTGTCCTGCCACCTACTGTGTACGCCGCCCGTGATCCATCCCGCGAAAGGTCAAAGGCGGTGGCTCCATCCGATCCTGAGAGCACGGCCATCTTTTTTGCCTTGGTATCCAATATTGAAAGCGATCCCTCAGCCCGGCCTGCTGCTTCGTTATAGTGAGCCAGCAGCATCACGGAGCCGTCTGCGCTGGACAAAATCACATGCCGAAGTGCTCCGAAGGACCCCTGAAGCATGAATATCTCGTCGCAGACAAACCCGTCAGGGCCTTGCACAAAATGCACCAATCTGCCGCCGTATAAAGCCCAGCCCGATCCGCTTTTTACATCCAGCTGCAAAATCACAGCGGAGCCGTCCAGCTTCGGGGCAAGGCTTACATCCTCCGTACGCATGTCTTGCAAATCAGACACAAGGCCGCTGCTCAAAAAGGATCCGGAAAGCCCAGCCCCCACAGTGCCTTGCCCCTGAGCACCCAGCAATAGGGCCGCCGCGGCAGGCAAGCGCCCGCCCGGCGTAACGCCCAGAAGGTAGACGGTATAGTCGTCAATGCCGTCGCCGTCACTGTCGCGGCTGTTGGGGTCGGTACCCTGCCATGCCTCCCACGCATCCGAAAGGCCGTCGCCGTCGGCATCGGAAACCGTTACCACGGCGGTTTGACTTGACACATGCCCTGCCGCGTCATACGCCGCAGCGTTGTAGCTGCCAGGCTTAACCAATCGGTACAAGAGGATGTATTCATCCAGTTCCATGCCTAAAAGGCTCTGGGTGTGTATGGGCTTGCCGCCGTCAAAAACCACAATCTTCTCAAGCCGCACATTGTCCTTGGCGGTAATTAGAAGGCCCGGTGCGCCGTCCTTGCCGGCGCTCGCCATAGCGCTGGAAATGGTCGGGCTGTACTGATCCTGGTTGAAGGCGGGAAGCAGCTTGGCGGATGAGATGGCTCCGTCTGATATTCTGCGCAGGTAATAGGTCTGCGGGCCGTATATACCGTCCGCCAGATCCAGGTAAGTTGGCCAGGCGTATTCCACCTGCTGCACCAAACCAATCGCATACCCTTGCGGCGGTGTAATCACTGCAGTGGTGTTGTACCAGCCGTTTTTGCCGTTGGGCACAGCGGGGGTGATAAACGCGTCAGGCGCGCCTTCAAGCTCTCTTACGCTAAAGGATACACCTTGGGTAAACTGAAGCTGCGGCGAATAATTCACATTGACCGGCTCATAGTAGATCAGCCTCAATGTGCCTTGCGAGATCGCATATTCTCCCGGCGCTTCCTCCCAATCGCAATAGAGCTCACCGTCGAAGATTGGTACATCGCTCCCCACCTGGCCGGATACCGTATACTCGAAAACAGGCACTGAACCTGATGTGCCCAGCAGCTTTCCCTTGGCCACGGGGGTCACCGTTAATGTCTTTTGATGAATGAAAAAGTCAAACTGGTCCTCGCTCATCAATTGATAATTGACATTTACCGAATCGTAGGGCATATAAAAGTGAAGCATATACGGGCCGGCGTTGCGCGGCTCTGCCATCATTCCGTATTGGTAATAGTACATCTGATAGTTGGGGTCTTCCCCCTCTACCGGGTCATGAACGGTCCAGGGAATCGTCTGCACCTGTCCGTTATATGTGTAGCCGGGATCGGACGATGGGAAGGTTATAGTCACCGGGGCCTGAGCGATGGAATATCTGAAGAAGAATGGGCCTGTTATTTCATAATTGTTATTTATGGGGTTGGAAAAGTCCAGATAGGCGACAGCCGTATGATTGCCCGCGCTGACTGTGGGCGTGCCGCCTGTGCCATCCATATAATAATGAACCCCCACCACCGGGTCTTCTCCCGCCACCGGGTCGGATACGCTCCAGGGAATCGTCTGCGGCTGGGCGTTGTACACGTACCCAGGGTCGGATGAAGGGAAAGTGAAAGTTACCGGCGCCCTGTTGATAAAGAATGTTTGGTTCCTTTCTCCAATAAGAACGTAATTCTTATTTACATCCGCTCCCGTCATGCTGACAGTCATTGTGTAAACGCCCGTGTTGACAGGTTCGGGACTTGTGCCGGTGAGCGTGAGCTGCCCAACAGGGGTTTCCCCGTCCGCCATTCCGGCAAGGTGCCAATCCGGCATCTGCGTCTGCGCGTTATAGGTGAAATGCTGCTCACTGGAAAACACCACCGTCAGCGGCCGGGCATCAATGATCAGATCATGGAAGGATGCCCCGGTGATCTCATATTTCCAACCATCCAGCGAGACGGCTGCAGTATAGGAACCCGCATCCTTTGGCGGAAGCGATGTGCCGCTGTAGGCATAATAGGTGATCTGCGCGCTTGCGTCACCGGGGGTGACTTCCCCGGATATGCTCCAGGGAAGCGTCTGAACAGTACCATCATACACCACACGTGTGTATGACCCTTCGGGAAAGTTCACGGTAACGGGCTTGCGCCTGATGGCAAAGGAGTAGGAACTCGTACCTTCGATTTCATAATTCCAATTGTTCAAACTGACGGTGGCAAGATAGTTGGTTGCACGTTTTGGCGGGTTATCCATGCCTGAATAGGTTATGTAGGCCTGCGCATCTCCGGGCGTGACTTCGCCCGATACACTCCAACTGATCCCCTGTGCCTGCCCGTTGTACACAAGCCCAGGGTCAGACGGTGGAAAGTTCACAGTAACCTTGGCCTTAGCAATGGTGAAGGACTTCTCTATGGTGCCGGTGTAGATCACATCCCCCAATACCGGATCGTTTATTACAGCACCGTTGCCGGTGATATGAACCCTTCCCCATCCAGCGTTGATGTTATTACTGTAGGATACCGAATATCCAGCCGCGTCCGCTGTATGCGTGCCCCCAAAGGTCAAACTGACGGATGGGGTAATGGAAGTACCCTGGTAGATAAAGGGGCCGCCGCCAAGAGATACGCTGGCGGTTCCCACATCGAAATTTGTCGGCGGAGGCTCGGCCAGCGCCAAACCGACACAGCTCATAAGCAACAGCAATAAGGCACAAAATGTAAAGAATTTGAATGCTTTCATAAATATACACCCTTTCCCCATTTGACACGGACAAGTACGTACGACGTTAAACATTGGAAAAAGTATACCATATCATCCATAGCTTGTCCATCTCGGCTGCAATTCGTTGGTAGAAGTTGTACATAATGAAGCGAGTGAATACCTCCTGTGCGATGAGTCCTCTTTTTTGCGTAGAATGCGAATAATCCGATTGCGTACCAACATCCCCCAAAAAAGATAAGATATTTTTACATTTGATAAGAAATATATGTTATAATATGCCAAGATTCACCATTCGGGTATATGAACGCGCCAGCAGGAGGCCAAAGATGAAAATTTGCCGCAAACGCCGGATGCTATCCCTCTTTTGTTCGGTGATCTTTTTTGTGTCCATCTTCCCCGGAATCGGAATGGCCGGAGACAACAATCCCCCCATCGCGATGGACGATTCAATCACCGTCTTTGAAGACAGCAGTTCAACAGTGGTAAATGTGCTTGCCAATGATTCCGCCGCCCCCGACATCGGCGAAACGCTGATGGTGACATCGGTGACCCAGCCGGCAGGCGGTACGGTGACGTTTACGGCGACGGATGTGAGTTTTCAGCCCGACTCGAACTTCCATGGAACGGCCACCTTTACCTACACCATCAGCGATGGTAATGATGGTACGGCCACCGCCACTGTTACCGCTACGGTAACCCCGGTGAACGATCCCCCCAGCGCGGTAGACGATGCGTTCACCGTGGCCGAAGACAGCAGTTCAACAGTGATGAATGTGCTGGACAACGATTCCATCACCCCCGACATCGGCGAAACGCTGACACTCGTAGCGGTGACCCAGCCGTCAGGCGGTACGGTGACGTTTACGCCGATGAATGTGAGTTTTCAGCCCGACTCGAACTTCCATGGAACAACCGCCTTTACCTACACCATCAGCGATGGTAATGGTGGTACGGCCACCGCCACAGTAACTGCCACGGTGACCCCGGTCAACGATCCTCCCAGCGCGAACAACGATACATTCACCGTGGCCGAAGACAGCAGTTCAACAGTGATGAATGTGCTGGCCAACGATTCCACCGCTCCCGAAACCGCCGAAACGCTGACGGTGACATCGGTGACCCAGCCGTCAGGCGGTACGGTGACGTTTACGGCGACGAATGTGAGTTTTCAGCCCGACTCGAACTTCCATGGAACAACCTCCTTTACCTACACTATCAGCGATGGTAATGGTGGTACGGCGACCGCCACAGTAACTGTCACGGTGACCCCGGTCAACGATCCCCCCACCGCGGAGGATGATGCGTACACCGTGCAAAGGAATGGCGCCGCCACGGCGCTGGATGTACTTGCCAATGATTCCATTGCCCCCGACACCGGTGAAACGCTAACAATCGCAGCGGTCACCCAGCCGGCAAACGGTACGGTGTCATTCACCGCAAGCGTTCTGAACCTTACCCCGGCAGCAGGCTACATCGGCACTACCACCTTTACCTACACCATCAATGATGGCAGTGGCGGTACGGCTGCCGCCACAGTCACCGTTCATGTGACCCCGGTCAACGATCCGCCCAGCGCTGGTGATGATGCGCTTACCGTCGCCGAGGACAGCGGCGCAACGGTGGTGGATGTGCTTGCCAATGACACATCCGCCCCAGATACCGGCGAAACGCTGACGGTTGCAGAGGTCACCCAGGCGGCCTACGGTACTGTTTCACTGGATGCGGGCATCGTACGCTACACCCCGGCGGCAAATTACTTTGGATCGGATTCATTTACATACACCCTAAGCGATGGAAATGGCGGCACGGCTACCGCCACCGTCTCCATAAATGTGACCCCGGTTAACGACCCGCCTACCTTGGGGAGTGATTCGTTCACCATTGCCGAGGATTGCGGCTTAACGTCTCTGGATGTGCTGGCCAACGATTCATGCGCTCCGGATACAGGCGAAACGCTGATTATTATCTCCATCGGTCATTATCCGGCGCATGGTTCTGTTGGTTATCACAGCTACGGCTTGGATTTTACACCTGCGCCTAATTTCAATGGAACGACCACGGTAGACTACCTCGTGCAAGATAACATAGGCAGTTATACGTTGGGGCATATCACCATTCATGTGACCCCGGTCAACGATCCGCCCAGCGCGGGTGATGATGCGCTTACCGTCGCTGAGGACAGCGGCGCAACGGTGGTGGATGTGCTCGCCAATGATTCGTATTGGCCCGACACTGGCGAAACGCTGACGGTTGCAGCGGTCACCCAGTCGGCCCATGGTACTGTTTCGCTGGATGCGGGCATCGTACGCTACACCCCGGCGGCAAATTACTTTGGACCGGATTCATTTACATACACCCTCAGCGATGGAAACGGCGGCACGGCTACCGCCACCGTTACCGCTACGGTGACCCCGGTGAATGATCCCCCTACTGCGGTGAATGATGAGTTTACTTTTGCCGAAGATAGCGGGCCCAGAATGTTTAATGTGCTTGCCAATGATTCGTGTGCGCCAGATACCGGCGAAACCATATGGGTCATTGGATATGGTTACTATACACACATCGGCGATATATACATGGATTTTTTCACAGGTTTCACGATCTACACTCCTGCGGAAAATTTCAATGGAGATGCCCAATTCGATTACTGGATCAGGGACGATCAAAACAACGTGAGTATGGCCACAGTCACCATTCATATGACCCCAGTCAACGATCCGCCCACCGCGGTGAATGATGAGTTTACTGTCACCGAGGACGGCGGTATAACAGTGCTGGATGTACTTGCCAATGATTCGTGTGCGCCAGAATCCGGCGAAACGCTGACGGCCATTGCGGTGACACAGCCCTCAAACGGCACGGTCACCCTGGTTTCGGGCATCGTATCCTACACCCCGGCAGAAAACTTCCATGGAACGGATACATTCACCTGCACCATCAGCGATGGCAACGGCGGCACAAACACCGCCACGGTTTCCGTCACGGTGACCCCGGTGAACGATCCGCCCAGCACGGCGGAGGATTTCTTTACCGTCGCCGAGGACTGCGGCCCGACTGTGTTGGATGTGCTTGCCAATGATTCGTGTGCGCCAGATACCGGCGAAACGCTGACGGTCACTGCGGTGACAGGGCCATCAAACGGCACGGTCACCCTGGTTTCCGGCGTCGTATCCTACACCCCGGCAGAAAACTTCCATGGAACGGATACATTCACCTACACCATCAGCGACGGAAACGGCGGCACAAACACCGCCACGGTTTCTGTCACGGTGACCCCAGTGAACGATACCCCCAGCGCGGAGGATGATTTCTTTACCGTCGCTGAGGACTGCGGCCCGACTGTATTGGATGTGCTTGCCAATGATTCGTATTGGCCCGACACTGGTGAAACACTGACGGTGACGGAGGTCATCCAGCCTTTGTACGGCGCGGTCACCCTGGTTTCCGGCGTTGTAACCTACACCCCGCCAGATAACTTCAACGGCATGGATGCCTTTGGCTACACCGCCAGTGATGACGGCGGCTTCATGTCTTCCGTTGCGGCCTTTGTCAATGTGACCTCGGTGAACGATCCGCCTGATGCGGTCAATGATTCGTTTGCGGTTTCTGAAGACAGCAGCGCAACCATCCTGAACGTGCTGGACAATGATTCCTGCCTGCCCGATGTCGGCGAAACGCTTGCGGTCACGGCAGTTACCCAGCCAACAAACGGTACAGTCACCCTGATTTCGGGCGTCGTATCCTACACCCCGGTTATCAATTACAATGGGGCGGATACATTTACCTACACACTAAGCGATGAAAGCGGCATCACGGTTACCGCCGCCGTTTTCGTCACGGTGGGCCCTGTCAACGATCTGCCGGCCTTGAAGGCAGGCATACCGGCCACTGTATTGGCCGACATCAAGGTGAACGGCACGTACAGGCTGAATCTTGCTGCCCTCTTCGGGGATATCGACGGTGACGCGCTGACATTTACGGTAGTGGAAAACATGAAAAGCCCGGTTGTGGCACGGGCGAATTATGCCTATAGGCCAATAGCCGCGGGTATCAAAACCCTTGTGTTCCGGGCAAACGACGGGCAGGCGGACGCCACAGATACCTACACTGTCACTTTGACCGTGACAGCGTCAGAGTATAGTTCCGTTTTCGTTGCGGATGTTGCCACAGATCAGTCAACTGCCACCCTGCCTGTTCTGGTGGATGCGGATAGCGGCGATGCAAGTGTTGATCTTTCGAACCTCGCCCAAAGCGCCCAGAACAATTCGGGTCAGCTGGTGGTTACGTTCCCCGTCATCCCCCAAACTGATTTGTTTACGGTGGACATGCCCGTATCCGTCCTGTCCGGGCTGAATCAAACCGGCACGCTGACCATACATACCGACATTGGCAGCATCACGCTGCCGCCCGAAATGCTGAGCGGACTAATTGAGCAATGTGACAACGCAGCGCAAATCACCATCGGCCTGCCAGACAGAAACAGCCTGCCCCAGGCTGTGTTGGATGCGATCGGTTTGAGGCCTCTGATTGAGGTTACATTGACCATTGATGGCAGCGAAACTGCTTGGGAGAATGCGCAAATGCCTTTCACCGTATCCATCCCCTACGTACCGACGCCGGAAGAAATGAACAATCCCTCCAACATTGCCGTTTGGTATATCAACAACAACGGCGAGTCAAGCCGCGTTTCAGGTGTGCAATACGATGCGCAGACCGGCAATTTGGTTTTTTCAACAACACACACCGGCATCTTCACCGTGGGCAGGCCATAGGCACTAGGGTGTTGGGGATTATGCAGCTTGCCTGTTGAAATTATGATAATAAGGGGCTGCGAACGCAATAAGGCGGAGAGCGAAGAATAAGCGCTCTCCGCCTTGCGATTTTGGGGAGGTGTGATGGAAAAGAGTGCGGCCTTAGCAGGAAGGCGAGGGTCTGTCCAACAAAAAAGAGGTGAAAGTAAGATCAAATCATCCAATACCAGAGGCTGATCAATTGTATACAGCGAACACTTCATGGGAAGCGGCGGTCAGGACTTCCTGTATTCTTTCATGGTATAACCAGTTTATCCTGGGGACAGGCACCTGGCGCTGCACTGCTGTTTCGCCTGTTCCTGTTTTGGGGATATTGTATGTAATTCCATTCTGGGAGGTACATATGATGGCATTTACGTTACAGGCAATTCAGGAAGCGCACGCGAAATATACCGGTGTCGACTTCCCCAAGCTTATAAGAGAGTTCAAGCTGATGGGGATGGCGGCGAACACATTCAATCTGAAAACAGGAGTGGTTACCTACACCAGCAATGATGGAGAGCGAATCGAGGTTCAGGGCAAAGCGGTGGATGTACCAATAAACCACACATCCTCCGGCGAAGGGGCAAGCAGCGTTTTAAAGCGGCATCAGGCCGGGGAGACCGATTTTGATACATTCTGCATCGAAATCGCCGGCGCGGGGGTCTACAAATGGGTTTCGAACATAAATACCATGACCTGCAGCTATTATGATCTGAGGGAAAGCGTGGTTGTGTCGGAGGCTATTCCGGCCGTATAAACGGATCGCCCCTTTCTCAGTACCCTGAATTCAGGTTACAGTTCTTGTCCCTGGTAAAGAAAAAGAGAACGAAAAAATCCATGACACACTGATGTCATGGATTTATATTTATACTGTCCTTATCCTGACTGAAAGGGGCTGTAAATCATGAAAATCTATGTGATCTGTGATCTGGAAGGGACTGCCGGGGTTGTCGATATGTTCAAACAATGTTGCTTTGACGGAGCGTATTACCAGCAGGCCCGCAAGCTGGCCACGTTGGAGCTGAATGCGCTGGTGGAAGGCGCGATAGAGGGCGGCGCCACCGAAATTGTTGCCTGGGACGGGCATGGCGCGTTTCCCGGCGGCCTGGATGTGGAGCTGTTGCACCCCGCCTGCAAGCTGGTTATGGGCGCCGGGGATGGTGGGCCGGAGGGCATGGACGAAAGCTTCGACGGTATGTTTCTGTGCGGGCTCCACGGCATGGCTTACGCGGAAAAGGGCATCCTGGCCCACAGCTTCAACGGGAACATCAAAGGCTTGTGGATTAATGATGTGAAAATGGGCGAGATAGGGGTCAATGCTCTGACGGCCGCATCCCATGGCATACCCACGGTGTTTATATGCGGCGACCGCACCGGGGTGGAGGAGGCCAGGGCGCTTGTTCCCGAAATGGAGGGCGTAGCCGTGAAGGAAGGCTTGACCACTTCGGCGAAACTCTTTACCCAGGTCCCAGGCATTCACCTGTCCCCGGAAAAAGCCCGCGATCAAATCCGGGAAGGTGCGAAAAGAGCCATGCAAAAGATCGGACAGATTGCGCCATACCGCTTGAGCGGCCCCTACACCTGCCGCACCGAGTTTTTTGATCCGAAAACGGCGGAACAGGCCGCGGCTGCCTATGGGGCGAAACTTGTATCCGCAAATATTGTGGAGCATACCGTGGAGGGCAATGCCGTACCGATCATCATCTAGCATGATTTGATTCAGAAAAAGAGGGAGTGCCATGCGGCTGCACCGGCTTATTGCGATTTTGCTGCTGCTGGAATCAAGGAACAAGGTAAAGGCAAAGGATCTGGCGGCGGCTTTGGAGGCTTCCGAGCGGACCATCTACAGGGATATCGAGATCCTCTGTCAATCGGGCATTCCCATCGCTTCCGACTTTGGCCCCACCGGCGGGTTCCAGCTGATGGATGGGTACACGTCGGGTCTGAAGGTCATGCATTGCGATGATGCTGTTTCGCTGTACCTAAGCGGCATCGCGGCCGGACCGGATGCCGGGGCCAGCCTGCAGGATACGCTTCGCACATTGCAGCAGAGCCTTCCCAAGCAATACAAAGGGGATATCGGCAAGGCTGTCTCAAGGTTTTACTTTGATCCGGAGGGCTGGTTTGTTCAAAGAAAGCCCATCCCGTTTCTGGATGTGCTCCGCCAGGCCATATGGCAGTCTCAAAAGCTTCAAATCACTTACCGCAGGGGCAGCCTGGATCGCGAGGAAACGACGCAACGCCTGATTTGCCCCTACGGATTGGTGGTCAAAAACATGGAATGGTATCTGGCGGCATATTGCGAAACCAGCGGCGGAATGCGCGTCTTCCGCTGCGACCGCTTGCTGCAGGCCGAGAGGCTTTTGGAAAACTATGTCCTTCCCGAGGGCTTTTCCCTGGAGCAATTCTGGAAGGACTGGGTCGGGGAGTTTTCAAGCATTATAAGGGGTGACCAAAAACCGGATACGGAAAGCGTAAAGCCGCCGGCGGCACAAGAAAGCTGATACGTGTTCTGTATACTAAGCATATATGCAATGCCTTGATGGTGCATGTTCCATCAAGGCATTGCTTTTTTATGGATTCCCTTTAAAGATAGAAAAGGCTTCGCATTATTGAGTTCTACGACGCCTCGGAGAACTTTGTATCTGCCGTTATGCTGGATGCGCATACCGGAGACATACTCAACAGCAGTGATCCGACAAAAGGAGGAAATGGGTAAGAGGCAAAGCGTTACAACAAGAAAATGAAAGAGGCTGCTCCAAGCTTTTACGCTTTGGGGCAGCCTCTTATGCCAGTGAAGCTTTTATTCTTTGGAGTCAGGCAGCCTTTCAAGGGAACGGTATACTTCAGCGATGGAAGCACCGTGCTCTTTTGCCGCGCGCGCGATGTCGTCATACTCGAATTTGGATTTGGTGACTCCATAACCGCTGCCTGTTTTCATGCGGATGGGTCCCCACTTTGACTCCACCGTCTCAAAATGCCTGTCCAGCATGTACCGTTTGCAAAGCTCACTGCGCACGCCAAACGTCGTCGTATGCTTCAGCATGGCCTGCGCCAGGCTGTCCGCATCTTGCGGGCGGCACAGGCAGACAAGCATTTGCCCCGGACGGCTCTTCTTCATCTGAATAGGCGCCGTAAACACATCCAAAGCGCCAAGCTCCAGCAAGGCCTGCTGGGCAAAGCCCAATGCCTCCCCGGTCATGTCATCCAGGTTGCAGCTTAACTGAATGATTTCCCCGTTGGGACCGTTGTGCGTGCTAGATGAACCCAGCATCACACGGACGCAATTGGCGGCTTCAAAATCCTTTTTGCCCATGCCGTAGCCGATGGCCTGCACCTGCATGATGGGCATATTGCCAAAGTCAGCCGCGAAATGCTTGAGCAGCGCGGCGCCGGTAGGCGTACACAATTCCCCGCGGACGGCGCCGCCGTAGGTTGGAACGCCCCGCAATAGATAGGCCGTAGCGGGTGCGGGGACAGGCAGAATACCATGGGCGCAGCGAACCTGGCCGCTGCCCACATGCACAGGGGAAACAACGATCAAGTCGGGACTAAGCTCCTCCATCACCATACAAACGCCCACGATATCCGCCACGGCATCCATGGTACCCACTTCATGAAAGTGGACATCTTCCACCGGCCTTCCGTGCACATGGGCCTCCGCCTCCGCCAGCAATGCATACACGGCCAGCGCATGTCCCCTGACAGAAGGCGAGACCGGCAGGGAGGAAATCAATTCCGCGATATCCTTTATGCCGGAATGGTCATGCTCCGCCGCGTTTCCCTGTTCGTGGGCGTGGGGATGCGTATGGTTGTGGGCATGGTCATGACTGTGGGGATGATCGTGATCGTGCGGATGATCGTGTTCATGCACATCCGCGCTTTCTTCTTCCACGCCGCGCACCGATACAGAAATATGCGTGCCGGTGATGCCGCACTTGACAGAGGTTTGCCGTTCCACGGCAACGCCCGGGATGCCAAGGCTGTTGATCTTTTCCATAAACCGGCCGGGCTCAGGCAGCAGCTCCAGCAAGGCCGCCATCAGCATATCGCCCGCCGCGCCCATGGCGCACTCAATGTATAAAGTCTTCATCAGAACTCCTCCACGCATCTATATAGCAGGCGGTTGCCGGGTTTGCATCGCGCCGGGTTCCCGGGGGGTGAAATGTTGCTCAGGCCAGTGTTTCGTTCATGCTGCCCGTGCGGTAGCCCTTCAGGTCCAGGGAAACATAGCTGAAGCCGTACTCCTTCAATTTGCCGTATACTATATCCCGGCAGGCGGGCTCCATGATTTTATCAAACTCCTGCGGGGTGATTTCGATGCGCGCAAGGTTGCCATGAATCCGCACGCGCACCTGGCTGAATCCAAGGTCCAGCAGCAATTGCTCGGCCAGGTCCACCATTTTGAGCTTTTTCTCGGTGATCTCCTCCCCGTAGACAAAGCGGGAGGAAAGGCAGGCAAAGGATTGCTTTTTCCAGGTGGGCAGGTCCATCTCCCGGGAAAGAAGCCGGATGTCTGCCTTGCTAAGGCCCGCATGGCGCAGCGGGCTTTTGATGCCCAGCTCTGAAACCGCCTGCAGCCCGGGCCTGTAGTCGCCCATGTCGTCCGTGTTGGAGCCTTCCGCAACGTAACGGATGTTGTGTTTTTCGGCGATATCCTTGATTTTTGTAAACAGCTCGGTTTTGCAAAGGTAACAGCGGTTTGTGGGATTGCAGGAAAAGCCTTCGATGGAAAGCTCCTCGGAATCACAGATGATATGGGTGATATTATGCAGCGCCGTAAAGGCCTGGGCCTCCTTCAGCTCCCTTTCGGGAAACGAGCAGGAGCGGGCCGTTACCGCGATTAAGTTGTCCCCCAGGGTGTCATGCGCCACTTTCAGCAAAAAGGTGGAATCCACCCCGCTGGAAAAGGCTACCGCGACGCTGCCCAGCTCCTTTAAATACCGGATCAATTCTTCCTTTTTTTGATAAGCGTCCATAGAATATCCTCCGTACTGCCGCGATAAGAATTGCGGCTTGCTTTATGATTGTATCCCCGTCATTTGGTTGATTCTGCTGGCCAGATAGCCGGCGCCAAAGCCGTTGTCGATGTTGACGACGCTTACGCCGCTGGCGCAGGAATTGAGCATGGACAAAAGGGCGGCCACCCCGCCGAAGCTTGCGCCGTAGCCCACGCTGGTGGGCACAGCGATCACCGGGCAGTCCACCAGCCCGCCCACAACGCTGGGCAGAGCCCCTTCCATGCCGGCGACCACGATGACGACACGGGCTTTTACCAGCTTGTCCATGTGCGAAAGCAGCCTGTGCAGCCCGGATACGCCCACATCATACAGCCGCGTCACATGGTTCCCCAGGGTTTCCGCGGTGATGGCGGCCTCCTCGCAAACTGGCATATCGCTTGTCCCGCCGGAGGCAACCACGATGGAGCCCACCAAAGCCTGCTCCTTCTTGGCGGCCACGCCGATCCTGGAAACCTGGTCGTAGGTAAGCGGAATATGCTCCTGCGCATAGCCCGCCGCCTCCGGGGACATACGTGTAATCAGTATGTTTTCGCTTCCATTGCCCATCAGGTTCTTGACGATGCCCACGATCTGCTCCGGCGTTTTGTTCTGCCCGTAGATTACCTCGCCAGCCCCCTGGCGAAGGGCGCGGTGGTGGTCCACCTTCGCGTAGCCCAAATCCTCAAAAGGCTGAAGCTTGAGCCTTGCCAGCATCTCCTCCGGAGAAAGCTCCCCGCGCTGCACCTTAAAAAGGGATTGAAGGATCGTTTGTTTTTCCATGGCAAGGCTCCTTACGTGTTTTCTGATAAAAATGCGGGTGATTTGGGGTTAGCGGCCGGGCTCAGAGCAGGAAGGATTCTTTCAAAAGCTGCTCGTCCTCCAAAAGGGAGGCTGGGCCTTGAGCAAAGATGCTGCCCTCCCGCATGATGAGTACGCCGTCCATGTCATTCCTGGCCAGGTCCAGGTCATGGGTCGCTACCAGCATGCCTATTTGCAGGCTGTGCATCAGGCGGATGAAATTCCGCCTGGCCCTGGGGTCCAGAAACGCCGTCGGCTCATCCATGAGGATCATATGCGGCTGCATGATAAGCACCGTGGATATGGCGGCGCTGCGCTTTTCTCCACCCGACAGCCTGTAGGGCGGGCGGTCCCGCAAATGGGCAATTTCCATGCGTTCCATGACCTCATTAACCCTCGCTTTGACCTGCTCCTCCGGGATACCCCGGTTGCGAAGGCCAAAGGCGATGTCCTCATACACGGTCGGCATGAAGAGCTGATCGTCTGGATTTTGAAAGACCATGGCGACGTTTTCCCGGATATGGTGTACATGCTCCTTGTCAAGTGGGGTGCCATCCACGGCCACCGATCCGCTTTGCGGCATTTCCAGCCCGCAGAGAATCGACAAAAGGGTGGATTTGCCGGCGCCGTTGGCGCCGACCAGCGCGTATTTTTTGCCGTCCTCCAGGCGGAAGGAAAGCTCCCGCAGCGCGTGCACATGGTTGGGGTAGGCAAAGGAAACGTTTGAGGCAACAATCATGCTTTCCGCTCTCCATCAGCCAAACAGGGCCGTTATGTCCATGATAGAAACAAAGCGAAAGAATACGATGGACGCGGCCGCTGCCAGCAAATAAAGGAAGCTTGCCGCGTTCATTTTTATATCCGCGCCCAAGGGGAAATCGCCCGAGAAGCCGCGAAGCTTCATGGCTTTGTAGATGTGCTCCGCCCTGTCAAAGCTTCGCAAAAGAAGCTGGCCGGCGAAAGAACCCATGTCCCGCATTTGAATGCCCTTGGCTTTATAGGACCTTAAGCGGTAGGCGCGCATCATACGGTCCGCTTCCCCCAAAAGTACGGATAAGTACCGGAGGCTCAGCATGAGCAGGATGGTCAAAATCTTGGGTAGGCCGAGCCCTCGCAAGCAAGCGAAGATTTGCGGCGCCTTGGTGGTGGCCATTAAAAGGAGCACCGCGCTGACTGTCAAGACTGTTTTCTCGGTGAGGACGATAAAGGATACAAGCCCACGGGATACAGCAAGACCAAGTACCACGGTGTAGGCTTCGGTCTCAAAGAGGATATTGGACAGGCCCATGAACAAAACAAACGGCAGCGCCGCCAGCAGTCTTTTGGCTATGGCCCGAAAGGGGATCCCTCCCGCGGCGGTCAGCACGGTGGGGTAAAAGAAGAAAATGCTCAGCGTCACGAAATCCAGGCGGTTCACCGATATCACCGTTACAACGTACAGGACCGTGACCAGGAGCTTCGATAGGGGATGAAGCCTGTGCACTGATGTATGGCCAGAGGCAAGCTCATCCAGTGCAAGCATCTCATCAATCGCGCCGGCCGCTTTTTGCATCATATCCCCCGCTATACAATGGCCGTCCCCATGCGATCCATGGAGGCGGTCGCTTATTGCGCCTTAGGCTGTTTTCCGTTTTGCCTTTGCGATGAGTAAGCCTACGCTTCCCGCCAGTAACAGCGTAACGACGCTGCCCAGTATGCCAGCCACGCTGGTGCCTGCCGGGCTTTGGGAATCCTTGAAGGCGTAGTCGGGCATAATGGCTGTCGCTTCCTGTATGCCGGCGGTGGTTTCATAAGCGGGGCCGCTGGCGGTGATCCCGCGCACCTCGCCGGTGTCCTCATCAGCTGTGACATCGGACTGCTTCAGCACGCCGTCGATGGACCATTCCAGCCCGTCAGGATAGGCGGATGCAAACAGCGAAAGGCCGCCAACCAACACCACCAGGACCGCCAATATGGCCAGCACCTTTTTCAGGGAAACCTGCCTGTCAAGCGGCCTTGCATTCTGCGCGCTTTCCATCAGTTCCGGCCTTGCCTTTGCTACATAGGCGAGTACGGCTGCTGTCACCAGGCCTTCTCCCAGGCCGATGGCCAGGTGGATCGGCTGCATGAACAAAACAAATGTGCTGAAGGGCAGATGCGTAATGCCTGATGCTATTGTCTCCAGTACGACGGCGAACGCGCCAAGCTGCAGGCCTATGACTGCGGTCAATACGGAAGCGATGGCAATATTCCTTGCGGACATGCCCTTTTTGACAAGCGGCTTGTACAAAAGAGGGTACGCCACAAGGCAGGGGATTACGCCCATATTGAAAATGTTGCAGCCAAGGGCCAGGATGCCGCCGTCGGCGAAAAGCAGGCACTGTATGATCAGCACCGCCGTGATGCACAATAGCGCCGGCCCGCCGCCTAAAAGGGCTGCCAGGAGTATGCCGCCGCCGATATGCCCGCTGGAGCCTGTGCCCGGAATGGTGAAGTTGATCATTTGCGCGGCAAATACGAACGCACTCATGACCCCCATGACGGGAACCTTCTTCTCATCCAGCAAATTATTCTTCCGGTCTTTCCAAACAGAGCAGGCGATAAAAGCACCGCTTGCCGCCATCATCGCGCCGCCGACAGCAGGGGATACCAAGGCATCCGCCATATGCATGGATGTCACCAAGCTTTCCATCTCTTTACATACAAAAAAACATGAAAATACCGCCGCTCGTTCTCGAGCGCTCGATACCTTCATGGTATCAGTGCCGCTGCATTTTTCCAGCGCTGCCATTATGGATGAAAAAGTAACTTTTGTCAAGATGCCGCCCTTGTACATCCATGCCGTATTGCGCCGGCCGGTTTGCGTGTGATATAGTACACACCTAAAGGGATTCGTGTATGGAATACTGCCTGGAAGGTGTGGTGCTTGATTGTACAGGCTGCTGATCGTGGATGACGAGGCCGGGCACCGGGCTGGCCTGGTGGGTTTGCTGCGCATTTTAAAGCCCGAGTACCTGGTGTTTGAAGCCGAAAACGGCGCGGTGGCCCTTTCCATGATGGATGTTATGGAATTTGACCTGGTGCTTACCGACATACGCATGCCGCAGGTGGACGGCCTGACTTTTCTGGAGCGGGCCAAGGCGAAGCGGGAGCACACGCGTATCGCCATTCTCAGCGCATTCGGCGTGTTTGACTACGCCAAGCGCGGCATTGCCCTTGGTGCGGACGATTATTTACTGAAGCCGGTGGATGCCCAGGAGCTGCGCCAGTGCCTGGACCGGATGGAAAACCGGCTCGAGAATGTCCGCGCCCTGGACAGGAACGGCACATTGATCGAAAACCAAATGTTTTTGTTCGTTACGGGCGAGCTGAACGCCGGCGATCACAGCGCCACCCGTGCGCTTTTTAACGCGCATGAATCCGGGGCAATCGTATATATTCAGCCGCAGGAGGCATGGCCGGACACGGAATCCCGCGAAACGGTACAGTACTGGATCAGGCAAACCCTCAAGCAATTGGGCAACGCTGTGGTCTTCCGCTCGCCCGTGGAGCCTGAATCGCTCATCGGCGTGCTGGCCTGCGAACGGGACGCGCTCTCTTCTGTGACGGAGGCGGCGCGAAAAGCGCATGAGTTGAGCGGTACAGCCGCAAAAAACATCACCATCGGCGTGTGCCCCTATCCTGAGGATTTTTTCAGCCGTCTGGAGGATGCCTACACCCGGGCCAGGGGCGCCTGCATGCAGCGCTTTTTTGATAAGGATACATTTTTATTCGTTTCGGGGCCGGATCAGGTGCTGGACCCCTTTTCCACCATGCGCCTGGATATGTCCATCAAAAGCCTGGATGCCAGCCTGTGCGGCGGAAACGCAGAGCAGGCCTGCGCCTTGATGCAGGAAAAGCTGGAGCGGCTGTGCGTGCCCGGCGCCTACCCCAGCAAGATCAAAGAGCTGATCATGTACACCTTTATCTTCCTTTTGAGCAGCCTGACCTATCCGCTTTCCCAGCCGGAAAAGGATGTGATATTGTCCTCTATTGACAAGACGGTGCTGGAAAGCCGCAGCATGCAGGATGTTTTAAATGAAGTCCGGCGCACGCTTTTTATGATCGCGGACGCGATAGAGTCAAGCCGCAAGAACCAGCATGAAGAGGTCTTCGCCCAGGTGCTGGCCTATCTTATAAAAAACTTCGGCCAGGACCTTTCGCTTTCGGATGTGGCGGAGCGCTTCCACTATCACCCGACGTATTTTTCGATGCTGTTCAAGCAGCGCGTGGGCTCCACCTTTTCCGATTATGTAACCGAGCTTCGCATGAAGGAAGCCGCAAGGCTTTTAAAGGAAAGCAGCATCTATGCGGCGCAGGTGGGCCAGCGGGTGGGCTATCCCAGCGCGGCCTACTTTACCAAGGCTTTCAAGAAGCAGTTCGGTATGTCGCCCGACCAGTACCGCAAGCGGGGGAGGTAAAGCTATGGGCAAAGTGCGGACCGTTTTGCGAAGGCTCAGCATCAAGCACAAGATATTCCTCTGCATCATCCTCCTGTCCCTCGCGCCGCAATGCTTTCTCGTCGCCCACTTTTTTGAAAGCAGCAAGGCTACCCTGGTGGATACGACGCAAAGGGATATTTACCAGCTTGTGCGCGTCAACAATGAGCTTATCAACCAGCAGCTGACCACCGTTCGCGAGGCGACGATGAACATACTGGTGGATGCCGACCTGTACGAGATTTTCAGCGAGGCCAACTTTGGCGACGTGGTGGATCAGCCCACCGCCGAAAAGTCCATCCACAAGGTGCTGATGAAGTATTTTGGCAGCTTGAACTGCGTTCAGCAGGTGGATATCATCACCCGCCCGTACACCTACGCCATGAACACCAGGGTGGCCCAGTACAAGGGCTTTTTTGAGAGCGATCCCTACAAGCGCATCGCGCAGCGGGACGGCGGCATCGTGTGGCTGAACAGGCAGGAGATGGCCCCGTTCCAGTTAAGCCGCACATATCTGTCCTGCGCGCGGCTTTTGAACCTGGTCTATGTGGACATTTCGGGCATAGGCAAACCGCTGCCCAAGGATTATGAGCGCGCCGTGATCCGTGTGCTGTTTTCCGATGACTTCTTTACAGAGCGGCTTCAAAAGAGCATCGCCAACCTTTCGGACGCGGAGTATTACCTGATGGATCAAAGCGGCGAGGTACTCCTATCCGGCGGCGACTATGCCAGCTTCGTCATGCGCCCCGAATGGTGGGCTCAAATAAGGGAAAGCGGCTCAGGCATGCTGAAGGTGAACATCAAGGGGCGGGAGCAGGCCATCATTTGCTACGACAGGCTTTCGCAGCCCGGTTGGATGAGCCTTGCCGTCTTCTCTGTGGATACGCTGGCCGACGGGCTGACCAAGGGGCTGAACGCCACGTTCATCGGCGTCGTCTTCGTGCAGGTGCTGGCCTCGGTATTGGCGACACTGCTGGCCATCTCCATGGTCTCCAAGCGGATCAAGCGCGTCAACCAGGGTGTTGATTCGCTGAAGGCCGGCAACTTCGCCACCCAAATCACCGACAACCGCCAGGACGAATTCACGTACCTTGTGCAGAATTTCAACGGCATGAGCGCTACGCTGCGGCGGCTGATCGATGAAAACTTCAAGGTGCGTTTAAGCGAGCAGGAGGCCAGGCTTCAAACATTGATGATGCAGTTCAACCCGCACTTTTTGTATAACACCCTGAATGTCATCAACTGGGTCGCGCTCCGCGGCAATACGAAAAAGGCCAGCGCTTTGATCGTATCCCTGTCCCGTATGCTGCGCTACACCTGCGACAACCGCCAGGACCGCACGCGGTTTTCCGATGACATCGCATGGCTCAGGCAGTACCTGACGCTCATGGAAGCACGCTTTGAAGGCCTCTTTACAGTGGAATGGGACATCGAGGAGGAGTGCCTTCCTTGCGAGCTGCCCAAGCTGTTCATGCAGCCATTGCTGGAAAACAGCATCCTCCACGGGTTCGGCGACCGCAAGCAGGGCGGCCGGATTTTGATCCGTGCCTGGATTGAGGGGGACGACGTGCTGTGTGAGGTGATGGACAACGGTGTGGGCATGACGCGGGAGCGGGCCGAGCGTGTTTTGATGGTGGAGGGCGAATCCATCGGCCTATACAACACCAACAAGCGCATTGCGCTCATGTTCGGCGATGGCTACGGCCTTTCCATCCAAAGTGAGGACGGCGGCGGGTGCACGGTGCGCGTCCGCATGCGCGTAAAAAGCAATGAACAGAACAAAACGCAAGGATACTAAGATTTGATAGGTTGTTCCCCCATACGAATGAATCTATAATGATACACAGAAGGATGCATCCGATCATAGGGTTCAAATTCATGGAGGGGGATCATCACATGAAAAAGTGGATCTCGATTTTGCTTGCCCTGCTGCTGACACTGAGCCTTTGCACTGCCGCTTTGGCCGAAAACATCCAGCTTCGTTTTGCGTACTGGGGCGGCGGCGCCGAAAAACAGGCGATTGAAAATGCCATCACATCCTTTGAAGCCGCCAACCCCGGCGTCACTGTGGAACGGCTGCACATTCCCGACGATTTTTCCACCAAGCTCAACGCCATGATCGCCGCCAACGAAGCGCCGGACGTGTGCTACTCCGGCCCCTGGAAGATCCAGCTTGGCAAGGATGGCCTGATTTACAACTACAACGAGATCGCCCCGTTGGACCCCAGCATCTCCGCCGATGATGTGGCGGACTTCTGCTGGTGGAACTGGTCCGCCACCGAGAGCGCCGGCCCCTTCCAGGCCAGCGTGACCCCCAGCCTCATGTATAACGTGGACATGTTCAAGGAAGCCGGCCTGGAGCTTCCCCCCACCAAGGTGGAAGATGCCTGGACCTACGATGAAATGCTGGAAGTGGCCAAGAAGCTGACCATCGACCGCAACGGCAACAACGCCGCCAGCCCGGACTTCGATCCCGAAAACATCCAGCAGTACGGCATTCAGGTTGGCCTTGGCTGGAACGCCTGGTATCCCTTCGTCCTCTCCAACGGCGGCAGCTACTTGAGCGAGGATGGCACCAAGTTCACCTTGAATGCTCCCGAAGCGGTGGAAGCCATTCAAAAGCTGGCCGACCTGATTAATGTGTACCATGTCAGCCCCACCCCCGCCCAGGCCTCCACGCTGCCCTCCAACTCCGTTTCCCTGCAGACCAGGCGCATCGCCATGGCCATCAACGGCTCCTGGACGCACGCGGACCTGTCCCAGGCCGAAGACCTGAACTGGGGCGTAGGCGTTCTGCCCATCTTCAAGGAATACAAGACGTTCTTCCATGGCGGCTCCCTGATCATCTTCAAGAGCACCAAGAACCTGGAAGCCGCTTTGAAGCTGCACAACTGGATCATCAACCCCGCCAACCAGCTGGAGCTGCACCGCGGCCTGTGGATGCCCCAGTTGAAGAGCTGGTACACCGATCCCGAAAAGATCGAGCTGTGGGCTGAGGAAGGCACGCCCGGCCGTCCCGTGGGATTCCAGGACGCCGTGATGCGCTCCACCTTTGAGCATGCCGCCCCCGCGCCGGAAAACAACGTGAACAACTTCGCGGAGATCGACGCCATCGTATGGCCCGCGCTGGACAACGTTTGGAACGGCACCATGACGGCGCAGGATGCCCTCAACGGCATTGCTGACCAGGTTGCTCCCCTGGTAACAGGCTGGTCTTACTGATAATACCCATGCAGCGCGGTGGCCTGCGGTTGATCGGCCGCAGGCCACTGCGTTCTTTGGAAGGAGGCGACTGTGATGATTGCTGGAACGGCCGCAAAGGGCCGCATGGCTATAAAGGGCGGCGTGCGGCTGCGCGAGAACCGCGCCGGATGGCTGTTCGCGATGCCTGCAGTGCTGGGCTTCGCGATTTTTGTGCTGGGTCCCATGATTGCCAGCCTTTTCTACAGCTTTACCGACTATGCCATCAGCGGCAAGTGGTCCTTTGTAGGGTTTGGCAACTATCAAAACATGTTTTCGGGCAAGGATATTTACTTCTACAAAGCGCTGGGCGTGACCACCAAGTATGTGCTGATGAGCGTGCCGCTGAAGATCGCGTATTCCTTTTTGCTGGCCATGCTTTTAAACCAGCCCGTGCGCGGCAAATCGGTCTTCCGCACCATCTTTTATCTGCCCACCATCGTGCCCACGGTGGCCATCTCCATGATCTGGCTGTGGCTGTTAAACCCTGATTTCGGCCTGGTGAACCAGATGCTGCGCGGCATAGGCCTGCCCGCCGGCAAGTGGATTTACGCCAAGGAGAGCGTTATCCCCTCCCTGGCCGTCATGAGCGTATGGACCACGGGTACCATCACCATCGTTTTCCTGGCCGGGCTGCAGGACATTCCAAGGCATCTTTATGAGGCCATGTCCCTGGATGGGGCTGGGCCCTTCAGCCGGTTCCGCCACGTGACGGTACCCATGATGACGCCCACCATCTTCTTTAACCTTTGCACCACATTAATCGGCTCTTTCCAGGTGTTTTCCGAAGCCTATATTATGACCAACGGCGGACCGGACAACGCCAGCCTTTTCTACGTCTTTTACCTGTACAGGGAGGCCTTCACCAACAGCCGCATGGGCAGCGCCTGCGCCATCGCCTGGGTATTGTTCCTGATCATACTGGCGGTCACAGTGCTTGTATTCAAGTCATCCAACAAGTGGGTGTTCTATGAAGGGGGGCGCTCCTCATGACGCTGGGTAAGACGCGAAAGTTCACTTTTAAGTTCCTGATTTATGCTTTGCTGCTGGCCGGCGCGTTCTTTTCGCTGGTGCCGCTGTACTGGCTGGTTCGTTCCTCCCTGATGTCCATGTCGCAAATCTTTCAGATGCCGCCCATCTGGATTCCCAACCCGCTCCGCTTTAGCAACTACACCAAGGCGTTCAGCGTGGTAACCTTCGGGCGATATTACCTCAATACCGCCATTATCGTGCTGGGCGTTGTGTCGGGCACGGTGATCACAAGCTCCTTAAGCGCCTATGCCTTTGCCAGACTGCGCTGGAAGGGCCGGAACATCATGTTCGCATGCCTGATCTCCAGCATGATGCTGCCCTTCGCCGTCACCATGATCCCGCTGTTTGTGGGCTGGAGCAAGCTGGGGCTGAGCAACACGTATGTGCCGCTGATACTGCCCGCCTGGTTCGGCGGCGGCGCGTACAACATATTCCTTCTGCGCCAGTTTTATATGACCATCCCGAGGGAATTGGATGAATCCGCCTTTGTGGACGGCGCGGGCTTTTTTACCATCTACCGGAGCATCCTGCTGCCACTCACCCAGCCGGCGCTGATCGTGGTGGGCATATTCGCCTTCATGGGCAGCTGGAATGATTTTCTCGGGCCTTTGATCTACTTGAGCAGCTCCACGAAGTATACCGTATCGCTGGGGCTTAGGATGTTCCAGGGCATGTACAACGCCGAGTGGCACCTTATGATGGCCGCCTCCACCGCGGCGCTGCTGCCGGTGATTGTCGTCTTCTTTGTCGGGCAGCGCTATTTTATTGAAGGGATTACGCTGACCGGTATCAAAGGATAAACCTATGAAGAAACAGGGGGAAGGACGATGGAACTTACGTACCAGGACCTGTTAAGCCGGCTTCATGATATGCATGCTTTGAGCGTTCCGCCGGTGAAGGGCGAAAGGAGCGGCTGCTTCTCCAGCTTTGACAGGCGCTCGCGATATATTCAGGAAGAAGACCGCTATGTGGATTGGGACGCCAACGACGACGGCCGCGGCTATATCAGAAAGCTTCCGGACGGCAGTGTTGTGGCATTGGAGCTAACCGGCCCCGGCGTTATATGGCGCAGCTGGTCGGCCATGCCGGGCAGCGGACACATCCGCATTTACCTGGACGGCGAGCTGGCGGTGGATACGCCCTTCCTCCGTTATTTTACCGGGTTCGGCACCGACTTCGCCCCCGCCAATATACCCGATGTGTGCCCCCATATATCCCGCGGGTACAACAGCTTTATACCGGTCCCCTTCGCAAGCTCCATCCGTATCGAGCTTGCGCCGGACTGGGGCGCTTATTTCCATTTTACCTATACCGTCTTCCCGGAAGGGACCATGATGCCTTCCTATAAGGAACTGTTCACAAGATCGGGCCGCATCGCATTGGCCATGCTGGATAGAAAGCTGCACCTGCGCGGCATGCACGCTTTCACGCCCAATACGTCGGCCATGATAGGCGCCAAGGGCTGTGAAGCGCTGTATGATGTTCGTGGTCCGGGCGCCATCACATGCCTGCAGCTGCGGCTTGCCGGGCCGAATCAGGCCAAGAACTTACTATTGAAAATGTACTGGGACGGAGAGGCGGAGCCCTCCGTCTGCGCGCCGGTATGCGACTTTTTCGGCACCACCGGGGAAATGAACGCCTTCAGTACATGGGCAAGCGGGCTCATTGGCGGCGTTTTCTACACGCGCTGGCATATGCCTTACGCAAGCGGCGCGCGCATCGAAATCGAGAACCTGGGCGATGCATCCGCCGCTGTGGAGGCGTACATCAGGCGCGAGGAATGCCCGCGGGCGGGGAGCCTTCTCCGTTTTCACGCCAAATGGCACCGTGATCAATACGAAGGCCTTGATCAAGCGCAGTTCATGCCCGGCGGGCAGCGCTTTCCGGATTGGCCGGTACTCCGCGTTGCGGGCGGCGCCGGGCGCTTCTGCGGCCTGCACCTGCGGCTTTTGGACACCTTTGCATATCCCGGCGGCATGAAGCGGGACGAATGGTGGTTCGGTTACGACGGCTGCGAACGCCTGGACTGGTGGTGGGGCGAGGGCGATGAGAAATTCTTTGTGGATGGAGAAAAGTTCCCCTCCACCTTCGGCACCGGCAGCGAGGATTATTTCGGTTATGCCTGGGCCGCCGAACCGCCCTTCGCGCTGTTTGATTCACCCTTTGCTGCCATGAGCGCCATGCCGCTGGACGGCAACGGGATTACCAGCGTATGCCGCTTCCACGTGTGCGACAATGTGCCTTTCCAGAACGAGTTCGAAGCATACCTGGAAAAGTACAAGGGCAATGTGTGGGGCGAAGACAACCGCTGTCTGTACAGCGCCACCGCTTTTTGGTACCAGGCGCCTGGCGGAAGCGACTGCTATCCCAAGCCGGCCCTTAAGGAACTGGAGGAACTGAGATGAGCGAATGGATCAAAAATGGGCGGCCGAAGCTTCATTTTGCACCGAAAAAAGGCTGGATCAACGACCCCAACGGGCTTGTGCACGACGGGAAGCAGTACCATTTGTTTGCCCAGCACAATCCTGATGATTCCGTCTGGGGCCCCATGCACTGGCTGCACGCCGTCAGCGACGACCTATACAATTGGAAAGAGCTTGGAATAGCGCTGTATCCCAATGACATCGGCACCATTTTTTCCGGAAGTGCCATCATCGACAAGGACAACACGGCCGGCTTCGGTCCCGGCGCGATGATCGCCATGTACACGCAGCACGGGGCCTGCGAAAGCCAAAGCATTGCGTCTTCCCAGGATGGCATCCGCTTTACGCCCTATGAAGGAAACCCCGTCATTGCCAATCCTGGCATCGTGGATTTCCGCGATCCCAAGGTATTCTGGAACGAAAAAGGCAGCTGCTGGTCCATGGCGCTGGCCGCCAGGGACTGCATAGAATTCTACCGATCCGGGGACATGCGTACATGGGAAAAGACAGGCTCTTTCGGCAAACACGAGAACAGATACGGCGAGGTGTTTGAATGCCCCGACCTGTTCCCACTGACCGCGCCGGATGGCCGCACGCTGTGGGTGCTGCTTGTGAGCATGGCCGCGCCGGCGGAATTTGGCGGCGGACGGATGCAGTACTACCTGGGCGAGTTCGACGGGGAAACATTCCACCGTCTTCCTGAACAGGAGCAGGCGTATATGGTGGACGCCGGCTTTGACAACTATGCCGGTGTCACCTACAGCGGCACGGCTGAAAGGCTCTATGTGGGCTGGGCGGCCAGCCCGGTCTACGCGGGCAATGTGCCGGCAGGCGCGTACAGGGGCTGCATGACGCTGCCGCGCAGACTGTCGCTGGCAGACACGAAGGAAGGTATCCGCCTGGCCGCCGAACCCGTATTGAACAGCGGGAATTTCAAAACCTTGATGGATGGGGATGCGCTCCCGGCCGGCGCTTATGAGCTGGCGGTGGAAGCGGAAGGCCCGTTTGAGTTGAGGCTTGTGAACAGCCTGGGCGATGAGCTGGTCATCGGGTTGAACGAAGAAGGACGCATTCTCACGGACCGGATGAAGGCGGGCGCGTCGGGATTCAGCAAATGGTTTAACAGCGAGCTGTACAGCGTCACAAGCACCCCGAGGCTGATAGACGGTGCATGTTCTATGCGCCTGATTGTGGACCACACCAGTGTGGAGCTGTATGCCGACCGGGGGACGTATGTGAACACAATGCTCACGTTCCCCAAAGAACGCTATTCCCATGTAAGAATTGAAGGAAAGGCAGTTGTGAAGGCCGCCTCCCTCTGATATGAAAAATAAAAGGGGTTGTCGCGCTAATCGTATTGCTGTATAACTATTCAAGAAGATAGCGTCCGAAGGCTTCCAAAGAGCGATCGGAAAGCCCTTTGGTCGCATCCGAAGACGTGAAGTCTTTCTTCTTAATAATATACAGAATATGATTTTAGCACGACAGCCCCTTTTATTTTGCCATCTTCGCTTCCATGGACAAAACGGGCCAAATCAAGTATACTGCAGAAAACGCATTGTATGGGAGAAACATATGTCACAGCATACGGACAGAATCGGCAGCGCCGATCAGATCACCCGGGAGTATTTTGATTCGCTTTTGATTGAAATGCGGCACCTGGACGCCGTATTGCCTTCCACTGCGCTTATGCTGTACGGGGAAACATTCGCGACGCCTGTCATGACGGCAGCGCTGTCGCATCTTGACAACTGCTGCCCTGGCGGAACCGTGGAGATGGCCAGAGGCGCGCGCAATGCCAAAGCGGTGATGTGGACCGGTATGGGCGGGGAGGATGAGTTGGAGGCCATCGTATCCACAGGCGCGAAGGCCATCAAGATCATCAAGCCCCACGCAAATAACGATGTCATCTTCAGCAAGATGGAGCATGCGCAAAAGTGCGGCGCGCTTGCTGTGGGCATGGACATCGATCATGCGTTCAATAGCCGGGGAAAGTACGACACCGTACTGGGCTTGCCGATGGTTCCCAAGACGCTGGAGGAAATCAAGTCGTTCGTCCGCGGTACGAAGCTACCCTTTATCGTAAAAGGGGTGCTCAGCGTGCGGGATGCCGTAAAGTGCGCGGAGGCGGGTGTGCAAGGCATCGTAATCTCCCATCACCACGGGATACTGGATTATGCCGTTCCGCCATTGATGGTGTTGCCGGAGATTGTAAAGGCCGTAGGCGGAAGCATGCCCGTCTTTGTGGACTGCGGTGTGGAGAGCGGCATCGATGTATTCAAGGCGCTGGCGCTGGGTGCGGCGGCGGTTTCCGTGGGCCGCGGGCTTATGGGCCCGCTTAAAGAAAATGGTACGGAAGGCGTACGAAAAAAAATCGCCGAAATGACGGAGGAGCTGGCCGGCGCCATGGCGCGCACGTGTTCCAGGGACATCGGCAGCATCGATCCGGCCGTGATAAGGCCAAGGATGTTCTGATGGCTTGCCGAAAAGTCCTGCTAACGCAGGAGTGAACGCAAAAAACGCTGCCCGTCCGGGCGGCGTTTTTTGTGCGGAAGAGTATGTGCCGGAAACTACTTCCAATCACATTCGATCCAATGGAATCTGCCCGTGCATTCGCCCTGGGCATAGGCCCCCAGGTATACGCCCGTAAAGCTGCAGGGCGTGGCCTCCGTGCTGACATAGCGCGTAAGCGCCGAGCCCGCCTGTTCCTTTACGCCGTCCGGCCTGCCAAAGGCAAAGCGGTACATGAGCCTGTCGAAGCTGATCTCCATTTCGCAGGCGCCCAGCCATGGCTTTTCAAACACCACGGCGCTGAGGTCGCCAATGGTCTTGCGCAGGCAGATATTCGATTCATCCATATACAGCTCGTAATGATTTTCCGGGCCGTAATAAACGGTGAGGCCTGTTTGTGCGCCTACGGACATTTTGACTGGCTCAACAAGCGCCGAAAAAACGCCGTCAAACTGCTCCTGCCGCCTTGCAAGCAGCGTGGGGGAGGCGTTGTCATTCAGGGTATGTGCTGATCCTGTCAGTAAAAGGCCGCCGTCTTTACATGCATAGTTGCTCATGTTAGGGTTGCGCAGGTAATTCCACGCGGGGCCGATCCCATTGCGGAAATCCTCCCGGATTTTGCCCGGCGCAAAAGGATGCCGGGGGAGCGTGCTGCAATTCATGGAAAGGGTGATTGGTCTGCCATCGTTCACCTTCAGCCAGCCATCCTCCCAGTGGGCAGGGCACAGAAAAGTCTCCCTGCCCAGGTGGTGGAAGTAGCTTTCGCTTTGCCGGTACGCCAGGAAGACCATCCACCAGCTTCCGTCGTGCGCTTGAATCAAATCGGCGTGGCCTGTACCCGCGATGGGGCTGTCCATTTCATTGCGGTGGGTCAGAATGGGGTTATGCGGGCACGGTTCATACGGCCCGTACGGCGAAAATGACCTGGCCATCGTCACCATATGGCCAAACTCCGTGCCGCCCTCGGAAATCATCAGGTAATACAAGTCCCCAATTTTATACAGGTGCGGCCCTTCGGGATACCTTCCGCCTGTGCCGTGCCATACGGTTTTCGCGGGGGACAGCTTTGCGCCTGTCATGGGGTCGATTTCAAACAGTACGATGCCAGGCCTTCCGTTCTCCCCGCCGGTGCCCGTAAAGTACACCTTGCCATCCGTATCAAAGAAAAGCGAGGGATCGATGCCCGGTTGATCCACGTATACGGGCTCCGACCATGGCCCGGCGGGGTCTTTTGCATGTACGATCAGGTTGCCTCCATGGGATACATTGGTGGTAATCATGTAGAACATGCCATCATGATACCTAATGGTCGGTGCGTAAATGCCGCCGGATGGGCGGCAGCCGGACAGGGGAAGCTGGCTTTCCCTGTCCAGCACATGGCCAAGCTGCTCCCAGCTTACAAGATCACGGCTGTGGAAAATGGGCACGCCAGGGAAATACTCAAAGCTGGATGTCACCAAATAGTAATCCTCCCCGCGCCTAGTCACGCTGGGATCGGGATGGAATCCGGGAATAACAGGGTTTGTGAAAGGCATATTTGTATACACTCCTTGTTCCAGTTTGGACTCGAAACCGCCTCCGCCTTTGCCGTACAGCACTGGCTTTGCAGATTCAGAGGTTACGGCCACATATATTGGAAACAGTATAATCCAATCCGATATCGAAGTAAACATGCGCCGCCGCAAATGGACAGGGCGGCATGTGGCTGCACATATACTTTGTTTTGATCGCGAAGCCTAAAATTTCTGCCAATTCTGATTGTTGTTGTATTTACAACAGAATCATATGCACTTCACGGCTATAATGATCAGGACATCAAAGCTGCAAAGCAAATCTCCGGCCCAAATGGAACCTTTTGCATACTGCATGCCACATGGCCGGGTGCGCGGCATGGATACCAAAAAAAGCAACGGAGGAATGGAAATGAGCATGTTTTGTTATCAGTGCCAGGAGGCTGCCAAAGGAACAGGCTGCACGGTCATGGGCGTATGCGGAAAGAATGAGGAAGTCGCCAACCTGCAGGACCTGCTGGTATACGCGCTGAAAGGGGTTTCCGCAAACGTGGTTCGGGGCAAGCTTCGGCCTGAACAGATGCCGGAAATCAATCATCAGGTTTTAAGCAGCCTGTTTATGACCATCACCAACGCCAATTTTGACGATGGTGCATTGGAGGGTCAGATCACTAAAATGCTGGCACTTCGTGACAGCATCAGGCCCGCCGGGCTGAATGACCTTCCCGACGCGGCCGTCTTTACCGTAAACACCAGGGAGTCCATGCTGAAAAAAGCGGCTTCCGTGGGCATCCTGTCCACCGAAAACGAGGATGTTCGTTCCTTACGGGAAATGATTATATACGGTTTGAAGGGCATGGCGGCCTACCTGGAGCATGCCCTGAACCTTGGCAAAGAGAACTTTGAAGTCTATGCTTTCCTGTATGAGGCTCTGGATGCCACGCTGAACGACAGCCTGACCGCCGGCGATCTGGTGGCGCTGACCTTAAAAACCGGCGAATACGGCGTGAAGGCCATGGCGCTGCTGGATGAGGCGAATACGTCACGGTTCGGTAATCCCGAAATCACCAAGGTGAACATCGGCGTCCGGAACAATCCCGCCATCCTTGTTTCCGGCCATGACCTGACCGATTTGCAGCAATTGCTGGAGCAGACCAAGGGCACGGGCGTGGATGTGTATACCCACAGCGAGATGCTGCCCGCCCATTACTACCCCGTCTTCAAGCAGTATGACAACTTCGTGGGCAACTACGGCAACGCCTGGTGGAAGCAGACGGAGGAGTTTGTAAGCTTCCGCGGCCCCATCCTCTTCACCACCAACTGCCTTGTTCCGCCGAAAAACGCGGAGGTCAAGTCACGCATATTCACCACCGGCGCCAGCGGCTTCCCGGGCTGCACGCACATTCCTGCCGGTGCTGACGGCAAAAAAGATTTTTCTGAAATCATCGCCCTGGCCAAGCTGCTGCCCGCCCCCAAAGAGATTGAGACCGGCGCTATCGTGGGCGGATTCGCCCACAACCAGGTGATGGCCGTGGCCGACAAGGTGGTAGATGCGGTAAAGACGGGAGCAATCAAAAAGTTTTTCGTCATGGCCGGCTGCGACGGCCGCATGAAGTCCAGGGATTATTATTCGGAGTTTGCCCAGAACCTGCCTAAGGATACCGTGATCCTGACGGCCGGGTGCGCCAAGTACCGTTACAACAAGCTGGATCTTGGCGATATCTGCGGAATCCCCAGGGTGCTGGATGCCGGGCAGTGCAACGACTCCTATTCGCTGGCCGTGATCGCCTTGAAGCTCAAGGAGGTATTCGGGCTGGACGACATCAACAAGCTGCCCATTGCCTTCAACATCGCCTGGTATGAGCAAAAGGCCGTTATCGTTCTCCTGGCCCTTCTGTACCTGGGCGTCAAGAACATCCACCTGGGGCCCACGCTGCCTAGCTTCCTGTCGCCCAATGTGGCCAAGGTGCTGGTGGAAAACTTCGGCATCGCCGGCATCGGCGGTGTGGATTCCGACATAAGCCTGTTCATGGCGGAGTAAGCCTGAGAAACCAGTATACAAATTACAAGAAAGGCTCCTGTCGACGCCCTCCGGCGCGGACAGGAGCTTTTGCATGAAACAAAACAGGGGGCAGCGGATGCTGCTCCCGATATATCATATTTTGAGGCGTTAAGGAGATATGCCTATGAGGCTTATATCAAAGGAATAGCTATCTTCCTTTGGATGATTCCACCGATGGTATGTGGGGAATCGATAACAGACTATGCTTCCCGCACAAAAGGGTTCATGCCTGTGCCCTAAAAGTTCAGAGGAGGGAGAATTTTTTTCGCAGGCCTATGGAAAGAAGCCAAATGGAGAATGTCTTTGCCCAAAATCAGATTATTCCGCGCTCTTTTTTGCCAAGCACGGTGCGTATCCCGTCATACGCCATTTCGGATTCCGGGAATATGTTTCTCACCAGATCAAGATAGGTCGATGGATCGGAAAGAGCAGGGCTGTAATGGGTGAGCCACAGCTTCCTGGCGTTTGCTTCCCTGGCCAAATGCGCGCTGTCCGAAAGCATCATATGACCTTTTTCCCCCATTTTGGTACGCAGGCTTTCGTCGCCGTGCATCCCCTCGCTGATGAGCAGGTCTACGCCGCAGGCAAAATCCGCAAGCTGTTCCGTCGGTCTTGTATCGGTGCAATAGCAAACCTGCACGGGGGGACGCGGATTGCCCAGCACCATACCAGGTTCAATGATGCGGCCATCCGGCAGAACAACCGGCGTTCCGCTGTGAAGCGTGTGAAACATTTCCCGCGGGACGCCCAGGGCGATGGCCTGCTCCGGGTTGAATACGGGCTTTCGGTGAAAGGCGGCGCGGTATCCCAGGCAGGGCATGGAATGCGCAAGCGGCAGGGTGTAAATACGTATATCGCCCGCGGTTATTGCGGATTGCTCATCGTCCGCAAGCTCATACAGCTCTATGGGGTAAGGCAGGGCAGGGGCGATGACCGTCAGGGCCTCTACCACCCGCCTAAGGCCGGCAGGGCCAATCATCGCAAGGGGTGAGGTTTTGCCGCAGTTGCCCAATGTCAGCAAAAGCCCCGGCAACCCCGCGATGTGGTCCGCGTGGTAATGTGTGATCAGCAGCATATGAAGGCGGCTCACCTTGCAGCCGGCAGCACGCAAAGCAATTTGGGTGCCTTCGCCGCAATCGATCAATATTGCCCGGCCCATGTACTCCATCCAGCAGCAGGTCAACCAGCGGTTTGCCAGCGGAAGCATGCCGCCGGTGCCGGGCAGGCAAACCTCAACCATATCTTTCACCCCCTTTGCGCATTGCTCCCCTGTGGTTTAGCTTTTGATTGGGCCATGCAATTCATTAGTCTGCCACGTTCGTGGCGCGCAATTCCCGCGCATGGCCGTTATGCACGCGGATGCAGAACCCGCGATATGAAAAAAATCGGACCGTTATTAAGCGGTCCGGCATACGGCCAGTTGAAGGTCGATGGTGATGTGATCCGGCGCGTTCTGCACAAGCGCTTCCCGCTCCTGAACAGACAAGCTTTCGGTTAGCGGCGTCATGGAAACAAAGCATGCGAATTCCATGGGGGAAAGGGGCAGCGTGTAGTGAAGCCGTTCCAAACTTTGCACCTGCATATGCTGCTTCAAATATTCCGGCACACGGGTGTCGTCATACCCGGCTTTGCCTTCGGGCAGGCGCTCCCGTATCTCAAGCAAATAATCCCGGCCCGGCATGACTTTTATCAAAACGCCATCCTTTTTCAGCACGCGTTTGAAGCCTGTATAGCTTGCGGGGGATAGGATGTTCAGCAGGACATCAAACGTACCATCCTGAAATGGCAGCCTGTTCAGGTCGCCCACGCAGTACAGCGCTTCGCTGCCGCGGCCCGCGGCGGACAGGATGGCTTCCTTGGAAAGGTCGATGCCCACCAGCATGCTTTGCGGCAGGATGGGGGAAAGGGCGGACAGGTAATATCCTTCGCCGCATCCGGCGTCCAGCAGCGCGGCCGGGGAAAGCGGCTTTAACACTGATACCAGCGCATCCGCCACCGGCCTGTAAAACCCCGCGTCAAACACGGCTCGCCGGGCATCAAACAAATCCTTGTCGTAAGCGCTCTGCACCGTCTTGTGGTGCAGGTGGACGTATCCCTTGCGGGAGACGTCATATGTGTGGCCTTTATCGCAGCACAGGCTGGAATCCCGCACAAAAAGCGGCGCGCCGCAGGACGGGCACTGAAACCCGCCAAAGTTATTCATCCTGTTCAGTGCCTGCTGCTGCTTGGTCTGCGTAAATATTCCCCCAATAATATGCCGTAAATGGGATTCCAAGGGATAATATCCCTTGGGCAGGTGGTGCGGAGGGCGGAGCCCTCCGTCTATTTCCTTGCCGCGCCTGTTTCCCTGGCGGTGCGCATCACGGCATCGGCCACGGCGGCGCTTACGCGCTTGTCCAGGGGATTGGGCAGGATGTAGTCCTCGTTCAGCTCCGCGCCGCTGACCAGCCCGGCCAGCGCGTGGGAGGCGGACACCTTCATTTCCTCATTGATGGCCGTGGCGCGGCAGTCCAGCGCGCCGCGGAAGATGCCGGGGAAGGCCAGCACATTGTTGATCTGGTTGGGAAAATCGCTGCGGCCCGTGCCCACTACCCGGGCACCGGCCTTTTTGGCCAGGTCCGGCATGATCTCCGGCACGGGATTGGCCATGGCGAACACAATGGCGTCCGCTGCCATGGACTTTACCATGTCCTCCGTTACGACATTGGGTGCTGATACGCCGATGAACACATCCGCCCCGCGCATGGCTTCCTGCAGGGTGCCGCGCAGATGGCCCCGGTTTGTCTTTTCCGCCATTTTCGCCTGGGCGGTGTTTAATTCGGCCATGCCTTCGTCAATGATACCGAAACGGTCCACCAGCGTAAGGTGCGCAAGGCCCAGGTTCAAAAGATGCTTGGCGATGGCGATGCCGGCCGAGCCGGCCCCATTGATGACCGCGCGGATTGTATCAAGCTCTTTGCCCACCACTTTCAGCGCGTTTAAAAGCGCAGCGGCTACCACAACGGCAGTGCCGTGCTGGTCGTCGTGGAAAACGGGGATATCGCATATTTCCTTCAGCCGCCTCTCCACTTCAAAGCAGCGGGGGGCCGCAATATCCTCCAGGTTGATGCCGCCAAAGCTGCCGGAAATCAGGTATATGGTGCGGACCAGCTCATCCACATCCTTGGAGCGGATGCATATGGGGAAGGCATCCACGCCGGCGAACGCCTTGAACAAAGCGCACTTGCCCTCCATCACCGGCATGCCGGCCTCCGGGCCGATGTCGCCCAGGCCCAATACGGCGGTGCCGTCGGTGATGACGGCCACCAGGTTGTGCCGGCGCGTCAGGGCAAAGGATTTTTCGTAATCCTTCTGGATCTCCAGGCACGGCTCCGCAACACCGGGTGTATAAGCCAGGGAAAGCTCCTCCCGGCTGCTGATGGGGGCACGGGAGATGACTTCGATCTTGCCCTGCCATTCATAATGCTTTTTCAGCGATTCCTGGCGGATATCCATACGGCATGCTCCTTTCAAGCAAAAGGGCATGCTCTTACATGCCCGATACGAAAAGCGGTCTGTTTTGATATTTAAGAGAGTAGCTTTGTAATGACCGCGTTGACCAGACTGCTGTCCGCCTTGCCCTTTAGCTTGGGCATCAAGGCGCGCATCAAAAGCCCCTTGTCCTTGGCCGTGGGTGATGGTATGTTCAGTTCCGCCAGCGTATCCTGCACGGCCTTTGTGATTTCCGACTCGTCCATCAGCTTTGGCGCGAACTCCTGGTAGACTGCCATGCGCGCTTTCGATTCGGCGATGATCTCCACGCGATCCTTGGGCGCGGTGTCGATGGTTTCCTGGCATTGGCGGATTTCTTTCAAAACAACGGCGTCTTCCTCTTCCACCGTCAGGTCGGCTCTTTTGTCGATGGCTTTGCTTTTGAGCGCGGATAACAGCAGGGAAAGGGCGTCCTTGCGCTCTTTTTCCTTGTTTTTCAGGGCCGTCATCATTTCGGCGCGGACGGTATCGATCCTGGACATAAAAAACCCACCTCGCATTGCTTTTGTGATAGTGTATCGCCTTTTGGCTTTTTTGTCCAGCGCATTGGGCATTGCCAGCCGGGCATAAATAAGAGTAAAAAAAGAAACCGTCATTTCTGACGGTTACCAAGCTGGAGCGGGTGATGGGAATCGAACCCACGTGACCAGCTTGGAAGGCTGGAGCTCTACCATTGAGCTACACCCGCATGATGGCCGTCTGTTTGAAAACGAGCGCAACCGCGGCCTGAAGGCCGCTTGCTTTGTCGCCATCGCTTGTTATTTCGGTCACTTATTCGAATAAGCTCCCTCATAACAAGCTCGGCTCCTAGCCTTGCACCCGTTTTGAAACAGACTGCGTCTGGGGTAAATGTTGGAGCGGTAGACGAGATTCGAACTCGCGACATCCACCTTGGCAAGGTGGCACTCTACCACTGAGCTACTACCGCACGCTCCGCAGGAACCAGGTGTTGGTGCGGACGAAGAGACTTGAACTCTTACGCCATTAGGCACCAGATCCTAAGTCTGGCGCGTCTGCCATTCCGCCACGCCCGCATGAACCTAGGATGATCAAGGATTTCGGGAGACATGCTTTCGTTTGTACTACCGGCGCTTGCTCCCTGGGCTAGCCGCGAAAAGTATATTACCACAATTGGAAGTGAACTGTCAAGGGCAAATTCTCGCGAAAAATTGCGTTTTCAGCAGCTTTGTTTCCCCGGTTTGCAAAAAAAAGAAGGCTTGGACTATTGCCAGACCATGGCTGCGCATGGTATAATCTCCTTTGTGACAAACGGGCGGTCCTCTGTCCGGAAGGATGCTATGGCCGGGCACGAACGTCTATGAGGGAAGGAGGCACACAAAATGAGCGAAATTATCCGTTCCATTGAAAAGGCACAACTCCGTACCGATCTGCCCAAGTTCAACATCGGTGACACCGTACGTGTATGGGTCAAGGTTGTGGAAGGCAGCCGCGAACGCCTGCAGGCGTTTGAGGGAACCGTGATGGCCAAGCGCAATGGCAGCGTCCGGGAGACGTTCACCGTCCGCCGCGTGTCGTATGGCATCGGCGTAGAGCGTACGTTCCCCTTGCATTCCCCCCGCGTGGACCGCATTGAAATCATCCGCAAGGGCAAGGTCCGCAGGGCCAAGCTGTATTATTTGAGGGATCTGCAGGGCAAGGCCGCAAAGATCAAAGAGGCCAACCGCACCTGATAGGAAAAAGCAAACTGCCGCGTATTGCACGCGGCAGTTTTTTTATAGGTTTCTGATGAAGCTTGGGAACTGGGCCAGCACGATGCCCGGCTCCTCCAGGGTGATGTCCCAGCGCTTGACCCATTCCAGCGAGTAGAAGCCGTCGTAACCGCCGTTTTCCATAAGCCGTATACATTCCTTCAGCGGCAGGTCGCCCTGGCCCGCCATTTTGTAGCGGATGCGCTCCCCTTCCCACACGCTGTCCTTCAGGTGCACATGCTTCAGGAAAGGACGAAGGTTGCCGTACGTTTCCTCCGGCGATTCGCCCATGAAGCGGTAGGGGTGGTGCACATCCCATAAAACGCCGATGCTGCGGGAACCGATGGACGTAATCAGCCGGGCCAGCTTTTTGCTGTCGGCCCATACGCCGTGCGTTTCAAAAAGCAGCATGATGCCGTTGGAGGCGGCATACGTGGAAAGCTCCCTGGCCTGCTCCCGAATCAGCCCCTCATCCACGCTGCCCATGGGCTGCGGAACGGGCGGCGCGGCGAACACGCGCACATACGGAACATGGAGCCTTACCGCCAGGTCTACGTATGTTTTGACTTCCGCGACGGTACGGGGCTGGCTGTCCCGCTGGTATAAAAGACAATCGCTGTCCAGACAGGGGATGGACAGGGACAGCGACTTCAGCTTTTCCAGCGTGTTTTCCAACTGGTCCGGCCCGAACTCGGGTACGGAGGGAGCCGATATGTCTTTGCCTACGCCGCGGATCTCGATGCCGTCATATTGAAGGTCATGGGCGGCGGCGGCAATATCGCCCCAGCTCCAACGGGGGCAGCCAAGGGTGGAAAAACTGATTTTCATAAGGCGCATCATCCCCCGAATCGTCTTTTTTGCTTTTTCATGATACCATTCCATGGAAATAAGGTCAAGTGCACCATATATACAGAAAAAAATCCTTTTCCAGCAGACATAAGCTGTATTTCGTGTTATAATGTACCATAAGTGCAAATTTCCTTCCCCTTGTCATTAGCCGCAGCAAGATATTACCCGGCATTATACGTTCCATCCGGGACAGTGGGTAAACGAAAGGAGGCGGGCAGGCGGTTTGGAATTCCGCCGGGGCACGGGTTATCCGCATCTGTACTGTGGTCAGAAAAAGAGGAACGATACATGCGAATGATGGTAACGATACTGTTGGAAAAAAACACGCTGCCCAGGGATTACAGGCCTTGGGTCAGTAAGCTGTTTCATATGGCGCTTGTAAAACAGGGCGGGGAGCAGATGTTGCAGCAGCATTTTGGCTGCACAGGCGGAAAGCTTTTCAGCTTTTCCGTTTATTTGCCCAAAAGCCGTTTCGGGCAGGAAGTTGTGCTGGAAAGCAACTGCATCAAGGTAATTTTTTCGGCCTACGATGAGAATACGTTCGATGATTTTTTTCTTGCCATGATGGGTATGCAGAGCCAGCGCGCCGATATGGGGGAGAACGCGTTCCAGGTTTCCTCCGTGATTCGTATCCTGGAAAAAACGGTGCAGGATTCCAAGATAAATATCCACATGCTCAGCCCCCTGGTGGTGCACGGCGCTGCGGGCAGGCAGGAGAACCGCGGCTGCCTTGGCGTTCGCGATCCGGAGTTCGAGGCGCATTTGCGCGCCGCTGTGGCGGGCATGATGCCCATGGCCAATTTGAGTGCTGAGATGCTGGAAACGCTTCATGTGGCCGCCAATGACGATACCGGCTGCAAGGAAGCACATGTGCTTCACAAAGGGCGTTTTTTCAGGAGCACGCTTGGGAATCTGCAGCTTAGCGGGGAGCCTGCACTTTTGAATCTTTTGTACCATGGCGGCATGGGGGAGATGCGGGAGGAAGGCTTTGGTCTTTTTGAAATTAATGCGTAATTATGAATGATTTCATTCTGCCGCCGATTATATCGGCGGTTTTTTGATTGATGAAACCGGATTGCTCAATCGTTCATTTGTCAAGGGAGCACCTCTTTCTTAAGGCAGGGGGTCTATGGTATAATCAGGTGCGACAAAAGACAGGAGGGACGGCGGGAAGTGAGCGGCATACGCAGAAGAGGCATATCCTTTGGCACGGTGTTTATGCTGCTATTCACCATAGCGGTAGCCGGTGCCTGTGCTATTGTGCTGCCCCGGCTGGCAGGGAACATGGATCAAAGGGTTGATGCTCAGGAGGTGGCAAACGCCATCACAAGTTCGCTTGATTTGCCGGAGCTGTCCCTGTCCGAAATCCCTATTTTTCCCCAGGCCGGGAACAAGAACAGCGCCACCGAAGCGCCCCAGGGCACATTTGCCATCGAGGGTGCGGTCAACACGGTTCAGCCTTTGCCGGCAATGACGCCTGCGCCTGCCCAGCGGAAATTTACGCTTACCGCGGCCGGCGCCGTGGCTTTTGACACTGTAATCAGAAAATCGGTATACCATACCGAAAGCAAGACATACGATTACCGTCCGCCCTTTGCGCGCATCGGCAGCAGCATTGTTTCGGATATGAACCTGGCCACCATGGAGAACACGCTGGTGGATGGCGGAAAGCTAAACGATATCAATGTAACGGCGGACGTGCTGGCGGGGCTTTCCTCTGCCGGGCTGGATATGCTTGCCCTTGGGCATGAGCATATCCAGGATTTGGGCCTTAACGGGCTTGTCCAAACGGCTTTGGCGGTGCGCAACGCGGGCTTTACGCCTCTTGGCGTCAAGACGGACAAGCAGGATGCCCAAAACGCCATGATTGTGACGCTTAACGGGGTGCAGGTAGCCTTTTTGCACTATGCCGATCTTATGAGCAATACGGGCAAGCGCAACATCAAGTCGGAGGATAGCGCCTATGCGGTGCCAGCCTATCAGCAGGAGGCAGTGACGGCGGATATACAGGCGGCCCGCAGCCAGGGTGCCCAGGTGGTGATCGTTATGATCCATTGGGGCTCCGACAGCCAGAGCAAGGTTTCCCGCGATCAGCAAGAAAAGGCGCAGGCGATTGCGGATGCGGGGGCGGATATATTGCTGGGTGCCCACAGCGGGCCGGTGCTGCCCATCGCATACCTTACCGGCAGCAGGCCGGACGGCACCAAGCGGCCAACACTGGTATGCTATTCCTTGGGTACATTGCTATCAGGGTCCAGGGATTCCGCGGCGGAATTGGCCGGCATGCTGCTGCATCTTCAAATCTCCATCGATCCCGCGTCCGGCATGGTGGCGTTTGATAAGGTGCAGTACACCCCTACTTACATCTGGCGTTACCGCGATAGCGGCCGTTATATGTATCAGGTGATTGCCAGTGATCAAAAACCGCCGGAAGATATGGACACCAGCCAGCGGGATGCCATGCAGCGCGCCCTGGACCGTATCACCAAGCTGATGCAGGATTCCCCGGCCAAGCCGCGCGCTATGGCGGAGTAATGGAAGCCTATGTAATACATGCCCCGCTCTCCAGTATGGAAGGCGGGGCTCTTACATTATATTTGCATCTATTTATATAAACCATTATGCTGAAAATAAATATTTCGCGCCTGCAGGCGCGACCAGGGCTTTCCTGCCCATCTGGCTCAATCGCCGCACCGCTTCGCTGCCGCTTGCGTTGCTCGTTTCGCCAGCCTCCTTCACCTCGCCCAAATCCCTCCATCTGGCTCAATCGTCGCATTGCTTCGCTGCCGCTCGCACTGCTCGTTTCGCCAGCCTCCTTCGCCTCGCTTCACCCGCCACAGGCGGCGCTTCGGCTACGGAGCCACAGGCGGGGTCGGGGTTACGGAGCCCTGGACCTTCGGAGCAGGTTTTCTTGCACTTTTGGCCAACCGTGTCCCGGTTCGGCGGTCAAGCGAAATGATGACCGCAATACTGGGAAACAGGCAAAAAGTGAAAAATCGCTGAAATGACATTGTCATTTCAGCGAACCGCTAGCGGTATCTCCTGCTGGTGGGTTTGGGCAGATCTCCACCCCGGCCTGTAAGCTTCCTGGTGATGCGGCGTGTGACACGTATTATAAGATAAAGCCCGCCGATGGGCAGCAGCAACATGAAAACAAGCTCAAAGGTGAAGCGCGGGAAGGGGTTGGGGTCCGCATCCGATTCCGTAATGATCTCCTGTATGGATTTAGGCGCGTTCTCGCGCTGCTTGATGCTGCGGGAGGCAACCAGCCCATATTCCACGGGCTCGCTGCCGTCAGGGGGGAAGTAGGTCATGGTACCCATTTGATCCCCCTCCTGGATGGGGGCGGAGAAATCACGAATATACTGCACGATTACAAATTGCTGCAGGTTTCTGGCCATGGATTTCACCTGGGTCTGCGTGGCAACAATGGCAGCGGTAGCCGCTGAATCCATGGGGACCAGGTTCAGGGGAAGGCGGCCCATGTTCGGGTCATCCTTGGAAAAGCCCGTGGTCTCCAGCTCAATGGGGTTCATATTGTACAGATCCACGGGGGAAACGCTGACATATTGGGAAAAGCCGTATTCCATCAGCTTTTTCGTGTCGGTCCACCGGCCGGTGGGGCTGGTGAACAGCACGACGGAAATCAGCGTGACGCCGTCTTTGGAGGCGGAACCAACATAACAGTAGCCGGCCTCGTTGTGGAAACCTGTCTTGATGCCGTTGGCGTAGCCGTAGTAATACTCGTTGTTTTCCCCCTGCACCATCAGGGCGTTATTGCTGTTGCGCACCGTTCTGGCCTTTTGCATGTTGCTCTTGGGAAGGCTGTAGGAGGTGGTGGAGGCGATATGCCGAAAATCGCTGTCGTTCATGGCGACCTTGGCAATGGTGGCCAGGTCCCTGGCGGTAGTATATTGGTTTTCATCATGCAATCCATGGGGGTTCACAAAATGCGTGTCCCTGCAGCCCATAAACTGAGCGGTCTCATTCATCAAGTCTGCAAAGTCTGATACGGAGCCGGATATCGTCTCCGCGATGGCGTTGGCTCCCTCGTTGCCGGAGCGGACCATGGTGGCGTAGAGCAGATCCTCAAAACGGATCTCCTCGCCGGCGGACAGAGGGATGACGGACGCGTCCACCGGCAGGTTCACCGCGTCGTTGCTGATGGTGACGGTTTCATCCATCATGCCGTTGGTTTTCCCGATGGTCAGCCCCAGGAACACCGTCATGATTTTGGTGGTGGAAGCGGGAAACATTCTTTGATCGGCATTTTTTTCAAATACCACTTCGCCCGTATTTGCTTCGATCAATATGGCGGCGGTGGCAAGAAGTTGGTCTTCCTGGAGGTTTTCGGGATGTACCGGATCATAAGGGTTGGCATCGGGGGAGAGCTTGGGCGGTACGAAAACATCCTCTTTCGCATCCTCCGCTCTGGCACCAAACAGAAAAACCGGCAGGAGCAGAAATATGCATAGCCATATTCCAATTTGGAACGCTACGTTGGTATGGCGACGCATGACATCCCTCCCCAAAGCTGTGCTTTTCAAAGCCATAATAATGTAGTATACACGTTTTCTGAATTTTTGTACAGCGAAGGCCTTTTGGTATTATCTTGTCCCACGGCATACTTTTTGCCAGCATGGCATAGAATACAGGGGGACAACTAACGTTCCGAAAGTTGCGGTTTGGAAGGAGCAATTGGAAGCATGAATATCATCCTTTGGCTTGTCTTTGGCGCGTTGGCCGGGTGGCTGGCCAGCATCATCATGGGGAGAAACTCACAAATGGGGATCGGCGCCAACATCCTTTTTGGCGTGCTGGGTTCCATTGTGGGCGGATTCCTGGCTTCGCTCATCGGCATCGGCGGCATCTCGGGCTTCAATCTGGGCAGTCTGCTGATTGCCGTGGCCGGCGCCTGTCTGGTTTTGTTTATCGTGAATATGGTTCAGAAAAAGGCCAAATGATGCGGCGTATAGAAGCGGACGTATCATGGAGAGGAGGACAGGCATATGCCGCCCAAACCCAAAAAATGGGAGGAACCCCGTTATGATATCGAAAACGTTGCCTCCATCACCGAATGCACAGGTCTCATCCCCTCCGCTCTGAAGGATGAGGAGGAGGCGGATTCTTATCAGGATCTGTACTCCATCCATAAACAGAAGCCAGTCGACTGAAATTCCTCGATATGGTAACGTGGCACCGGGACAAAAACCTGCGTGCCATGTTTTTTTGGCCTGTTTTTTTCCATTATGCACAAATTTCATGGATGATGCTTGACGGCCAGCGCACCGTATGATATCATATTCTTGAATTTGAACGTCATTCATATATATGAACACTGGGCGGTGCACGCATGCCGGAAATATTGAACCGAACGCTTTCGCGCGGGCTGGAAATGCTGGAGCTGCTTGGCGAGCACCCGGAAGGGCTGGAGTTGCACCAAATTGCCAAGGTCATGCAATTGCCAAAAAGCAGCGCGCTGAACCTGTTGCACACGCTGCTGACATATAAATATGTGCGCAAGCCGGATAATTCGCCGCGCTACCAATTGGGGCTGAAGCTGTTTGAAGTGGGCAGCGCCGCGGTGAACCATGTGGATGTTACAAGCGTCATCAGGCAGTATATGGCGGATATCTCCCGCACCTGCAACGAAACCATGCACTGCGGGATATTGAGCGGGCTGGATGTATTGTATATCGACAAAATGGAGTCCACCCAGTCCATACGCATGTCCAGCCATGTGGGCGTACGCATGCCGCTGCATGCCACGGCTATGGGCAAGGCATTTCTTTCCTGCTTTACGGAGGATGAGGTACGCGGCCTGTATGACGGCAAGGAAATGGCATCCCTGACGCCTCATACCATCACCGATGTGAACGCGCTTTTAAAGCAGCTGGAGGAGATCCGCAGGACGGGGTATGCCACGGAAACCGAGGAAAGCAACCAGAATGTAAGCTGCATTGGCGTAGCCATTCTGGGCCGGGACGACAAACCGGCGTATGCATTGAGCATATCGGCGCCATCCTTCCGCATGGGGGAAAAGGAGATCGCCTCCTGGGGGCAGCTGCTGCTTCGGGCCCAGCGCAAAATTCAAAGGGTGCTGCGGGCGGTATGACGGGCCGTCTTCCGCTGGGCGGAGATTGTTCGCGGCGCTTGCTTTCAATATTCATGATGATATAAGGAAGGCGTTATTGATGGACATGCTGGAAAAATTATCTCTGGCCGGGTTGGTGCCTGTGATCAAGGTGGAGGATGCGCAGGATGCCGTACCGCTTTGCAAGGCGCTGCTTAACGGCGGGCTGCCCGTAGCGGAAATTACCTTCCGCACCGCGGCCGCGGAGGAAGCCATCCGTTTGGTGCACGATCAGCTTCCCCAGGTGATATTGGGCGCTGGTACCGTTTTAACGACTGAGCAGGTGGACAGGGCTGTGGCGGCCGGGGCGGCGTATATCGTATCGCCAGGCCTGAATCCCAAGGTGGTGGAGCACTGCCAGAAGATAAATGTGCCCGTTCTGCCTGGCTGCGCCAACCCATCCGATATTGAAACGGCGCTCTCCCTGGGACTCAAAACCGTTAAATTCTTCCCTTCCGAGTCTTTGGGCGGCCTGAACATGATCAAGGCATTGAGCGCGCCGTACGGCAACGTTACCTTCGTGCCCACCGGCGGCGTCAGCGAAAAGAACCTGGTGGAATACCTGTCCTTCCCCAAGGTGGTAGCCTGCGGCGGAAGCTGGATGGTGCCTCAGGACGCGGTGGACGCAAAGGATTGGGAAAAGATCAAGTCCATTACAAAGAGCGCGGTGGCCCTTTTGCTGGGCTTTGAGCTGGCCCATATCGGCATCAATACCGAAACGCCGGAAAATGCCATGCGCCAGGCGCAGCTTTTGTGCACGCTTCTGGGCTGGGATATCAAGGACGGCAACAACTCCACGTTTGTAGGCGCGGGCTTTGAACTGATGAAGAAGCCCTTCCGCGGCACCCATGGCCATATCGCCATCCGTACCAACAGTATCGCAAGGGCCAAATGGCACCTGCAGCAGCGGGGCTTTGCCTTTGATGAATCCAGCGCTGCCGAAAAAAACGGCAAGGTGATCGCCATCTATTTGCAGGACGAGATCGCGGGCTTTGCCATCCATCTTTTGCAAAAGTAAAGGATAGGGGAGAGAAAAGAAATGAACTGTAAAGTCGTTACCTTCGGCGAGATCATGCTTCGGCTGAAAAGCCCGGGCTTTGAGCGTTTTTTCCAATCGCCTTCTTTGGAAGCCACCTTTGGCGGCGGTGAGGCGAACGTTTGCGTATCCCTGGCCAATTTCGGCATGGATACGGCCTTTGTGACGCTGCTGCCCAACAATGATATCGGCGAGGCCTGCCTGCGGGAGCTGCGGGGCTTTGGGATTGATGTCTCCAATATCGTCAGGAACAGCAATCGCATAGGCATCTACTTTCTGGAGACCGGCGCTGTGCAGCGGCCCAGCAAGGTGATCTACGACCGGGCGGAATCGGCCATCGCCAAGGCCAAGCCCGGTGATATCGACTGGAACAAAGCCTTTTCCGGCGCGAATTGGTTTCACTTTACCGGTATTACCCCGGCGTTAAGCCAGGGCGCGGCGGACCTGTGCCTGGAGGCGGTGAAGGCTGCCAAGGCGCTGGGCCTGCATGTGAGCTGCGACCTCAATTACCGCAAGAACCTGTGGAAGTACGGGAAGACCGCGTCCGAGGTCATGCGGGAGCTGACCCGCTTTGTGGATACTGTTGTTGCCAACGAAGAGGATTTTCAGATGGCGCTGGGGCTTAAGGCCGAATCCCACGGCGATGTGGAATCGGGTGAGCTGAACGTGGAACAGTACATGGCCATCGCAACCCTGGCCATGCAGGAGTTCCCCAACATAAAGCGTGTGGCTATTACTTTGCGCGAAAGCAAGAACGCCAACCACAACGACTGGAGCGCCTGCCTGTACAACGGCAAGGATTTCCTCCTCTCCCGCAAGTATCAAATCACCCACATCGTGGACCGGGTGGGCGGCGGCGACAGCTTCGGCGCCGGGCTTATATACGGTATCAATACATATGGAGACGAGAAAAAGGCGCTGGAGTTTGCCGTGGCGGCATCCTGCCTCAAGCATACCATCAACGGCGATTTCAACCGCGTGTCCGTAGCGGAAGTGGAAAGTCTGATGAAGGGCTCCGGCTCCGGCCGGGTTCAGCGGTAACGCCGAAGTCTGAGGAAGGAGTGTGGAGCGCATGGCTTACAAGCGAATTCCATACGAAGATTTGCGCGCGTTCTGCCTTCGCTCATTCTGCGCTTATGGCTTTACCCTGGAGGAAAGCGGCCTGATAACAGACGTTCTTTTACAGGCCGATCTTTACGGCATTGAATCCCACGGCGTGCAGCGGTTTGTACGCTATCACCAGGAGATCACAACCGGCCTGGTGGATGTTGCGGCCAGGCCGGAAACGGTATATGAAACGCCCCTGTCCGCGGTCATCGACGCCCATGACATGATGGGCCAACTGGCGGCACATCATGCCATGGACATGGCCATTCACAAGGCAGAAACCAGCGGCATAGGCATGGTTTCCGTTCGCAACTCCAACCATTACGGTATCGCGGGCTTCTATGCGGAAATGGCGCTTGCCCATGATTTGATGGGGATTTGCATGACAAATTCCGAGGCGATCATGGTACCTACCTTTGGCAGCAAGGCAATGCTTGGCTCCAATCCCATCGCGCTGTCCATGCCGGCTGATCCTGTTCCGTTCCTGTTTGACGCGGCAACTACCGTGGTGCCGCGCGGCAAGCTGGAGGTATATTATAAACAGGGCAAGCCTGTGCCAAATGGCTGGGTACTTAACGCAAATGGCCGGGAAACGGCGGACGCCGGCCTGGTGCTTGCCTCCATTACAGCCAAACTGGGCGGCGGCATACTGCCCCTGGGCGGTTTCGGGGAGGAGACATCGGGGCATAAGGGATACGGCTTCGGCCTGATCTGCGAATTGTTCACCTCCATTATGTCCGGCGGAACGACTTCGGATGAAATCTACCAAAGGCCAAGCGGGTCCGGCATCGCCCAATGCTTTATGGCGGTGGACTACGGCCTGTTCGGCAATAAACAAAAAATCAAGCAAGATTTTTCAGCATACCTTCAAAAGCTCAGGGAAGCGCCCAAGGCGGAAGGCCAGTCACGTATTTATACGCACGGCGAAAAGGAATGGGAATCAAGAAAGGAAAAGATTGACCAGGGGATACCCGTACAGGAAAAAACGCTGAACGAAATAGGAAATATTGCGCGGGAGCTTCAGGTGCAAGGGCTTATGTAATGCACCGCCTCCCCCGGCATATAGTATAGTTACATATACGCATGGAATGGGAATTATGGGATTCTGCTTGCCGCCTGTTGGAGTTTATGGTATGATTCATACAGGAATGGAAAGAGAATTTATACCTTATTTACAAAACGGCCCTGGCAATATGTATACTTATCTTCAGCGATTTCTTGCCGCAGCATTGCGGTGGAGGATAAAAAATTCATAACGGGAGGTACCTTGGTATGAAGAAACTGGTATCTATCATCCTTGCCCTGGTAGTCGTGCTGGCGTTTGCCAGCAGCGCTTCCGCCGTCACGGTGCTGAAGCTTGCCGAAGTGCACGCCGAAGGCTATCCCACCTCGCTGGCCGACCATGAGTTTGCCCGCCTGGTTGAAGAGAAGACCGAAGGCCGCATCAAGGTCGAAGTGTATACCGGCGCACAGCTTTACGCCAATGAGAGCGAATCCATCGAAGCGCTGCAGCTGGGCGACCTGGCGTTCACCCGCGTGTCCGCTTCCCCCGTTGCCAACTTTGTGCCCTCCATCAACGCCATCCAGATGCCCTACCTGTACAAGAACAAGGCGCACATGTGGGCGGTGCTGAACGGCCAAATCGGCCAGGACCTGCTGGCCGGCATCGAAACCGGCGTGGACAAGGACGGCAAGACCTCCGGCCTGGTGGGCCTGTGCTACTACGATGCCGGCTCCCGCTCCTTCTACCTCACCAAGGAAGTTCATAAGCCCGCCGACATGGCCGGCCTCAAAATCCGCATGCAGAACAATACCATGATGCTGCGTATGGTGGAACTCCTGGGCGGCACCGGCGTAGCCGGCATCGGCCCCAACGAAGTGCTCAACGCCATCACCACCGGCGTGGTGGACGGCGCCGAGAACAACTGGCCCACCTACCAGAACATGGGCGACTACAACGCGGCCAAGTTCTACATTCTGGATCAGCATACCCGCGTTCCCGAAATCCTCCTGGCCTCCAAGGCCGTGATGGACACCCTGAGCGCCGAAGACAAGGCCATCATCTTTGAATGTGCCAAGGCCGTGCAGCAGTACGAAATCGAGCAGTGGGAGCTGAAGGAAGCTTCCTCCGAGAAGATCGTCCGCGAAGCCGGCGTCACCGTCATTGAGCTGACCCCCGAAGAGCGGACTGAGTTCGAAGCCGCCATGGCTCCCCTGTACACCGAATTTGGCGCCGACTTTACCGACATCATCAACGCCATCAAGGACATGGGCAAGGATTTCTAAGAAAATATCCTCATGCCTGAGGGGGAGGGATCACGCGGGGGTCCTCGCGGATCCCTCCCTGACTATATGACGGAGGTGAATGTCTGTCATGGCCAAAGTGCTTCTCAATATCAACCGCTGGATGCACCGCACGATTCTGCTGATTGCCGAAATCGCGCTGGCCGCTATGGTGCTGATTGTCATCGTGACGGTTGTTTTGCGCTATTTCTTCAATACCGGCATTGCCTGGGCCGAGGAAGTGCCGAGGCTGCTGGTGGGTTATTTTGCATTTTTCGCCTGTGCCATGGGCGTGCGCGACCATACGCACATTACCATGAATGTTTTTTACAATCTGGCGCCCAAAGGCGGCAGGGTAAGGGCATGCATCGACTTTTTTGCCAATGTGGCGGTACTTCTCTGCGGCCTGTTCATGCTCTACTATGGCGGAGCCCGCATTCTTTTGATGATGTCCCGCTCAGGCGCCCTTCCCATCACGCGCTGGCCCAACTGGGTGCAGTATGCCGCCGTGCCTGTGGTAGGCTTCACCATTCTTTTTGATTCGATTTTGTTCCTCACTCGCGTAATCAAGCCCAACGACCTGCTTTTTTCCGAACCTGAGGTGGACTATACGGAGCAGGTCATACACGATAGGAAGAAGGGGGGGAGAAAGTAAATGGACACAGCGGCCCTTGCTACCCTTGTTCTTTTGGGCGGATTCGTCGTACTGATGTGCTTGCGTGTGCCTATTTCCTTTGCCCTTTTGCTCTCCACCCTGGGCAGCGCGCTGGTCAGCGGCACGAATTTGACCGCCATGATCAATCAAATGGTCAGCGGCGTATCCAGCTACGCGCTGCTTGCCATCCCCTTCTTCATCCTCATGGGTGAGATAATGGGGGCCGGCGGCATCTCGGAAAAGATCGTGGATTTCGCCAACCTTATGGTGGGCCGTTTCCGCGGCGGCCTGGCCTATGTGAACTGCCTGGACTCCATGTTCTTTGGCGGCATCTCCGGTTCCGCCGTGGCGGACGTCTCCTCCCTGGGTTCGGTGGTCGTGCCGATGATGAAAAAGCAGGGGTACACCCCCGAGTTTTCCGTAGCGCTGACGGTGACCACCTCCTGCCAGGGTGTGCTGATCCCCCCAAGCCATAACATGATCATTTATGCCCTGGCTGCCAGCGGGCTTGCCAGCGTGAACATCGAGCACCTGCTCATGGCCGGGCTGATCCCGGGCGTATCCCTGGGCCTGGCGCTTATGCTGCTGTGCTTCGTCATGGCGGAAAGGTACAAATTTCCCCGCGGCGTCATCGTTCCCAGGGGAGAGCGCCTCAAGGTGCTGATCAACGCGATTCTTCCGCTTTTGACACTGGTCATCATCATGGGCGGCGTTGCGGCCGGCATCTTTACCGTTACCGAATCGGCTGCCTTTGCCTGCCTGTATACCTTCCTGCTCACCTATATTGTTTTCCGCTCCGCAAGGCTGCGCGACATCGGCAAGGTTTTAAGAAACACCCTGCGGACACTGGCTGTTGTGTTGACCCTGATAGGTACGGCCAAGGCCTTTGCCTATATGATGAGTGATCTGCGCATTCCCGATCAGATCACCGCCGCGCTCTTGAGCGTTACGCAAAACAAGTATGTTCTGCTGCTGATGATCAACGCGCTGCTGCTGCTGCTGGGCTGCTTTATGGATATGGCTCCGCTGATCATGATCATGACGCCTATATTGCTGCCTGTCGTAATGAGCCCGGCCATCGGTATGGACCCCATCCACTTTGGCGTAATGCTGATCTTCAACCTGGCTGTCGGTCTGTGCACACCGCCGGTGGGCAGCGCGCTGTTTGTGGGCTGTGCCGTTGGAAAAACATCACTGGAAAAGACGGCAAAAGCCGCGCTCCCCATGTTCGGCATGATGTTTGTCGTTTTGATGCTTGTTACCTATATCCCCGAAATCACCATGTGGCTGCCGCGCGTTTTGTTTGGGAAATAAACGCAGGCGTCAATTTGCCCCTCCTGATGAAAATCGGGAGGGGATGCGCATTTTTATGGGCATTGCCCATTTTTTCACAAAGGAGCAATCATGTCGAATGCGGAAAAGAGGGCAGTCATGCAGGAAATAACAGAGGTGTATAGCCGCCGGCCCCGGCCTATACGCGTGCTCCAGTATGGTGAGGGCAACTTTTTGCGGGCGTTTGTGGATTACATGCTGGATATCGCCAACGAGAAGGGGCTGTACCATGGCGATGTGGCCATCGTCAAGCCCATCACCTTCGGTTCCTTGCAGCCCTTTATCAAGCAGGATAACCTGTATACCGTATGCCTTCGGGGAAAAGCCGGCGGGCAGGTGGTAAGGGAGAACCGGACGGTTACCTGCATCGGCCGTGTGGTGGACGCCTATGCCGAATATGAAAAGTACATGGCACTGGCCGATGTGGAAACGTTGGAGCTGGTGGTTTCCAACACCACGGAAGCGGGTATCGTTTTTGATGCGGAAGATGAGTTCACCGCCTGCCCGCCCAAAACGTATCCCGGCAAGCTGACCCAGTTTCTGTTCCGGCGTTTTGAACACTTTCATGGCGCGAAGGATAAGGGACTTGTCATCCTCCCCGTGGAGTTGATTGAAAACAACGGGGGAAAGCTCAAGGACTGCGTGCTGCGCCTGATTGATGCCTGGAAGCTGCCGGAAGGCTTCAAAGCCTGGGTGGAGGAAAGCTGCGTATTCTGCTCCACCCTGGTGGATAGGATCGTTACCGGCTATCCCAAGGATACGGCAGCGGACTATTGGGCGGAGCTGGGTTATGAGGATGCGCTGCTTTCGGTTTGTGAGCCCTTCGCTTTGTGGGTGATCGAAAGCCCCAAAGATATCTCTCCTAAGCTGCCCCTTGACAAGGCGGGTCTGCCGGTGGTGTTTACCTGCGACCAGCGGCCTTACAGGGAACGCAAGGTGCGCCTGCTCAACGGTGCGCATACGGCCACAGTCTTGCATGCGTATCTTGCGGGCATGGATATCGTGGGGGAATGCATGGCCGATGCGGACATCCGCAGATTCATGGAGGAAGCGGTGTATGGCGAGATTTCGCCCACCGTGCCCCTGCCTGCGGATGAAGTGAAGGCCTTTGCGGACAGCGTGTTTGAGCGGTTTGAAAACCCCTTTATCCGCCACGCGCTCCTGTCGATCGCGTTAAACTCCGTGTCCAAATGGAAATCCCGCATCCTGCCCTCTTTGTTGGATTCGTACAAGGCAAACGGCACCCTGCCCAAGTGCCTCACCTTCTCCTTTGCGGCGCTTTTGGCCTTCTATACCATAAAGCAGCAGGAGGACGGCTCTTATGTGGGTGCAAGGCCGGACGGTGGTACTTATCCCGTGCAGGATGATCTGCCTGCGCTTGCTTATATGGCGGCGGAAAGTGCAAAGCCTGCCGCGGAATACGCGCTAAATGCCGCTGCCAACGCAGCCTTCTGGGGGCAGGATTTGAGCCTGATTCCCGGCTTTGTGGAGGCTGTGGCAAATCATCTTGATAATATCCGTACACTTGGCCCCCGGGCGGCCATGAAAAAATTGTTTGAGGATTGACCGTATGCAAAGCTATATGAAAATCCATCCTGCCGATAACGTGGCCGTGGCGGTGGAAGGCCTGAAAAAGTATCAAAGCGTATTTCTGGATGGCGCGGAAGTGAAACTGCTGCAGGATATTCCGGCCGGGCACAAGTTTGCCATACGCGATATTGCAAATGACGATGCGGTCACAAAGTACGGGTTTTCCATCGGCCATGCCAAGGTGGATATTCCCGCCGGCGGCCATGTGCACACGCACAATGTGGCCTCCGACCTGAATTCTCTTTTGGAATATGCCTATACACCGCAGTATGCGCTTTTGCCCAGTCAGCCTGCGCAGACCTTCCTGGGTTACAAGCGGCCCGGTGGTAGGGTGGGCATCCGCAACGAGGTGTGGATCATCCCCACCGTGGGCTGCGTCAATGCAATCGCCAAGCAAATAGAGATCGAAGCCCAGCAGTTTGTGCGCGGCGGGCTGGAGGCAGTGGTGGCCTACAGCCATCCCTTCGGCTGCTCCCAGCTGGGGGATGACCTCAAATATACGCAAAAGGCGCTGTGCGGCCTCATCCGCCACCCCAATGCCGGCGGTGTGCTGGTGCTGGGCCTGGGCTGCGAGAACAACCGGATATCCGAAATGAAAAAGGTGCTGGGGCCTTATGACGAGGATAGGATCAAATTTCTTGTCACCCAGGATGTGGAGGATGAGGTGGAGGCCGCGCTTGCGCTGGTAAAGGAGCTATGCCTGCGGGCTGAGGCGGATAAGCGCGAGGAGATACCGGCTTCAGAACTGGTTTTGGGCTTAAAGTGCGGCGGGTCCGACGGGTTTTCCGGCATCACCGCCAACCCCCTGGTAGGCAGCCTTTCCGACCGGCTTATCGCCCAGGGCGGCAGCGCCATATTGACCGAAGTGCCCGAGATGTTCGGCGCGGAAACACTGCTGATGCAGCGGTGCATAAGCCGTGAGGTCTTTGACAAAACGGTGGCGCTGATCAACGATTTCAAATCCTACTTCATGCGCTACAACCAGCCCATCGACGAAAATCCCTCGCCGGGCAACAAGGACGGCGGCATCACCACCCTGGCCGACAAATCGCTGGGCTGCGTGCAAAAGGGCGGCGCCGCTCCTGTCATGGATGTACTCCTATACGGCGAACCTGTGCGGGAAAAGGGATTGAGCCTGCTGCAAAGCCCCGGCAACGATTTGGTGGCCTCCAACGCGCTGCTGTTTTCCGGCGCGCATATGGTACTGTTCACCACTGGACGGGGCACGCCCTTTGGCTGCGCGGTACCCACCGTGAAAATCGCCAGCAACAGCACCCTGGCCCGGCGCAAGAGCAACTGGATCGATTTTGATGCCGGCCGGCTGGTGGAAGGCGAAACAATGGAAGCGCTGACCGCGGAACTGTATGATCTTGTGCTGGATATCGCTTCCGGCAGAAAAAGAGCCAAATCCGAACCGCTGGACAAGCGGGATTTGACCATCTTCAAGGATGGGGTAACAGAATAACCAGGGGCTCTGCACCTGGACCCCGCCAAAGAGACAAAGCCTCTTTGGAATCTCAGTTTTTGGATGATATCAGTGAGGCAGCCGTGAAAGTGGAAGGAGAGATAAAAATAAGGCTTCCCTTGTGAGGGGAAGCTGTCCCCGAAGGTGACTGATGAGGTGTGCAACGTTGGAAGACATGTGAGAAATTCAGCCGCCACCTCATCCTCCTTTTGAAAATGCTTGCATCATGGAGTGTTGTCATGAATCCCCGTACGCCAATTCCTCAATCAGTGCCGTGACCTGCTCCTTTGTCCCCTGGATCAGGTTCACACCCACCGGGCGGTTCTTTGTCCCCGCGATGCTGGAAACATGGAATTCATGAATCAAATTATCGATCAGCCGCATTTTTGCGGCATTTTCTTTTGCCTTTTCCCAATCGGCGGCGAACTTGTCAAATATACCGGAAGCTTCGCCCCTTGGCATGTTGTTGGCCCGGTAGCTCTGCCGGTATTCCCGGTAGGTGTACTTTTGACCGCAGGCACATTCCATGATTTCCGCATAGTGAAGAACATTGCCGCAATGCAGGCACTTGACTTTCCCTTTTTCCATCAAATCATACACTTCGCGGGCGATCAGGCACCTTGTATACAAAGTAAAGCCGATATCATTAAGCAGCGCTTCATCCAGGATGCCTTTGGCATCATTCTCGTACAGCTTTTTCAGGTCCTGTCTTGATACCATGGCTGGCCAGCGGCACTGGTTCAGGCTTTTATCCTTGGGAGATATCGGCTTCTCCTTTTGCTTTCTTCTTTCGGTGCGTACCGCATTGAATGCTTCGAATCGTTCCATAAACCCGTCGCGGTACATTTGCTCTACCTTGTTGATTGCGGCGCTCAGCGTGGGGCGGTCTTTTACATCGATGCCTTCCACTGAAAAGATGCCGTCGTGAAAGCAGACGTTGTTTACAAGAATCAAGCCGCTATGGCCATATTTGTATTTCCAGCCGCTTGTATCCGAATAGGCGATCACAACATAACCAAGGCCGTATTTCTCTTTCAAGGTCTGATTGAAATCTGCAAACAGAAATTGCATGTCCTCGTGAAGGTACGCGTTGACCTGTGCCAGCTTAGGCTTTATTGATTTTGGATATAGCTCTTTCCAGCCCATATGCCATCCGCTCCGATCTTGTGAAACGCCTATGCTCCATAAAAGGAAAGGAGCATAGGCGTTTTATGATATAACGCTTTGGGGTCAAAACCTGCTTACCGTTTCATGCAGTACCTTGCGCACGGCGCCGGGGGCGGATACCATTTGCGCAAAGAGCACTTCCACCTTTTCACCAAGGCCGGCTTCGTACAAGTCGACGCCAAACAGGGATGCATCGCTCAAAATGGGGGAGAGCAGATCGTGGAAGGAGCCCGTATCACCTATCGTCACCTTTGCAAGCGTCGGCTGCAGCTTTGCAAGCAGGGGATCGGGGCTTGCCTCAAAGGGTTTTCCGTCGTCGCCGATGCCCATCAAATAACGCAGCCAGGCGGCAAATACCAGCGGTATGCCGGTGAGGCTCTTTACGTCCAAATCAGGCCGCTTCCGGTAGGCTTTGAGCGTTTCGCCAAAGCGGATGGGCAGCTTTTGAGAGGTGTCCGTAGCAATTCTTTGCGGGGTGTCCGGCAGGAACGGATTGGGGAAGCGCACGTTCAGCACTTCGTTCAAAAAGTCGGCAGGCCGTATGATCCCGGGGTCCGCCACTACCGGCATGCCTTCCACGTGGCCCAGATGGTGCACCAGGCGCTTCAAATCCTCATCCTTCATTTCCGCGTGGATGCTGGTGTAGCCTAAAAGGCAGCCCAGCACCGCCAAAGCGGTATGCAGGGGATTCAAACAGGTGCCCACCTTCATTTTTTCCGTCAGGTTTACCGTATCCCTGTCGGCAAATAAAACTCCGCCAAGATGCAGCGGCGGCCGGCCGTTCGGGAATCGGTCTTCCACCACCAGATACTGCGCCTCCTCGGCGTTGACAAAGGCGGCGGTATAGGTACGCTTGGCGGTGACGATCACGCCGGCATCCTCAAAGCCCGTGCCTTTGAGCATGGCCTGCACGGACTCATCGGGCCGGGGGGTGATCTTATCAATCATCGTCCAGGGAAAGGATACCTTGCTTTCATCCGCAATATAGGCAAGGAAACCCGGTTCGGCCCGGCCCTCCTTGACCCAACGGCCGGCAATCTCCACCAGGGCATTGCGCAGCTTTTCCCCGTTGTGGGAGCAGTTGTCCATGCTGACCAGAGCCAAAGGAGCTGCGCCGTTTTGATAGCGGTGCAGGCACAGGGCCGCCGTTTTGCCCATCAGGCTTGCGTCGGAGGTGAAGGCGTACCCCTTTTCCGTAATCGTAAAGCTGGCCATTTGCAGGGAAGGGTTAGCAAAGAAATCCATCAGCCTTTCCCAATCGGGACCGGTGCCTGCGGCTACGTTCAGCGCCTCCACAACGCTGCCCAACACCCGCTTTTCCACCGAACCGGTGGATTTGAGCGTTGCCAGCACGCTTAATGCGTCAAAGGGCCGGTAGGCCTTGTCAATCAGTTCCTCGTCAAACCCTTCCGCCACCACGATGCCGGTATCGCAAAGCCCCTTGTCCAGTAAGTCGTCCGCAACAGCGCACAAAAAGGCGCGGAAGATGTTGCCGGCGCCAAGATGCACCCAGGCAGGAGCCCTTTTCGTTTGCTCGCGGATGATAGCCCGGTCATATTTGGGCAGCCGGAAACCTTGGTTTAGCCAGGGCTGTGTGTTTTTCAGAGACGCGTCATTTAATCTCATTGCGTTTTCCCCTTCTCTTTCCAAGTAGGGCTTCAGATATTAAAATACTGCTTGGCGTTGTTGTAGCAGATGTTGCGGACCATATCCTTTAGGAACTCGATGTCGCTTGGATACTCGCCGTTTTCCACCCAGGTGCCAATCACGTCGCATAGTATGCGGCGGAAATACTCGTGCCTTGGATAACTTACAAAGGAGCGGCTGTCGGTGAGCATACCCACGAACCGGCTCAAAAGCCCCAGGTTGGCCAGGGTCTTCATTTGCTCCACCATGCCATCCCGCTGATCCAGGAACCACCAGGCGGAGCCCATTTGGATTTTGCCCGGAATGCCGGATTGCTGGAAGTTGCCCAGCATGGTGCCGATCACGGCATTGGCGGCGGGATTCAGGCTGTACAGTATGGTCTTGGGCAGGCTGTCCGTTTGATCCTGCGCGTCCAGCAAACGGGAAAGGTTATGGGCGATTGGTTCATCCGTGATGGAGTCAAAGCCCACATCCGGCCCGTAGGTTTTGAAAATGCGGGTATTGTTGTTGCGCATGGCGGCGATATGATATTGCTGCACCCAGCCCCGCTTGCGGTACATGCCGCCCAGCGCCGTAAAGAGTGCCGTGCGGTAATGAGCCGCATTCTCTGGGGAAACCGGCAGGCCGCCGAACCCATCCGCAAAGGCCTTGTCGGCCTTGGCAAAGTCCACCTGGGCGTACTGCACCGTATCCATGCCATGGTCGGAGATACGGCAGCCGGCCTCGTGGAAAAAGTCCACACGTTTTTCAAGAGCGGCAATGACGTCTTCCGTGTTCCGAAGCGGCATATGGACAGCGGCGGAGAGCTTTTCGATATAGTCCGCAAAGCCTGTCCTGTCCACGTTCACTGCCTTGTCGGGGCGGAAGGCCGGCAGAACCTTGGTTTTCAGTGTTTTTTCCCGGGCGATCTGCGCGTGGTAGCGCAAGTCATCGATGGGATCGTCCGTGGTGCAAAGCGTGTCCACATGAAACTTTTCAATCAGCCGCTGGGCGCGGTACTCCTCCGTTGCAAGTAGGGCATTGCATTTTTCCCATACTTCCTCAGCCGTTTGCTCGTTCAGTACCGTATCGATACCGAATACGCGCATGAGTTCCAGGTGCGTCCAGTGGTACAGCGGATTGCCGATGGCGTGGGGCAGCATTTTGGCGAAGGCTACAAACTTGTCCTTGTCGCTGCCGCTTCCCCGAATCAACTCTTCCGGGATGCCAAAGGATAGCATGGCGCGCCACTTGTAATGATCGCCGCCCAAAAACAAATGCCCCACATTGCGAAAAGCAATGTTTTCCGCGATTTCCTTGGGGCTTAAGTGACAGTGGTAATCCAGTATGGGCATGTGCTCCGCGGCTTCATGGTACAGAGTCCTGGCCGTATGCGTTGTCAGTAAAAAGTCATCGTCCATGAACTTTTTCATCGTCTGGATACCCTCCTGTGTATGTGATTGCAATGTGCACACAACGGTCATGGAAAGCTTTTTGCTTGCCTGATATAGAAAGAATCACGGCAAACGAATTCTCTGTTCCTATTTTACCGCAAATTGGTTTGCATTTGAAGCTTTGTCAAAATAAAAACTTGAATTTTTTGCAATGAAATTGCCTGTATGCTACAATATGGGAAGGACAAGCCTATTTGAAGGAGAATGCGTGCATGCAGCCTGGAATCTTGGAAATAGACGTTCACGGCATGACCAAATATCAGGCCAAAGTGATGATTGACAGCCGTCTTCGGCGGACTGATGTAAGTGTGTACCGCGTGCGGATCATTCATGGATACAGGAGCGGAACAGAGCTTCGCGATATGGTCAGGGAAGAGTACGGCAGGAATCATCCGAAGGTGCTTCGGGTAGCCTATAGCATAAATCCCGGTGAAACAGAACTTGTTCTGCGTGAATATTGAGCAGAGCGTGCCAAGGGACACAATGGGATGACAGGAGGGAACCGCGCTGCAAGCACGGAATGAAGGGAACGGAAGGAATTCATGAAGAAAAAACTGCTGATTCTATGCGGCGGTCTCATGGTAGCAATAGGTGCCGCGGGCATTATTCTGCCAGTTCTGCCGACCACGCCCTTTTTGCTGCTGGCGGCTGCCTGCTTCTCCGGTACATCGGAAAAGGCGTACCGCTTTTTATTGAAAAGCCCGCTTCTTGGCCCATATATTCACCATTACAGAACAGGGCAGGGTGTCAGCGTCAGAACGAAGGTGCAGGCAGTTACCATGCTATGGGTACTGCTGGCTTTGGGAACAATAATTATGGAAAAGACTTGGGCATACATTGCTTTTCCCATCATCGGTGCGGGTGTTACCTGCCACCTGCTTTTGATGAAGACCGCCCGCCAGGAAAAATCATCTGCATCCGGACACGAGCGCATAAAGGAAGAAACTCCTTAACAGCCCTTATATATAAGCCCCGCGGGCAAAATTGCCCGCGGGGCTTTTCGTTTGTGAACCATGATGGATGCGCAAACATACGGTGGTATGGGACGCATTGGCGTCATGCCAGAAACAGCGCTATTACATGGACAACTGTTGCAACTTTCAATCATGCAAGGGAAAATGCATCGGATCACACTTTATGAAGCAAAAGACAAAGTCATAATGTGCAAACAGTCAACAGACAAATGTGATAGGGCTTATATCGGCATCAGGACTGGGAGTGAAATGATGATACAGCCATTGAAGCTGATCGAAATATTCCAGATCATGTTAAAGCAAAAGTGGAAGTACCAATGGGGTGCCGCAAGGGAAGGCCTGGTGGATTGCAGCGGTGCCTTCGCCTATGCCTTCCGCAAGCTGGGCGGCTATATGTACCATGGAAGCAATACCATGTGGAGAAAATATACGACGGAAAAGGGGAAAGTCGGCGAGATCACCTTGGTGCCCGGCATGGCGGTGTTCCGCTGGCGAAAAAGCGGCAAGGAACCGGCTGCCTACAAGTCGGACGGACTGGGTGATTTTTATCATGTAGGCCTTTTTATTGGCAACGGAGAAGTGATAGAAGCAAGGTCCGTAAAGGCGGGCGTTGTGAAAGGTACAATATCCGGCTGGCAGTACGCGGCCCGGCTGGCCGGTGTGGATTACACCGGAGAGGTGCCCAACCCGCCTCCCTCACAGCCGCTGCCGGTGCTGCGCAAGGGCAGCACAGGCTATTGGGTAAAAGAAGCCCAACTGCGTTTGATAGCCCATGGTTTCCCTTTGAATCTATACGGTGCCGACGGCATTTTCGGGGAGGAAACGCTGAAGGCCGTAAAGGCCTTCCAGGCCTCCCGGGGGCTTGCGGCGGACGGTGTCATCGGCCAGGATACCTGGGAGGAACTGAACGGCGGCACAGTGCAGGATGAGGAAAGGTATATGGTTTTGATTCCGAACCTCACCATAGAGTCGGCGCAGAAGTTTGTGGAAATGTATCCTGATGCAGTCATCCAGCATCCCCCGGCCGCTCAAAATGGTTGATGCCCTCGGGAATGACGTCATAGGGGCAAATAATGGCGGCCGCCGGCGGATTAAAACCCGCTGCCGGCCGCTGATCTATGAAAAGCCCTCTTAGGCAGAGAGCCTTTGGAATCCTTCGGGTAATATCTTTACATACATATCATATTATGCGGCTGACAGAATTTCGGGAAGCTACACCGTCTGCCGCCTGCGCTTGGGTAAAACAATGCGCAGTTCAATATTTTCACCGTATTCCATTACGCTGAATTCCGCGGGGATACCGGTCTCCTGCATTTGCGTCACGATGCCCTTGATGGCGTTCATATACAGGCGGTGATCCCTTACCAAGGAGATCAGGCGCCTGGGCGGCGGCGGCGGTACCGGCAGCCGGGACAAGGCGCGCTCCACCATGGCTTCCGTCTCCCGGACAGTCAGGTTATTGGAGGCCGCCTGCCTGGCGATGCGCATGCGCCCCGGCCCATCCGGAAGGCGCAGCAGCGCCCTGGCATGGCGTTCCGATAGGTTTTCTTCAAAAATCAACACCCGAAGCGCCGGGTCCAGGCGCAAAAGCCGTAGCTTATTGGCGATGGTGCAGGCGGATTTGCCCAGGCGGCGGGAAAGCTCGTCCTGCGTCATTTGATAGTTATCGATGAGGGAGGCAAACGCCTCCGCCTCCTCAAAAAAGTGCAGGTCCTCCCTTTGCAGGTTTTCCACCAGCGCCATCATAGCGCTCTCCCGGCCGGTGGCGGGGAGTACGATGGCGTCGATATGCGTCTGTCCCAACATCTGGCAAGCACGGAAGCGGCGTTCGCCCATAATGATTTCGTATTGGCCGCCGCCTGAATCACGCACGGTGATAGGCTGCAAAAGCCCGAACTGGCGGATGGAGTTGGCAAGCTCCGCCAGGCTGGCTTCGGAGAATTCCTTTCTGGGCTGATCGGGGTTTGGAATAATGCTGCTGAGTGGCAGCCAGCACACCTGGCGGAAGGCCGCGTTGCCGGCGTTGACGGGCAGATGCTCCTGCATGATATTTGCTCCCTTCCTTTGGAACCGGAAGGCTTCTTCGGCATTGCTCCCAATAGTCGAGCGCGGAGACAGGGCGGTCGTCCTCCCCCTGACTCCCGATCCTGCCGCCGCGCTCTGCTAAACCAAATTCGGTTATGGCATAAAAAATCCTGCCCGCGTATACGAATATTCGTTCGTCATATTTCGCGGGCAGGTTTATGGAGAAGACGTCATGTTCAGCCGTATAAGATCGAAAGCAGGCGGATTATCCTTCAAATCCTAATGGCGAACGTCCGGGTGTGCCGGCTTTTCGGGGATACTGTCGAAGGGTTTTTCCCGTTTTCCGGCAGGGAAGGAGCAAATGGGTCCAATCGCGGCCGGGGATGGGGGTGGGGATGGGGTTTTCCGGCGTGCCGCCCAGTACCTTTGCGGCTCTTTCCCCTGCGGGCAGTTCCCCAAGGACAGCCGGCCCCTTCCAGCACAAAGCCCGCCCGCCTATGCGCACAAAGGGGAGCAAAAGCTCCAGCAGCGTGGGCAGGGACGCCACCGCCCTGGCGAGGGCCAGGTCGAAGCTTTCCCGAAAGCCTTCTTTGTGCGCCGTATCCTCCGCGCGCCCGTGCACCGCTTTCACATTGGAAAGGTGAAGCGCGTCCGCCGCTTCCTGCAAGAAGCGAACCCGTTTTTGCTGGGCATCCAGCAGCGTAACCGTAAGATCGGGGCGGGCGATAGCCAGGGGGATTCCGGGGAAGCCCGCGCCGCTGCCCACATCGATCACGGAAGCGTTTTCCGGGATAAGGCCATCCACCGTCAAAGGTGTCAGGGAATCCACGTAATGGCGGTCGATCATCTCGGCTTCTTCCAAAACGGCGGTCAGGTCCATCCGCTTGTTCCATTCCGACAAAAGGAGGTGGAACCTTGAAAGCGTATCCGCGTGATCCGGTAACAGGGGAATCCCCGCCGCACTGCAGCGGACATATATATCGTCCCGTAAAGCCATGGGCTGCTCCTTATTGCTTTTTACTCCAGCGGCAGGTGCAGGTATTTCTGTCCCCAATACTTCACCCAGGCCAGCGCTTCCCGAAAGTGATTCTGCACCCAGTATTCCTTTTTGCAGGGGCTGCCTGTCCCGGTCACGGAAAGGCCCTCATCCCTGGCGATGGCAAGCGCCCTTGGCAGGTGATAGTCACTGGTGACGATCCTGACGTTTTGTACATTCAGGCCGTCCAGCAGGGAAATGGCGTGCAATATGTTCTGCCTGGTGTTGGCGGATACGCTGTCCACCAGTATTTTCTCCGGCGGTACGCCCCTTTCGATCAGCCAATCCCGCATGACCTCCCCCTCGGGGCGCGGCTCGTTGCCGCCCTGGCCGCCGCTGACGACAATTGGCGCGGGATTCTGGTTGAATACCTCCAACGCCGCCTCCAGCCGCCAGGCCAGCTGTACGGAAGGCTCACCCGAAGGCTGCACCTGCGCCCCTAAAACGATGAGTGCATCGGCTTTTTCGGCGGACACAGGCACATGCACCTCCTGATAATACACAAAGGCCACCAATGCGCCATAGCAGAGGAGGCCGAAGGCCAGCAGCGCCAGGGCTATGCTGCACAGCTTTTTGAAAGCGGAACGCGGTTTTCTTTGATTTCTCATACCTATCCTTTATGTGCGGCCGCAGCCTTTTTTCTCGCAGCCTTTTATGTTAAAGGCTGTCCGCCTGCGGCACTGTGGAGTCTTGGGCGGCATGGCTTATGTATCCCATCTGCGTCAGGCTGACCGCCTGGCCGGCGGCGACGATGATATGGTCCATTACCGTCACGCCGATTCCGGAAAGCGCCTGCGCAATCCGGCTTGTGGCAACAAGGTCCGCCTCGGAGGGCTCGCCGGATCCGCCGGGATGGTTGTGGCAGAGTATCACGCTGTGGGCGTTGTACTTGATGGCCGCTTCCACCGCCAGCCGGGGATAGGCCGGCACTTCCAAAAGGCTGCCTTTCCCGATGAGCGCCGTGCCCAGAAGCTGCATCTTCAAATCCAGCGCCAGCAGGTAAAAGTGCTCATGATGAAGTGCATTGAGCAGGTTCACGCAGTACGCCTGGGCATCCCTGCGGTTTTGAAGCAAAGGCTTTATGCCCATGCGGCTTGCTTCAATACGCCTTCCTAGCGGAGTCATCAAATGCAAAAAGGCGGCGGCATACGGGCCGATCCCGTCCACTTCCTGCAGCTGCTCCGGCGTGGCTTCAAAAACGCCGTGGAGCGTGCCGAAATGCTTCAAAAGCGCATGGGCCAGGGGGTTGACGTTTTTCTGGGGGATGGCATAGCACAGCAGCAGCTCCAGCACCTCATGCGGCGCAAAGCCATCCAAGCCGTCCTTCAGGAAGCGGTCCCGCAGGCGCTGCCTGTGTCCCTCATGCACCATGGAAGCCTCCTTGCAAAAATAGGCGGTCCAGCTTGATTGTACCATCCTTTTTCAGCATTGTCATGCGGTTTTCATGAAAAACTGTCAAGGTTTACAACTTGGCCTAACGGGAAAGGCGTGGGATTTGTTTGCTCTCCCGTTGAAGAAACAGGCTGTTTTCATCGTTGTATGGGGGAGGGTCCTATACAGAAAAAGTTTGGTTTTTGCTGGGAAGGGATTCATATAACAGCCCGGCTGTAGTATAATAACAGTTATCAAGGGTATATCTGCACGAAAGTGGGGGAACACAGGCTTGGCAGCATTGTGGGAGCAAGCAAAATCCATACTGTGGAATGTGTTCAACCGGCCCAGCATTACAGATATACTGGATATATTGATCGTTGCCTTTTTACTGTACGAATTGCTGATGCTGACCCGTCAAACGCGGGCCAGCGCCGTTCTGAAGGGCCTGGGCATGCTGATTCTGGCCAGCTGGGTGTCTGACCTTCTGGGCCTTACCGCGCTCAACTGGGTCCTTTTGAATATCGTCAACAACGGCGCGGTGGTATTGGTAATTCTGTTCCAGCCTGAGCTGCGCAAGGCACTGGAACAGATAGGCCGCGGTGCGTTATTGGACAGCACATATTCGGACGATGAGGAGGATAACAGGCGCGTCGTATCAGAAATCAGCCTGTGCCTGACCAACCTCTCCCGCCGCAGGGTAGGCGCGCTGATCGTCATTGAGCAAAAAACAGGCATCAAGGATATCATCGAGACGGGCACCCCCATCGACGCCAGGATATCCAGCCCTTTGCTGGAAAACATTTTCGAGCCCAACACGCCGCTGCATGACGGGGCTGTGGTAATCCGGGGCAACCGCGTGATGGCAGCCGCCTGCATATTGACATTGAGTGAAGGCAAGGGCATCAGCCGCGAGCTGGGCACGCGGCACAGGGCGGCCATCGGCGTCAGCGAGACCACCGATGCCGTCGCGCTGATCGTATCCGAGGAGACGGGGATCATATCCATGGCAAGGGGCGGCAAGCTGACGCGCCATCTGGACGCACCCGGCCTGCAGCAGATACTGGGCACCATCTACAGGCAGCCCCATGCCCGGCTCTGGACAACCATCAAGCAAAAAACCAGGCGCAGCCTGAACCGGAGGGAGGGCGTCAAATGAGCAATGAACTGGAAAGAAGGCCGGACAGTACCCTTCGCCGCAGCCGGAAGAAGGGGGAGGCGGCCTTTTTTCACTTGCTGCATATGCTCCGCCACAATCTGGGGTGGAAGGTTCTGGCCCTTTTTCTTGCTGTGGCGTTGTGGGCGGGATTGATTACCCAGGACCCGACGCTGACCAGGGAAAAAACATTTGTGGATGTGCCGGTGAGCATTATCGGGGCGGATACACTGAAAAGGGACGGGAAAATCGTGGTGAGTGACCTGAGTGCCATCCGGCCCACCGTTCGCCTGAGGGTGGATGTGCCTCAGAAGGAATACAACAACGTGACGGCCGGCAACTACAATGTACGTGTCGACCTTTCACGCATTACACAGCCCGGCGTACAGGAGGTCAAGATCACCGCGTCTTCCACCAGCACTTACGGTACGGTGGTGGAAATCGTTCCGGATACGCTTACGGTTGAGGTAGAGGAGTATGTCATCCGCTACCGCATTCCCGTGACACCTAATAAGGTAGGGGAAATCCCGTCCGGCTTCTACAGCAAGCCAGCGACACTGGATCCGCCCACCGTGGCCATCAGCGGGCCTGCCTCCCTGGTCAAAAGGGTCAGCAGGGCTGTGGTCACCTACGACCAAAGTACGCTGCCGGCCAAGGAAGGGGTTGTGCGGTCTGCCGAACCTTTATCCTTGGTGGATGATGATCAACAAGAGATTGAATCGAACCTGATCGAGGTCACCAGCGAATCGGTGAAGCTGGACAGCGTGGTGGTGGAGCATACGCTGTACAACACGCGAAGCATCGACCTGTCGCAGGCCGCGCTGACCACGGGCACGCCGAGGGATGGCTACCGTGTGAAAAGCATATCCGTTACCCCCTCTCAGATCGTGGCAGCAGGCAGATGGGAAGCGCTCACTCAGATCGACAGTTTGTTTGTGGAATCACCGGTTAATATCGCAGGCGCTACAGAAAACCTGTCAAAGGTGATCAATGTCCGCCAGCCTGACGGGATCGAAAACCTTTCCTCTACCAGCGTGACTGTAATGGTCGAGATTGAGCCTGTGAGTGCAAACCGCTCCTTTGAAAATCTTCGCATCACTACGCTGGGGCTGTCGGATGGCCTTTCCCTTGCATTGGACAAGCTCCGGGCCGATGTGACCATCAGCGGTCCCAAACTGTGGCTGGATGGTCTGAAGGCTTCCGGTATCACCCTGACCGCCGACCTGACCGGTCTTGCGGAAGGCGTACACAACGTGCCGCTTATGTGCACCGTGGCAAACAGCGAGTCTGTCAAACACGATTATGCCACCGATCCCGCCATTGTACAGGTGACGCTGACACGGAAGTAGCTTAGTCCCCATTATCCGCTGTTTGTGCAGGGAAAGGAGGGAGCCATGAGGGGTTTTACCCAATCGCTGGTCACCGCCTTGCTGGGGTGGATCCGTATGCTGGTGGAAGGCATATGGGGGATTCTTTTCAGTTATGAAACACAAGGCTGGCTGCAATGGATTGCCGATAACTGGCTGACACTGGTGGTATTCCTATGCCTGTGCGGTGTCGTGCTGGATTATGTCGTATGGTTCCTGCGCTGGCGGCCCTATTATGTGTGGGCCTCCAGCCTGCGCAGGATGCGCCGCTTTTTCGGCGGCAAGGACCGCAGGGACGAACAGCCGCGGCAGGTGCGCCGGCTGAAGGAGCCGCCGCCTGTTCAGGAGCCCGAAACGGTTGCCTATGCCGAAGAACCTGTAAACGCTGTTGCATGGGAAGAGCAGGCCTGGCAGCAGCCCGTGTATGAGCAGCCGGAGCCTGTAAGGGCGGCTGTGCCTGCGGTAACGGCGGACACCATCCTGGCAAAGCCCAGGAAACCGGATTACCAGGAACATTATGTACGAAGGTTTCAAAGGCCTGTGGAAGAAACGCCGCCGCCCCCTGTCTTCATGGAGGAGCCGCAGGAAGAAATGGCCGGTTATCCGCAGGAGGATATAACTGCACCGGAAATGATGAATGAGTCTGAAAGCTGGGCACCGGAATCGGTGGGCCAGTATTCAGATCAGCCGCTGCATCCGGGGATCGATTACCAGGCCCTGAGCCGGCAGTACGGCTGGCACCATCAGGCGCAGGAAGCAAGCCCCCAGGACCTTCCTGAGGCGGACATGTCGGACAGGACGGAAAGGGGAACCGGTTCTTCCTGGAGCTTTTCCGGGCTGGACAGCTTTTCACCCTACCGTGCCCCTGCGCCGCCGCAGGAGCGTGGGCAGCGTACGGAACGCGCCGCAAAATCCCGCGCCGGCAATAAGCCGCTGTCCCGCGTGAAGAGCGGCCTGAGCAGAATCGCACAGCGTGCAGGCAAGGTGCTTACGGTGGATGATGAGGAAACCGGCAAGCTGATTGACGGCCTGCCGCCGCCCATCGACAAAAGAAGGGCGTTCCACGCCCCTGTGTATCCTAACAGGCCTGGCGCAAACGCCAAGAACAACCCTGATTTTCGGGAGGATGACTGATTTTCATGCTGACAAAACAGCGCCTGACCGTGCTGGTGGGCAACTACGGCAGCGGAAAAACGGAGATCGCCCTGAACCTGGCGTTGGAAAAGGCAAAAGCAGCGCCGACGGTACTGGTGGACTTGGATATCGTTAACCCGTACTTTCGCAGCGGTGAAAAACGCCTGCTTCTTGAGGAGAAGGGAATCCGGGTACTGATGCCCACCTTTGCCACCACCACCGTGGATATCCCCGCGCTGCCGCCGGAGATTCAAAGTGTTTTTGACAGGCCCGATGAGCAGGTGGTATTCGATGTGGGCGGCGATGACACAGGCGCTGTGGCGCTGGGCCGTTATGCGCCCTTTTTTGCGCGGGAGCGCGGCGATACCTGTGTTTTGTATGTGGTGAACGTATGCCGGCCCCTTTCCATGACGGCGGAGGATATATTGCGTTTGATGGAGCGCATTTCCCACAGGGCCAGAATGAGGCCCGACGCGCTTGTCAACAATGCCAACTTGCAGGGGCAAACGACGGCGGAGCTGTTGCTTCGGGGCCAGGAGGTCTTAAGCGAGGTATCCGCGAAAATGGGCATACCGGTAGCCATGATCACAGGCGAGAAGGCTGTTCTCGACAAGCTGCCGGCCAATCTGCAGCCGATATGCAAGCCGATCGTCCGGTATATGCGGCCGGAATGGATGGACGAATGAAAGCAAAGCCGGATAAAGGAATCCTGCCCCCGCTGCCCAAGGAGTTTGTGGAAAGTCTTGCATCTCTTTTGAAAGAGGAGACGCAGGACTTTTTGCAGTCCTACGATTTCCCCTGGCTGCGCGGGCTCAGGCAAAGCCCCCGCAAGGTACCTGAGAGCGGCCTGCGAAGCTGGGTGGAAGGCCTGGGGGATACCATCCCCTGGGAGAAGGATGGCTTTTATATCTCTTTGGAATCGGCTGCGGGCACGCACCCTTTGCATGAGGCGGGTGCCTATTACCTGCAGGAGCCCAGCGCCATGGCGGCGGTAGCCGCGCTTGACCCCAAACCCGGCGAATGGGTGCTGGACCTGTGTGCCGCTCCCGGGGGCAAGAGCACGCAGATCGCCGCCCGCATGGGCGGACAGGGCCTGCTTTGCAGCAATGAGCCAATCGCCTCCCGGGCGCAGGTGCTGTCCTCCAATGTGGAACGCATGGGTGTCACAAACGCGCTGGTGACCTGCGAAACGCCGGACCGGCTGTCAAAAAAATGGCCCGATGCTTTTGACCGCGTACTGGTGGATGCTCCCTGCTCCGGGGAGGGCATGTTCCGCCGCCACCCCGAAACACGTTTGGAATGGACCGAACAATCGCCGGCGGGCTGCGCCAGGCGCCAAAGAGATATCCTGCGGGAAGGGGCGAAGATGGTCAAGGCCGGGGGCATCTTGTGTTACTCCACCTGCACATTCAACACCGTTGAAAACGAGGACGTGGTGGAGAGCTTTTTGAGGGAGATGCCGGAATTCAGCCTTGTGCCCTTTTCCTTGTCCCCGGATGTTCGCACGGACAGCGGCATGCTGCACCTGTTTCCCCACAAGGTTCAAGGGGAAGGTCATTTCGTGGCGCTGATGAAAAGGCAAAGCGGCGGGGAGCCAATGGTTACGGGCAGCAGAAGCATATTGCCTAGGCCTGACAAGGGCATCATCACCGCCTATCGGGCTTTTTGCGGGGAGGCCGGCATAACAGGGCCGGAGCCGTCTGGCCTGTTTGCAGGGCGGCTTGTAAGCATTACAAGTCTGCCTGACATATCAGGGCTGAAGGTTCTTCGGGCCGGGCTGCACCTGGGAGAAATGCGGGGCAGGCATTTTATACCCGATCATGCCTGGGCGATGTCGGATCAAATGCCGCAATCCTGTCCTTCGCTGGCATTGCCGGTTCCCCAGGCGGAATCGTATTTGAGAGGCGAAGCGATGCCGGCCCCGGAAAACGGCCGGGGCTGGGTTTTGCTGCGGTTGGCCGGCCTTGCACTGGGCTGGGGGAAAATCGCCGACGGACGGGTGCAAAACCATTATCCCAAGGGCTTGCGCAGAGTATGAATACGGAGGCTTTGCAATGGATAAGCAAAAGATGCTGGACATCATCCGCAGCCAGCTTGCGGTGGATATGAACTGTGACCCGAAAGATTTTTTAGGCAATGAGATCGTATTTCGTCAGACGAGCGAAAGGAAGGGCGTCTGGTTGGACGAGTGGCAGTCGCCCCATTTGCGTGTCGCCACCATGGGCCAGGGGATCGTCGTCCGTGCTGATGCTGAGGTATTGGCAAAGGTCCGGCCCATTCTTGATGGCAAGTTCCGAGACGATGTTTTTTCCGCGCCGTTTCTGTTCGGCCACAGCCTGTACTATATCCCGGACGGCAAACGGTTTACGGAGCTACCCTGCCCCAAAGGGTTTGACCTTCATGTAAGGGAAGGCGCGGAGATCTCCGAACTGTACGCATACCCCGGCTTTGACAATGCCATACGGTATGAGGTGAATCATCCAAGGCCGGATGTTCTGGCGCTTTACGCTTCCCGGGGCCGGGAGATCGCTGGTGTCGCCGGCGCATCCCTAGACTGTGAAACCATGTGGCAGATCGGGATTGATGTGAAGGAAGAATACAGGGGTCACGGCCTGGCCGCGTGCCTTGTCAGCCGTCTTGCCGCGCTGATCATGCAAAGAGGTGTCGTTCCTTTTTACGGCACGGCATCCTCCAATATTGCGTCCCAGGCCGTTGCGTACCGCTGCGGATTTTTCCCGGCATGGATGTGCAATTACGAGCATACGCTGGACGGAAAATCTCCGTTTGAGAAGGATGTTTCTGTAGTCTTCAAGTAAGGAATGAGTATAAAAATAAAAAGGCTGTCGTTACAGCCGCACATTTGCATAGCTATTCAAAGGCATGGCATCCGAAGGTTTCCAAAGGGCGATCGGAAAGCCCTTTGGCCGCGTCCGCGGACGCGGTACCTTTCTCTTCTAAATAGCATTATGCAAAATGCAACGCTGGTAAGATAGCCTCTTTTTGTTTTACAGGTCGATAAATTTCCTGAACTCTGTCAGTATGCCGATGCCGTCGGGGTAATGGGCGGCGAACTGGGGAACTGCGTGGCTGGGGAAGGAGTTGCCCTCGATAAACCTAGGCCCATCGTTGGTGATAGCCACGTCCCAGGCCACAAACCGCATCTGCGGCACCTTCTGGGCGGCTTCGATGCACATCTGCTTGGCTTCCTCCCAATAGGGCACCTCAAAGCCCACGATAGGTGTGCCCGTCTTGGGGTGTTCCTTGTAGGTGTTGCCCTGCTTGTCCGCGCCGACGGTTAATAGCTTGCCGGAATTAAGGTCCACCCTGGCCGCCATGCCGCCGCAGTCCACATTGTCCATCACCCGGCCGTTGCCTATGCGCAAAAAGGCATAGACGATGCCTTGCATTTTGTCTCCCAACAGCGTGGCGATACGTACCGTGTTGACGGAGGTGGGGCAAAGTGCGGCCAGCCTGTCGTGCTGCACCACCACTTCCTCCAGGATGCCGATGCTTTTTTGATTCAGCAGCTCCAGGAATTTTTGCGCGCCTATCTGCCAGTCATCTTTTGAAAACTTTTCGATGCCCTGGCCGCTGGAACCTTCCAGCGGTTTGGCGATGACCGTCTCCTTATTGGATAGGAACTTGTCCAGCGCCTCCGAAGTGGTCGCAGGACTTATCTCCAGCCAGTCCCTTTGCACATGCTCGGCAAACAGCGTGTTGAACTCCGCCTTGTTGTCAAAGAAATGCCAGTATTCCTTGTCATTCATCCGCTTTACAATGCTGTTGGATATGCCGCGGGTGATTTGCGTCCTGCGCTGGGCGTCGTTCAGCCGGTAGAACTGCGCGATCTTGTAATCCACATAGCCCGCATTGTAGCGTATGGCACACTTGAGCATGTCGAACAGAAGCCACAGCCGGCTCATGCCGCTGCGCTCCCTTAGGATCTTTGTGGTCTTCCACATGGCCTTGTAATCCATGCGCGCCATGCGCTGGAAAAGGAATTTTAAACGGTTCATACCTTCCTCCGGGTCACACATTGAAGCGGAACAGGGTCACATCCCCGTCCTGCATCACATACTCCTTGCCTTCGCTGCGTATCAGGCCCTTTTCCCGGCAGGCGGCCATGCTGCCCTGAGCCACCAGGGTTTCAAAGGGCACGATTTCCGCGCGGATAAAGCCCTTTTCGAAATCGGTATGGATTTTTCCCGCGGCCTGTGGGGCTTTACTGCCCGCCTTGATGGTCCAGGCCCGGCACTCGTCGCTGCCGGCCGTCAGGAAGGACATGAGGCCAAGCAGCCGGTAGCAGGTGGTGACCAGCCTGTCCAGCCCGCTTTTTTCAAGCCCCAGGGCGGAAAGGAAATCTGCCTTTTCCTCCGGCGGGAGTTGGGCGATCTCCTCCTCAATGCGGGCGCTGATGACAAGCAGCTCCGCGTGCTCCGCCTTGGCCAGCGCCTTCATCTTCGCCACGCCGGGAATCTCATCCTCCGGTTTGGACAAATCCTCTTCGGCGATGTTGGCGGCGTAAATTACTGGCTTGGTGGTCAAAAGAAACCATCCGTCCGCGATCTCTTTTTCTTCCTCGGTCATTGGAAAGGTCCGGGCGGGCTTGCCCTGTTCCAGATGGGCTTGCAGCTTAAGCGCCAGGTCGGCTTCATGGGCATACTTCTTGTCGCCGGACTTGATCATTTTCCTCGCCTTGTCCTCCCGGCGGGTTACTGTCTCCATGTCGGCGAAGATCAATTCCAGGTTGATGGTTTCAATGTCCCGGGCCGGGTCGACGCTGCCGTCCACGTGGATGATGTTGTCATCCGTAAAGCAGCGCACCACATGGACAATGGCATCCACCTCTCGTATATGGGAGAGAAACTTGTTGCCCAGGCCCTCACCGCGGCTGGCGCCCTTCACCAGACCGGCGATATCCACAAACTCTATGCCGGTGGGCGTTACCTTTTTGGGGTGGTACATTTCCGCCAGTACATTCAAACGGTCGTCCGGCACCAGTACGGTGCCCGTGTTGGGTTCGATGGTGCAAAAGGGATAATTGGCGGCCTGTGCGCCCGCCTGGGTAATGGCATTGAACAGGGTGCTTTTTCCGACATTGGGCAAACCTACGACACCCAGCTTCATGGGCAACGCCCCTTCCTTAACATGAGAACAATAGCCACATTATTATACTAGCGCTGGAGGGGAAATGCAATCTTTCCCACAGAACGGCGCCCGCATTATCAAAATTGGGTGCTGGAACTTTTTTGGAAAGGCATCGTCTTACTTGCATCTGGAAAAAACATGAAGGGAGACCATTCCTATGAAAATCAAAAAGCTGCTTTGCCTGCTTGCGGTACTTTGCCTGTCCGTTTCAGCGGTTTCCTTCGCCTGGGCGCAGGAAACCGGCAGTGCCTCCACCATCAGTGAAAAGGAGTTTGCCGGTCTGCTGATGGAAGCTTTCCCCGGATTGCCGGAGGATTCCCGGTTTTTATCCGGTTCGGCGATTACCTTTGGCCGCGCGCTGGAGATGCTTTGCCGGGCACTGGGGCATACGGAGCCCTCCGTTGCAGCAAGCCTGGCCTTCGCTGTTGATAATGATTTAGCCGCGGGCCTTGCGGCCACCACCGAAAGCCTGCTGGACAGGGAGGATGCGCTCGGGCTGATCGCGGCCTTCGCCTCTTACCGGGATGAACAAATCCTGCAGGAAGTGAGGGATGCAAGCGCTGCCATGACAGTCAAAATGACAGGCTCCTCCATTACCATGGCCGGCGCGCCTGCGCCGCAAATGGAAGCAGCGGATGGCAGGGGTTACCTGCCCATTCCCGAGCCGTTCCCCGGCTTTGACTATAACGGCATGAACGACGAATCCTACGGCAACGAAGCGGAGAACCGCTTCTTGAGCCCCCTGGCAAACCCGTTTTCCACCTTTGCCCTGGATGTGGATACGGCCTCCTACGCCAATATCCGCAGGAGCCTGATAGGCGGTTATCTGCCGGAAAAAGGCGCGGTCCGCATTGAGGAGATGCTCAACTACTTCGATTATGATCTTCCAAAACCCACGGCGAATGAACCGATTTTCATCGCTACGGAGCTTTCTGTCTGCCCTTGGAACAGCGGGCACCAACTGGCCATGATCGCCCTCTCGGGCTATGAACCGGACAAAGCTTCGCTGCCGGGCAGCAACCTGGTATTCCTGGTGGATGTGTCCGGTTCCATGGAAGCCCCCAACAGGCTGCCGCTGGCGCAAAAGGCCCTGAAATTGCTGGTTACCCAGCTTGGCGCCAAGGACCGGGTCACCATCGTCACCTACGCTGGCTCATCGGGCGTCCTGCTGGATACCACCCCGGCGGATCAAAAGGAAAAGGTGAACAATGCCATTGACAGCATGAATGCCTATGGCTCCACCAACGGCGCCGGTGGGATCACAGCCGCCTACGAGAAGGCCAGGGAAGCTTTTATCGAGGGCGGGAACAACCGCGTGATCCTGCTTACCGACGGGGATTTCAATGTCGGCGTGCAGAGCGCGGGCGAGCTGGAAGCACTCATCACCAGGGAGCGCGGAGACGGCATCTATTTGAGCGTGCTGGGGTTTGGCATGGGCAACCTGAAGGATTATGAAATGGAAACGCTGGCGGACAAGGGCAACGGAAACTATGCCTATATCGACACCTTGAAGGAAGCCAAGAAGGTGCTGGTGGATGACATGACGGGCACCATTTTTGCCATCGCCAAGGATGTGAAGCTGCAGGTGGAGTTCAATCCGGAGAAAGTGTCTGCCTACCGGCTGATCGGCTACGAAAACCGGTTGCTGAACACGGAGGATTTTCTGGATGATGCAAAGGATGCCGGGGAGATGGGCGCCGGTCATCAGATGATCGCTTTGTATGAGATCATACCCGCGACAGCGGAGGAACCGTCCATCCCATTGACGGAATCCCGTTACCAGAAAAAGTCTCCGGTGGGCAGCGAAGAAGCGATGTTTATATCCGTCCGTTACAAGCTGCCGGACAGCGTTAAGATCATGACGGCGGAAAGCGCACTAAAGGCCGGCAATCTCACCTCCTCCATGAGCAGCGGTATGGCTTTTGCCTCAGCCGTGGCGGAGTTCGGGCTCATCCTCAAGGATTCTCCCTACAAAGGGGATGCAAGCCTCAGCCGCGTGATTGACCGGGCTATATCAAACCGGGAAGCTGATGTTTACGGCTACCGCGCTGAATTTGTGCAGCTTGCGGATCTCACCAGGCTTCTTCTGGAAAATACAAAGTAATCGGCGGCATCTTCCAGACATGGAATAGTGAAAAAGGGGAAGTTTTGTCTCCCGCGTGACATGCGCGGGAGATTCATGTATAATAAGCGCTGACTGAAAAGCAAAGGAAGGAAATAATAATGTCAATACTGCAGGCAATGGTTTTGGGTTTGGTGCAGGGACTGTCGGAATTTCTGCCCATCTCCTCCAGCGGGCACCTTATTCTGGCCAGGGCGATCATGGGTATCGCCGATCAGGCGGAGGCTCCCGTTTTGCAGATACTGGACATCCTTCTGCACGTAGGAACGTTGATTGCCGTGCTTGTTGTTTTCTGGAAAGATTGGATGGGCATATTGCGCAACCCGTTCAAGTCCAAGACATTATTGCTGCTGTTTATCGCCTCCATCCCAGCATTGATTATTGCCCTTGCATTCAATAATGTTTTGGAAAGCCTTTTTTCCGGCTGGTTTGTAGGCGTGGCTTTCCTGGTCACCGGCGGAATCATGTTCCTGGCAGAAAAATTAAGCAAGCGCGGTGGCAAGCATGTGAAACGGGCGGAGGAACCTGGCTACAAGCATGCCGTCGCCATGGGCTGCATGCAAGCCGTGGCGCTTTTGCCCGGCGTCAGCCGCAGCGGTTCCACCTTGATGGGTGGTATCGCCTCCGGGCTTACGCGCCAGTCTGCCGCCAAGTTTGCTTTTATGATGAGCGCCCCCGCCATCCTGGGCAGCCTGCTCATTAAGGGAAAAAGCGCTCTTGAGAACGGCTACTTTCAGCAGCTTGACCTTGTCCCCGTCGTCATCGGCATGGTGGCGGCGGCCATCAGCGGTTACCTGGCCATCAGGTTTATGCTTAGGCTCATCAACCGTATTTCCCTTTCCTGGTTTGCACTGTATGTGGGCTTGGTAGGCGTTGCCGTGATCATTATCCAGCTTGCTGCGCCAACCTTCCTGCCGCTGCCCGCGTTCTTTGGGTAAGTTCTTCTGCTGATGTTGGGTTTGCAGGTAAGGCAAATCAATCATGAAAACCGGCTGCCGCATTTTGCGGCAGCCGGTTTTTGATAGGCGAAAAGTGCAATTCGTGAAAACGCCAAAGTAAGGCATTATCGCGAAACGGGGTTATTCCCAGTCTACCAATCCCTTTTCCTCCAGGTAGGCCTGCTGGGCGTCCATGTAGTCATCCAGCAGGGAAGCTACCTTCATGGCCGCGTCGGCTCCCAGCTTGTTGCTGTTTACCAGCGCATCCAGCATATACTCGAAAGCGTCGTCGTCATCATAGTACGTTGTGCCCGCGTTGCCTTCCGCATCCAGCACGCCGCTTTCCTGCATGAACGTAAGGTCCGCGTCGATGGCCTGGGAAATCAGCTCTTCCAGCGAAAGTGGCAGTTCCTTGTGGATCCTGGCATCGATCTTGCCAAGTATGAAGGGAAGCGCTTCCTGCTTGTTATACCCTTTCATGAGGGAAACCTCCTTTTGTCACAGCAGCTTGGCCAGCCGCTCGGTGGTCTGCTTGAACACGCGCATGGCGCTGCGGATGGGTTCCGGGCTGGACATATCCACGCCGGCCAGCTTCAGTGCCTCAATGGGGGGCAGGCTTCCGCCGGCGGAAAGGAACTTGTAGTAATCCTTTACCGCGGGTTCGCCCTCGGTCAAAATGCGGTTGGCCAGGTATACCGCGGCAGAGAAGCCCGTGGCGTACTTATACACGTAGAAGGCGCGGTAGAAATGGGGAATGCGCATCCATTCCACCTGGATCAGTTCATCAACCACGCAATGCTGGCCGTAATACTTCTGATTCAGCTCCATGTACGCCTTGCTCAGCGCTTCCTTGGTCAGCGCCTCGCCCTCCTCCGCCATACGGTGGCTTATGCGCTCGAACTCCGCGAACATGGTCTGGCGGAACACCGTGGTGCGGAACTGCTCCAGCAGGTGGTTGCATAGGTAGGCCAAGGCCTTTCTGTTGTCTTTGTAGTGCTCCATCAGCTTGGTCATGAGAATGATCTCATTGCATGTGGAGGCCACTTCCGCAGCAAACAGCGTATAGTTGGCCTTGGGGGCGGGCTGGTGCATGTTGCTGTAGTAGCTGTGCATGGCGTGGCCCATTTCATGGGCGATGGTCATGGCGCTGTCCAGATCGTCCCTGTGGTTCAAAAGCACGTAGGGGTGCACGCCGTAAGCGCCCCAGGAGTAAGCGCCGCTGGACTTGGCCTTGTTGGAATAGACGTCGATCCAGCCGTCCTCATAGGCGCTCCCCAGCACCTTTTGATACCCCGCGCCTAGGGAGGAAAGCCCCTCCATCACCATCTTGTAGGCATCGGGGTAGGGCAGCTTCATATCGTAGTCATCCACCATGGATGCGTACAGGTCATACAGGTGGATTTCATCAAGCTTCATGGCCGGCTTGCGCAGCGAGATGTACTCGTTCAGCGCGGGCAGGCTTTCGTGAATGACATCGATCAGGTTGTCGTACACGGAAAGGGGCACTTCATCCGGGAAGAGGGATGCTTCCACCGCGGTTTCAAAGCCTCTGGCCCGGGCGGCGAACAAATCGCCCTTTACGCTGCCGGAATAGGCAGCGGAGATGGTGGCCCCAAAGCTTGTGTATGTTTCAAACAGCGCGGTAAAGGCTTCCTTGCGTACATGCGGGCTGCTGCTGCGGATAAAGGTACCGTACGCCGCTTCCGTCAGGGGGACAACCTCTCCCTTGTCATCATGGATGTCGGGGAACTTCATGTCCACATGGGTGAGCATGGAGTAGATGTTTTGCGGCGCGCCTGCCATTTCTCCAGTCATAGCCAGCAGCCTTTCCTGCTCGGCGGGGAGGGTATGGGGCTTGTTGCGCAAAAGCGTGCGGAGATAGACATCAAAGTCCGAAAGGGCGGGGTCCTTCATCAGTGCCAAAAGGGCGGATTCCTCCATGGCCAGCAGTTCCGGCTCCAGGAAGGAGGCGGCCGCCTCGGCCTCCACCGACAGCGTTTCGGCCCGGTCGGTCAGCGCTTGGAAGGTGGTATTGGCGTTGTCCTCATCCCTGTGCATATGGGCAAAGGCAAACAGCCGCTCCAGAATAAGATGGCTTTCAAAGTAGGACCGGATGGCCTTGGCAGGGTTCTTGGCCACTTGATTCTTGAAAGCCTCGAACTCTGCAACCGACGTCTTGACCTTTCGAAAATCCGCTTCCCACTGCTCCAGGGTGGAATACAGGTCCTCCAGTTTCCATTGCCAGCGTTTTTCAATTTCGCTGCGCTGCTTTACCTGCTCTGCCATGGTCTTTCTCCTTGCTTATTTTTTGCTGCGGATATATGTCCTTATCCTGCCAAGGTTTTGCCTGAAGCTTGACATCGTATCGGCTTTGATCTCACGCACCACTGGCCGCATGGCCTGCGTGCCCGCCTCCTTGATCAGCGGCAGGACAAAAAGAACGGTGAGGATGCGCAAAACCGTTGAAGTGGCGAAAATGTAGTGATACCTGTTGAGTATGATACCCGGCAAGCGAACTTGCAGCGTCTCCAGGTGGGCATACACACCGTGTACCATGAAGCCGCCGATGGTGCTCCCCAGGGAAGCGCCTACCAGACTGATAATAGTGAAGAACACAGCCAGGTACATGGAGGGATTCTTTCCCCCGGCCAGATTAAGGGGGTAATTCTGCTGCCCCAGATCGATAGGTGCCCAGAAGACCCCTGCCCATATATTCAGCACGATAACAAGCCACGTCGTGGAAGGTGTGACGGAAACCCACAAGAGCGGCGTAAACATGCAGATTACAACAGAGATATTCAGGATAGGCTTATTGCCGTACCTGTCCATCAGCCTGCCCCAGCGGGAAACAAATAACACAGCCATGATATTGGATGTGATCTGGTTGTACAAAGTAATTTGAGTATAATTCATGCCCAGGTTTTCTTTCATGTGCACAACGAAATATGGCGCTGCGATGTTAACGGAAAAAAACCAGGCCGTATAAAATAGCGTAACCATCATAAATGGTTTGTCACGGAGCACTACGCGGATCATGGAAAAGATACTCTCCTGCTTTTCCTCCGGCGGCGGTGTACGCATTTGGGGCCACTCCACGAAGAAGAAGAAGGCCAGGTCGATCATGCCCAGCACACCCGCCGCGATAAAAACAATGGTATAGCCCAGCATGCCGGTGCTGTCCATAATCCAGGATACGGCCAAGCCGGCTAAAATACCTGCCATGACGAATGTGCGGTAGCGGACGCCAAAATATCTGCCCCGTATGCGCAGGGGCACCAGGTCGCCCAGTAAACTGTTGAAGCTTAGGGTGATCACCGAGTTGCCCCCGGAAATCAGCACCACCAGCAGGATAACCGCCCAGAGGCGCAGAAAGCTCACGGCTTCCGGAATTATGAAGGGCAGCAGGCCAATGGGTATCCACAGGGAACGGCTCAGAATGCCAAAAAACAGGAACAGGAAGCGCCTGTTGCGCTTACGCTCCATCAAATAGCTGATAAACAACTGGGAGGTGTTGGCGACCACGGGGATGGCGAAAATAATCCCCAACTGCAGGTCATCGGCGTGGACGATCTCACGCAAAAATCCTGTCCAGACCGCACCGTTGGTGATCACGCCGGAGGCATTGCCGAAGGTGGCGGCCCAGATGACAAAATACAGGCTGCGGCGGAGACTGTCGCTCATGCCGGTGGAATCGAACAAGTCCCGGGAACGGGGCCAACGAAAGATATGGCCCCTTTTGGGCATATTCATGGGAGTAAGAACCAGCCTTTCCTGCGTATGAAGGCGTATATACGCGCCGACCGTCCTTCGGGCGGTACGTCTTGTATCATCGGCAAAGCAACTGGGCCTGGGGCCTATGGATATTCTATCCCATCCGCCCGGAAGTTGCAAGGTGCGCTGCTACTTTCTCCCGTCTTTCACATAGGTAATGGGGATGCGGACGGAAGGAGCGACCGCGCTTTTGGGCGTGAAGCTCAAATGGCCATCCTGAAGCGACAGTTGGCCGGTGCTGCCCTGCAGGCTGCCGTCCTTTAACAAAAGGGGGACAAGCTTTGCGGTAAGCAGCGGCCCGCCGCCTTTTTTCAGGCAATCCTTCCAAAGGGTAAAACGGCAGCCCTGGCGGTACCGGGTGCAGTAAAAGGCTTTTGAGTTTTCGGCCACGCCGCCCTCATGGCATACGGGGCATTTTATATCCGGCAGGGGCGGGGCGGCGGGCTTGGTACTGCCCTTGCCCTTCGTGCCTTCTTCCCGTACGAAGCTGGCCGATTTTTCATCCTCCCGGGCGTACTTGACCAGAAAGGCGCACAGCCGTCTTATGCCTTCCAGGAAAGGCTCCGGTGCCTGATTGCCTTCGGCGATGCGGTCCAATGCCAGTTCCCATCGGCCCGTAGTCTCCGGCGAGGAGATTTCCGGCGGGGCGACGCGGATCAATTCGACGCCTTTTTCAGTGGCAGCCAACGTTTTGCCTTTGCGCTGGATGTATCCAACCGCCACCAGCCGCTCGATGATGGCGGCCCTCGTGGCCGGCGTGCCCAGCCCGCTGCCCTTCATCTGCTCCCGGAGCTCCTCGTCCTCGATGTCCTTGCCCGCGTGCTCCATGGCGGAGAGCAGGCTTCCGTCCGTGTGCGGGGAAGGGGGCTTGGTGGTTTCCTTTTTGGAGGAGGCCTTTTGCACCGTGCGGGTATCGCCGGCACTAAGGGCGGGAAGCGGCGCGTCATCTTCCTTGGATGACTTTTCAATGCCCTCGTATACCTTTTTCCAGCCGGCTTCCTTTACGGTGCGGCCGGTTGTGCGAAAGGTGTGCCCATTCACCCCTGTGATCACCTTCAGCGCGTCGTATGTATGAGCAGGATAAAACGCGGCAAGAAGGCGCCTTATAATCAGGTCGAACAGCCTTTTTTCGTCCGGCGGCAGCTTCGCGATGTCTGTCTTTTTGGGCGTGGGCAGTATGGCGTGGTGGTCGCTGACCTTGCTGTTGTCAAAAACGCGACGGAAATGGCTGAGTTTTCCCTCCGGCATCGCGCCGGGAACAAGGGATTGATATTCGTCCGGCAGGCACTGCATTGCTTTCTTTGCAGGCCCAGCCATGTCGTCGGGCAGGTGGCGGCTGTCCGTGCGGGGATAGGTGATGGCCTTGTAGGTTTCATACAGGCTCTGGGCCACCTTCAGCGTTTTCTGGGCGGTGAAGCTCAAAAGCCGGTTGGCGTCCCGCTGCAGGGTAGTCAAATCGTACAGTTGGGGCGGAAGCTCCTGCTTGGGTGTGGATTCGGATAAAAGGACCTTGCCTTCTTTGCCTTTCACCGCCTGGACGATGGCTTCGGCGGCTTCCTTTGTGGAAAGGCGTGTGTCGTTCTCCTGGCCTTCCTTGAACCACATGCCCTGATAATCGCCGAAGTCTGCCGTGACGGTATAGTATTCCTCCGGCTTGAAGGCCGCAATCTCCAGATGCCGCTTGACCAGTATAGCAAGTGTCGGCGTCTGCACACGGCCGACGCTTAACAGCGCGTTATGCTTTAATGTAAAGGCACGGCTGGCGTTCATACCCACCAGCCAGTCCGCCTGGGCCCGGCTGGAGGCGCTTTTATACAGGTTGTCATAGGCCGTGCCGGGCTTTAATTTGGCAAAGCCCTCCTGGATTGCCTCATCGGTCATGGAGCTGATCCACAGCCTGTCCACTGGTTTTTTACAGCCGGACTCCTGATAAATAAAGCGGAAGATCAGTTCGCCTTCCCGCCCCGCGTCGGTAGCGCAGATAATGCGGTCCGTCTCCTTGTCGCACAGCCACTTCTTTAAAATGCGGAACTGGCCTTTTGTCTTGGGCAGTACCTTTAAGGGTATATTTTCCGGCAGGATCGGCAGGTCGTCCATTCGCCACTTTTTGTACTTTTCATCCATTTCATCCGGGTCGCAAAGCGCCACCAGATGGCCGATAGCCCAGGTGACCACATATGTATCCCCCGTGAGGCAGCCTTCGCCCTTTTCCCTGCACTTTAGAACCCGGGCGATATCCCTGCCCACGCTAGGCTTTTCGGCTACAACGACTGTTTTACCCATACTCCCTCTCCCCTAAGGGCTCCGCCCTTAGGAATCCCGTCAAAGGGACACCCCTTTGAAATCCCCATGTTTGATATCAAATCCATGCAGCAGTATTTTGCGCTTGCGGGGGCGACCAGGGCTTTCCTACCCATCTGGCTCAATCGTCGCATTGCCTCGCTGCCGCTCGCACTGCTTGTTTCGCCAGCCTCCTCCGCCTCGCTTTATCAGCCACAGGCGGCGCTTCGGCTACGGAGCCCTGGACCTTCGGAGGCCTGTCTCATGTGTTTAAAATGAAGCGTCCTTCCATCCGCTGTTCATTATATCCCAGCCAAATGGAAGGACGCAATATATCACACCTGTATATATCTTATACTGATAATGGGGATTCCAAGGGGGCTGTGTCACCTTGGCTGGGTCCAGGGACAGCTTCCCTGGCGGCGCTTTGCAGAATTTGAAGGCCCTGCTCATCCTCAAACTGATTGGTGTACAGGTGATAATAGTAACCCTTTTTAACAATGAGCTGGTGGTGGCTGCCTTCCTCGATGACCTTGCCGTCCTGTATTACAAGGATTCGGTCGGCGGAGCGCACGGTGGAGAGGCGGTGGGCGATGATGAAGCTTGTACGGCCGGTAAGCACCTGCTGGATGGCCTGCTGAATGAGCTGCTCCGTTTCCGTATCCACGGAGGAGGTGGCCTCGTCCAGCACGAATATGGCAGGATCGGCCAATATGGCTCTGGCAAAGGAAATCAATTGCTTTTCGCCCGTGGACAGGCGGTTGCCGCCCTCGCCCACATCGGTGTCATAACCCTTTTCCAGACGCAGGATGAACGGTTCGGCGTTCACCATCTGCGCGGCCTTTTGAATCTGCTCGTCCGTGGCGTCCATTCGCCCGTAGCGGATGTTGTCGCGGATGGTGCCGCTGAACAGGTGCGGCTGCTGCAGCACATAGCCCAGGTTACTTTGCAGCCAAAGCTGGCTGCGCTTGCGGTAGTCCACGCCATCGATGAGTATGCTGCCCGCCGTCGGCTCGTAAAAGCGGCAGATCAGGTTGACGATGGTACTCTTGCCGCTGCCCGTTTCGCCCACCAGCGCGATGGTCTGGCCGGCCTTGACCCGCAGGTTGAAGTTCATCAATACCTGCTCGCCTTCCTTGTAGCGGAAGGTGACATTCTTGAACTCAATATCGCCCTTAAGCGCCGGCCAGTTTTCCCGCTTGGGGTGGAAGTTGTCGCCGAACTTGTTGACCACCTCGGGTGAATCCACAATATCCGGCTCCGTTTCCAGCAGCGTAACCACTCGCTCCGCCGCGGCCTGGGCGCTTTGCAGCTCGGCGAAGATCCTGGCGATGTCACGCACCGGCTGGAAAAACTGAATCGTATAGTTGACGAACACCTGCACGGTGCCCAGCGTCATGGCGCCGGTGAACACGTCATAGCCGCCCTTCCACAGCGCGTAGGCGGTGGCCAGGGAACCCAGGGAGACGACGATGGGCAGGTACAGCGCGGACAGGGACGCGGCGCGCACGGAGCTTTTTTGCATCTGCGAAGTCAGCTCCATAAACTCCTTGGTGTTCATGTCCTCACGCACCAGTGTCTTGGTGGTTTTGGCGCCCATGATGCCCTCATTGAAGGCCCCGGTGATTTGGCTGTTTGTCTTGCGCACCTGGCGGTAGGAGGCCAGAATCTTCTGCTGGAATTTCCAGCTGATGAAGGCCAGCGGCGGGATTACCAGCATCACGATCAACGCCAGCTTCCAGTTGAGCAGGAACATCTGTATGCCGCACATGGTCAAAAAGACCGTGCCCCAGCCCAGGTCCAGCAGCGACCAGCCGATGGTATCCGCCAGACGCTGGGTGTCGGAGGTCATGCGGGTCATCAGGTATCCCACCGGCATGGTATCATAATAGGAAAATGGAAGCTCCTGCAGCTTGCGGAAGCCCATTTTTCGGATCAGGTAACATACGCCTGATTCCACACGGCCGCAATTTTGCAAAAAGATATAGACCGATATGACCTGCAACACCATGAGCCCTATGTATAGGGCAATGAACCAGGGCAGGTTTTGCGTTTCCTGCTTGCCGATGATATGGTCGATGGCATACCCGGTCATCCTGGGAAAGATGACGTCCACAGTGGCGCAAATGCCCATGAAGATGCCGATGCGAACCAGGTTTTTGTGATAAGGCTTTGCGTAGCCAAGAAGCTTTTTCCAAAGCTTCAGGTCAAACTGCTTTGTATAGTCCATCTCTTCCTGGTATTGCATCTCACACCACCTCGGCTTTCACTTTGGCCTGGCTTAAGGTGAACTCCTCCTCCAGGGCTGTTTGAATCTGGTTGATGCGCTGGTACAACCCGGGCCTGGCGCAAAGCTCCTGGTGGGTGCCTTCATCCACCACGCGGCCCTGGTCCAGCACCAGAATATGATCCGCCTCGCTTAACGTGGTGATCCTGTGGCTGATGATGATGGTGGTGGCTTTATGGGACCTTGCGCGCAGCGCGGCCCTGATTTGCGCATCCGTTTCCGTGTCCACGGCAGACAGGGAATCGTCGAATATCAGGATATCGTTATCCTTCATCAGCGTTCGGGCGATGGCGATGCGCTGCTTTTGTCCGCCGGACAGCGTGACGCCGCGCTCGCCAACCACCGTGTCATATCCCTTCTCGCTCTCTTTGATGAAACCGTGGGCACAGGCGACGGACGCCACTTTTTCGATTTCTTCCTGGGAGGGGGAGGGCATGGCAATACCCACGTTCTCCCGGATGGTTTTGCTGAACAGGAACGGTTCCTGCAATATCAAACCCACGCGGCTGCGCAGGTACTTGCGGTCAATCTTCGATATCTGCACACCGCCTATGGCAATGCTGCCAGACTGCGGCTCGAAGAGCCTTTGCAGAAGGTGGACCATGGTGCTCTTGCCGCTGCCCGTGCTGCCCAGGATGGCCACAGTCTGGCCCGCCTTGATGGTGCAGGAAAGGTGGTTGAGGACCGGCCTTGTTTCGTCATAGGCAAAGACCACATCGTCAAACACGATGTCTCCGTTAAGCTCCGGGCGCAAGGCATTGGGCTCCGGCGTTTCCATGGGATTGTCCATTATCTCGCGGATGCGCTTCATGGAGACCTTTGTCTTGCCGGCGTCGCTCAATATACGGCCTAACTGCCGCACGGGGAAAAGCAGCATGCCCACGAAGCTTGTGAACACAATCAGCGTGCCCACGGTGATAATGCCCTCTACGGCGTACCATACGCACAAAAGCAGCGTCGCCATGATTTGAAGCATGCTCAAAAAGTCGGCCGAGCTCCAGTAGATGGACAGCATGCGGATGAGCCTGAACACCTTCCCGCGGTAATCCTCGCTGGCGGCGTCAAATTTCTCCACCTCGTGCTGCTGGCGGCCAAAGGCGCGCACAACCCGAACGCCGGTCAGGTTTTCCTGGAGAACGGCGCTCATTTTGCCTTCGCTCTCGTCTGCGTGCTGAAAGTTCGTTGTGATTTTCTTGAAGAATATGAAGGCGGTTAAGAAAAGTACGGGGATCATGATCATGCTGTACAGCGTAATTTCCCTGTTCCTGTTCCACAGGAAGGTGAACGCAACCGTCAGCATCAATACGGTATTGACGGCTTCCACCAGCTGCACCGACAGAAATCGGCGCACCGTTTCCACATCGCTGGTGCAGCGCTGGATCAAATCGCCCGTTTCCGCCTTGACATGATAGGCAAAGGGCAGGTGTTGCAAGTGGGTGTACAATTTATCGCGGAGGGTCAGGGCGATATTTTCACTGGCCACGGCAGACCAGCGGCCTTTAAAGTAGGTAAACACACCGTTGATGACATTGAGCAGTACAAGGATGCCCCCGACAATCCACAGGTTGCGGACCAGGTATTCCCTTCCGCCCAGGGCGGCCATGATATCCGCGAGAAATCCTGGCAGCTTGCTGGGGGCGGTGCCCAGTATGCTGTCGACCGTTTCAGCCAGTAAAAGCGGTGTAATGAAATTGATCAATACGGAAAATACAGTGCAGAAAATCGCGCCTAAATAGGTCCATATATTGGCGGCCACCAGCCTAACAAGCAAGCGGCTCTGCTTTTTGCGCATAAAACATCTCCTTTCGGGCGGAAAAAAGCCATCGGCATATCAGCCGACGGCGCCTTTACACATCAGCAAGGAAGGGGGAGGTTCTATTTGTATTCAAGTTCCAATCATGCCGCAGGCTTTTGGAGGATTGCGTGATTATCGCTGTTGTATGCATTGTCAGCGGCCTCCGGAAGCATATAAATAAGACGGGAAAATTTGACTGCAAAACGTAGTATACAGGAAAATGGATGAAAAAGTCAATTGCTTTTATGCATAAATGCGGTGTATGATAAACATATCTGACTATATGCAGGCGCGAAAACTACGTATTTGGGAAGAGCATACGCTTTTTTGTATGTTTTCCTGCAGGAATTGTTTCATAATGGTCAATTTCTATTGATTTTTCCGCAATGAAAAAGTAGAATATATAGGAAACGGAAAAAATCAATAGGCGCGGAGAGGATGGAAGCCCATGGCGAAGCGGATCTTGCTGGTGGATGATGAACCCCTTATTCTCAAGGGATTGCGTTATACCCTGGAGCAGGAGGGCTATGAAACGGATTCGGCTGCCGACGGCGAAGAAGCGATTTCAAAATTCTTCTCTGGCGACTTTGACCTGGTGCTTCTGGATGTGATGCTGCCTAAGCTGGACGGCATCGCCGTATGCCAGCGCATCCGGGAATATTCCAGCGTGCCCATCATTATGCTCACCGCAAAGGGTGAGGATATGGACAAAATCCTCGGTCTGGAGTACGGGGCCGACGATTATATGACAAAGCCCTTCAACATCCTGGAGGTGAAGGCCAGGATCAAGACGATCCTGCGCAGGGCCAACCATGCATCTGGAACGGAGGAGAAGAAGGTCATCCGCGTCCGGGATATGGAAGTCAACGTGGTAAACCGTACCGTTACCCTGGGCGGGAAAGAGGTAAAGCTCACCGCCAAGGAATTCGACCTTCTGCAGCTTTTCATCAACAACCGCGGCAAGGTTTTCAGCCGGGAAGCGATGCTGGAAACAGTATGGAAATACGACTATACGGGGGATGCCCGCACGGTGGATGTGCATATCCGGCGCCTGAGGGAGAAAATAGAAAGAAACACGGCTCAGCCCGAGTTTATTTTCACCAAATGGGGAGTTGGCTATTATTTCACCGACAAGGATTAACCCATTTGCCAGCATACGCTGGAGAATACTGCTCGCCTTCCTGCTGATCGTCGGGGGCTCCTTCTATGTGATGGCGACCTCGCTGACCAGTCTGGTTGGCGATTATCTTTTTGAGCAGCGCATCAGGTCCGACCGCATCAGCGTGGAAAAGCTGGCCTCGCAGATTACTCCGCTTTTTGACAAGGCCCAGGCATCGGCGCTTACAGAACGGTTGAAAGAAGCGGGGGGCGAACTGGGCGGGCGTTTGCTGGTGCTGGATACCGATGGGAAGGTGCAATTTGACAGCTTCTCGGAAATCAACGGGCAGCGCCTGCAATACCCCGAGGTGCTGGGCATATTGCTGCAGGGCAAAACGGTCGATTACGGACTGCACCGGATTACGGGTTCAGGGGAAGCTTCCGGCGGCACAGTGCTTTCCTTCCTGCGGCCATTGGATACAAGCGTTGAATGGTTCGGATATTGTACAGCAGCCCTGAATACCTCCAATGGAACTGGGGTAATTGGGGTTTTGCTTTTTTCATCGCCGGTGCAGAGCATGATGCAGGGCCTGTATCAGCTGCAGGACCAAATGATATTGTATTTTCTCGTCGTGGCGGGGGTGGTGCTTATCATAGCCCTCTTCTTTTCCCGCGTGATCACAAAGCCCATCGCCATGCTCACCAGGGGCATCGCGCGCATGGGCCGCGGCGATTTCTCCGCAAGGGTGGCCGTGAAAGGCTCGGGCGAGTTGAAGCGCCTTGCGGAAACATTCAATACCATGTCTGAAAAGCTGGAAGCGTTGGACAAGAGCCGCAACCAGTTTGTTTCCAACACCAGCCATGAGCTGAAAACGCCCTTGGCCACCATGAAGATTCTGCTGGAAAGCCTCATCTACCAGCCGGAGATGGAGGAGGAGCTGCGGACCGAGTTCATGACCGACATCAACAAGGAAATCGACCGGCTGAGCCTGATTATCAGCGATCTATTGACACTGGTCCAGATGGATACCAAGAACATGAAGCTGAACAGGCAGAACATGCGCCTTTCCGATCTGGTGGAGGACACGGTCCACAAGCTTGCGCCTATGGCGCAAAAGCGTCAGCAGACGATACAAACCGATATCCAGGACGAGGGCGAGATGTATGCCGACGGCCCTAAGCTTACGCAGGTGGTGTATAACCTGATGGAAAACGCCGTCAAGTACACCCAGCCCGGCGGCTATATCCAAGTGCGGCTTACCAGGGCGGGCAAGGAAGTCACCATCACCATCAGCGATAACGGCCCAGGCATACCCAAGGATGATCTTCCTCATATTTTTGACAGATTCTACCGGGTAGATAAGGCCAGATCCAGGGAAACGGGCGGAACGGGGCTTGGCCTTTCCATCGTACGCCAGATCGTTATGCTCCACGGCGGCAGCGTTTCCGTAAGGAGCGAGGAGGGGCAGGGCGCCGCCTTTATCGTGGAGCTGCCCGCCCACAGCGGCTGAGAAAGGAGCGCCATGTATAAACGTGTTTTGATGGTTTTGCTGGCCGCGGCGCTTTTTCTGGTATCCGGCTGCGCCGCTCTGCTTCCCGATCCCTTGCAAAAGGCGGAGGCTACCATGGTTCCAGGTGTGACAGCCAATCTTCACAGCCCCCTGGCCAACGCCAACAACCGGGATACCCAGACGGTGACGCTGTATTTCCGCTACGGAAAAGAGCCCATGCTGGCGGCGGAGGCCAGGGTGATTTCCGTTTCACAAAATGAATCGGAAGAAAAGGCGCTGGTGCAGGCGCTTCTAAACGGACCCGGCGCGGGTTCCACGGAGCTTTCGCGTCTTTTCCCCGACCAGGTGCAAGTCATCAATACCATTCCCCAGGGCGATGTGCTTTTCGTCACATTCAATGAAGCGCTGCTTCGCCCTTATGCAGACGAGCCCAGCGACTGGCAGGCCAGAGAGGAATGGCAGCGCGAGGTGCCCTTGCGGCGCAGGCTGGCCATGGCAGGGCTGACAGCCTCCATTATTGAGAATTTTCCTTACCAAAGCGTTCAGGTCCTGGTGCAGCAGCGCAGCGATGTCTCCACCAGCTTAAGGCTGGAAAACGCTTATTTCCACGACAACAGCATGCCGCGAGGCCTTTCGGCCCCCTTCAAGCGGGACGAATCGCTGCTTTTGAACCAGGAGAACACACTGCGCACCGTTATCAGCGCCTGGCAGGAGAGGGATTGGAGCAGGCTGTATTTGTATATCGCAGCATTCAATCCGCATGGCGGCCAGCCGCGGCCCAGCATAGAAACCGCGCTCTTAAAGTGGGACACATCGCCGTCTATCACAGGCTTTGACACAACGGGGGGAAGCGTATCCCATGACGGTGCCAGGGCTGTCATGAATACTGATTTGAAGCTGGTGATAGGGAACGGGAAAGAAACATCGTTCACTTCCTTTCCCGTTATGCTGTTTCGGGACAGGGGCATATGGAAAATCACGTATGAGCAGCTAGCGGCATTGATGGATTTGATGGCAGGGGAGGAGGCGGGGCAATGAAGTACGGAAAGCGCTTGTTTGCGGCTGTCCTGATTGCGGCCTGCCTTGCCGTATCCGGCTGCCAGCCCAGCGTGCCTGTCATCTCTGGGGAATGCGGTGCTGTTCCTATGACACTTCCGCCGCCGCCCATGGTGTATGAGCCGCCTATAGGCGACGCGGGCCTGGAGTACGATACGACGGCTACGCTCTTTCTTCCGAGGGCGGACGGCGTCCGCCTTGTCTCCCAGCAGGTGAAGGTCACGCTGCCCGTAGGCAGGCACGGGGCGGAGGAGATACTCAAGGCGTTGTTGGACTATCCGGGCAACATGGCGGTATCACCTTTGTCCAAATCAGTGCAGCTGCAGTTGGCCGGGTCCAATCCTGTGGAAGTATCCCGGGATGTGGCCACGGTGAATTTGGCGGCCTCCGCCCATCAACTGGAGCCCAAGGAATTTTACACGGTGTGCCAGGCTATCGCCAACACGCTGACGGAATTCAGCGATATCCGGTATGTGAACGTGCTTGTGGCAGGCGCGCAGGTGGGGCTGGATGTGTCCTCCAGCCTTCCCATGGGCACGCTGCAAAGGCGTACGGGGGAGGACCTGGACGCGCTATGGGAACAGGCGGAGGCCCAAAAGGCGCAGCTTTCGGAGGATGCCTCCGCGCGCAGGCTTTCCACCACCGCGACGCTGTACTTTCCGGCCAGGATGGGCACCGGCATATTGCCAGAGGTTCGCAATATCTCCTTTGAGGGGCAGACCCCGGAGCAGCTTGTGACTGGCCTTTTGCAGGAACTGTCCCGCGGGGCCGAATACCTGGGCAACGTACCGACGCTGCCTGATCTTACAAAGCTCCTTGACCGGGCGCCTGTTGTTTCGGAGTTGTCAGGCGTAGGCGGCCGGAAGGTCATACTGCATTTTTCCCCGGATTTGAATGAGCAGTTGATTGCCAGCGATGTCACGCGCTCCACCTGCATGGCATCGCTTACATACACCTTGACCACATTCCTGCCAGGCGTAGTGGCGGTGGAAATGTATATCGGCAGCGATCCGGACCCGATACCGGATGTAGAGCCAAGCAGTATTTACACCCGGGAGACCATCGCTTTTCAGAACGGACAGCAAAAGCGTAGCGACTACGGCCCTCTTTTGCTGTCATACTGCCGGCTGTACTTCGCGGCGGACAATGGCAAGTTAACGGCAGTGAACCGGCCCGTGCCCTATTTCGAGGCGCAGAATCCAAGGTATCTTCTGCTGCAGCTCAATGAGGGACCTAGGGGTTACGATACCGTAGCCGGCCTGAAAGGCGTTTTTCCGCCGGGTCTGAAGGACAAGGACCTGCTGGGCATCGGCCTGAACGACGATACACTCCTCGTTCATTTTTCAGAGGCGGTGCGCGCGGCATCTTCTTCACTGTCCGGTAGCCAGGAGCGGCAAATGATCTATGCCATCGTCAATACGCTGTGTGAAAACCCAGTAGTGTCCAGGATTCGGTTTTATGTGGCCGGCACGCAGCCTGAGTCGCTGGCGGGAGAGATTTACCTTCCAGGCGAGTTTTTGCCCAGCCCCGGCCTTGTAAACTGATGTAAGGGGACAGGCGGATGATATTGCCCCAATCGCTGAATGAAGCACTGGAGAAGCTGGTATACGGCCTGCACCGGGAAGATATGGCAAAGAACGCGCAAACGCTCAGTGAGCGCTACCGTACGCTAAACGGTACGGGCAGTCGTCTTGTTACGGGGGAGGCGGAGGCTTTAGCCTACGCCGCGTCCAGAATGCCGGCCACCTTCTGCGCCGTACATGATGCGCTTGAGCAGGCGCTTGCGCCGCTTACCAGCATGCCCCGTACCATGATGGATGTTGGGGCGGGGACTGGGGCGGCATCCTGGGCGGCTGAGGCAATACTGAAGCTGGACAGCGCTTTGTGTCTGGAGCGGGAGGAGGCCATGCGCCGCACCGGCCAGGCGCTGATGCAGGCAGGCCCGCCTGCCCTTGCAAAAGCGGTGTGGCTGGAACGCGATATCTGCACGGATACGCTATGTGAGCGCGCGGAGCTTGTGATTATGGCCTATGTGCTCAATGAACTGAAAGACGGCATGCGGGCGGAAGCGGTCACGAAGCTGTGGAACGCCGCGGAATCATTGCTTGTGATCGTGGAGCCGGGCACACCCGCGGGTTATAGAAACCTGATGGAAGCAAGAAGGCAGCTTCTTTCCATGGGTGCGCATATCGCGGCGCCATGCCCGCATGAAAGGGAGTGCCCAATGCCGGAGGGCGACTGGTGCCATTTTGCGTGCCGTGTGCCAAGGTCGCAGCTTCACCGTGTGTTAAAGGGCGGTCAGGCGCCATATGAGGATGAGAAGTATGCTTATATGGCATTCTCGCGCGAAGCTTGCCGGCCTGTTCAGAACAGGGTCCTGCGCCACCCGCAGATAAGAACAGGCCATGTGATGGCGGCCCTCTGCAGGGAGGCGGGTATCCATACGCGCACGGTATCCAAAAAGGACGGCGCGTTATATAAGCTCTTGCGGGGCCTAAAAGCAGGCGACGGTTTCTCATAATCGGCAATAAGCCAATTTCCGCGCTGCGCGGTTGGAGCGCAAAAAATGACCTTCCGGAACTGATTCTCTGGTTTTGAACCAACCTCTCTTGAGCCATCCTATCATTTATGATAGGATGGCTTGCTGGTATTATGACGCTTGCCGAAAGGAGTACCCGTATGGAATGGCATGGAAAAAAGATAGAGGCCGTATTTGCGGAACTGGATGTGTTGAGGGATACGGGCCTTAACCGGGAGGAAGCTGACCGGCGGTTTCAAAAGTTTGGACCCAATGAGCTTCGCGCTCAAAAAGGCCGCACGGTAGCGCAGATGTTTTTAAGTCAGTTTGCTGATTTTATGGTGCTGATCCTGCTGGCGGCGGCCGTCATATCGGGCGTGGCGCTGCACGAGTGGACGGACAGCATTATTATTTTGCTTGTCGTTGTGATCAACGCCGTATTGGGCGTTGTTCAGGAGAACCGGGCGGAGCACTCCCTGGCGGCGCTGAAAAAAATGGCTTCCCCCCACGCCAAGGTGCGCAGGGATGGGCAGGTGCACATCCTGCCCGCGGGCGAGCTGGTGCCCGGGGATGTGGTGGTATTGGAAACGGGCGATTTTGTTCCGGCGGATATCCGCCTGTACTCCTGTGTCAACCTTCAAACGCAGGAAAGCGCGCTGACCGGGGAAAGCACGCCCGTGGAAAAGCGGGAGGGCGAGGTGGAAGAGGGCGCTTCCCTGGGGGACAGGCGCAACATGGCCTATTCCGGCAGCCTTGTCACCTATGGCCGCGGCGAGGGCGTCGTGGTGGAAACGGGCATGCATACGCAATTGGGCCGCATTGCCGGCATGCTGGACAAGGAGGAGGGCGTCAAGACGCCCTTGCAGCGCCGCCTGGCCGGCATGAGCAAAAAGCTGGCCATCGCCGCCATCGGCGTATGCGCCGTCGTATTCCTGATCGGCGTACTGTATGGGAAAAACGCTGGGGAAATGTTCCTGACAGCCATCAGCCTGGCGGTGGCGGCTATTCCCGAGGGAATGCTGGCCATCGTCACGATTGTTTTGGCCATCGGCGTTCAGAAAATGATCTCCCAGCACGCCATCATCCGGCGCCTGCCGGCCGTGGAAACGCTGGGCAGCGCCACGGTAGTCTGTTCCGACAAGACAGGAACCCTCACCATGAACCGCATGACGGTGGTGGCGGCCAGCGCGCCCTTTGAGGCGGGGGATGCCCAGGCCTTCCGCCGGCAAAGCGCCGCGGTGCTGCTGGGCACGGCCATGGTACTGTGCAACGATGCGCAGGAAGGGAAAGTAGAAGGGAAAGATGCCTTCCTGGGTGATCCCACGGAAACAGCCTTGATGGATTTCGCCAAGGTGCTGGGGTATGAAAAAAAGCGCCTGGAAGGAAAGATGCCAAGGGTTGACGAGGTCCCCTTCGATTCCGAGCGCAAGCGCATGGCCACTATCCACCAGGAAGGCGGCAAGATGCGCGTCTTCGCCAAGGGCGGGCTGGATGAGATATTGGATATCTGCACCCACATCCAGGATGGCGGGGTGAGGCCCATCACCCAGGAGGATGTGGAGAAGATACAGCAAACGGCCCGGGAAATGGCCGAGGCGGCCTTGCGTGTTCTGGCCTTTGCCATGGGCGAGGTGCCTTCGCTGTCCACCGGAGACAAGCAGGGCGATTACGAGAAGAACCTGATCTTCCTGGGCATGGCGGGTATGATCGATCCGCCCAGGCCTTCCGCCCGGGACGCGGTGGCCATGTGCCGCCGCGCGGGAATCAAGCCTGTGATGATCACCGGCGATCATAAAGCGACGGCCGCGGCCATTGCCAAGGATCTTGGCATTTTGGGCAAGGGCGACCGCGTGGTAACGGGCATCGAATTGGCCAGGATGGACGACGACAGGTTAAAAGAAGAGGTCCGCAATATCGCCGTATACGCCCGGGTTTCGCCGGAGCACAAGCTTCGTATCGTGAAGGCCTGGCAGTCCTGGGGCGACGTCGTGGCTATGACGGGCGACGGCGTCAATGATGCCCCGGCTTTAAAGCGCGCGGACATCGGCATTGCCATGGGCATCACCGGCACCGAGGTAAGCAAGGAAGCCAGTGCCATGATCCTGACGGATGACAACTTTGCCACCATTGTGTCCGCTGTTTCCCAGGGGCGCACCATCTACAACAACATCCTCAAGGCGATCCAGTTCCTGCTTTCCTGCAACCTGGGGGAGATACTCACCATCTTTACCGCGACGCTTTTAAACTGGGCTTCGCCCCTTTTGCCCATTCACATCCTGTGGGTGAACCTGGTGACGGATACCTTCCCCGCGCTGGCGCTTGGCATGGAGCCGGAGGAAGCGAACACGATGCAAAGGCCCCCCAGGGATCCCAAATCGGCGATTTTCGAAAAGCCTCTTTTGTTCCGGCTGGGTTATCAGGGAGCGCTCATCGCGGTGCTTACGCTGTGTGCCTTTTTGCTCGGCCAGCGGATGGGCGGTGTGGCTTTGGGGCAGACCATGGCCTTTGCGGTCCTCTCCGGCACACAGATTTTCCATTCCTTCAATCTAAGGAGCAATGTCTTCTCCCTTTTCAGCAAAGGGCCGGGTAACAAATGGCTGCTTTATGCCGGAGGCGCATCCCTGTTCTTGCAGCTTGTGGTGCTCCTGACGCCCTTCCTGCAAGGTATCTTCCGCCTGGTTCCCATGACGCCAGTTCAATGGGCCATCGTGGCCGGGCTTTGCGCAGCACCCATCCTGGTCGTGGAGCTGTTTAAGGCAATGGGCTGGACGGGGGAGAAGCTGCAAAGGAAGCATTAACAAACGGTTCCGTACCGCCTTAACCAACAGAAGCCCTCCATGTATTCTATTCCTAAAGAAGGAAAATTGTGGTGCATGAAGAAACATATATGCCATATATATGTTTCGTGCAGCAATGGACCGGAATAGAATTTGAAATGGGGGGCTTCCTATGCTTTCGATCAGGCGGTGGCTGGTTCTGCTTCTTGCAGCAATGCTCCTGGTACAGGTTCCAATGGCTATGGCGGAAGAGGACCCGTTCGCTGTATTTGATGAACTGTTCGGTCCGGAGCAAAACGTACAGGGAACTTTGAGTGCCGGTGCTTTTGAAGCGGACTATGCTTATCTTGTGGAACAGCTGCTGGAGCTTGTATGGCCGGCAGCGGAATTGTATAAGGAGCCGGCAGGGCCATTGACCCCTTCCGGGGACTTCATTTCATCTGCGCTGGAGAATGGAAATACGGTGAACACCTCCATCGCCCTGGTGCCGGGGGATTTCTTGACCCGCCAAGCTCCTGACTGGGCAGATGCTGCCAAAAACTTCAAGCTGAAGCTATCTGCAGCCTCTGTATTGGGGATGGACTTCGGGGCATTGGAATGGCAGCAATGGGGAATATCGGTCCTCACGCTCAAAGGACTGCGGGACAAGGATACTTTTTATGCGGGCAGCAACGTGATCGGCCAGGATGTTCTGGCCATAACCAGGCAGCAAATTGAGAATTTGATGTACATGGGTATCCAGGCGGGGCAGAAGGAACTCGCCAGATCCAGCTATGGCGGTCAAAGTACGGCCTGGTTTTTGCTTACTTCGCTGCGGCAAAAGGATTCGCAGCTTAGGCAGGCTTTTGATCAATTCGTGTCCGCCTGTAACCGGGAGCTAGGCGGGCGGGTGGAAACGGCAATGAAGGATCTTCAGCCGGTAAACGACCCCACTTATCCATCGGCTTCCTTTGTGGCTACCGTGGATTTTTCCAACGAGGACATTGCCCGTATTCTGGAAAAGCCGGATATGTGGCTTGCCGGCTCCCTTATATCCGCCGGTTGGCAAAGGATGATTTCACCGGACCTCCCGCTTGAGCAAAACATGGCGTTACTGGAGAGCTATGCCCGCCGCAGCCAGGCTTCAGCAGTGGAAGCCATCAGGGAAGCGTCGTTCAGCGGGCAGGTCCGGTGTTTCCTTGACAGTCTGCATAAGCCCGTGGCGGTGGAAGCAAAGGTCGACGCCGGCATAATGGCATTCAGCTTCGCCCTTACCGTGGAAAACGGGGAGGAAGGCGCGCTGTACACCGTCAAGATCAAGCTGGAAGGGAACAATGCCTATAATCCGGGCACAGCTTATCTGGACATGGCGTTGGACCATCGGAATGCTGGCTCCGGTACTTTTTCAGCGCGCATTTACGTGGTCAGCGGCCAGGAAAGGCGGGTGGATCTGGATGCCGGCATCCAGTATAGATTTGAGTGGACAGGCGACAAGGCAGGCGGTACGGAAAAAGAACGCCTGAACGTGTATTTCCAGGAGACGTATAGCCCCATGGTAAGGGCAAGCCTTACCTCCAACGCAACGGTATCGCCGTCAGGCATCATGCGGCAGGTGAGCCTGTATTACAACGACACATACGAGCCCCTGGCAAGCATCGCCCTTCAAACGGAAGCTTCTGCCGGCACGGCCTTATGGGATTCCATGAAGAACATACCCGCATCCCAGGTGCTGTATCCCATCCAATGGGATCCGGAGCAGTGGAGCAGCTATGCGCAGTCCCACGCGCATACCATCACGGGACAGCTTATGCAGCTTGTGCCGCTTCTGCCGGAAAGCATACGGCATGAGCTGGGGATATACGACTGGCAATAGTGAATGTCGGATAGGGGAATTTCAGCACATAGAAAAACCGCCGCGGTTGCGGCGGTTTTGTTTGTGTATCAGCGCTTGGAGAACTGGGGTGCACGGCGGGCTGCCTTGAGGCCGTACTTTTTGCGTTCCTTCATCCGCGGATCGCGGGTGAGGAAGCCGGCTTTCTTGAGGGCACCGCGAAGCTCGGGATCGGCCTTGCACAAAGCGCGGCTGATGCCATGGCGGATCGCGCCGGACTGGCCGGTAAGACCGCCGCCCACAACGTTCACCAGAATATCAAAGCTTCCGGCGGCGTTGGTCAGCTGCAGGGGCTGACGAACGGTCATTTTCAGGGTTTCCAGGCCGAAATAGTTATCGATATCCCGGGTATTGATGACGATTTTGCCTTGACCCGGCACCAGACGGACGCGGGCGACAGCCTTCTTGCGGCGGCCAACGGCATTGAAATCTGCTTGAGCCATATTGTTTTACGCTCCTTTCCGCGTCACTTCAGTTCCAGTTTTTCGGGCTGCTGGGCGGCATGCTCATGCTCGGTGCCGGCATACACCCGCAGCTTGGTGGCCATTTTGCGGCCCAGGGGGCCCTTGGGCAGCATGCCCACGATGGCCTTTTTCACCGCGAACTCAGGCTTTTCAGCCATCAGCTTGCGGTAGACAATTTCCTTCAAGCCGCCCGGATAACCGGTGTGCTTGTAATAGATCTTCTCATCCAGCTTGCGGCCGGTGAGAACCGCCTTTTCGGCGTTGATAATGATGACATGATCGCCCATATCCATGAAGGGCGTGTAAACGGGTTTATGCTTGCCGCGAAGAATCCCGGCAACCTGGCTGGCCAGACGGCCCAGTGCAAGCCCGTCGGCATCGACAATATACCATTTCCGCTGGATGGCCTCGGCTTTTGGCATGAAGGTCTTCAAAAGGTTCTCCTCCTTGGATTAGGTCTAAAAAAGTATGCGGAACGCATGATGGTCGCATGTTCCCGCCATTGTCAATAGTCCCGGGGCTAGCGGAGTCTATTGATGCCATTTGCTATCATATAATATTTTCCCATGGCTTGTCAAGGCCAAACGTTATTTTTTTCAGGGAAATCAATGCTCTTGCAGCCATTCTTCCAGCAGGGAGTTCAATTGGTCGGCTGTCTGTACATACAGGCTGTCGCTGCCACCAAAGGGATCGGATACGGGCCGTATAAATACCTGCGCCTTGTGCGCGAATTCGGGAAAACGCTGTATAAATTCCCTGCGGTGTGCCTCCGTCATGCAAAGGACCGCATCCGCTTTTTTGACAAGCACCGCACTTATGCGCTTGGCCCTGTGGCCGCGCAGGGAAAGGCCTCTGGCGGCCATGGCCCGCTGTGCCCCCGGGGACGCCGGCGCGCCCGGAAAGGCGATCAGGCCCGCGCTGTCGCATGTGATGGGCAGGCCGAGCTTTTGCGCCATGTTCTCCATCAGGCATTTGGCCATGGGGCTCCGGCAGGTGTTGCCTGTGCACAGAAACAAAATATGGGCCATGGTGCCTCCTGTTTTCCTGATAGCAAAGAGTTTTTGCCATGAAGCAAAACTCTATCCCCGGTCGGCGTCATAAAAACGGAAGGACGCGGCCCGGCCCAGCCTGTTCATGATGGCAAGCCCAAGGCCGCTGGCCTCCACTACCTCACTGAATATGGTATGAATGCCTTCCCGGTCCATGCGGCGCAGCACATCAAAGAGCCTGGCGGCCACCTCCTGCGGCCGGTGCAGGCTGCCGATATCCAGCGCGTACCTTGTCCCATAAGAGGGCAAATGCTCGGAAAGGGCCAGGATGCAAGCCTTCCCGCCTTCTTCCATGGCTTGGTCATAGAGCCTTCTGCATGCCTGGATGACGTTTTCCGGCCTGCCGGTAACCAGGGTCAGCATGCCGCTGGGGGCGTAATGCCTGTGCCGCATACCGGGGGATGGGGCGGCTTCGCCCGGCTGAAGGGGTGAAAGGATGCTGCCGGCCGTCTCCACAGGCCCTATGACGTCACAAAGCATCTCCGGGGTGATGCCGCCTGGCCGCAAAACAAGAGGGATATTCCCGGTCATATCCACCACGGTGGATTCCAGGCCCACGTCACAGGGGCCTCCATCCAGAACAAGGGGGATCCGCCCCGCCATATCCTCCATGACATGCTGGGCTGTCGTGGGGCTGGGCCGGCCGCTGCGGTTGGCGCTGGGCGCAGCCACAGGACAGCCGCAGGCATCCAAAAGTGCCCTGGCCACAGGGTGGGAGGGCATACGTATGGCCACGGTATCAAGGCCAGCGGTGGTCACATCCGGCACAACGGCTTTCTTTTTTAACAGCAGGGTCAGCGGGCCGGGCCAGAAGGCGTCCATCAGTTGAACGGCTTTATCCGTAGGATTGCAAAGGGGAGTCAGGCCGGACCTGTCAGATATATGCACTATTAGAGGATTGTCCGCCGGGCGTTCCTTGGCGGCAAAAATGGACAAGACCGCCTTTTCGTTCAGCGCGTCGGCCCCCAGGCCGTATACTGTTTCGGTGGGGAAAGCAATCAACTCTCCCTTATTTATAAGCGAGGCCGCAAACCGTATAGCTTCCCCGGCAGGCTTCAGGCATTGGGTTTCCATCAGGGGCAGGCTCCTTACCATTCATTTGTTGTTGTATATGGCTTTACAGCCACAGCGCCAGCAGGCAGCCGGATACGATACCCAGAGATAATAACAGCGTCTCAATGCGCCCCGTGCTCTTTTTTTGTGCTTCAGGCAAAAGGCTGGCGCAGGTTATTTGAAGCATGGCCCCTCCGGCCAGGCCCAGGCAGGCGGACAGCGCCTGGTGCCCGAAGCCGCCGGCATACAGGCCGATAAACGCGCCTACCAGCGTGGGCATGCCGCTGAACAAAGCAGCCAGCAGCACGCGGTACAGCTTCATGCCGCCCTCCCGCAGGGGCAGCGCCATGGACAGGCCTTCCGGCACATCGTGCAGCACAATGGCCAGGCAAAGCGCCAGGCCGAACACCGGGGCGTCGGCATAACCTGCGCCTACCGCCAGCCCTTCGGGCAGGTTGTGCATCGCGATGCCGATGCCGATCAAAACGCCGGAACGAAGCAGGGAATTGGTTCCCTTGTGCTTTTCATACCGTGTCAGGATCACATCGGACACAAGCATGAACAGTATGCCGATCAAAAGGGAGGCAATGGCTGTCGGCTGATGCAATACAAGCGCTTCCGGCAAAAGCTCAAAGCAGACGATGGATATCATCAAACCGCCCGTAAAGTGCAGGATACGGCTGATAGCCCTGGAAGAAAGACGGGGCAGCAGGATGGCAATCAGCCCGCCCAGCCCCGTACCCAGAAATCCCGCGCTGGCGCTTAACATCAGCATCGCACCATAATCCATAGCGGCTTCCCCCTTTATACCCTGCATGCAAGGTATGCCGGAGGAAAGGCAGGTTATGACTGCAAATTCAGCTGCTTTAGCAGCTCCGCCTGCTCTTCTATGCGCAGCGCATCGATAATTTCGTCCAGATCACCGTCCACGATGTCGTTGATGCGGTACAGGGTAAGGCCGATGCGGTGGTCGGTGACGCGGCCCTGGGGAAAGTTGTAGGTCCGTATACGCTCGCTCCTGTCGCCTGTGCCGATTTGACCGCGGCGGTTTTGGGCGTATTCCGCATCCTTTTCCGCCTGCATGCGCTCAAAAAGGCGGGATTTCAAGACCTTCATGGCCTTGTCCTTGTTTTTGATTTGACTTTTCTCATCCTGGCAGGTGACCACCAGGCCCGTGGGCAGGTGGGTGATGCGCACCGCCGAGTCGGTGGTATTTACGCATTGGCCGCCGTGGCCGGTGGAGCGGTATACATCGATGCGCAGGTCGCCGGGGTTGATGGTAATCTCCACATCTTCCACCTCAGGCAGCACCGCCACGGTACAGGTGCTGGTGTGAATACGGCCGGAGGACTCGGTGGCAGGAACACGCTGCACGCGGTGCACGCCGCTTTCAAACTTGAGCCGGCTGAATACGTTGCTGCCATACATGGAAAAAACGGCTTCCTTTACGCCGCCAAGCTCCGTTTCGTTGATGCTCACCGGCTCCACGCGCCAGTTGTGGCGCTCGGCGTAGCGGGTGTACATGCGCATCAGTTCCGCAGCGAACAGGCTGGCTTCCTCGCCGCCGGCGCCGCCCCGAATCTCGATGATGATGTTGCGCCGGTCGTTGGGGTCCTGGGGCAAAAGCAGCACCTTCAGCTCCTGCTCCGCCTCCTCCTTGCGGGTTAAAAGGGAACGCAGCTCCTCCTGGGCCATATCCGCAAGGTCAGGGTCTTTCAATAAAGCCTGGGCATCGGTAAGCTCCGAAAGAAGCATCTTATAGGCTTCCCAGGCTTGCACGGAAGGCTCCAGCTGGGCATGCTCCTTCACCAGCTTTTGCCACAGCGCCTGGTCGGCGATGATGTCGGGCTGGGAAACGGCGGTGGATAGTTCCTGGTACCGATTTTGCATCCATTCAAACTTGTCGAACATTATTTCCTCCTGGGAGGGAATTGGGCAATAGGGCGGTCACGATCCGCGGTATGCGGCTCAGGTCATTTAGGACATCCGTCTTTTCAAAGCACGGCGCAAAGAGGCTTTGCACATCCTCCGCCTGGCCGTACCCCACTTCGCAAAAAAGCGCCCCGCCGGGGCTGAGATGAGGCGGCGCTTCAAGGGCAAGCTTCCTGTAAAAGAACAGGCCGTCCATACCACCGTCCAGCGCGGCACGCGGTTCCTGAAGCACTTCCGCCTGCAGCGTATTACATATTGCAGTGGGAATATAGGGGGGATTGCAAACGATCAGGTCAAAGCGCATGCCCGGAACTGCTCCCAAAAAATCGCCTTGATGAAAGGCAATATCCGCCTTGTGCTGTGCCGCGTTCCTTTTGGCCACTTCCAGGGCCTTCTCGGATATGTCCGCGGCGGAAAACTTGGCATTTGGCATCATTGCTGCGATGGCCACGGCCAGCGCCCCGCTGCCGGTGCAAAGATCCAAAATTCTGGGGGAGGGCAGCTTCCGCTGCTTCAGCCATGTGATGGCGTGCTCGCAAAGAAGCTCCGTCTCCGGCCTTGGAATCAGCACATTTTCATCCACATACAAATCAAAACCCATAAAGGATTGGCAGGCGAGTATATATTGCAGCGGCTCCCTTTGCTTGCGCCGATGTACAAGGGCGCCGTAAACGGCCTCTTCGGCAGGGGAAAGGAGCCGCGATCCGTTCATCAGCAGCGCCATTCGATTCGTGCCCAGCACATGGGCCAGCAAAAGCTCCGCATCCAGACGGCTGTCGGGAACGCCAGCGTCAAGCAGCGCTCCCGACGCTTCTTTTAACGCATCAAGAATCGTCATGCCTGAACGGTTTCCGCTTTGGGCTCGGCGTTTACAATGGTATAGCCGTCCTTTGTCTTTTCGCCCTCCGGCAGGCCGTAGAGCGCGGCGTTCATGGCGGCGATGGCCACTTCCAGCATCTTGTCGTCCGGGGTGCGGGTGGTGAGCTTTTGCATCATCAGCCCCGGCCAGCGCAGGGCATTTACCAGTTTGCCTTTGGCATGGGCTAGCCCTTTGAGGATTTCATAGCTGATGCCGGCCACCACAGGCAAAAGCGCAAGCCGGCTTAACAAGCGCAGAATGTAGCTGCTGCCGTTGTAGCCAACCAGGGTGTAAAGCAGGATGGCCAGGACGAACACGATCAGAAGGAAGGTGGTTCCGCAGCGGGGATGCAGCGCGGAAAACTGCCTGGCGTTTTCGGGCGTCAGGGGCAGGCCGTTTTCATGGCAATACACCGTTTTGTGCTCCGCGCCGTGATATTGGAAGGTGCGCCGCACATCGGGGATGGAGCCGCAAAAGACCATATACCCAATCAGGATCAGGATGCGTGTCAGTCCTTCCAGGAGATTGACGGCCACCCTGGATTCAATGGACTGCCGCAAGAAGCTGCCCACCAGCGCCGGGATCACGAAGAACAGACCGATGGCCAGCACAACGGCCAATACGGCTGCCGTGCCCATGACGATCTTGTCGATGCCCTTGCCAAGCTTCTTCGAAAGCCACTTTTCAAACTTGGAAGGCTCCTCATCCATAAGCCCCAGCATGTTGCTGCTTAGCTGCAGCGTTTTCATGCCCAGGGAGAGCATGCTGCCCATGCCGATAATCCCCCGGAAGAAGGGGTAGCCCATCCATTTATGCTTTTTGGATGGCGGGGTATACGTGTCACGCTTGACCACAATGGTACCGTTGGGGCGGCGCACCGCTACGGCGATAGCCTCCGGCCCCTTCATCATAACGCCTTCCATAACGGCCTGGCCGCCAATATCGACGCGCTTTTGTGCGGGAGATTTATTCATAAAATCATTCCTCTTTCCGCCTGGTACGCACACAGGCAATATACAATCATTCGACATTGCCTGCGTTTATCCCTGCCGTTAGTTTCTGGGATGTATTGAAAAAAGAAGCAGGCCGGCAAGCCGTTCTGCTTCTTTATTGGACGATGGTTTACATTCCGAAACGCTTCTTGAAACGGTCCACCCGCCCGCCGGTATCCACCAGCTTCTGCTTGCCGGTGTAGAAGGGATGGCACTTGGAGCAGATTTCTACTTTCAGTTCCTTTTTAACGGAGCCGGTTTCGAACGTTTCACCGCACACGCAGCGAACGGTGGCTGTCCCATACTTGGGATGGATTTTATCTTTCATGATTTCACCTCTTTTGCGCATGCGCTTCTTGGCCTTTTATAGCCGCAGAACTGATTTTATCATAGATGCGCAGGTTTTGCAAGCATTGCTTTGCCAAATTCGGAAGAATTCTCATTGACTTTTTGGCAAAATAATAATCAAAGCAAGTTCGCTGTCTTCTCCGGTGAAGCAACTGGAGGGAAACACAGCTCCCCTCATTTTACGACAGTGCCCTTTTTATGATAAGCGTCAGCGCTGCAGCACAAATCCGCTCTTTTCCCACATGGTAATCCAATCCTGCAGCCTTGCGAACAAATCTGCGTTGCACTTTGTTTTTTCCATCATGGACAAAAGCTGCTCCGTAGCATCCTTGGCGTTGGCGGAGGATAAAACGCCGCGGATGGAGCGGATGCCGTCCAGCTCCTTCTGGGAAAGAAGCAGCTCTTCGCGCCTGGTGCCGCTCTTTTGCAGGTTCACGGCGGGGAACACACGCTTTTCGGAAAGCTCCCGGTCCAGCACCAATTCCATGTTGCCGGTGCCCTTGAACTCCTCAAAGATGATGTCGTCCATCCGGGAACCCGTTTCAATCAGGGCGGTGGCAATCACGGTGAGGCTTCCGCCTTCCCGGACGTTCCTTGCCGCGCCGAAAAATCGCTTGGGCTTGTGCAAGACCCCCGGAGCCAGGCCGCCGGACATGGCCCGGCCCGTCTGCGGGGCCACGGCATTGTAGGCGCGGCTTAAGCGCGTGATGCTGTCCATCAGCACCACCACATCTTTTTTCTGTTCCACCAGCCGCTGCGCGCGCTCCAGAACCATTTCCGCCAGGCGGACATGGTTTTCGGGCATCTCGTCAAAGGTGGAGGCAAGTACCTCGCCCTGGATGGATTCCCTCAGGTCGGTCACTTCCTCGGGGCGCTCATCCACCAAAAGCACCATCACATGCACATCGGGATAGTTGCGGGTGATTCCGTTGGCAATCTTGCTGAGGATGGTGGTTTTGCCGGCCTTGGGCGGGGCCACGATCAGCGCCCGCTGGCCAAAGCCGATGGGGGCAATCAGATCCACCAGCCGGATGGCCAGGTCGGAATTGTCGCCGCTGTTTTCCAGCGTAATGCGTTTGTTGGGGTAAATGGGCGTCAGATCGTCAAAGGAAACCCTGTCCCGCAGTTCATCGGGGTGGATGCCGTTGACGTCGGTGATGTACAAAAGGGCGCTGTATTTGTCGCCTTCCCGCTGAGGCCTGGTCTTTCCGGTGATGTGATCGCCGGTGCGCAGGCCGAAGCGGCGGATCTGCGCGATGGATACGTACACATCCTTGTTGCCGGGCAGGAAGTTCTCCGCCCGCAAAAAGCCGTACCCTTCGGGGTGGATTTCCAGTATGCCGCTGCCGTCGCCGCACTCGCCTGTGGCCAGCATTTCCGGCACGGCGGGATTGGAGGTTCCCAGCTCACGGTTGTAGTAGCCCGTGTCCCTGCGAGGGCGGAAATACGTTTCCTGGCGGAACTGCTGTTCCGGCCTGAAGTTTTCCGTACGGTAAGCTTCCTGGCGGAAGGGCTCCTGCCTGAATGCGTCAGGGCGGAAGGCATCCTGGCGGAAGGACTGTTCCTGACGGAAAGGATCACGGTTGACGGGCTCGGGTCTGTACTGCTCAGCCTGTACATCGTTCCTAAATCCGTCCTGGCGGTAAGTATCCTCGCGGTAAGGTTCGTTCCGATAGGCAGGCCGCGGTGTTTCGCTTCTTTGGGCGGGCCGCATGTACGCGTCCTGAGGGGCGGGGCGGAATGTTTCCTGGCGTGCGGCGGGGCGGAATACATCCTGCTCCTGTTCTTGCATATCCTTGCGAACAGGTGCGGTAGGAGCGGTCGGCCCAAAGCGGCTGGGCGCGGCTGGTGCATTTTCGCTCGTATCGGGGGCATCGGGGCCAAAGCGAGGCGCATACCCCGCCGGGCGGGGCGGCGGCGCCTGGCGGACCGTCTCCTGGCGCATCAATGGCGCCTGCCTGGGGGCAGGCGTGATGGAACGGGCCTGCCAGGCGGGCTTTGTGGAATATACAGGCCCCGTGGAGGAGCGGTTGTACTGGGGATTGGTCCAGGCCGGCTTGTACTGCGGCCCATCTGACGGCTTTTCTGCGGCTACGGGCTGTATGGCGGCAGGCGCCGCCTCCGTTTCATCCACCTCGTCCTGAGGCTCATCCTCTTCCATGGCTTCAGGCTCCGGCCGGCTTGCGGTTTCTTCCTTCGCGGCGGAGGAATTTTCTGCTGGGGCTGAGTTGTTGGCTTGAACAGGAACATCCGCCGGGTCTGAGAGGACTGCGGCAATGCGCGCCACGATGCCTTCCTTGTCAAGGCCGGCGCTTAATTTGATTCCTTTTTCCCGGGCCAATTTTCTAAGGGATAGAACGGTCATGGATTGAAGATCCAGCATGGGTAATATGTCCTCCTCAAATATGGCGTGCAATAGCATGAACGGCAAAGATGTGCATGTAATACACTATGTCGGTTACATGCGGTTTATGCATGGAAATTGCTTATGATTGTTTGACGGCTACCAACAAATCACGTTGTACGGCTTGCTCCACCCAGTGATCAAAATCGTCGAAGGGAGATTCGGTCAACACATGAAATCCCGCTTTTTGCAACTCGTTGGCAAGATCGGCTTTTTTTAAAGTATACGTATTGAAGGAAAGGGCAATGGCCCCGCCCGGCATCAATATTTGATGCCAGCCCGGCAGTGCTTTTCTCAGCAGGGACTGAAAACCATCCATGCGCTGATCCTGCCGTGGTGCGTGCTGCACGCCGTAGGGCAGGTCGGCGATCATCAAATGTATGCTTTGCTTCTTCAGCATGGCGGAACAATGCGTTGTATCCCCCTGGATCAGTTTGAGGGAACGCGTATCACCCGCCTGATAATGTTCATTCGTATCGGCAAGCTGCCAGGCCGTATAGGGAGCGCTTTTCCCGCCGGGCAAGGTCAGGCTTCCCTGGCTTATCTTATGCTTGATGCGGTGAAGCTGCAGGTAGCGGCTGATAAAGCTGCCGGCCTCCTGGACGTCTTTCCCGTCCATCTCCACACCGATGGCGTTATGCCCGCGCGTCAGTGCGCAAAACAGGCTGGTCGCTTTACCGCACATGGGATCCATAATGAACAGCGGCTCTTTGGATTGAACAAAAGCGCTGGCACACAGGGCGCAATTGAGCATCAGCCCTGTGAACGCTGCATTCGTCTTTCCCTTGTATTTGAGTACTTCGGCCATGTCCGGCGGGAGATAATCCGGGGTCTTGTAATCAAGCGGTCGTAGCAGGCCGTTTTCCAGCGTAGCGCCCATGTAAATGGAGGAATGGCCGGAAATCAAATGAAGAGCGGAGGTTGGCAAAGAGGTGCAGGAAACATGAAGCCAGGGAGCGCCGCCCAGGTCGATCCAGGAAATCTCAGCCGGAATGCCGCATGACTTGAGCATGCAGTGCAATTCCTGATGGGCCAGTTTTCGCAGGGATGCTACATATCTTGTATTGGCGTGGGGCCACAATAAGAAGGCGTACTCCATGGAAGCCTCTTTTCAAACAACTCTGTTAAGATTATACCAAAAAGGTTTGTTGCATGCAATGCTTCCCGAAGAGATTTTGCACGGAACGCTTGAATTCACCGATTGTTTACACCATTGCACGCGGGGCACAAAAAAAGGCCCTTTCCCTAAAGGGAAAGGGTCGTGCATGAAAAATCAGTACTTGCGCTTGCGGGCAGCCTCTGCTTTTTTCTTGCGCTTTACGCTGGGCTTTTCATAATGCTCACGCTTGCGAACTTCAGCCAGAACGCCTGCGCGGGCACATTGACGCTTGAACCGCTTCAATGCGCTTTCCAGGGATTCATTCTCGCGGATACGTACCTCGGACACTGTTATCCCTCCCCTCGCTCATCTCGCCTAAACCTTACGCCGGCTCGACGGACGGATGGCGA
>JAEZIN010000030.1 GCA_023436585.1 Bacillota bacterium | reverse complement strand
ATGTCAGCGAGTAGTGCCAGCTGCGGAACGGTGAGATTGTCGCCAGTGTCAAGAGCGTAGCGAGCAAGAAACGTCTGAAGAACCTGCCGCAGCTTTTGCGGGTTCAGTTCATCGAGAGGCGTGGGCTCGCCATTGAAGTCTGCCTTCGGAAAGCCGGCGAGAATGCCGCCGACCTCAAACATACGTTCATCGACGCTGAACGTATCGTTGAAGATGTCGCCGCACTGGTACGCATGGTCGTAGGCGTCCATCACGACTGTATAGAGATAATGCTCCTCGATCGGGATTGAGTCGAGTTCCGGGTGCCCGCCGCCTATGTAGTCATAACCATCTAGCTCGACACCCAGATAGTGCGATGCCACGGTCAGCGATTCTTGGCGATGGCCCCAGATGGCGATGTGAGAGGCCATTCCGAGTGCTGCCAGTCTGACTTCCCGGATAATCTCTTCACGGCTGAATGGCACACGATCCTCACGTGTCTGCTTTTGCTTGGCCATGTCAGCACCCTTTCAAGGTGGAAATCTGATTGCGCAGCGTATTGTAGGCTGCAAGCAGCGGTGCCGGTCTCGTCTGTCGCGACGCCTGATCGGCATTCTTCTTGCCGAGGAACACGGCGATGCGCTCGCCATTGGCCCCGCTTGGATGCGGAAGTCCAGCCAGAATACGTGACTTACCGAGTAGTCCCCTAGAGGCGAGATGGCGGAGGGCCATCTCCGCCTTCGGGCCAAGGGGTAGCCACAGCGCCTGCGGTAGCATGGCGGCCTCTTCGGCAAGATGGGTGTCTATCATCTGGCGCAGAACCGGGGTCTTCAGCATGTCCGGCGTGCCGTTGTAGTTCTTGCCGTTGACAAAGACCGGATAGCGCAGCGCCGACGTGAAATGTACATGCTCCGCTCCAGGAGTGAACAGGTCCGCAGTCGTCTTCAGATCGAAGAGGCCATGGACACCGATCGAATCCAGCATGGTCACGAGATTGCTCCGCAGCGCGCCACTGAAGCTGGCGGTTAGCTTGACGCGGCGCAAGGCCTCTCCAAGGTCGACACCATTGGTCAGATGGTGCCGCGCGGCGGCAAGTGCCACCGTGGCCTGCGACAGTCCGGGGGTCATGCCGACGATAACCAGCTTTGCGTTGGTCGTGACGTGATCAAAGGGGGCATAGGCGACGCGAATGCGGCCGTCCTGGGCAAGCGTTAGATCGCTGCTTGCGAGTGGATCGACAGAGCCGAAACGAGAGATTTTCGCCATGAATTCAGTTGCGATGGAAAGGTCTTGAGCCAAGGTGGCTTACTCCTGCTGGTGTGAAACTCAGTGGTGGGTTGAGCGGTAGCGGCCGCGTGCGACGGTGACGATTTTTCCCTCGTTTCCGATGATCAAGTAGACGCCGAGATACTTGGTAAGCGCCTTGCTGATGCTGTCGGGATAGCTCTCCCGGGCCAACTCGATCGCCTCTCGGTCGAGCGTGTAGGAAATGGCGGAATCCCGCACGCCGCGGTCGGTGCCGAAGGCATAAGTGGCGGCGATGACGTAGCTGGGGATCGATCGTTGGCGCTGCCGCGCTTCTGCATGACGAGTAAGGAACATGTCACCCTCTCTAAAACTAATATTAGTGAGATAGGGAAATCAGTTTTAATAATCAAGAGAAAAATGATAACGCGTACATATTGATATCATTCTTTTCATTTTGGTGCGGGTACTAGCTGCAAAGGCAGTCGCAGTGAAGAGTTCTTTTTTGCTGAGGGAAGAGTGTGCCACTCGAGGTCAGCTGCTGCGAAGGGCATCCTCTCGCGTATTCAGTGATGTACCAAGCTGCTGCAGTGGAACGATCGCATGTTTGTTTGAGCCGCAACCATGAGGCTGACGTCCACCACTCGGAGAGCCGATGCTTAGGAGCCGCAGGCGGATAAGCTGTATTCGGTCTATACAATTCACTTTCACTTTGTTTTCCTGACCGCCGGCAGGCAGACTTGGGTTATTCGCCCGAGTGCTTCCCTTGGCCTATCAGTTTGCGCGTATCGAGCTCTACAGCCGTTCCGGCAAAGCGGGACGGACTACCGGTTACATCTTCGATGAGGTCTCGCGGGTCCCCTCGGCATCGGTGCATGTCCCGTCGCCGCGGGCACCGGAAGTCGTTTTTGGTCTCGGTGTGGAGGAGGTGCGGGCGCTGCATGACGAGCGGGCGGCCGCCGCAAGGACGCCGCGGACGGACAGGAATGGCAAGACTTCGCTGAAAGCGATCCGCAAGGACCAGAATACCCTTGCCGGCCTGATCTTCTCTCACCCTGTGACGATGGACGAATACAGAGCCAGCACGGATGTCCGCCGTGACATCGCCGATTGGGAGCAGCGGTCGATTGCCTGGCTTCGGGAGAAGTATGGCGACCATTTGGTGTCTGTCATTCGTCATACTGACGAAAGCCACCCCCACCTCCATGCCTATCTCCTGCCCGATGACCGTGAAATGCGGGCCGGTCTCCTCCATCCTGGCTATCCGGCCAAGAACGCTGTCCTCGCCGCCGGTCCGCTCCCCGGAGAAGACAAGAAAACCATGGGGAAGCGTGCCGACCGCGCGTATGTCGCGGGCATGCGAGCCTGGCTGGACGATTACCACGAGAAAGTTGCGATCCCGGCTGGGTTGACGCGCCTCGGAGCGGGCAAGCGACGTCTGACGAGGGCGCAGTGGCACGCTGAGAAGGCTCAGGCCGCCGCCCTAAAAAGGGCTGTGCAACGGGCTGCCGTGGTGGAGGCCAAAGGGCGCGCTTACGT
>JAEZIN010000015.1 GCA_023436585.1 Bacillota bacterium | reverse complement strand
TCCGCGCCGCGCTCAAGAGCGAGTTCGGCTACAAGAACGACATGGAAGTTCCGCGGATCGAGAAGATCGTCATCAACATGGGTGTCGGCGAGGCTGTCGGCGACTCCAAGAAGATCCAGAACGCGGTGAGCGAACTCGCGGCGATCACCGGCCAGAAGCCGGTCGTCACGAAGTCCCGCAAGTCGATCGCGCAATTCAAGCTGCGTGAGGGCATGTCGATCGGGTGCAAGGTCACGCTGCGCCGTGACCGCATGTACGAGTTCCTGGATCGTCTGGTCACGATCGCGTTGCCGCGTGTCCGCGACTTCCGCGGCATCCCCGGCAACAGCTTCGACGGCCGTGGCAACTATGCCATGGGCGTCAAGGAGCAGATCATTTTCCCGGAGATCGACTACGACAAGATCGATCAGATCCGCGGCATGGACATCATCATCGTCACCTCGGCGAAGACCGACAAGGAGGCCAAGTCCCTCCTGAAGGCCTTCGACATGCCGTTCGCGAGCTGATTGGCTGGAGCACGACCCCATGGCTAAGACCAGTGCCATCGAGAAGAACAAGCGTCGCGCAAAGATGGTGAAGCAGTTCGCCAACAAGCGCGCTCGCCTGAAGGCCATCGCCTCCGACCGTTCCCTCCCGCCGGAAGAGCAATTCGCCGCCCGCCTCAAGCTGGCCGAAATGCCGCGCAACTCGTCCAAGGTGCGCATCCGGAACCGCTGCGAAATGACCGGCCGTCCGCGGGCGTTCTATCGCAAGTTCAAGCTGTCCCGCGTCACCCTCCGTGAACTGGCCTCCACCGGCCAGATCCCGGGCATGGTGAAGTCGAGCTGGTAAGGAGGGTCGGAAAATGTCTTTGAGCGATCCGCTCGGCGATATGCTGACCCGCATCCGCAACGGTCAGCACGCCCGTATGTCTGTTGTGGAAAGCCCGGCGTCGAAGCTGCGCAGCAACGTGCTCGAGGTTCTGAAGCGCGAGGGTTACATTCGCGGCTACTCCGAGGAGGAGCTGCGCCCCGGCATCAAGAACCTGAAGATCGAGCTGAAGTATCACGAAGGCGAGCCTGTTATTAAGCAGATCGCCCGCGTGTCGAAGCCCGGCCGCCGCGTCTATTCGAAGATCACCGATCTGCCCCGCGTCTTCAACGGCCTGGGCATCTCGATCCTCTCCACGCCGCGCGGCGTGATGTCGGACAACGAGGCCCGCGCCGCCAACGTCGGCGGTGAAGTCCTCTGCCGCGTGTTCTAAGGGGGACCCTTCGATGTCGCGCATTGGAAAGCATCCCGTGCCGGTCCCGGCTGGTGTTGACGTCGCCGTCAACGGCCAGCAGGTGTCGGCCAAGGGCAAGCTGGGTTCGCTCAGCCTGACCCTCATCGACGACATTACGGCCAAGCTGGAAGACGGCAAGGTCGTGGTCGCCCCGGCCAACGACGGCAAGCGCGCCCGCGTCATGTGGGCAACCTCGCGGACGCTGATCAACAACATGATCACGGGCGTCAGCCAGGGCTTCACCATCAACCTCGAGATCAACGGCGTCGGCTACCGCGCGGCCGTGCAAGGCAAGGAGCTGGTCATGCAGCTCGGCTACTCGCACGACGTGAAGTTCCCGATCCCGGAGGGCATCACCATCAAGTGTGACAAGCCCACCGCGATCTCGGTCTCGGGCTTCGACAAGCAGAAGGTCGGTCAGGTCGCCGCGGAGATTCGCGGGTGGAAGAAGCCGGAGCCCTACAAGGGCAAGGGCATCAAGTACACGACCGAGACCATCCTCCGCAAGGAAGGCAAGAAGAAGTAAGGTCCGCCATGCTCAAGCCAAAGCAACTCCACGAGCGCCGCAAGCAGCGCGTGCGCGCGCAGATTGCCAAGAAGGCCGGCGGGCGGGCTCGCCTTTCGGTTTTCCGGTCGAATCTGCACATCTACGCCCAGATCATCGACGACGAGAACGGCCGTACGGTCGCCTCGGCCTCGTCCGTGGAAAAGGAGCTGCGCGAGCAGCTCAAGCACGGCGGCAACGTCGAGGCTGCCAAGCGTATCGGCGCCCTGATCGCCGAACGCGCCAAGGCGGCGGGCGTCACTGAGGTCGTCTTCGACCGCGGTGGTTACATTTACCACGGCCGGGTGAAAGCCCTGGCCGACGCCGCCCGCGAGGGCGGGCTGTCGTTCTAAGGAGGCCCCGATATGGCACGTGAACGAGGCGAGCGGGGCGACCGCGAACGGCAGCCGCGCGAGCGGGACCGGGAAGAGAGCGAGCTGATCGAGAAGCTCGTTGGTATCAACCGCGTCGCCAAGGTTGTGAAGGGTGGCCGTCGCTTCGGCTTCGCCGCCCTGGTGGTGGTCGGTGACGGCAAGGGCCGCGTCGGCGTCGGATCGGGCAAGGCCCGTGAGGTGCCGGAGGCGATCCGCAAGGCGACCGACCAGGCGAAGCGCGGCATGATCCGCGTTCCGCTCCGCGAAGGCCGCACGCTGCACCATGACTCGAACGGCCACTTCGGTGCCGGCCGCGTCGTGCTGCGCACCGCCCCGGCCGGTACCGGCATCATCGCCGGCGGTCCGATGCGCGCGATCTTCGAGGCCCTGGGTGTGCAGGACGTCGTGACGAAGTCCATCGGCACGTCCAACCCGCACAACATGATCAAGGCGACCTTCGACGCCCTGTCGCAGGTGTCCAGCCCGCGCAGCGTCGCCGCCCGCCGCGGCCGTCGCGTGAGCGACATCCTCGGCAAGCGCGAGACCGGCGCCGCCGGTGCGCAGGAGGCTTGATCATGGCCGAGAAGAAGACCGTTATCGTTACCCAGACCGCCAGCCCGATCGGTCGCAAGCACGACCAGCGGGAGACGCTGATCGGCCTGGGTCTCAACAAGCTGCACCGGACCCGCGAGCTGGAGGACACTCCGGC
>JAEZIN010000011.1 GCA_023436585.1 Bacillota bacterium | reverse complement strand
AGGAGCCGCCCCAGGGATGCCGCCGTGATCCCTTTGCCCAGGGAAGAGACCACTCCGCCGGTCACGAAGATGAATTTGGTGTTCATACCGCATCCTCCCTTCCGCTGTTCCCGAAAAAAACCATGCTCCATTGTACAAGCCCGGAGGCCATCCGTCAATGGCAAATTTGCCAGAATTGCAAAAAAAAATACAGGATACTGCAATATTCAAAGCCGGCCAAACGCTGTACGTCTGACCGGCTTTGAATGAAGGAGCAGCCTATCTTCCGCCCTTGTCGTAGGGTACGCCGGCGGCCCTTGGCGCCTGGGAGTTTTTGCTGCTGAACGCCAGCACCACCAAGGTGGCGATGAAAGGAATCATTTTGTAAATGTCGCTGGGTATCTTCAAATCCTTGAGGAAGGGAATGCCCGAATAGGCGGCGGCGATTGTCTTCATCAACCCGAAAAAGAGCGCCGCCAGGAATATGCGCATGGGCTTCCACTGCCCGAAGATTAAAACCGCCAGCGCCAGGAAGCCGTAGCCTGACACCGTGGCGTTGAAGTTGGTGGAGGTGGGCACCACGAAGATCAGCCCGCCCAGGCCGGCCAGGGCCCCGGAGATCATGACCCCGGCATAGCGGATGCGGTACACGTTCACGCCCACGCTGTCCGCCGCCTGGGGATGCTCGCCGCAGGCCCGCAGCCGCAGGCCAAACTTCGTTTTGTACAGCACAAAGGCCGCAGCGATAAGCAGAACGATGCCGATATAGGTGGTGATGTACGTCTTCTGGAAAAAGAGCTGCCCCAGTACGGGGATATCCCCCAACAGCGGCACCTTGTCAATGCGGAACGTATTGGTGAACTGAATCTGCTGCACGCCGTTTTCCTGTAACATACGGGCGGCGTAAATGGACAAGGCCGGGGCGATCATGTTCAGCGCCGTACCGCTGATGGTCTGGTCAGCGCGAAGGTTCACAGCGGCATACGCATGCAGCAGCGAAAACACCATCCCGGCCCCTGCCGAAATCAGTATGGCCAGCAGCAGCAAAAATTGCCCGCTCAATACATTTTCCACCTGGTTGATAAAGAATATTCCGGCAAACGCGCCTATGATCATAATGCCTTCCAGGGCAATATTGACCACGCCGCTGCGCTCGCTGAACATACCGCCCAGGGCAACTACCAGCAATGGGATGGAGAAGAAGAACATCTGTTGTACTAAGAAATAGATGGAATCCATACTATTATGCCCCCTTCCCCACATTTTCAGGTCCATCCGGCTGCTTCTCCTCTTCCCGGTGCCTGCGCTTTAGCGCTCTGCGGGACAGCAGCTGCTTGATAAGCAGGGAGAAGGCGCTGAAGTAGATGATGATGCCTATGATGATACTGATGATTTCTTCCATGTACTTGAGCGTGGTCAGGTTTGCGCCGCCAACGGTGATGTAGGCAACAAATATCCCTGAGAATATAATGCCGATGGGATTCGATAAGCCCAGAAGGGCCACCGGGATGCCAGCAAAGCCCTGGGCAGCCAGCATTTCCTTGACCTCAATATGCAGGCCTTCCGCCGGCGCCAGATACATCAGTGCCCCGGCAATGCCGGCCAGCGCACCTGCAATTACCATGGAAAGCACAATGGACCGTTTTTCACTGATGCCCGCGTACCGGCTTGCGCTGCGGTTGTAGCCGCAGGCCTTCAGCTCGTAGCCGAAGGTGGTGCGGTTCAAAAGGATATAGATCACAATGGCCAGCACGACGGCGATGATGATACCGCCGTTTAGGCTGGTGAACATGTCCTTGTTGCCTTCCTTGGTCAGCCTGAAAAAAATATTTTCCAATCCCAATGAGGGGATAACGGCAGACGCGTCCACACTGAAGGTCTCGCTCCTGGCGGCATTGTAAACCGTCATCACTTTTTTCCCGGCATTCATGAAATACATGTTCTTAATGAGGAAATTGATGCCGTACATGCCGATGTAGTTCATCATGATCGAGGATATAACCTCGTTCACATTCAAATATGCCTTGAACAGCCCCGGCACCATGCCCCACACCGCACCTGCCAGCATGCCGCAAACAAGGGCTGCCAGCCACTGGAACGGCCCGAAGACATCACCGCGGACGCCGACGACCACGGCCACGAAGCCGCCAACCATCAATTGGCCGGTAGCGCCAATGTTGAATAGGCCCGTCTTGAACGCGAAGCCGACAGACAAGCCGGTCACAATGATAGGCGTAGCGAAGTACAACACCTTGCCAAGCCCCTTCATGCCCTCGTTGAAGCCGCCGGACAGGATCATGGTCAGACCGGCCAGCGCGTTTTGCGGGTTACTGATTACAAGGATCACGAACCCAGCCGCCAGGCCCACCAAAATGGCGATCAGAGAGGAAGCGGCGCTGGACAGCCCATTGAACAATGCACTTTTCCGCCTCATACCACTTCACTCCTTCTGGAACCGGCCATATACAAGCCCAATTCCTGCTCCGTTACACCATGGGCGTCCAGGTCGGCCACAATCTCGCCCTCGTACATCACCAGGATACGGTCAGAAACGTTCATCACCTCATCCAACTCCAGCGACACCATCAAAACAGCCCGCCCGGCATCCCGCTGCTCAATAAGCTGGCGGTGGATGTACTCGATGGCGCCTACATCCAGGCCCCTGGTGGGCTGCACGGCGATCAGCAGCTTCGGGTTCAGGCTGATTTCCCTGGCCACGATGGCTTTTTGCTGGTTGCCGCCGGACATGCTGCGGGCGGTGGTAGCCGCCCCCTGGCCGGAACGGATGTCAAACTTCCCGATCAAATCCCTGGCATGGCGGTCAATCTGAGAAAAGCGCAGGAATCCCCGCCTTTGGAAACCGGGCTTATGGTAGCTTTTAAGCACCAGGTTCTCCGCCAGGGAATAATCCAGCACCAGGCCGTGCTTGTGCCTGTCCTCCGGAATATGCGACAGGCCCATATCGTTGCGGCCGCGGATGGAGCTTAGTGTAATCTCTTTGTTTTCCAAAAAGACCTTGCCGCCATCCGGCCGCAAAAGACCGGTCAGCGCATATACAAGCTCGCTCTGTCCGTTCCCGTCGATGCCGGCGATGCAAACAATTTCTCCCGCGCGGACGCTGAAGGAAACGTTGTTCACCAGCTTCTTGCCATGCTGGCGGCTGAGCACCGTCAGGTTCTGAACGGTAAGGGCGGGCTCTCTCGGCCTGGCCGGCTGCTTTTCCACCACAAAGCTGATTTTGCGGCCCACCATCATTTCCGCAAGCTGCTCCGCGGTGGTACCCTTCACCTGAACCGTGCCGATGTACCGGCCCTTGCGAAGGACCGTACACCTGTCCGCCACCTCCATAATCTCATTGAGCTTATGGGTGATGAACAGGATGGACTTGCCCTCCGCGCTGAGCCCGCGCATGATTTTCATCAGCTCATGAATTTCCTGGGGCGTAAGCACGGCGGTGGGCTCGTCAAAGATCAGCACCTCGTTGTCCCGGTAGAGCATCTTCAATATTTCCGCGCGCTGCTGCATGCCGACGGTGATATCGGATATGCGGGCATCCGGGTCCACCATCAGGCCGTATTGCTTGGAGAGCGCCACCACCTTCTTGCGGGCCTCCTCCATGCGCAAAACGCCATGCCGGGTGGTTTCCACGCCCATGACGATGTTCTCCAGCACGGTAAAGTTGTGAACCAGCTTGAAGTGCTGATGCACCATGCCGATACCCAGCGCGTTGGCATCGTTGGGATTGCTGATGCGCACCTCGCTGCCGTTTTTCAGAATCTTGCCGCCCTCCGGCTGATACAGGCCAAAAAGCACGCTCATCAGCGTGGATTTGCCCGCGCCGTTCTCTCCCAGCAGCGCATGGATCTCACCCTTTTTCAGCTGCAGGCTCACATCGTCATTGGCGAGAATTCCGGGGAACTCCTTGGTGATGTGAAGCATTTCAATGACGTAATCCATTGCGCCACCCCTTTGAAGCGTTTCATAAAACGGGGGCAGGCAGTTTTTCTGCCTGCCCCCTGTGTGACAATAGAGCCTGAGAATTATTCGATGATGGATACGGTGACGGCGGTGGTGCCCAGCTCGGTGGCGGCGGTGACGTCGGCATCCTTCAGCAGGGTGATTTCGCCGGCAGCCAGCTTGGCATACAGCGTGGTATATTCATCCAGGGTGAAAGTGTTGAACTTGGAGGTAGCCATGGGCAGGCCCACGCCGTCCTTGTCCGCGCCCAGAACCCAAGCTTCACCGGCGGGGAAGGTGCCGGCATAGTAGGCGGTCAGCGCCTGCTGCACAGCATTGCCCAGGCCCTTCATGGCGGAGGTGATCACGCGGGGAGACTCAGCGCTCTGGTCCACGTCCACGCCGACGACCATGCCTTTTTCGGTGCCTTCGGCAGCGCGCATGACGGAATTGCCCACGGAGCCGCCGCAGCCGAAGATCACTTCGATGCCGTCATTGTACCAGGCGGCAGCCAGAGCCTGGTTCTCGGGGGTGGCGTCAAAGTTGCCGGTGTAGTGGTAGTTCAGGGTGAGGCCCGTGATGCCAAGTTCCACAGCGGCAGCTTCCGCGCCCTGCACGAAGCCGTAGCCATAGCGAACCACGGCGGGAACCGCCATGCCGCCCATGAAGCCCAGCTTGGTGTAGCCGTCTTTCACCGCGGCATAGCCAGCCAGATAGCCCGCCTGCTCCTCGGCGAAAACGATACCCACGGTGTTCTTGTCGGTGCGGAATTCGGAATAATCGGCATTGTGGGGATTGCCGTCGATGAGAATGAAGTTCACATCGGGATAGGTGGTCTGGGCGATGAAGATGGGCTCCTCAAACAGGAAGCCGGGGGTCACGATGACCTTGGCGCCATTGGCCACGGCCCTGTCGATTTCGGCCAGGTAGGCGTTGGTGCTCTTCTCGGCGGGTTTGTAGTAGTTGTGGGTCTTGGTGTTTTCTTCGGCATACGCCTTCACGCCTTCCCAGGTGCCCTGGTTGAAGGACTTGTCATCGATCTGCCCGATGTCGGTGATCATGGCGATTTCATAGGTGCTTTCAGCCAGAGCAGTGAGGCCCAGGCCCAGGGTAAGAACCATGGTCAAAAGAAGTGCCAGCGCCTTTTTCATGTATGGTTTCCTCCTCGTATGATTCCCCGCAACCGCATGCGGGGCAATATCATATGTATTATAACAGAATGCCAAAGGTAAGAAAAGAGTCTTTGTCCATTTCCAGAAAAAAGTTATACATCCTTTGCATAAGCCTGGAAAGATAAGGCAGTGAAATGGCATGCGCCAATATGTAATGTCATTTGTCATCCATAAGCTTGGCAAACCCTTCGCCGAGGGCCTCATGAGCTTCAGTGATAAACATGAACGCCTTTTCATCCTCCTGGCGCACAATCTCCTTCACTCTGGGTACCTCCTGCCGCCCCGCCACACACAATATCACCGGACGTTCTCTGCCCGAATAGGCGCCTGTAGCCGTAAGCAGCGTGACACCCCGCTCCAGCTCCTCCATAATGCGGTTGGTCACCGACACGGTCCGATCGGTAATCACAAAGCAGGCCTTCTGCGTGTTGAAGCCGGCCAGCACCACATCCAGCAGCTTTGCGGAAACAAAGATGCAGATCAGCGCATACAAAGCATGCTGCGCGCCGATCACAAAGCCGGCGCCAACGCTGACCAGAAAATCAATGCCAAATAAAAAAGCACCGACCGATATGAAGGAGAATTTCCGGTGCACCATTCTGGCTACCATGTCCGATCCGCCGGTGGTGGCCTCGCCCCTTAAGATAATGCCAAGGCCCAGGCCCAAAAGGCCGCCGCCGTACACAGCACCAAGGAGCACATCGTTGGTCATGGGCGGCACGCGGATCAGGTCGATGGACAGGGAGAAGAGCACCGTGGCCACCAGGGACCGCCATACGAAAACGCGGCCCATGGCCCTAAAGCCGATGATAAAAAGGGGCAGGTTCATGACCATGCTGGTCAGCCCTACGGGAACGCCAAACAGATGGTTCAGGATGGTGGCAATGCCAGTGAGACCGCCGGGAGCGATGCTGTTGGGTACCAGAAACAGAGGGTAGGCCAAACCGCCCAGGAGACAGCCCACCACGATTTGAGTATAGCTGCGCATCTGCTCCTGCCGGATCATCCGGCCCAGGTTGTCCACCTTCTGTTTCAGATTGACCCCTCCTTTTTCCTTTGTGACAGGGAAAACGCCGCCTTCCCCGCGAAAGCAGCGCCTTCCTGATACCGTTGAAAAATGAACGCATCCAAAACCGCGGAATATATCTTATTTGATGAAGAAGGCGTGCCGCCGGGCGTCATGCAGCCTGGAATAAGAGACAGCCCGGACCTGCGCGGAGGCTCAAAGCGAGGATACGCCAGGTGTATACGGCACGGCTTTCAATTTGCCGGTGGTGCCGAAGGCCGGTCCGAAGCGCCCAGGGAGATGGCCAAGGCCCTGTCCACCTTCGCCATCACTTCCTCGTCCACCCGGCCCAGCTTTTCCATGAGCCGTTTCTTTTCCAGGGTACGCACCTGCTCAGCCAGGATCACGGAATCCTTCTTCAGACCGCTCTGCCGGCTGGATATGGCCACGTGGGTGGGCAGCTTGGGCTTGTTCAGCCGGGATGTGATAGCGGCCACGATGACCGTGGGGCTATGCAGGTTGCCTATATCGTTTTGAATAATCAGAACCGGGCGGATGCCGCCCTGTTCTGATCCAATAACAGGGTCCAAATCAGCCCGATAGATTTCCCCTCTTTTCATATTGTCACACTCCATGCCCCCTGTCAAGGTTTTCCCTTCGATTGCTGTGCATGGAAGCACCGAAAAATCTTGACGCGGCGCCGTTTGTGATCATCGTCCGGATTGGCAGGGGGCTGCCGGTGCCGCTCCCTTTATCCTATGCGGGCGGCTGAAAAGAGGAATCAAGGATTCGCAAAGACAGCGGTACCATCTCGTGGGAGTGTGGGAGTTACCATTGCAGTGCAGGGGCGATTTTCAATCGCCCGCTCTGCCCCGCCCTCCAAGCAAGCTATCGTCAAGAAAAAAGCTATCAGCTCTCCTTCCCCAAATACCACAGCAAGTCCGTAGCCATCAGTCCCCTCTGCCCCGTTTCCTTCTCCGCCCGCAGCGCTGCATCGCCGTGCAGGCAGCAGCCGATCTGCCCCAGCACCAGGGGAGTTTGATTGAGCTGCTTCTGCTGGGCCAGCAAGGCCGCCAGGATGCCGGTGAGCGCATCGCCGCTGCCGCCCTTGGCCAGGGCCGGTGTGCCCGTCACGTTGACGGCCAGGCGCTTGCCGTCATACAAAAGCGAGGACGCGCCTTTCAATATCACTACGCCCCCCAGCTTGTTCCACAGCGCCTGCACACCCTCCACCACATCCGCCGAAACGGACCCGATGGATACCTGCATCAAGCGCGCCGCCTCGCCGGGATGCGGCGTAAATATGTTTGAACCGGACATGGGCAACAGGTCCTGGCTCATGGCCAGAAGGTTCAAGGCATCCGCATCCCATACGGTGGGCTTATCCGCCCGCTTTACGGCGTGCAAAAGCGCCAGCCGGTCCGGCGACACGTTCAGGCCCGGCCCCACCGCCACGGCATCCGCCCGCAGCGCGGCATCATACACCAGCCCCTCCGCTTCCGGGGCAAAGGCATCCCCCGCCATGGGCAGGGGCAGGCAGGTGGCGCAGGGCGCCAACTGCTGCACAACGGGCACGATGGTGGCAGGGCAGGCCACTGTGACCAGGCCGGCCCCGGTCCGCAAAGCGGACAGCGCGCAGATGGACGCCGCCCCCGCCATGCCCAGGGAACCCGCCACCACCAGGACGCGGCCATAATCGCCCTTGTGGGTATCACGCCGCCTTGGCGGAAGCAGCGCAGCCAGATCGCCGGGCAGAAGCATATCCATGCCAGGCGCGTCATCCATGGCCTTGGGTAGCCCGATATCGGCAACCGTCACGCAGCCCGCGTATTCCGGGCCCTTGTTCAGATACAGGCCCAGCTTGGGCCGGTGGAAGGTCACCGTCTCCGTGGCGCGGATGGCTTCGCCCATCACCATGCCGGTAAGACCGCTGAGGCCCGAGGGGATGTCCACCGCCACCACGGGAATTCCGCTTTCGTTCACCCGCTTAGCCAGCGCGAAGGCAACGCCCTGTACCGGCTGGCTTAGCCCTGTGCCAAAGAGCGCGTCCACGATGACGGCTGTCTCCGGGCCAATGGACGGCAGCTTTTCCGCCGCCTCGCTCAGGCGAACCAAAGGCGCCTCCGGCCACAGCTTCTTTAATAGCTGCCTGTTGGCTGCCGCATCCCCCGTCATTTTGCTGGTAAGCTGCCAAATTTCCGCCTGGCCGCCCTCGTTCAGCCACAGCCTGGCGGCGGCAAGGCCATCGCCCCCGTTGTTCCCGGGGCCGCACAAAAACAGCACCCGGCCCCGCCGGTTCGTCATCAGCCGCTTCACAGCCGCGACCACCGCCAATGCCGCATGCTCCATCAAAAGCAGTCCTGGCAAGCCTGTCTCCCGCATGACGGCGCGTTCTACCCGCTTCATCTCCTCAGGCGTGATGGTTCTGTACATGTATGCCCTCCTCCAGTGCCGGTCAGAAAGTACAAATGCAGCAAAAGCCCTGCCGGTTTTTATGCGCAGCGGGAGGCCAAAGCGCCATGCATCGGCGCCGCATGGCACAATGGACAAATAAAGTCCGCCTATAGAACCGAAAGCAGTGAAGCAACAGTCTCCCGGCCGGCTTATTCCAGAACGGCCACGGCGGCGGCCAGGTCCTCCTCATGGGTCATGCTCAGATGCATCCGCCGTCCGCTCAATGCCTTCATTCGGGCAAGGGCCGCCCCCCTTAAGTCGTAATAAGGTTGCCCGGAAGACTCATGCAATATAACCACATCCTGGAGCTTAACGCCCGCAAGGCCCGTGCCCAGCGCCTTCAAGGCCGCTTCCTTGGCGGCGAAAATGGCCGCGGCGCTGTCCGGCCCCATGCGCCCGCGGGATTGCACATACGCCTGTTCCTCCTCACTGAAGTAGCGCAGGAGGAACTTCTCATTTTCCAGCATTTGCTGCATGCGGGAGATGCGGCACATATCGATGCCCAGCCCGATCATAGGGTGTTCCCCGCCAGAACACCGTTGAAAATGGCGCGCGCCGTGACTTCCGACGCCAGCGCGCAAAGCTGCAGGAAGTTTACATCCGCCTCCACCCGGCCTGTGGCCAAGGCAAACACCGTATCCCCATCCATTTGGGTGTGCACCGGGCGGATGGCCCTGGCCAGGCCGTCATGCGCCACCGCGGCCAGGCGGTTGGCCTGTTCCTTGGTAAGGACCGCGTCGGTGGCGACGGCGACGATGGTGGTATTCTGTCCCGGTTCCTGGATGCGCCTGGGCTGCGATGCCGGCACATGGCCGTACAGCAGGCTTTCGGCCGGCACTTTGGTGCCATCCTCCATACAGGCGCAGGCGATAAGCTTGCCCGTATGCGGATGATAGATATCCCCCACCGCGTTCACCACGGCTACGGCCCCCACCGTGACGCCGTTTGGCAGAGTGATGCTTGCCGTTCCCAGCCCGCCGTTTTGCGGGATTCCGCCGGGCACCAGCTTGCACACCGTGGCGCCCGTTCCGGCACCCACCTGCCCCTGGGCCGTATCCTTGCCTGCCCTTTCGCAGGCGGCCATGCCCATGGCGGCATCAGGCCTCACCTTGGGATCGCCCACGGCCAGGTCATAGATCACCGCCGCCGGCACGATGGGCACGCGGCATACGCCCATGTCAATGCCTACGCCGTTTTGCTCCAGGTAGCGCATGACGCCGCCGGCGCTGTCCAGCCCGAAGGCGCTGCCCCCGGAAAGCACAACGGCATTCACCTTTTCCACCAGGTTGCCGGGCCGCAGCAAATCTGTCTCCCGTGTGCCGGGGGCAGCCCCGCGCACATCCACGCCGCCTACGGCACCGTCGCGGCTGCACAAGACCACCGTAACGCCCGTACGGGCCGTTCTGTTCTGGGCGTGGCCTACCCGTATGCCATGCACATCGGTAATGCTGCCCTCGTAAAGCTCCATATCAGACATATCCCATCACTCCCCTGACCGATACATCCCCCGCCAGTACACGGCGGATGGTCCCGTCTTCCATTCTTACCAGCAGTGCCCCGTTTTCATCCAGGCCGGTGGCAGTACCGGCAAATTCTTCCCCGCTGCCTAATACTCTCACAGCTTGCTTCAGGGTGCAGCTTTTCCGCTCATACGCCGGCAAAATACCGGGCAGGCCCCGCCGCGTAAGGCTTTCCATGTGCCGCTCCATCGCCGCAAGATAGGCCCGCAAAATGGGCGCTCTTTCCACTGGATGGCCAAGCACGGCCTGAAGGGAAACAGCGCTGTCTTGAAGCTCCGGCGGATACGCCTCAATCCCCACATTCAGTCCGGTTCCCACCACGACATAGGATATGGCCTCGGCGTCGCCGGAAAGCTCCAGCAATATGCCGCACACCTTTTTCCCTTGGAGCACCAGGTCATTGGGCCACTTGATCCGGATATCCAGCCCCGTTGTATCTTCCACCGCCTCGGCCATGGCCAGCGCCGCGGTAAACGTGATCAGCTGCGCCATACCGGGCACAAGCGCAGGCCTTATCAGGAGCGAAACCCACAAGCCCTGCCCCATGGGGGATACCCACCCCCGGCCCCTCCGACCTCGGCCCGCAGTCTGCTCCTCGCACAGCGCCACTGTGCCGTGGGCAGCGCCGTTTTCCGCAGCCTGCTTAAGAACAATATTGGTGGATGTCATGCTTTGACAATAGATCATGGGCGGCTGCCCCGCCCACAAAGTGGCCAGGCCCTTTTTTACGAATACGGGCAGAAGGGAATCCTCCGGCTGTACCAGATGGTACCCTTTTTTCCCCGCGCTCTCAATCATATACCCCTGCTCCCGAAGCGATTCCATGCGCTTCCAGACCGCGGCGCGGGTAACGCCAAGCCGCCGGCTCAGCTCCTCGCCGGACACAAATTCCTCCGCCGCCAGCATTTCCAGCAAACCGTCCACAAAAGGCCTCCCTCCGTTGGCAAGGCTTCTTTACAGACCTTACATTTTTTCCAGCATCCAGGGTAAACTACATCTTATACATTCACACCTGTATTTTACCCGCGGCTCCCTGATTTTTCAAGTGCTTGTAAAACAGGGTGGAATCCGCTATACTGAATTGGGCTTTTGTCAGCCTGCTGCCATTGTGAATGGACAAGCAGGAATAAAAGGAGAGTAACCGTATGCAGCAGCCGCGGCGCGTTATCCGTGCCCTTCAGCAGAACATCCGCAAGGTCATCGTCGGCAAGGACGAAGCCATTGAATACGCCCTGATCGCGCTTTTGTGCAAGGGCCACGTGCTCATTGAGGACGTGCCCGGCGTGGGCAAGACCACGCTGGCCAGCGCGCTGGCCAAATCCCTGGACTGTTCCTTCAAGCGCATCCAGTTCACACCGGACGTAATGCCCAGCGACATCACCGGCTTTACCATGGCCAACTTTCAAACAGGGGAAATGGATTTCAAGCCCGGCGCCGTCATGAGCCAGGTGGTTCTGGCGGACGAGATCAACCGTACTTCGCCCAAGACGCAGTCCAGCCTGCTGGAGGTCATGGAAGAATACCAGGTCACGGTGGACGGCATCACCCACCCCCTGCCCCGCCCCTTCATCGTGCTGGCCACCCAGAATCCGGTGGAATTCGTGGGCACTTATCCCCTGCCGGAAGCGCAAATGGACCGGTTTTTCCTTCGCATCTCCATCGGCTACCCCTCCATTGAAGAAGAAATGGATGTATTGGAGCGCTACAGCGGCCAGGTGACGCCGCTTGTAACTTTGGAGCCTGTGTGCACCGCCCAGGAAGTGGTGGAGCTGCAGGAAATGGTAGGCACCATCTACTGTTCCAAGGAAGTGCGAAGCTATGTGGCCAACATCATGGCCCAGACGCGCAACCATCCATCTTTGCAATTGGGCGGCTCCCCCCGCGGGGCCATCGCCCTGATCCGCGCTGCCCAGGCCTGCGCGCTGCTGGACGGCCGTGACTTCATCCTTCCGGAGGATGTGCAGCATATGGCGCTGCCTGTTCTTACCCACCGGCTGATTCTGAATCCCGAAGCCAGGATGAAGGGCATCACCTCCGAGCGGGTTCTTTTAACCATCATGGAAAACGTGCCGGTGCCCGTGAAGCTGCCATGAGATCCCGCCTTTTGACCCTCCTTGCGGTGCTTGTTTCCTGCCTGCTGGCCGCGCTGTCCACAGGCAGTAAAATCTATCTGCTTTTTGCCGTGCTGCTTGCCGCCATGGCTGTTTTGTCGTTACTCAGCGTAACGATGGCCGGCCGGTCCGCCAGCGTGTCTCATACGCTGTCCAGCCAGCGCGTGCAGCGGGGCGAAACCGTCTTGCTGGAGGTTGTGGTCAAGCACAGGGGCTTTCTGCCCATTGCCCCCATCACCATCACGCTTTCCGCCGCGCCGGGCGAGCCGCCTGTACTGACGCGGCTTCCCTTCTCCAGCCGCAAAAGCCAGCGGCTATCCTACAGGTTTTCCACATCGCACGTCGGCGTGTTCCCGCAAGGCGTACAAAGCTACTTGGTGGAAGATGTGTTCGGATTTTTTTCCCGCAGGCTCCTTCCGGAAACGCCGCTCCTGGATTTGATGGTGCTCCCGCTTCCCTTTGAGGTGGAGCCTTTGAAGTTCAGCCCGGGAGACGCGGGCCTGGAAACGCTGGCCAGGGCACGGGAGGATCCTACCACGCCTTCCGATGTGCGGCAATACCAACCCGGCGACCCGCTGAAGAAAATTCACTGGAAATTGAGTATGCGCAAGCGGGAGCTGATGGTGCGCCGCTTTGAGGAGCCCGCCCTGCCGGACGCGCTGGTATTATTGGACTGCGCGCCGCCTTCGGTGCCCGAAGCACCCAAGCCCCAGGCCATGTCCTTTTTGCAGGACGCGCTTTGCGAAACGGCGGCGTCGGTGGTGCTCCGGCAAATGCGGGGCGACCATCCCGTTCGGCTGCCGCTACTCGGCAAGCGGCCTGTGGAGTACGACAAGAGCATGGGCGCGCCTGCCTTATTGGAGGAGCTGGCGCGGCTGGACTTTTCCCAATCGGAACGGTTCGAGCGGGTGCTGCTGCTGGAAACACGCCGCATGCGCCGCACCGGGGCAACGGTGGTCATCACCTCCAGGCTCAATTCCACCCTGGCGGACATGATCATCAGGATTAGGCGGATGGGCCCTTCCGTCAGGCTGTACCTGGTCACCTTCTCGCCGGAAAACCCGGCTCTGCTGCCCGTCATCAGCCGTCTTCAGCAAAATACCATTGAGGTTTGTTACGTAACGCCGAGCGAAAGCTAGCCGTGAAAACAACTGCGTCATTTTTTTCGATTCCATATAAAGAAAGGAGGGCCTCCCATGCGCAAAAATGAAAAGATGGGCGAAGTCTTTTCCAGGGCCGGGCTGTCCTTCCTTTTGTCCGCGGGGCTGACGCTGCCGCTGGTGCTGGTGCTGCCGATCCAGGCATTGTGGCCGGCCGCATTGCTCACCTGCGCTGCTGTTACGGCGGTGCTGTCCCTCTTTTCCATGGCCCGCCGCTTCAGATGGTTCCTGCTAGGCGGGCTTGTCATCTGGCTGGGCGCGGATATGCTGCTATCCCCCGGCGGTGGGTTCCTTTTCTCCTCCGCCGTGCAGGTGGGCAAGGCGCTGTACCTTACGCTGTCCGGCCAGCGGGACGCGCTTCCCCTGTACGCCGCGCCGGCATCCATCCTGATTGCGCTGATATTTTCCGTTGTATCATATTTCCTTTGCATGCGCGGCGCGGGATTTTATCCGGCGCTGGGCATGATCCTGCTGGTCATGATGGGCGTATGGTTTTCCGGCCGCCAGGAGCTTTTATTGTTCAGCTTGCCGGCGCTTGTGGCGCTGGTGGTGCTGTATTCCCGCAATATCCATGAGGACCTTCCGGCCCGCCGCGTCATGCCCATCGCCGTTGCCGCGGTGGCACTGGCGTTTTTGCTTCTGCCTTCCGGCCGTGTGGCCGTAAAGCCCATGGAGCAGTTCGCCGAGGATGTGCGCCGCACCATATACGACTATCTGTTTTTTACCGAGCCCCGGAACGTTTTCTCCCTGTCTTCGGAAGGGTATTACCCGGAAGGGCCAAGCCAATTGGGCGGCCCCGCCAACCCCACCGACCATTTGGTCATGATGGTGGAGACTTCGAAAAACACGCTCCTGCGCGGTGCCATCAAGGATGAGTACACCGGCCGCATGTGGAGGGATACCACCGGCGGGCGGAGGTATTTATATATCTCCCCCAGGTGGCGCTCACTTCGCGACACGCTGCTTGACAGCAACCTTCCCAATACAAATTTGAACGGGGCGTCGTCCTTCCTTTCCCGGCAAAAGGTTTCCGTCACTATGAAAAACGCCGGGACGTCCACCCTGTTTACGCCCCAGCGCCTTAAGGACCTGTCCACAAGAAACGACATGGTCGTCTATTTCAACAACGCGTCGGAGCTGTTCATCACCAGGGACCTTCAGCCCGAGGACACCTATACCATGGAGGCGGCCCTTTTCCAGGGCGGCGATCCCGGGCTTGGCACGCTGGTGGATGCCGCGCAGGGGACGCCTGACGCGAATTTTGCCAACCTTGCGGAGAAGTATTTGGTCCTGCCCAGCCACCTGGAACAGCAGGTGTTCGAAAAGGCGAACCAAATCACCGCAAACTATCAAACACCGTACGACAAGGCCCTGGCCATCAAGAACTACCTCTCCCGGTATTACAGCTACACCCTGGATGCCCAGGCGCCGCCCAGCAACATCGACTTTGTGACCTTCTTTTTGCTCAAGGGCAAGGAAGGCTATTGCACCTACTTCGCTTCCGCAATGACAGTCCTCTGCCGCATGGTAGGCTTGCCGGCAAGGTATGTGGAAGGGTATCTGGCGCAGCCCAATGAATCCGGCATCGCCAGGGTGACCGGGCTCAACGCCCACGCCTGGACCGAAGTCTATTTCAGCGGCTTTGGCTGGCTGCCCTTTGACGCCACGCCGCCCCAGCAGCAGGAGAACACGCCGCCGGAGGAGAGCCCGCCGCCGGAGCCTTCCCCCAGCCCGAGCCCAGAAAATTCCCCTGAGCCTACGCCCACACCGACACCGGCACCCAACGAGGAATCCCCGGAGCCCTCCAACGAACCGGAGGAATCCCCCACCCCCTCCCCGGAACCCACCATCGAGCCACCGGACAGCCCGCCGGATGAGCCGCCGCCCGACAATCCCTTCCCATGGTGGATCCTGCTGATACTGGCTGCCGCCGGCGCGGTATATTTGAGGCTGCGCATGTCGACGCCCGCCTACAAAGCCCGCCGGGCGAAGAATGAAAAAGACGCCATGAACGCCTACATCGGCGGCATATACGATCTGTTGCTGCTGGACAGGCAAAAGCCCGCGCCGTCCGAGTCGCCCCTGGCCTTTGCCGCCAGGCTGGATGGACTCAATAGATATCCCCATCCCCTGCTGCCCATGGCGGAAGCGCTGTGCCTAAGCCAGTACAGCCGCCATCCCGTGCAGGAAGGCGACATCGCCGTGGCGAAAGAGACGTTTGCCAGCCTGTATCAGCCCCGGAACGTACTGCAGAAGGCGCGTTTCCGGGCCTACCGGGCCTTTGTCCGCAGGAAAAACAGGAAATAAACAATTTTGCTAAAAAGGCATTGACAGACCCGAGCCTGCGGGCATATACTACCCATAATCCACGGGATGACAAGGAACAAGCCCCCGCAATTCACCGCAAAGAGAGCAGGCGCCACGGCTGAAAGCGCCTTCCGGCAGACGCGGCGGGATACCATCCTTCGACCGAGGCGCGTGGCGCGCGATACAGCGTCAAATGAGAGGTTTTGCAAGCAGGGTGGAACCGCGGATATTCATCCGTCCCGGCATCGGGGCGGATTTTTTGTTTGTCCAAGGCCTTGCGAGCCCATAAAAAGGAGGATATCGAAATGAAAATCACCTTGCAGGGAAACATCCGGGAATTTGACAAAGGCGTCACAGCCCTGGATATCGCGGGGCAAATCAGCCAGGACCTCAAAAAAAGCGCACTGTGCGCCAGGGTCAACGGTGAAAAAATCATTGAGCTGTGGCAGCCCATCCAGGAAGACTGTGATCTTCAGATTTTGACCTTTGAGGACGAGGCCGGACGCCGCGCACTGCGCCACACCGCCTCCCATGTACTGGCCCAGGCCGTCAAAACGCTGTTCCCCAAGGCAAAGCTGGCCATCGGCCCGGCCATCGACAGCGGCTTCTACTATGACTTTGATGTGGACGAAGCCTTTTCTCCGGAGGACCTGGCGCACATTGAAAAGGAAATGTCCAGGATCACCAAGAAAAACGACCGGCTGGAGCGGTTTGAGCTGCCCCGTCAGGAAGCCATCGCCCTGATGGAAAGCAGGGGCGAAGCCTACAAGGTGGAATTAATCAACGACCTGCCCGAGGACGCGGTGATCTCCTTTTATAAGCAGGGCGATTTTGTGGACCTTTGCGCCGGCCCGCACCTTCCCTCCACAGGCAAGGTCAAGGCCTTCAAGCTGACCCAGGTGGCCGGCGCCTACTGGCGCGGCAGCGAGAAAAACAAAATGCTCCAGCGCGTATACGGCACGGCCTTTGAATCCAAAGAGGCGCTGGACACGTATCTTGCCCAGCAGGAAGAAGCCCGCAAGCGCGACCACAACAAACTGGGCCGAGAGCTTGAATATTTCACAACCGTCGATTATATCGGCCAGGGCCTGCCCATCATGCTGCCCAAGGGCACCAGGGTCATCCAGCTTTTGCAGCGCTTTGTGGAGGATGAGGAGCAGCGCCGTGGCTATATGCTCACCAAGACGCCCTTGATGGCCAAGCGCGACCTGTACAAAATTTCCGGCCACTGGGACCATTACAGGGAAGGCATGTTCATCATGGGTGACCCGGAGGCGGAAGGCGAGGTCTTCGCCCTGCGGCCCATGACCTGCCCCTTCCAGTTCCAGGTGTTTTTGAACAAGACGCGTTCCTACCGCGACCTGCCCATGCGGCTTTCGGAAACAAGCACGCTGTTCCGCAACGAGTCTTCCGGCGAAATGCACGGCCTGATCCGCGTGCGCCAGTTCACCATATCCGAAGCGCACCTGGCCTGCACCCCCGACCAGGTGGAGGACGAATTCCGCGGCTGCCTCGATCTGGCCCAGTTCATGCTCAAGACCCTGGGGCTGGATTCCGATGTTTCTTACCGCTTCAGCAAATGGGACCCCAACAACAAGGAAAAATATATCGGCGATCCTAAGTCCTGGGAGGAGACGCAGGCTTTCATGCGGCGCATCCTGGACCATATGGAGATACCGTACGTGGAAGCGGTTGGCGAAGCCGCCTTCTACGGCCCCAAGCTGGATATTCAGATCAAGAACGTCTGGGGCAAGGAAGACACCATGATCACCATCCAGATCGACTTCCAGCTTGCCGAGCGCTTCCAAATGGAATACACCGACAAGGATGGCCTGAAAAAGCACCCCATCGTCATCCACCGCACCTCCATCGGCTGCTATGAGCGCACGCTGGCCCTTTTGATTGAGAAGTTTGCCGGCGCCATGCCCCTGTGGCTCAGCCCCACCCAGGTGAAGGTGCTCACCATCACCGAGCGGGCGGACGAATGGGCCGACGAAATCGCAAGGAAGCTTTCCCAGGCCGGGCTCCGGGTGGAAATCGACAAGCGCAACGAAAAGATTGGCTTTAAGGTAAGGGAAGCGCAGATGGAGAAAACGCCCTATATGCTGGTACTGGGCGATCAGGAAGTGGAAACGAAGACAGCCACCGTCCGCGACCGCAAGGGTGCCAATCTGGGCGCCATGGGCGTGGATGAAATTCTGCAAAAGCTGCTGCTGGATGTGGCCACCAAGAAGCTGGATGTATAATCCATCCCCGCGTTAACCGGGCAACATCATATCAAAGGGGAAGGGCACGTTCGCCCTTCCCCTTTTCGCTTCGCCTTTATTCCTTTGAAAATATGCTTTTCCTGTCCAGGTCCAACGATTTTGACCGTACCTGTATCAGCAGTTCCTCCGTGGCCGAAAGTGCCGCCACACCGCACAATATCCATACGGACACCAAGGGCTTCCATACCTTAAGTGAGAAGGGAAACAAAAAAAGCAATATACCCGTCAGCTTGTTTGCATAGGTGTGCAGCGACGCGAATGTTCTGTACTTCATCCGGGACACGGCAGCCGAAGCCAGGCGGATACCGGCGATGACCGCGATGAAGAAAAGGACCTCCCATGGAACCTTCACCACCGGATACAGCGAAAAGAGCATCGCCGCCGCCAGCACAAAATCGGCTGCGGAATCCAGCCTGGCGCCCAGCCTGCTTTGGGCGTTCGCCTTGCGGGCCAGCATCCCGTCCAGCACATCGGTGGCACCGCAAACCGCATATACAACCAGAAAGGATGTCTCAAGCGGCGGCAGAAACGGCAGAAGGATGGAAAGCACGATCCGGGAAACCGTCAGCGCGTTTGCCAGTAAACCCAGGCGCTTCACACCCATCCCCCCCCTCCCTTGTCCCCCGCGGATTCCTAACCAATCGTAATATTATGATGATCCTATTCGTAGATAACGGCACGGTTCCTGTCCTGGTGCTTGGCCTGGTACAGCGCGCTGTCCGCCTGGGTGAGCACATCGCTTAAATGCATGTCCGACTCCCCATCCTCCGCGATGCCGATGCTGGCGGTAAAACCTACCGGCCCGCTCAAATCCGGCAGCCTGGCGTCATCCATGTTCTTTAATATGCGCTCGGCAACCTTCAGCGCGTCCTCCTTGCGCAAATTGGGCAGCAGCACCGCAAACTCATCGCCCCCGATGCGGCCGATGATATCCTCTTCCCGGAGAGAAGACCGCAAAAGCTGCGAAAAATGCCTGAGCACCTTATCGCCCATGGCATGGCCGTAGGTGTCGTTGATGCTTTTGAAGTGATCCATATCCAGCATGAAAAGGGACAGCGGCTGGCCCTTTTCGTGCAAAACGGAGCGCATGTGCCTGTATGCCCGCTCAAAGCCGTTCCTGTTCAATACGCCTGTCAGCGTGTCCATGTCCGCCTGCTCCCGCAAGCGCATTTCCTGCTGCCTTTGCCCTGTGATATTGTTAAGGATCATCACGCCGCCTTCATGGTGGCTGCCCAGGGGATAGTAGTCCAGAACCAGGTATACATCCCCTGAGGAGCTCAATATGGCAATCTCCTCCCGGTGTTCCTCCCGGGAGTCCAATATCCGGCCGGCGGCAGAGTCTGAAAGGATATCCTGCAGCTTTGCCCCCACGATGGCACCCATATAGCCAAAGTAGTCTTGAACGGCGCGCAGCGCAGCAGAATTGGCCTCCAGTACGATGCCGTCCTTGTCCATCACCAGAATGCCCTGGCTGAGGACTTCAAACACCTTGTCACGTGCGATAGGCGAAAGCCCGAAAAAGCGGAAGCGGAACAGGGACAGGAACAGGATGATGGCTCCCGGTATGTACAAAACGGTTATATGGAGGTAGATGCCCATACCCTCCAGGAACGTCGATTTTACAAAAGCCGCGGTGAACGTAAAAAGAAAGCTTGCCACGATCCAGTACACCTGCCTGCGAAAGCCCGCCGCCAGCTTTCTGGCAAAGTTCAAAAGAATCAGGATGGCAAACAGGGGCAGGGAAAAATTGTAGGCTACCAGTATCACGCCGGCCAGCGTCTGCTTCACCAAAAGGTTCTGGCCGAATACCGCGCTTTCCACCAGCACATAGGAGGAACGCATGATATGGTGATACGGATTGGTCCAGATCAAAAGAACCGTCAGTACGGAATACATGGTTGTCGCCCTTAAAAACCACTTCAGCCTGCGGCTCATGGTATAGGCGGCCGCAAAACGGACGGCATAAAGAGGAAGGCCGAAAACACCAAGCTGCTGCATATCCCGCCAGAACAGCTTCTGCTCAAGGCCAACCCCTTGCAGCTCAAAAAAGGACCCACAAGTCCAGAGGATGGCAAAGAAGCCCAGCAGGCAAACCTCCATGGCCCCAGCGGTCTTTCTGTGCATCAGGGCATAGACAGACATCCCGCTAAGAAACAACGCGGAAGAAACCAGCGCAAAGCCCTGCGCGAACTGCATGTTACCTACCCCCTTCACACGCCGGCCCGTCCGGGTGATAAAAGGAACGCTCGGTTTGCTGTGACATATTCTGCACATATTTGTACGTTTTGTCAACCGGATAACCTATGTTTTTCTGTTTTTCGCCTACTTGTTTTCCGAAGCGGGCCGTGCTACAGTAATGAAATGCTGATTGCAAAAGGAGCCATATGCTCATGCACCGCCTTTTGTCCCGTTTTGACAGGCCGGCACACCTGCCCAGGGAACGATCCTACGTGCTGCGCCTGTGCTTACCCGCCATACTTGAAAACCTGACAACCACCATCATGCAGATCACCAACATGATCATGGTAGGCGGCCTTGGCGTGTCCGCCACGGCCACGGTAGCGGTAAACTCCGCGCCTACCTGGGTCATCAACAGCCTGGTGATGGCTGTGGGCGTCGGCAGCACGGCCATCATCGCAAGGTTATCTGGCGGCGGGCAGACCGCGGAGGCGGAGGACGCGTGCGGGCAGACGTTTCTGCTGGGCATTGGGTTTGGCGCGGCGCTGAGCGTACTGACCTTCCTGCTGGCTCCGCTGATCCCCGTTTGGATGCAGGCTGATCCTTCGCTGCATCAGGAAGCAACCATATACATGCGCATACTGTCCGCAGGCTTCCTGCCCTACTACACAGGCGTCGCGCTGGCCGCCGCGCTGCGCGGGGCGGGCGATATGGCCACCCCCATGAAGGTCGGCGCGACGGCCAGCATACTGAACATACTGGCCGGCCTTTTGCTGATCTACCCCTCCAGGCAGATTTCCTTCCTGGGCCTGTCCTTTCCCATGTGGGGCGCCGGGCTGGGCGTTAAAGGCGCGGCCATTGCCACGGCCGTGACCACCGGCCTTTCCGGCGTTTGGCTGATTCTTACCGCCACGAATTCAAAGAGCAGGCTGAGGCTGCGCTTTTCGAACCTGCGCCCCCGCCTTGGGCTGGTAGGCAGGCTATTGGCTGTGGGCACGCCCGCCGCCCTGGAGCGGCTTTCCATCTCCCTGGGGCAGGTCATATTCATTGGCATGGTCTCCGCCCTTGGCGCTTCGCAGCTGGCCGCCCATCATCTGGTGGTGACCATCGAATCGCTGTCCTACATGCCGGGCTACGGCTTTGCGGCCGCTGCCTCCACGCTGGTGGGCCAGTCCCTTGGCGCGGGCGAGCCTGCCCAGGCCAGGCTTCGGGGAGGCCTTTCCATCCGCCTGTGTATAATCACCATGTCTATGATCGGCGTGGCCTTGTTCCTGATGGCTCCCTGGTGGATGGCACTTTTTACTTCGGATGTGCAGGTGCGGCAGATTGGAGTCTCACTATTGCATATTTGCGCTTTGGAGCAGCCCGCCACGGCGATGTATCTCGTATCCTCCGGCGCTCTGCGCGGCGCGGGCAGGACAAGGGCCCCGTTCCTAATCGCCTTTTTCAGCATGGGTTTGCGGCTGATACTGGCCTACGTATTCATCAGGCGCCTGAATATGGGCACCCAAGGGGCCTGGTGGGCCATGGTCACAGACCTGTGGGTGCGGGGCATCCTGACCTACGCGTGCTTCAAAAGAGGCCGCTGGACCGGGGAACGGATTTGAATCCTTGCAGGCTTGTTCCTTCATTTGTCTTCATATTCACATACAATTTCCGTATATACAACTCCTAAATTGTTGCAAATCAAAATTTCTATGTTATACTTTATACAGGTTTGAAAAATCTTTGTAGGAGGTACAGGTACGTATGAAAACGGGATTCATTCAAAAACTGCTTGCGCTGTCGCTTGCCATGATGCTGATTGTGGCCAGCATGGGCGTTGCAGCCGCTCAGACCAGCGCGGAAACACCGCTGGTGGTTGGCTATGACGACTTCAGCCAGAAGTTCAGCCCCTTCTTTTCCGACACCGGCTACGATCAGGACGTAACCAAAATGACCCATGAAGCCGGTCTTATGACCACCGACCGCATGGGCGGCATCATCTACAACGCCATCGAAGGGGAAACCGTTCCCTACAATGGCAAAGACTACACCTACAAAGGCATGGCGGATATCAGCGTCAAGTACGACGAACCGACCAACATCACTACCTATACCGCCAAGCTCCGCAACGATATCAAGTTCAGCGACGGCACGCCCATGACCGCCGATGACCTGATCTTCTCCTACTACGTGTTCCTGGATCCCTCCTACATTGGGTCCGTTACGGTCAATTCCTACGATATCATTGGTCTGAAAGACTATCAGACACAGACCACCAGCGATATCTACACGAAATACAGTGATATGGCAAACGCCATCCTGGCCGCCAAAGACAGCCATGTGTGGTCTTCCGCCGACACCTGGACCGAAGACCAGCAGAAGGCGTATTGGGAACTGGTCAAGGCAGCTTGGCTGGACGACGTGCAGGCGATCGTTAACGTTGTGTACAACGACTATGCCGGCAGCTACGCCAAGGACACCATTGGCTACACCGCTGAAGAAGTGGGCGCCAATGACGGCCTGAAGATGGCGCTGGGCATTGCTCTGTGGGGCTACGGCTCTGTCGGCCAGAAGGAAGACAAGACCCTGGATGGCATTCTGACCACCAAGAGCGGTGTCAAGTTTGACATTGCCAACGGCCAGTACCCCACCCTGGAAGACTATTACAAAGAAGTATACTTAAATTACGCCGGCGACCCCGTTGCTTACTGGAATACGGAAAAGGCTGATGACTCCTCCGTTGTGGATGTGGCCAACGCCAAGTTCATTACCCAGGAAGGCGCCAAGGAGCCCGCGATGGCCGGCGGCATTCCCAACATTTCCGGCATCAAGAAGCTGGATGACTACACCGTGGAAGTGAAGACCCAGGGCTACGAAGCCCCCGCTGTGTACAGCATCCTGGGCATCCAGGTCTCGCCCCTGCATTACTACGGCGATCCCGCCCAGTATGATTACGCCAACAACAAGTTTGGCCATCCCTATGGCGATTTGTCCATCGTGCAGGCCAAGACGACCCAGCCCATGGGCGCCGGCCCCTACAAGTTCATCAAGTACGAGAACCGCGTAGTGTATTTTGAAGCCAACGAATATTACTACAAAGGCGCTCCGAAAATCAAGTACCTCCAGTTCAAGGAAACCCCCACCGACGAAGTTGCCGCGGGCGTTGCCACCGGTACCATCGACTTGGGCGAGCTGTCCGGCTCCAAGGCCAACTTTGAAGCCGTGGCCGGCTACAACACCAACAAGGAAATCACCGGCGACGTCATCACCACCGTAAAGGTTGACAATCTTGGCTACGGCTATATCGGCATGAACGCCGACACCATGAACGTGGAAGGCGAACCCGCTTCCGAAGCTTCCAAGAATCTGCGCAAGGGCTTTGCCACCATTCTGGCTGTCTACCGTGATGTAGCCTATGACAGCTACTACGGCGAGGCTGCTTCCGTCATCAATTACCCCATCTCCAACACCTCCTGGGCCGCCCCCCAACCCACTGATGAAGACTACAAAGTCGCCTTCTCTGTGGACGTGGAAGGCAAGGACATCTATACCTCCGACATGACCGCCGAACAGAAGTACGCCGCCGCTCTGGAAGCCGCCAAGGGCTTCTTCAAAGCCGCCGGCTATACCTTCGATGATGCTACCGGTAAGTTCACCGCCGCTCCCGAAGGCGCCAGCCTGACCTACGAAGTATTTATCGCAGGCAACGGCAACGGCGCGCATCCCTCCTTCGCGATCCTCAACGATACCAAGAACGCTTTGGAGACCATTGGCATCACCCTGATCATCAAAGACCCCGCTGACTCCAACGAAATGTGGGACGCTTTGGATGCCGGCACACAGAATATGTGGTGCGCCGCCTGGGGTGCCACCATCGATCCTGACATGTATCAGGTTTACCACAGCACCAGCATCGTGGGCAAGGGCGGTTCCGATTCCAACCATTACCACATTGCCGACGCTGATCTGGATGCCGCCATCGTCGATGCCCGCAAGAGCGATGACCAGGCGTACCGCAAGGCCGTGTACAAGACCGCTTTGGACATCATCGTTGACTGGGCCGTGGAAGTTCCCGCCTATCAGCGCCAAAACTGCACCGTGTTCAGCAGCCAGCGCGTCAACATGGATACTGTGACCCCCGATATCACCACCTACTGGCTCTGGTATAACGACATCGAGCTGATGGAAATGAAGTAAGCTCGGTAGACAATTTCATTCCTACTGGAGCTGCGCTTTAGCGCAGCTCCAGTATACGTTTATTTTTTTGTGGAAGCCGGGCTTCACAGCATAGGTGTATATACTGAAAAGGGGCCGTGTCATGACCAAATTCATATTGCGAAGGCTGTTTTTAGGAGTTATCATCGTATTTTTAGGTGCCATGGTGGTATACAGTGTCATCCGCTGCCTCCCCTCTTCCTATGTGGAGACGATTGCCAGGGAAAGATCCAATTTACCGGGCGGAAAGAGCTTCACCCAGTGGATGGCGCAGCTCAACGCCGTATATGGCTTGGATACGGATATTTTCACGGGGTTCTTTCGCTGGGTTGGCAACGCCATTCAGGGCGAGTTCGGCGAATCCTGGAAATACAACATGCCCGTGGTGGAAAAATTCAAGGATGTCATTTGGTATTCTGTAATTATAAACGCTATCACGCTGGTGGTTGAGGTTTCGGCGTGCATACCTTTGGGAATTCTGGCTGCCAGAAAGCAATACAGCGTGGCGGATTACTCCGTGACCGTATTTGCGCTGATGGGCATATCCCTGCCCTCATTCTTCCTGGCAACGCTTTTGAAATATATCTTCTCCGTCAAGCTGGGCTGGGTTGATCTGTACGGCATTGTGGGCCGGTTCTATGAACAGATGGACGGATGGGGCAAGCTTTGGGACATGACCACCCATATGATCCTGCCGGTATTGACGCTTTCCATGCTCTCCATCGGCAGCCTGATGCGCTATACGCGCACCAACATGCTGGAGGTGTTGAGCGCCGACTATATCCGCACGGCCCGGGCCAAGGGCCTGCCGGAAAAAATGGTCATCAACAAGCATGCCTTCCGGAATACATTGATACCGCTGGTGACCTATATGAGCTATCTGCTGCCCGCCATGTTCGGCGGCAGCATGATCACCGAAACGCTGTTCCAGATTCCCGGCATCGGCTATATCTCCTACCAGGCCATGATTGCGGGCGATATCCCCTTTACGATGTTCTACCTGGTTTTCCTGTTCCTGCTGACGCAAATCAGCCTGATTGTGGCGGATATTATGTACGCCATGGTCGATCCCCGCGTGCGGGTTAATTGAGGAGGTGTGAAACATGAGCAATGTACCGTTGAACACCCAAACCCCTCAGGAAAATACACCCATGCGCCTGGATGACGAACAGCGGGTAAAAGTGCTCTCCCCCGGCATGATGGTTTTCAAGCGCTTTATCCGCAACAGGCTGGCGATCTGCGGCATTGTGATCCTGATCGTGATGTTCGTCTTCTCCTTTGTCGGCGGCTTTTTGTCCCCATACAAGCAGGGTCAGGTGTTCAAGAAATACAAGGCCATCCCCAAGGATTATGCCAGCGCCGTAGTCAACAGTGAGCTGCGCTATGTTTCCGTTCCCGGCCAGAAGTTTACCAACGCTGACGCTGCCAAGTTCATCCTTGCCATCAACAGCAAGAAGGACACTTTCACCTCCGGGACAAACGGCTTTACCGTAGTAACCGAAGGGGAGAATTTCTACCGCATCCTGATCAACAGTGATATTGCCACAGCGCTCAGCTTGGGCGGCAGGATGGATTTCAAACCCATCGGAAGCGCCGTGATTTCCGATGCGGTAAAGGAAGCCTTTACCACCGCCGCAGCGGCAAACCAGTCTTCCTTTGTGGTGGATGGAACAACATACTCCTATACCAAAAAAGGCAAAGGGTATACCATCAGCGAGGCCGCAGATTGCGCCATTGCCAGCAAGCTGATTTATGACGCCTTTGATGCTGCGGACAACAGTACCATTTCTTCCTTCGGGTTCAGGTATGCCTGCGAAAAGGCGATCCAAACGCAGCAGGCCGCCTTTACCTTTGAGGGCAAGGACTATACCCTTCAATACAACGAGGGCAGCGTCATCGCCGGTGTACAGGAAAACGGCGCTGTCCGCTCCATCGCCTCCATTTCCGACTTCATCGTCAACCCCGCCTCCGTCGATGTGTTCCTGACGGTGGATTTCAAAAACGTATTCCGCCAGGCTGTGACGGAAAATCTGCGTGCCTTCACCTTTCCCGATGAAAGCGGAAAGGAGATACCTTATAAAATCACGCTGGTGAACGCCACCTACACGGCGATGACCGAGATGTCCTCCGAGCTGCTGGACTCGTATTCCTACCCCTCCTGGGAGCATCCGCTGGGCACCGATTTGAACGGCATGGATGTAATGACGCGGCTCATGTACGGCGGGCGCATCTCGCTTTTGGTGGGCTTCGCTGTCATCATCATCGAAATGATCATCGGCATCATCATCGGCGGCATATCCGGGTACTTCGGCAAATGGGTGGATACGCTGCTCATGCGCTTTGTGGACCTGTTCAACTGCATCCCCTTTTGGCCCATGATCATCATCGCCGGTGCAGTGATGGATACGCTGCAGGTTGAGTCCTACACGCGTATCTTCCTTTTGATGTTCGTGCTTGGCCTGATGAACTGGACCAGCGTGGCGCGTGTGGTGCGCGGCCAGATTCTGTCCCTCCGCGAGCAGGACTTCATGGTTGCCACCGAAGCGACAGGCATCAAGGTATCCCGCCGCATCTTCCGCCATCTTGTGCCCAACGTTATGCCTTTATTGATCGTGCAGGCCACCATGGGCCTGGGCAGCATCATCATCACGGAAGCGACGCTGTCCTTCCTCGGCCTGGGCGTCAAGCACCCCATCGCCTCCTGGGGAAGCATCATTAACGCCGCCACCAACCTCCACGTCATGACGAATTATTGGTTTATCTGGATTCCGGCCGGCCTGCTGATTCTGTTGACCGTGCTGGGCTTCAATTTTGTGGGCGATGGCCTGCGTGACGCCTTTGACCCCAAGATGAAAAGGTAGGGAAGCCTATGAGTTTATTCGCAAAAAAAGGCGCCAAGAACGCCAGCTATATCTCGGCCAGGGAATCAAGGCTGATCAGCAAAAAGAACAGGCAGATTACCAACGCCATCGAAAAGCAGCGCAACCGCAAGAATGTTCCGGAGTCCGAGTATATAACCCAAATGCGGGACAATGGCAATGTGGTGGAGTTCGATAACCTGCACACCTACTTTTTTACAGACATTGGCACCGTGAAAGCCGTAGACGGCGCATCCTTCGATGTGCCCGTAGGCAAGACCGTAGGCATCGTGGGCGAATCCGGCTGCGGCAAGTCTGTCACCAGCCTGTCGCTGATGCAATTGGTGCAGCGGCCCCAGGGCCAGATCGTAAAGGGCTCCATCCGCCTGAACACCGGCGATAAAGCCTATGACATCGCCAAAACGCCCACGGAGGTCATGCAGCAAATACGCGGCAACAAGGTCTCCATGATCTTTCAGGAGCCCATGACCAGCCTGAATCCCGTGTTCCGCATCGGTATGCAGATCGACGAGGTTGTGCTGCTGCACAGCCCGGAAATGTCCAAGGAGGATGTGCGCAAGCACACGCTGGATATGCTGGAGCTGGTGGGCATCGCCAACAGTGAAGGCGTATATTCCATGTATCCCCACGAGCTGTCCGGCGGCATGCGCCAGCGTGTGATGATCGCCATGGCGCTGGCGTTGAGCCCCCGGCTCATCATCGCCGACGAGCCCACCACCGCCCTGGATGTGACCATTCAGGCACAGATTCTGGACCTACTGCGGAACCTGAAGGACAAGATCAACTCCAGCATCATGCTCATCACCCATGACCTGGGCGTTATCGCCGAGATGGCGGATTATGTGGTGGTCATGTATGCCGGCCGCGTGGTGGAAAAGGGCACCGCCCAGGAGATTTTCCACGATCCCAGGCATCCGTATACGCTTGGCCTGATGCAGTCCAAGCCCGTGGTGGGCAAGCAGGTGGAGAAGCTCTACAGCATCCCCGGCAAAGTGCCCAACCCCATCAACATGCCCAACTACTGCTATTTCAAGGACCGCTGCGAATTCAGCATGCAAGTATGCGAAGGAGAGTATCCTCCCTTCTTCCAGGTTTCGGATACCCACTTTGTGGCCTGTTACCGCTGTGCGGAATGCTTGAAGGAGGAGGGGAAGAACAATGGCTGACAAACAGCTTGCCGCCGCCGTAGAAACAGAGAATATACTGGATGTACGGCATCTGAAAAAGTATTATCCCATCCGCGCGGGCTTATTCCAACACGTGGTGGGCCATGTGAAGGCAGTGGATGACATTTCCTTCCGCATTAAAAGGGGTACCACCATGGGCCTGGTGGGCGAATCCGGCTGCGGCAAAACAACCGTGGGCCGCACGCTGCTCAGGCTCAATGACAAGACCGACGGAAGCATACTCTTCAACGGCCAGGACATACACAAGCTGAACCATGAGGAGCTTCGTGCCCTCCGGCCCAAGATGCAGATCATATTCCAGGACCCGTATTCCAGCCTCTCTCCCCGGCTGCCCGTGGGTGAGATCATTGGCGAAGCCGTCCGGGAGCACAAAATTGTGCCCGAGGCGGAGTTTAACGATTATATCGACCGGATCATGGCCTCCTGCGGTTTGCAGACCTACCACAAGGACCGCTATCCCCATGAGTTTTCAGGCGGACAGCGCCAGCGCATCTGCATTGCCCGGGCTCTCGCGCTGGACCCTGATTTCGTTGTCTGCGACGAACCCGTATCCGCGCTGGATGTCTCGATCCAGGCGCAGATCATCAACCTGCTGAAGGACCTTCAGCAGGAATACAAGCTCTCCTACCTGTTCATCAGCCATGACCTTTCCGTGGTGGAGCATATCGCCGACACCGTAGGGGTCATGTACCTTGGCAACCTGGTGGAGTACGGCTCCAAGGCGGAGATATTCAAAAAGCCGCTTCACCCCTACACCCAAGCGCTGTTCAGCGCCATCCCCGTGCCCGATCCCGCTGTGAAAATGAACCGGATCATACTGGAAGGCAGCATCCCCTCCCCCGCCAACCCGCCCTCCGGCTGCAAGTTCCATACGCGCTGCCGCCATTGCATGGAGGTATGCAAGGTGCAGGCGCCAAGAAACCTGGAAGTGGGCGAAGATCACTTTGTAAGCTGCCACCTGTATAACGACATAGGCAAGCCCGCTGAGGAGGATAACGCCGCACCCGGCGGAGCGCCTAAGGAATAAGATATGAAAAAGCAAAAAGAAAAATGGGTGGATGACGGGCGGACTATCGTATCCATGGATGTGCCCGGAATGCCCCAGCCGTTTATACGCAGAAAGCGCAAGCAGGCCGAAGCACAGAAGCTTTCGCCGATTGCTACCATGGACAGCCGGCAGCTGCGCCGCTACACGCTGGTGGCCACAGGTGCCGGGCTGCTGGTGTCGCTGATATTCGTCGCGGTCATGGTGCTGTTCGTGCTTTTCGCCCAGAATGTATGGCTCAAATGAAAAAAATGACGCGAAAGCGTCATTTTTTTAGGCTGAACTTTTCGGTATTGCAGATGTTGATATGCTTAGGCTCCGTTTAGTTGAGATAATTCGACAAGAAGAGTCTTGCGTCTTCGGACGCAACCAAAGGGCTTTCCGATCCTCCATCTGGCTCAATCGTCGCCGCAGTTCGCTACCGCTTCTGCGGCTCGTTTCGCCAGCCTCCTGCGCCCAGCCTATTGCCGCCACTGGCGGCGGCCGGGCTCCGGAGCCCTTTGGAAACCTTCGGGTCATTTCCCTTAGATTAGAAATGTTCCTCGCTGCGTATCTTCCTCAACTCGCTGCGGCGGACGCCGCCCTCCCACTCCCTGCGCTCCTTGTCCGTTTCAGGCTCAAGGGGCGGCACGGGGGTGGGCTTTTGATTCTCATCCAGCGCCACCATCACAAGGTACGCCTTGTTCACACGCTGCCGGGCGCCATCCAGCGCCTCGGCAAACGTATCCACGCGCACCTCCATGCTGGTATGGCCGACATAGGTAATGCAGCCGGTAAGCACAATCGTGGAATTGAGGCGAGCCGGGGCCTGGAACTCCAGCCTGTCCACCGAGACGGTGGTCACTTCCCGGCCGCTGTGCCGGCGCGCCACCACGGCAGCCACAATGTCGATCCAGGCCATCAGCCTTCCGCCGAACAGCCTGTTGTAGCCATTGATGTCCTCCGGCAAAACGATATGCACCTGCTCGGTGCGGGAATCGGAAACCTTTTTAGGCATCATACAGCATTCCTCCCGATATCAGCGGCTGGCACTGGGAAAGGAGCATGTGCTTTTTCTCCATGGGATGCAGGGTAAATTCATCGGGATACGTTTCCGCAAGGCACCTGAACAGGCCTTCGTCCCCGCAGCCCATCGCCGGATCGGGATTCAGAACGGACGCGGTGCGTAGTAGCCATTCCACCTTTTCCCTGGGCACCACCACAAGCCCCGCGTCGATTCTGCCCTCCGCCTGCGCCAGGTGTATCTTCCCGTCCGTCAGTTCATCCCACAGGAATACGGCCGAAGAATGCACGGGATGTTTTACATAATCCATGTCGATCCATCCATAATGGGTATGGGAGGGAAACTGCTTCTCGGCTTCGGCGATAAAATACGGCTTGCTTTTCAGGAAAGCTTCCTCGCTGTCATAGGACAGGCCTTCGCCTGCTTCCTGCCGCGCATACGTATTCGGGAGGATCTGCTGCAGCCGCTTGACCCATTCCGGCGGGCAATAGCAGCAAAGAGACAGGCGTGCAAGCTCCGCCAGGTTCGTAAACAGCGCTAAATGGGCTTCCAAAGGCAGTCGGGGTTCGTGCCTGCCCATGGCCGTGGCCAGCATAACACGGGCGGTTTCCTTCCGCCTGCGTATCAGCTGCCTCAGCCCCTCCGCCAGGGAAAGCTGCACGGTGTACCGGCCGCCCTGGGTATACAGCCCCAGGCGGGCCTTTGCATCCACCTCGCGGGATTCAAAAGTGACACCGGAATCCGCTTCAAAATCCTGCAAGACCGGCGCCCAATCCCCCTGCGGTAATGACTCCTCCGGTAATAAAGCGGATGTATTCCGGCAAATTGCCGGCATATTCGGAACGAAAACCGTGAAACCGGCCGCATAGGCGTGCATCGTCAGCTGTAATGCACCTGTGCCGTTCCAAGCGTTTTCCCTGGCCGCCCGCATCCATTCCCCTGCCCCAAAGACAAGGTCGGGGCAAAGAAAAAAGCTACGCGGGGGCCGCTGCGCATGAAGCACCTTCATACCGGGCGCAAATTGCAGGCTGCCCTGCGGAGTAAAGCCTTTCACAGCCACGGCCTGCGGCACCCCGTCCTGCGATAAAAAGCTGGTAAGAAGTGGTTTATCGGCATCTGCATCCCCCATGGCGGCAATGAGGCATCTATCCCAATCCTCCTGGAACACAGACTCGGGTGTCACCTGCAGCGCATACTCCTGGCCGCCGTACAGCCCGTATACCGTCTGCCAAGCCGCCGATAGGAAAAGACCCTCTCCGGCCAACAGCCGGCACGCGGCCGGCCCCGCGGCCTTGAAAAAAAGCGTAGGATCGGCGCCCTCCCCCGGACAGATACCAAAGGCCAGGCGGGCCGGCTGCTCCGCCTGTTTGACAGCGCTTTTTACGGCATCCAGGCAGCTTTGGGCGCTTCCGCCCGCAATGCCTACAAAGATCCCCTTCATGCGGCCTCCTTATGGCGATTTCACCCATTATACCCTTTGGACCAATACGCGTCAATGAAATGACACGGAAACAAAATGCAAGATTGTATGGAAATGAATGCAAGAATGGAACAGGATTATCATTGCAAGAAATGTCGCAATACTGTACAATGAAAGCGACTTAGTGATACAAATCAGTACAACCGTTTCAAAGGCGCAACGGTCATATTTTTGTTGCGCCCCTCCCCAATGAAAGGAGCGTTTTTTTGTGCCCACCTATGCCATGCGGGTCCTTCAAGAGCTTCAAAGCCGCAACGCCCACGAACCGGAATTTTTACAGGCAGCCCAGGAAATTCTGACGACCTTGGATCCGGTGATCCAGCGCCATCCCGAGTATGAAAAGGCGGGGCTGATGGAGCGGCTGGTGGAGCCAGAGCGGGCAGTCATCTTCCGTGTGCCCTGGGTGGACGATCATGGCCGCGTGCAGGTGAACCGCGGCTACCGCGTTCAGTTCAACAGCGCGCTGGGTCCCATCAAGGGCGGGCTCCGGCTGCATCCCAGCGTGAACCTGTCCATTATCAAATTCCTGGGCTTTGAGCAAATTTTGAAAAACAGCTTGACGGGCCTGCCTATCGGCGGGGGCAAGGGCGGCAGTGATTTTGATCCCAAGGGCAAGAGCGACAATGAAGTCATGCACTTCTGCCAGAGCTTTATGACGGAGCTGTACCGCCATATCGGCCAGAATACCGATGTGCCCGCCGGGGACATCGGCGTCGGCGGCCGGGAGATCGGCTACCTGTTCGGCCAGTACAAGCGACTGACCGGGCTTTATGAAGGCGTGCTTACCGGCAAGGGCCTCACCTATGGCGGCAGCCTGGGCCGGAAGGAAGCCACAGGCTTTGGCCTGTGCTACTTTACACAGGAGATGATGCGCCACCACGGCCATGATGTACAGGGCAAGCGGGTGGTCATCTCCGGTTCGGGGAACGTGGCCATCTACGCCGCGAAAAAGATAACGCAGATGGGCGGCCTGGTGGTGGCCATGAGCGATTCCGACGGTTATATTGTGGACGAAAAAGGCGTGGATATTGATTTGGTCCAGGCGATCAAGGAGGAACGCCGCGGGCGCATCCGTGAGTATGTGCAGGCCCTGCCCCATGCCGTTTATACGCCCGGCTTCCGGGGCATTTGGACGGTACCCTGCCATATCGCATTGCCCTGCGCCACACAAAACGAGCTGGATGCGGACGGCGCAAAGGCGCTTGTCCAAAACGGGGTCATGGCCGTGGCCGAAGGCGCCAATATGCCTTCCACCCTGGAGGCGGCCCACATCTTCCAGCAAAACGGCGTGCTGTTTGGGCCAGGCAAGGCGGCCAACGCGGGCGGCGTGGCGGTCAGCGCACTGGAAATGAGCCAAAACAGCCTGCGCCTTAGCTGGACCTTTGAGGAAGTCGATGCCAAGCTCTATAACATTATGAAGAACATATTCCAGAAGTCTGCGGAGGCCGCGGAAGCGTACGGTGCGGCGGGCAATTATATCGCCGGCGCCAACATTGCCGGCTTCCTCAAGGTGGCCGATGCCATGCTGGCCCAGGGCACGGTGTAGCCCAGGGGCTCCGCCCCTGGGAACCCTGCCAAAGGGATACATCCCTTTGGAATCCTCTTTTTATTAGAACAAATAGCATTTTAATATTACAGCATAGGCAGACAGGGACGGTTTGAAGCCGTCCCTGTATCTATTGCCTTTGTGAGCTGTTTTCTTCCACGCCCAATAGATGTCGAGATTTAAGATAATAATCTAGCCAATAGCTGTCCCAATGGAGAACCTATTGTTACACTTAAGGTAGTTCATAGCCCCATACAGCCGTTTGTAGCCTTACCCCGCCCAGGATAACCTAAAGCGGCTTATAAAGGCTTCAAGCGGCCTTTATGAAGCATTTCTGAAGGCTTAATTGCCTTTTGCAATATTCATAATATAACTAATCAAGTTTCCGATTGACAAAACTTTTCCATATATACCCAAGGATTCTTCTGCTAAAGTCCGTGAGATATCTATTTCGCATGTATCATTTTCAATACTAGATAAAATGTCTTTCAATTTACTATAGTAAAAATGCATAGTCCGAACTAATTCATCACATTCATTACTTATTTTCACATCTATATATTGATTATATTCAAATCTGAAGTAATCAAATTTATTAGTCAGTGCATCATATTCAGAAATGCCATTTTCTGCTTCTTGTATAGTAATAGTTTGTTCTTCAGCCAGACATAGGTGTTGTGATGCTGTCGCATTGGCATTAATAATTATTGGTACATATTGTGAGTATTTCTCATAAAATTCATACTCCTTCTTTAGAGATAACTCGAAAGCCTTACTGCGTCTGGTTATCTTTTCAGATAAGGTTTGCGACAATACATTAGCAGTTGTTTGTAGTTCAGCCTTATAAGCTTCAACTTCCTTTTGCACTTCAGCTTTTATTCTTTCTTCTTCTTTTCTTCTTCTTTTCCAGAACACATAACCAAAAATGCCGCTACCTAAAAGCGTAGGCAAAAGCGGATAAATATAGTCCTTTATAAAGTCCCATACTCCAGGTGTAGTAGCAGGTTGAGAATTAACTAACTCCACAGTTATCTTTGGTAGTTCTATCATATCTGTACCGCCTTTCTAACTGACAGTATATAACATATGGATATTTACGTAAACCAGAATTGTGGTATAATGGAAGAAAACGGAGAAGGGTAATTAAACAGATGGATATACTAAATATTGTGCTGTCATCATTAGCAATTATTATTCCAAGCGTTCTTACAATTTACCAAACCAAGCGAAGCAAATCGCTTAAGGAAATAACTATTCTTATTGATGAAGAAATTATAATCCATAAGAACACTGAAACCCCAGCAGAATTTAGGTTTTTCTATAAGGATATTGAATTTGATTTGTTATCAAAAGCAATCATTCATATATGGAATAGTGGTAATAAGGAGATTAGGGGCATAGATATCCCTGATAAAGACAAGTTAAGGTTAGAAGTAAACAGCTTTTTTTGCACGAAGGTTTACAAACAGACGAACGATACATTATCATTGCCAAGTAATGGTAATTCCGTAATTATTGAATTTGATGTGTTCAACTCAGGAGATGGAATTTCATTTGCAATTTATCATAATTCAGACAAGAAGATTGAAGTGAAAGGTATTGTTAGCGGTGCTAAAAAAGTTATAGTAAGGGGAAGTAGAAAGCTATTTAAAATGCAATTGTTTGATAAAATAGCGTGCTATATGATTTTATTGTTTCCTGCACTTTTCATATCATCGACGTTATATGATGCATTAATTATCAAGGAACAATTTACAACTGGTGACATCATTTTAAATGCATTTATTATTTTAATGGCGTTATCTTCCTTCTTTTATGCACTTAAGAAATATGTATTAAGGAATCCTCCCAAGAAAATTCAATACAAATAATTGCTTAATATTGTTTATTCCTTCAAAACAAAAAATACCTTGCCTTTACTGGCAGGGTTTCTTATTGTATCGGTTGCTTCATCTTTATCTTCTGCCTATCAGTGTTATGGAAGATATAATCCAAATTGTTAAACCTGTCAAAGTTCTTGCTACATCATTGGCGAACATAGATACGTACATCTTCACAATGTCAATACTGCTATGCCCTAGAATCATCTGTAAGCGGAATATATCACCGCCATTAAGAATCCAGTTCTTTGCAAAGGTATGTCTGAATAGATGTGCAGAAGTCTTTGATATACACCACGCTTTGTATTGAAAATCTGTAGTTGCTTTTGTATAACCCTTGTTAGCATAAAAATCCTGGGATTCTCAAGGGGCTTTGTCCCTTGAGCAGGGATGCAAGGGACAGAGTCCCTTGCCTGGATCGTTGTATAATGGTATACTGACTACATTGAAAAATTTGGGAGGCAGCATGCGCAGCGACAAAAGCTAGATAATTCAAGGCTTTCAGGCTTCTGACATGAGTGAATCGTTGTATAAAATGCAAATTGAATCGTTGTATGCACCGTTATAATAACATACCAAAAAACGATAAGTCAACAAAAAAAATAAGGGTTAGCAGTACCGTAATAGTACCACTAACCCATTTTTATTACCCCTTCAGGTTATCAATTTCACCGCTAAGCCGTTCCAAAGCCGCAGAAATAGCTTGCATTTTTGCACCATATGATTCAAGCATCTGCATCAGCTTTTCTTCCCTGACTTTGTTTTCATCCTGTATGCGGCTAACGAATTTCCAACAGAACAAGCCCTAACCGCATACGCACGCAATAGGAAAACCAAGCGTCTGTATAAATCCACCCAAAGCATTAACATCCATTTTTTCATGCACCCCACTTTATAAATTTAGTCATCATCCACCCTTCCTTATCCCCTGCCTTTACCCTACACCATTCAGTACCATTTTCAAGCACTTGTAGCTTTGTCCCTACATCAAGCTTATAACGCCATACAGAAGCCGTAGAAGGCTGTGTACGCAGTTTTACAGGCAATCCGTTAGCCGCATAAACAGAAGCTTCTAGGCCTGTTTCTGTGTCATTTACAGGCATTGTAGTTATGCTATTATAATCTACATCATTCAGCATTCCACACCATGTCCATGTGCCTATAGCGTTATCCTGCTTAGCCTTTGGTGTAGTAGCATGGATAATCCGCAATGGATTCACACTTACCACTAGGCCTATATGATAGAAGTCATAAGGCAGATTAGCATCATAGTAAGCCCCACCAGCTTTATACTGTGCGGATAGCTTTGCTGTGTTTGTGCGTGCCTTGAATACTGCCATGCCAGGCTTCAATACTGCTATGCCTGTTATCTTCTGCACATCATGACAATGCTTCCTGATTATGCGGTTACTTCCATGATAAATTGATTTTCCAGCCTTAGAAAATGCATGGCAGAATGCACCGCTACAATCAATACCCTTTTCATTGTTACTACCAGGGGAGACATAAGGCCAGCCCTAAATTTCTTCAAAGCTGGCTATAATGTCCTGTACCTTTATCTATGCCATATCCTTCACTCCTTAAGCAGTACGCTTCCACATGTAGCAGGTGATATAAGGCTGCAAGTTGTTATGCGCACCGCCACCACCGCCATTATTAAAGTTGACAATACCGACGGATGAAGCACCAGATGTACCACTGCCCTGATTGAAATACTTAGTAGGTGTTAGCCCAGATGAAAACGCACCACTAACACTTTGAATGGTTGTTGCTGTTGCCCCAGCGTGCATGCCAATACTACCAGTTACAGCAGGTACTTGTGCATCTGTAAGTGTATGTGTCTTTGCGCCACCAGTTTCTTCTACTGTGTTGAATTCTGCTTGTGATGCATCCACGCCAACAGGTACACGCCCTGAACCCCATGCTACCCATGTACCGCCAATAAAGGTATTAGGGTTTGTAGCACTTACGGACATATAAATAGTACCGATAGGATACAGTGCATTACGTAGATAATCCAGAAGTGAAACCCCAGCAATTTGTAAGCCACCAGTGCCTATACTTACTGCGCCGCCTTCATTATTCAGGAATAATGTAGCTGGTGAATTGCCACTTTTAGCCATGATTTCATTGTTATCCATTTCAATATGGCTTCCTGTTACATCACCAGTTATTAAGGCTACACCTGTTGTTTCTCCAGAAGTACCAACTACAGCATCATTTGTTGATGTGAAAACGGCACGCTTTGCCTGTAGCTTCCAATTAGGTGCAACTTCAACAGTATTATCAAGTGTAGATACGCCACCGAATGCTACACCATTGCCACCTGCTTTAAAGTCTATAATGTATTTAGCTGTATAGAGTATCCCATAAGCATAAACTAGCCCTGAAATAGAATCATCTACCGTAAAGCGTAAATCATAGCTTTTATCAACAGCAAAAGTTGTACCGCTTCCTAACACCACATAGCCACCAGAAGTAATTAAAGATGTGCTTCCACTTGTCCAGGTTGATGTACCCACTTCCCTATAATCAACTGCTGTGGTGCGTGCATTGCTTCCAATGGCACTCCAGCTATAGCTTAGAGTACATTTGCAATATGTCCCTTCATCATCCAGTGTGCCGCCTGAATTGGATGCACGCTGCGCTAACACGCCTGTAATGCTAGGTATTACATAGGCAGTAACAGTAACAGCACATGATACAGCATCAGAAGTCCTGCCACGGCTATCAGTAACCGTAGCATAAAATGTATTCGTTCCGGCTGTATAAAGTATTTCTGTTGTAGCTGGATTTGTTGCCTTTCCTGCTATGCTATACCCTGTTATACTGCTTCCATATGCGCCTGTAGCACCGTTTGCTGTAAGCTGCGCCTTAGAATAACCCTGCACATACAAGCCCCAATAACCGTCTACCAAGGCGGCTGTAAGGCTTGACAATGAAGGCTTAACACTTGCTGGTACGGTAATGGTAAAAGTCTGTGCTGGTGCTTCACCTAGCTATGTAGCACCGTTATAAGTCTTTACAATGCATGTTGCTGTACCGCTTGTGCTGTTTGGTATCTGATTCATCCATGATAATGGAATACTAAATGCTTGTAAAGTTTCCACATTGGTATACTGCTGGCTTGCAGAACCAAAGGTAAATGTAACCGTATGTGTATAGCTTGAATCAGTACGGCTTATGTTTGCTGTTATTGTCTGTCCTGCATCAATTGTAGAGGCACTAAGGCTAAAGCTAGAAACAGGTGCATGGTATGTTACTTCAAGGATAATAGGGTTTGTGGTTTCTCTTGTAAAATGGTCAGTAGATGGTGTGCTAGGCTGTGTACGCCGATAAGCCATAAGCCCATATCCATCACGTACTGCTTGCAGAAAATCAGCAGTTAGTGCTGTTGTGAAGTTACTGCTTGAATTTCTACCCATTGCCGTAGTTTGGATATATCCATCCATCATTGTACCATCTGTATTAACAAATGTTCCGTTAGGTGTATAGTCATCTGGTGAAAGATTACTTCCATTGCTTGCGCTATACTGATAAGGTGATTTGTAAAGATAGAAGCTGATGTTATTTGAAAGCCCATATCCGGTTGTCCCTTGCACTATGAAATTAACACCGTCAATAATCATTCCGTCAAGCGTAGTATTGATAGCATCAGCATTCCAGAAAGCCATGGCACAGTTACGTGCATTGCTACCAGAACCACCTTCAGACAAAGTATAACCCTGTCTAAAATTGCCTATAGTGTGGCTACTATTACGGAAAGTCATCTAGTATTGACTGTTAAATTGTACTGTTGGCATTTATTCCACCTTCCTTATCCTACCCATTTCAAAGCAATACGGCCTGTAGAATACTTTACAAACTGTACACCGCCTATTTGCATTGTTTCTGTTATGTTCGCATTCTTGATGTAGCTTTTGTTATCAGTAAAGTAAGCGCATTCTGCACCTGTATTATCCTTGATGTGCAAACCATTGTCTGCTACAAGGGTTTCTGCTTTGAATGAAGTCTTGCCTACATGCACGCCTTCAGCATCAGCACGTATCAATGTTTCCTGCGTAGCTTTGAAGTCATTCAGTGTATCAAGATTATCCTGCACACCTGATATTGCACCTTCATTTTGTCCTATACGCAAAGTTAAGCCTTCTGCATCTTGTTTCAATTCAGTGTAGTTATTGGCTATGGCATTGCCCAAAGCATCTGTTGTTGTCTTTTCTGCTTTAGTAGCTATGTAGCCGTTCATCTGCGTTATCTGCGTCTGCATAGAAACAACAGTATCAACACTGACAGTATCAGTCTGAATTAGGCTTTTTGTGCTGTCAGAAATACGGCTTATAACGCCCTGTAGCGTGTTTGTATCATAGCCAAGTGCAATATCAAGCCGTAAACCTGAAGCTTCATACACTTCAGTTATTGCGGTTATATAGGCATCCAGGCTTCCACCTGCAAGGGTTTCATCTTCAATGGTGACTTTATCCCCAACATCATAAGCATTCCTGTACAAGCTTGTAAAGGCTTCTGATAGTGTGCATTCATATGCTATTCCACTGCCATATTCAGAAAGCTTTGATAATCCCCTATCAGGAAGCAAACTGCTGTCTGATATATCACGGGCATCAATGGCTATTTCCTTACGCTGTAAGCCTTCCTTGTCATCCCCTACAATGTAGATTTCCCTGCTTGCACCTTCACCTTGTCCAAGTGTATAGGCTGTTTCAGGGATACTACCATTAACAGATAGGCTACTTTGCAGGATGTTATCATTTGCGTATGACAACACAATACGGCTGTTTTCACTTTGGCTTGCACTTCTGTCTGCGCTATGGATGATATGAAAGACTATTTCACCATCTTCAACATCAGCATACCAGCCAATGCCATAGGCAACTGCAATAGCACAGATTTCATCCTTCAAGTTACTATAGCGGTATGAAGCCTTGTGTAGATATTCGCTGTTGTCATAAGCTGCAACGCTGGCAAGGATAGCACGCTTTTCATCAGCAGGTGAAGTAAGCTGTGTTTGAAGTAACTGCATGATGACATATTCAGGTGTGTTATTGACATTGAAGTATGCACTGCCATCAGGTGGAATTATCTGCCTTGTGGAAGTAATACCTTTTAGTTCAATACCGCTAACGGTTAATGTGCTTTCTGTGACTGTATTGTTCAATACCCTGCTTGTTATGTATCCGCTTACCCCATCAGATAAGCGGATAATATCAGCGTTATAAACCTATGTAGCGGATAAGCTGCCAGCAGGTAATACCATCTGCCAGGTGCCAACCTGTGAATAACTACGTTGGAATACCATGGAAATGTAATCATCAATCACACCTACAAGGGTTATCCCTGTAGGCTGATACTTGTAAAGTTTGACTTCCATCATTACACCCCCACGTATAAAGGCTTCCACTGAATGGTGCATGCACCGCCACAATTCAAGTTAAATGTACCCACTGGCAAACTGAAGAAGGTACTGTCTGCCGTGATAAGATTGAAGTCAATATTACCTTCAGAATCCAGCACCAGCTTTTCCCCATATGCTGTTTTAACCGTTACGGCTTCATTTACGCTTGAAGCTACTTCAATTTTCGTACCATCATCAAGGTAAATCTGTGGTGAAGTATCAGGTGCAAAAGTTACTGTAAAAGGTGCTGGCATGTCACCGTCATTAGTGATGCTGACAACTTCATCTTCTGCTTCTATTGTCTGTACTTCACCATAAAAGAAAGGATTATGTGCGGTTAACTCCACACTGAATAGTTGCATATTTCCATACTTTTCTGTAGGTGTAGGAAGGCCAGTGCATACCGCATCAATGTAATACGTGCCAGCATCATTTGTATAGGCAAGTACGCCTTTTCCCTATGTTGGATTAAAGATACTGCCAAGCTGTTTTCTTGTGGTATATAAGGCTTCCATATCTTCAGCATAGACATACCATTCAAGAATAATAAACCTACTGCCTAGCCTTGTACGCTTCAGGCTATAACCGTTCTGGCTGTACCCCTGCACAACATCAGGCAGGATTTCTGCTGCCGTTAGTCCATCATAGCCTTTCAGGATATTGTTATTATGGGTATAGCTGATGGTTAAGCTATCCCCACTAGCATTAGTGAATACGAATTGTTCCATCAGCTAACCCCCTTCAATATGTTCTTGCTAAATTGTTTCTGCTGTAATTGAATTTCATATGGTGTTAAAGTACGACTTGTGAAATTGTTATTCTGCACAACTGATACAGGTGCAACCTTTGCAGTTGAAGCCTGTGCTACCTTATTCTGTGTAGCTACAGCACCGCCAAGGATAAGGTTATTGATGCTTCTATCTACCGCTTTAATGGTGTTATCCATTTCTCCAGCAAAACCAACTTCAATACCCTGCGCCTATGGCTTACCTACTTCATTCTTCATCTTCTTTGAAGGGGAAGCAATTTCACCAGCACGTTTAGCCGCCGCTATAGCATCCTGTACAAGCTTCTTGCACTTTGCCGCAATTGCCGCCGCTGTACTTTGAACACCAGTTCCAATACCGTCACCCATAGCCGTACCGACATCTTCACCACCAGTTTTAGCTTCATCGGTTGCATCTTCCATAGCATCCTTAGTAATACCAGGTATTTCCCCTATTTCAGTTTCCCATGTCTTTTTAGATGCTTCTGCATTGTCACCGACAACATCAACAAATTCCTGAAGCTTCTTATCAGATGCTTTATTCATTTCGTCCAGAATCTTCCATCCGCTAGGCCCCATTTGCTGAAGGTGAAAAAGGAAGTCTTGTGACACGCCACGCTTCATTAAATTACCAATGTTAGTCCAAAGATTATTATATAAAGCTGTGTTATCCTTCAGATTTTTTGTAGCTTCCTTCATGGTAATATCGGCTTCATCTTTAAGGTTTTTCGTCATATCCGATACATCTTTAGAAAAATCCCTAACATCTTTAGCCGCATTATCTGCCGCTGTACCTACATCTTCAAGGCCATCAACAACTGCATCTGTACCAGCAGTAGCCGCATCAGTATTAGCCATAGAATCATAAGCTTGCTGATACACATCTTTTGTTTTTTCCACTTCTGCATTAGCTGCCGCCACTGAAGCAGTACCTTTTTGTATAGCTGTATCTAAGCCGCTTTGTGCCATTTCCAAGTTACGCCCTGAATTTGCTAATTCATTCCATTGTGTTAGAAGATTCTTAGCTTCTTGTCCGTTATCATTAAGCCATTTTTGCATTTGGTTAGCTGTCATGTCTTTGACTTGCTGAAGTGTTTTACCGAACGTACTAGAGAATTTTTCTTCAATGTCTGTTTGTTCTTTGCGTATTGAAGTAAGTGCTTCAGCATTATTTTTGTGTGCTATTTCTGCTTCAGTTAAAGCAATTTGTGCATCAGTCAAAGCTTCCACTTGTGCCTTTTGCTTTGTAAGCATGTATTCCAATACGGCTTGTTCTTTCCATGCCGCTGTTTGTTCCCTTAAAGCTTTAGCACCGCCTTTAATTAGGCCAGTTTGCTTATCAATCTGAATGTTAAGGCCAGGAATCAATGTCTTTAACTGTCTGATAAGAATAGCGTATTTTTCTTGTTCTTCCCTAGTCTTTACGCCTGTAGTTTCTAGCTTTTCTAACTCCGCTATATAATCACTGGCTAACGTACTTGTGGCTTCCAGGCTTGTCATGTCTTTTTGGAATGTGCTTTCAATATTCAGCATTTCCTTTGCCAAGTTGGACATAGCCGTATTTAAAGCGTTACTGTCTTTATAGATTTCATCCATACGTTGCTGTGTTAAAGCTACAGTAGTGCCTATTAAGGCTACTAAAGCTAAAGCACCAGTTACCCAGCCTAAAGTAGACATGTTTAAAGCACCAGAAGCAAAGGCATCCTTAACCTTGCCAACACCATCAATTACAGAACCAATAGCCTTAGTCACTGGCCCTATAGCCGCTGCAATCCCCTATCCCCACAAGATAGCTGTCTGTGTGGATTCATCAGCATTAGAAAAAGAATCAAGAAGTCCATTGATATTAGTTAAAACATCTTCCACAATAGGAAGAAGCTTTTCACCGAATGATGCACCTAATTCTTTCACACGTTCCTTAAAACTACGGCTTTGATTAGCTGCACTGTCTGAAGTCCGTTCAAAATCGCCTTGTGCATTGCTGGTTTGGGACATGACATATTGATAGCGCAACATAACCTTTTCAGCTTGCGTCATTTCTTCCCACTGTTTTGTTATGCCCTGATTCATTGCAAATGCCTTCAAATTGGCATCTGTCATAACTACGCCTAATGCTTTAAGGCTTTCTGTTTCACCTGTGTAAACCGCATTTAAGGCTGTTTGCGCACGTTCTACACTGATATTTTTGAATGAAGCCATATCACCGGCAAGCTGTACAAGTGACATGGACATATCAGCAGACTTGTCAGTACCGATACCCATTGAAGTACCCATATCCTGAAAACCAGCCGCCATATCTAAAGCAGTTTGCTTTGCCAATCCTATTTTTTCAATAGTTGTATCTCCCCAGGCTTTGACTTCATCCGCATTATCACCAAAAACCACATCAACTTTTGACATGGTTTCTTGCATATCAGAAGCCATCTTGATAGCTGCAATTCCTGCCGCTATAATAGGTGCAGTGACATACTTTGTCATGTTTGTACCGACTTTGGTAAAGGTTTTTCCCTAGCTATCAAGTGTTTTACTGGATTTCTTTGACATTTTGTCAATTTCTTTACCAGTATCCTGAATAGCATCAACTGCCTTATCATTTTCAGCTACGATAGCTACACGCAATGCACCTAATTCAACTGTTGCCATGCTTTATACCCCCTTTCCTATTTCCTGCCTTCATCTTTCTGAAAGCTGATATATCTATGTCTGACTGTTGCAGACGCTTACATTTTTCAAGGTATTCACGCCCTGCTTCTGTCTTATTGTAATCATCAATAATACTGTGCTTCAGCATCAAGGCAAATACATCACAAGGTAAATCCAAGGCATCATAGTAGCTTAGTCCGCTATAATCAATTACACGATGTATAGAAGGCATGGTTGTATCTTCCCCTTCTTCTGTGCCTTCACCATCATCAGGTATAGAAGGGGGTATTAGTTTGGGTTTGAAAGAATCTCCGTCAAGAATTCCTGATAGGCATTGATAACTGCATTCTTCAGTTCAATTTCCCATTCCGCTATACTATCAAGAGTAAATATCCTTCCTTCTTTGTTGTTGTTCTATATGTTAACCGTCAATTCATTTAAAGCGGTTACAATCACGTTTATGTCTTGCTGTACTAAATACTGTGGCAGTAATGCCATCTCTATAGCAAGTTTCTGTGTAGGCTTTTTTAGGTAGATAATACTACCATCCAATAATTCCACATCAAGATATACCTGCTGAAAAGCCTGTAGGTGTAATGTCTTTGCCATTATTTTATTCCTCCATATTTTATCTCTGCATAAGAAAAAGAAGGGGAAGATTTTACCCTTCCCCCATGTCATTACTCCGCATCGTATTCTTCAGCAAGAATAACCTTAGTACCATCAGCATCATGTCCCACGGCTTTAAACTCCGCATCAATCACAGTTTCCTTATCAGGTGCAAAGGCAAAGCTGAAGCCATTGGAAGGCGTACCAACAAGGGTAACCCTAAACTTATTTCCATCACCAGCAGTATGCACAAAGCGAATAAGCCACTGTGCCATTTCCCTAGCACCCTTGCCACCCAGCTTCAAAGTACGCACGCCAGCCACATCAGTATAAGTACCAGATGCAGAAAGCTTATTCAGTACAGCCATATCCCAAGTCAGAATACCAGACTTAAAGGTAATGTCTTCAGCGGTAACAAAACGCTTTTCAAAAGCCCCACTGTCGTCAATTACAGGGAGTTCAGAAATTTTGTACTCCAGACTTGCACCGCCTTTGATATAACCAGCCTTGTTTTCAGCTACTTCCTACGTAGCATCAGCAGGGATAGTACCGCTGAAGGATGCAATGTACAATTCACCGGAACCCAGTTTAATAGTATCTGCCATTATGATTCACTCCTTATTATTTTCTGCTTACCACGTAATAGTAAGCGGTTTGATGATATGTTTCTGTTTCGTAGTTGTATAGGTTACTGCCACCATTCAAGCCAACCTGTAAAATATTGGTAGTCAATTGATTGTCCGCAAGGGTTAACAATGCATTCCTTATTGCGGTATCAATAGCCATACTGTTTTCAAGTGTATTGCTGATGATGGTGATTTCAATACGCCATGTTTCCTTGACTTTATCATCTTCAAGCGGTACAGGTACATAGACGATGCAATCACGGCTTATATCCGCAGTATGAAAGGGATATATCCTTCCACCTATCAAGGTGTTGACAGTTTCATCAGCCTTCTATACCGCTATAATATCCTTAATCATCCTTCAGCACCCCCTTGAAGTAATTCAGTATGTTCTATCGTTCCTTATCAACCGCCTTTTGCATGAATGGGTTAGGCTTAATACCCTTTGTGGTATGCCAGTTTCCTTCTGCATCACAATATTTCCAAGGTACATTAGTACGCCCCAATCCATTCATGGCATAAATACCTGTACCCTGATGTACATAAGGGGCATAGCCTACGTTAGTACCAACATAGCCAACCAGCTTATCACCTTCTTTGGTGACTTCTGTTGTTATGCTTTGGCGTAACAAGCCATCATCATATGGACACTCACGTTTTGCTTCAGTTTCTACAGCCATGCATGCCTTAGTCAGTGCATCAATGCATCCTGCTTCCTATTCTGCTGGCAGGTTTGCCAAGGCAGATAATATATCACTGGCATCAATCGGCATTATTAACACCGCCTTTTGCTTGCAGGTACAGTATAGTAAAGCGTCCTGAAGGATTAACAGCATTGATAAGGTATTCAGCATTATCAGCTTGAAGCCACATACCAGCCTGAATAGCTGTATCCTGTGTCAAAGCGGTATGTGTGGTGCTTGCAGTTATCATCTGGTTACTAACTGATGTACTGCCAGAACCAAAGGAAATGAAGCATTGAATGCTTTTGATAAGCTGTTTTGAAGATACCTTGCCATAATCGCCATCAGTTTCAGTTATACCGTATAATTGTGCTGATTTCATAATCATGTCAAATCACCTTAACTTTGCGATACCTGTTAAGGCTGGCATAAATATCATCAGTATACTTATCACGGTAATCTTCACGGATACCGCTATAGGAAGCACCAGATAAGCCAGCACCATGCCTTGCATTGTACTTAAAAGCTATCATCTGTGCCTGTGTATAATCCTATCCAGCAGGTATTTCCGCAATGTTACAGTAGGCTTTAACTTCATCAGCTACACCTTCAGCCAGCATATCCAGCATGATAGAATTGGCATCATAGGCAATGCCCAACAGTACAGCAGATTTTTGTGCTATTGTCATTTGTTATTCCCCCTTTCCCATTAAGGGAAGGGAAGGAGGAATACCCCTTCCCTTATTCAGTTAATTAACCTTCTTCAGCTTCAGCTTCAAGGATTTTAACAATCTTCGTAGCATCAGTCAAAGCGCACAGCCCCACACGCCGCATGATAACAGTATTGGTACGCTTTTCAGCATCCCTAGCCTGTTCAACTTCAGAATCCTTCTTGACAAACAGCGTCACAGCAGAAGGATGGGCAAGGTAGGCAACGCCTTCAGGAACCAGCTTAGAAACGATTACAGGCACACCAGACAGCGTACCAATAGCACCATCAGCAATAACCTTGCCAAGTTCTTTAGCTTTAAAATCAGCGTCCTTACGGATAGCAGCCTTCAAGTCAGTACCAATGACAAGGAACAAGCCATCTTCAGATTCCAGATTCATTTTTGAAATAGCATCAACAACCACATCATAGCTGATAGATTCGCCATTAGCATATTCCTGTTCCAGAGTAGCCTTCGCCAATTCAGCGAAAAACTTAGTATTCAAGTCATTCACCATGGTAGTAGACGCACCTTCAAGAATCATGTCTACAACACGGTTATCCTGCATGGCATCTTCATCAGTGTAATCAGCCACTTGCTGATATACAGCCACTTCATACGGTACAGTCTCAAAGGAAATGCTTCCACGCACAGTATTAGCATCACCAGCAGCAACAGCTTCAACTTCACCAGTGTAGGTATAGACATTGATTTTCTTAATCATCCCAGCAGATTCAGCAAGGGATGCATCAACAGTCATCTAGGATTTTGCAGCCAGTTTGGTATTCAGCAAGTCATTCAGTTTGCTTTCAAGGATAAAATTCTCATAAACAGTGTTAGCCATTATAAATTCACTCCATTTTCATTATGTATTACTGTCTGCCTGACAGCTTTTTATAGGTTTCAGGGTCACGCTTATACAATTCCGTCTGTTGGGCAATAGTCATTTTCCTAAAGGTATCCGCAGTTACTTCAGCAGAAGCACCGCCTACCTTTGGAGTACCAGAAGCCAAGCGTTTGCGTACCTCAGCTTCAACATTCTTAGCCAATTCCTTTTGAAAAGTCTTGATGTTTTCCATCATGGCATCTGCATCATCAGATACGATAAAGTCAAGGAATGCAAGTGAAATGCCCTTATCAGCCATGACTTTAGCGGCCTGAATTTTATTTTCCTGCACGGCTAAAGCTTTTTCTTTATCAGCCAAGGCCTTTTCACGTTCTGTAAGTTGATACTGTGCTTTGTCGGCTTCAGACATTCTAGCCAACTTTTCAGCTTCGCTAACCCTAGCAGAAGCCTTCTTTTCCCACTTTTTCATAGCTTCGCTGATACGTCTATCAACATCCGCTTCAGAATAAAGCTTTTCGGTATTGGTATCCTGGCCTTCAGTTACAGTAGTATCTACCGCCCCTGTAGACTTGTTGTTTTCATTGGTATCCATGTTTCAATCTCCTTTTCAGTTATGCATCATGTGCATCCCTGTCTGTATTAGTACGGTTATTTAGTGTCTGCCGCCCTAGAAAGACAATTGTATATAAAGCACCTTACAGCCTGTTATAAGGCCATGCGTGCATGCGATAATATACGCTAACGCCATGTCAACCACGGCTTATATTGGCTTATATAGTGCTTTATTTAGAGGAAAAAGTCTTGTCATGTCAAATTCACATATTAACAATATATGGAGGTGTCAACATGACATTAGGTGAATTGAGTGCAGAATTGGTTAGGATGTACAATTCAGCATCAGAAGGCGAATCTAGTACAATGGTTCATTTATTCGCAATCAAATATGCAAATGAAATTTATAAAGCTGGCCTAAATGCTAGTCAGATAGCTAAAGCAGCCAACATCTACAAAACTGCCTATGTTGAAATAAATGCAGGTTTACGCCTTGTAAACCATGTTACTGTGATAAAGTAACTATAGGTGCATACACACATCGGCACTTCGGATGATGCGGAACAATTGGACATGTGTTAATAGGGTAAATTCCCTTTCCATATCCCTAGTCCGCATTACCTTTTTCTTGACATGTTTCACAGGTACGTTCATCTTCCGCAATGATGAATTCCATTAGTTGTACACCAGCTTCAACATATGCGGCTTTACTTGCTTCACTGAAAACATAAGCTGATTCAGTGCGTACAAGCCTGTCAGCGTTATTGTAGCTGACATTGAAGTCTTCCATCAGTCCGGCCTTAATCTGTGCAGGATTCTTACCTTCCTAAATAAGTCTAGTGCAATCTTCCCTTATTCTAATGGAAATAGCTTCTGCATTACGCCATATACGGCTTGAATAGCTATTGCCACTCCACTGTTCATTAAGCAATTGCATCATCTGCTTACTGTGGATTATGTTGAATGCTATATCCTTACGGCCTAGTTGCTGAAGGGTAACGCCCTATGTTTGATAGAATACTTCTTCAAGAAGGCTTTCCATAATGGTTATCTGTGTTTTTGCCATGGTATTGAAGCCAGCATAGTTTTTATCCATCAGTGCCTTCCACTTGCTGAATTGCCATAGTTGTGTACGGCTGATATTCTGCACACCTGCATTTGTAACTTCAATAAACAGGCTATCTACCTGCCTTGCTAAGTCCTTATACAAATCCTTATGAAGTGCAGCCTGACGCTGTACAGCTTTATTAGCCAGCCTGTCGGCCATTTCCTGATTCTTTAGTATCCTATCCTGCCAGTATTGATTAGGCATTCATATCACCTGCAATATCAAAAGGCAGGGATACAGAAGCATCCTTTTCAGCGTTACGTTTATCAATTTCAGCCTGTGCATCAACATCAAGGCCAAGCATCTGTATCTGCGTTTCTTCAGATAGCAGGTGTCCTACCTTAGAAAGAAATTCTGATATTTCAACCTGATTCTGTGGTAGGCTACGGTGAAACTGCATCTGGATTGACATATAGTCAAAGTCACTTCCCAGCACAGACAAGGCATTGCATATTAGTTCAAACCGTCTTTGCAAGGCCAGCTTAAAGTATCTTTCCTTGATACCTGCCGTGTTTTCAAGGCCTAACAGCTTATACTTCATGGCAACGCCTGAAGCATTAGATGCAAAGTTTTCATCTGTCATATCAGGTGTTTTGCTGAAAAGAAGAATATTGCTATGCAGCCGTTTCTTCATGTTTTCTGTTGCAGTATCATTGCTGGCCTTAATCAACCATTCAGCTTTAGCATTATCAGGAAGCAGAATAACACGCTGTTCCTTCATTGAGGCTATATCACTGGCTTCTGTACCCTGTAAGCCTGTTAATGCTAAGTACGCATCTGTGAAATATTGGAAGTCATCCATGCTACATGATTCAAGCAGGTTATAAGCATCAATCAGTGTTAAAACGCCTTCAAAATCTCCTTGGACATCACCGTTATTCTGGTATACGCAAACAGGCACATCGTTGAAATAGTGTGCCGTTTCCTCTATAAAGCTGATACTGTAGGCTTCAAGCAGATACCGCTTGATGCTTGACTTATCGTATACTTCCACATAGGTTTTTACATTGCCTGTCATTATATCGGTTTCATCGTAGTAGCGGATGAAATATAACAAGGCATTCTCTAAGGTATTGTCATAAATCGGTATAGCATAGCGTGCATCCAAAGCTTTGAATCTGATATTAGCATCAGCATCATGATACAGTAATTCATAGGCTACACCGTAGATACTGCAATCCATAGCCAGTTTACTATTCTCCTGTGATTCATCGTTATACTGAAGAATACCGTCAAACACAAGCTGGCTATCTTCATCAGGATATGAATACGTTACAGCTTCACCTGCAAAGAATGCAGACATGGTATCAGTGATAAGCTTTGGATAACCTGAAACCAAGCGGTTACACGGCTTGCTACTGTCATGCACCTTTCTATTGAGGATTTCATGTCGTCCTATATAGTAATCATGAAGCTTATTTAGCCTTGCGGATTCTGTACGATATGTTTCAACGTACTTTTGTATCATTGCAGAATTCTATACCGCATCTGGTGATAGTCTGTACATCTTATTCCCCCTTTTCATTGTAGTAATGCCAGTGATAACCACCAGCAGTTTTTTGCTTCTCTCTACATGTGGCAATAATACCATTTGTCCCTTTTATGCCATATTTTATAGCAGCTTCTTTTATAGAACAAAACACTTCACATGTATCAAGATTAATAACCTTACGTTTTATGCGTGATTCTGCTAATCGTTTCTTATGTTCTTCTGTCATTATTCCTTTATGACTTTCAGACATTTTCTTTTTTGATTCTTCAGTGTGTTTTCTTCCACGCATTTTTTCTAAAGCTTCTTCCGTGTGCTTCATTCCGTAAAAATGATTATTAGCACCTGTGTTCAATTCACTTAACCTTTTCTTTGTTTCTTCAGTGCAAATATAACCTTTTCCACCAGCTTCACCACCTTGGCGGATATTATATCCATTAGGTGTAATGCAGTTATAAAAGGCAATCCAGTAAATTTCCGCTTCATTCTATTCATCTGCGGTATTGGCAGTATCTATAATGGATACGGTGAAATTCTCTTTACCATATTTCCGCAAAGCATTACCAATAATGGAATCAGCTATGCAGTGTTGTGAGAATCTTTTTTGCACAGTATTTGTAGTTTGCCCCACATAACATTTTCCGTTTATGTTATTTTGTATCTTGTAGATAATCAAAATATCACCCTTCTTATAAGCCAAGCATTGCTTTTGATATGCTTTGAAGCTTTTGTCTGTTTTCCAAAACTTGCACACCGTAGCGAAGCGCATCAAGAAGATGATTGTAATCATCAATTGGCACGTTCACATATTCATTTGACTTTGCATCCTTTTTCCATGAATAATTTTGAATTTCAGTCAGGAAGTTATCACAGCTAGGATGCACTACCTATGTAAACTGTTGTAAAAACTGAATCCCTTGCAATACGCTTCCTTGTCCTTTTGAAGCTGGTTTGATGTGTAGCACTCCAAGTCTACGTATTTCTTCAATTGATTTCTGTTCTGCCGAATCTGCAATGATGATTTCTTTGGAAAGCCCCATATAAATTATCTGCTTTGCAATTTCATCATTCAGCATTCCAGTTCTGTATAGTTCTTTGGCAATGTATATCTTCTTGTTTTCAACATCTATCTTGCCAAGCACTAAGGCTGTTTTTGAATTCACGTACCCAAAATCCAACCCCACAATAACCTGTCCTGGTACAGCCTTTAAGTCAAAGTCTACAATAGTGTAGTTATTGTATATCAGCTTATCAAGCGTGCAGAAGTCACCCAAGGCATAGATGTTATACCATGTTGGGTTAGTCTGCTTCATGTCTTCCAGCCTTGCCACATATTCCGCAGGAAGGAAGGCATTGTCCTTGTATGTGGTTTTAAGTATGAATGTATTATCAGGTGTACCATTTTCAAACCAGTGTTTGTAGCACCAATTAGCCTTGCTGACAGGGTTAAAGGATAGGAAGAATTGCAGGTTATCAACCCTAGCACGTAACCGCAAATCAAGCTGAAGAAAGTCTTCTTCATTAGCTTCTGTGGCTTCCTCCTACCAGCAATCACAAATCCCTGCTATTGATTTCAATCGTTCTACGTCCTCTAAACCGCGAAATAGAAGCATACTGCCATTAGGCAGGGTTATTGTTAAGTTGCTTAGATTAATCTGGCAGAATTGCAGTATCCCAAACTTCTGTAAGGCTTCTATGAAAAGCTGAAAACAGCTATCACGCAATGTTACGGCTACTTTACGTGTAACCAGCACTTTACGCTTGCTATTCAGTGCCTTTACCTATAACTTCTGTGCTATGAAGTGACTTTTACCACTACCAGCACCGCCATAGTAGACTTCATAGCGGTTATCATACCGCATCAGGTACGGCCTGTATGTAGCATTGATAACTTCAGGCTTCAGTTTAATATTAATTGCTGTCATCATCAACACCTACAGTTATTTCAAGGCTTCCTGTGGTTTCAAGCTTCTGCACAGCAGCAACACCGCCACGGCTTAGTAACTCCTTACATGCGGCTACAGCAGCGTTTTCATTACGGCTATAAGCTATCTGTACAAGCCTATCAATTATAGCAGGGTTTATATCTATGAATTTCTGTGCTATGGCTTTGTTATACTCCGCAATAAATTCATCATCTTTACACCATGCTGAAAGGGTATTAGGGTTAATGCCTAATTCCTTTGCAACATCACCTTTGCTTTTGCCTTCCATCAACTTTTCAATTCCCTATGCTTGCTTTGGTTTCAGCATCAATATTCCCCTTTCTGTATTTGTTTTTATAGGTTAAGTCTATATTCACTAAAAATTTCATCTACTTTTTCTATTAAATATACATGGATTATGAAATACTTATCTGTAACATAGTCAGGATATTGTCTATTTAGCAAGTAATCAAAATGATTATTTTTTACCCATCTCTCAAAGTCAATTTCCATCTGTTCAGGAGTGCTTGACCTGAATAATGAGTGCAAAATTCCAAGTCAAGCAACCAGTCTAAATATTTCAAGCACTTCACGATATATATCATCCCTGAATATCATTTTTGCAATATAAGAAATCTCATGTGACTTTTTATGATAATCATCTGCCTTTTCAGAATCACATAAATTGTCCATCGCAAATTTTGTTAAATCATTCTTTAAGAAATTATATACTTGAAACGCTTTATCTAGTACAGCTATCTTTGCTTCACGCTTGCGCATTTCTTCTTCACGTTGTTGCTGTTTCTTCGCAAAGCTATAAGCATTAATGCTAATTACTAAAGCAACAATGCCTAATATTACAGACGACAAAATACCAGCAATATCCCAAAATCCTGGTGCATCTGCTGTGTTTTCTACAATAGATACAAAGACAGGTAATGGTGTAGGTGAAGCCGTAGGTGGGGATATAGTTGTAACTGTTGGTGTAACGGAAGAAGCGGCAGCAAGTAATAAGTAACACATAACTATTCCCCTTCCCTTTTGGGTTTGAGGTTAAGCTTATATTTCTTAAGTATGGGTTTGATTTTACTTGCCATTATGATTCGTAAAAATTCAACAGAGATTCTAAAATCATTCGCAAAATATACCTGCACCATGGTATGAATCTCTTCATCAGTCTTTGATGAATCATAAAGTCTTACTTCATCTATTAGCTCTCTATAGCTACAAATATTACTATCTAAATATCCCCTAATCCTGTCTAGTTCAGTTTTGATTTGCCTATATGTATCTTCATCAAACAAGTATAATGCAACATTATCAACAGAATTTACTTTCTTAACACTATCATCTTTATTATTTCCATAGAAGAATGATTCCTTTATGTCGTTTGTAAAAAAGTTATGCACAAAAGTAACTTTATCAAAGGCAGCTATCCTATGTTCAAAATCGCGCAAAAATGATTCATTTTCTATCTGCCTTTTTGCAATCGTGTTAGCTGTATCACTTGCTTTATTTGCATTTTCGCTTGCCTTTAATGCAGTATAGCCAAGATAGACTGTTGCAGCAATACTGACAATTTGCAGTATTAAGCCAATAATATCAACAAAACTTACACCATTGACAATTGAAATATCTAATGGTGCTGGTGAAGCCGTAGGAGTCGGCATTAGTGTTACTGTTGGTGATAATGTAGCAGTGGCTATTGGAATAGGTGTAGCCGTTGGTGTAATTTTTGGCAAGACAGAAGAAACAGCAGCAAGCAGTGCATATAACATACATCATACCACCTTCGACATTTTCCACTATTATACAACCAACGGCTTACCATATCAATCTTTACATTTCCCCAAACTTCCAAGCCTTTGCCATGTTACCGCAATAGGTAACACCACGCTTTTCATCCACAACAGCATAGCAGAATTCCTTGCTATATTCCGCAATGGAAAACAAAGCGCATTCCGTTATCTGTTTTAACTCATCAGTTTTCTTGTCATATGATTTTAGATATGTTAGCCGGAAGGGATACCGCTTATCATCTGTCTTCTTCCACTTATCCTTATGCGTCCAGTAGAATTCCCGCATATCAGCAATACGGCATATCCATATACGTGCAGTTGCCTTATCGGCTTTAGCATCCACTATGCAGATGTATTCTACCTGCTTATCTTTCCCCTATCCCCAGCCTAGTTTATCAGTAAGCATATTGCTAATGGTTTCAAAGCAAAAATTCCTTGATGATGAAATATACTTATCATACTTGCTGTCTATACTGACACACAGTAAGCCTTCATCATAAGCCGTAGCATCAATATCAATGCCAAGGTTTCTATCCCTGTATGCATCATACGGCATTACATCCCAGCCAGCATCCATTAGCCATTTACGTGTTATTTCCTCACCAATAATACCTTCTCGCCTATCCTGTATGTAGTTACTCATTGTAACATCTCCCTTTTTATATCATAATCATTACCCTTCCTTTTTCTTCCTTCTAATTAGTTTTATTATAGCTTAATGCGTAGTTATATACCACGCCAGATGAAACAGCACCATAGCCGTAAATGATATCATCACCTTTATATACGGTTTCATTTTCTTCATTTTTGAATCATCCCTTTCTATAGTCCAAATATCAGGACAGTGCATCATGTTTTACGAAAAATGATACCCAACAGAAGTTTCAAGTATCATTTTTCGTATACTATAAAAACCCACAAAGCCTTATGCCATAAGGGTTTGAAGGCATTTTTACAAAGTCTACTCCTCTTATCTATCCCCATTAAACAAGTCTACAACGGCTTTCTCCACTCTATTGCCCTTGCATGCTATAAATGGATTCAGATACAACATACCGTCTTTTTCCCTGACAAAACCATTATCAGTAAGCTTTTTCAATGCTTCTTTTGTCTTACGGATATTCACACCGCTAATAGAAGACAATGCTTCTGCATCAATTGGTTTGCCATTGCTGTGTGCAATCTGTGCAGTATCATACCGCACATTACCAAAGCATGACATAAGTACAGATACTTCAGCACCAGTCAAACGGATATTAATGATATGTGGGAAAACCGCCTTCCATATCTTCACAAATTGCATGTCATCAGGGAAAACAATCATATCATTTTCAACTGCAAATCCATTCTTACTTGCGGCCTGATAAGATACTTCATACTGTGGCGTTTTCTTAAACATCTGCTGAAGTGTTGCGTTAACTTTATGTCCTTTAGTAAAAGTAAAAGGATTCACAAAGAAAGTATGATATTTTGCAGAAGTGCTAACCGCAATAAGTCCTACATCACGCAGACGCTGAATTGCACGTTTTACTGATATTTCAGATAGTCCAGTTTCAGTTTCAATATCAACTGTTGTAACGTGTTCCCCATTCGGCATAACCGCAGCACATGACTGATATTCGACATGTCCAACCAAACAGAACAGCGTTATCATCTCTGCCCCTGTCAAACGGATGTTGAACAAGGAAGGTATAACACAGTCCCACAATTTAATAAATTCTGCCGTAGAAGGAAATGGTATATATTCATTGCCAACCGTATCACCATGAGTTATTTTGATTTTATCCCCAGCCTGAATTTCATAAAGAATTTCAGCCGTTTCTGGATTCAGTATAATTAAGTTCTGTCCCATCTATGTTTTTGCCATATGAACATCTCCCTTTTTGTATTATTACTGTTGTGCTGTCTACCTGTATTGGTTTACTGCTTGTCTTAGTTCATCCGAACAGGTGTAAGAGTTCGTCTTCCTACCAGTTTCAGACTAGCTAGAATCAATCGGCATAAAGCCGCAAGAATGAAGATATTCCTGAAGCCAGGGATTGCTAGTCAGGTACATGCCCCAAGTTTTCGTGTTTCCGTCCATGTTTGAATCATCCCTTTCATCTTTGCACTATGGGTAAGTGCTACGATTTTTTTATATAAGCGGCTAAACGCCGCAAATAAAACAGCCCAGACAGTATTAGGAGTACTGCCCAGGTAAGGAGGAATAAGCGGCTAATTATCTGGCTGGATATGTTGCCGCATGATGTGTTATTGTGTTTTGTTATGGTGTGGCATGAGGGAGTTGAACCCTCAATTTGAGGAGTTTAGAATTCCTTGCGGTTGCCTAGTTACGCCAATGCCACGGATATGTATTACTAAATAAAAAAGTCCCTTCACTATATACTATAGAGAAAAAACTACTCATTTTGTCAGGATATGAAAAGGCTTGTTTTTCATTTTCTCCCATTTGCATATATTGTGTTGCATATTATATGCATTGTGTATAATGCGTTGTGAAGCAGTAATTTATCCCTCTATATATACTATATCTCCCAAAAAGCTCATTTTGTCCAATGATTTTGCCCTATTTTTATAAGTTCTCCATATTGCACATATATTAATGTGTGTTATTGTTTATATTTACATGTCAAGCATATCTTCATTGCGGTATTCATCTTCTATCATTGCATCAAGACTTACTTCATGTTCCCATATCTGCTTCTGCTTGTAACTGCTGATAACATCCCTTGCACCAGCACCACGTAGAAGCATATCAGCACATGATGATAACAATCTTTTTATCTTGTTCTCTGTACAGTCATAGTCTTCATGGTTTTCAGATAACCAACCTGATTCAATGTAGTCCTGCCATTTCCCCTACACTGGCGTAAGGCTTTGCATTTTGTCTTGAACAGTAGCATTGTTAGGATAGTACAGCTTATACCTTTTACTTTGCGGGGTATTAAGTAGATACCAATTCATGATACCACTCCCTTTTTTATGTTCTTATTTGCTGACACTTCCTTCAACCTGATTAAACATTCCTTATATAAGTATATATACAAATAAGAGTCCACTATTTTTGCAAAAAGTCTCACTATTTTGAATAAATACTTTCTCTATATATAAGAGCTAACATTTTTCTTAAAACGTTACATCTTTTTGAAAATTTCCCATACCAAAGTTTTACGTATTTTTTTGTGCCCATCATAGACTGGTTATTAAATATCATTACTCAAATTACTGTCACTGTAAGTAGTTTATAATCACATATATAAGAGCTTACATTTTTACTATTTTTCCGCATCTATTTGAATAAATATTTTTCAACGTTTTTTTGTGCATTATTACATGCATAATACAAGATTTATTATGCTGTACAGGTATTATGTGGTATAATGGAAGAAAATGCTGAAAGGAGAAAGGTTGATGGATAACTGGTTAGCCATAATAACAACAATTATTGGTATTCTTGCTGGGTGGTTAATAACATATTTCTACAAAGGGAAAAAAGAGGTGACTATACTAATAGAAAACGTGGAAGTATTCACTAAAGATAAATTACCAGAAGGATTATCTATTTCTTATCTTGCGCAACCTGTTATATGTCTTACAAAATCAACTGTATATTTATGGAATAGTGGTAACACAACAATAAAAAGAGATGATATTACAAACGAAGACTCTTTACAGTTCGTTTCGAAAGCTTCTACAGCGCTAATAATTAATGAAAACCATAGTAGAGATGCATGTAACATAAAACTGATTCCAAGTGAAAATAGAGAAGTTCTACTCATTAATTTCGATTTTCTTGATAAAAAAGATGGTTTCTCATTTAATGTAATACATGATTCTCAAGAGATTCCAGAAATAAATGGAACAATAATTGGAACAAAAATAAGAAACTTATCAAAAAAGTCATCTCATTTCAAAAAAGTAAGAACATATAGCGTTCTTAAATTTTTTGTCTTAACAATGCCGCTTCTGCAATTAATATATACCTTTGTAACTTATTTGCTTTTCAATAATAAGGAAATATTGAATATTGCATGTATTATGCTAGGTTCTTATTCAGTAATACTATATTATTACGTCTTAAATCAAAAGTTAATGAAGATTCCAAAGAAATTAATAGTAAAAGAATAAAGAACAAAAACCTGCCCATATCAGGCAGGTTTTCTTGTTTATAGCGGCTACTTCATCCTTATCTTCTGCCTATCTATTTTATGACAGATAGTATCCAAGGGATTAAACTTGTCAAAATCCCTTGCTACATCATTAGCAAACATGGACACATACATCTTTACAATATCAATACTGCTATGCCCTAAAATCTTCTGTAAGCGGAATATATCACCGCCATTAAGTATCCAGTTCTTTGCAAAGGTATGTCTGAATAGATGTGCAGAAGTCTTTGATACACCACGCTTTGTATTGTACTTGCCTAATTGGTGTTGCATAACCCTTGTTAATGCCTGTTCGCCATAACTGTTGCAAAACAAATAGTCATCAGGGTTTCCCTTACGGTATTTTAGGTATTCTCGTAATACCAATGCAAGGGTTTGTGATAATGGTATTGTCAACGGCTTTCTATTCTTCACTACAGCTATCTTAATCATGCTTGAATGGAAGTCTATATCTTTTATCTTGATGTTTACGGCTGAATGGATTCTAACTGCCGTTCCAAGAAAAAAATTTATGAGTACCCATGTCTGGTATTCCCAAAACCTGCAATGCTTCACATCAGGTTTAGTAAGAAGGTTTTGCAGTTCATCATCTGTATATGTTTCCTTTACGTGTTGCGTCTGCTTAATGAAAGGTATCTTGAATTCGTACAGATATCCTTCTTCAAAACACCACCTAAAAAACCCACGCAGAAAGCCTAATTGCCCTGCTATGCTATTATCAGTAATGCCTTGTTTCCTTTTGTGGACAATATACTCCTTCAGCTTATCTAACGTGATGTCAATCAAGGTGTCAGTTGCTAGAAACTCACCAAATTTCCTGATAGCATAGAAGTAGCTAGTAATTGTATCTTCTTTTAATTGCCTTGCCCTCCTATCCATCAGAAATAATTCCATTGTCTGTGTCAAAGTGATTTCCTGTGTACCCATAGTGATTTCCTGTAATTGATTGTCTGTTTTCTTCCTCATGTGACTTCCTGCCTTTCTTTTTATCGAAGTATTCTGATGTCACACAGCGCACCTTTTACAAAATATACAGCGTCTTGTGATTTTTTCAGAAAGGCTTGAAAGTGTTGATGCATCTAGCTTTTTTGGATTACCATGCTTCCTTTTTACCATCAGTACCCTTCTTGAACGCCACAGGATATAATGGTATACTGACTACATTGAAAAATTTGGGAGGCAGCATGCGCAGCGACAGGCGGAAGAAAAGAAGAAACATACCTCAAATCATTGGCTACGTGCTGCTTTGTGCGTTATTGGTGGGCATTGGCTGGCTGGGCGCCAATGTGGCGGCGCTGTCAGGAAAGACGGCGCTGGAAATGAGCCTGACGCCCACCCCGGCCCCCTCGGCGGGACCCATTCAAATGGTGACGCCTGATCCCAGCCAGCCCACGCCAACACCTACCGAGCCAATGCTGCGCAACGGCGCCAAGGGCGAAGAGGTGGAAAGGCTGCAGGCGCGGCTGAAGGAGTTGGGTTTCTACAATGGCGAGGTGGACGGGCAGTTTGGCAACGGCACCAAGGCCGCCGTCACGCTCTTTCAGGAGCAGCACGGGCTGCAGGCCGACGGCATCGTCGGCCCTGCCACCAAGGATTTGGTGTATTCCGATCAGGCCCATAAGGTCGTCATCACGCCCACCCCGCCGCCAACGCCCACGCCCGACCCCAACAGCTCTATCGCCGCTGGCCGGCCGATCCTGGTAAGCAGGCAAAGCCTGATACCGGAGGATTTTGAGACCCGGAATCTTGTGAATATGCGGCAGGAATGCCCCAGCGATATCGTCACCATCAAGGGCAGTGAGATACAGGGCGAAAAAGAGGCCGTAGACGCGCTGGTGACCATGCTCCGCGCCGCCCATAACGACGGCATCACCGTATGGCAGGTGAGTGCGGGATACCGCACAGTGGGATACCAGCAGGAACTGTTCGACAATCAGGTAGCCGCCTATATGGCGGAAGGCAAAAAACGTTCTGATGCCATTTCTGCCACCAGGCTCACCGTGGCCGATCCCGGTGCCAGCGAGCACCATACAGGGCTGGCCTTTGACATCACCGTACCCGGCACCACCTTCAAGGGCACACAGCAATCCACCTGGCTTAGCGCCCATTGCTGGGAGTACGGCTTTATCATCAGGTATGAAGAGGACAAGCAAAAGATCACAGGCTTCATCGCGGAGCCGTGGCACATCCGCTATGTAGGGCTTCCCCACAGCACCATCATGCGGGATCGCGGCTGGGCGTTGGAAGAATACCTGGAGCAGTTGGACCAGTGAATAAGCGAATTTGTTTCGTGCTACTGGTCTGCGGCCTGATTCTTGCCATGCCTTATATCTGCACCTGAACGGCCTTTTAGTTCCATAATACATGCCCCGTGCCATAACGGCACGGGGCATGTTACTTTGGAGTTTACATTGATGCTGTGTCTGCCGCAGAAGCTTCGTTTTTCCTGCGTTTGACCCACCACCGTACCCAGACCACCGTCAGCGTCACGGCGGACGCGGCGCTGAACCAGGCCGTCAGCATACCGTAGAAGCGGATGTGGTTGAGCTCCGGGCTTCTAAGTTCCTGCAGGCGGGAGGCGCTTTGCCATACCTGCCAGAAGGCCTTTTGAATATCCTTCCACTCCACCAGGATGGCCGGCACCCATTCCGTGAAGGTGTACACAGGCGCCACCAGATAAGAAATCAGCCAGGAGATCAGCAAGGCCAGCGCTCCGTATCCCGCGGCCAGGACCAGGATTCCGATTGTCAGGCGCGGCATCAGCTTGATGGCGTACTGGCTGTACAGACGCTGCCTGTAATCTGCAAAGAAGCGATTGAATTGACCGTTCCAAATGCCAAGCATCCGAAAGAACACCGCGGCGCCTAAAAAGAACAGCAGCACGCGGATGGGCAGCATGGCGCCCATGGCCTCCTTGCCAAGGTCAATGAGCGTACCGCCGGACTTCCAGTTTTCCATGGCCGCCGCAAAGATGGACCGGGCACCGGCGCCGGGGATGGGCCTGGCTGTTACCTGCAGCGCCTGCAGCTGGATTTCCTTGTCCCATAAGTAGGCAAGCGGCACATAGGCGCCATAATCTTCGCTTTCGCCGACGGTTTTGGAATGCCTTAAAATGCCTATCACCGTAAAGTCGATGCCGGAGACAGTCACCGTACGGCCAATGGGCTGGGAGATTTTGAACAGCGCCAGGGCCAATTGCTCATCCAGCAATATGACATCCGCGCCTTTTTTCAGCTCCTCCGGGTAAAACAAGCGCCCAAAGTGTAGATATTGCGGCTCCAGCCTGAACGCGTTTTCGTTCAGTGCGGTGAGCCTGGCCTGCTTCGTTTCTTCCGTGTCGCTGACCAAGCTTGCTTTTTCCAGGATGCCGCTCATGGTATACGTTTCCATGGTGCCGCTCCAGCCTTCCGCTGTGGTTTTCAGGCTCTCCCACAGCGTCAATGCTGCTTGGTTGGGTTTGGGGGCCGGTGTTTCCTGCTGGTCATCCTCTTCCTCGCCCTGCTGGTTTTGCTGCTGCTGGCTGTTTGCCTGCATCTGCGGAGCGGTAATCAGGTACTGCAGGTCACGGCCCATGGCGTTTATCTGAAAGGCCGACAATGCGAGTACGGCGGCACAGATGAAAAGCGCCAGAAAGCCCCTTAACTTCTTTTCCTTCATGGCGTCTCCTTCCGGCAACTCAATCTATGTATTCCATCACGGTGCAGCCGTCTGTCAGGGGCCGGTCTTCCCCGTCGGCAATTTCCTGATAATCCATCTCTTCCTGAATGGATACAACCTGGTCGCCCCGCTCCAGCACGGTTACGCTGGTCTTAACTGCCTGCATGGAGCTGGAGCCCAGGAAGCCGCCCCAGTTGCGCTGGATCAGGTAGATATAATCCTGGCCCTCACCCTCGTTGCGGACAGCGCTGGCGGGTACCAGCGTGGAGGATTCCTTGGCCCTGTAGACGACCGATACCTGGGTCTCGCCGTCGGTGACCATGCGGGTAATGCCGCCCTTGATGGAGATGATGTTCTCGGTCAGGGTAACATACATATACTTCTTTCCGTCGCCTTCCAGCACGGTCTTTTCCACAGACGTACGCTCGGAGCCGTAGTCGCCGGCCACGTCCACCCTGGTTCCGTCGGCAATTGCTTTGTTCAGCGACGTGATCTCCGCCCGAAGAACGGGCGCCGCGCTTTCCTGGCTCAGGGTAAAGGCGCTCTTTTTCCCGTCGTACGTGTCGCCGTTCTTCACATCCATCTTCACCACGTATCCGTCATGGGGAGCCGTAATGGTGCTCAATGTGTTTTTGCGGCTGGACAGTGCCACCATGTCATCGGATATGGTATTGAGCGTTCGCAGCAGCGCGTTGCGCTCGTTGATATATTTGAAGGTGGTGCTGCTGACCTTAAGCTTGTTGCTGTTGAAGGATTTGAAAAAGGCCTGATATGCCGCATCATAAGCGGCCTTGCTCTCTGTCACCTTCTGTACGGCCTTTTGCAGGTCGCTGCCGGCAGCCGCCTGCTCCGGCCATTTTGCGATATCCGGGTCCAAAACGATATTCTGGGCCTTGGCCAAAATTCGCACGTCGTGCTCCGCGGCGACAAGGGTGGACTGGCTATCCATCACATCGTCATACAGGTTGTTTTGCGCGCTTTCCTTGGCCGCCTTGCGGTTTTCGATGTCCTTGCCCATGAGCTCCGTTGCTTTTTCGTCGTACTTGTCCTGCAGTTCCTTCCAATCCTTGTCAAAGTCCGGCAGGATGGCGGTAAACAGCGTCTCCCCCGCCTTGACATGGTGGCCGGGGCGGACATACACCTTATCCACCACAATGTTGCTCTTGGCGGCGTCGGTTAAAATGTGATCGGTAGTCTCGGGAAAGTACACCTCCGCGTTCAGCCTGATCTTTTGCTCCAGCCTGCCGCGGTTGGCCATTACGATTTTTATCTTGGGGGTGGTAATCGTCAATACCGTATTGGCGAAGAACATGCACAGCGCCACCGTCACCGCAAGAATGATAAGGCCTTTTAAAGCGATCCTTTTCAGCTTCATAACCCAAGTAGCTCCTCTCTCCCGCTATTTCAGTTCGCTGAGCGCGACGCCCAACAGTATGTCTTCCTGGAAAAAGAAATAAATGAACAGTGCCGGGAGGATATACAGTGCCGCGCCGGCGAAGGCCACATCCGCCCCCTCGATGCTCAGCTGGTTGAACATCACCGACAGGGGCTGGTCGGCCGTCCTGTTGGAAAGATACACCAGAGGCTGCTCCACCATGTTCCAGCAATCCGCAAAGGAAAGCGCCGCGGCCGCGCCTAGAATAGGCCGGCAGACGGGAATCACCACATGGGCATAGCAGCGCAAGGTGCCGGCCCCATCCATCATCCCCGCCTCCAACAGTTCGCCTGGCAGGCTGACCATGTATTGGCGCAGAAGGAAGATGTAGAAGGGAGAAAACCACATGGGCAATATTACGGCCCAGGGCGTTTCCATCAACCCCATCCAGCGCAGGGTAATCACGCTTGGCGCCATGGTCACCTGAAAGGGCAGCACCATCAGCATGAGGATGCCGAAGAACAGCGCATCCCGGCCCTTGAAATGAAAGCGGCTGAGCGCGTAGGCCATCAGCGGGATCACGGCGGCCTGGCCGAGGAGTATGGCCGCGGTGTACTTGGCGGAATTCACAAACAGCTTCAAATACTGCGGCTCTTCAATCAGTATCTTGTAATACTGACGGACAGAGGCCATGGCCGGGGAAATCAGCACATCCATCCATTTGGTTACGTCATAATTGCCGCGAAGCTTCAAATAGGCTTCCATCTCGCCTTTGGGGAAGAAGGAGTACAGGAAGGTAAACACGATGGGGATGAGGATCAACACCGCGATGGCCGATAAAAACAATACGGATATTGTGCGGCCAATTCTTAACCGCCTGCGGCGGTGCGGTGCGTGTACTGCCTGCCTTGCGGCGGTGGTTTGCGTTTGCATATCGTCATCCCCCCCTTACACCTGGTTTGGCGAGCGAACGGCCTTGGTGGCATACATCATGCCGAAAAGGACGAACACTATGATGGCAAAGCTATAGGCAGCGGTGGTCACATCCTGGTAATCCAAACGAGCAAACTTGTTGTTCATAAAATGCTGGAGCGTATAGACCGTTTCGGAGGGGTATGCGCCGCCGATGAAGTATACCTCCTTGAATATCTTGAAGGCATTGACCCAGGCCAGCATGAACACCAGGAAGGCCGTGGGGATCAGAAGCGGCAGCGTGATCTTCGTCTCCCGCTGGAAAGCGTTGGCCCCCTCCAGGCTGGCGTACTCGTAGTACGCTTCCGGAACCGTTTGAAGCGCCGCGGCAAAGATCACCACGGAGAAGCCAAGGTTCTTCCAAATGTACAGGAGCACCACCGGCACGCGGAGCGCCTCGCCCTCCAGCCACAAAACGCGGCTGATCCCAAGGCCTGCCAGGATGCGGTTCATGACGCCGCCGAAATCGAACATCAAAAGCCATATGAGCAGCAGCGCTGAGGAGGGCATCAAATACGGCAGCAGCAGCGCGTTGCGGAAGAAGGCTCCCCTGCGCTTGAGCGTCCTGAGCATGGCGGCCAGTATGAAGGACATGAGCCAGATCACCGGCGCGCACAGCAGCGAGAGCTCCATGGTATTTTTAAGACCCACCCGGAACATTTCATTCTGCCATATTTCCTTGTAGTTTTGGAACCATACGAAGTTGTTTTTGAAGGTGCCATCCGTCATGCTGTAATAGATGCCCCCGATAAACGGGGCCAGATAAAAGGCCGTGAGTCCCAGCAGCCCAGGCAGCAAAAACAGCCAGACGCTTTTTTTTCGCCGGAACAAATCCTTGTTCCTCCCTTCCATGAACGGCCGGCCGCTCCGGCTTTGGTGCCGGAACACGGCCGCCTAGTGAAATCCTTATTGCTTTTCCAGCCGTATCATGCGCAGCTACTCTTCCGCCTGGGCGATGAACTGGTTCAGGGGCAGCTGCTTTTGGCAATAACGGGTTGCTTACATAATAATTGGCTTACGGAACGGGAACCCTGCCCGGCCTTCCAGAAAAAAACACTGCCCCACATGGAAAACAGCGTATTGCCTTCTCTGGTGGACCGCTGACGGAGGAAGCCTCAAGACAATCATTCCCCCGCTACAGTTTTGGTTTGCCCAAACCTACTTTAGGGAGCCCGCCTCGGACGCATGCCCGGGGCGGCTTTCCCAAGATGCCGTTATTGGCGTTCCAGCAGGATCATGCGGATCTTTTTCTCCGCTTCCGTTACGAACTGATCCAGGGACATCTGCCTTTTGCGGTAGCGCTCCACCAGGGTCATGATCTCCGAAGTGCCCTCCTTGGTGCGGTAATCCAGCACGTTGGGCACGGCCACATAGCACAGCGGCGCCACTACCCGGTATTGGGCGATGTTTTCCGCAGCCACCTGCCAATAGTACAGGTCCTTGTTTAAAAGCAGGTCTTCATAGGATTTGATGGTGGTTTCGATATCCTTCTTGTCTTCCGGCTTGGCGTTCTCCAGGCGCTTCTTGGTCTTATCCAGTTCATCCTCCCATTGTTTGACGATCTGTTCAAAGTTCGGCTGGGGAACGGGCTCGTTTTTATCGGGGAACATCATGATGTTCTGGGCGGGGTCAAGGTGCGCAAGCGCGTTCTCCAGATACTTCAGGGCCATCTCCGGGTTCTTTGTGTTGGGATTGATGAACAGCACCTGCACATAAACAGGAACATGGGCCGTGTCGCCGGCTTCCAGGGGCAGCATCAAAGGCTTCGAGTATTCCAGGCTGCTTTTCCCGCCCTGCACATTCAGCCAGTCGCCATAGTTCATGAACAAGGCATCGCCACCGCCGTATCCGGCCGCCATGGCCATCTTCCGCATGATAGGCGCGCCGCCCATATCCATTTCACCCGGAATCGTATCATTCAATTCTTCCGTCTTCAGGCCTTCCAGCGCTTCCATGACCTTGCGGAACAGGGGTGTGTTCAAGGAAAGCTCCTCGTTTTTCGCCTGGCTTTGATGGACATACAGGTCCATCGCCATCCGGAACATGGTTTCGCCGTAATCCTGAACGTCCTGCATCAAAACCAGGTTGGGATACTGTGTCTGCCCCTCGTCGACCCACCAGTTCATGAAGTCAATCAGTTCCAGGAAGCTCTTGGGCATCCTGTCCATAAGCCCGTTCGCCTCCCACGCCTTGGGGGAGATGCTCAGGCCGTAGCCGTACATGCTGATGGGCAGCGCGAAGAACTTGCCGTCGCGCTGGATGGCGCTTTGCAGGAAGGGATAAATCTTGGCAAGCTCGGCGGTAAGCACCGGGGAGGACGACAGATCCATGCAATACCCTTTTTCCATCAGGCTGTTGAAATCCTGATAGCTGATGTCGTAGTTGTAGATATCGAAGGAGTTGTCGCCGGATACCATGGCCTGGGCCAGCGCCTGCACGTTTTCAAAGTACACATTCTGGTTGAAGGTAATGGGAACCTGGGGATATTGGAGGGAGAAGGTCATGGCGGCGTTATCCATATATCCGCCATAGATGGACAGCGTGCTGGTGGGCAGATACTTAGGATCGGTATTGCGCACGATCAGGCCGTTCCATGTGTTGATGGCGTACAGGCCGCCGGGCAGCATGGCTGCGGGCGATTCATCGGCATAGTCCACGGGCATGTATGCTACCTGGGCAGCCGCGCCAAGGCCTTTCATGGCCATCAGCTTGCTGTTGGTGGTGTAGAACAGCGTATCCGTTTCCGGCTGGTAGGCGATACCGAACACGTTGGCGTCGCCAAAGGTGCCGGCTTCCTTGAGGCTGCCATCGGCCGGATCGAACACAGCGACGGTGGGCTTGGCAGGCTCCCTTTGGCCTTCCTTATAGGCATTTTCCATGTCATAGACCTTGACCAGGAGCTTGCCATCCTTATAAGAGGTCATATCCTGCACAAAAGGCGCTTTCAAAATCTGCTTGGCGCCGGTTGAAAGGTCATAGGAAGCGAATTCGGGCTTGTAATAATCCTCATTGTTGCGGATCATGGCAAAGAGCTTTCCGCCCGCGATGCAAAGGCGGTAGGCATCCCGCATGTAGGTATAGGTGTCTTGCGTCTGTTCCATATTGGACCAGTCCAATTGAACCGGGGTGCCCAGCACTGCCTTCCCATCCTGAAAGGTGAGGGGGAAGAGCTTGCCGTTCAGGCGGTTCAGGCCGTACAGCGTTGCTCCGTCGCTGACCAGGTTGGCGATCAATGCATCCGCCTTGTCGCCCACCTGAGCCACGGCTTCCTCATAGGTCGCGTAATAGCCGGAGTCCAGGCCCGCCGCCACCTTCACGGGGCTTTCCTGCCCCAATGTATAGGAGTAGATTTCCGAGCCCCACAAGGTATACAGGATATCTCCCACAGCCGCCATGGTGGGGTTGGAATACATCTGAATGCCCATTTCATTGCGCTGCTCCTCCGTGAAAAGCACCGCATCCCCCGGCGCGGCCAGCGCGCCAACGGTAAGTACCAGTATCAGCAAAAAACATAAAAGCCCGGTTGTCTTCTTCATTGGGTTTATTCCTCCATCATTCCGGCGATCATCAAAATGCGCCTGTCATTCCTTTGGAAGAGGCTGCCACGCAATCAGACGCTTTAAAAACGGTATTTGTTCCCGTATTTTTGTAAAACATTTGTCAATGAAATGTCTGATTTTAGGGACAACCTTTTGGATGGAGAAATCAGGGCTGCGGGACACCCTCCATGACGGTGTAGGTTGTGCTGTATACAGGCATCAGGACATCTAAAGAAGCCGGCTGCCCATTGAATACCGTGACGTAGCCGTTGCTTTCCCCCAACTGCAAGGAGACAGAGGCCGCGGGACGGGTAAAGACACCTGCTGATGCCCGGCCCGCTACGGCGACGGAGGGGGCCGCCTGAACCATGAGCGGCTGCCCGGCATACAAAACATTTCCGTTTATGACGTAAACCCCGGCCTCCGGAGCCTGGGCCTGCCTTACATCCAAAGACATGACAGGCGTAGAGGAAAGGAAGACTGTATTGGTCCTGGCGGCCGTCTGCTCCCCGGGGGAGGTGGCAAACACGGCCGTTGTGAGAAAGAACACCATGACCGCGGCCAATACGCCGGCGGCAGTTGATTTTTTGCCCGTCATAATGGAGCGGATGCGTTCCTCCAGCGGGCTTCTACTGAAGCATTCCATCAAAATACCGGAAAAGCGCTTGCGTTCCTCCAGGTTAAGAAGCGTTCTGGCATACAGGGCGCGGGCCCCGGCGCCGCAAGCTTTCAATACCTTGCGGTCGCAGGCAAGCTCCATATCCCGCCTGCACAAGGCGGCCATGAGCCATACCAGGGGGTTGAACCAGTGCAGGCATACGGCCATCAAAAGAACGGATTTCTTCGCCGCATCCAGCCGTTTGATATGGGCGCATTCATGGGCGATCACAAAGCGCAGTTCCTCCCCATAAAGCGCCATATGGCTGGGCAGAACGATTCTGGGCTTCCATAACCCGTAGGTCAGCGGGGTGGATATTCTGTCGGAGGTGTATACAATAACCGGCCGGGGCAAAAGCTGCTCCGCCAGCGCCTTTTTCAATGCAGGCGTCATAATGGCCGGCAGCGATGTTTTCAGCACGCGCCTTTGCCGTATGCCCACGGTGAGGAAAAAGACGGCGCACAGCACAGCCCCGCACAGCCAGATAAAAGTAAGCGGCGATAGAATGGCAAATTCCATAATTGGCTGAGCGGGCGCAGTCATGGCTATCTTCTGCGCGGATTTATCAAACAAGCCGGCGATGCTCAGTGAGGAGGAGACTTCCAAGGGCAGCATCAGCCGAAGGAGTGCCGCCGCCCACATGATGGAAAGGACGGCGGCGGGCAGCCTGCCCCTTGTGAGAAGCCGCAGGAGCAGTACGCACAGGATCATGGCGCCGCCCATAAGACTCATATGCAGGAAACTCATTTGTCCAGCTCCTCTATCAGTCGGCGCAGCCTGTTGATCTCCTCGGGGTCCAGTTTTTTGCCGCCCACCATGGCCGCGAACATCTGCTCGGTGGAGCCAAAAAACATCCTGTTCTTCAATTCCTCCGCTTCTTTGCGCTGCACCTCTTCCCTTGCGATCAGCGCATGGCACATAAAGTTCGGCTCCTCGCGGCGGATGGCGCCCTTTTCGATGCACTTTTTGATCACGGTGTAGGTGGTGTTGCGGTTCCAGCCGATTTCCGCCGCCAATACCTTGGCGATCTGCCCGGCCGGCTGGTCCCCCGCCTGCCACAACACCTCCATCACCTTCAGCTCCGATTCAAACAGCTTGATTTCCATAATGAATCCCCTTTGAAAACGATTGGATAGGGCAAAGGTATACTATCACAATCGTCATCAACTGTCAAGAAATGGATATGGATTCCTAATTCCCCTCCCGGTGGATCATTTGCAGCTTCTGCTCCAGTGCCTTCAAAAGCTCCCGCATGTCAAGCTGGCCGGACGTGTAGCGGCCAATCAGGGAGGCTATGGTCTGATCCTGGGCTAGGAGCATCAAAGGGCTTACATTGTTTACTGCCAGCCAGTCCACCCGTTCCCGGTAAGCCAGCAGGTCCTGTTCGCTTACCTGCCATTTGATGTTTTCCAGGAGGGCAAGCTGATCCTGCGCCGCCTTCAGCGAATCCTCCAGCTCCTTTTTCTTGTCGGCCGGAGCGCTTTCCAACTGGGTTTGGATATCGGCTACCGCCTTTTCCTGCTCTCCCTTGCGCAGCTCATAAAATTCACTGACCACCGGCTCGTTGTAATTGGGAGACATGGCGGAAAGGTTCAATTTCGACCGCTGGCTGGCGTAATGCTCTAGGTAGGCCATGGCCAGGTCCTGGTTGGAGGAATAGGGATTGACCACATACACGGTCAGGGAGGCGGGCATCACGGGTTCGAGCCCATCATCCAATGACAGCGGCAGGGGCACAAACTCATTCATCATGAAACCAAACTCGCTGAGCGCCGCTTCCTGATAGAGGGTGAAAAGTGCCGTGGCCGGCTGGTTCGCCGCTCCTGCCGCCGCGACCGTATAGGTCACGTTGCCGGACATGGCCCGCTGGACATCCTTTGTTTTCAGGGCGGTGAAATCCGCCGCCTCCAGGGCAGTCAATAACTTTTCCATCACGGGTGTCTCAAAGGTCAGGTCCTGCCCCGTTTTTTCGTAGTAGGCGCTGTAGTACTGCAATACAAGGCCCATGAACATCTGCCTTGCGTCACCGAACAGCTCATCCTTGAAAAGTGCCAGGGAGGGGTGGTCCATGCCGTAGTCTTCATCCCAATGGGTGATGAAGTCAAGAAGCTCCGCAAATGTTTTGGGCAAATCCTCTTCTGTGAGCCCCAGATCGGTTAGGGCCTGCCTGCTGTAACCGATGGTCTGCCCGGACAGGCTTACAGGGAAAGCCGCCAGGTCCTCGCCCCGGAACAGCTCCGTTTGCAAAAAGGGATACATTTCACGCACCTGGTTAAGAAGCATTTCGCTTCCCGAAAGAGAGGCGGTATAGCCTTTTTCCATCAGCGCGCGGTAATCCAGTTCATCGATCTTCAGGCAGTACAGGTCGCTGGAACCGGCCGCCATGTCCTGCATAAGCAGCTCCGCGCTGCCAAACTGCGTGTTTTTGAGCACCACAGGGATGTCGGGACGCTTTTTCGCAAATTCCCTGTAGCTTATTTCCATGGGATTTTGAATGCGCAGCGCCCTGGGGATGCCTTCCCCCTTTTGGATGCTGCGGACGGAGAATTGTTCGCCATTGAGCGCATACAGGGTGCCGGGCAGTATCTGCGCCCTGCTGAACATGATGCCCTGGTAGGCCGCGGGGGCATAAGCGGCCAGGCGGCAGGATGCCAACTGATCCACGGCGTAGATTTCACCGCTGCTGAAGAACGCGGCCGTATCGGTGGCGGCATCGTACGCCAGGCCTTCGGCCAGCGATACGGGCAGCTCGATCCCCTTGGCTACATTGCCTGTGTTCAGGTCCAGCACATTCAGCCAAAGCCTGCCTGTGCGGGCCGCGGCATCCTGCTCCGAGGCATACTGCATCACAAGCGCTTTCCCGGGCTGATAGGCGGTAAAGCCCGCCACCAAAGAGACATCGTACTGAATGTATCCGCCGTCCTTGAGGCTGAAGCGGAGCAGCTTATTGGAAGAGGCGTCCATGCCGGCCTTGAGCAGGTACAGATACCCATCCGCCGCGGCAATGTCCGAAATCATGGCCGGGAAGCTGAAACCGCCCTGGTTTTCCGTCATGACTTCCCACGAAAGCGCCAGCGCCTTGGCCAGGGACACCTTGCCTTCCGCCGCCTTCACAAGGTAGACGGTCCCGTCCTCGGTATCAAGGCCGTACAGCCTGCCATCCCATGCAAACAGGTGATCGATGACTCCGCCGCCGCTGCGCATGACCATCATGCCGCCGCCGGCCATGGTCACGCCATTGCGCCCTTCTTGCCGCGGCGAATCCTCCGGCAGGGTCCCCAGCAACGCAGGGTCCTGATCCCCCTGATGCCAGGTATACAGGCCTTTCGCGGAGAGAAGATACAGGGTGTCCCCTACAGCCGCCATGGAAACGAAGCTCTCCGATTCCCCGTTTTCCTCATTCACTGTCATCATGGCCATGACCGGGGAGGCTTGCGCCGGCAGCAGCATCAAAACACAAAGGATGCATGCCAGCACGCTGGTCGCGATCTTTTTCATGTGGTCCTCCTTGATTGACTATTTGAATAGTCGTTTCTCACGGTTATACTACTACGATAGTCAAACCCTTGTCAATGAGGCACGCACAGTGTTCACGGTTTGTTTACCAAACAGTCATCCGGGATTTTCAAATGAAAAAATCCGGGCTGCTCGCCCGGATCAATAGACCGTATTCTGTTTTCGTACCATGCCTTTTAAGATAGCTCCAGGTTTTTGCGGATCAGCTCGCAGCGCTGCTTTACGCAGTCCGCGCTGCGCAGGGCATCCGGCGGGGTATGGAACACGTAATCCGAAAGCCTGTTAAGGGTAGTGGTGGCCACATGCAGCCGCGTATCGCTGGAGGCGTAATAGAGAAATACGTGCCCGTCCTCCCTGACGATGGCGCCGTTGGTAAATGTCACGTTGGACACGTCGCCAACCCGCTCCATGCCCAGCGGCCCCAATAACAGCCCGCCCGGCTCAGCGATGACACGGCCGGGATCGTCAAGGGCCGTGGCAAATGCATAGATGACATACCGAAGCCCCGCGGCGGTGTTGCGGACACCGTGGGCGATGTGAATCCAGCCCCTGTCCGTCTTGATGGGCACAGCGCCTGCGCCGTTCTTGGCTTCGGTAATGGTATGGTATTTGCGAAGGCTGGTCATCCGCTCCTCATCGATAACAGGATGGGTGATGTCTTTACATAAACCGATACCGATGCCGCCGCCGGAGCCTGTTTCAATAAACCCGTCCATGGGCCGGGTGTAGAAGGCGTACTGTCCATTCACAAACTCCGGGTGCAGCACCACATTGCGCTGCTGTGGCGAGCGCAGCGTCGTAAGGTTGGGCAGCCGCTCCCAGGTTACAAGGTCCCTGGTGCGTACGATGCCCGCCGCCGCCACCGCGGAGGATAGGTCGTTACTTTGCCCGTCCTTGCTTTCCGAGCAGAACACACCGTAGATCCAGCCATCCTCATGCTGCGTCAGGCGCATGTCGTAGACGTTGGTTTCTTCCTTGCAGGTATCGGGCAGGATCACGGGATAGTCCCAAAAGCTGAAACCGTCCACCCCGGTGTCACTCTGCGCTACCGCGAAGAAGCTCTTTCTGTCCTCCCCTTCCACCCTGGCCACCACAAGGTACTTGCCATTCAGGTAAATCGCACCAGCGTTGAAAACGGCGTTCACGCCCAGGCGCTGCATCATGAATGGATTTGTCTTCTCATTCAGGTCGTACATCCAAAAGGGCGGCACATGGTCCCGGGTCAATACTGGATGGGTCCACCGTTCGAAGATACCGTTGTAAAAGGTCTCGTCTACGCTGTTTTTTTGGCTAAGAAGCGCTTCATACTCCGAATTCAACTGGGCAGCCGTTTTTGTGTTCATGCGCGGCCCTCCTACCTTATCGCTGCTTCGCGCAGCCGTTTGGACAGATATCATTCTTATGAAAACAGATCATGCGGCCTCCGGATGTCAGCTGTTTTTCAGGCCAGCCAATCGGGGATTGAAATGGCCATTACCTCCATCAGCTTCGCGGCTTTTATCGCGTCCGACTGCCTTACGGAAAGGTATACCTTTACCTTGGGCTCCGTGCCGGATGGCCGGACGATGGCCTTGCAGCCATCCGCGCTTTCATAGGAGAGCACATCGCTGGGGGGCAGGCCGACAAGCCCCGGCAGGTAATCCCGGATGACGGTGACGGGCGATTCCCCCAACAGGGCAGGCGGATGCAACCGAAGGCGGGACATCGCTTCCCCCATCACACGCATGGGGTCCGCGCCCTGGATGTCAAAGTTTAGAAGCCTGTTCACCATGATGCCGTAGGTATTATAGATGGTGCGAACCCTGTCTAGCAGCGTCAGGCCTTGCGCGGCGCAGGCCTGGGCCGCTTCCGCCACCAGCATGGCGGCCATCACACCATCCTTGTCCCTAACATGGGTGCCGGCCAGGTAGCCGCAGCTTTCCTCAAAGCCGAAGAGGAAGCTGCTTTCCTTCCCCTGCTGCTGAAGGTGCCCGATGGCCTCGCCAATGTACTTGAAGCCTGTAAGCACCTCCCGCACCTGAACGCCGTACGCTTCGGCAATCTGAAAGGCCAGATCGGAGGTGACGATGGTCTTGATCACGACCCCCTCCTCCGGCAGGGTGCCTAATGACTTGCGGGATGCAAGGATATGCTCCAGCAGAAGAAGCCCCACCTCGTTCCCGGTGAGAATGCGGTATTCCCCGTTTCCATCCCTTGCGGCTACACCCACCCGGTCGCAGTCGGGATCGGTGGCGATGAGCAGGTCCGCCTCCTCCCGCCTCGCGGTTTCAAGGCCCAACGCCAGCGCCCCGCTCAATTCCGGGTTGGGCTTTGGGCAGGTGGGAAAATGCCCGTCCGGGATGCATTGGGCTTCCACCTCGATACAATTAACGCCTTCCATCTTCGAAAAGACCAGGCGGACAGGCTCCAGGCCCGTGCCATGAAGGGGCGTATAAACCACCTTGACAGGATGAACGGGCGAGCCGTTCCGTACGGCCAGCGTCCTTTGGATGAACGTGTCAAAAATGTCCTGAGGAACGTTCAGCCAAAGGCCCTCCGACCTGGCCTTGTCTTCCTCCATCCACTTGAGTGTTTCATATTCCACAAGCTCTATCGCTTTTGTGATGCCTGCGGCGGCTTCGTCGGTAATCTGGCAGCCGTCGGCGCCATACACCTTGTACCCGTTGTATTCCGCCGGGTTATGGCTGGCGGTGATCACGATGCCGGCGTCGCAATGAAGCTCCCGCACCGCAAAGGAAAGCATGGGCGTGGGCATCAACCTGTCATACACATAAGCCTGCAAGCCGTTATGGCAAAGCACGCCCGCCGCCACACCGGCAAATTCCCTGGAGCCTATTCTGGAATCATAGGCGATGACCACGCTGCGGGCGTTCCTTTGGCGCAAATAATCCGAAAGCCCCTGGGTCGCTTTGGCCACGGTGTAGCGGTTCATGCGGTTGGTGCCCGCGCCAAGGATCCCCCTAAGTCCGCCCGTGCCAAAGGAAAGCTCCCGGCCAAAACGGCTGATGGCCTCCTGCTCATCAGCACATATAAGGCGCACCTCCTCTTGCGTTTTTTCGTCAAACCGAGGATGGGTGCACCAAAGCAGCATTCTTTTCTTAAAATCCATGCTAATTGTTTCCTTCCGTAAACCTGCTTTTACCTAATTCCCCCACCGCTGTCTTTATACCATATTCAAAACGTATTTGCAATCCCGAAAAGGAATATGGGAAACAAAGGAGAATAGAGAAATGCCGCCAAAAGCAAGGGGGAAACGATATGGAATTTACGACGGAGGAAATACTGGACAAGCTGGTGCTTGAGGTCTCCGGCCTGGCAGCTGTTCAGTCGGTTGGACTGAGCGGCTGCAAATCACCGCTGCCCAAAAGGGGCGAGGGCGATATCGATCTGTTCATTTATTGTGATGAAATCCCCGGCCTTGCGCTGCGGCAGGCCGTTCTTGATGCGTTGAATGGGATTCTGGAAGAAGCGAGGGTAGATGTGATTCAGGGCGGCCGCTGGGGACACGGCGATTTTGCGACGATCAACGGCGTGGAAACATGGCTGATGTATTTCACCATGCAGGAAACGCTTGAGGATGTGGAATCTATTTTAAGCGGGGAGCAGCCGGACAAGTTGGACAACTACTATTACCCCGTAGGCCGCCTGGCCATGCTGAAAAACATGACTGTACTGCATGACAAAAACGGCTTCCTGCCAGGCCTGAAGAGCAAGCTGAACTCTTATCCCGAAAAGCTCCGCAAAACGCTGGCGGGGCACCACCTGCAGGCATTGCAGGATACGGAGGACCTGCTCCGGGCCGTAACAAGGCGGGATGCGCTGTTTTACCATTTTGCGCTGGATCTCGCACTGGACCACTTTTTGCAGGCGCTGTTTGCTATGAACAGCACATTTTTCCCAAGCCGCAAGCGCACGCTGGAATACATGCAGACATTCGCAGTACAGCCTGTAAGCTGCGCCGCCAGGCTCCTGGAAGTTCTTCACCTGGGCGGTGACGGCGAAACGGTTCCGCAGTCGTATGCTACTTATAAAAGCTTGACAGAGGAAATGATGCGGCTGGGAGCGTCATATCTTGATACCGAATGATGCATAGCGGCAAATGAAAAAGAGGCTGTCATGCTAAGACTACATCTTGCAAAATGCTATTCAAGAAGAAGAATATCGCGTCTGCGGACGCGACCAAAGGGCTTTCCGATCGGTCCGGCCTGCTCAATAGTCGCATTGCTACGCTTCCGCTTGCACTGCTCCTTTTCGCTGGCCTCCTCCACCCCTCCCATTTCCGCCACAGGCGGGGTCGGGCTTTCCGATCGCCCTTTGGAAACCTTCGGATGCCATCTTCTTGGATACTCATGCAATTATACGTTTAGCATGACAGCCCCTTTTTCATGCCAAAATCCCTTTACTTCTTCACCCTAGGCATTTCCGTCAAGCGCAGGTTGGTGCAGCCGTAAGGGTACAGCTTCTTTTGAACAGCCGGGCCGGCAGGCTCATTGGAGGACGGCATAGGCGCGCACATCCCGTTTTCAAACGCCCAGGCAACGGGAGCCATATCCGCCAACAGATACACAGGCGGACGCTCCGATGATAACGGCAAGTCGAATCCGTCCTCCTCCACCACCTTCACGCTTTCTCCGGCGAAGCCGTAGGCCCAGGGTTCATCCGGGTACAGGTAGTAATCGCAGAATGGGAATACGCGCGGTACATTGTCCCGCTCATATTGGATGATTTCCCGCCGTTCCCGGATGGGCAGCGCGTACAGAAGAGCGCCGCGCTTCAGACAATACAGGCCATTCGGTCTCTTGATCCACTCCACACTGGGCGCAAGCTCCACATGGATGACGGTAACGCCGGTCCATTCCCGGTGGATTACATGGAATGCGCCGGCAGGAACCTCCGCCCCATCCACGCTGGCCTTGCTCACGGTGGAAGGGATGCGGATGGTGAAATCAAACGTTACCGGTGATTCTGTCTCTACGGTGTACGTCAGCGAATCCCGGAAGGGATAAAGCGTATCCAAGGAAATGGAAACCTTCACGCCATGGACCTCTGTGAACAGTGTGGCCGGGGCCAGGGCCACGGATGCGACGCCCTTTTCCGTCTTCATGAAGGCGGACAGCGCAAACTTGGGAAAGCCCTGCCCGAAGTTGGCGGTGCAGCAGCCGAAGTTCGGTTCCAGCCCGAACACATGGGATTCCGGCCCGTTGGTGCGGAAAACGACGTGGTCCTTATTAAGCGGCGCGCATTGCACCTGGTTTGTCTGCTGCACGTACTGGTGCGCCGTCATGTCGGGCAGCACGGTGGCGGGCAGCGCGTTGAAGGCCAGCGCTTCCAGCGCATCCGCCCAACAGGCACTGCCTGATATGGCCAGCAGATGCCCGTAGGAGTACATGGCCTCCACCACGCCGCAGCATTCGGTGCCCTGCAGGGGGCTTGTACCGCTCAGGCACTCATCCCCCGAAAAGTAGCCCAGCGCGTTCCCATGGCTTTCATTAAGCTTTGCAAGCATGTCTTTGGCAAAGCGTTCGGGGTCCTCCCCCGTCAAGCGGGACATAAGGGCGCGGGATTTTATCGCCATGGCCAGGTTCACCACATGGGTCAAAAATCCCCATTCGTTGCGGGGCGTTTGGTCTTGCCAAAGCGCAAACAGCCGCTCCCAGTCGATGCCCTCGGACTGCAGCTTCAGCGCCAGCTCCGGCAGCCATTGCTCGCCGGTGCGCTCATACAGCCACCAGATGGGGATCAGGCATTCAAACCAGCGGGAGGCGCCCCAGTTGAAGAGCGTATTCCTTTGAATATGGGACAAAAGCTGCTTTAAGCAGCGCGAGACGGCGGGCTGTATCCTTTCATCCCCGGAGCAGTCCGCATACAAAACAAGCACCTTGCAAATGAGAAAGGCGGCCCACACATCATACCGGCCCCGCTCACTATCCTCGCAGGGGCAAAGCCAGCCATCCGCCTTCTGGCCTGACAAAATGGCATCGATGTATCTGCGGGCGCGGGCAATCATATCTTCATCCTCCAACAGGTAGGCCAGGGGGATAAAGCCGTCCAGCCAGTAGGGCACGCGCTCCCAGCCTTCACGGTCGCCGCCGATCCAGCGGCTTTTTTGGACGTCCGGCCAGATTTTGTCCAGCTGCCCGGCAAGGCCATCCGCCTGCAAACGAAGTTGTGTTTTGAGCCAGCCCTGCGGCTTTATTTCCTTGGTGGAGAAGGGCGTAAACGCCAAAGGGTTGAGCATGCTCTTCATTCCTCCGCTTTTGTTTTGGGCTTCCAGGGAAAAGGACATTGCAAAAACTACTTCTTTCCGCCCCATGCTCTCCGGTTTCAATTCAGGCGGACAGACAACGTTTCATCATGCATTGAACACATTTTATCATTTATCCTCTTGGCATGGACAGTGCAAAACAATCCCATCCTATTGCAAAAAGGGCACAAGACGTGTATGGTAAGCAAGGGGGTGGAGAAGATGAACAGTGAATTGATCTATCTGGAAAGCCAGCCCATGCCTTACATGACCGAATGTACCCTGAAGCATTTCAATGCCAATGAATATCATTGCGCCAGATACCTGACGCATTTTGTGCTGATCTTTATGATACATAACCAGCTAACCTTTGAGGAGGACGGCATGCCAGTCACCCTCCATGCCGGGGAATGGTATATACAGCGCAAGAACATGCGCCAGTCCGCCTCCACGCCCAGTCCGGCCGCGGAATACATCTATATCCATTTTTCAGGGGAAATGAGCGGCAGCATGCTCACAGGGCTGGCCCTGCCATTGCGGGGCACCTACGGCGCGCAAGCATTTGAGGCTCCCTTAAGGGAGCTTCACCACTTTGCCAACCAGTCGCCCATGAACCCCTTTGAAGCGCAGCAGCGTTTCATTGGCTTGCTGGGCATGCTGCATGACACCTGCGCCGCCGCAGAGACGCCGGTGAACCAAATACTGCGGTACATCAACGCAAACTACGCAAACCATATCACATCCAAGACGCTTTCCGGCCTGTTCTCCTACTCCACCGAGTATATCGAGCGCAGCGTGAAGGCAGCCATTGGCATAACACCCCATGCGTACTTAATACAGCGGCGCCTGTACAATGCCAGGCGCCAGCTGGAGCGCAGCAATCTGACCATCGGGCAGATCAGCGAAGGCTGCGGTTTCACGGATATGTCGCTGTTTTTCAGAGCATTCAAAAAGGAGTACGGTGTAAGCCCCGCTGCCTGGCGAAAAGGCACGCAGGCGTTCGGCCCGCCATCGCCGGCTACGAAGGATTAATCGCCATTTGACATGTAAGGCTGTTTAGCCTCAATTGCTTACAAACTCCTGGCCGCGGACATCCAGCACAGTGACTTTCGATGCCCGAAGGACGATGTATTCCACGCCGTCCTCCATCATCTTTTCTACCGTGCCAATCACTTCGATCCAATCATTGAGCTTTGGTATATCCCCGTCATACATAAACTCAAAGCCGGCCGAGCCGTCACTGCCGCAGCAGCCGGGGCCGTAGCGCATGACATAATGATACGTTTTTCCGCTCTGCTCATCTTTGTAATTGCTGTAGATGCCCTCCAGCTTGATGGCCTTGCCCTGATAATCATCGGGATTGAAGTATACGTCGTTGCATTGGGCGATGAACATTTTTTCGGTGATCTCCACCACAGGAAGCTCCGGCGAGGCAGGCTGCACCTGCTGTGTGGCAACAGGTTCAGCTACTACCGCCCGTGTCTGGCATCCCGTTATGACAAGAACGCAAACCAGCATAATGACCGCCAGTCTTTTTTTCATACACAGCTCCTAGGATTTTTTGATCAGCTTGCCAAGCAATGTGAACAGGCAAAATGCCGTAAGGTTTACGGCCACGACGCCAGCCCCGGCGGGGATGGAATACACAAAGGAAAGGAATATCCCGATAAAAAAGCAGACAACGGACAGTATCGCGGAGGTGATGACCACGCCGCGGAAGCTTTTGCATACGCGCATGGAGGTAAGCGCGGGAAAGATGATGAGGCTGGAAATGAGCATGGCACCCATCATCCGCATGCCGATGACAATGATCAGCGCCGTCAGCACGGCTATCAGCGTATTGTACCTGCCTGCCTTGACACCGGTGGCCCGGGCAAAGCTTTCGTCGAAGGTCACCGCGAAAATCTTGTTGTAGAGAAGAAGGTACAACATAAGAACCACAATTGACACCGCAATGCTTAAATACACATCGCTTTTGCTCATGGCCAGAATGCTGCCGAACAGGTAATTGCACACATCGGTGTTCATGCCGGTGGTCAGGGATATGACGATGACGCCGATGGAAAGAGCGCTGCTGGAGATGAGGGCAATGGCCGCGTCGCCTTTGATCTTGCTGTTCTCGCTGATGCGCAATAGTCCAAAGGCCGCCATGGTCACCACCGGGATGGCCACATGAAGGGGGGCCAGGTTCAGCGCCATGGCGATGGCCAGCGCGCCGAAGCTTACATGGGACAGCCCGTCGCCGATCATGGAATACCGCTTCAGCACCAGCGTCACGCCCAGAAGCGCAGCGCACAGCGACACCAGTATACCCACCACCAGCGCGCGGATGATAAATGTATAGGAAAACAACTGGCTTAAAAGCTCAAGCATTTTCATCCTCCCCCATCATGCGGCTGAAGACGCTCGTCTTTTTGTATTCCTCCGTGGGGCCGAAGAAGGCAGCGTTTGTCTGCATATGCAGTATCTTGCTGCCGTAGCGGACGGCCATGCGCATATCATGGGAGACCATGATCACCGTGATACCCAAATCATGATTCAACCGTTCGATAAGCGCATACAGTTCCCCCGTTACCACGGGGTCCAGGCCTGCGGCTGGCTCATCCAGCAGCAGAAGCTTATGGGTGGCGCACAGGGCGCGTGCCAGAAGCACGCGCCGCTGCTGCCCGCCGGACAACTCGCGGAAGGACTTTTGGGAAAATGAATCCATCCCCAACAGATGAATATTTTCCGCCGCTGTTTCCTTTTCCCTGCGGCTGTAAAAGGGCTTTACACCCCTGCGGTTCAGGCACCCGGAAAGGACCACCTCATGGACGCTGGCCGGAAAATCCATCTGCGCCGCGCTTTGCTGGGGCAGGTACCCTATTTCGGCCTGCCTGACGCCATCGAAGGCAAACCCGCCGCCGGAGGGACGCTTTAGGCCCAGGATGCCCTTGATCAGCGTGCTTTTTCCGGAGCCGTTTTCCCCCACGATGCAAAGATAGTCCCCGGCCTCCACCGAAAAGCTGACATCCTTTACTGCCACACGCCCGTCGTATTGCATGGTGACATTCTCACAAGCAAGCAGACTCACTCCGCCACCAGCCCCTTCCTGAGGCTCTCCACGTTCTTTTGCATCAGGGATACATAGGTCTCCCCCGCCTGAAAATCGTCCCTGGATATGCCCTGGCAGGATTGGAGCGTCAGAATCTGCGCGCCTGTCTGCTCGCTGATGGAGCGCGCGATATTCTGGTTGCTCAGCTCGATGGTGTAGATGTAGGGCAGGTTGTTTGCTTTCACCGTATCAATCAGGTAGGCGATGGTGGCGGCGCTGGCTTCCGTATCCGTGCTGCAGCCGGGGAAGGCCGCCCTGTACTGGAGACCGTATTCGTCCGCGAAATAGCGAAAGGGGAAGCGGTCGCCAAATACCATGATTTTGTGCGCCGCAGCCTGGGTCACAGCATCAAACTGCGCATCTACCGATTCGATCTGTGAAACATACGCCGCGGCATTGTTTCTATATGTTTCTTCGTTGCCCGCATCTGCCGCGCACAGCGCGTTTGCAATGGCGTTCACCATCCATACGGCGTTCTTGGGAGAGGTCCAGATGTGCTCGTCATACTCGATTTCCTCATGCTCGTGATCTGCCTCCGCGGGTTCTTCCCCTTCGTGGCCTTCCTCTTCCTCCTGCATCCCTTCCACCGTTTCCTCCTCTACCAGCGTCACGGCATCCATCAGGCGGATGACCTGCTTACCTGACATATCCATGGAGGAGAGAAGCTCCTCCACCCACACATCACTTTCCCCGCCGATATACAGAAAAACGTCGGCGTTTTGAAGGGTGACAATATCAGCGGGCGTCGGTTCAAAGGAGTGGATTTCCGCGCCGGGTTTTAGCAGCATGGTAACATCGGCTTTGTCCCCGGCCACAGCCCGGGCAAAGTCAAAGGAGGGGAAAATGGTGGATACAACGCTGATTTTATCTTCCGCCAAAGCCGGCAGGAAGGAGAAAACAGATGCAATAAGCAGTACCGCAAGAACAAAAGCCATGATTTTTTTCATGCCAAAAAGCCTCCTATTCCATTTTGAAAACAGCAGGAATCAAAGGAGGCATCTCAATTGTTCAATTGTACCTTCAGGGTGATGGGTGTATGTTCTTTTTTATTTGAAATGGCGTGGTATAGCAAAGCAACCCGGACCGCGGCCAGGATGGTCAGCAGCGAAGCCGCCAGCATCATGAAAAGAAGGGCAAGCTTGCGCAGGGAATCCGTCAGCCGGTGAATCATTAGGCATACGGGGCAGTCATGCCCTGTGCAGTGATGGCCGATATGCCCGGCGGCGAACCAGGCGGAAAACAGGAAGGATACGGCCAGGAGAACGCACGCCAGCATAGCCAAGGCCCGCTTGAATTGCGCTTTTTTCTTCATGCCGCATCCTCCTTACCCGTTTTATTTTACGGCGCAGCTTTCGCAGCGCCCGTACAAAACCGTTTTAAACCTGTCCAGTACAAAGTGATGTTCATCCAGCATGTGCTTTTGCAGGCCGTCCAGCTCGCCGCAGTCCAAATGGATCATACGCCCGCAGCCGGAACAGACAAGATGGTAATGGTTCTTTGCGTTTTCCGCCGGCTCCGCGAACTGATAGCAGGCGGAGGCCCCCTCCATGGCGGTAAACTTCATGACCCGGTTATCCAATACGAGCTTCTCCAAATGGCGGTATACCGTGGCCTGCCCCACCGGCTCCCCCTGCTCCTTCAAATACCCAAGGATCATTTCCGCCGTTACATGGCGGTGGGCGTTATCCGCAAGGCAGGCAAGGATCAAATCCTTCTGCCTTGTTTGATAGCTCTTTCCGCGGTTCAAGATGCTCCACTCCCGGATTTGAAATCGGGAACCATTATCATATTACTTCCCTGTGGACTGATTGTCAACAGTGCATCCGTGATTTTATATATGTAACCAAATGCGAAAGGCAGTCTCGTTTCCATAGGGATTTCGCCCCTGCGGGGGCGACCAGGGCTTTCCGGTCCTCCATCTGGCTCAATAGTCGCCCTGCTTCGCTCTCGCTTGCATTGCTCCTTTTCGCCACCCTCCTCCGCCCCTCCCTTATCCGCCACTGGCGGGGTCGAGGCTACGGAGCCCTGGACCTTCGGAGGCACCACCTCTTTTATTCTATAAGTTCATTTGTGAATGTCCTGTCGGATGCAGCAAATTCTATTGACACAGCCATGAAACAAGGTACAATGAAAAAGATATGTGTAATAGTCAAGAAGGACAGGGGTAATGATATGAGCTACGCAAAACGGGCCAGGGAGCTTTTTGAACAGGGATACAACTGCGCGCAGGCCGTGTTTGCCGCGTTCTGTGAGGAAACGGGTATGGATATGGAAACGGCATTAAAGCTGGCTGCCCCATTTGGCGGGGGAATCGGCAGGCTGCGGGAGGTGTGCGGCGCGGTGAGCGGCATGGCCATGGTTGCCGGCATGAAATACGGCTATACAGACCCCAAGGATACGCAAACAAAGATGGAGCATTACCAGCTCGCCCAGTCGCTGGTGAAGGAGTTCAAGGAAGAAAACGGCTCCTTCATTTGCAGGGAGCTTTTGAACCTGGACGGAGAGGGCAATCCCCTGCCGGAAGAAAGAACGCCGCAATACTATCAGTCCCGCCCCTGCGCCGACCTGGTGGAAAGCGCCGCCGGGATCATGGAAGCGTATATAAACAGCAGGCAGGATGCATGAGATGACGCAAAAGGCGGCGGTACGGGATGAGCCCGGACCGCCGCCTTTTCGATAGGCACAGGGCAAAGCCTATGCAAACAATTCCTCACTGAAAACCGATCCGTCCCGTATCCGCTCCTTCAGGCTGTAAACCTTGCTCTCAATTTCGCGGATCACTTCCAGGAATTTTTCGTCCCCTTGGCCTGTGGGATCGTTCAGTTCCCAATCCTCCATATGCTTGCACGGGAGAAACGGGCAGGCCACGCCGCAGCCCATGGTCACCACAATGTCCACGGGCGGTAATTCGTTGAGTATTTTGGGGCGCTGCAATTTCTCCATATCTATGCCGTATAACTGCTTGATAAGCCGCACGGCGTCCTGGTTGATCGTATCCTTGATATCCGTACCCCCGGAATAGCTTTCATATGTGTCTGATGCATGATGGCGGCTCAACGCCTCGGCAATCTGGCTCCGGCAGGAATTGTGGGTGCAGATAAAGGCTACTTTGGGCAACATGTAAATTCCCTCCTTGCAAGTTCGGGGACCAATGCACATGCATTATATCATGGCCCCCATGTATAATATACCCACTTTACGACGGAAACCACCCCTTGGTCCGGTTGGCGATCCTCACCAGCATCAGCATGACAGGAACTCCACCAGCACACCTACCACCGTCGCCAGCGCCGCGGGAGAGGACGTGCCGAAAAGAGATATTGCCACGGCCTAGGCCAGCTCAAAAAAGCTGGAGGCCCCGTTCATCCCAGCCGGCGCTGCCACCTCATCCGGAAGCCTCAAACCCCTGCTGGCCAGGCAGGCAATATAGAAGATCAGAAACGTCAAGGCCGCGCTTTTTGACCAGCACATTCCTTGCAATGACTCCTCCCGCCAGCGGTATCACCACAAACAGCACTACCGACAGGATCAGCGTATCCCAGGGTATTTGAACGCCGCCGACTCCCAGCAGGAACGCCCTGCCGCCATACAGAGGATTACCCACAAAGTAAGGTACTTTTCAAAAAAACCAATGGTTGTGCCTTTCTTTCCCCCAACTCAACCCACCTCCAGCTTTGAAAGAATAGTCTTTACATCCTCCACCTTCAAGAGTTTGCCGGTTGATACCACCTTGCCGTCCACAACAAGGGCCGGTGTTTGCATAACGCCGTATTTGGCAATTTCCAGAGCGTCGCCGATGTTGATGACCTCATCCTCATAGCCCATTTCCTTCACCGCCTGCTTCACATTTGCATATGTGGTCCGGCTTTTGTCACAGCATGCACCCAATACGATGAAGCGGCTGTCCTTCGCGCCTGAGCATGCTCCGCTGCAGCAGCAGGATGGATTTGAACCAGTTTGCTCCTTGGAATCCGACTTGATCTTTTTGCCGAATGAGAACAGAGCCATTTTTTATCCTCCTCACAAAAGCAGAGTTTGAAACGCGTTAAACAAATATCCGATCAGTATGATCCCAACTGTTACGATTCCCACAAACATTGCCAGCAGTTTTGGCTTCACAGCCCGGCGCAAGAGGATAATGGAGGGCAATGACAATGCTGTGACAGCCATCATGAACGAAAGTATCGTACCCAAGCCAACACCCTTGGCAAAGAGTGCCTCCGCAATGGGTATGGTGCCGAAAATGTCGGCATACATCGGCACACCAATGAGTGTGGCCAGGAGGACAGCAAAGGGATTTCCGCTTCCCAGCACCTTTTGGATCAGGCTTTCGGGAATCCAGTTGTGGATTACAGCCCCAATCGCCACGCCGGCAAGCACATACAAAATCACCTTTTTTACAATAAAGCGCACCTGGTCCCAGGCATACGATACCCTGTCCCGCCTTGACATGTCAGGTATAATACCATCTGCCCTGCCAGCCGAAAGTACGAACGGCTCAATATATTTTTCCATTTTCAGCCGGCCAAGCAGCGTCCCGCAAAAAACCGCCAGAACAAGGCCAAGCAGAACATAGGCAACGGCGACCTTCAGGCCGAAAATGCTCATTAAAAGAACCAGAGAACCGAGGTCAACCAGTGGGGAAGAAATCAGGAAAGAAAATGTCATGCTAAGGGGCAGGCCCGCGCTGGTGAAGCCGATAAACAAAGGTATGGAAGAGCAGGAGCAAAACGGTGTAACAGTGCCTAAAAGCGCCGCCAGCACATTGGCCCCCACCCCATGGAACCTTGACAGGATACGCTTTGTACGCTCCGGTGGAAAATAGCTTTGGATAAAGCTAATGACAAAAATCAGTATGGAGAGCAGTATCAATATCTTGATCACATCGTATAGAAAAAAATGGATGCTTGCGCCGATGCCTACGCTAACATCTAACCCCAGGGCGGAAAGAGCACTTTCCAATAGCTGATTCAGCCATTTCATGCCCAGTATCTGTGCCTGGAAAAAGTCCCAGGCGCTTGACAATGCCTGCATATTACCTCCTCCTTTTTTCCGGACAAACACATTGATATTTTTCGATGTATTTTGGTTGAAAAAACCGTCTTCAAGGCGGCCTTTTTCAGAAACATTCAGATTCAGAGGATGCGTCTGAATCTACATTCGATTCCATCGTCAGTATGTGTAGAAGATCAGAGGCATGACGCCTGCCCTCCCGGCTGATGCGATAATGCGTCCACTTCCCCACCTGCCAGTTTTCCACGATTCCCGACTCGCAGAGGATCTTCATATGATAGGAAAGGGTGGACTGGCTAATGTCCATCTGCGCCAGCAGCACGCAGGCGCATTTCTCCCCGCCGCGCAGCATGGCCAGTATCTCCAACCGCTTCTCATCGCACAGCGCTTTGAAAATTCTGGCGTGGTCCTGATGCGTATCCGGCATCCCATCACCTCAAATCCAATTTATTCGATTGAAATGATTATGTTCCTCAAATCGAAAAATGTCAATATGTCAACCGTAAATATCTCGGTTACCTTTCAAGTGAAACCTGAGGGGGATTCCAACAATAGAAATAAATCAGGCTGCAAACAGATAAATGGCACACTTATTTCCGGTCCATGGGGTATATGCAGCCCATTCAGGAAAAAGTAATGAGGAAGCCCGCGCCTCTGGCAGGAGCAGGGTTCGGCCTGAGTCAAGGCGAATACCTCTCAAACAAGACCTGTTCAGAAGCGACGCAGACCACCCCAGGAGGTGTGCCATGCCCATATTGTCTGCCGTCATGGTCCCGCACCCGCCGCTGATCATACCCAAGGTGGGCCGCGGCCAGGAAAAAGCCATACAGGATACAGTTGCCGCCTTCCAAAGAGCCATGGAGCTGACGGCTTCGCAGAAGCCGGAAACGGTTGTTTTCCTCACGCCCCACAGCGTGATGTACGCCGATTACTTTCACATTTCCCCCGGCACATCGGCCAGGGGGAGCTTTGCCCAGTTCCACGCGGGCCAGGTGCAGATGGAAGTTATGTACGACGCGCCATTCGTGTCGGAGCTGAGCCGGGTTGCCGACGTATCCGGCCTGCCGGCCGGTACACTGGGCGAGCGGGACAAGAAGCTGGATCACGCCGCCATGGTGCCACTGTACTTTTTGCGGGATGCCTATCATGGAGACATCCCCTGTAAGATTGTCCGCATCGGGCTTTCAGGCTTAAGCTATGCGGATCACTACAGGCTTGGCATGCTGATTAGGGATACATCGGAGAAACTGGGCAGAAGAATATCCATTATCGCCAGCGGGGACCTTTCCCACAGGCTCAAGGAGGACGGCCCCTACGGCTTTACAAAGGAAGGCCCCGCCTATGATGAAAGGCTCATGGAGGCCATGGGCAGCGGCGCTTTTGATGCATTGCTCCGTTTCGACCCCGACTTTTGCGAAAGCGCCGGGGAATGCGGCCACCGTTCTTTTGTGATCATGGCCGGATGCCTTGACGGTCTTTCCGTAAAGGCGGAAAAGCTGTCCTATGAAGGGCCCTTTGGCGTGGGCTACGGCGTATGCACCTATCTCCCCCAGGGTTCGGACGAAAACCGGCATTTTCTGAACGCATTTTACGGCGAGCAGAAGAAAATGCAGGATCAGCGCAGGCAGACGGAGGACGAATACGTGCGCCTGGCCCGCAAAACACTGGAAGCCTTTGTGCGGCACGGAGAAACCATCCACATGCCCAATGGGCTGCCGGAGGACATGACATCAAGGCACGCCGGCGTGTTCGTCTCCCTGAAAAAGCACGGCCAGCTTCGCGGCTGTATCGGCACCATCACGGCCACCACAAAGTGCGTCGCCGCGGAAATCATACAAAACGCCGTCAGCGCCGGCGCCCAGGACCCGCGCTTTGATCCTGTACGGGCAGAGGAACTCGATGAGCTTGTGTACAGCGTGGATGTGCTGGGTGAGACGGAGGACATATCCTCCCCCGAGGAGCTGGATGTAAAGCGTTACGGCGTAATCGTCACAAACGGCCGGAGGCGCGGCCTGTTGCTGCCCAACTTAAGCGGCATCGATACCGTAAAAGAACAGATCGCCATTGCAAAAAGCAAGGCCAGCATAAAAGAAAGCGAACCGGTAACGCTTCAGCGATTCGAGGTGGTGCGCCATCAGTGAAATCATTTGCACCGTGTGCATGCACCGCTGCCGCCTGAAGGAAGGCCAAACAGGCGCGTGCCGGGCACGCAAAAATGAGAACGGAAAGAGCGTCAGCATAAGCTACGGCCTGCTGACCTCGCTGGCGCTGGACCCCATTGAAAAAAAACCGCTGGCCAGGTTCCAGCCGGGCAGCATGATCCTGTCGGCGGGGAGCTTCGGTTGTAACCTGAAATGCCCTTTTTGCCAGAACGCATCCATCGCCGCGGCCGGCATTCAGGATACGGAAGCGGAAAGGATGGAGCCGGAGGAACTGGCAAAGCTGGCGGAAAAGCTTAAGTCAAAAGGCAATATCGGCGTGGCCTTTACCTACAACGAGCCCATGGTAGGTTATGAGTTTGTCCGCGACACCGCAAGGCTTGTTAGGGAGCGGCAAATGAAAAATGTCGTCGTAACCAACGGCTCAGCAAGCCAAAGCATACTGGAGGAAGTACTGCCCTATATCGACGCCTTCAACATCGACCTGAAAGGCTTTACAAAGGAATACTACAAGAAGCTGGGCGGCGACCTTGATATCGTGCTGGATTTCATACGCACGGCTGCCGGCCGAAGCCATGTGGAGCTGACAACGCTCATCGTGCCCGGGGAAAATGATACGCCGGAGGAAATGCAGGCACTTTCCGCCTGGGTAGCGGGGGTTAATAGGACCATCCCGCTGCATATCTCCAGATTCTTCCCACGTCATCATATGCGGGACAGACAGCCGACGGATGTAAAGCTTTTGCACCGGCTGGCGGATATAGCAAAGCAGCACCTGGATACGGTGCTGCTGGGGAATGTATAGTAAATAACTTTAGTATGAGTTGAGCATCTTAAAGGATTGTCAGTCTAACCCAACTTGATAAATCATTTCAAGAGAAAGTATTTCGCGTCTGCGGACGCGACCAAAGGGCTTTCCGATCGGTCCAGCTTGCTCAATAGTCGCACTGCTGCGCTGTCGCTCGCACTGCTCCTTTTCGCAAGCCTCCTCCGCCTAGCCTATTGCCGCCACTGGCGGCGGCCAGGCTACGGAGCCTTTGGAAACCTTCGGAGGCCATCTTCTTTAAAACCGGTCAGTAAATTTCTTTCCCCGCCAGCTTGTAATCCGCCAGGTGCATCTTGTAGGGGATATCAATGTGATAAGGGCACATGCTAAGGCATTCTCCGCACGATGTGCAGGCATCGCCGCGCTTTTCCATGGCTTCGTACCGCTTGCGGCCCAATTCCTTGTTGCCGAACCAGAAGCGCAGCCGCTCGGCCAAAGCGTATTCCGCCGTATCCTGCACCACACCCCTGGCCATCTGCCGGTCAAAATACCCTTCGCAGGCAAACACCTCGGGGATATCGATGCCCTCGGGACAGGCGCATTTGCCGCACTGCCGGCAGACGTAGTTGGAAAGCTCCGGAGCAGAGGTATACAGCTCCTCCTCTTCCTCTTTCGTCATGGGAACAAAGCTTTGCGCGTAGTGAAGGTCAGCCTTGAGCATCGCTTCACTGTTGATGCCGGCCACCACCACGGAAACAGGGCGGGAGAACGCATACCGGAACGCCATTTCCGGGCTTTTGTACAAAAAGCCGTCGCCCAGGGGCTTCATGAGGATGATACCTGCATCCTTTTTGATGGCCAAAGGCAGAAGCGCTTCCTCTATTTCGGGGTAATTGAAGCGGTCGTAATAATTGACCGTCGTCATTAGTGCCTCGAAACGGTCCCGGTTCAGCGCCTCCATCAGCGGCCCCGGCCAGCCGTGCATGGAAAGGCCAATGTGATTGATCTTGCCGGCCTTCTTCGCTTCCAGCGCGGCCTCATAAGCGCCGCCCTCAGAAAGTATGGTGTCCAGCTCCTGGATGGAGCCAACGGCATGCATCAAAAGCATATCCAGATGATCTGTGTTCAAATTCCGAAGGGATTGCTCGATCCCTTCCGCGGCGCTTTTCTTGTCCCTGGCGCCTATCTTGGATACCAGTATGAAATCATCCCGCCTGTGCATCACGGCACGGCCGATCTTCCGCTCCGATTCGCCCGCGCCATAGCTCAGCGCCGTTTCAATGTAGTTCCCGCCGGCATCCAGGTAGGTGTTCAGCAGCTTTTGTGCATCCTTTAGCGGTATCTCCAGCAGGTGAAAACCGCCAAACCCCAGCATGGAAGTTTTGAGGCCTGTCTTCCCAAAGCGCCTGTACTCCATATTCATTCCTCCTATACCGTAGCATATATACCATTGTATGTACTTGTTTGCGTAAATCAACCCAACTTGTGAAAGTATACAAACAAAAAGTCAAACCGTCAAGAATTCCGCCGGCAAGAAGCTATCTCCGCGAGAGCTTTATCTCAAGTGAATTCGTTTGTTGACACCTGGATATACTTCTGATAAAATAGATAATGGGGAAATATTTTGGATAATGAAGGGACGGAAAATGAGCAAAGGCCAGATGGAGGCCAAGATCAGCGAGGCATTCAGCCGGTTCGAGATCGAATTCATGGGCCGCGGGCCCAGGCAAATCAAAACGTACATCCTTCAGGACATGATCATCGTCAGAATGGTGGGGTTCTTGAGCCCTTCTGAAAGGAAGCTGGCGGAAACGCCCCAGGGGGTCGAGCAGATCAAGAAGCTGAGGACCATGCTTTTTGAAGGTGCGAAGGCCGAAATCGAATCCATGATGAGCCCCATTATAAAGACGGACATCCTAAGCATTCATTCCGATGTAAGCACAAAGAGCGGCGAAAAGATCGTATTGATCACTTTGGGCAGCAATTTGGAAGAACGCTTGTCATAATAGGCAGACTCGCCGAAGGGTTTTTATACCAGTCTCGCGGTAAGCCAATACCTGATTGCTCCATACGGAGCTATTGGGCATTGGTTTTTTATTTTATCCATTTGGGAGGTATTTTGATGAAGGCGCCATGGGAAAGGTTAACGCTATCCAAGGAACTGGACCAGCTGCTCAAAAGCGCACCGGACAAATTTATTCCCGAAACCAGGGATGAGATTCTGCAGATGGCCATGGGCTTCCAGGCGGAAGGGACGTTTGAAGTCGCCTACGACGTTCCCGGCCTGGGCGAATACACCGAGGCGACGGTGACAAAATGTTCCAACGGCCTGGCAGTCAACTACACGGATGCTTATATGCGCAGGCGGGACCCCGACTGCATGGTCATCGCCGATGATGGCCCCACCGACAAGCCCAAGTATAAGGACTTGTACGGCAGCGGCTTTGCGCCGCTTCGGCAGGATGTTTTTGCCTGGCTTGCCGGCCAGCGCCTGATTCTGCTCCCCTATATGGCGGGGGGCGAAGATTTGCAATATCCCGCCTTGCTGATAGGCCCACAAAACGCCGCCTTCTTCGCCGGCGGCCTTGCGGATCTGCAGGGATTTGTGCCCGCCTCCAAGCTCCCGGGGGATTTCGCACCCAAAGCGGTGATCTACCTGGCGCCGCCTTTCCGGCATACGCATTTTGACAAAAAGCAGATTGTGGTGCACCACCGCCTGCCGGGCCTGCATGAAATTTTCTCCTTTAACCTGTATCCCGGCCCCAGCGCAAAGAAGGGCATCTATGGCGTACTGATCCATATCGGCGAGCAGGAAGGCTGGATCACACTGCACGGTTCCACCGTGAAGGTCGTGACGCCTTATGACAACAGCCTCATCATGCTGCATGAAGGGGCCAGCGGCAGCGGGAAAAGCGAGATGATTGAGCAAATGCACCTGCAGCCAGACGGGCGCATTCTTCTGGCCCAGAATACGCTGTCCGGAGAAAAGCTGTACCTGGACATTCCGGAAACCTGCGAGCTGCTGCCCATCACGGACGACATGGCGCTTTGCCACGACTCCTTTCAGAAAAACAGCAAAAGGCTGGTGGTGAAGGATGCGGAGGCCGGCTGGTTCCTGCGTGTGAACCATATCACGCAATACGGCACCGATCCGCAGCACGAGCGGCTGTGCGTACACCCCAAGGAGCCGCTGCTCTTTCTGAACATAAAGGGCGTTCCCGGTTCCACGTGCCTCATCTGGGAGCATACCATGGATGCGCCCGGAAAGCCTTGCCCCAACCCGCGGGTGATCCTCCCCCGCCATCACGTGCCGGGCACCATCAATGAACCGGTGGAGGTGGATGTGCGAAGCTTCGGGGTCAGAACGCCCCCCTGCACGAAAAACGCGCCTACTTATGGCATCATTGGCATGCTGCACGTGCTGCCGCCCGCGCTGGCCTGGCTGTGGCGCCTTGTCGCGCCGCGGGGGCATGACAACCCCAGCATTACAGGCACCACCGGGATGACAGGCGAGGGCGTAGGTTCCTATTGGCCCTTTGCCACCGGAAAAATGGTGGACCAGGCCAATCTGCTGCTCCAGCAGATTATCAAAACGCCCTCCACCCGTTACAAGCTCATCCCCAACCAGTACATCGGCGCGTACCATGTGGGCTTCATGCCCCAGTGGATCACCAGGGAATACCTTGCCCGGCGCGGCAGCGTAAAGTTCAGGCCGGAGCAGCTTGTTCCCGCCCGCTGCCCGCTGCTGGGGTATGCCGTTGATTCACTGAAGATTGACGGCAACTACATTCCAAAGGGGCTTTTGCAAACCGACCTGCAATTGGAGGTGGGCGAAAGCGCCTACGATGCGGGCGCCCGCATGCTCACCGACTTTTTCGGGCAGGAGCTTACACAGTTCCAGACCAACGACCTGTGCCCGGAGGGCAAAAAGATTATCGAGTGCTTCTTTGACGGCGGCAGTGCCGACGATTACATGAAGCTTCTGTAAAACATTATCGCCGCACAAGCATTGCGAATGGCAAAAACCTGGGTACAATATACTTAACAGCCCGCGCCGGCCGGCGCGGGCTGTTTGAGAAAGGCAGGTTTTTGCGATGTTTCGAAAGCTGTGCGGTGAAGGGATGGCATTTTGCAATCTGCTGGGCGGAGAGTGGACAAAGGCTTCCACCAGCAACTTTATTGAGATTCTGTCCCCCGTGGACGGTTCCCTGGTGGGGAGGGTCCCCGCCATGACGCGGGAGGACGTCGACAGGGCCATACAAAACACAAAGGATAACCTGCACGTTTGGGCGCAGACGCCCATCCATGAACGGGCGGCTGTGTTTTACAGGGCTGCGGAGCTTATGGAAGCGAATGTGCGGGAAATCGCCAACATGCTCACCATGGAAATCGCCAAGGATGAAAAATCCGCCGTTTCGGAAGTGCGGCGCACGGCGGACCTTTTGCGCTTTACGGCGGATGTGGGCAAAAGCATGGCGGGGGAAGCCATCGGCGGCGACAATTTCCCCGGCGGGAGCCGGAACAAGATATCCTACGTAAACAGGGTGCCGCTGGGTACGGTGCTGGCCATATCCCCTTTCAACTACCCCATCAACCTGTCGGTATCCAAGGTGGCCCCGGCCCTCATCGGCGGGAATGCCGTCGTACTGAAGCCCGCCACCCAGGGTGCCGTCAGCGCCTTATACCTTGCCCAGGTCTTTCAGGAGGCCGGCCTGCCAAGCGGCATCCTGAACACTGTCACGGGGCGGGGCAGCGACATCGGGGATTATATCGTCACCCATCCGGGCATCAACTTTATCAATTTCACCGGCAGCACGGAGGTGGGCCGGCATATCGCCAAGCTTGCGGGCATGGTGCCCCTTTTGCTGGAGCTGGGCGGAAAGGATGCCGCCATTGTGCTAAAGGACGCCGACCTTGACTTTGCGGCGGAAAACATCGTTTCAGGCGCGTACTCCTATTCCGGCCAGCGGTGTACCGCAGTCAAGCGCATCCTGGCGGAGGGCGGCGTGGCGGATGAACTGATCCCCAAGCTATTGTCCCGCATCGAAAAGCTGCCGGTGGGCGACCCCAGGGACAACGCGGTCATCGTGCCGCTGATCAATACAAAGGCCGCCGATTTTGTGATGGATCTGATCGATGACGCCATTTCAAAGGGAGCAACGGTGCTTGCAGGCGGCAAGCGGGAGGGCGACCTCATATCCCCCACGCTCATCGACCATGTCACAACCGATATGCGGTTGGCCTGGGAGGAGCCCTTCGGGCCTGTGCTGCCCATCCTACGGGTGAAGGATACAGAGGAAGCCATCGATATCGCCAACCGCTCGGAATATGGTCTGCAATCCTCAGTATTCACAAGCAGCATCCACGACGCTTTCCATATCGCCGGACGGCTGGAGGTGGGCACGGTTCAAATCAACAACAAGACGGAGCGCGGCCCGGACCATTTCCCCTTCCTGGGCGTAAAGGCCTCCGGCATGGGCACGCAGGGCGTGAAGTATTCCATAGAGGCCATGACAAGGCCCAAGGCTGTGGTGTTCAACCTGGAAGCCCCGTAAAAGCTTGCTAGACCGGGTATTCATCCTCTATGGACATATCCTCGATGACTTCCGTCAGGCTGGCATCCGCCTGCAGCTCCTTGGGCAGCGCGGTGAGCTTGACGTAGCCTTCAATGGTGGCGATGTCCAGGTAATGCATGCCTGCTACCGCCAGTATCTCCCTAGCCACGGTGGAGCGGTGGGCCACCACCATGAACCTTTTGCCCCGCGCGCGCAATTGCTGCAAGGCGCGCTCAAAATCACCGTCGCCGCTGAACAGGACAGCCATGTCGTAATTGTCGATGGTGTTGAACATGTCCAGCACGATCTCCACATCCAGGTTGCCTTTTTTCCTTGTTTCGTCGCCGTTGTGGATCTCCTTCAATGGCTTGGAAACGATGGTGTAGCCCATCAAGGGCAGCATCTGTACAAAGCGGTTTTGCGATTCCGCCTTGTAATCGATGGCCGTATAATAATAAGCGTCCACGACATCGCCCAGCATGCGGAAATACTCCAAAAATCTTTTCAGATCGATGTTCCAGCCCAGGAATTTCCGCTGGGTTCGGTACATGTTTCCCCCGTCGACGAATATGGCAATCCTCATGAAGCCGGCCTCCTCCCATGCGATGGCATCCATTTCACGGTTGCGTTATGTATCCGGCTTCCGTGAGCCTGTCGTGTTCCAGCGCCGCGAAAACGGCCGCCGCCACGCCGTAGGGATAATTGGATCCCCGCGGTGTGTATTTGTACCCAAGATAAGGGAATATGTGCAGCGGGATGGTGGGGGCGCTGATCTCCCGCAGAAAGATGCCGTCCTCTGTCTCCTGTATCCCGTCCATCACCGCGTGAAACGCCTGCAGGCCGGGCTGCAAAAAGTCCTGCTCCAGGTATTCCCGGCGGACGCCGTGCAAAAGGCCGGCCGCGATCAGCGCCGTGGCGGAAAGCTCCCGGTATAAACCACTGTTCAACACCGTGGAAAAGCTGCCGTCTGGCCGCTGGCACCGTATGACCGCTTCCGCCGTGCGGCGGTAGATAGCTAGGATCGATTGCCTTTGGGGATGCTCCGGGCCGATGAAATCGAGGATCATGGGCAGAGCGCAAACTACCCAGCCGTTGCCGCGGGCCCAGTAGACTTCCGCCGAAGGATGGGCTTTCCCCCGCTTCACCCAATAGCTGTGGCGCCAGAGCCCCGCCTTCTCATCCTGCATATACCGGCTGTAAATGGCCGGCTGCCGGGCCGCGTAATCCAGCAGCGCCCAGTCCCCCGTTTCCGCGCCGAACCTGGCGGGAAAAACGCTGAACATCATCAGGCTGTCCACCCAGATGGATTTGGGATAGAATTTTCCGGCGATGTTTTTCCCAAGATGGTTCACCGCGTCGCCCAGAAGCCTTGGCTCGTTTTTGATATAGTCCAATACCTTGTTTGTCAGCCTGGTGTAATCCTCGTTCTTCTTTTGCATGGCATAAGTAATCAGCGCCGGGGCGCACGTATCCGCGCATACCACCCGGGGGCTATGCAGCATGTAATAATCACAGAAGCCCGTCAAAAAAGGCGTGTAATCTTCTGTATCCAAATAGGCATCCAGCTCTGACAAGGCATAACCGAAAAGCGCTTCTCCCCACATCCAACGCATTTTCGGCTCCCGGATTTTCACCATGTAATCGCAAAGCCGCTTGACCTTGCTCAAATCGGTTGATGGCATACCAGCCCTCCTCTTAGATGCCGCTGCCTTCGCGTATGCCTGACTGAAGATTCAGCCTCAGGCTATGTTCCCCCAATTGCAGGACATACTCTCCCGGATTGCGCTCAACCTCTCCAAAGGGGCAGGAAAGGCGGGGATATTCCGTATCTATTGTGTCGTCATTGACCAGGAAAGCTCCCCTGTATGTAAGGCACCAGATGTCGCCATATCCTGTGCCGTACTCCAGGGCCAGTATCCGCCCATCCACCACATACAGCTTGAACCGGAGCATCTTTTGAACAAAGGTCGTAAGGCTGATAAAATCCTTCCCGCTGCCCATCACCGCGGCCCAGCCTGTTACCGCGCCGCGTTGAATGAGTTCTTTGCCGCTTGCCTCCTCCATGGCCTCCAGCGAAAAAAGCGCAATGTACCCCTCGGCTTTGCGGCCAACATACAGCCGGTCGTGGACCCTTTGCACCTGGTCGAATTTCGCTTGAGGGAAATAGGCGTGGGTAAACATCTGCCGCGTTTTTTCCATGAGCCCTTTGCGCCCATCTAGCCGGTACAGGCATAGGCATACGTTTTTGTGCTGCGCCGCGTCCGGCATAATGCCGTTGCCCACCCAGTAGGAGGGCGAAAAATTGCGGGCGTTGTCTTCAAAAAAGGCGGCGCCGGGATGGGTGGTGAATACCGTCACCCCATCCGGTAATGTGGCCTGCCATATGTGCTGCTGGTCGCCGAACTCCCCGGCGTGATGGCGCTGGGCCGTGGAAAGCATGTAATGTTCGGTTTTATAGGTATAGGTGTTGGCCCGCTGAATGGCGATGCCCTGGGTAACGGGGTTCAACAGCCGGACGAGGGCGGGCAAAACGCCCAGGCGCCTTAGAAAAGGCATGTCCAGCACTTTGAGGTCCTTCAAAAAATCATTGGTGCGAAGGTTCCACATCCGGAACATCTTCATGGTCATGTTCACGGATTCCGGATTGGTGAAGGCCTCCATAGCCCACAGGTACCGGCCCATTTCGTCAGCAGTCTGCGCACTTTGGAATTTCACCCGGACCTCTTTTAAGTCAAGGCCCATGGAATCCCTGATCTCCAGGGAGCCTTTTTTATGGGCGACGGCCTTTATGACCTGTGGCACACTGTAACGCCGGTTCAGGATGAATTCTGCCGAGAGGCGAGTGTAGTCGTATTCCTTGAAGCGGTCAAGCCCAAAGGCCTTGTCCATGATCTCCAGCACATCCTGCTTATGGGGGTCCTTCTTTTGCGCCTCATAGCAGCGGCCGGAAGCGGCGCAGAAGTACCCCTGAAAGCTGTGCATCGCCATATCCAGCAAAAGAAGGTCCAGCAGCATGGCGGCCTGAAGGCGGATATCCTCTTCCCCGGCGAAATCAATCAGCAGCGAAAGGGGGGCGATATCTTCCTCATAATAGGTGTTGGAGTGGAACTCGCTGAAGCCGTATAAAAAGCGCTTTTCAAGCCAGTCGAGGATCACCCGCCTGCCCTTTTTGCGGTGATCCTTCCCCGTCATGCCGCTGTTTGCAAATGTGCGCTCAGGATACATCTGCCCAGCCAGGTATTCGCACGCCGCGAACAGCAATTGGTGGTTTTCCGACCAGTAGCACATGCTGTCTATGCCGGGCTCATCCATCCAGTATTTGAAGCTCAGTACCGTATTTTGCATGGCATCAAGCGTAGGCTGCGAAATCAGTTCCGCGTACGCATACAGAGAACGCAGGATGCAGACCATGCGGAAATCGGCGCAGTCATACCTTGTATCGATGAACTGCAAAATCTCAATTATTTGACTTTCATCGGCCTTTTCACCGGAAGAAAGTTTTTGAATATCCGCAAAACACTTGCGGTCCATTTTAATGCTCATGGGGATATCCAGCGATTTATCCATACCGTCCTCCGGGAAGCTTTAGGATACAAATTCCCTGTGAAGCTGCTCCAGCTCCGCCTGCTCCGAAGCATCCAGGCCGTCCAGCGCGTTATCATGAAGCTTTTCATTGAAGTACTTCACCCGCTGGCTGATATCCGGCGTCAGCTTGAAGGCTCTGGCCTTGAAAAAAGCAAGGCCCATCATGACCACGAAAGGAAGGAAGATGATCAGCCGGATGCCGATAACGGCCATCTGCGGCTGCGGGGGCATGGCCACCTCATCGGTGGGAATCACAAAGCCGGTGACAGCCAGCATGTTTGCGATCAAGAAGCCGGCGACGGCGGAGCTGGTGGTGCGGATAAAGGCCATCACGCCGCTTAAGGAGCCGGTAATGCGCTCCTTGAGCCCCATCTCCGAAATATCCACCACATCGGGAAACATCAGCCAGCACATGGTTTGCGCCCCTGCAAAGCCCAGCGCCGTCAGCGCGGCAAGGGCGTAAACGCCGTACACGGTCCAGCCGGAGGGATACAGCGCGATACAAAGGGAGCCCACAATGGAAAGGGGCAGCCCATAATAATAGATCCTTGTCTTGTCCATCCTTTGGATCAGACGGTTGAACAAAGGGAACATCAAAAGCTGAACCCCAAGGAATATCCCCAGAAAGACGGTGGAGGATATGCCGGATACCGCATACATGGAATAATACATCACCACGCCGCCCACCGTATCCAGCGTGACGGCCTGGGCCACATACAAAAACAGCAATCTTCTGAAGGCCCGCACCCGGAAGGGTTTTACATACGTCTCCACGGACAGGGTGGAGCGCTTGTCCTCATACGGGACGCGTTCCTTGACCTTCAGCCCCGTCAGGATCACCGGCACGGCAAACAGCAGGCCGAAACCCAGTACAAGCGTAAGGTATGTGCCCGTAAACGGCAGATTCCTTGTGATGCTGTCCTCAAAAAGCATGGAGGGCAAAAGGGTGCAAACCGCCGTGGATGTCAGGGAAAACGCAAGGCGGAGTATATTGACCTTGTTGCGCTCATGCAAATCGTCCGTTACCTCGGTGCTCATGGAGCTGTACGGCACGGCGATAATGGAGGCCACTGTATTGTACAGAACGTATGCCGCGGTCACATAAACAGTCTTGGCCAGTTGGGTGGAAAAGTCCACCGGCAGCCACAAAAGCGCCATGGAAGGGATCAATAAAAGCCCGCCGGCCAGTATGAAAGGACGGCGGCGGCCCAGCTTTGACCGTGTATTGTCGGTGAGCACGCCTAAAAGCGGATCGATGACGGCATCCCACGCCCGGGATACAAAAAGGACGATACTGGCCAGGGCAGGCTGTATACGCAGAACATTTGTCAGATAAATCAGGAACAATACCGTAAGTATGGACTGGCCTCCGCCGCCAAAGATGTCCCCCGCCGCGAACAGAAACATTTCCCGCCGCGTCATCCTATCCTGAGCCATGGTGCCACCGCGCCTTTCGTATCCATTTTTCCGGCATATGCAAGCTGTTATCATTATATAGCTTGCTCGAAAGGTTGTCCACAGCGGGGAAGGACAGGGCAGCAGGGGATAGGAATTTCGCCCCTGCGGGGGCGACCGAAGGGCTTTCCGATCGCCCTTTGGAAACCTTCGGGGGCCATCTTCTCTTTTAGGTATAAAGTCTTACATGAGACTGCCCTGTATATGGGCAGCAGGAATTGGGTGGTATCCGTCGCGGATAAATGCTAATAGGCATTATATCCCCAGCACAATATCAAGCTCCTACATTTGTATGGAAAGCTGCTGCCGGGGCTTCACACATTCCGGTTCCGCAATCTCAAGCGGCGCAGCCGCCGTGCGGCCAGCCCCCGCGTCCAGCAAGGCCAGCGCATCCTCCGGCATCAGGGGACGGCTGTACAAATACCCCTGCACGCAATCGCAGCCGTTTTGCACAAGGTAATCTTTCTGCCTCAAGTCCTCCACGCCCTCCGCCACCACCTCATGTCCCAGCCGGTGGGCCATGGAGATGATGTCTCCCGAAATGGCCTTGTCGGGATGAAGCTCGGACAGCTTGACGATAAACGACCTGTCAATCTTCAGGCAATTGACATCCAGGTCTCTTTCCCTGGCCAGGGAGGAATAGCCCGTTCCGAAATCATCGATGGCAATATGTATGCCATGGGATTTCAATGCAGACAGCTTGGCATTGACTTCATCGACCCTGTCGGCAAAGGTGGATTCGGTGATTTCAATGCCAAGACAGCGCAGGTTCACCCCTGCCTGCCCGGCGATCTTCAAAATATCCGGCACAAAATCATCCCGCATCAGCTGTACGGCGGATATGTTCACGGAAACAACGATTCCGTCATGCCCGGCCGCTTCCAGCCTTTTGAGAAACTGACAGGCATCCATGAGTATCTTGCGGCCCAGGGGCACGATGAGCTGGGATTTTTCCGCAATGGGGATAAACTCCGCCGGCGGCACATCCCCCAGCCTTTTGCTTTTCAGCCTGGCCAGCGCCTCCAGGCCGCAGACCTTTTCCGTCGCCAGGCGCAAGATGGGCTGATACATCAAATACAGCCCGCCCTCCGCCTGATCTTTGGCAGCGGACAAAAGCTCCTTTTCAATGTCATCCTCTCTTTGAAGCTTTGCCTCCATCTCACTGGAGTAAAAGCCGAACCCGAACAGCTCTCTGGCGCTGACATGCTCCCCGGCCAGCATGGCATATTTGAGCAGCTTCTCCAAATCGCTTTTGAAGTACGCCGCCTCCACCACGCCGATGTTCCCGCCGATGGTCTTGAAAGACAGTGCCGCCTTGAGCGCATCCATAATCTTCAGGCAAAGCGCCGATAACTCTTCCCGGCCCTGATAGCCTGTGACATAAATGGCGAACCGGTCGGAGGACAGATGAAACAGGCGGTATGCGCCGGTGCACAGCGCTATCAGCCGCACGGATAGGTCTTTGATCACATTTTCGCCGTACTGGTACCCGAAAAGCATGTTGATCTGCTTGAAGTTTCTGTAGTTTACCAAGAGCAGGGCACGCCTGTCCCTGCTTATGCTGTCCGTGTCCTCGCGGAGGGCTTCCTGCAGGCAGCGCTTGTTGGGCAGGTCTGTCAGCGGATCATGATAGGCAAAATGGGTCAGGCGCTTGTTCTTTTTATAATTGATCAAGCTGATGCCCAGCATCAGAAGATAAATGCACAAAAGCGCCGCCAGACCAATGAAGCTTATATTCCAGATAAGGGTTTTTGTATCCGCCAAATCATAATCCAATATCAGCGTGCCTGCCAACCGGCTGTCGACATAGACGGGAAGCGATACACGGTACCACTGCCCCTGATATGCGGTCCCGGCTTCGCCGCCGATCGTACCCGGCCCTGCCGCCAAATCGGCACTCAAAAAGCTGGCGCTTGCAATATTGGGGTCCGCTTCCATTTCACGAAGCATGCGCTTTGTATCAAAGCTGCCAAGGAAATCATTAATGGTCTGGGCCAGCACGCCGATTTGCACCATGCAGCCGCTTCGGCCCTTGAAATAACCGTACTTGTAATAGTTTCCCGAACTTGAATCCAGGCGCATATCCTCCAGGAGGCTATCGCTGCCGCTTTGAAGAAAGCTGTAAGCAAGATGGCCCCCTGTTGCCTTCCAGCCTATAAACCTCCCGTTGCTGGAATACTGAATGACGCCCTGACTATCAAACGAATAAATCTCATCCACGCGCAAGGCCAGCGCCAGCCGCGCCAGCGCTTCGTTGCTTTGGTTCTCCTCCAGATTGGCAGCCACCTCGCCGGCAGCCATCAGCTTTTCCGTCAGCAGCTTGTTGACAATGCCGGATGCCTCTATCGCCGTCTTGAGGCTGTTGGCATAGCTTTGCGCAAAACGCTGCGCTTCCGCCTCCACACGGCGGTAATAATATTTCTCTATGTCGCTGAAGATGAGGTAACCCGTGATCACCAAAATCAAGGAAATGATCAATGGAAGCACTGCCTGGTTCCTAAAGCGCCGCAAGCCCGGCTTTGCCATGAACATATCGGTCTCCTTGGCGCAGGGAAGCAATAAGATAATTTGCCGTATTCCCCCGCGCAGAATTAAAGGGAATCCCGCTGTTGCTTTTGTGTATGCATGCTGTTTTACGTACCATACCCTTGAGTTATCATAACCATGTATCTAAATAATGTCAAGATATTGGGCGCTTATGGAAAAAATAATAAAAAATGACGAAACAGAAAACAGCGCGGCCAGCCAAAGGCTGCCGCGCTGCACGGAAAACCTGGTTATCTTCCAAAGATGGCATGCGCTTCCTTCATGCGCTTTGTGACGGGTACGGAGAAGGGGCACCTCTCCTCGCACTGGCCGCATTCGATGCAATCACCGGCGTAGGCGGATAAGGCGCCGTAATGCCCGAGGATGGAATCGGGCACCTGGTCCTTGCCGGAAACCAGATCAAAATACTTGTTCACCTGCGCGATATCAATGCTCTGGGGGCAGGGCAGGCAATGGTTGCAGTACATGCAGCGGCCTGTCATGGCGTAAGCATCCGCGGCGCCCAGGACTACGGAATAATCCTTTTCCTCCGCGGCGGCGCTTTCAAACGCCACAGCCTGACGGACCTCATCGGGCGTCCTGCAGCCCACCAGCACGCTCCCTACGCCGGGCCTGGTCAGGGCATACTGTATCAGCTGCACCGGCGTCAATGCCACGCGGAAGGGCGAGGAATCACCATGGAGCAGCGAGCCGCCGCCAAACCCTTTCATGACGGTGATCCCCACACCGCTTTCCTCGCACGTTCTGTACAGCAACTCCCTAACAGGGTTCATGCCCAGCAGGTTCTTCTCTTGGTAACTGTCCTTTTTGAAGAGGGACTCCAGATCCATGCTTTCCGGCAGGAGGTCAAAAGCCGGGTTCAGGGAGAACATCAAAACATCTATCAAGCCGGACTGCACGGCCATTAAGGACACCGGCGCGTTATGGGAACTCATGCCCACCGCGCGGATAACGCCCTTGCGCTTGAGCTCCTGCACGTATTCCATCACCGGACCATGAAGGACCGTTTCCCAGTCTTCCACGGTGTCGATGAAGTGCAGCATGCCGATGTCCACATAATCGGTTTGAAGGCGCGTCATGAAATCTTCGAAATATGTCTTGGTAATGGCGATATCCCTGGTGCGAAGATACTGCCCGTTTTCCCTGGCAGCGCCAACATGACCCTGCAAAATCACCTTGTCCCGGCGGCCCTTGAGCGCGTTGCCGATATAGGTGCGCACGTTGGGCTCGGCCATGAACACATCCATGACGTTGATGCCATGGTCCACCGCCTCGCAGACCACATCGCGGACGATGGACTCCTCCTTGTTTTCCAGATGCTCGCAGCCCAGCCCGACCTCGCTGACATGAAGCTTTGTTGCCCCCAGCCTGTTATAACGCATACCTTCACCCTTCTTTCTTTTTGCATGTATTCTTCCATAAAAGGCTTACGCCGGCCAGCATGGCCAGCGGGAATACGATAGCCAGGAGAAGGCCGGATTTGAGGCCCGCCTCCGTTGCGCCAAGGCCGGGCAGCCAACTCCCCAACGGTGTTTGCGCGCCGGCTTTTACGGCATTGGAGACCGTGCCGACAAGGCCTGGGCCGGCGGAACAGCCCACATCCCCGGCCAGGGCCAGGAAGGCGAACATGGCTGTGCCGCCATGAGGGTAATGCCTGGCGGCCAGGCTGAAGGTGCCAGGCCACATAAGCCCCACGGAAAAGCCGCACAGGCCGCAACCCAGCAGGGCCAACAGAGGATTCGGGGAAAAAACGGCCATGAGATAGCTTGCAATACACAGCACGCTGGTGAAAAGCAGTGACTTCTCCAGATGCAGCCTGGAGCCCATCACGCCATAAATCACCCTACTGAAACCCATCAAAATGGCGAACAGGCAAGGTCCAAGCAAATCGCCAACCGTTTTGGAAACATGGAGCCCGGCTTCCGCAAACAGGGAAGCCCACTGGGACATGGCCTGTTCCGCCGCTCCCGCGCAAACCATCATCAAGAGGAACAGCAGCAGCAAATACCGCTTCTTGCTTTTCGCGTCCGGGTGCCTCTCCGCGGCATGATCGTTCAGGGACCGCAGCGGCACCTTCAAAAAGAGAAAGAAGTTCAACAGCGGTACCGCAGCCCAGGCCATGGCCAGGTACGGCCAGCGTGCAACGCCAAACAGCGAAAAAAACACCGTGGACAAAACCACCACCGCCACGTGGCCCCAGCAATAAAAGGAATGCAGAAGGCTCATGGCCGATGCCTTTTTGTCGCCGGGCAGCGATTCCACAATGGGGCTGATGATGACCTCAATCAGCCCGCCGCCCACGGCGTTCAAACAGGCGGCGGCAATCAGCCCGGCAAAAGGGCTGGCGAAGATTCGAGGGAATATACCCATACCCAGAAGGCCGGCCACGCAAAAGGCGTGGGCAATAGCCGCCACGGCCCGGTAGCCGATCCTGTCCGCAAAAGCGGAGGCAATCAGGTCCACCACAATCTGAATGGTAAAGTTCAGGGAGATCAAAAGCGCCACATCCGAAAGCGACACGTTCCATTCCCTTTGGAAGGTAAGAAAAAGCAGGGGTGCCAGGTTGTTGACGATGGCCTGGGTCACGTACCCCAGGTAACTGGATAGGAGGGTATGCTTGTAGGTGAGGCGCATGGCTTGCTCCTTGTCCGCACTTTGCTTAAGGATAGCACACGATGCGTATACGTTCAAGTAGGCGGGCGCAAATGCGTACCTTTCCCCTTGCGGCTTCCCCCTGCCGTGGTATAATGGGGAAAATGAATTGGGAGGCGTTTTGATGGCGCTTTTGCAGGTCGAATTCTTTTCCCATGTGCTGGGCCGCTGTACAGGCATGAACGTGATCCTGCCCCAGAATACAAAAGGCCCGCACCCGGCGCTGTATCTGTTGCACGGCCTGTCCGACAACCATACCATATGGCTGCGACGGACAAGCGTGGAGCGGTATGCCGACAAATACCCCCTGGCCATTATCATGCCGGACGGCGGGCGCAGTTTTTACACGGACATGGCCGAAGGCGACCGCTATTTTACCTTTATCTCCGAGGAACTGCCCGAAATCTGCGAGAGCATGTTCCACTTATCCACAAAGCGAGAGGACCGTTTCGCGGCCGGGCTGTCCATGGGCGGCTACGGCGCCATGAAGCTGGGGCTATCCTGCCCGGACAGGTACGCGGCGGTGGCCAGCCTGTCGGGCGCGCTGCAGATGGACCCCAAATACCATATGGAGCAGCCGGAAGAATTTATGCAGGAACTGATCCGCATCTTCGGCAGCCCGGACAAATTCATCGGCAGCGGGAATGATCTGTTCGCCCTAGCCCAAAAGCTTGCGAAGAAACCGCAAATGGCGCCGAAGATGTACGTGGCCTGCGGAACAGAGGATTTTCTTTTGCAGGGGAACCGCATGTTCAAGCGGCTGTTTCAAAAGGCATTCAACATGACGTATGAGGAGTCCCCCGGTACCCATGAATGGGGCTTTTGGGATGCGTATATCCAAAAGGTACTGGCGTTTTTGCCCCTGGACCACGTGAAGGAAACAGACCATGAAGAATAAGGCTGCGCGGCGGAAAGCCGTCGAAAGGCTGATGGAGGAAGGCTTCTTTCAAACAGCGGAAGAGGCTTTTCCCTATTTCCTGGGCGGGCAGGTGTACTGCGGCCAGGAGAGGATTTCAAGCCCGGCCCAGTTGATTCCCTGCGACAAACCTCTTTTGGTCAAGGGCAGGGATCTGCCCTATGTGGCCAAAGGCGGCTTGAAGCTGCAGGGCGCCCTGCAGGATTTTCAAATCAGCGCGGAGGGCCGCGTTTGCATCGACGCCGGCGCGTGCACCGGAGGCTTTACCGACTGCCTTGTAAAAAGCGGGGCGGCGCTTGTCTATGCCGTGGAGGTGGGCTTTGGCCAGCTGGCCGGCAGCCTTCGGCAAAATCCAAAAGTCGTCAATCTGGAAAAGACAAACATCAGCGACGAGAAATTGCTGTCCCTGTCCCTGCGGCCGGACCTGGCCAGCGTAGACCTGAGTTATCTTTCCCTTCGCAAAGCCGTGCCGGTGTTTGCCAGCATCATGGGCGGGCAGGGAGAGCTTGTGTGCCTGGTCAAGCCATTGTTTGAGGTGGAGGATGCCACGGCCCGGCGTACGGGCATTTTGTCCGAAAACGCCTATTATCCTATGTTAATGAGCCTGATTCAGGATTTGAACGCCATGCCCGGTATCAATGTCCAGAACGTGACCAACAGCCCTGTCACCGGCAACCAGGGCACGCTGGAATTTTTCCTGCATGTACGGCTTGGGGAAAGGGTGGATGAAACCAATTTGAGCGGGGCGGCAAATCGTGCCGTGGAGAAGGTTTTGACGCTTAACAGCTACAAAAAGGGCTGATACTTTCCGCAAATCCATATGACGGCGGGCCATGGACCTTCCCTGATCACCGGCTGTGTAAAAGCTTCAGTATATGCCGGAATCAGGGAATAAATCCATGGCCCGCTCCGTTTTTTGGGTGAAGGGCAAATGTCCATTGCCCCTAAAGGAGAGATCGGATCATGGTGAATTTGTTCAGACGCCAGTCCCCTCTTCACAAAAGATGGGCAGCCCTGGTTTTGGTTCTGGTTCTCCTGTTGCCCAGCGCCACCGCCCTGGCCGCCACCGATTTTGCAGTCATCTACAACACCACGAGCCTGAACCTGCGCAAGGAGCCCAATGCCAGCAGCGCCTGGCTGGGCGCGTACTCCGCCGGCACATGGATGCAGATATCCGATGCGCCGGGCAATTGGTACAAGGTGGTCACCCCGGATGGAAAAACAGGCTACATGAGCCGGAATTTCCTAAGCCGCGGCATCACCGAATATACCACCATCGCCACCGTTTTGAATCCAAAACCCACCCAGTTTTTGAACCTGCGCAAGGAACCCAACTACAATGCCCAGGTGCTGGACATCTACTACGACGGCACGCCCGCGCTGGTGCTGGGTCAGCAATCCGGCGGCTGGTACCGCGTGTCGGTGGACGGCACGGAAGGTTACTTCCGCGGTGAATATTTGAAGCTGGACGCCATGATCGGCAGCGATGACATCGCCACCATCGTTACCCCCAACAACACAGGCCTGAACCTTCGGTCCGGGCCGGGGATGCAGTACCCCTCCATCCGCCAGTTCAAGGGCGGCCGGTACGTGATGGTGTTAAACCGCGGCGACGATTGGTGGAAGGTATCCATCGACGGCTACCAGGGCTATATGAGCACTGATTTTCTTCAGGAGGGAATCCTGAAAAACGGCGGCAGCGGCGGATCAGCCCCCAAGGAGCCGTACGCCGTCGTCAAAAATCCGAAAACCACCCAGGTATTGTACCTTCGGGAAACCGCCAGCCAGACCGGCAAGGTCCTGGGCCAGTACAAGAACGGCACGCGCTTGACCGTGCTCAGCCAGGGCAGCGAATGGAGCTATGTCACTGTGGACAGCACGGGTAAAACAGGCTTTATGATGTCCAGCTACCTTAACTTCTACAACCTGCCCGCCACGCCGGCGATGACAGTGAACCACCCCAACGGCACCTTCGTCAATCTCCGCAGCGGCCCTTCCATGACAAACACTACAGTCATCACCCGGGTGAAGGATGGCGCCATGGTAGAGGTCCTTATTCCAGGGTCCGACTGGGTCAAGGTCCGCTACAGCAACAAGATCGGCTATATGGCTGCCGCTTTCCTGCAATAACCGGCTTGAAATGATCAAACCCACACAGGTGCTGTGCCGATATGGCGCAGCACCTTTTCATAAAAATCGATGCTGTCAAAAATCACGGTTTCGGTATTGATACAGGGATGAAATGCGATACGGGGGTATTCCCGTATCCTTTCATCACATACCAGCGTGATGCGGTGCTCCTTATCGAACAAAAGCCCCAGCGGGCTGACGGAGCCAGGCATCAGGCCCAGCATCCCGGGAAGATAGGAGTCCGGCGCAAAGCTTAGGCGGGACACGCCCAGCGCCTTGCTCACCTCCGCCGTGCGAAACTGCTTGTCGGGATGCAGCAGCATCAGATAGAACTGCGTCAGCTGCCTGTTGCATAGGAATATGTTTTTGCAGATCACCACATCCGGCGTGATGAAATCCATCAACAGGCAATCGTCGATGGTATGGGCCGCCTGATGTGTATGAAGATGAAAGGGAATATTCCATTCCCGCAAGGCGCTGATGACAATATCCCGGCTTTGCATTTTTAGAGGTCCTCCGATAGGATGTATACAGGCAACAGTATACGCTTCTAAGGGAAGCCTGTACAGACGCCAAAAAAAGAAACAGCCCCCGCTTTCTACCCACCTTCCCATGTGGTATAATCAGGGAAAGAGGAAGTAGAAGCGGGGGGTTGTTGTATGAAAAAACGGATTGGAATCCTCACCAGCGGAGGCGACTGTCCCGGCTTGAACGCCGCCATACGCGGCGTGGCCAGGGCGGCCTATGAGCTGTTTGACGCGGAGATCATAGGCATCCGGGACGGTTACCGCGGTTTGATACAGGGCGATTACCAGCTGATGGACCGCAAGCAGTTTTCCGGCATCCTCACCCTGGGCGGCACGATCCTTGGCACCAGCCGCCAGCCTTTTCGCAACATGCGGGTCATAGGCGAAGACAATGTGGACAAAGTGGCAGCCATGAAGGAAAACTACAAGGCCATGCGGCTGGACTGCCTGGTAACACTGGGCGGCAACGGCACGCACAAGACAGCGAACCTGTTGTGCCAGGAAGGCCTCAATATCATCGGTCTGCCCAAGACCATCGACAACGACCTTTATGGCACCGACTTCACCTTTGGCTTCCACACGGCGGTGGATATCGCCACGGAGGTCATTGACCGGATTCATACCACCGCCACCAGCCATGGCCGCTGCATGGTCATTGAGCTGATGGGCAACAAGGCCGGCTGGCTCACACTGTATTCTGGTTTGGCCGGCGGGGCGGATGTAGTGTTAATCCCCGAAATACCGTACGATCTGAAAAAGGTGGCCAAGGTGGTGGAATTAAGGGCCAGCAGCAAAAAGCCCTTCTCCATCATCGCCGTGGCGGAAGGCGCCATGGACTTGGAGGAAGCCAAGCAAAAGAAAAAGGACCGGGAGGCCACGCGCGCGGCCAGCCCTGGCTTCAGCATTGCGGCAAGGCTGGCTTCGCAGCTTTCGGAATTGGTGGGCGTGGAAGCCCGTTCCGTGGTCCCCGGCCACATACAGCGCGGCGGCAGCCCCAGCGCCTATGACCGGGTGTTGGCCAGCCAGTTCGGCGTGCACGCGGCGCAGCTTATCAGGGATGACATCTACGGCGTAAGCGTAGCGCTTTCAGGCAACACAGTCACACACAACGCTTTGAAGGATATCGCCGGCGTGCCCAGGCTGGTGAACCCGGATGACCAGATGGTGCAGTTGGCCCGGAACATAGGTATTTCCTTCGGGGATTAACAAATGGAAAACGGCGCATGCTATACGCGAGGTGATGTGCATGCGCTTGAAAAACAGTCTGAAGCTGATGGCTCTGGGAGCCGCCGCTTACCCGTTATTGGAACTGGCCTGGCGCGGCCGGACGGCACCGTCCATGGCTGCGGCAGGCGGCACCGGCATGATGGTGCTGGACCAGGTTAACAAAAAGATGCGCCGCCGTCCCCTGTGGCAAAAAAGCCTCGTCGGCGGGATAGCCATCACCGGCATGGAATATATGATCGGCCGCATGATTAACCGCCGCCACCAAATATGGGATTATTCCACTATGCCCTTTCATGTGGAGGGGCAAATCTGCCCCCAGTACGCCGCGCTGTGGTGCCTGATGACGCTGCCGGTTTTTGCGATGCTGGGCAGCAAAAGAAGATAATTGCCAACATTCAATAAAAATGGCTGTCGCACTAAGATTGCATTTTGCAAACTATTCAAGAAAAAGGGTTTCGCGTCTGCGGACGCGACCAAAGGGCTTTCCGGTCGCCCTTTGGAAACCTTCGGGTGCCATTTTCTTGAATAGCAATACAATTTGCGACTATCGCAACAGCCGTCTTTTTTATTCCCTTTCTACCTAAGTACCTTGCGCAAAAACTCCTGCGTTCTTGGGTGCTGGGGATGTGAGAACAGTTCCTCGGGCGTGTTTTGCTCGGCGATGCAGCCTTCATCCATGAACAGTACCCTGGTGGATACCTCCCTGGCAAAGCCCATCTCATGGGTGACAATAATGCTGGTCATGCCGTTTTTCACAAGATCCTGGATCACGTTCAGCACCTCGCCCACCATTTCCGGATCCAGGGCGCTGGTGGGCTCGTCAAAGAGCATGACCTCCGGCTCCATGGCCAGGGCGCGCACGATGGCCAGCCGCTGCTTCTGCCCGCCGGAAAGCCGCTTGGGGTGTTCGTTCAGTTTATCGATGAGCCCGACCCGGTTAAGAAGCTCCTTGGCGAAGCCCTCCATTTCGGCCCGGCTCTTTTTACCCGTCAGAAAAGGCGCAAGGATAATGTTGTCTTTCACTGTCAGGTGCGGAAAGATATTGAAATGCTGGAACACCATGCCCATCTTCTGCCGGTGCTCGTCGATGTTTACGCCCTTTTCCGTCAGGTCCACGCCATGAAACAGAACCTGGCCCTTCGTCGGCTTTTCCAGAAGGTTCAGGCAGCGTAAAAAGGTGGATTTCCCCGAGCCGGATGGTCCGATGACGGAGACGACCTCCCCTTTTTCGATCCGTTCAGTAATCCCTTTGAGCACTTTAAGTTCGCCAAAAGCTTTATGCAGATTACGTACCTCAATCACTGGCTTTCAGCCTCCTTTCCAGCACGGCGACGGCCTTGCTCAGTGTAAATGTCAATATAAAGTAGATGATACCTATCACCATCAGGGGTTCCAGCACCAGGAACATAATGCCCTTGATGTTGTTATAGGTTGTCATCAGGTCTCCCACAAAGAAGGTGGCGGCCAGGGATGTTTCCTTGATCACGGTAACGAACTCATTGCACAGCGCAGGCAGTATGTTTTTGATGGCCTGGGGAAAAACGATGTGGGTCATCGTCTGGCGCGAATTGAGCCCCAATGACCTGGCCGCCTCTGTTTGCCCGCTGTCCACGGCCTGGATGCCGGCGCGGATGATCTCACTCACGTACCCTGCGGAGTTTAGGATCAGCGCTACGGACACGTTGAAGAAGTTGGCGTTTTTCAAGGCCGGAACCAGCGCCGGGAGCAGGAACGCGAAAATATACAGCTGCAACAGGAGCGGCGTGCCCCGGATGATCTCTGTATACGCAACGGCGATCCACCGGAAAGGCGCGACCTTCGACCGCCTCAAAAGCGCTACCATGGAGCCAAGAACAGTCCCCAGCAGGACGGTGATCAAGGAAAGGAGCAGGGTATACCCTATGCCTTTCAAGAACAACCCCGGAAATTTTTCAACTATAGTAACGATGTTTGGTATTATTTTGGCAAACAATGAAGCGCCCCCCTATTCAAATCCGTAGGATCCATACCGTTCTTCCAACTTCTTGACCGCTTCCAGCACCATCTGCACCGTCACCTTAAAAGGCAGGCACCTCATGTCCGGCAGGCCTGGTACGTTCTCTATGGCCTTGCGGAAAGCGGGTGAAGCGGTGTCAATCCCCATCTCCGAAAGGGTGACGGGCGTTTTGAGCTTTTTCAAAAGATGAAGGACTTTTTGCGCTTCCTCTTCCTGCCCGTCCATCATCAGCTGGATCAGCGTCCCCCAGGCTACCACATCCCCATGAAGACAAGCCTTGATTTGCGGCATGTCCTCCATAGCATAGTAGAGGGAATGGGCCAGCGCGCCGTTGAACTCCTCCCGAACCAGCAGCGATACAAGCCCCGTGCTCACGATTACGGACTGCACCGCCTCACGGAATTCCTGCGAATCCAGCCCGCTTTCGCAGTCACGCAGCGCCTTTTCCCCCAGGCGGGAAAGGGGCTCATAGCAGGTGCGGGCAATGGAAAGCCCCAAAGCATCCTTGTAACTTAAAACTTCATTCCTGGCGGAAAAGCCGCTTTCAAAATACTTGGCGATGGCGTCTCCCATTCCGGCCCGCAGGTACTTGGCCGGGGCATGGGCAATGATCCCGGTATGGATAAACGCGAACTCCGGCGGTCCCGAAAGAAACTGAAACCGGTCAAACGCTCCGTCCGCGTGGTACATCACCGAAAGCGCCGTCACAGCCGCGCAGGTGGCCGCGATGGTGGGCAGGGTGATCACCGGCAGACCGGCATAATGGGCGCAGGCCTTGGCGGTATCGATGGCTTTTCCGCCGCCCATGCCGGCGATCACCTGGGCGTTTTGCTCCCTTGCCTTTACCGCCAGCTCCTTGGCATCATCGATGGTGCAAGGCCCCGCGTAACGCACGGCCTCCGTGAGCGTTATCCCCTTTTTGGAAACCGCCTTTTCAAAAAGCGGCAGCCCCGCCGCCAGCGCTTTTTCGCCGCCGATCAAGAATATGCGCTGACCCAAAGCGGAAAGAACGGAAGGCAAGTCTTCGTACGCATCCGGCCCGATGGTATAGCGGGGCAAAATCACGCTGCCTGTATTTTTACTGACCTCCGCCATTTATACCTCCGCGAGCCTTGACAGCCTTCTTAGTGCTTCCTGAAGCGTAGCCTTTTCCCGGGCGAAATGCAGCCGGATCAGGTGGTTTACGGGCTCCCTGAAAAAGCTGGAGCCGGGCACGGCGGCCACACCGATATTTTTAATCATCCATTCGCAAAACTGCAAATCAGACCAGCCGTTGAACTGTTCCTTTTGAAGGAACCGCGCGATATCCACCATCACAAAGTACGATCCCTGGGGCACGGTATGGGCAAGCCCCAGGTCATCCAGCCCATTCAGGAAAATTTCCCGCTTTTGTGTGTACAGCTGCTTCAGTTCCTCGTAATATTCCGACCCCATCATAAGCCCGGCTACGGCGGCGGCCTGCAAGGGCGCCGCGGCGCCCACCGTCAGAAAGTCGTGTACCTTCTTGGCGCTTTCGATCACCGCTTCCGGCCCGATCAAATAGCCCAGCCGCCAGCCGGTGATGGAATAGGTCTTCGATAGTGAGCTGCAGGTGATCACGCGGTCGTACAGGCCGGGCAGCGATGCCGCGCTGACATGCTTCCACGGATCAAAGACGATATGCTCATACACTTCATCCGTAATAATGAAAGCATCGTGCCGCTGGGCCAGCTGCCCGATGTACAGAAGCTCCTCCATGGTGAACACCTTGCCGCAGGGATTGGAGGGATTGCAGACGATGATGGCCTTGGGCTTTTGCAAGAAAGCTCTTTGGAGCACTTCCTTGTCAAACTTGAAGTCAGGCGGCGTCAGCGGGACGAAGATAGGCTCCGCACCGGATAAAATGGCGTCGGCCCCATAATTTTCATAAAAAGGGGAAAACACAATCACCTTGTCGCCGGGGTTGCACACCGTCATCATGGCGCTCATCATGGCCTCGGTGCCGCCGCAGGTAACCACGATTTCCTTTTCCGGGTCAATATCACGGCCGATGGCCGCGCCTTGCTTTTTTGCCAGCGCCTGGCGGAAGTCCTGCGCGCCGAAGGTAATGGAGTATTGGTGCGGGCCTTCGCCGGCGAGGTCACGCAAGGCATCGGTAATGGCCTTGGGCGGCGGAAAATCAGGGAAACCCTGGGAGAGGTTGATGGCATCGTATTCGTCGCTGATTCGTGTCATGCGGCGGATCACGGAATCCGTAAAGGTTTGCACCCGGCGGCTGAGTTCTGGCATTTCGTTGGCTCCTCAACTGTATAATTCTGTGAATAATCGGTATAACACGCTTTAGTATACCATAGGCAACCTTATTTGTATAGAAGTTTTACAGCATTTTTTCTATATAGATTCTCTTTATCCTGCAAGACTTTCGCGGGCATATCTCCACACGCTGAAAGATAATGCATAAATTTTCATCAAAATGTATTGACATTTATTCTGCATAGGTATACAATGAGGCACATCAAACAACGCAAGGAGGACCCTCTATGAAAAAGCTGCTCGCACTCACCATGGTTCTGGCCATGCTCTTTACAGTCACCGGCGCATTCGCCACACCCGCCAACCGTCTGGAGAAGATCAAGGCCGACGGCAAGCTGATTGTCGCCACCTCCCCCGACTATCCCCCCTATGAGTTCCTTGATTTGAACGGCAATCCCGTTGGCGCCGATATCACCTTCGCCCAGTACATCGCCGACAAGCTTGGCGTTGAACTGGTGATTCAGCCCATGACCTTTGACGCCGTGCTGGCCGCCATCGGCACCGGCAGTGCCGACCTGGCCATCGCTGGCCTCACCTACAAGGAAGAGCGCACCGTATCCATGGACTTTTCCGATCCTTACTTCAACGACGGCAACCAGGTGATCGTCATCCGCAAGGAAGACGCCGAGACCATCAAGACCCTTAATGACTTCAAAGGCAAGTCCGTGGCCGCGCAGAACGCTTCCCTGCAGCAGACTCTGGTCACTGATCAGCTGAAAGAGTCCACGCTGGCTCAGATCACCCAAATCGATGAAGGAATCCTGCTGCTCAAGTCCAAGCAGGCCGACGGCATCGCCCTGGCCGCCGTCGTCGCCGAACCTTTGGTGGCAAACAATCCCGATCTGGTCATCTGTGAGACTCCTTTTGACTACGCTCCCGCCGGCGCGCTTGTGGCCGTCGTGAAGGGCGAAGCCGAGCTCCTGGCCGCCATCAACGAGGCCATCGCGGAAGTAATCGGCGACAACGGGCTGTATGTGCAGTGGATCAATGACGCCAATGCCCTGAATGCCCAGCTTGCCTCCGGTGCCGCTCCCTCCGCGGAAGCTACCGCCACCCCGAATCCGTAAGGCAAACATACAGCAACAACAGCTTGCCGCCGTATATTCCCTACGGCGGCAAGCTTTTCCCATGTTATAAGGAGGGTTTTCGTGCAGACAGGCATCAAAATAGCCATCCTGGGCGCCGGGCATGTGGGCAGCCATGTGGCATTGGAATGCGCCCTTCAGGGACTGTCCAGGGAAATTGTATTGCTGGACACCGACCGCAAAAAGGCGAAGGGACATGCCATCGACATCCTGGATGCGCTTGCATATTCATCCCACAATGTGAATGTTTATGAGGGGTGGTATGGCGCTGTCGCCGACGCGGACATCTCGGTGATGTGCGCCTGCGCCACGGGATACGAAAGCTCCGACAGGTTAAAGGAACTAATGCCGACCCTGAAGGTGGCGGACGCGGTGGCCGCGGGACTCTTGGGCTGCGGCTTTCACGGCATGGTGGTGTCGATATCCAATCCCTGCGACCTGATTGCCCAATATTTGCAAGCAAAAACCGGGCTTACCGTCATCGGCACAGGCACCGCGCTGGATTCCGGCCGTTTCAGGGCAAGGCTGGCCCAGGCGCTGAATGTGGATGTTTCCAGCGTACAGGGCTATTGTCTGGGCGAGCACGGCGACAGCCAGGTGCCGGCCCTGAGCACCGTCACGGTAGGCGGGATTCCGCTGAAAGCGGTAATGGCATCCCACCCCGGCATCGATTTTCAGAACATCTGCCTGGAGACGAAAAAGGCTGGCTGGGAGATCGTACTGGGCAAGGGCTGCACCGAGTTTGGCATAGGCTCCGCCGCGGCCAGGCTGGTGAAAGCCATCATAAACGACGAGCAGGCCATACTCCCCTGCTCCGTGCCGCTGCATGGCACGTACGGTGGGGATGGCATATACGCCGGGGTGCCGTGCCTCGTCGGGAGGCTGGGGGCGGAACCCATGCCGGAATTCAGCCTGGATGAGGAAGAGCAAAACGCCCTGGCCCGCAGCTTTCAGGTGCTAAAAAGCCACATCCCCGAAGATATTTTAAGTAAGTAAAGGACCGACAGAAAATGCAAAGCTTCCTGAATACCTTGGAAAAATACGTTTCCATGCCCAGCGGCACGCTGGACAAGGCGGATGTGACTGCGCTCGCCCATGTAATCGCGGCGGACTTTGAAGGCTTGGGCATGAACGTCAGGATCATACCCGGCATACAAATGGGCCCCGTGGTAGAATGCGTCTATGGTCATGGCAAAAAGCAATTGATGCTGATGGGGCATATGGATACGGTATTCCCCAGGGCCGAATGCCAGCCTTTCCAGGCGGATGAGGATGTGGCCAACGGCTCCGGCGTTTGCGACATGAAGGGCGGCATCGCCGTAATGCTCCACGCGCTGGAAAAAGTGCTGCCCAAAGTTGATACGGATAAATACACCGTCAAGGTGATTTTGAACCCGGATGAGGAAGTGGGCTCGCCCGAGAGCGCGCCGATTATACTGAAAACCGCCCAGGAGTCCTTTACGGCTTTGAGCTTTGAGCCGGCCCGAAAGGGCGGCGCGCTCACCTGCGAAAGGAAAGGCGTCACCTCTTTTACGCTGCGCTGCACAGGTATACGGGGCCATTCCGGCGCCAATTACCTGGAATGCGCCAGTGCCATACAGGAAATGTGCCAAAGGATACAAGCCATCTATGCGCTTCGGGATGACAGCCGCGACATATCCGTCAATATCGGCGTCATACAGGGCGGCACAGCGGAAAACGTGGTGGCGGATGAAGCGGTGGCCCACGGCGAATTCCGTTATTATGACCAATCGTTCAGGCAGGAGCTGATGGACAAACTCCTTTCCATCTGCGCGGCGCCCGGCATCCCCGGCACCACCACCCAGGTAACATGGGGCAATACGCATCCGGCTTTAAAAGCAACGGAGCAAAGCATGGCCCTGGTGCAATTGGCCCGAGAAATCGCCGCTGAGTACGGCGTTGACCTAACAGCGGAGCGCACCGGCGGGGCCGGGGACATCGCCATCGCAGGCCTGGCCGGCATCCCGGTTCTGGACGGCCTGGGGCTGGAGGGTGACGGCATGCACACCATCATCGAGCGCGCCTATATCAAGAATATCGCGTTCCATGTTACGCTGGCGGAACGGATGCTGCTGGCGCTGCTGGCATAACCTGAGTTCTGTTGATTATGCGGCTGTCAAACTAACGTTGCCTTTGATTCAAGAGGAGGGATTTCGCGTCTGTGGACGCGACCAAAGGGCTTTCCGATCGCCCTTTGGAAGCCTTCGGACACCCTCCTCTTAAATTTTCAAAGATGCAACATGTATGACAGCCGTTTTTGTTAACCGTTATTATGCTACTCCGGCAGGCAAAGGCAGAAGGGATGGCCTGCCGGGTCCAGCATGGTGATCCATTGCTCGGGGTTGAACTGGTCCCCGGCCATGACCGCGCCCAGGGACTGGGCATGCCGGACGGCAACACCAAGATCGCTCACTGTAAAGTCCATATGCAGCATTTTTTGCTGCCTTCCCCCGGCTTCCGGCCATACAGGCGGAACATATTCCTCCTCCTGCTGGCACAGGATGCGGATGGGCTGGTTCGGCGCGGACACCGCCACGCATTCCTCGTTCAGGACTGCTTTGTTCCAATTCAATAAGCCGGCATAAAAATCGCCCAGCTTTTGCGCATCGGGGCAATCGATCATGATATCGTCGATCCGTATGGTAAAGGTGCTGTCCATTTCCGGCACGTAGACGGCGTCCATGATGGTACCTTCCTTCCAATAATGTTTCGGTAACAGTATAATCCCCCGAACCCTTTAGATCAAGGCGCAGCCATGTGCACCAAACGGCTTTTCATTAGCGCTCAGCCATGCCACAGAAGATCTTTGCCCCAGTCAATAGACTGCAGAAACTGGCTCATCATGTATCCTTCCTGCCCATCCACGCGGACATGCACCCAACCTTCCACCTCACAGTCCCACAGAACCTCCACCTGCGTGCCGTTGAAATACCGGCCCAGGGACTGGCTGTTGGCGGAGGGCTCTGACCGCAGGTTCAGCCTGTCCTGAGGGTTGGGGTTTACAACGACATAATAGGATACGTTGGGATTGTCCGGCGTCTGGCTAAAGGCCACCTTCATCATGTGGACAGGCACGTACCCTTCCTGCCCGGCGGACAGGACATGGTACCATACGCCCACCGTATCCAGTATACGCATGGGTACATCCTCCGTGATGGGGGTGGACGGCGCTTCCTCCGAAGTATCGGAATACAACTGAAGGGAGCTGGACATCTCAAAGTTTTTCCGTCCCCAGGAGATGCGCACCAGTTTGTTCAATTTATCCGTAAACATCAGGGACTTTATCGGCATATACCCTTCCGCCCCGTAAAGCTGCACATGAGCCCAGTCCCCCGAAGTATCAAGCACCTGCACCGTCGTGCCGTTCCTGTATTTGCCTACGGTCTTTGCGCCTTTTTGCGGCTTGGTGAGCAGACTGACAACGTCCTGGCTTTTGACGGTATTCACCACGGCGGACTGTGTCGTGCGCCCCACGGGATCAATCACCGCAGGCACGCCGCCAGGCTCCGCAAAGAGCAGGCCATACTCGAAGGCATGCCAATAGGCGGGCGAATCCTTCCCGGAATAGAGCACAAAGCCGTCTTTGCAGCCATGGAAAGCATCGCTCCCGATTTCTTTCACAGCGGAGGGTATCATCATTTCGACAAGGGATGCGCAATTCGAGAACGCATTTTCACCCATTATCTCAAGACCATTGGGCAGCACGACGCCGGATAAGGATACGCAATCGGAGAATGCGCCCCGGCCAAGCATTGTAAGGCTGTCCGGAAGATGGACGAAGGCCAGGGAAGAACAGTTATTAAAAGCGAAATTGTCAATCGTTTCAAGGCCAGGCGCAAGCATGATGCCTGTCAGGGAAATGCAATCGGCAAAGGCCAAGGGCCCTATTTCCCTGAGCGTGACAGGCAGGGAGATACGCTCCAGCGAAGTGCAGTGGTAGAATGTTTCCTCCCCAATCTGCGTAACCCCCCGGGGGACGGTGACCGTTTGCAGCATTTCGCACTCGGCAAACGCCTGCTCGCGGATGCGTTTTGTTCCCAACGGCACATCATAGGAAAGCCCATGGCAGCGCGGATAAAAGATCAACTCGTCTCCTTCAAACAATACACCGTCGATGCTCTGATAGCACTGGCCGCCCTGGGCCACCTCAACGCGGCGAATTGCACCATAGGAGGGGAACGCCCCGTCACCAATTTCAGATATAGTGGAGGGCAGGTAAACTTCCTCCAGCGCGCCAAGGCCGGAAAACAGGTATTCCGCAATGTCCGCAACCCCTTCCGGCACTGTAACGGATGTAAGCCCGTCGTTAAACCCGAAAGCCGAGGGGGATATCACGCTTGTACCCTGCGGAATTTCAAAAGGGCCATCCCTGCCCACGGGATAATTCACAAGTGTCTCGCCGTTATGGCTGAACAAAATCCCATCTTGACTTTGAAAATGGGTATTCTCATCGGCTACCGTGATTTGCTGAAGTGCCCCGTTCCCCGGAAGCGCCTGCTCCCCTATGGAAGACAAGGAGGCGGGCAAATGCAGGCTTTCCAGCAATTGCATGCCGTTTAGCAAGTATGCATCCAGCTCCGTGATCCCTTCCGGGATATTCAGGCTGCTTAGTTGGCATGAGTACCCGAAAGCATCCTTGTCCATATCCGTTGTTCCCACAGGCACATCATAATGCCCGCGCCGGCCGGAGGGATACAGAAGCAGCGTTTTCCCATCGCCGCTGAACAGCACCCCGTCCATGCTCCGGTACTTTTTATTGCCTTCGGCTACGGTGATCTTCTCCAAAACCCCATTCCTGGGCAGCGCCTCCTCGCCGATTTTATCAAGGGAGGCAGGCAAAAAAAGCTCCTTTAACCTGGCCGCTCCCGCCAGGGCATTATTGCCCAGCTCCTTTACACCTTCCGGCAGAATCAGCCGTTCCAGCTTGGAATCCCACGGGAAAGCATTCTCCCCGACGCTTGTCACACCGCCGGGAAGCGTGCACGAACCGCTTTTGCCGGCCGGAAATTTGACAAGCGTCTTACCATCGGCACTGTACAGGACGCTGTCCACAGCTTTGTAGAAGGGGCTGCCATCCGCCACCTGATACTCCTTCAAGCGCTGAAACCCATCAAAGTTAATCAAGCTGACCGAGCTTGGCAGTACGATTCTTTCCACCGACGTCATGAAGTACATCAAATTCATGTATCTGGCGGTGGATATGTCAATACCGGTGATACCCTCCTCAAAGACAATCTCGCGGATGGCTTCCTCCCCCGGCAAACCGTTTTCATCCGGCATGTAATACGCCGGATATCCGTTCACGAAAGTGTGCGGCGTAATGGATTCCGCCCCATCCGCGAACCCTACAATGGCTGCTTCTCCGTTTCGAATCTCATACCGTATGCCATCGAGAATGACGATTCCGGCACTCTCACCGAAGGCGGGTATACTCCAGAAAAACAGCATTATGGACAACAGAAGCAAAGAAATCCTGCGCATAAGACACCCTCCCCCCTTATGGCTTGGGCAGCTCCGTCATGGGTATATACCCGGCCTGGGCAATGCAGGCTTGCCCCTCATAGGATAGCATCCAGTCCAGGAACAGACCGCCGGCCGCTTGCTCCTCCCCCGCCCGAATGACGCCGTAATAGCTGGTAGTGAAGGGGTAGGTCCATCTGCGCAGGTTTTCCGGTGTGGGGGCGATGCTATTCACGGAGAGGACTTTGATATCATCGCTCTTGTACAGCGTATCGATATAAAACTTGTAGGTGTAACCAATGCTGCCCAGGCCGTTTTCATAATCCCCTACCCGCCGAACCAGCCCTTCCATCCCCCCGGTCACATAGTTGGGCTGCGCGGCGGAAAGGGGCAAATCCTTCATCACAAGGTTCTCCATGGCGGTTTGGCTGCCGGAGTTTTTTTCCCGCTGGTAGGCGATGATTTTTTCATCCTGCCCGCCCACTTCGCTCCAGTTGGTGATTTCCCCCGTATAGATTTTTTGAATCTGCTCCACCGTTAGGTTCTCAACCGGGTTGTTCACATGGGTGATGAACACGAAGGCGTCGTAGCAGACAGGCTTCTTCACCAGTTCCACGCCGCTATTTGCTGCCAAGGCCAGCTCTTCGTCCGACGGTTCCGTGGCAATGATCAAATCCACCGGATGGTTTTCATCCATCGCGGCGCCTTGAGAGGGCAGCAAGGCCGATCCGTTGGGCTTGCGGCCGATGAGATGCTCGTAGGCGGTATGGGTGGTGGACAAAAACGCAAAGCCCTTCACTTCCTCCTCCGGAAGAAGCAAATGCTGGCGGGCGAACTCCATCACCATGGGAACGGAAACAGTGGAGCCGTCGATGCTGGGATAGGTGCCGAAATCCACCTCATACAGGGCTTGTCCGCCCGCGGTCCCGATCTGCGTTTTCCCGTCCAACTGAAAAGCGCTGTCCGTTACAATCTGCCGCCAGTTTTCCGGCCGTGAAAGCTCCTGGTTGATCTGTTCCCACGCGCCCTGGCCAAGCGCCCCCGTCAGCGTAAGCAAATACAAAGAAAAGGCTAGCCATCCCGCCAGTTTCCGCACAAAGTTCCCCTCCCTTTTTTTCAAAACCAATCTATGCAATAAACGATATCAGGTGGATATATTATCCAAACCCCGGCGCAATAATTATACTACAGCCGTCAATGCAGCCATCTTGACAGGAAAAATTTGGCCTGCTATGCTGATATTGCTATACAGCGTTCGAACCACACGTTCCATTATTGATTCCACCTGTCCATCAAGGAGGATCGCCATGAAAAAGAGTTTGGCCGCTTTCCTGTTTGTATCGCAAATGTTTCTTACCTGCGGTTTGGGCGGTGGGGCCTGCGCGCAGGGGTCATCTGCCGCGGAGGGCTACTTCCCCGAGGGGGAATGGAGAACGTCGACCCCGGAGGAGCAGGGGATCGATTCGGAGCTTCTTTTGAAGATGTTCGATACCATACAGGCGCAAAATGTGCCCGTCCACAGCGTCCTTCTCATACGCAACGGATACCTGGTGTGCGAGGCGTATTTTCAGCCCTTCCATCGGGATACGCGGCATGATTTGTTTTCGGCTACCAAGAGCTTTACCTCCACGCTGATCGGCATCGCCATCAGTGAAGGAAAGCTGCAGGGCGTGGACCAGAAGATCACGGACATCTTTCCGGATTTGAAAATGCCGGAAAACAGCCTGGGCCTTGAGGAATCCACCCTGGAAAACATACTGACCATGACGGCGGGGCATACAACCGATTCCGTGGATGCTGTCTTTGGCAGCCGCAACTGGCCGCAGACATTTTACAGCCTGCCCTTTTCCACAAAGCCGGGCACACGCTTTTTGTACGACAGCGGCGCATCGCACCTGCTATCCTGCATTCTGAAAAAGACCACCGGCCAGGATGTGGAAGAATACGCCAGGGAGAGGCTGCTCGATCCCTTGGGCATACACGATTACGCATGGGAGAAAGCCACCGACGGCAATCCTACCGGCGGGTGGGGCCTGCGCATAACGCCCGCCGATATGGCAAAGTTCGGGTACTTGATATTGCACAAGGGCGAATGGAACGGAAAGCAAATCGTTCCCGCCCAGTGGGTGGAAGCGGCCACGCAAAAACACAGCGAAGCCTATTGGGGAGAAAACCGGGGCGACGATTACGGCTATCAGTTCTGGATAAATTCATTTGGCGGCTTCCGGGCGGACGGCTTTGCGGGGCAATACGTATGTGTCCTGCCGGAACAGGACCTGGTAGCCGTATTCACCAGCGGCATCAATTATTCGGAGACGTACCAGCCGCTGAAGCTGATGAGCGATTTTGTCGTGCCGGCCATCAAATCCAAAGTGACCCTTCCCGCCAACGATGCGGCCGCAAAAGCGCTGGCCGCGCGTATAGCCGAGCTGGAAAATCCCACTCCCCACGCGGTTCCCGCCCTGCCGGAGACGGCAAGCCGCATCAGCGGGAAAACATTTGACATGAAAGCCTTTATCTCCAGTTTCTCCCTAACGTTTGACGGCGGAGCTACCTGCACATTGAGCATGGTGCAGCAGGGAAGAACGATAACCCTTCCCGTGGGATTGGACGGCGTGTACCGCACGACGGATATCAAAAAGCTTGGCACGCTGGTTTGGTATCCCCCCTACCGCGGCGTGGCGCTGAAGGGCCGGTGGGAAGGGGACAATACCTTCATTCTCGACTGGCAGTATGTGGAGGAGCCGTATCATGAAGTCTACAAGTTCACCTTCGAAGGTGACAGCGCGGTGATGGAGGTCACGGAATATGTGGTAGGCTGCGCCGGACCCATGCAGCCCTACGCCAAATATGACGCCGTAATGAAGAAATAACCATATGGGAACCGCCGGCCAGGCGGTTCCTATCCCTTTTATCAGCAAATGATGAAAACGAGGAATCATGCAATGAAATACGTCCTTTTCACGGGAGCCACAGGCGGGCTTGGTGAGGTATGTGTCAAGGCATTGTCTGAATCAAGCCGCTGGACGGTGTTCGCCGCGGGAACAAATGTTCAAAAGCTGCAGGAGCTTGGGCGACTTCCCAACGTGATCCCCCTTCAGATGGATATCACAGATGATTCAAGCGTACTGGCGGCGAAAAAGGCTGTGGAGGAGCAGACGGAAAGGCTGGACTCCATTGTCAACTTTGCCGGCCGCAGCGCCTTTGCCTCCATGGTGGAGGGCGAATGCGTGCAGCTTGCCCAAGGGCTGCTGGATGTGAACGTGCTGGGCATGATCCGCGTGAACCGCGTTTTCTTCGAACTGATTCTAAAAGGAAAGGGCAGGATCATCAACTGCTCCTCCGAAGCCGGCTGGATGACGGCACAGCCCTTCGCGGCGCCATACTTTCTTTCCAAGCGCGCGGTGGAAGCCTACAGCGACAGCTTAAGGCGGGAGCTTATGTTTCTGAACATTCCCGTCATCAAGCTCCAGCCCGGATCATATCAAACCGGTATGACGCAGAACACGCTGGCCGGCTTCCATCAAACGCTTTCTAAGACCATGTATTACAAAAGCGTGCTTGCGCGATTAAAGCCGCTGATGATGCAGGAATTAAAGCACGACAATGACGCAGGCAAGCTGGCGTCGGTGCTCCTGCGCGCCATGGAAGCAAAACGCCCGAAGATAAGGTACCGGGTTGGCACAGGAAAGCTTCTTGCCATGCTGGAACTGCTTCCGGAACGGGGCGTTGACTGGCTGTACAAAAGCCTTTTGAGGCTGCTGCCACCCACGGAATGAGCATGATTTGGGAGACAATCCGGCCCTCGGGAAAAGAACACATTTTAATAAGAAAAAAGTATGTAAAAAGGGGCTTTTTTGAGCGCAAAATGGTGGCTGAAGGATGGACAAACAGCACCCGTTGTGTCATGATAATGGAAGATATTTTTCGAAAATTGAGGGAGGTTCATCATGCAAACCGCAAAAGCGGCAGTTGTCACCGGGGGCAGCAGCGGCATTGGCCAGGGGTGCGCACTGGTGCTGGCCGAACAGGGTTATGATGTGGCTATTACGTATTCCCGCAACCTGGAAGGCGCGGAGTATACCCGCGAGCAGGTAGAAAAGCTGGGCCGCCGCTGCCTTATCTACCCCGCCGCTCTGCAGGACAAGGGCGTGGCGGAGAGCGTGGTCAATAAGGCCCGAAAAGAACTGGGGCGGCTCGATCTGCTGATCAACAACGCCGGGCGGGACGCCCGCAACAGCATCCTCACCGCCACCCGGGAAGACCTGCAGTATATTGTGGACACGAATTTTATCGGCTACCTCATGGCCGCCGGGGAAGCCGCCCGCATCATGGTCAGGGACGGTACCAAGGGCACCATCCTGTTTGTCACCTCCACCAGGGGCGAATCCGCCCATCCCGATGATTTCGTATACGGTGGCATCAAGGCCGCCATCAACCGCGCCGCACAGTCCCTTGCGCTGGAGCTTTCGGCGTATGGCATCCGTGTCAACTGCATCGCGCCGGGAGCCACCCGCGTCCGCCCCAACAATCCGCCCCCCGATGCCAAGGCCGGGGATATCGTCAAGGGCAGGACTTTCTACCCCATTGAGGATTCCATTCCCCTGGGCCGCATGGGCGTGCCCCGGGACACGGGCGAACTGGCCGCCTTCCTGGCCAGCGACAAGGGCTCCTATATCACAGGCACTGTCATCCGGGTGGATGGCGGATTAACACTGCCCGGCCAGCCCGAATGGTTCGCTCCTTCCGTATGGATGGACAAGGCCTGGGCGCAGCGCCACAGGGAGGCGGCCATGGACCGCAAGGACGAATAAGGCAATCCACTAATGAAATTAGAAAACGAGGCGGAGCTTATGGCGCTTACGATTACCGATATCCGGGCGATTTTGACGGCACCCCAGAACATTCCCCTGGTGGTGGTCAAGGTGGAAACCAGCGAGCCTTATTTGTACGGCCTTGGCTGCGCGACCTTTACCCAACGTTTTCTGACCGTAGCGTATGAAATAGAGCACTATATCAAGCCTCTGCTGGTAGGCAAGGATGCAAGCCGCATCGAGGATATCTGGCAGATGGCCATGGTGTCGGCCTACTGGCGCAACGGCCCGATTCAAAATGCCGCCATCTCCGGCGTGGACATGGCCTTGTGGGATATCAAGGGCAAGCAAGCCGGGCTGCCCCTGTATGAGTTGTTTGGCGGAAAGGTGCGCGAAGCTGCCCGTGTGTACCGCCACGCCGACGGCAAAACGTTGGAGGAGATTGGCGATCGGGTGCAGGCCTTCATGGAAAAAGGCGTGCAAGTCATCAGGCTGCAGCATGGCGGCTACGGCGGGAACGCCGGCGGCATACAGCCCCTGTCTTCCTTAAGGCCGGAGGGTGCCTGCCACGGCGCGTATTATGATCCGCTGCAGTACCAGCTTTCAGTCACCAAGCTGTTTGACGCGATGCGGGTACGTTTTGGCTTTGGCGTGGAGTTTTGCCATGACGTGCATGAGCACCTGGAGCCTATGGAATCCATCCGCCTGGCCAAGGAGCTGGAGCCCTACCGCCTGTTCTTTTATGAGGATTCCCTGGCGCCGGAGCAGGGCGAGTGGTTTGAAATCATGCGCAAGCAGACCCATACCCCTATCGCCATGGGCGAGCTGTTCGTGAATCCCAGGGAGTGGACACCGCTGATTGCAAACAAGCTGATCGACTACATCCGCTGCCACATCAGCCAAATCGGCGGCATCACCCCGGCCCGCAAGCTGGCCATGTTCTGCGAGGCCTTCAGCGTGCGCACCGCCTGGCACGGGCCTGGGGATGTGTCGCCTGTGGGCCACGCGGCCAACATCCACCTGGATGTGTCCAGCTGGAACTTCGGCATACAGGAATGGTCCGGCTTTACCCAGGCCAGCCAGGATGTTTTCCCCGGCTGCCCCGAGCTTCGGGGCGGGTATGTCTATCCCAACGGCAAGCCTGGCCTGGGCATTGATATCGATGAAAAACTGGCCGCCAAGTTCCCCTGCGATGAGAGTTTGCCCACCTGGACCAACAGCCGCCGCCCGGACGGTACGCTGGGCCGGCCATAATTGGAAGTACATTAAAAAGGCTGTCGTATCAAATCACATCACATATACATTTGCTCAAGGAGAAGGATCGCGTCTTCGGACGCGACCAAAGGGCTTTCCGATCGCCCTTTGGAAACCTTCGGACACCGTCTCCTTGAATAGCTGTACCATGATGTGGCTGATGCGACAGCCTTTTTTATGTTTTCAGTTTACGCCGTGCGGGCATGCTTGTCGCGCTGATGCCGCTTCCACATCGCCCAAAGGGGACCGGCGATGCAGATGGTGGAATAGCTTCCGCTGACAGCGCCGATGGCCATAGGCAGGGCGAAGCTCTTGATGGAGTCGATGCCGTTGGCGAAGGCGAAGCCGTACACCAGCGCCACGCTCAAGCACACGGCAAGGTTGGTGTTGATGGAGCGGGTCAGCGACTGGTTGATGGATTTGTTGACCAGCGTTTCCACCGGCATATCCTTGTACAGGCGGGCATTTTCGCGGATACGGTCGTAGATGACGATGGTATCGTTGATGGAGTAACCGAGAATGGTCAAGGCTACAGCCACAAAGGATTCACCGATGGGGATTTTGAACAGTACGCAGACGAAGAATACCACCAGCAGGTCGTGGAAGAGCGCCACCAGCGCCATCACACCGGCGGATAGGCCGGAGATCTTACGGAAGCTGTACCAAACGTACAGTACGATCAAGATCGCGGACAGGCCGATGGCGATCATGCCCCTTTGCAGGAACCTGTGGCCGAAGAAGGGCTCCACCATAGAGGATCCGGCCTCCGAGAGGCTGGCTTCTGGGAATTCCACCTGCAGCGCTTCATCCAGCGCCTGCTTCTCAGCAGCATCCAGGCCATACTCGCCCGCCAGGTTGAGGACCAGGTACGTGTTCTTGGTAGCCAGGTCCTGGGTTTCCTGGGCCTGTACAAGACGTCCCCCCAGCTTTTGCGAAACGAAATCGCCTGCCTGTTCCGCATCCAGCGTACCGGTGTACTGGTACTTGAGGATTGCGCCGCCCTTGAACTGAATATCCAGTTGTACGCCGTTAACAAACATGCCGATAATCCCGGCCAGGATGATCAGGGCCGATATGGTGAAATAAACGTAACGCTTTTCAAAAAAACGGATCATACGTTTGCCCTCGCTTTCTGATAGAATGCGGGCTTGCGGAAAACCTTGAACCTGCTCAGGGACCGGATCATGATCCGGGACGCTGTCACGCCGGCCAGGAAGTTCAAAATAACGCCGGTCAGCAGCGAGTAGGCAAAGGACAGCAGCGCGCCGGAACCGAAGATCATCAGGATGATGGCGACGATCATCACCGTGATGTTGCCGTCAAACACGGAAGAGAACGCCTGCTTGAAGCCCAGGGCGATGGACGAGTCCAGCGACCTGCCTTCGCGCATTTCCTCACGGATGCGCTCGGAAATGATGACGTTGGCGTCTACGCCCATGCCGATGGACAGGATCACGGCCGCGATACCGGGCAGCGTCAATGTAATTTGGGGAATGGACAGCGCCAGCAGCTGGCCGGCGATCTGCATTAAAAGCGCCAGACAAGCCACAAAGCCGGGCAGCCTGTAATAGGCGATCAGGGCGATGCAGATGACGATAAACGCCGTGATGCCGGCCTTCACCATCACATCCAAAGCTCCCCTGCCCAGGGTGGCACTGATGGTGGAATGGTTGCGGGAAACAAGGGAGAAGGGCAGGGAGCCGGCGGTGATCTTATTGGCCAGCGATATGGCCTCTTCGCCGGTGCTGATCTTGTTGATCACAGCATTTCCATCAGGGATGGGCGTCTGCACGATGGGGTGGGAGATCAGGCGCTCATCCATATAGATTCTGATTTCCTGGCCCACCAGCCTGGCGGTGGCGTCTGCAAAGAGCTTTTTGCCCTCGTCGTCAAAGTTTAGCAAGACCATGTAGCCGCCCACGTTTTCCTGATCCATCGTCGCTACGCTTTTTAGAACATGCGAGCCGTCCAGAATGACATTGCCGTCCGGGTCCACAAACGTCAGCTTTGCCGTTTCGCCAAGCTCGGCGATGGCCTTATCCGGGTCAAAGTCCGTTTCGTCGCTCTTCCAGGGGAAGCGTACGGTAATATAGCCGTTCTGCTGGTCGACGAAAACTTCACGGTCCAGTATGTTCAAACCATCCAAACGGTTTTCAATGGTAGCTTTGGCAGCATCCAATTCTGCTCCGGTAGGTACCTTGTCCACATCCTTGGGCTCGAACACGGCGTCAACGCCGCCGCGGATGTCGATGCCAAAGCGCATATTGGCGGCACCGGGCAAGAAGATCGTGTTGTCTCCGGTATCAATATTGATGCCGAACACGGCCACAAGGGTCATTAAAAGGATGATTGCGGCCACGATGAAAAAGGCCGGCTTTTTTGCCTTCATATAATCTCCCTTTCTGTGCGGCTTTTGGCCGCGGATGATGATCCCCGAATCATAAAGCTTGTTCGTCCAAGTACGGGATGGGCTATGCGGCCACAGCCGACGGCGGCGCATGGCTGCCCAGCGGAAGAAGCCTAAACCGGTTCGATGCAAAGCCTGCTTTGGGCACCTGGAGCTTGCGCTTGTACGCCATCAGCCTGAACAAGGCGGCATACGCAATGCCGATAAAGCAATACCAGGTGGTGCGGCTTTGCGGTCCCCGGCGGGTGTGCACAGCTTTAGAATCCGTTTCCAGAAGCGCCGTCATGGATTCCCAACCACAAAAAATCCGGTCTTGTTCAACCGGATATGCCAGGGAGGATTGTGGCTGCCCCTCCTGCGCCGCAGGCTGCGTTTCAGGAGTAACGGACATTGCGCCTGGCTCCCAAGCCAAAAGGATCGCCGCGGTAAGAACCGATAGTGCGCAGCGCTTCATGCGGGCTTGTCGCTCCCGTTCATAGCTTGTACTTCAAGCAGTATAGGGCAGAGGCATATAAAAGTCAACACACTGCACAAATTGCCAGATACACACGATGAAGTGTAAAAGATTTGTGACGGTTATGTCATAACTTTCCGTTCTTTGGCGCAAGGGGCTGGGCGTTTTTTGATAGAAAGCCGCTAAAAGTGCCGCATGGCAAAGGCCTACAAATCAGCCTGCCATGCGGCGCAAGCCATTTTTTTATAATACAACAGACTGTTCCAACCGTATATCCTCGCTGGAGGCGCCGGCCATGATCAGAAATTCGCCCGGCTCCACCACCCACTGAAGCTTTTTATTGAGAAGCTTAAAATCGTCAAAGCCAAGATTGAAGGTAACTGTTGTTTCCTCACCGGGCGCGAGGGTAATGCGCTCGAAGCCCCGCAATAGCTTTAATGGCGTTACGATGGATGATTGCACATCGCGGATGTACAATTGCACCACCTCGTCCCCTGTGCGCTTGCCTGTGTTTTTTACCTTCAGGCTGACGCTGACATCGCAGCCTGCTGCTGATTTCGCCGCCCTCAAATCACTGTAGGCAAAGGACGTATAGCTCAAACCATGGCCGAAGGGGTACAGCGCGTCCCGCCTGCCTTCCAGGTATTCGGCGCTGGCGCCGGGCAGCCGGGAGTAGTAGAAGGGCAGCATGCCGACGCCGCGGGGGAAGCTGACGGGCAGCCGTCCGGCGGGGTTTTCACGGCCGGTCATCAGGTCCACGATCGCTTTCGCCCCCAGTTCCCCCCCGAAGAAGGGCACCAGTATGGCAGGAATGTTCTTGGCTGCGTCCCCCAGGTCCACCGGCTTGCCCACCTCCAGCACCAGCACCGTGGGCTTACAAAGGGCGGCTACCCTGTCCACCAGCTCCTTTTGCCGGCCGAACAGTACCAAATCGCTGCGGTCCATGCCCTCGCCGCTGGTGACCGTATCGTCGCCGCAAACCAAAACCACAAGGTCCGCCTTTTGTGCCAGGGCAACCGCCTTGTCCAGGCTGCCGCTGTCAAAGGGAGCCAGACTTAAGGTGACATGGTTGCCGCTGACATCGCAAACGAACTCGATGACAAAGGTATGCTCGGCGCCTTCCTCAAAGGTAAAATCGCAGGCCGGCAGGGTTTGCTTGCTTTCGCCGGTGCTGTGAATGACCAGCCTGCCATCCACCCACATGCGCACGCTGTCGTCGGTGGTGAAGATGAGCTGTCCGTTGAAGGAGCCCTGCCGTCCTACGGCTTTGGGCCGCACCTTGAAGGTACCCTCCATTCGCACGCCGTAGCCCAAAAAGTGCAGGTCCCGGTGAGGCTTTGCCAGGATCCAGTTGAAATTGATTTCTCCGGCTTCGCCGCTGCCCACAGGAGGCTGCGTAAAGTCACCGGTTGCAAAGTAAGTGAGCTTCACGCCGCCATCCAGCCATGCGGAAGGCATCAGCGTTACATCCCTGGGAGAAATTGCGCAGCCGTCCTCCTGTAATATCTCGCAGCCGGGCAGAGCCTTTTGCAGTTCCTCATGGACAGAGGGGACCCGGTAGCCGTAGGGCACGGAGGCATAGCTGCCGATGCGCTGGCGGTTAGAGGAGGGGCCGAGAAGCGCGATGGTTTTGGGCGTGCCGTCTATGGGCAGCAGGTTAACTTCATTTTTTAGAAGCACCGCCGATTTGACAGCTGCCGTATAACTTAACTGCCTGTGCTTTTCACAGCGGGTAATGCTTTCGTGGGCCGTTTCGGATACATAAGGATTTTCAAACAGGCCCAGATCAAACTTGACTCTTAGAACCCGGCGGACGGCGTTATCAATGGTTTCCTGCGCGATGCGGCCTTCCTTCACAAGCTGGATCAGGCCCTGCTGCCAGACCTCGTTGGGGTAGTCAAAGCCCTGCACGTGCAGGCCGCTGTTCACCGCCATCTCCATGCTGGAAAGGTCGTCGCTTGTCATGAAATGATTCGTTTTCAGCCGGTTCACCGCGCCGAAATCCGCGCGGACATAGCCTTTCAATTCAAAGCGGTCCGTCAGCACTTCTTTCAAATAATGCTCTGAAGCGATCACCGCCTCGGAATCGATGCAGTTATAGGAGGCCATGGCGTTGTATGCCCCGGCCTTTTTGATACCGGCCTCAAACACGGGCAGGTAGCAGGTTTCCACCTCCCGCACGCCGGCCCTGGCCGGCCCGCAGTTGACGCCGCCTTCCGCAATGCCGTGCACACAGTAATGCTTGGGCTCACAGACAATGCTGTCCGGCTTTGAAATATCCTCGCCCTGCTCACCGGTGATGATGGCATAGGCCATTTCACTGGAAAGATACGTATCCTCGCCGAAGGTCTCCTCCATGCGCCCCCAGCGGGGGTCCCTGGCCACATCCAGGTTGGGGGCCAGAATTTCAAGTATGCCAAGGCCCCGGGTCTCGGCGGCGATGGCCCTCCCCACTTGATAGGTCAGGCTCCGATCAAAGGCTGCGCCAAGATTTAACGGCATGGGGAAGACCGTTGCCCCCGGGTAAGAAAGGCCGTGCAGCGCTTCCCCGGTAAAAATACAGGGGATGCCCAGCCGCGTTTTTTCCACAAAGTACTTTTGCAGCTTGTTTAGTACCGCGGGTACGGAGTACACGTCGTGGACAAAGCCCATACCGCGCTCCCCTATGGCCGCATCCACCTTATCCCAATAAAAATCGGAGGAGGGGTCCACCGCGCAAAAATGGGCAGGGTGGACTTTGGTGGCAAGCTCCACGCCGCGGATCATATCCATTTGCGCTACTTTTTCCTCAAGGGTCATTCTGGATAAAAGGTCTTCCACCCTTTCCATGACGGGCAGGTCTTTTTGGCGGTATGGCTCTTGCACGGCGATTCCTCCGTATGCAGTTCATTATAAGACAGGCAATACCGGCGCTGTTGACCAGCGCCGGTACATAGGTTTGCTAAATGTTATTACTTTCCGAGGAACGCGTCAACCTGCGCTTGGGCGGCATTAAGGATCACATCCAGGCCGGCAGCCTTCTGATCGTCGATCAGCTTCTGCACGGCGGTGGCGGCGTCGCCGGCCAGGCCGACTTCGATGATCTTGTTCATGTCGCCGTGGATCTGGTCGCGCTGCGCGGCTTCGATGGACACATCGGTCTTGTCAAAGCTGAAAGCTGCGAAGGGAGAGTTGACGTTGTTGGGGTTGGACTTGGCAAATTCAGCTTCCTCCGCCCAGAATCCGGGGCCGTAGGAGAAGTCGGGGCGCATAAACTGCGGTTTCCAGTAAGCCCAGCGGCCGCCCCACTCCATGTAGTTGGAATTGGCGCCGGTCATGCCTTCGGGGAACACGGCGGCTTCGCCATCCAGCACATAGGTCGTGCCCAGGATGCCGTAGTGGAACATGTCGTAGAGTTCCTTGTCGGTCTGCAGAAGGTTCATGAACATCAGGGTACGCTCGGGATTCTCGCTGGTCGCGGGGATGGCGGCCACGTTGGCCAGGGGGGTGCGGTTGGCGGAGAGGCCATCGGGATGCAGCACGCTGTAGTCCCAGCGGGCGCCTTCTTCGACCCAGGAGCGGTTCTGGCGGGCGAATTCATGGGTGCCCCACTTGGAAATGAGCTTGCCCTGGTCGATCAAGGCGTTGTGATCGGTCTTGTCGGTGAGAACGTCCTTCCAGATGATGCCTTCGTCCTGCCACTTCTTGGCCCAGGTGGCGAACTCCAGGTAAGCGGCGGTTTGCTCCAGGGGCTGCACCTTGTAATCGGGGTCCTTGAGGTCGATTACCAGGGAGTTGCCGATGTCCACCAGGTTGTACTTGATCAGGCAGCCATCCAGGGAAGCGGCTTCCAGGATGTACCTGTCGGGATAGGCATCCTTGAGCTTGTGGGCCAGTACGTCCACGTCTTCAAAGGTCTTGATGGAATCGGGTTCCACGGTAATGCCCTTGGCTTGCGCCAGGTCGCCGCGCCACTGATAGTGGGTGCGGTTGTTCATGACCATGGTCCAGGGCAGGGCCACGGTCTTGCCCTTGTAGGCGGCAGCGCTCAAAGCGCCGCTCTCCTGATAGGCGGCATACAGGTCGGGGGCATACTTGGGCAAAAGCTCCGTCAGGTCCATGTAGGCATCCATGGCGGTCATCTGGTAGTAGCCCAGCCAGTTGCCTTCAAAGTTCATATCCCAGGCATCGCCCGCGGCAGCCTTCACCAGCAGCTTCTGCTTATAGTCATCGCCGGCGATGAACTGCACGTCAAAATCGCAGTTCAACACATCACGATACTTGTCGGCGATGGCCTTAAATACGTTGTCGGTCTCAGCCTTCTTGTCACCGAAGAAGATAAAGTGCAGCGTTACGGGTTCCAGTTTGCTCTCCGAGAAAGCTTGCAGGGGCACCAGCGCGATGACCATCATCAGCACCAGCACAAGGGAAACGAGCTTCTTCATGGGGCTTCCTCCTTTTTTATATTCGCCGCGGCGCGGCAAAAATCTATCGAATGGGGTTAGCTTCCGCCCCAATCAATACAGCGCTTCACACCGTCCTGCGCTTCGCTTGTCCGGTGTTCCGCATTTCCGCTTTGCGAAAATGCTCCAGGCTTCGGCTACGATTCGCACCGTCCTGCGCTTCGCTTGTCCGGTGTTCCGCATTTCCGCATTACGGAAATGCTCCAGGCTTCGGCTACGATTTGCACCGTCCTGCGCTTCGCTTGTCCGGCGTTCCGCATTTCCGCTTTGCGAAAATGCTCCAGGCTTCGGCTGCGAAGCCGGCGTGAGGATGGTTGCCTCAGCCCTTGACGGCGCCGATCATGATGCCTTTTACAAAATACCGCTGCACAAAGGGATACAGGAACATGATGGGGCCTGTGGTGATGATGACCAGCGCCATTCGCACAGCGTCGCTGGGAATGGATGCCAGCAGCTGCTGCACCTGGGGTGAGGATTCCATGGTCTGCAAAAATTGAATGTTGGCGATGATGGTGCGGAGCAGCATCTGAAGGGGCTGCAGTTCATTGCGCTCCACCAGCATCAGGCCGAGCCACCAGTCGTTCCAATAACCCAGCGCCGTAAACAGCGTGACCGTGGCCAATACGGGCGTTGCCAGGCGCAGGTAGATTTTGCGGAAGATCATAAAATCGCTGGCGCCGTCGATCCTGGCGGATTCGTACAGCTCCTCGGGGATGGAGTTAAAATAATTTCGGATCAAAAACACGTACCAGGGGCTGGCCAGCATGGGCACGATCATGGCCCAGATGTTGTTTTGCAGGCCAAGATAACGGGTGCAGATGATATACCAGGGCACCATGCCGCCGTTGAAAAGCATTGTAAAGAGCACATAAAAGTTCAATACACGGCGGAACTTCATTTGCTTTCTGGCCAGCACATACCCCATCATGCTGTTGACCATTAGCGACAGGAAGGTGCCTACCACCGTCACGAACAGTGTCACCTTGTACCCGTTCACGATGGCAGTGGAGTTGACGAACAGCGTTTCATAGGCTGCGAAGGTAGGCGCCTTGGGAATCAGGCGGAAACCGTACAGCGCTGCTTCGCCGCGGCTGGTCAGGGAGCCGGAGATGACCATCAGGAACGGATACAGGCAGGCGAAGGCAAACAGCCCCACAAGGAGATACACGATAAAAAGACCAACCGACATCCGTCCCCTTTGCCCGGAAATTGGACGGACCTTTGCGGTAAGCATATTCCCTCCTCCTTCCTAAAACAGGGCGGCGCTTTCGTCGACCCGACGGGCTGCCCAGTTGCTAAGCAAAACAAGCACAAAGGAAACTGCGGATTGGAACAAACCTACCGCTGTGGACATGCCAAAATCAGCGATTTTGCGGAAGGTACGGTAGACGAAGGTATCAATCACGTCCGTTGTGGAATAAATAGCCGGCATATCGCCCGTCACATTGAAGAACAGGCCAAAGTCCGCGTTCATGATCCTGCCGATGGCCAGCAGTGTCAGTATGATCACCGTGGGCCTCAAAAGAGGAAGCGATATGTAGCGGATCTGATTCCACTTACTGGCACCGTCGATCTGCGCCGCTTCATAGTAGGAGCTGTCGATGCCGGCTATGGTGGCCAAGTACACTACCGAGCTGTAGCCCACGCCTTTCCAAATGTTCACTACCAGCAGGATCCAAGGCCAGTATTTGGGTTCCATGTAAAAGGCGATGCGCTCAAAGCCCATAGAAGAAAGCATGCCATTGATTACGCCGTTGTCGTAGCCTAATAACCCCGCTGCGAAAATGCCGACGACTACGGTAGAGATGAAGTAGGGCAGGAAGGTCAGCGACTGGGTGATCTTTTTATACCGCTTATGGCGGACCTCGTTGAACATCAGCGACAGCGCCAGCGCGAATACGGTGCCCACAGCGATAAACATCAGGTTCAAAAGCAGTGTATTTTTGATGGCGTTGACGGCGGCAGAATTCGCGCGGAACAAAATCTCAAAATTGCGGAACAGGGGTTTCATCCACGGGCTGCCAAGGATGCCGAGCTTGGGCTTGAACGACTTGAAGGCCAGAAGGGTGCCGAACATGGGCATATAGCTGAACAGAAACAGCAGCGCGGCGGCAGGCAGCGCCATTACATACAGCTGCCAGCTGGAAAAAACCTGGCGCATAAACGTGCCAAACCGGGTTCTCACTTTTCTGGGCGCCATTTGCCTTGTGCCCAACATGTGCATTTCCCCCGTCCGATTTATTATAACAAATACTAGCATAGGATTTTCGGGATGTCAATACAATCTATCCAAAATATTTGAATTCACATGTTTCTTTTGTGCTATCAGTGCAAAGCTGACGAAAGGAATCGGCAATCCTATTATATCTACTTTCCTTTTGTGCGCATTTTTTCATAGGATACTTGCATATACAGCTTATGTTTGTTATAATAAACAAGAATACAAATTGTGTTTGTACTATTCTCTTTCAAGGAGAGAAGCATCATGCTTACAACAAAACAGGGGAAAGGCGTATCCCAGCCTACGCTGTACCAGGTGGTCATTGACGATATCCTGGAGAGCATACAAAGCGGGGCCTTTTCCTTCGATCATCCCATCTGTACGGAAAGCAAGCTGATGGAAAAGTACAGCATCAGCCGCATTACCGCGCGGCGGGCCATGACGGAACTGGAGAACAAGGGCATCCTCTACCGCAAGCGCGGAGTAGGCAGCTTTGTCTCCAGGGATATCTATCAAAAAGAAAGCCAGCCGCAGGCAGTAAGCAGCCTGTTTGCCTTCATCTTCCCATTCAATATCAGCCGCACCGGCCTGACCGCCGCTTTTCAGTCGGCCAATCACCTGCTCACCGGGCAGGGCTGTTTCGCGTCCATCTACATCACGGAGGACGATCCCCCCTCCCGCGGGCGCACAATCCTGAACCAACTGGCCACCATGCACGTGGCGGGGGTCGCCTATTATCCCAAATCGTCCGATATACATATCAACACGCTGAATCAGCTTGTATTCTCGGGGAAGCCTGTGGTAATCATGGATATACCCAGCAATTGCCCTTACATCAGCTCCGTCACCAGCGATAACCTGGGCGGCGCCATGCAATTGATGGACCACCTTGTATCCCTTAATCACAAGCGCATCGCTTACCTGTCCGGCGTTGGGCCGGAGGAAAGGCGGACCGTTTGCGACCGCGTGGCGGGGTATGTGCTGGCCCATGAAAAGGCCGGACTGCCGCTTCGGGGCGATTTTATCGTCACCGATATGGTGGAGAGCCTGCGCCAGGGCAGCAAAGCAGGTGATCCCGGCCCGCTGGGCGAAAAGGTCAAGGCGCTGATGAAGCAGGGCGTCACCGCCATCATGGCCGAGCATGACGAACTGGCCTTCCAGATCCTGATGGTCTGCAAGGACCTGAACATCAGCGTGCCCAGGGACTTGAGCGTATGCGGCTTTGACGATTCCGAATGGGCGCACATGCTGCCCGGGGCCATCACCACCATACGGCAGGATCAGGAGCTGATCGGCAGGCATGTGGCGGAGCTGCTGCTGGAACGCGCGGGCAACCCTGTAAAACCGGCGCAGCAGATCGTTGTTCCCACAAAGCTTGTCGTAGGCACCACCACCGGGGAGTGCCCCAAAAACGGAAAGTAGGCCCCTTCCATTGGGTTAATACATGATCCGCAGGGATTGTACGTAAAGGAGAACACCGATGCTTGCCGAACGAAGCATGGCGCAGACACTGGCAAAACTGAAACGGCTGGAAACCACCCTGGAGCAGATGCTTTTTCAAAAAGCGGATGAGATACCCGTCCTGTATTATCAAACCGCGGAACCCAAGCACCATGTCCCGGAGAGAGAAAATTTCGGCCCGCTGCCGCAAAACGTCCGCTGGGGCGGAGAAGCCCAATACGGCTGGTTTCTGGGCGATTATGTGGTCCCTCCCGAATTGGACGGGAAGGACCTGTTTCTGTACCCAAAAACAGGCGGCTATGAGGCCACGCTGTGGCTGAACGGAAATATCCACAGCAACTACGCTCAGAAGACGCTGGTGGGCAGCCACGGCAACCACTACTGCAACCGTTTCCTGAAAGGTGCCAGGGCCGGCACAACGGTTCAAATTGCGCTGGAGTTTTACGCCTTTCACGATATGCCCGGCACCCAGCCCCTGACCGAGGAGCGGTATGCGGATTTCACCTACCCCATCGGGCCGGTGGATGTCTGCCTCCGGGATGACGAGCTGATGGCGTACCTGTTCGATCTGCGAACGCTGACCACCCTGGTACTGACACTGCCGGAAGACAGCTTCCGCAGGGCGGATATTCTGTACACACTGACAAAAGTGCACAGCCAGGTCTATTATGACCCGGACAAGGCCTCCCAGGCAGAATTCCGCAATGCCCTTCAGGTGACGCATCCCCTGTTGCAGGAGCAGCTCCAAAAGAAAAACGGGCCCACAGTCCCCTATGTGGGGCTTACCGGCCACAGCCATATGGATACCGCCTGGCTCTGGCCCATGACGGAAACGGTCAAAAAATGCGCCCGGACCTACGCCAACCAAATGAACCTCATGGATGAGTACCCGGAGTATACCTTTGTGCAGTCCTCCGCCTTCCACAGCGAATGGATCAGGGCGCATTATCCGGAGCTCTTTGCCCGCATCCAGCAGCGCGTGGCCGAAGGCAGGTATGAGCCCAACGGCGGCGTGTGGGTGGAATGCGACTGCAACCTCACCGGCGGCGAATACCTATTGCGCCAGTTCGTGTGGGGGCAGAGGTTCACGCAGAAATATTTCAACTACACCGCCGATGCCTTCTGGCTTCCAGACACGTTTGGCTACAGCTACGCCATTCCCCAAATTATGAAGGGCTGCGGAGTGAAATATTTTCTCACCACGAAGATGGCCTGGAACGACAGCAACCGTTTCCCCTATACTTCCTTCTACTGGCAGGGCATGGACGGCACCAAGGTGCTGACCCACTTGAATCTCACCCACCAAGGGCCTGATCCCGCGACGCTGAATGAGATCACCGCCGGCGGGGGTATGATAAACAACCCCATTCAGGAAAAAATGGTTTCCAACATGCGCCTGTTCTCCTACGGAAAGGGCGACGGCGGCGGCGGACCGGAATTTGAAATGATTGAGATGAGCCGCCGCATAGGCGATCTGGAGGGCGTGCCCCGCTCCGGCCATACCAGCGTCAGCGGCTTCATGCAAAGGCTGGAGAGCGAGATCAGGGAGCCCACACTGTACGCCGGTGAGCTGTATTTGGAGCTCCACCGCGGCACGCTGACCAATCAGCATACCATCAAGCGCAACAACAGGCTGCTGGAAATCGCGCTGCACAACCTGGAGCTGCTGACCGTCCGGAACGCCGTTTTTGGCAGCAAAATTGCCGACGGTTCAAGCGTGCATCCCCTGATGAACGCGCTGCTGGTGAACCAGTTCCACGACATCCTTCCCGGCACATGCATCCATAGCGCCCACGAAAAATCCATCTCTGAAACGACGGCGGCCATTCAGGCGGCCAGGGAGCAGGTGGATGTTCTGCTTGCCACACGGGATGAAGGAAATGCCGTCACGCTTTTCAATACCCTGTCCTTCGAGCGCCAGGAGACCGTATACCTGCCGGCCCGGAAAGGAATGCGCATCGCAGGCGAGTATAAGCAGCAGCTCTTTACCGACCTTGAGGGGCGGAAAATGCTGGCCGTATCCGGCGTGAAGCTGCCCGCCTTCGGGTCCGCATCTCTTGTATTTGAAACCGGGGAAGCAGCGCAGGATGCGTGCCCCTTCCGCATGGTGGGCGATACGCTGTTGACGCCCTTTGCCAGGATACGCTTTAATGAAAACGGCGCCATGGCTTCCTTTGTGGATGCAAAGACCGGCCGGGAGCTGGTAGCCCAAGACGGCTATGCCTTTAACACCTTCCTGATGGCGGAAGATGTTCCCGCCGCCTGGGACAACTGGGACATCGACGCCGACCTGGAGGATAAGTTCCGCGATACCGCCCGCCTTGAAAGCCGGGAGGTTGTTGCTTTGGGGCCGGTGGAAGCGCGCATCCGCAGCGTATACAGGCTGTCGGAAAGGTCCACCGTCACCCAGGACATGGTGTTCTCCGCCGGTTCGCCCCTTGTGGCCTTTGACACCGTCATGGACTGGCAGGACAGCCACCGTTTCCTGAAAACCGCCTTTGACACCGCATTGTTCTGCGACGGCGTTCGCAACGAGATACAATTTGGCTACATCCGGCGGAGCAACCACCGCAGCACCTCCACCGAAAAGGCCCGGTTTGAAATCTGCAACCACAAATATTCCGACCTGTCCGAAGCGGGATACGGTATGGCCATCCTGAACGATTCCAAGTACGGCCTCTCCGTCCGGGAGGGCTCCATGCGCCTGTCGCTGCACAAGGGCGGCGAACGCCCGGACCGCCTGGGCGACAAGGGCCGCCATGTATGCCGCTATGCCATCCTGCCCCACGAGGGGGATTTCTCCGCCCAGACGGTGGTGCGCCCGGCCTATAGCTTCAACTATCTGCCTCTTCACAAAAACGGCGCCGATACGCTGCCGTCCCTCCTTAGCATCGACGCGCCCAATGTCCTCATCGAGACGGTGAAGCCCTGCGAGGATGCCGGCCATGCCTACATCCTGCGGCTATACGAAGCCACCGGCGCGTATACTGATGCCGCCCTCACCTTCGGGCATGACGTAAAGGGCCTGGCGCTGACCGACATGCTGGAGAAGGAGCAGGAAGCATTGGAAACCGGGAAGACCGTTTCCCTCACCTTCCGGCCTTTTGAAATCAAGACGGTGCGGGTAAACTACTGATTGCATGTAAAACAGCCTGTCAGGCACAAGAGAAGCTTGACAGGCTGTTTTTGTTGATGGACCCAGCGTAGGGCGGGGGCGGGCGTTCGCCGTTTATAGGTCCATTATCAAAGCACATGGCGCTTGATGCGATGCGGTACATACGGCGGGAGCAAGCCCCAGCCCTACGTTTATCCTGATTCGTGGCTAGCGATACCCGCGGCGGCGCGGCCAGGTATTGAATGAGTATTATCTGGTAGCGGCATCCCAGCCCTTGGGCAGATATTCCTTTGTGTTTTGCAGCATCTCTTTGAACATGCGCTCTCCATCCTGCGGAGCCACAAAAGACAATTGCGGATCATTCAGGAATGTGGCAAGCCCTAAATCATAATCGCAGGTCATAGCGGCCTTCACTGTATTCTCCTGCCCCAGCACCTGTCGCAAGACAAGCGCGTCAATCCCCCTGGGCAGCGCGCCGGCAAAGACAGGGGCTATTTCATTGTGCCGGAATAGGGCGTTTGTCTCCACCACCGCGTCCTTTGGCAGGTTTTCCACCTGGCCGCGGTTTGGAATATTCACGTTGGATACCATTTCGCCAAGGCCCAGCAGCGCTTTGATCAGCAGGTGCCCCTCCTCGCCGGAGCCGTCAAGAACCACTGCCTCCTCACCGCCCAAAAGCGCCGCCCGCCTGGCGAGCCGCATTTGCAGGTCCTCCTCCCGCCAGGTAACGGTCGTCAGGCCAAAGCCCCAGGAACGCGCCGTCTCGGGGTTCTTCAAATACCAGGGCGGCATGAATTCCGCCAGGTGCCTGTCCCCTGCCGCGGCAATCAGGCCGTATCGGCGGAACAAATCAAATTTGACCCGGTGGGAGCACTCGAAGACATTGTTCATCCAGTTCCCGTCTTTTCCCTTCAAAAAGCCGGTCTCAAAATATTTATCCGCAAACCGGCGGTACAGCGGAAAGAGGTCCTGGCCCTGGTAGCTGGCATTGTACAGCCACGTGAAATGGTTGATGCCCGTCACGCCGGTTTTGATCTGCATGCGGTCAATCCCCGCAATCCCTTCCATATCCTCCAGCATGGCCGCCAGCAGCTTCTGTGTACCGAACACCTCATGGCAGCAGCCGAACGCCCTGATCTCCGGGAAGACCGTGTACAGCGTGCGCATGCAGACAGTCATGGGGTTCGTATAGTTGATGACCCAAGCTTCCGGCGCGAAGTCCCTTATCGCCTCCGCAATTTTCACAAACATGGGCACAGTGCGCATGGCGCGCATAAAGCCACCGGGGCCTGCCGTATCCCCCACCGGCTGCCACACGCCGTACCGCTCCGGCCAGTGCACGTCGGAGCGCATTTCCCGAAACGTTCCCGGCAGGATGGAGATTACCACAAAATCCGCGCCGGAAAGCGCGTCTTTCAAGGAACCGCTCACCTCATACCGCCAGTGTGCCTTGGCATCCTTGTGCGATGAGATCATCTCCCCGATGATCCTGTTTTTCTCCGCCGCGTCCCGGTCAATATCATACAGCCTGACCAGGCCGTTCATTTGCGCGTCCATGGCCAGGTCCTTCATGAACCCCCACGCCCACCCGCGGGAGCCTCCGCCGATATAGGCGACCGTCAAGCCCTTTACCTGCCTGCCTGAATAATTCATCTTCAAGCCTCCGTTATTCCGCCACGCCCTTGAGCGTGTCCTCTTTATGTCCGATCATCTGCCGGTACTGGGCCGGCGTCATGGCCATATGCTGCCTGAACCTTCTGATAAAGCCGGATGCGTCATAATACCCCACGGCGTTGCCGACATCCTTGACAGGCATCCTGGAGCCGCTTAAAAGCTCCTTGGCCTTTTCCATCCTCAGCAGCAGCAGGTATTCCGAGGGCGTCATGCCGCTCAGCTCCTTGAAGTCCAGCGAAAGCCTGACGGCGCTGATGCCGAAGGCGTCGGCGATGGCGCTCATGCTTAAAAGCGGGTCGGCATAATGCTGATGCATGTAGCCGATGATTTCCCTTATCACCGGGTGCGTTTGCGCGCTCTCCTGTCCCCCATCGGCCAGAATATTGCGGCAGAGCTTGCGCAGCAAGTCATCCAGGTCGGCAATGGAGCGGCAGCCCGACAGGGTGAATACGTCGTAAAGCTGCAAGGCGTCCATGTTTTCCCCATGCCTGTCGAAATGCTCGCCCAGGATGGCGGCAATCACATTGTTGTAGATCATTCTGAAGGCGAACAGCGACAGCTCCGTGCTGCCCAGATAATGAAACAGCTCGTCGATCCTGTCGTTCAAGGCCCTGGCGTCGCCCGCCCGCAGCGCCTTGCGGAAGCCGTCCAGATAGCTGCGGGTAAACGGCACGATATCCTTGGCGGCGGCGCACACGTTGGAAAAGCGCAGCACATGGGCATTGCCCATCACAAAACGGTTGTCATAGGCGGTGCTGGCTTCCAGATAGGCGCTGCCGGCATGGGTAAATTCATGGTGGATGTTGCTGATGGCCAAGGCCACGCCGGCCTCCGATGATATTAGATCGTTCTGTACCCTCCAAGCCCATTGATCCAGCGTATCGGCATTATCCGCGAAGAGCACAAACACGAATTGCTCCAGCGCCAGCAGCTCTACGCAATACCCCGTCACATCGCCGCCCAACTGCGCGATAACCTTATCCATGTTTGGCTGGCTTCCGTCCCTCGCGGGCGATCCGATCAGCGAAACGGCGAAGCAGTTTTTGCCGATCTCCATGCCAAGCTGCCCCGCGGCCTTTACGGCGTCTGCTCTTGATGTATAACGCCCCTTGACAAAATCCTTGATGAAATTGGCCTTTCGCGCCGGCAGGCTTTGGTCCAGCCGCGTATTGAGGTCCTCGTTCCTGTCCACCAGGTCCTCAATGCCGCTTTGGATGGCTTCAAAATCATCCTTTCCCGGCGCCGTGGTGGAGAACAGGTAGCGCAGTTCCCGGATCGGCTTGGCGTGGCGCCTGGAAAAATAGATGGTCAGCGCCATGCAGGGTATGCTCAAGGCAAACAGGAACAGGCCAAGGCCAAGCTGAGCCCTGCCCATATCCTTCCATACCGTTTCCATGGGGATCAGGGTGGCATACTGCATTTGAAACTTATGGCCGCGCTGGGCGACCAGCAGGTAATGCCTGCCTTCATACAATATGTCCTTCTCCAGGGTTTCCCTGTCCTCCTTCAATTCCTCCAGCACCACATCGTCAGGCACTTGAAGGCCGCGCCCGGCCGCCAGCGCCGCACCGTCATAAAATATGTAAGTGCTGCGCGGTTCGTAGATTTCGTCCGCAAACATCTGATGGTAGGTGCTTTCGTTAATCAGGAACAGTATATTCCCCGAGTTGTACCTGTCCCCCATGCTGAGCGGCACGACGACCGCCACCATGCGGTTGTTGTCGCCGAAGGTCAATTTGCTGTTCACATTCTGGGCCGGCAGGATCGTCATGCCGTTGTCCTGCCGGCGCAGCACTGCCCGCAGCGACTCCGGCGGCGTATGCTCAAAGCGCATCAGCTTATACAAAAACATCTCCAGGCCCGCGGAGGTGGCGGAGGAATACAGGTATTCATCCTTATTGAAAATCAGATAAAGCTGGTCAAAGAAGTCGATGGTCGTGGTATAGGGCAGCAATTGAAGCTTGAGATGGTAAGCCCGCATGGGCTCCTTTGAGAATTTAAAAGAGCGTATATAGGGCGAAAGGCCTATCTGCCGGCCTACGCTCAGCAGCGTTGTCAGGTTGGCCTCGTGCTGGTACCTGATCCTGCCCAGCTTGTTGATGTTGCTCTCCACCGTGTTCGCGCGGATGGAATTCACATAGGTATTGCTCATGAAAATGCCGACACCAACGAAGAGCACCGCCATGATCGCCGCATAGGAAATCATATAGCGCAGCAGGATGGAATGGATGATGCCCTTCCTTTTCATTTGTAACGCTCCCCACCGCAAACGCGCGAACCATGCCGCAGCGATTTTTCACTGCGGCATGGCCCCGACGGTTCTATCAGTATACTAACACGCAGGATCAGTGTTTTGCAAGGTAATCATCGTAGGCTTTCTGGTACAGCTCCACATAGCGGTCTGCACCCACAGCCTTGGCCGTATCCAGGAAGGTTTGCCAGTTTTCATCCGTCACGCCGCCGGTGATGAAGTTGGCAATGGACTCCTTCATGAACTTCTCGATTTCGTTGAACAGGCGGGCGATTTCCAGGGCGCTTTCGTTATCGGGCTTTACCAGCCTGTACAGGTAGTAGAAGGAGTTCTTTTCCAGTACGCCGGCTTCCTCGTACTCCTTGCTGTAGTTATAGCGCTCCACACGGTGAGGAGGCATTTTGTAGATGCCAAAGTAGAAGTCGCCGGGGGCGAAGAACTGGGCATGGTATACGGGCACGATCTGGTACAGGCCATTGTTCTCGGGGATGGAGATGATCTCGTACTTGCCTTCCTCATTGATCTTGATGGTGGGGGGAATGGGTCCGCCTTCCTTGAGGGGTCCGTTGACGCCGACCATCATGGTCTCGGTTTCAAACTGGGCATCCAACCAGCGGAGCGTTTCCGGGATGTGCTTGTTGGCGGTGGTGATGCAGGCACCCATGGTGGGCACCTCCAGAATACGGGGAACCTTCACGCCGTATTCGCTGGCCGGAGGGATCAAGGAAACGAACTGCGATACGATTTCGGGCTGCAGCGCGGTATTGATCAAACGCAGGTAAGTGCTGTAGCCCACCTGGCCGGCGTTCATCTTCGTGCCCCACACGTTGGAATCCTGGGTGATGGCTTCGGGGTCCAGCAGGCCTTCCTTGTAGCACAGGCTCAGCCATTCGCAGGCATCACGGAAGCCGGGCATATAGCCGGGGAATACCACTTTATTGTTATCGTCTACGGCGGCATAGACGAACTTGTTGAGCGGCACACCAAAGTTGGCAAAGTGGGTGTACACGCCCTGGGTTTGATGGGTCAGGTCGGCGGCGGACATGGGAATTTCATCTTTCTGGCCGTTGCCGTTGGGGTCTTTATCACGGAAGGCACGCAGCACTTCGGTCAGCTCGTCGATGGTTTTGGGCACTTCCAAGTCAAGCTTCTCCAGCCAGGCCTTGTTGATGAAGTGGTTGCCGTCATGGTTGACATTCTGCGCCGTCAGGTTGCCGATCCAGTATGTCTTGCCGTCGGACGCCGGGATGGAGGCGTTAACGTTGTTCATCTGCAGGCGGCTGTTGTAGTTGGGCATATATTGGGGAATATACTCGTCCAGCGGCACCAAAATGCCCTGGGTCACGCCGTATTCCTCAATGTCCACCTCACCGCGGATAATGACGTCCGGATACTCGCCGGAAGCGAACATCAGGTTCAGCTTCGTTTTCCAGTCGGCATCCTTCACAACTTCCCATTCCACATGGATGTTGGTCTTGGCCTCCAACTCTTTGAAGAACCACAGGTTTTCAAAGTCCACCTGCTGGTTTTCCAGGCAATACTGGAATACCTTGATGGTGATGGGTTCCTGCACAATGGGGTACGTGGCTTCGGCGGCGCCGCCGAATGTTGCCAGCAGCAGGACGGCCGCCAGTAGGGTGCAGAGCAGTTTCTTCATGGAGTCCTCCTCTTTCCAATTTGGTCGCTATGTGCACCATCCGCAGATGGTGAGAGCCAATACTTTAGCAAGCCTCTTGTGCTCGAGCACATATCACTATGCAGAAATCCCATGCAGCTTGGCGATAATGTATCGCCCAGCCTCTACCCTTTCAGGGAGCCGATCATGATGCCTTTGACGAAAAACTTCTGCATGAAAATGTACAATACCACGGCGGGGGCGGTTGCGACCACGATGCAGCAATACTTGGCCACCTGCGCCTTGCGTATGGCATCCGTCATGCCCTTGACATCGTTGGCATACGCGCTGAAAAAAGAATCCGTAGCCGTGCTGGTTTGCAGGGTGGCCAAAATCTCCCGAAGGACCGTCTGCAGCGGGAGCTTCGCCCGGTCTTTAATGTACACCAGGGCGGTAAAATAGTCATTCCAGCGGGCCACCCCGTAGTACACGCTCAATACCGCGATGATGGTGCCCGAAAGCGGCAGCACCACCCGGAAAAAGTAGGCGAAGTGATTGGAGCCGTCCATCACCGCGGCCTCATACAGCTCATTGGGGATGGCGGACCTGATGTAGGTCCTGGCCACCATCAGGTTCCATACCGATACGCAATTGACCGCGATCATCAAAAACCTTGAATTGTACAGGCCCAGGTTCCTCATGGTCAGGAAGGTGGGGATCAGGCCCCCGGTAAAGAACATGGTAAACACAAAGATGAAGTTGAAGAACTTCTTGCCGATGAAGTTCCTGGTAAGCCCGTAGGCCGCCATCATGGTGACGAAAACGCTCACCGTGGAGCCCGCCACGGTGTAATAGATGGCATTTAAATAGGAATTCCAAAGCTCCTTATGCTGGAACACCGCTTCGTACCCCATAAGCGAAAAGTTCTTGGGGCGCCAAAGCACCTCGCCTGCGATGACCGCGTCGGGGTCGGAGACAGATGCGATAAGGATGAGCCACAGGGGGTAGAGGATCGCAGCCAGCACCACAAGCCAGAAGAGAAAGTTGAAAATATCAAAAAGCCAATCGCCCTTCGTCCTGCGTATCCGGTTGCGCCTGTGCCGATAGGGTCTGCCTGCCTTCTTCGCCTTCCCGGCAATTCCGGCGGCCCGGTTCGGGATATCCATGCTCATCATCTCCGCCTCCTTAAAACAAGCTGGTTTCGCTGACGCGTTTGGATATCCAGTTGACGGAGAGAATCATCACGAAATTGATAACATTCACAAACAGGTTGATGGCCGCGGTGTAGGAAAACTGCGCCTTGGAAAGCCCTTCATTATAAACGTACACACCGATAATGTCACTGGTAGCGATGTTCCCGGAGGTCTGCATCAAAAGTGCCTTGTCTGTGTTGCTGCTCATGAGGCTCCCGCAGTTCAAAATGAGCATCATGGTGGCGATGGGCAGAAGCGACGGTATGTCAATATGCCATATCTTCTGCCGTTTGGTGGCCCCGTCGATGGTAGCGGCTTCATATATCTCCGGATCGATACTGGTCAAAGCCGCGATGTAGAGGATGGTGTTCCACCCGGCGTGCTGCCAGATGTCTGTACCGATAAACAGCGGGCGGAACCACTCGGGCATCACCATAAAATTAATGGGGTTAAAACTGTTGGGGTCACCGCTCAATTTCCCGAGGATGACGTTGACGATACCGTTGCGGGGCGAGAGGAAAAGGTACAGAATGCCCGCCATGACCACGGTGGAGACGAAATGGGGCACGTAGATGGCTGTCTGGGTGAACTTCTTCATCGGGCGCCATTCAAGCTGGTTCAAAAGGATGGCCAGTATAATGGGGATGGGAAAGCTAAACAAAAGGCCGTAGGCATTGAGCAGGAAGGTATCCAGCATGAGCCTGGGAAAGTAATAGGCGTCAAAAAAATCCGCGAAATGCTTGAACCCCACCCACTTGCTGCCTTCGATGCCCAGGCCGGCCTTGAAATCCTTGAAGGCAATCTGTATGCCGTAGAGTGGCATGTAATTATAAAAGAAGAAATAGGTGACCGCCGCAGCCAACAGCGCATAAATCTGCCAGTCGTTGAGCATACGCCGCCCGATGCGGCGCAGGTGCGGAGTGCCATAATTGGCCGCCGCCGGTCTCTTTATAGTGGTCACGCACTCCACGCCCTTCCGTGAGTGTATCTTGTAAGCGCATTGTATCATAGTTCACATCAGTATAGAAATAGTGAAAAATTTTGCCTATATCGCATAAGAATGCTTTCTGATATAAATGTACGGTGAGAGGTGCCGCGTATATGAATGCAATCGAAACCGGAGTGAAATTCCAAATCGACGATCCGCTGATACAAAAGCTGTACGATGCCGCGGAAGCGAAGCTGAAAAGCAACCTCAAAAATTTCGGGGACCGGCAGGTACTGATCGAGGGCGGAGGCTATCACAAAATCTGGCTGGAAACACAGCCCATGGGCGGTGAGATGTACGCCAAGCGCAACATGGCCGCCGCCCTCAACAACCAGCTTTTGTTTATGGAGCACCAGCGGCCCGACGGGCGCATGCCTGGCAGCATCATGGCGGAAAACGGCAAGATCATTCCCCAGTTCAATAAATTCCAGGGCTTCTGCTTCCCCGTCCCTGCCCTCAACATGTACTATTGGCTGGGGCAGGACAAGGAATATTTGATGCTCTTGAAGAATGCATTGGAGCGGTTCGACGCCTACCTATGGCGTGTGCGGGATTCCAACCTGGATGGCTGCCTGGAATCCTGGTGCGTATATGATACGGGCGAAGACAACGCCAGGCGCTATGGAGACGCTCCCTGCTGGTGGGAGGAGGAAACGCCTCCGGAAGGCTATTCCGTTGTGCCCATGGCCTCCATGGACTTCATGAGCTACTCCTATTCCGCCCGTGATGTGTTGGCAAAAATTTCGGCGATCTTCAATGATGGTCAAACCGCCTTTTGGCGCAGCGCCGCGGAGGATATCAAAACCAGAATACGTACTTTTTTCTGGTCAGAGGAGTGCGGGGCGTGCTTTGACCGGGATAAAGCGGGCCGGCGAATGGATACACTTATCCATAACAATCTGCGCTGCATGTACTGGGGTTCCTTTTCCCAGGACATGGCCCGCAGGTTTGTATCCGATCATCTGTTGAATCCCGATGAATTCTGGACGCCCATGCCGCTGCCATCCGTTGCCGCAAATGATCCGCTTTTTGCGAACATACCCGGCAACAACTGGAGCGGTCAGCCCCAGGGGCTCACCTATCAGCGGGCGATACGCGCGCTGGAAAACTACGGGTATCAAAAGCTGATCACGGTCCTGGCCCGCAAGCTGTTTCAGGGCGTCGGCCAAGAGTGTGTCTTCTCTCAGCAGTTTGACCCCTTCATAATCGGGCGCTCCGGCGGCCTGGACGGCTACGGCCCCACCATGCTTTCCGTATTGGAGTATATCTCCCGCCTGTACGGCATTCACCTGGAAGCTGAGGAAATCTGGTGGGGCATTTCAGGCGGCCGGGACAGCGAATATACGCAAATTTGGGGCGATAAAACATATATGCTTCAGTGCAACGGCCAAAAGGCTGCCGCATCACTGAACGGGAAAACCATCTTTACCTGGGATGCAGGTTTCCGTGTCGTAACCGATTATCAGGGAAATATCCTTCGGACCATCGCTATTTAATGAACGGAGGCAGCACCATGCTTTTGCGCAGCGAAATACAGATACGCGATCCCTTCATCTTCGTGGAAAACGGCAGGTACTACCTGTACGGCACCACCGATGCCAACTGCTGGCATGGCAAGGCTGCCGGCTTTGACGCCTACATAAGCGGCGACCTTGCGCATTTTGAGGCCATGGGCCGCGTGTTTTCCCCAACGGATACCTTTTGGGGCACGGAGAATTTCTGGGCACCAGAGCTGCACAAGTACAGCGGCGCTTACTATTTGTTTGCATCCTTCAAGGCACCTGGCCGCCGCCGGGCCACCGCTATCCTGAAATCAGACAGCCCCCTTGGGCCGTTTGCACCCTGGGGTGCGGAAACGGTGACACCCGATGACTGGGAGTGCCTGGACGGCACGCTGCATGTGGACAAGGAAGGTCTGCCCTGGATCATCTTCTGTCACGAATGGGTGCACGAAGGCGGCGGAACCATCTGCGCAAGGCGTCTGAAGGAGGACCTGACAGGTCCACAAGGGGATGTCATTACGCTCTTTGCGGCCAAGGACGCGGCCTGGACGAAAAGGATCCGTCATTCCAGCGGCATAGAAGGCTTCGTTACAGACGGCCCTTTTATCTGCAAGCCGGATAACGGACAACTGTGGATGCTTTGGTCCAGCTTCTCGGAAACAGGCTACGCCATCGGCCTGGCTGTCAGCGAAAGCGGCCATATCCTGGGACCATGGCGGCAGCAGGATAAAGCCCTTTTCAGCGGCGACGGAGGCCATGGCATGGTGTTTCGGGATCTGCAAAGCGGTCTGCGCCTTGCCATCCATACGCCCAACCGTACGCCGGATGAGCGCCCTGTCTTTCTGCCTATAAAGGAAACGGCAGAGGGCTTTGAGCTTGCATAAGGATGGGCCCGGCCAAACAGAAAATGACCCATTGGAATTTCAGGAAAAGTGACAGAATGTCTTGACAGAAAAGGCTTTCCCCTTTATACTAATTATCGCTGCCCAATCAGCCGGTACGAAAGACGGTATGCTGGCCAGCGAAAATTATATATGCGATCGTGGCGGAATTGGCATACGCGCACGTTTGAGGGGCGTGTCCGAGAGGGTACGGGTTCAAGTCCCGTCGATCGCACCACAAGGCAAAACAGGTTGACAAGCATCAACCTGTTTTGTTTTATATATTCTTCTGGAACCTTGCAATAATCCTCTCCACCTATGCCAGCGCCCGGCAGAGTCGGTCAATGGTCAGGGAATTCTGCCTGACAGCCTTTTGTGCAAGTGCCTCCAGCTTAAGCATGTTTTCTTCGCTGGCGTCATCCATCCCCGTGGCGTCTTCCTCCAATTGTACCTGAAAGCGCACATAGTTTTTGATTCCGTTCAGCGCACGCATCTGATAGTTGACCGTTTCGCTGGAGGAGTTGAGCATAACGCCGGTAATGGGAACAGCCCAGTCCACTATCCCCCAGTTTTCGATTTCCATGCATGGCTTTGTAAGCACCTGCAGCCCAGTGCCAAGCGATACTACAAGAAACTCCTTTTCCTCAGGATACATATTGCGTGCCTGCGCGTAAGCACACAGTGCGGGATTGCAGGCAAATACGCCGCCGTCAATCATGCAGTGGCCTTCCATCATGAGGGGCGGAAAATACGTCGGCGCGGCTGTCGTCGCGCGCACAACCTGGGTCAGCAGTGGATCATCCGCCGGCGCGCGGTGATGCCTGGCGAAGGATGTCTTAAAAAACCACGGCGTGCTGCTGGTCATATCGTAGGCAGTGACAAGGATCTCCGTAAGCGTTGTATGTAGCCTTTCGGTTCCTAGATACGCATCCAGCATCAATTCCAGCGTACGGGGCGAATAGATGGGCTTTACAAGCCCGCCCAGCGTTGTCACCGTACGCACCAGGCTCTTATGGAAAACTGCTCCGCCGTGTTCAAAATACGCTGCCAGAACCTGTTCCGCCGTATATTTCGGCTGGCCGCGGCTGTCCGGCACAGTAAGCGTCGCGGCCAGAATCCCGCCTGTGGATGTTCCCGCGATGAGATCAAAAAGCGCACATGTCGGTTTTCCTGTTCGTTTTTCGAATTCCATTAAAAAAGTCGCCGGTATAATACCCCGAATGCCCCCACCGTCGATTGACAAAATGGACACCATACACAGCCCGCCCTTCGCCCATATTCCCTACACTGTATGGGTGGGCATGCTGATTGGTGAGCATTTCCTGTGTCACCTTTTCTTCCGCAGACGAATATCACATAGTGGGAACAAAATTGTCATTTGCGGCAGCAATTCGTGAAACAAGATGATACACGATAACAAAAACCCAAAGTAACAAAGGAGAGCGTTCGTATGGCAAACGAAATGAACGATTTCAGAAGCCTGGAATCGGTATCAGAAGAATGTTTCCGTGAGTGCGATTCAAAATACGCTTATGGACCCACATTTCTTATGAGCGATGTCGATGAAGCATCTGCTGCCGATGAAGAATCCGATTGCTGCAGATCACAAAAGAATACGTGCTATGTCCCCAAACCGGCTGACCCGCTCCATGTTCATGAGGTGCAGGGCTTGATAGAAAGTGCTCAGCAAGGCGATGCTGCTCACACGCATAGAATACTGATTACAACCAGTGAGCCAAAGCCGTTTGGCAAAAGAAATCATGTCCATGAAGTGATCTTCTGCACGGATTATCATGGCAGTTTCTGTCACGAGGGCTGGGGCACAACAAGCGGAGCATTCCAGGTAGGAGACGGCCATGTTCATTTCCTGGAAGGCGTAACGACAGCAGATGACGGGCATTGGCACAAGTACAGGCTCGCCACTTCCCTGGAAGGCATCTTCGGTTAACAAAAACCTCCGGCGTTGCGCCGGAGGCCTATACATTGGTCCTCTCTGTACGGATCATGGCCAGCTATAAAAATGAATAGCACAAAAAAGTACAATCCTTATTCGGATTGTACTCATCTTTGGCTCCCCAGGTAGGACTCGAACCTACAACCCTTCGGTTAACAGCCGAATGCTCTGCCATTGAGCTACTGAGGAATATGGAATCCGGCGACGACCTACTCTCCCGGGCCGTGTCCAGCCAAGTACCATCGGCGCTGAAGGGCTTAACTTCTGTGTTCGGAATGGGAACAGGTGGGACCCCTTCGCCATAGCCACCGGAAATTGTGAACAAATACATGGAGCGTTTCCGCTCACTTTTGCCTTACAGGTTGGAAGCTTACCACTTCTTTACCTGTTCGTCAAGATACTTTTTTGCTTCAGGAAGAATTTCTTATAAAAGAATTTTTTCTTCCCTCAGCTTAGCTATTTGTATCAGGGAATAGCACCCTGACAACTGCACACATGGAGAAAGAAAGCTGACCTTGTTGTTTTGTTGTTCTTCAATTGATCTTCAGTCTTTAGCGACGTTATGTCTTAATGACATGAAATCAAACCCTCGACCGATTAGTATCACCAAGCTGCATATGTTACCACACTTCCACCGGTGACCTATCTACCTGGTAGTCTTCCAGGGGTCTTACCTGATCGAGTCAGTGGGAATCTTATTCTTGAGGTGGGTTTCACGCTTAGATGCCTTCAGCGTTTATCCCGT
>JAEZIN010000014.1 GCA_023436585.1 Bacillota bacterium | reverse complement strand
GCCAATAAAGGGACTCGAACCCTTGACCTGCGGTTTACGAAACCGCTGCTCTACCAGCTGAGCTATATTGGCAAATCCAGCGTTTCGTATTATAACAGACCTTGGGGCGTTTGTCTAGCCTTTTTGGGAGGTTCTATGGCCTGTCGCTAGCTGCGGTGCAGGATTCCAAACGCACCATAAACTCAGAAAACAAAGCGCGGCACGTGGTTTTGGCCATCCGATCATACCTGTGTTAGAAGAGAAAACGAAGCGCGCAGGAAACTTGCGGTTAATCAGCAAAGCCTTGGGGTTAACAGAAAATACGAGCTATTGTAGCATACGCCATCCGGGATAGGAAGGACATCGGGAACAAAATCCAGCGCTCTATCGTCCCATAAATGGAGACAAACAAAAAGCGTACGGAGGATTCTATGAGGAAGTTTATAGTCTTTATGCTGGCTCTTATTTTATCTTTGGGCATGGTGTATGGCGCGATGGCGGAAACGGCCGCATCTGCACAGCTGCAGGGCGTGATTTCCGAAATCAGGGAGGACGGTAGCTTCCTGCTGGACAGTATAGCCATAGGCCAGGTTCTTGTGCAAACGAATGAGGAAACTGTATTGGACGGCGTTTCATCCCTGGCGGCGGGCCATTATGTCTTCGTGGAATATGACGGGGCTATGGCCGAATCCCTGCCGCTTAAGATAACTGCGAAGGTGGTAGGGTGCTACGTGTTTACGGGCATCGTTCAATCCATCGACATGGAGGCAAGGACCGCGCTGGTGGAATCAGAGGAATACAGCCTGGTCCAGGTGAAACTGCCGGAGATGGAAACAGAGCTTCATGAAGGCGATTATGTAGCCGTGTATTTCGGCGGCGTCATGGCCATGTCCTACCCGGCCCAGGCAGGCGGGCTGAAGGTGGATGTGTATGCGCGGGCATCCGGCATTGTGGCGGAGATAGGGGAAGGATACTTCCTGCTGGATAGCGAAGCCGGGACCATCCGCGTGAACATAGGGGGAGAGACGGTGCTGAAGGCAACTTTGGAAGCGGGCGACGAGGCAATGGTTTTGTACAATGGCCAGGCATTGGATGCTCAGCCAAATGAGATAATAGGCCTGATCGTAAAGTGATACGGCACAAGAGCCGGTATTGCCGGCGCATTTGCAAGGCATGCACCCAAAGGACTCTTGTTGTTATATGATAACGCCACTGCTCCGCCGGCAGGCAAATTAACAAAGATACTATTTCAATAAAACACAGGGGAGGGTTCCATTTGGTGGAATCCTCCCCTGACCGCATCATGCCGTGTTGCGGCGCTTTCTTTATACATCCTTCTTTTGAAAGATCGAAAGGGAAATGCGGTAGGAGACCGCCAGGGCTGCCACTGTAAAGAAAGGCAGGACGATGGCGGCTGTATGGGCGGCGGCCAGGATATCGGGCATGGTGATGGAGGCCTCCTCAAGCATGTTGATGAGGATCGTCCCCAGCAGGATCGGCGCGGCATAGCACAGCATCAGCACCAGGCGGGATTTTTCCGATCCCAGCTTGTATACCAGGGGAAGGGCAATGCTGCTGAACACATACGTGGCGCACAGTGCGATCCCAGTATTAGTGAATAGGCCCAGGACGTTGACAGGCCCCTGGCCGATGGCGGCGGCCAGGCTCAGCAGTATGCCAAGGACGGCCCCGACTACGCCCAGAATCAGCGCCAGCAGATATTTGGCCGCGACCATCTCCCGCTTGGTTACCGGCATGGCCAGGGCATAGGCATCCCACTTGGCCTGCTCGTCATAGGCGAAGGAGGTGATGGATAACATACCCATAATGAAGGCGATGAGAACCCCAAAGTCCGTATGCAGGAAAATGGCCATCATCAGATACAGGCCGGTAAGCGCCAGAAACACCCGGCCGGACTTTTTCAACACATGCATATCCTTGATGAGCAGACCCTTCATACCTTTTCCCCCCTGACATAAAACAGCATGATTTCTTCCGTGGTGGCGGGTTGCAGGAGCAGCTCAAAGGAGCGGTTCGCGTAAAACCTTCGGTCATCCACCAGTGCCTCCACATCAAAGGCGCTTTTGCGGTAGCGCAGCACATGGCTTTTGTCCAGGTCCTGGAAGGCGGCGGCGCCGCACTTTAACAGCCCCATTTTATCGGACAGGTCTTCCCGGCCGCGGCTGAATATGATCTGCCCCTGGTGCAGGAATGTGATGCTGTCCGCGACCTTGTCCAGGTCCCCGGTGATATGGCTGGAAAAGAGGATGGCGTGGTCATCCTTCTGCATGAAGTCCAGGAACAGGTCCAGCAATTCCTCGCGGACCACGGGGTCCAGGCCGCTGGTGGGCTCATCCAGTATAAGCAGCCTTGGATGATGGGCCAGGGCGGCGACGATGGCGGTCTTGCGCTTGGTGCCGGTGGAAAATTCCTTGAAAGGCTTCTTGTCCGGCAGGGAAAATTGCTTGCACAGCTTTGCGAAAAGCTCGTCATCCCAGGTGGTGTAAATGTTTTTGAGGATGCTGCGGATGGCCGGCAGCGTCAGGCAGTCGTGAAACTGACCCTCCGCCAGCACCACGCCAATCTGCTCCTTGATGGATTTTTCATTGCCCTCCATGGGCAGGCCAAGCAGGCGGATATCCCCGGCGTCCCTTCGTATCACCTGCATGATGGCTTTGATGGTGGTGGTTTTTCCCGCTCCGTTTTCTCCCACAAAGCCCATCACCTGCCCCCAGGGCAGGGTGATGTCTACATCCTTCAAAGTAAAATCCTGATAGCTTTTGCATAGCCCGCGGACGGCGATGGCTTCAGTCATGGTCATTCTCCTTCATACAGCGCGCTAAGCGCCTGGGTGAGTTCATCCAGGGTGATCCCGGCCTGGCGGGCGGCGTCAATGGCAGCCGTCAGATGCGTATCGATCTGGCGGAGCTTTTCCTCCCGCAAAAAATCCATGTTCTTGTCAGCCACAAAGGTGCCCTTGCCTGTGACGGTGACGATGAAGCCGTCCCGCTCCAGGTCTGAATAGGCGCGCTTGGTGGTGATGACGCTGATGCGAAGCTCCTTGGCCAGATACCGCATGCTGGGCAGCATATCCCCGGCGTTTAAAACGCCGCTTAAAATCATGCCCTTGATTTGATCGGTAATCTGTTCGTATATCGGCTTTTCGCTGGCGTTGCTGATCAGGATGTCCACAAGCTCCTCCTGGCATCATAGTGTGCATATCGTGCATACACACTATAACCATCAATGGCCGTTTTGTCAATAGTTCATTTCAAATTTTTTTGGCCCAGGATGATGTGGGTTTATTCCGTTTTTTTTGAGGGACAATCGGCCTCCGTTGGAATAAGCGTTTTTCATACCGCTCATACTAGCCACGGAGGTGAAGGCAATGAGTCCCAAGGAATTGCTTTATATCGAGGATGCCCTGAATCACGAGAAGTTTCTGAAAACACAGTGCCAGCAGGCGATGCAGGGCCTGACGGATCCGGAGCTGAAGGGCTTTGTCCAGCAGCTGATGGACAAGCACAAACAGATTTACAACCAGCTTTTCCAATTGGTGTAGGGAGGTGCAGGCATGAACGACAGGAACATTATGGAAAACCTTCTTTTGACCACAAAGAACGCCTGTGACCTGTATCTGCACGGCACCGTGGAGGCAAACACAGCCAACGTGAACAACGCCTTCAATTGTGCTCTGAAGGATACGCTGGGCATGCAGACAGGTCTGTATCAGAAGATGGCGTCCAAGGGCTGGTATCCCACCCAGCAGGTGGAGCAGCAGAAGATCGATCAGGTGCGGCAGAAGTTTTCCACCCAGCAGTAAGGCTGAACCCGCAAAAAAGCCGGCCCCGTCATGGGACCGGCTCAGATCATCAAAAAACCCCGGGAGGTATCGGAGGGCCGAAGCCCTCTGATTCTAGATCGCAAACCAGCGACATGTGCGGTGGTTTGCGCGGGAAATTCGAAGAATTTCCTTCCTTGCCCGAGCAAACGGCCGCGCAATGGCGAAGCCAGTGTGCAGTGCAGCGAGGGAAAAACTCAACAAAGTGGCATAGCCACTTTGTTGAAACGCTGAAGCCGGCCCCGTTATGGGACCGGCTTTTGTTTGGCTATAACAGGACAATTACTGTACCGCTGCCTCGAACGCTTCGAAGAATTCCGGGCACGACCAGGAGCCGCAGGCTGAAAGCGTGTCGTTTTTGACATACATCTGTACGAACAGCCCGTTGGAAAGCTGAATGAGCAGGGAACGGTTTCCGCTCTGGCTGCCGGAGGCGCTGACAAAGGAAGCATTGCTTAAGAGTGTGTCTGCCAGCTGGGCCGCGGTATTCTCATCGCTGATGGTACCTACATCCGTAAGCTCCATGCCGATGACCTTGCCGCCGATGCCCAGGGTGTCATTCAGCGATTCCCAGCCCAGGATGGCGTTGTTGGCGAAGGATACGCGCTGGAACACACGCATGGAGCCATCCACGCTGGCGGCTACCAGGGCGTCGCCCATGCCGTCCACGCTGTACACCGTCTCGCCCTGGCCGACAACATTGCTGATGACCTGGTTCGGGTCAGCCAGCGCCGGCTCTTCGGTATACTCGGATACCTGGCCGATGCTTCCGCCCACAAGGCTTTGCGGAATGCTGGAGGGGTTGCGCATCATGCGGTAGAACTTGCCGTCCACACCGATGAGCGGGAAGTTGCCGCCGCTGGCGCTGGCCCAAATGCTGCGGTATTCGGGGCTGCTGCCGTGGCTGAGCGTGATGCTCCCCGGAGGCACGTCCAGCAAAGCTCGGGCCCTGAAGGGCGGAGCAGTAACCTGGCCGGAAGGATGGCTGCCGAATACGTCGTTGGTGCCGTTGGGAGCGGCCGGCGTAAGCGTGCCCGGCACAAGCAAAGCGCCTGCTGCCACCAGGACAACCAGTGCCGCGGCCATGGCCATGACCGGTATGGGACGAAGGAGGCTTCTCGCGGCGGGCTTCCTTTGCGCCTGGGCCGCCTTTAGTATGCGCTGTCTCAGGTCTTGCCCGGCACACAAGCCACCCAATGCTTCCTGCGCCATTTCGTTCAGATTCTCCAAGCGTTTCACCGGGCATCGCCTCCTTTCAATATGGACTCCAATTTTTTTCTCCCGCGGGACAGGCGGCTGGAGATCGTTCCCTCCGGCAGATCCATCATCTGCGCGATCTCCGATATGCCAAATCCCTGGTAGTAGTGGAGCAAAATCACTTCTTTAAAGCTGGCCGGAAGCTGGTGGATGGCCTCCATCACTTCCGCGCGGTCGGCCAGCTTCCCAATTTCGTCGGGTGCGGGGATCAGTTCGAAAGCCGGCGTACCCAGCACGACCCTGCGTACCCAAGCGGCGCGCCACAAATCGCGGCAGCGGTTCAGCGCAACCTTTAACAGCCACGCCTTTTCACGGCCTTCGGTGATGATGGGGGCGTTGGTGATCAGCCGGACGAATACGTCCTGACATACATCCTCGGCCTTTTGCCTGTCACCCAGATAGAAGTAACTGACCCTGAGCACGTCTGTGGCGTATTTCTGGTACAATTCCTCGAAATAGGCCATGTCCATTTCCCTTGCGGGAGGGTCCGCTGCGCTATTCACGGGGGAGAGGTTTCGATCGTCATCCATAAAACGGTTCGCCCTTCCCAATTCTTGCAATGAAATAAACTAAAATTTTTATTCGACAAAACCCGGCAGCGGCAGCCCCGCCCGGATATTCTATGCAAAACATCCGTCTTATAACAGGTTTTTTGCCGCACTTACCCATTGTACCATGGATACGGGGTGGAAAGGAAGCGTCCAGGCCGGATTTTCCAGCGGAAATGCCAAAGAAAACAAGGCTTGCCCTTCAAATTTTTTTTAGAATATGATATGATGATGTTCTGGTGGCATCGTGCAAGGAGGAAAGCGCATGTTTGGGAAAATGATGAACAGCTATTATTATGGCAAGAGCGGTAAAGGTGATTACCGCAAAGAGGATCTGCCCAAAAACAGGTGGCAGCTTTTTTGGGAGATGCTTCGAATCCGCTTTGCGGGGCTCATGCGGCTGAACCTGATGTATGCCGTGGCATGGCTGCCGGTGATCCTGGTAACCATGTTTTCCGCGTTTGCGGTGATTGCCGGCCTGACATCGCTGAATGAGGCGGGCGAAGCCGTGGAAACAACCGGGGAAGAGCTGATGGCTCTTTTAAACGGCGTCGCCTTGACGTATCTTGTGATGCTGATACCTGCCATCACCATTACCGGCCCCTTCACCGCCGGGGTGAGCTACGTGACCCGCAACTGGGCGCGGGATGAGCACGCCTTTGTCTGGTCCGACTTCAAGGACGCGGTGAAAGCCAACTGGAAGCAGGGATTGCTTGTATCCTTCATCACCTCATTGATGCCTGCCGTCATGTATGTGTGCTGGACGTTCTACAGCCAGATGGCGGCGGATTCTCCCTTCTTTGTGGTGCCGCAGGTGCTGGCCACCATGCTGGGTGTCATATGGTTCCTGTCGGTGATCTACATGTATCCGCTGATGGTGACCTATAAGCTGAAGTTCAAGGACCTGATCCGCAACGCCATTTTGCTTTCGATTGGCCGCCTGCCCCAGTCCCTGGGGCTGCGCCTTCTGTCGGCTGTGCCTATGCTGATCGGGTTTGCGGTGCTCTTTTTCACAAGCCAGATTCAGTGGGCCGTGCTCGGCATCCTGCTGTATTATGTGCTATTTGGCTTCTCCCTCAGCCGCTTCATTTATGCCAGCTACACAAATGCTGTGTTCGACAGGTTCATCAATGCCCGCATTGAGGGCGCCGCGGTCAACCGGGGCCTCAGCGAGGAAGACGACGATGACGACGGCGAGGAGGATGACGAGCCCTAAAGTATGTTAGGCCTTCCTTTGGCGCATGCTACCAGCGAAAAGGGAGGCGGTATTTTGGCAAGCGCGTTTGAGACTTTATCCCCCCGGGACCGAAAGAAGTATGAAACCGCCCGGGAACTTGGCTTATTGGACCGGGTGGTGGAGGTTGGCTGGGCGGGATTAAGCGCCAAGGAAAGCGGCCGCATCGGCGGCAAGATGGGTGTAAAGCGCTCCCGCAAGCGGCAGGGGTGAATAGCCGGTACGGATTGCCATGGGACTGGACAAATGATCCGGGAAGACATCAAGAGGTGGAGCTTGCAAGCCTGACCATAAGCTGGGCCGCTGCCGGCCCAACGCATGTTTCGCTTGTTATCTTCACCTCGCCGCATTTTGTATGGTGTGCCCGTGCCCGCGGCTTTACACGCTCCTGCCCTGCGGAATCTGCAATGGTATGCGGGCTTATTATTTGTTATTATCCAGGCCGGCCCGGTTGGGCGGCAAATGAATTTCTTCGCAACAAAAGTTTTGAGGTGTGTATGTATACAGCCTTTGCACAAGTATACGATGCCCTGATGGCGGATGTGAACTATACCGCCTGGGCGGATTTTTACAGGCAGATGATGGCGCAGCACGGCATCCGGGAGGGGCGGGTGGCTGAATGCGCTTGCGGCACGGGCGGGCTGACGCTTCCTTTGTACCAGATGGGTTTTGGCATTACAGGGGTGGACATCTCCGCGGAAATGCTTTGGCAGGCGGCCCAGAAGGCAAGGAAGGCGGGAGCGGCCATCCCTTTTGTGAAACAGGACATGTGCAGCCTGCGGCTGCACCGGGCCATGGACGCCGTGCTATGCACCTGCGACGGGGTGAACTACCTGACGACCCCAGGGCAGGTGCAGGATTTTTTTCGGGCTGCCTATCAGTCACTGCGGCCCGGCGGCGGCTTGTTTTTTGACATTTCCACGCCTTACAAGCTTCAAACACTGCTGGGGAACCAGTTGCTGGGGGAGGACCTGCCAAACATCACCTATCTTTGGCAGAACCGTTTCACGCCCAAAACGAGTATAGTGGATTTGGAGCTGTGCATTTTTGTCAGGCGGGAGGATGGCCTGTACAGCCGCATGGAGGAAAAGCAGCGCCAGCGGGCGCATACCATGACGGAGCTGGAGAACTGGCTGAGGGAGGCCGGCTTCTCCGGGATTACGTTTTACGGCGACTGCCATCTCATGCGGCCGGGGGACAGGGAAAAACGCTGGCATGTGGCGGCCCTCCGGCGCCAGGACCCCAAGGCCTACAGGTGAAACAGAAAGCGCGGCAAATACGTTGAATCAAGGGAAGGAATCACAAAAAGATGCAGGCGACATATAATCAGCAGGATGAACTGCTTCACATTTCCCTGTTGGACGGGCAGGCCAGGGTGCTCCTTTGCACCACAAGGCAGCTTACGCAGGAAGCGGCCAACATCCACAACACGACGCCCGTTTGTTCGGCGGCATTGGGAAGGCTCATGGCAGGCACCATCATAATCGGCGCCATGTTAAAGGGCGATAAGGATTCCGTGACCGTGACCATCAAGGGCGGCGGGCCTGCCGGCACGCTGATTGCCGTATCCGTGCCCGGCCAGGTGAAAGCCTGCATGGACAATCCTCATGTGGTGCTGCCCTTGGGGCCGGACGGGAAGCTGGATGTGGGCGGCGCCGTGGGCCGGGAAGGCCGGATGTCCGTGGTGAAGGATATGGGTCTGCGGGAGCCGTATATCGGCCAGGTGGAGCTTTATTCCGGGGAGATCGCGGAGGATTTTGCGGTATATTTTACCAAAAGCGAACAGCAGCCCTCCCTGATGGCCCTGGGTGTTCTGGTGGCGGGGGAACAGATTCTGCAGTCAGGCGGGATTCTTGTACAGCCGCTGCCCGGTTGCACCGAGGATACGCTGTCGCAGCTGGAACTGCGCTCGCCCATGTTTGCCTCCATCAGCAACGAGATGAACTATGCAAACATCGATCAGCTGGCGGAGGATTGGTTCAGGGGCCTTAATCCGGTGATACTTAAAAGGCTGCCGCTGCGCTATGAATGCGGCTGCAGCCGGGAGCGCATGGAGCGGGCCATGATAACCCTGGGCAAGCGTGAACTGAACCAATTGATCGAGGAGAATCAGGGGGCGGAATTAAGCTGCCATTTTTGCCGCAACCGCTACCACTTTTCCACCGAGGAGCTTCGGGAGCTTACAAAACAGGCGTCCCGGCCATAATTTTCTTTTGTGATATAATATGTTTGGCAGCCTGTATACGGGCTGCGGGCCATTCACGGAGCAGATATGGCGGTAAACGAGATATGGCATGTTTTGCAACCCGCATACGAAACCGGCATGCCGGTAAACAAGTTATAATGGGAAGGGGCGGTATACGCCCCGCCGGAGATTTTCTATGAAAGATTTGAGTGCTTCCCGCCGGCGCGGAGACGTGGTGCCCTTTGCCCGCTCCACCGATTACTGGCACAGGCGGGCCATGGACAACAGGCGCAGCCTGCGGTTTCCTGAAGCGGTGGAGCTTTTGCGCAGCGCGGCCCGCCAGGAGCCGGACAATGTGGAGATCCAGATGGACCTGGCGGAAACGCTCAGCGAAATGGAGTGCTTTGAGCAATCCAGCCGCCTTCTGTATAGGCTTTTGAGCCGGGACCCCAACCTGGCGGAGTGCTATTACGGCTTGGCCTGCAACGATTATGGCATGCAAAAGAACGAGGAAGCGCTGGATGCCCTGATCCATTATCTGCGCCTGGCCCCGGATGGGCCTTATGCCGAGGAAGCCAGGGACATGCTGGAGATGCTCTCCGGCGTGGATGACGGCACAGGGAACAGCCGCGGCGAGCTGCTCATCAAAAGGGGCATGAAGGCCTTCGCGGACGACAAGCCACATAAGGCCACGGAGCATTTGAAACGGGCCCTTCGCGTATCCAGGGACATGACACGTGTGCGCACCATGCTTTCCCTATCGCTTTTGTCGGAGGGGAAGCCCAAGGAAGCGCTTCGTCACGCCTTGGCCGCGTGCGCAAGGGATAAGCATAGCGTGCAGGCCCGCTGCTCATTATGCTGCGCGCTGTGGATGCTCAAAAAACCCAGGGCGGCCGCTGGACTTTTGCAGGAGGCCGCCAAGTGGTGCGATTCCCCGTATGAGGAGCTGCTTTTCTGCCACACGGCCAGCCAGTTAAACCAGCGGGAGCTGCTTTTGAAATTCCTGCAGGCGCGCAGCCAGTTCACGCCCTTCCGAACCGGCACGCTGCACAGCCTGGCCGTTGCGTACTACAACCTTGGATATTATCAAAAGGCGAAGGCGCTGTGGCTGAGGGTTATGCAGATCGATCCGGACAATTTGCTGGCGGAATACGGTCACAGTCTTTGCGAAAAGGGCTTGAAGGGCGAGGAATCGGTCGAAAAAACGCTGAGCTATCACCCCATTTTGCCCAGGGAGGAAAACCAGCGCCGGCTGCATTTCATCGCCGCCGCGCTGGCCGGCGGGGAGGATGCGCTGAAGGAACAGTGGCGCAGGGATGACACCCTGAAAAAAATGGTCCGCTGGGCGTTCACCCTGCCCGACGACAGGCTGCAAGGCGCGCTGCTGGGCGTATTGTCCGCTGTGGGGCCGGAAGCCGCGGGCCTGGTCAAGGAGCTGCTGACAGACGATACCATGTCCGAGGAACTGAAGCGCCGCGCCGTGCTGCTACTAAACCGCATGGGGGAGCCCATGCCGTATGTGCTCACATACCGGCGGCGCATCACGCAGGTCCAGTTCATCCCGCGGGAATCCAGGGGCGTGCCGCAGTGGCGGTCCTTCCTGAGCCTGTTTTTAAAAGAGGCGGGCCGCTGGGGAAAAAGCCGGGAGGCAGCCTTCTTTGCGGCGGAACTGTACCGGGCGCTGCCCAGGGCCATGCGGGAAGAGGCATCGGGGGAAAGCGGACTGCAATGGGTAAAGGCCTTTGAAATCCTGTTTCTCTACAGCGAGGGCCGCGTGGACGAGATCGAAGAGGTAGCGCAGGATCTGCCCATTTCCATCCGGCGCGTACAACGGGTCATCCGCTGCATCCAACGGGTCCATCCCACAGCCATCAATCCTATGGAGGGAGAAAATTCATGAAGTGCATCGACTTTGACAGGCATTTCGCGGAATATACATCCCAATGGGTGAAGGATCACAGCCGGGATTACAAAACCCTGGAGGCCATGGAGGGCGATATGCCCGGCGTCTACCTGCGGTTTCTGAACACCCCCGCAGCCTGGCTGGACGGCGCAACACCCGGTACGTTCTTTGAAAGGTACCAGGATGCCGCCGAGATGGTAGCCTGGCTGCGGGAGTACTGCCAAAGGCGCGTGCCTGTCCCCGACCCGCTCCAGGAAAGGATACTGAACCTGGGCAAAAGCTGCGAGCAAAGCCTGCTGGCTTTGCTGCAGGACGCGTCCGCCCCGCTGGAGGCCAGGATGACCGCGGTGGGCATTTTGCGGGAAATGGAAAGCGCGGCGCCAAAGGAAACGTACATCAGCTGGCAATTGAGCCGCCGGCAGAAGGATGAGCTGTGCGACAACGCGCTGGAAAGCCTTTCTGCCATGGGCCGGGGCGCCGTGCCGGATATGCTAGCCGCGCTTCCTCAGTGCAACCGCGCGGGCCAGGAGGCGCTGCTGGATGTGCTGACGGCCTATCCCGGCCATGAAGAGGTGTTTTTGCTGGCCTTGCGGTTCTTTGAGGAGGACAAAAAGCGCCGCGCGCTCTTTGCGGGGTATCTTGGCAGGCTGCAGGATGAGCGGGCGCTGCCTGCGCTCCATAAGGCGGCTGGCGAGCAGAACCTTCCGTACCTGGACTACATAGAGATTCGCAACGCCATCGAGCGGCTGGGCGGCGAAGTGCCCGAGCGGGAATTCCATGACGATCCGGGCTATGATGCCATGATCAAAATGCAGTAGTTCCGAACTGTGTTCGCCCGCAAGCGATGATATCATGACCAAATGTAGGTCCGAACTGTGTTCGCCCGTAAATCAGCACATTTTCTCACTGTCTGGCCAATGGAAGGAGGGGTGGAATGGTCACCTTGCAGGACATCAAGCAGAACGAAAACATCAAGGCGCTGATCAAGGCGGGGAACAGGTACCTGGAAGCGCTGGGATATACGGATCACGGCCCGCGCCATGTAAGTTATGTCAGCAGAACGGCGTCCACGGTTTTGAAGGCGCTGGGCTATTCGCCCAGGGAGGTGGAGCTGGCCGCTATCGCGGGGTGGGTCCATGACGTGGGCAATTCCATCAACCGCCATGACCACGGCCCCAACGGCGCCATCATGCTCTTCCCGCTGCTTCGGGAGGCGGGCCTGGAGACAGCCGATGTGGTGGAGATCATCACCGCCGTGGGCAACCACGAGGAGCAGAGCGGCACCATCTCCAGCGCCGTAAGCGCCGCACTTGTAATCGGCGACAAAAGCGACGCCCACAAGACCAGGGTCCGGGGCGGAAAGCCCGATGCAAACGACGTCCATGACCGTGTGAATTTTTCCATACAGGAAAACAATGTCACCGTGGACAGGAAAAACAGGGTCATCCACCATGAGCTGACCATGGACGACACATCCTCCGTACTGGAATATTTGCAGATCTATCTGGCCCGTATCATTATGTGCGAACAGGCCGCCGCATTTTTAAACTGCTCTTTCGATCTTGTAATCAACGGGCGCCCGGTCAACAACCGGCCGAGAACCGTTCAGGAATAGACAACGAAAGGAGGGACGCCGGTGCTCTGTGAGAAATGCGGAGCCTACATGCCGGACGATTCCATCACCTGCGAAGGGTGCGGCACGCTGATGAAAAGAAAGCCTCAGCCGGAGGCGGGCGTGAAGGGAATACGCCAGGGCCGGCCGGCAGGCGGCAGCCAGCCGCTGGCCGGCAGCAGCCGTACGGAGCCCAGGGGCGAAGCGGCGGCACGCCGTGATTCGGCGCGGGATGTGCCCAAAATGTACAGGGATGACAGGCGGCCGGAGCGCCGCCGCGGTGTGGAGCGCTTTGGAGAGGATGCCGGACGCCCCCAAAGCAGGCGCGGCATTCCCAGGGTATCGGAATCTCAGGTGCGCAAGCTGCGCATCAAGCAGGAGAAGATTCACCCGGTCAAAAAGCACATGGTCAACTGGATGCATGTGCTCACCCTGGTGGTTGTGCTTTTCCTGCTGGGCATTGTCGGCGCGTTTCTCTACCTGACCCGTACGCCCAACGGGCAGGTTGTTATGGCCCGCATGGGCCGTGACGCCACAGCCCAGGCCTATTGGCAGGTGGGCGAGGAGTATATGAACCGCGGCATGATCCTGGAGGCCATCGGAGCCTTTGAAACGGCGGATGAGAAAAACCCCGACAACGTCGACGGGCTTCTTTCCCTGGGGGGAGCCCTGGAAGCCGCGGGCAGGACGGAGGAGGCCCAGGAGCTGTATGTCCATCTGTACAAGGATATAAGCCCGGAGCGCCCCGAGGCGTACCGCAGCCAGATCCGCCTTTTGATCTCCGCGGACAGGACGCCGGAGGCGGCCGATCTCATGAAGCTGGCCTATGAAAAGACGGGGCTTTTGTCCTTCAAGCAGCAGCGGGATGAAACACTGCCCAAGATGCCGGAAACAGACCTGTCCGCCGGCCGCTATGCGGAGGAAAAGCAGGTCAAACTCATTTCGCCCCAGGACTATGACATCCTGTACATGTTAGGCGAGGGGGAATTCCCCAAGGACGCCAAGCTGTACGAGGGTCCCATCAAGCTTACGGAGGACCCCCAGGGTCCCCAGAGGCTGCGGGCGGTATGCGTCAGCGGCAATCTGTACAGCGATCCCCTGGATGTAAGCTACAGCATCGTCATGCCATCTCCCGACGCGCCAAGGGCCAGCCTCGCGCCTGATACGTACGAGCGGCAGCAGCGGGTATGGCTGCGCTATCCGGGGAAAGAAACAGATATCACCATGTACTATACTTTGGACGGCTCGACCCCCGACCTGAAATCGCCCCGCTATACGGGCGATCCCATCTATCTGCCCGGCGGGCGCGTCACACTAAAGGCCATTGCCGTGAATCAGTTCGGGAAATCCTCCAACGTCATGGAAGTCGGTTATAAGATCAAAAATGTGAAGTACGTGGAGATGTACAGCGCGCAGGATGTGTTCCAGGGCTTCAGGCTGTTGGAGACAACGCGTGAGGCGTTTGTGCAGGCCAACGGGGAGCCCTCTTCCCAGGAGTCCGTAACCATCAGCAAATTGGAAGGCGAATGCCACAAGCTTACCTACAGCTGGGGCCACTGCATCGTCGCCTCGATAGACGGCACCTGGCTGGTGGTGGAAGTAAGCCAGAAGCAGGACAAGTTTTCCGCGCCGCGCAATACGGGGATAGGCCTCACGGAGAAGGATGTCACCGACAAATTCCGGGATATGCTGCAGCCGCCAAGCCAAAATGGCGACAGAAGCCTGTATTATGACGGCAATAGCACAGGCCAAATCAAGCTGGTGTCGGAAAAACAGAAAAGCATCCAGTACATTTACTCTACGCTGGAAAACAACCGCTTTGTTCTGGAGTATGAATTGACGGATGGTGTCGTTACGGCCATTACCCACCGGTTTGCACCATAACAATGAAGCCCGCTCCGGATATGCGAAATCCGGAGCGGGTTCTTCCTATTCGGCCAAAACGGAAGATGTGACCGCGGATTCGCGCGCGGCAGCGCATAAAACGCGCGAATTTGCGTCGATTCATGTAATATCGTCAATTTTGTTGTCACAAACCATTTTTTTTTATCAAATGCTCCTAACGGAATCTGATTTATGCTATAATGCACGCATATGATGAAAAAATGCCCAAATCCTCCAGAATTCCCACATCAATCACGATTAATGGAAATGTATAAAGAACATTACAAATGATCGGGAAGGTGGTAGACAAATGGAAGGTATCCGAGTTTTGCTGGTGGACGATAATGCGGAGCTGAGAAGGCTGGTGTCCGATTTCCTTGGCAAACAGGAGGGTATCACCGTGGTAGGGCAGGCTTCCAACGGCGCGGAAGCTTTGCAGATCCTGTCTGAGCAATCGGTGGATATCCTGTTAATGGATATCATCATGCCCCAGATGGACGGTTATGCCCTTCTGGAAGAGCTTCGCCGCAGGTCCTTTGACCCCATGCCGCAGGTTATTGTGCTCACAGCGCTTGGCAGGGACGATTTCATCATGCGCGCGGTGGAGTTGGGCGCCAGGTATTATATGGTCAAGCCTTTTGAAGTACAGGTGCTGGCAGCCCGCATCCGGGAAATCGCCGGCCAGCCTGTCCGCAGCCTGGAGCCTGTCCGGGCCACTTCCATGGGCCATGGCCAGTCCCTGGACGAGCGCCTGTCCAGCCTGTTCTTGACCATCGGCATCCCCGCCCATATCAAGGGGTACCAATTCCTGCGCGAAGCGGTAAAGATGGTCATCGACAACCCGGATGTGATCAACAGGATCACCAAGGAGCTGTATCCGGGCATCGGCCGCAGGTTCAATACCACCGCCAGCAAGGTGGAGCGGGCCATCCGCCACGCCATCGAGGTGGCCTGGAGCCGCGGCCGGATCGAGACGCTGAACCGCGCCTTCGGCTGCAAGGTGGCTTCCAAAGAGGATAAGCCCACCAATGGCGAGTTTGTGGCCATGATCGCCGACAAGCTATCCATGGAGAGAACGGCATAAACCTTTGCCCCTTCCCTCATTTCTGCCGCCAGGGCCGCCCGGATTTTTATCACCTCCGGGTGCAGGTTCAAGGCGGAACAGTTCCGGTCCATACATAGATTATCAGCGGAGTTGCATTTATGTAACTCCGCCTTTTTGTTCTACTTTCCGGCCCCTGCGCATATGCATCACCAGATTGATGCAATCTGGGAGGGACATAAACATGGAATTACGGATATTGCGCGAAAACGTGGAGCTGGAGAGGCTGGTGGGCAGCGGGAAAGGGCAGGCTTCAGTGGAAGGGGAGATCACCCTGCCCGGGGGCCTTCGGGAAGAAGCCCATGTGCTGCAGACCGGAGCCATGATGGTCATCACCGGGGCGGAGGCGCTGACCGACCGGGTTGCCATCGAGGGGAAGGTCGTCTTTCATGTGCTGTATACCCAGGGGGATCCCACCAAGATCGCTTCCCTGGAAGCCTCCACCGAGTTCAGCCACGCCATTGAGGTCAAGGACGCCGCGCCGAGGATGATCGCCCAGGCAGGCGGCCAGGTGGAGCATGCGGAAGCCTCCGCCTACAATGGGCGCCTCTCGCTTCGGGGCATACTGGCGCTGGATGCGCGGGTCCTGTCGGCCACCCCGGCGGCTGTGGTCACCGGCATGCAGGATGTGCCCGGCCTGGAAGGCCTGAGCCAGACGCTTTCGCTGCAGCGGACGGTGGGGGAAGGGTCTTCGGAAACGCTTTTAAGGGACGAGTTTGATCTGCCCCGGGCACTGGATATAAGGGAAACACTCTACGGCACCGCCCTGGCCACGGTGCAGGCCGTGTCCGGCGGCGAGGGCAAGGCCAATGTTTCGGGCACGGTGCAGCTTGAGGTATACCACGCCTCCAGTCTTCCTGCACGCCCGCTGGTTTTAACGCGCCACACGCTGCCTTTCGAGCAGGCGGTGGACCTGGGCGGCCAGCGTGGCGACCTGCTTGCCGGGCGCGTGGTGGTGAAGGATGTGGCCGTACTGTCCCAGGATGGCGGGGAAACCGGCCGCATCCTGCGGGCGGAGGTACTGCTGGGCGTGTCCGCCTCTGTGGATAAAAAGGAAACGGCCACCGTATGGAAGGACGCTTACACCACCCGCGGGGAGGCCCTTGCGCTTACGGTGAAGCCCTTGTCCTACCGGGTGGGCAATGCCAGGTATCAAACCGCGGAGAGCGGAAAAGTGGTAATCATGCTTCCCGAGGGCAGCCCGCCGGCCAGGACAATGCTGGCAGGGTTCGCAAGGCCCATCCTCACCGGCTGGGAACAGATCGGCGGCCGCCTGAACGCCGAGGGACTTCTGGAAGTAACGCTTTTATACATGACCGATGATTCGGATGTGCCGGTGACGGTCAACCAGGAGGAGCCCTTCCGCGTGGCCTTTGCCTGCGAGGCGGAGCCCAATGACTGGCTTTCGCTGGAGGCGGGGAACATTGACGTCGTGACCATCACCAGCGACAGGGTGGAAATGAAATACATATTGCATATGACGGTGGATGGCGCACGCCGCGCCGATGCCAGGATCGTCTCCGATGTAAAGAGCCAGGATGCGGCCATCCCCACCGGGGGCATCAACCTGTATTTTGCGCAGCCGGGCGATACACTCTGGGACATCGCCAAGCGCTACCGCGTGCCCAGGCAGCAGCTTTTAGGCTTGAATCCTTCCCTGGCGGACGGGGAAGTGCCCCATGGGACCGGCGTGGTTGTCTGGCGGCGGGACGCGTAACGGCATGCCGGGCAGTACGCTGCCAAATGGATCCCCCCCAAAAAATGAATGTCCGTCATATGTGGCTGCAGGCCGCCGGAAATTAACCGGCGGCCTCAGACCGTTAATAAAGCTCGGGAGGCATCGGAGGGCCGTTCCCCATCTGGCTCAATCTGCGCACTGCTCACTACCGTTCGCATTGCTTGTTTCGCCAGCCTCCTCCACCTCTCCCATTTCCGCCACTGGCGGGGTCGAGGCTACG